>JACKHS010000001.1 GCA_020638875.1 Planctomycetota bacterium
GGCGACGCCCGACCCGAACACGCCCGCCGCCTGCGCCGCGCGCCGCGCCCGTCTCGCGGCCGAGCTCGGCGAGGGCCTGCTGCTCGTCGCCGCCGGCCCGGAGGGCGAGGGCCGCTTCGAGGCCGACCCCGACTTCCACTGGCTGACCGGGCTCGACGCGCCCGACGCGGTGCTGCTCCTGCTCGTCGAGGGCGGCGCGCCGGCCGAGGAGCGCCTCTACCTGCGCGCGGCGAGCGAGACGCGCACGCTGTGGGAGGGCGCCGCGCTCGCGCCCGGCCCCGAGGCCGTGCGGCGCACCGGCATCGCGACGACGCTGCCGACGAGCGAGCTCGACACCGACGTCGACCTGCTGCTCGTCGAGGCGCCGCGCCTGTGGGTCACCGGTGACGCGAGCCGCGCGCTGCTCGCCGGCCGCGAGCTCGCGCCGGACGACCCGCGCCCGGTGCTCTCGCGCCTGCAGGCGACCAAGTCGCCGGGCGAGCAGGCCGCGCTGCGCACCGCGGTCGACGTCACGCTGGCCGCGCTCGCCGACGCGTTCGTCGTCGCCGTGCCGGGCGCGTGGGAGTACACCGCCGAGGCGGCGGTCGAGGCCGGCTTCCGCCGCCGCGGGGCCGAGTTCCGCGCGTTCCCCTCGATCTGCGCCTCGGGGCCCAACGGCTGCGCGCTGCACTACCGCGCGAACGGCCGGCGGCTCGCGTCGAACGACCTCCTGATCCTCGACGTCGGCGCGCGCTACCACGGCTACTGCGCCGACGTCACGCGCACGATCCCGACCAGCGGCCGCTTCACGCCGCGCCAGCGCGAGCTGTACGAGCTCGTGCTCGCCACGCAGAAGAAGTGCGAGGGCCTGCTGAAGCCCGGCGCGACGCTCGACGAGCTGCACCAGGCCGCGCAGAAGAGCTTCGCGGACGCGGGCTACGGCGAGGCCTTCCGGCACTACGTCGGCCACCACCTCGGCATCCGCACGCACGACGCGCGCGGCTTCCGCGGCCCGCTCGAGCCGGGCATGGTCGTGACGATCGAGCCCGGGCTGTACCTGCCGGACGAGGGCCTGGGGATCCGCATCGAGGACGACTACCTGCTGACCGAGGACGGCGCGGAGAAGCTCTCCGCCGCCCTGCCCAGCGACCCCGACCGGCTCGAGGCCTACCTCGCCCGCCTGCGCCGATGAGCTCGCCCGCCCCCGGCCGCCGCGCGAGGAACCCCTCGCCCGCAGCGGGTTCACCCGACCGCCCCCCGCGGCCGAAGTAGGACCGTCCCCGGCTCCCGCCGCGAGGCCCTCCCCCGCCCGATGCTGCGCGTCCTCAGCCACTACCTGCCCGTCCGCAAGGCGCTGCTCGTCCTCTCCGAGACGGCCATCCTGTGGGTGGTGCTCGGCCTGGCGGGCAGCGCGCACCTGTGGAACCCCGAGCAGGAGACGTTCCGCGCCCTGGCGCGCGCGCGCGTCGCGATGGACCTCGAGCAGGCGCGCTTCTACTGCTGGGTGACCGCGTTCCTGCTGGCGGTGCTCGCGCAGCTCGCCATCTCGTTCAACGAGCTCTACGACTTCCGCGTGTCGCTGTCGCGCTACGACCGCGCGCGGCGCTTCGTGGGCTCGGTCGGCTCGGCGATGGCGGTGACGCTCGTCGCGATGGGCCTCGCGCACCTCTGGCGCCTCGAGCCGATGCTCGACCTGCCGGGGCTGTCGCTGGTCGGCAAGGTGCGCACGCTCGTGTTCGCGCTCTTGATGGGCTTCGCGCTGCTGTTCGTGTGGCGCACGATCTTCCACGACCTCCTGCGGCGCGCGCGCTACTACGAGCGCGTGCTGATCCTCGGCTCGTCGAAGGCGGCGCACGTGCTCGCCAAGGAGATGCGCGAGCACGCCGCGGCCGGCTATCAGATCGTCGGCATCCTGCCCGAGGCCGAGCTCGCCGAGGACGTGCTGCCGGCGCTGAGCTTCGACGCGCGCGAGCTCGGCACCGCGGACCTCGTGCTCGAGGGTCTCGTGGTCGGCGAGCGCGGCGTGCTGTCGAACGACCCGGCGCGGCCCAGCGCGCCGCTGACCGACCTCGTCCAGGAGCTCGAGGTCAACGAGATCGTCGTCGCGCTGGCCGACCGGCGCGGCAAGCTGCCCACCGAGGACCTCTTGCGCTGCCGCCTGCAGGGCATCCCGGTGCGCGACTACGACCAGGTCTTCGAGGACGTGGCCGGCAAGATCTCGGTCGAGGCGCTGCGGCCCTCGTACCTGATCTTCAACGAGGGCTTCTCGCGCCACCCGTGGGCCGACCTGCTCAAGCGCGCGCTCGACCTCGTCGCGTCGCTCGTGATGCTCGCGCTCCTGTGGCCGGTGATGATCGGCACGTGGATCGCCGTGAGCCTCTCGTCGCCGGGCCCCGCGCTGTTCCAGCAGGAGCGCGTCGGCCGCGACGGCAAGCCGTTCACGCTCTACAAGTTCCGCTCGATGTACATCGACGCGGAGAGCCGCACGGGCCCGGTCTGGGCCACCGAGAACGACCCGCGCATCACGCCCGTCGGCCGCTTCCTGCGCAAGTCGCGCCTCGACGAGCTGCCGCAGCTCTTCAACGTCATCGGCGGCAGCATGTCGCTGGTCGGCCCGCGCCCCGAGCGCCAGGTGTTCGTCGACGAGCTCGCCCTCGAGATCCCCTACTTCCGCCAGCGCCACATCGTCAAGCCGGGCCTGACCGGCTGGGCGCAGATCAACTACCCGTACGGGAACACGGTCGAGGACGCGCTGCAGAAGCTCCAGTACGACCTCTTCTACATCAAGTACCAGAGCTTCGTGTTCGACCTCTCGATCCTCTTCAACACGACGAAGACGATCCTCCTGCGCAAGGGGACCTGAGCGTCAGCGGCCGACGAGCGCGCGCTGCGCGGGGCTCGCCGGGTCGAGCACGTCGAGCGCGAGCAGGCGCGCGAGCTCGTCCGCGTCCTCGGCTCCTCGCAGCGCGTAGAGCGCGCGCCGCGGCTGCCGCTCGTAGCGCCACGGGAGCGTGCCGGCGAAGCGCGCGAAGACGGTGAGCGCAGGCGTCTCCACCGGGACCGCCGCCGCGCGGCGCGGCTCGTCGAGGTGCCACGGCGCCGAACCGCGCAGCTCCCAGCGCCGCACCACGCGCACCTCGAGCACCACGCCGCGGTCGCGCTCGAACGCGGCGCGCGCCGCGTCGGGGTCGACCGCGCGCTCGAACGGATCGTGCACCGCGACGACCTCGGCCTCGACGAGCGTGCCCACGGCGCGCGGCTGGGGCCAGAAGACGACGACCGTGGCGACGGCCGTGGCGACGGCCGCGAGCGCGAGCAGGACACGGTTCGTCGCGAAGGTCCAGCGCGCGAGCCCGGCGCACAGGCCGGGCACGAGCGCGATCGGCGCGGCGCAGACCCCGAAGAGGAAGGCAAAGAGCGGCGCGATGTTCGAAGGCGGATGGAAGGCCCCCAGGCAGAAGATCGCCGTCCCGACCGCGACGACGCCGACCACCGCGACCCACAGGAGCGGCACGAGCACGAGGCGCTCGCCCCAGGATCGCGGCCTCCAGGCCGCCTTGCCCAGCGTGACTTCGCTCATCGTGCGTCTCGCGCGCGCGTCGCGGTGCCCGCCGCGCGGCGCTCTCCACAGCTCACGACGCCCGGCGCGAACGCGCAAGCTCCGCGCCGCATCTCGTCCGAAGCGCTATCCTGCCGCCGTGCGCCCCACCGACACCTCCCCCGAGGCCCAGCGCCTGCTCGACGAGCACCATCGCCGCATGACGCCGCTGGAGCGCTGGCGCGCCGTGGACCAGGCCTGGCAGACCGCGCGCGCGCTGGCCTTCGCCGGCCTGCGCCTCGACCACCCGCACGCGACCGAGGCCGAGCTCGAGGACCTGTGGGCCGAGCGGCGCCTGGGCCGGGAGCTCTTCGCGAAGGTGGTCGCGCAGCGGGACCGGGTGCGGCGCTGAGCGCGCGCGGTTCGCCACCGCGCGGCGCCTTCGCCTCGCGCCTGCGCGCTCAGACCGCGCAGAGCAGCGGCACGAGGCAGGCCTCGAGGAAGCACACGAAGACGAGCCAGCCCAGGTTCGAGCGCGGCGCGGCCCGCAGGCCCCCGACGAACAGCCCGAGCACGAGCCCGACCGCGAGCCCCGCCACGGCGACGAGGGGCGCGAAGATCAGCGCCACGGGGGGAGCGAGGTTGCCGCCGCTCGAGAGCGTCCCGACGAAGCCGCTCACGAGCGCCGTCCCGCCCATCCCCGCCATCCACAGGATCGGCGTGAGCACGAAGCGCTCCGCGACGGTCGGAGCTGTACGGCGCGTGTCCATGCGAGGCGCTACTCGTCCCGCTTCGCCCGCAGCTCCTTCAGCTTCGCTAGCACCTCGCGCTCCTTCGCGGCGTCGAGGCCCGCGCGGCGCGGGCGATCGGCCGGCTCGTCCGCGAAGAAGGCCGCCGTGTCGCGGATCGTGTCGCCCACGGGGCGGAACTCGAGGCCCACGGCGCGCGCGCGCTCGCAGGCCATGCGGTAGTACGGCGGCTCGCGCGGGATCCACAGCGGCAGCTCCATCCACGGGCCGACGCCGAGCTCGAGCAGCTCCGCGTCCGTGCCCCAGGTGAACGAGCAGTCGCTGCCGAGCACGATCTTGCACCCGTGCAGGAGCTCCTGCATGGTCGTGCGCACGCCCGGGCCGTTGGCGTCGTAGACGCCCACGTGACCGTCCACGATCGTGCGCAGGCAGAAGTTCGCCAGGTCGCGCACGTCGATGAAGTCGACCGGCGCGTCGGGGTCGCCGCCGGCGAGGATCTCGCCGCCGCGCAGCACGCGCAACGGCCAGTACGTGAAGCGGTCCGAGTCGTCGTCCGGGCCGACGATGAGCCCCGGGCGCACGACCGTCACCTGACCGGGCAAGAGCTCCTCGGCCTTGCGCTCGCACAGCGCCTTGAGCGGGCCGTAGGTCTCGTTGGTCAGGCGCTTGGGATCCGCGCCCTCGGGCAGCCCCGGCACCGGCGTGTCCTCGTTCACCTCGCGGTTGAAGTCGTTGCCGTAGACCGAGATGGTCGAGACGAAGACGTACTGGCCGACGTTGCCCGCGAGCGCGCCGCACGACAGCTCCATCCACTCGGGGAAGTAGCCCGAGGTGTCGACGACCGCGTCCCAGCGGCGGCCCTTCAGCGCCTCGACGTCGTTCTGGCGATCGCCGATCAACGTCTCGAGCTCGGGGAAGCGGCCGGGGTCGCTCTTGCCGCGGTTGAAGAGCGTGACCTCCCAGCCGAGCTCCTGCGCGCGCGCGACGAGCGCGGGGCCGAGGAAGCGAGTGCCGCCGAGGATGAGGAGCTTCATGTCGTCTGGGGTCGAGGGACGGAGCGGGACGCGGAGCCCCGAGCCTACGCCGACGCGCGGCGCGGCGGGAGCGCCGCGTGCACGAGTCGTGTTCGAGTTGTTCGCGCGCTCGCCCCTTCCCTCGCGGGCCGCGCTCGGGTACTCAGCGTGCATGCCGCGCCCGCGCCGTCTCGAGGACCTGTGCTTCCGCGCCTTCTCCAAGGTCGTGGAGCTCGAGCGCGGCGAGGCGGCCGTGCTCGCGTGGGCGGTGCTGGGCTACATGCTGCTGCTCACGGGCTACTACATCGCGCGTCCGGTGCGCGAGACCTTCGGCCTCGCGAGCGGCATCGACCGCCTGCCGGAGATGATGCTCGCCACCGTGCTGGCGAGCCTGGTGCTCAACCCGCTCTACGCCGGCGTCGTCGCGCGCCTGCCGCGCAGCCGGCTCGTCCCGCGCGTGTACCGCGGCGTGTCGCTGTGCTTCGTCGCGTTCTTCCTCGCGCTGCAGGTCTGCGAGGGCGACGCGCTCGTGTGGGTCGGGCGCGCCTTCTACGTCTTCCTGTCGGTCGTCAACCTGTTCCTGGTCTCGGTCTACTTCTCGCTCCTGGCCGACCTGTTCGACCGCAAGCGCGCGACGCGCCTGTACGGGATGGTCGCGGCGGGCGGGAGCCTGGGCGGCATGCTGGGCGGGACGCTGACGAGCCTCCTCGTCGACGAGCTCGGCCACGGCGGCCTGCTGCTCGTCTCGTGCGTGTTCTTCGAGGGCGCGCTGCGCGCCGCGCGAGGCGTGATGCGCAGCCTCGAGCGCCGCGCGGCCTCCGCGGACGCCGGCCCCGCCGCGCTCCCCGCCGCGCCCGCGCCGCGCGCCGACCTCGCCATCGGCGGCAGCCGCTGGGCCGCCTTCAGCGCGGTGGCGCGCTCGCCCTACCTGCTCGGCATCGGCGCGTACGTGCTGATCTACGGCGTCTCCGGCACGCTGGCCTACTTCTTCCAGGCCGCCGTGGTGAACGAGGCCGGCGGCGGCGCCACCGCCGCGTCGACGAAGATCTTCGCCAACCTCGACGTCTACACGAACCTCGTCGCGCTCTTCCTGCAGGTCGCCGTCGCGGGTCGCCTGCTGAAGCGCATCGGCGCGGGCGCGACGCTCGTGATCCTGCCGCTCTACAGCGTGCTCGGCTTCGTGCTGCTCGCCTCGGGCCTCGTGCCCGCGGGCTCGCTGCTGCTCGTCTTCGGCGCGTTCCAGGTCCTCCGGCGCGGCATCGGCTACGGCCTGAAGAAGCCCGCGCAGGAGCTGCTCTTCACCGTGCTGAGCCCCGAGGACAAGTACAAGGCGAAGAACCTCGTCGACCTCGTCGGGCCGCGCACCGGCGACGTGCTGGGCGCGGGCACGACCAAGCTGCTCACGCTCGCGGGCTACGGCGTCGTCGGCCTCGCCGCCACCGCCGCGCCCGTGTGCCTCGTGTGGATCGCCGCGGCGCTCGCGCTCGGCCGCGGCTTCGGCCGGCGCGCCGCCGCCGATCACGGGTCGAACGTCAGCTCGTAGCCGTTCGTCGTGTTGAAGCCCGTGCCGCAGGGGCCGCTCGTCGCGTCGCGGTACCACACCTGCAGGCGCACCGTCTGCCCGGCCTGGAAGCTGCCCTTCGGCAGCGCGGCGAGCGTCCACACCGCCGCGCCGCCGGCGTCCGTCTCGACCGGACCGAGCCGCGCGAGCGCGCCGCCCACGCAGCGCAGCCCGTCGCCGAAGGGGAAGCCCGCGCCGCCGAGGTACGCGTCGCGACCCGCGACGAGCAGCGCCGGACCGCGCGGCACGAGCCCGCTGGCCTGCCACGCGAGGTCGTTCGCGGCGACGCTCGTCGAGCCCTGCGCGGCGAGCAGGCCGCCCTCCCCCGCCGAGCTCGCGCAGCCGCGCCCGAGGTCGCCGAGGTTGCCGCACGAGCACGGGAACGCGCTGCCGTCGCCGGCGCAGAAGCTGCGACCGGGCGCCACGCGCCACGCGCTCGCCGCGCCCGCGTCGAGCTCGGGCTGATCGACGCCGGGCGCGCCGACGACGAGGTCGCCGCGCTCGAGGTCGAGGCTCGCGCCGAACCAGTCGTTCGCCTGCGCACCGGGCCGCAGCAGGCTCGCGACGCACGTCCAGCCGCCCGCGCCGGCGCGGTAGACGTAGGCTGCGCCCGCGTTCACGTTGGCCGAGGGGTCCCAGCGCGCGCCGACCGCGAGCTCGATGCCGTCGAGCGCCACCGCCGCGCCGAAGTGCGCGCCGCCGAGCACGTCGGGCGCCTTGAGCTTGTCGGCCTGCCGCCAGCCGTGCGCGTCGCGCTCGAAGACGTAGGCCGCGCCGCTCCACAGCGCCCCCTCCGCGTCGCCGCGCGCGCCGACCGCGACGCGCGCGGGCTGCGCGGCCACCGCGAGGCCGAAGAACTGGCTCGTGTGTCCGTCGAGCGGTGCGAGGCGCGCGACCTCGAACCAGCGCGCGCCGTGCCGCTCGAAGACGTACGCGGCGCCCTGCCACGCGCTCGGCCCGGCGTTCGGCGCGCCGACGACGAGCGTGTCGCCGGCGAGCGCGAGCGCCGCGCCGAAGGCGTCGCCCGTCGCGTGGTCCGCCGCGACGAGGCGCGCGCGCGGCGTCCAGCTCTCGCCGCTGCGCTCGAACAGGTACACCGCGCCCTCGCCCGGCGCGCCCACGAACAGCCGCGCGTCGTCGAGCGCCAGCGCCGCGCCGAAGCGCGCGCCCGTCACCGGCCGCGGGTGCGCGAGCGTCGCGCGGTGCGCCGGCGCGCCGCCCGCGCAACCGTAGACCTGCACCACGCCGAGGTCGTCGCCGTGGCCGGGCGCGCCGATCGCCAGCCGCCGCCCGTCGAGCGCGAGCGCCTCGCCGAAGCGCTCGCCCGCCAGCGGCGCCGGCGCGAGCAGCTCGCCCAGGTGCTGCCAGCCGGCCGCGCCGCGCTGGTAGAGGTGCACCGCCCCGGCGTCGAGCGCTGCGTCGTCCGAGCCCGGGGCCCCCAACGCCGCGCGCCCCTCGCCGAGCGCGATCGCGCTGCCGAAGCGGTCGCCGCCGTGCAGCGTGACCCCCTCGAAGCCGCCGCCCTGCTCGAGGCTCGCCGCCCCGCCCCCGGACACCAGCCCGCACAGCGTCGCGAGCGCCGCGCAAGCCTGCCCACCTCGCGTCGCACGCCGGCGACGCCCGCTCTCGTTCTGCATGCCCCGCCCCCCCTGGTCCGGGCCGTTCTCCTCGACGATCGAGGACCGCAGCGGGTGCCGCGGTCCCGAGGATGCGGTCGAGGGGGACGATGTTCTCGAACCGAACGTGAGGACTGCGTCGCGTGCGCGTCAGAATCAGGTTCGGGAACGATCCATGGACGCGAACGACTCCGAGCTCTGGCGCGCGCGCGTGCTCGCCGGCGGCGACACGCCCGCGCGGCGCGCGATCTTCGAGCGGCACTTCGCCGCCGGGCCGCCGCGCAAGCTGCGCGTGGCGTGCGCGCGGCTCGGCCTCGACCGGCGGCGCGGGCTCGACCTCGGTTGCGGCTACGGCGTCTACCTCGCGCGCTTCGGGGCGGGGAGCGTCGGCCTCGACGCCGACGCCGAGCGCGTGGCCTTCGTGCGCAGCCTGGGCCTGGACGCGCGCGAGACGGACCTCGAGCGCGCGGGCTGGAGCGCCGGGCTCACGGGCTTCGACTTCGTCTGGGCCTGCGACATCCTGCCGCACGTGCGCGAGCCCGCGCGCCTGCTCGCCGAGGCGGCGCGCACCTTGGCGCCCGGCGGCGAGCTCGTCGTCAGCGACTGGCTCTGGCCGCGCGGCCGCGTCGCGAAGCGCCTCGCGCTCGCGCTGCCCGACGCGCGCGGCGTGCACGACGAGCCGACGCACCACTGGGCGCCGACGCGGGCGCAGCTCGGGGCGTGGGCGCGGGAGGCCGACCTCGTCGTCGTCGCAGAGTGGCTGCCCAGCTTCACGAACCCCCTCGCGCGCGCCGCGACGGCTTGGTTCTGGCCGCCGCGCACCGTGGTGCTGCGGCCACGGGGTTGAGGGGCCGCGAGGGAGACCTCGGCGACCGCAGCCCGTGGCGAGCGAACGGCTGGCAGCGCCGGAGGCAAAGCGAGCGAGATGCGGGGCTTCGTGTCAGACTGACGCGGACGGGGCGCGCCGAGCGCGGCTCCGGTCTGCTCGCCATGTTCGCTGGACGTCGACTCTCGGGGATCGTTCGATCGAGCGTGTTCGTGGCCGCGCTGTTCGGTGGGTTGCGGTCCGACTGCGCGGCGCAGGGTGTGCACCTGGAGCTTGTCGGAAACTCACTGCCTCAGGCTCAGGAGTTTCAGCTGCGCTCATTCGCCTCCGTTTGTGACATGGATGGTGACGGCGTCCGCGATCTCTACTACGCCACCGGCTGGGACACGCACTTCATCCGTTCGGGCGCCGACGGCTCCATGATCCAGCGCTACATCGCTCCGCAACCCGGGATCGTCAGCCTCAGCCATGGCTGGTCAGCCGACGCCCTCGGGGACTGGAACGGCGACGGTATCGAGGACTACGTAGTTGGGACGCTCGGACACAGCGAGACGCTCTGGGCTCAGGGCATCGTCCGCGTTTTCAGCGGTGCGGACCACTCCGTCGTGTACTCGCTGCTCGGAAACTGGGCCGGGCAAGACCTAGGCGAGTACGTCTGCTCCCTCGGCGACGTCGACGGCGACGGCTTCGCCGATTTTGCCGTGCAAGGCCACGGGCCCCTGGTCGGCTTCATGATCCTGGGCGGCCCGCTCGGGCACGTCGTCCGCGCGCACCCGTATGACAGCGCCTGTGGTCCTGGACGGCCGGCGGCGTTCTCCGACCTCGACGGCGACGGCAAGGACGAGTACCTCGTCGGCTGCGCCTGGACGAACACCAACGGTGAACACTCCGGTAGCATCGACGTCCGCTCGGGCAGCGACGGCCACGTCATGCTCACGCTGCACGGGCAGCGACCGCACGAGCAGGTGGGCTGGTTCCACGGGCGCGCCGGGGACTGGAACGGCGATGGCGTGGAGGACGTGGTCGTCGGTGCGAGCGGTACCGGCCCCGATTTCGACACGGACTGGCCCCAGCAGGGTGCATACGTCATGTCCGGGACGGACGGCGGCGTGCTGTTCTTCGTCGACGGCAATGACTACACGCCGCCGTGGCCGGGCTCCTTCTTCTTCCCCGCCGCCTTCGGCGCGGCGGTGGCGTCGGAGCGCGATCTCACCGGCGACGGTGTGCTCGACCTGGTGGTCGGGGCGCCCCACGCGACGCAAGGCACAGGCTACGGCAACGCGCTCGTCTTTTCCGGCGCGACCGGGTCGCTCCTCTGGCGCGTGAGTGGCGAGCACAACGGTGGCTCGCTGAGCCCCGAAGCCGGCAGCCAGGTCGAGACCCTGGACGACGTGAACGGCGACGGCATCGGCGAGTGGGTCGTCGTCGAGAGCTACTACACGCCGCCCGGCTACCAGACCTGGATGATCCAACCCGGCCGCATCCGCATCTTCTACGGCGCGCCCGCCGAGGCGACGCCGCTCTGCCCCGGCGCGGTCAACTCGACCGGCGCGGGTGCGCGCCTGTGGAACTCGGGCCCCATCGCCCTCGCCGCGAACGAACTCGTGCTCGACGTGGAGGGCTTGCCGCCCGGCGCGCCCGGCGTGCTGGTCTACGGCAGCGACGGTCCGCCGCGCACCTTCGGCGCGGGCACGCTCTGCCTGCAGGGCCCGCACCTGCGCTTCGTCGCCGCCGCGACGGCCGACAGCGCCGGCGAGCTCGCGCTGCCGGTCGACCTCTTCGCCGCGCCCTTCCCGCAAGGCCCCGGCGCGTTGCAGCCCGGCGACACGGGCACCTTCCAGTTCCTCTACCGCGACGGCGCCGGCCGCAACGCCTCGAACGCCCTGCGTATCCTCTTCCCCGAGTGACGGCGATGCCGCGTTCGCGGTCGTGCTACGCCCCCGCGCCTGAGGCGCGCTCGGCGCGGCGGCGGCGCTCGAGGTGCACGGCGAGCAGGGCCACGTCGGGCGGGCGGATGCCCGCGACGCGCGACGCCGCGCCCAGCGTGCGCGGGCGCAGGCGGCCGAGGCGCTCGCGGGCCTCGTGCGCGAGGCCGGAGACGCCGGCGTAGTCGAAGTCGGGCGGGATCTCGGCGGCCTCCTGCCTGGCGAGGCGCGCCACGTCCTCGAGCTGGTTCTCGACGTAGCCGGCGTACTTGACGTCGCTCTCGAGCACCTGCGCGAGCTCGGGGTCGAGCGCGAGCGCGGCGAGGCCGGGGCTCAGCGCCTCGAGCGCGGCCCAGTCCAGCGCGGGCCGGCGCAGCAGCTCGGCCAGCGTCTTGCCCTCGTGGCGCTCGCGCTCGAGGTAGGCGCGCGCGGCGGCGAGCTCGCGCTCGCGCGCCAGGTACGCCGCGTGGTCCGCGTCGCTCACCAGGCCCAGCGCGTGCCCGCGCGGCGTGAGCCGGCGGTCGGCCGTGTCGTGGCGCAGCAGCAGGCGATACTCCGCGCGGCTCGTGAACATGCGGTAGGGCTCGGTCGGGTTCGTGACGACGAGGTCGTCGACGAGCACGCCCGTGTAGGCCTCGTGGCGCGCGAGCACGAGCGGCTCGCGCCCGAGCCCCCACAGCGCCGCGTTCGCGCCGGCGACGAGCCCTTGCGCGGCGGCCTCCTCGTAGCCCGAGGTGCCGTTGAGCTGTCCGGCCAGGTACAAGCCCGGCACGCTGCGCACGGCGAGCTCGCCGTCGAGCTGGCTGGGCTGCACGAAGTCGTACTCGACCGCGTAGCCGTGGCGGTGGAAGCGCACGCGCTCGAGGCCGGGGATCGTGCGCAGCATCGCCTCCTGCACCTCGGCCGGCAGCGAGGTCGACACGCCGTTTGCGTAGACCCAGTCGGTGTCGAGGCCCTCGGGCTCGAGGAAGACCTGGTGGCGCTCCTTGTCGGCGAAGCGCATGACCTTGTCCTCGACCGACGGGCAGTAGCGCGGGCCGACGCCCTGGATCGCGCCCGAGTACATCGGCGCGCGGTGCAGGTTCGCGCGGATGAGCGCGTGGGTCGCGTCGTTGGTGTACGTGACGTGGCAGGGTCGCTGGTCGAGCGCGGGGAAGCGCGCGCGGTCGGTGCGCCACGAGAACGGCACCGGGCGCGCGTCGCCGTGCTGCACGTCGAGCGCGTCCCACGCGATGCTGTCGGCGACGAGGCGCGGCGGCGTGCCGGTCTTGAGGCGCCCCGTCGCGAGCCCGAGCCGCGCGAAGTCCGCGTCGAGGCCCACGGCCGCGGCCTCGCCGGCGCGGCCGCCCTCCGAGCGCGTCTCGCCCACGTGCATGATCGCGCGCAGGAAGGTGCCGGTGGTCAGCACGACCGCGGACGCGTCGAGCTCGCGCCAGTCGGCGAGGCGCACGCCGCGCACCCACGGCCCGCGCGCGCCGGCGCCGGCGAGGTGCGCGTGGCTGCCCTCCGAGAGCACGAGGCCGGTGACCGAGCCCTCGACGACCTCGACCGCGCTCGCGGCGACGGCCGCGACGACGGCCGCGCGGTAGCGGTGGCGGTCCGATTGGCAGCGCGGCGCGCGCACCGCGGCGCCCTTGCGCGTGCCGAGCATGCGGAACTGGAGGCCGGTCGCGTCGGCGACGCGCCCCATCAGGCCGCCGAGCGCGTCGACCTCCTTGACGAGCTGGCCCTTGCCCAGGCCGCCGATGGCCGGGTTGCAGCTCATCTCGCCGAGCAGGTCGGCGCGGAAGGTCACGAGCGCGGTGCGCGCGCCCAGGCGCGCCGCGGCGAGCGCCGCCTCGACGCCGGCGTGGCCGCCGCCGACGACGACGACGTCCCACGCCGCGCGTTCGGGCGCGGGGTGCTGGTGGCGCGGCGGGTCGAGGGCTTCGGGCAGCATGACGGCGTGCGGGAGAGCCCGGCATTGCACCCGGCGCGGGCCGCCCTGACCAGCCCCCGCCGGCCGTGAGCGCGGGGCGCGGCCGTTTCTCCCCGACGCGGCTCAACCGACCGCCGCCGCGCGGACGAAGGTCCGCCCCATGCACTCCTGGGTCTTCCGCCACCGCGCGCGCCTGCGCCTGCTCTACGGCCTCGGGCCGGAGCCGCGCCGCACGGCGCCGGTCGAGCGCGAGGAGCGCGAAGCGCGCGCCGAGCCGCGCCGGGCCGCCGCGGGCGCGCGCCGCATGCGCAGCAGGAAGCGCCGCCGGACCCCCGGGACGCTCTCGCGCCAGGGCGGCTGGGTGCTGGTCACGCCGATGGCGCGCCGCCACGGCTGAGGCGCGCGCCCCGGAGCGCAACAACGAGCGCCTCAGCGGGTAGAGTGGCCGCCATGAAGGTCGACCCCCGACTCGTCGCGGCGCTGCTCGTGCTCGGCGCGGCCCCCGCCGCGGCGGCCGCGCGCGTCACGGCGCCGCCCGCCGCCGCGGAGGACGAGCTCTCGCTCGAGGAGCTGCTCGAGCGCTACAAGGCCGAGCGCGAGCGCCTGCTCGAGGGCTTCCGCGCGCGCGTCGGCGCGCTCGTGGAGGACCTCGAGAGCGCCTACGCGCGCGGTCGCCAGCGCGACGTGCCCGGGCTGCGCCAGGAGCTCGTCAAGCTCGGCTCGCCCGTCGCGCCGCTGCTCGTCGCGCGCCTGGAGCCGGGCGCCGGCGCCGACCCGCCGCGCGTCTCGTGCGCGCGCCAGGTCGCGCTCGCGCTGCGCGAGCTCTCGACGAAGGCCGTCACGACCGAGCTGCTCGCGCTGCTCGACGCGGGCACGACCGAGGGGCGCAAGAACGCGCTGACGGTGCTCGCGCAGAGCGACGACGTCGAGCGCGTCGGCCGCGAGCTGCGCGCGCGCTTCGACAAGGCCGACGACGCGCAGAAGGGGCACCTGCTGGGCGCGCTGGCGACGCTCGGCGGCGCGGAGCAGGAGGCCTTCCTGAGCCAGGTGCTGGCCGACCCCGACCCGCAGGTGGTGCAGCAGGCGCTCGCCGCGCTGACCAGCGCCAAGGTGGCCGCCGCCGCGCCGCGCGTGCTGGCGCTGCTGGCCGACGCGGGCCGCGCCTCCGGCTACGCGCGGCAGGTGCTCGACTACTACGAGGCCGTGCCCGAGGTGATCGACGAGGACCACTGCGCGGGCCTGATGGCGCTCGTGGGCGCGCTCACCTCGAAGCCCGACGACGCGGTGCGCGCCATCGAGCTGCTCGCGCGCTACCACGAGGAGTGGGACAGCAAGACCAAGCGCGCGTTGAAGGACCTCTCGGAGGCCTCGACGCCGCGCGTCTCGGAGGCCGCGCTCGTGGCACTCGCGCGCGACGGCGATCGCAGCGCGCGCAAGAAGGTGCTCGAACCCTACGACCAGCGCCTCGAGGAGAACGACCTGCTGTCGAGCGCCTGGGAGGCGCGCGCGAACGTGCGCTACCGGATCGGCGACTACAAGAACGCGATCAAGGACTACACGCAGGCGCTCAAGACCGGCGAGACCTTCGGCCGCCCGCAGCCCGACGTGTACGTCGGGCTCGCGCGCTGCCACGCGCTGCTCGGCAAGGAGAAGGACGCGGTGGAGTGGCTCTCGAAGGCGCCCATCTCGATCACGCAGCTGCGCGCGCTGGCGCAGGACCCCGACTTCGCCGCGCTGGTGGCCGACGAGCGCTACCGCGACGTCTTCCGGCTCGAATCCGGCGACTAGCCGCCCGTGGAAGGAGTCCCCCGCGCCATGACGACGGGTCTGGTCAGCGCACCGGTCTTCCTCGAGCACGACACGGGGCCCGGGCACCCCGAGCGCACGGAGCGGCTGCTCGCGGTGGAAGCGCGCCTCGCGCGCAGCGGGCTCGCGCAGGAGCTCGACCGCCTGGAAGCGCGGCGCTGCCCGCCGGCGCTGCTCTGGCGCGTGCACGACCGCGACCACGTCGAGCGCGTGCACCAGGCGGTGCTGCACGGCGAGCCGCGCCTCGACGCCGACACGACCGTCTCGCCCGCGTCCTGGGACGCCGCGCTCACGGCGGTCGGCGGCGCGCTCGAGGCCTGCGCGCGCGTGGCCGAGGGCCGCTGGACGAACGCGTTCCTGCTGGCGCGCCCGCCCGGCCACCACGCCGAGCACGCGCACGCGATGGGCTTCTGCCTGTTCAACACCGTCGTGCTCGCCGCGCGCCACGCGCAGGACGAGCTCGGGCTCGCGCGCGTCGCGATCGTCGACTGGGACGTGCACCACGGCAACGGCACGCAGCACCTGACCGAGGAGGACCCGACGGTGTTCTTCGCGAGCCTGCACCAGTACCCGCACTACCCCGGCACCGGCGCCGCGAGCGAGCGCGGCCGCGGCGCGGGCGAGGGCAGCGTGCTGAACGTCCCGATGGCCGCCGGCGAGGGCGACCGCGAGTACCTCGCGCGCTTCGAGGGGCTCGTGCTGCCGGCGGTCGAGGCCTTCGCGCCGGACCTGATCCTCGTCTCGGCCGGCTTCGACGCACACGTGCGCGACCCGCTGTCGGACACGCGCGTCAGCGCCGAGGGCTTCCGGCGCATGACGCAGGGCCTCGTCGACGTCGCGCGGCGCACGTGCGGCGGGCGGCTCGTGTCGCTGCTCGAAGGCGGCTACGACCTCGAGGGCCTCGCGGAGTCGGTGGAGGCGCACCTCGAGGTGCTGCGCGACGCATGAGGCTCACCGTCGACGACCACGCGCGCGACGGCGCCGGCCTCGTGCACGTCTACCCGGTGGTCTCGCGCCGCGCGCGCGGCGTGTCCATCGGCATCAACCTGAACCCCAACCGGGCCTGCAACTTCCGCTGCGTCTACTGCCAGGTCGACGGCCTCGTGCGCGGCAAGGCGCCGGAGATCGACCTCGACCGGCTCGAGCGCGAGTTGCGCGGCTTCCTCGCCGAGGTGCTGCGCGGCGACTTCATGGAGACGCGCGTTCCCGAGGGCTCGCGGCGGCTGAACGACCTGGCCTTCTCGGGCGACGGCGAGCCGACCAGCGTCGAGGACTTCGCCGCGGTGGTCGCGCGCGTCGGCTCGGTGATGCGCGACGAGGACCTCGTCGGACGCGTCAAGCTGGTGCTCATCACCAACGGTTCCTTCGCGCGGCGCGAGCCCGTGCAGCGCGGGCTCGCGGCCATGCGCCCGCTCGGCGGCGAGGTCTGGTTCAAGCTCGACTCCGCCACCGACGAGGGGCAGCGGCGCATCAACGACTGGGCCGGCGGCGCGGCAGCCGCGTGGGAGAACCTCGTCGCCGCCGCGCACGCGTGCCCGACCTGGGTGCAGACGTGCGTGTTCCGCATGGACGGCGCGCCGCCCTCGCGCGCCGAGCGCGACGCCTACCTGGCGCTGCTCGCGCGCGCGAAGCGCGAGGCGGTGCCGCTCGAGGGCGTGCTGCTGTACGGGCTGGCGCGCGCGTCGCACCAGCCCGAGGCGCCGCGCCTCGCGCCGGTCGACGCGGCGTGGATGGAGGCGTTCGCCGACGAGATGCGGGCGCTGGGCTACGAGGTGCGCGTCTCGCCCTGAGCGCGCCCGCGCGTCACTCCCGGCGCAGCTCGCGCAGCACCGCGTCGGCGACGAAGTCGGCCAGCAGCGCGCAGCCCTCCTCCCCGAAGTGGCACGCGTCGTAGTACAGCGTCTGCGGCGCGTCGGCGAACAGCCCCGAGGCGTCGTAGAACGGCGCGCCCTCGTGCACGAGCGACTTGCCCGCCTGACGCAGCAGCGGGTAGCCGATGCGCGTGCCCTCGATCCACTCGGCCGGCATCGCGCAGCTCTCGCGCTCCTCGTCGCTGAGCGGCTTGGCGCCCTCGTCGTGCAGCGTCGGCTGCAGCACGTGCACGAAGGTCGCGCCGTTGGCGGCGCACAGGTGCCAGGTCTGCAGCGAGCACTCGCGCCAGCTCTTGACGCAGACCACCGCGGCGTCGCGCGCCGAGCCGCCCCAGGCCGGTCCGCGCAGCGCGGGTTGCACGACGTCCTGGTCGAGCAGCTCGAGGTAGGCCTTCTGCGCGCCGAGCTGCGCCGACTGCAGGCGCGCGAGGCGGCGCCGCACGTACCACGCGTAGAGCCCGGAGTCCGACAGCGGGCTGGCGAGGTAGCGCTCGCCCTCGGCGCGCAGCGCGCGGCTCGCGTAGCGCACGTCGGTGTAGGCGTCCATCAGCGCGACGCCGTTGGCCGGCGAGTACACCAGCGGCAGCCACTGCGAGAAGTTCGGCCACAGCGGGTGCAGGCCGCCCTTGGGGTTGTTCGTGCCGACCGCGACCTCGTTGAAGCCGTCGATCGTGATCACGAGGTCGGGGTGCACGCCCAGCGAGTACAGGTGCGCGAGGCGCAGCAGCGCCTGCGGCTGTTTGTGCCCGCCGCGGCCGTAGAACAGGAACTCGACCTTGCGCCCGGCGAGCTCGGGCTCCGCCTCGAGGCGCGCGGCGAGCGGCTTCGAGCCGTAGTTGCCGAACACGCCGGCCACCGAACCGCCCAGGATCGCGACGCGGTAGCGCGTCGGGTCGGGCCGCGCGAAGCGCGCCAGCTCGCGCGCGTCGAGCTCGCGGTCGCGCGCCGCGTCGTAGCCGACGAACGGGTGCACGACGAGCTCCACGCGCGTCTCGCCCTGCAGGCGGCCGGACTTGCCGGGCAGCGGCAGCGCGCCGTCGAGCCGCGAGAGCTGCTCGCGCACCGCCGCGCGCTCGGCCTCCGCGTCGAAGGGCAGTCCGCCCCGACCGAGCAGCCGCCGCGCGGCGAACTCTCCCGCGCCGAGCCCGAGCAGGAGACCGAGGACGAGCAACAGGAGCCGAACGAGAGCGCGCTTCATCGAGGAGGCCGAGGCGGGTGGGCGAAGAGGCGCAGAGTCTGTCCTACTCGCCCCGTTTTCGCAGCTCCCTCTCGCGCAACTCCCGTCGCAGGACCTTCATGACGTTCGACTTCGGGAGCTCGTCGAGGACCTCGATCTCGCGCGGCACCTTGTAGGCCGCCAGGCGCTCCCGGCACCAGCGGTCCAAGTCCTCGAAGGTCAGCGTCCGGCCCGGCCGCAGGACCAGGAACGACTTGACCGTCTCGCCGCGCCGCGGGTCGGGCACCCCGATGGTGGCCGCCTCGAGGATGTCGGGGTGCGACATCAGCACGGCGTCGACCTCGTCCGGGTAGATCTTGAAGCCGCCGGCCGAGATCATGTCCTTCTTGCGGCCGACGATGCGGATGTAGCCGTCCTCGTCCATGGTCGCCAGGTCGCCGGTGAGCAGCCATCCGTCGCGCATGGTCTTCTGCGTCTCGTCGGGGCGCTTCCAGTAGCCCTTCATCACCTGCGGGCCCTGGACGACGAGCTCGCCCTCCTCGCCGCGCGGCAGCTCGTCGAGGCCGCCGTCGATCGACACGACGCGCGCGTCGGTGTCGGAGATCGGGATGCCGACGCTGCCGATCTTGCGCGTGCCCACCAGCGGGTTGACGCTGACCACCGGCGAGGTCTCGCTCATCCCGAAGCCCTCGACGATGCGCGCGCCGGTGAGCGCCTCGAAGCGCTCGAGCACGTCCGGCGCGATCGGCGCCGAGCCCGAGAAGCACGAGCGCACGCTGCGGACGTCGATCGACTCGATGCCCGGGAAGTTGTTCAGCCCGTTGAACAGCGCCGGCACGCCGGGGAACAGCGTCACGCGGTGCTTGGCGATGCTCTTGACGAGCAGCGGGAAGTCGCGCGGGTCGGGCAGCAGCACCATCGCCGCGCCGTGCGAGATCGACCAGTTCATGCCGACCGTCATCCCGAAGACGTGGAACAGCGGCAGGCAGACGAGCGTGACCTCCTTGCCGCGCTGCAGCCCCGGGAACCACGCGTTGATCTGCGCGACGTTCACCGTGAGGTTGCGGTGCGTGAGCATCGCGCCCTTCGAGACGCCGGTGGTACCGCCGGTGTACTGCAGCACCGCGATCGACTCCATGTCCACCGTCGGCCGCGGCGGCGCGGGCGGCGTGTCGCGCACCAGCTCCGCGAAGCGGTGCACGCCCTCCTCGCGCTTCACGCGCGCCCACGTGGGCGGGTGCTGGCGGCCGAGCTTGAGCGGCGCCAGCCAGTTCAGCGGCCAGCCCAGGTACTCGGGGATCGACGCCACGACGTAGTCCCGCGGCGCGAGCTCGGCGCGGTGCGCGCGCACCTTCTGGTCCCACAGGAAGTCGGCCGTCACCGCCAGCACGCACTCGGCGTCGTTCCACTGGTGCTCGAGCTCGCGCGGCGTGTACAGCGGGTTCGTCAGCACGACCTGCGCGCCGATCGTCAGCGCGGCGTAGTACGCGATCACCGTCTGCGGCAGCGTCGGCAGGTGGACCGCCACGCGTTGCCCCGGCTGCACGCCCAGGCGCGCGAAGGCCGTCGCCAGGCGGTCGACGTGGTCCTGCAGCGCGCGATAGGTCATCCGGTAGTTCATGAACAGGAGGGCCGTCGCGTCGGGCAGCGCGGTGGAGGTCGCGCGCAGCATCTCCGCGAGCGACACGTCCGGGTAGTCCAGACTCGTCGGGACACCTTCCTGATAGTGCGCGTGCCAGCTACGACGCTCCAACTCCCGCTCCCCCGCCGCTCCTCAGAGCGAGTACGTCAGGCCCACGAAGACGATCAGCCCGCGCGGCCACAGCTCCATCTTGGCCTCCGCGCCGCCCAGGTTCTGGAAGGCCACGGTCGCCTCGCCGGGCGTGATGGAGTACTCGTAGAACGCGCCGAGGTCGAGCGTCGTGCGGTCGTTCAGCAGGTACTGCACGCCGCCGACGGCGCCCAGCGCCCAGTACGAGCTGCCCTTCACGTAGACGTGCTCCGCGGGGATCGGGTTGGGCGCGTAGTCGACCTCGACGTCGCCGAGCTTCACCTCGGGGATGTAGGACACGTCGAAGCCGACGAACGAGCGCCAGCGCCGCTCCGCGCCGAAGGGGTCGAAGAACCAGCGCGAGCTCGCGATCAGGTGCAGCGTCTCGAAGTCCCCCGCCGTGAGCTTGGCGTCGAGCGGCTGGATGGGATCGGGGTTGAAGCTGCGCAGCTCGACGATGGCACCGAGCGCCAGGCGGTCGGTGACCATGTGGTGCAGCTTGAGCGCGCCGCCGTAGTTGGGCGGCAGGTCGGTCGTGTCCGACCCGGTGCGACCCTGCAGCACGCCCGACAGCCCGCCGGCCTGCGCCTCGGCCTCGTAGAAGGCCCAGCCCGTCGACGCGCCGACGACCGTCTTGCCCGCACCGAACTCGGCGTAGGGCTCCTGTTCGAGCGTCGCGCAGGAAGCGAGCGAGGCGAGGAGGACCGGCAGGCGGAGAGAGCGCAGCATCGAGATCGGGGCGAGGGCCGCCGCGGGACAGGCGCGGCAGGCCTCAGCTATAGCGGACCCCGCGCGCCGGAGCAAACCCGGGCCGCGCGCCGGGACGCCGCGCCTCCCGACGGGGCTACGAGCAGAGCAGCACCGACAGGCGCTGCTGGTACTCGAGCGTGCGCGGGTCCTGGGGCCCGAGGGCCTGGAAGACCTCGAGCAGCGCCTTGCGCGGGGCGCCGCCGTCGTAGGCGAGGTCGCGCTTGGCGGCCGTGAAGAGCTCCTCGAGGCCGTCCTCGACGCGCCCGGCGGCGACGAGGGCGCGGCCGTACTCGAGGCGCTTCGCGAGGTCGTCGGGTGCGGCCTCGGCGGCGGCCTGCTTCGCGTCGAGGTCGCCCGCGCTCGCCATCAGGTCGAAGCGCGCCTGCAGCGCCTTCGCGTCGTCGCGCCCGCGCTCGGCCTCGGCCAGGCGCTCGAAGACCTTGCGCGCCGCGGGCTCCTCGCCGCGCGCGAGCAGCACGCGCGCGAGCGCGACGCGCGGCGCGGCCTCCTCGGGCGCGTCCGCCAGGAGCTCCTCGAGCGAGGCCTGCGCGGCCTCGAGGTCGCCGGCCTGCTCGAGCTCGAGCGCCTCGGCCAGGAGGTCCTCGGGGCCGCCCGGCGCGGCGCCGAGGTGCGGCTCGAGGAAGGCGCGGATCTGCGCCGCGGGCAGCGCGCCGGCGAAGGCGTCCACCGGGCGCCCTTCGACGAGCAGCACGACGGTCGGCACGCTCTGGATGCGGAAGGCCTGCGCGAGCTCGGGGTTCTCGTCGACGTCGCACTTGGCGAGCACGAAGCGGCCGGCCAGCTCGCGCTCGAGCTGCTCGAGCGTCGGCCCGAGCGCCTTGCACGGGCCGCACCACGTGGCCCAGAAGTCGAGCAGCACGGGGACCTCGGTGGAGCGCTGGAGGACTTCGGTCTCGAAGTTGTCGAGCGTGACGGTGACGGGGGTCGGGGCGGTGTCCATGGTTCGGTGCGGTCGCGGGGAACGCGGCAGCATAGCCCCCGCGGGCGGCGCTCCCAGGGCGCCGCCCGCAGAAGCCGCGCGCCGCGACGGACGGGCGCGCGTCGCGCGGCGCCGTCGCGCGCTCGTCGCACCGTCGCCGGTGGCCTGCACGCGAAGCGCACGCGGCCCGCACGCCGCGCGCACGGAGCGCAGGTGATGCTCACGCGACTTCCTCGGGTGCCGTAGACCGCCAGCGCTTGACGGGGCCGGTGCCAGATGATAATCCATTCTCATCTAGACGCCATTTCCCCAGAGCGCTCCCCGCGCCGCCTCCCCATGCGCCACCTCCGCCACCTGCGCCCGCTCGCCTGCGGGCTGCTCCTCGCCGCGCCCGCCGCCGCCCAGGGCTCGGGCATCACCTCGCCCGGCATGCCCGCCACCGGCTCGGGCCAGACCGACCGCTTCTCACGCGAGTTCAACCCCGCCATCAGCCTCGCCTTCGACGCCTACATGGACTACGTCGAGCTCGACGGCGCGGGCGACGAGGGCACGCACCTCGAGCTGCGCAGCGCCGAGGTGCTGGCCTCGGCCTGGATCGACCCGACGGCGTGGATCTACGCGACGGTGGCGAGCGACGGCGAGGAGCTCGCGCTCGAGGAGGCCTCGCTGCAGTACCTCGGCCTGGGCGACGCGCACACGCTGCGCGTCGGCCGCTTCTTCCTCGACTTCGGCAAGCAGATGCAGGCGCACGTGCACGACCTGCGCACGTTCGAGCGCCCGCTCGTGCTGCGCGAGCTGCTCGGCGAAGAGGTCAAGGGCGACGGCCTGCAGTGGGACTGGTGGTCGCCCGCGGGTGACGTCACGGTCGTGCGCACGTCGCTCGGCGTGTTCCAGTCGCTGACGCCGCACGAGCACGGCAGCGAGCACGGCGCCGCCGCGGGCGCGGAGCCCTGGCAGGAGGACCGCCGCGACCTGGGCAAGCTCGACTTCAGCGGGCGCGTGACGGCGCTGCGCGACGTGGGCACGAACGGCCAGGTGCAGGTCGGCCTCTCGACGCGCCTCGTGCCCGAGCTCGCCTACGAGGACCCCGCGAGCGGCAACCTCTCCGCGTCGGGCTCGAACAGCGTCTGGGGCCTCGACCTCACGTACGGCTGGGTCGACGACACGGCCACCAAGTCGTGGACGTTCGGCGGCGAGTACCTGCGCGCCAACGGCGCGCTGTCGGCCGAGGTCGACCTCGCCAGCAACGTCGTGGTCAACGACGGCGACGCGAGCGGCTACTACCTGTTCCTCGACCACGGCCTCGACCGGCAGTCGAGCGTCGGCGCGCAGTACAGCCGCTGCCAGCTCGTCGAGGCCGGCGCCGGCGACGCGCGCGAGATCGACGTCTACTACACGCACTACCTGTCGGAGTTCCTGCGCCTGCGCTTCTCGGCCGGCTACGCGGACTACGACGCCTCCCCCGACGCGCTGCGCCTCGTGATCCAGCTCACCGGCTTCGTCGGCCCCCACGACCACGGCATCAACTGGTAGGAACCGCCATGAAACTCCCCCGCCGCGCTCTGCTCCCCCTGCTCGTCTGTCTCGCCGCGTCGCCGCTGTGGGCCGCGGGCCCCGCGCGCGATCCGCTGCAGATCGTCGCGAGCGTGCCCGACCTGGCCGAGATCGCGACCGCCGTCGGCGGCCCGCGCGTGCAAGTCACGTCCCTGACCAAGGGCTCCGAGAACCTGCACAGCGTGCGCGTGCGCCCCTCGATGCTGGTCGCCGTGCGGCGCGCCGACGTGTTCCTCGAGGCCGGCCTGTCGCTCGAGTCGACCTGGCTGCCCTCGCTGTTGCTCACCGCGCGCAACTCGAAGATCGCCAAGGACCAGCCGGGCTTCGTCAACTGCTCGGAGGGCTGGGCGGCCATCGAGGTGCCGACCTCGCTCTCGCGCGAGGGCGGCGACCTGCACCCCGACGGCAACCCGCATTTCACGCTCGACCCGGCCGCCGGGCCGCACGTCGCGAGGCGCATCGCGGCCGCGCTCAGCGAGGTCGACCCCGACGGCGCCGAGCTCTACGCGCAGCGCCTGGACGAGTACCTCGCCGCGGTCGCGAAGAAGGCCGAGCGCTGGCAGCGCCTCGTCGAGGGCATGAAGGGCAAGCGCGTCGCCGTGTACCACGTCGAGTTCAACTACCTCACGCGCTACGCGGGCATCGAGACGGCCGTCTCGGTCGAGTCCAAGCCCGGCGTCGCGCCGACGCCGCGCGACGTCGCGCGCGTGGTGCGCGAGCTCGAGGAGCAGCACGTCGACCTGATCCTGACCGCCGCGTGGTCGAACAACCGCACGCTCACCGACATCGCGGAGAAGAGCGGCGCGAAGGTGCTCGAGCTGCCCACGCAGGTGGACGGCGCGAGCTGGGCCAAGACGTGGATCGACCTCCTCGACGGCGACCTCGTGCGGCTGCGCGAGGCGTTCGGCCTGCCGGCGCTCGAGGATCAGGGCTCGTGAGCACCGACGAAGCGGCGCTGCTCGAAGCGCGCGGCGCGGCCTTCGGCTACGGCGGCCGCGCGATCGTGCAGGGCGTCGACCTCGTCGTGCGCCCGGGCGCGCTGGTCGGCATCGCCGGGCCGAACGGCGCCGGCAAGACGACGCTCTTCCGCGGGCTGCTCGGGCTCCTGAAGCCGCTCGCGGGCGAGGTGCGCCGCGGACCGCACCCGATCGGCTACGTGCCGCAGCGCGAGGTCTACGACGCGGTCTTCCCGCTGACCGTCGAGGAGGTGGTGCACCTGGGCGCCGCGCCGCACTTCCGCGGCGTGCAGCGCTTCTGGCGCGCGCTCGGCCACGAGGAGCACGAGTTCGCGTGCCGCTGCCTCGACCGCGTCGGCCTGCACGACCAGCGCCGCGCGCCGTTCGCCTCGCTCTCGGGCGGCCAGCGCCAGCGCGTGCTGCTGGCGCGCGCGCTCATGGCGCGCCCGCGGCTGCTCGTGCTCGACGAGCCGACCTCGGGCGTCGACCGCGCCGCCGCCGCGAAGATCCTCGAGGTGCTGCGCGACCTGCAGGCGCGCGAAGGCCTCGCGGTGCTGATCGTGTCGCACGAGCTGCCGCTCCTGCGCGCGATGGCGCAGGAGGTGCTGTGGGTCGCCGAGGGCCGCGTGCAGCACGGTGACGCCGAGGCGCTGCTGTCGCCCGAGTCGCTCGACCGCCTGTTCGCCGGCGAGACGGTGGAGGCGCACGCGTGAACGACCTCGCCTGGCACGAGTTCGTCGAGCTCTTCGGCCCCGCGATCGTCGCCGCGCTCGTCGCCGGCGCGGTCGCGCCGCTGGTCGGCAACTTCCTGTTCCTGCGGCGCACCGGCTTCTACGGCGTCGCGCTGCCGCAGTTCGCCGCCGCCGGCGTGGCCTTCGGCTTCGCCGTGCTGCCGCTGTGGAGCGCGTACGTCGGCCTCGGCCACCTCGACGAGGCCGAGATCTCGAGCGGCAGCCACGCCGCGCTGAACTACCACCTCCTGTGGGCGTCGCTGTTCACCTTCGGCGGCCTCGCCGCGCTCGCGCTGCTGGGGCGCAAGGGCCGCGGCAGCGAGGCGGCGCGCGTGGCGGCGGCCTTCTCTATCGCGAGCGCGGTCACGATCCTGGCGGCGCACGAATCCCCCGCCGGCGAGGTCTTCGTCCACTCGCTGCTGCGCGGCGAGATCCTGCTCGTCGGCGTCCACGAGCTCGAGATCCTCGCGGGTGTGTACGGCCTCGTGCTGCTCGCGCTCGTCGTGTTCCAGCGCGAGCTCGTGCTCGTCGCCTTCGACCGCGAGGCCGCGCTCGTCACGCGCCGCCCGGTGCTGCTGCTCGAGGCGCTGCTGCTGAACCTCGTCGGCGCCACCGTCTCGACCGGCGTGATGATCGTCGGCCCGGTCGTGCTCTTCGGCCTGCTCGTCGTCCCGCCCCTCGCCGCGCGCGGCCTGGCGCGCTCGATGAAGGGCTACTTCTGGTGGTCGGCCACCGTCGGCCTCGCCGCCGCCGTGGCCGGCGTCGCGCTCTCCTACCGCCTCGACTGGCCGCTGGGTCCCGCGGTCGTCGTCGCCGCGGCGGCGTGGTTGCCGCCGTCCTGGCTGGTCGACCGCTGGCGCGGTTGAGCGACGAGCGCTCGCTCCGACGCGCGCTGCGGCGCGCGCGCCCCGTCGCTACGCCGTTCGGCCCGTGGGCCGCGCGCGGGCGCGGGGCGACGCTGAGGGAACCCGGCCCACGCTCGCGCGCGGAGGTTTCGCCATGCGGGTCCACACCGCTTTCCGCGCGCTCCTCGTCGTCGCCCTCGCCGCCCCCGCGGCGGCGCAGGTCGTGGCGACGGAGGACGCGCTCCTCACCCCGCCCACGCCCCACTCCTGGGGCGAGTTCGGCTACGGGCTCGCGCTCGACGGCGCCACGCTCGCCGCGACCGAGCACGAGGTCCACCTCGTGCAGCTGTACGACCTCGTCGGCGGGGCGTGGAGCTACCGCCAGACGCTGACCGGCAGCGGCTCGTGGTTCGCGCACCAGCTCGCGCTCGACGGCGACGTGCTGGCCGCCACCGGCGCAGCCTGGGGCAGCAGCACGCTCGTGCACGTCTGGGCGCGCAGCGGCGGCACCTGGACCGCGCAGGCGACGCTGCCGAAGCTCGAGGGCAACGACGGCCCGTGGGACACCCAGCTCGCGCTGTCGGGCGAGCGGCTGCTCGTCGGCGTCGGCAGCTACGACCACGACGGCGTCGACGCGGGCGCGGCGTACGTGTACCGGCGCAACGGCGCGAGCTGGGCGCTCGAGCAGGAGCTCCGGCCCGCGACCGTCTGGCCGACCTCGCACTTCGGCGCGGCGGTCGCGCTCGACGGCGACTGGGCGCTCGTCAGCCAACCGGGGCCGGCCTGGGCGCACGGCGTCGTGCTCGTCTACCAGTTCGACGGCGCCCACTGGCGCGTGCAGGGCCGCCTGCGCAGCCCGAGCGGCGTCGTCGACAACGGCTTCGGGACGCGCGTCGCGCTCGCCGGCGACCTGGCGGCGGTGAGCGAGCTGTACGGCGACCTCGCCGCGCCGAACGCGGGCGAGGTGCACCTCTACCGCCGCAGCGGCGCGACGTGGACGTACGAGACCGCGCTCCTGCCGGCGCAGCCCGAGCCCTACGGCACCTTCGGCACCTCGCTCGCCGCCACGCACGCGCGCGTCGTGGTCGGCACGCGCTACGGCCGCGTGGTGCAGGTGCACGAGTACGGCGCCGGCGTGTGGTCGCTTGCGGCGCTCGCCGCGCCGGCGCTCGCGTGGCGCCAGCAGCACGAGCTCGCGCTCGCGCTCTCCGCGGAGCACCTCGCGCTCGGCAACCGCTACGAGTGGATCGGCGGCGTGCAGTACGTCGGCGCCGTGCGCACGTGGGACCTGCCGCTCGCCGCGCCGGTGCGCGTGGCGTGCGCGGGCGACGGCACGCTCGCGCCGTGTCCGTGCGGCAACGACGTGCTGCCGGGCGCGCAAGCGGGCTGCCGGCACTCGGAGGACCGCGGTGCGCTGCTCGGCGCGGCCGCGAGCGTCGAGGTCGCGCGCGACGACCTGGCCTTCTACCTCTGGGAGGTCCCGCGCGACCAGGTGGCGATGCTCTTCGGCGCGCCGCTCACCGCGGCGCCTGCGCCCTTCGGCGACGGGCTGCGCTGCCTCGGCGGCGGGGTCGTGCGCCTGGGCCTGCGCGACCCGCTCGACCTCGTGTGGAGCGGCGGCCTCGCGGCGGCGCTCGGCGCGCTGCCCGGCGAGAGCTGGACCTTCCAGGCCGCCTTCCGCGACCCGGCCGGACCGTGCGGCGGCGGCTACGGCTGGAGCGAGGCGCTCGAGCTGACCTGGCAGTGAACGCGCGCGGGGCCGGAGTCCCTCGGCTCCGGCCCCGCGGCTCACGCGCGTCGCGCCGCGCTCACGGCGTCATCACGACCGTGACGCCGTGCGTCAGGTTGAACGCGCTGCCGCAGGGCGAGCCCGACGGGTCGCGGTACCAGCCCTGGAAGTGACGCGTGTCGCCCGCGCTCCAGCCGCCGCTCGCGGCGAGGCCCGGGCCCCAGGTCGCCTGACCGCTCGCGTTCGGCACGCGCACGCCGAGGCGCACGACGCTGCCGCCCGCGCAGCGCAGGCCGTCGCCGAAGACCGTGCCGTTGCCGCCGTTCACCGCGTTGACGCCGGCGAAGAGCAGCGCCGGTTGCCCCGGCAGGAGCTGCGCGCCGTCGAAGACGAGGTCGTCCTGCGTCACGCCGCCCGAGCCCGACGCCGCGAGCTGCGCGCCGGCGCCGCTCGAGTTCTGGCAGCCCTCGCCGGGCGCGCCCGCGTTGCCGCACGGGCAGGCCGTGCCGCTGCCGTCGCCGAAGCAGTAGCTCGCGTGGCTCGGCCCCACGACGCGCAGGTTGTCGACGCCGAGCGTCCAGTGGTTGAACTGGCAGAACGCGAGCGGGTTGGTGTCGAGGCGCACGCGCCAGTAGTCGACGTCCTGGATCACCGCGTTCCAGACCGCGTCGCCGCCCACGCCGCAGCTCCCGCCGAAGTCCCACCCCGCGGGCAGCGTCGGGCTGGCCGTCGGCACGGCGAAGTCGTACGCGAACCAACCGGTGCCCTGCGGCGTCGCTACCGGCGGCACGAACTCGACCCAGCAGTCGTCGCTCGTGTCGCTCGGCGTGTTGTTGTCGTTGCCGATGCGCACGCGCCACTCGCCGCTCGCCGAGGTGGGCCCGAGCAGCTCGTTCACGTCGAGGCCCACGCCGGTCACGCCGGCCGCACGCCAGTCGCCGCTGAAGCCGGCGGGCCAGCTCGTCGGGAAGATCTCGAGGAAGTGACAGGTCTGCGAGCCACCGGTCGTGTCGAGGCGCAGGTAGTAGCCGGGGTTGCCGCCGCCGGCCCAGATCTGGTTGTAGTTGCTCCAGTACACCTCCCACGCGCCGTCGTTGGTCTGGTTGGTGAAGTCCTCCTGCCAGACCTGGGCGCGGGTCGCGGAGGCGAGGGCGACGAAGCAGAACGAGGTGAGCACGAGTGCGCGCATGGAGGGACTCCCGGCCGGGGCTGCGTGGTCCGCGGCCGACGCGGCGCGCGGACGGGCTACGGAGCCACGCTACTCCCGGCCTTCAGAGCGCGCCACCCAGCACACTCAGGGCGGCCCGCGCGCGGCTGCGCAGGCGGTCGAGGCGCGGGTCGGCCGACGCCTCGTCCGGCAGCGTC
Organism: Planctomycetota bacterium; assembly: GCA_020638875.1. GTDB lineage: Bacteria > Planctomycetota > UBA1135 > UBA1135 > DUCM01. The sequence continues at coordinate 28,621 of JACKHS010000001.1, forward strand.
AGGAGCAACAGCTCGGCCACCGCGTCGAGCGGCGCCGGCCGCAGGTCCCCCTCGCTCGCCTGGCCCTTCGACAGCAGCCACGTGCGCAGCTCACCGTCGGCGCCGACGCAGCGGTACTGCTCGAGGTCGCAGCCGGCCTCGCCCCAGAAGCGCGTGTCGCCCAGCTCGGCGACGCGCCGCTCGATGCCCGCGCGCAGGCGCTCGACCGTGCCCGGCGCGAGCGTCACGACGGCGGCGTTGCCGGTGCCGACGTGCACCTCGTCGGCGTCGTTCCAGCGCAGGTAGAACTCGCCCGCGCGGCACGAGCGCAGCTCGAGGCCCAGCACGTCGCCGGTGCTCGCGCCCGCCGCGCGCGCGATCGGCGGCAGCTCGCTCGGCCAGGCGTCCCCGGCGCGCTCGCGCGCGGCGGCCTCGAGGCGCGCGAGCGCGGCGGCGTTGGCCGGCGTCGCGGGCGACTCGCCGGGTCGGAAGCCGAAGTCGTCGCCGAGCAGCTCCGTGAGCCGCTTGTGCGCGTCGAAGCGCGCCTGCGCGCCGAGCGGCACGCGGAAGTACGCGTCCTCGCGGCGCAGCTCCTCCACCAGCCAGCGCAGCGCGCCGGGCTCGCCCCAGTCGACGAGCAGAGCGGCGGCCGCGCGGCGCACGGCGCCCTCCTGGTCGACGAGCAGCGCGCGCACGGCCGCGCGCGCGTCGCGCAGGTCGAGCGCGCGCAGCGCGTCGAGCGCGGCGAAGCGCACCTGCCACAGGTGGTCCGCACCCAGGCCGCGGAACGCCGCGCCCTCGTCGGCGACGGGCGCCTTGGCGAGCGCGCGGGCCGCCGAACCGCGCCACGGGAAGTCGGCGTCGGCGAGGACGCGCCACAGCGCCGCGCGCAGGCCCGCGTCGCCGAAGTCGGCCGCGATCTCGACGACCTGCGGGCCGAGCTCAGCCAGCCCGGCGCCGTCCGCGCCCGCGAGCTCGACCAGGCGCGCGCGCGCCGGCTCGCCGAGCTGCGCGAGGCGCCGCGCCGCTTGCGGGCGCACGGCGGCCGTGCCGCTCTTGGCGAGCTCGAGGTACTTCTCGACCTTCGCGAGCACCTCGGCCTGGTCGTCGCTCGGACGCGTCGCGGGCGGCGCGTCCTGCGCGCGCGCCGGGAGCGCCGCTGGCGTCCCCGCGAGGAGCGCGAGGGAGAGCGCCGCCAGCCTCGAGGCCGCGCGCTTCACAGCGACGTGATCGTCAGGCGGTAGATGCTCTCGACGAAGCCGTCCTCGTCCTCCTGCTCGCCGGCCGCGAAGGTGCCGGTGAGCGTCAGCTCGTCGGGCGTGAAGCTCGTCGTGCCGCTCTCGAGCGTGACGCGCACGAAGTGCTGGAGCTTGCTCGTCCCGCAGCCGCAGGAGTCGTTGGTCAGGTCGAACCAGGTCTCGCCCTCGAGCGTCCCGGTGCGCATGAAGCCGGCGATCTCGATCCGCTGACCGTCGAGCGCGATCACCCAGTCGGGCAGGTCGTCGCCGATCTGGTACTCGACGTTGTTCAGCTCGACCATCTGCACGACCGTGGCGTCCTCCGCACTCGGCGCTGCGGCACCGAGCCCGACGAGCAGGAGAGCGGGAAGGAGGGAGCGGAGCGAGATCATGGCGGTAGGGCGCACCTCGGCGCGCGGGAGGCGAGGCCGGGGTCCATCTAGCCCCGGCGGCGCGGAGGTGTCAAGGCGTGTCGGCTGCGCTACTCCTCCACCTGGACGTCGCTCGCCCGCAACTTGTAGATGCCCATCGCGAAGCCGGCCTCGTCCTGCTCGCCGCCCAGGCTCATCTCGCCCGTCACGCGCATCGGCAGGTAGGGCCGGTACTCGGCCGACTCGCCGGGCTCCATCACGACGTCGATCCACTCGTCGGGCATCGGCGTGCCCCCGAAGCAGCAGCCGAGCAGGTCGCGCACCAGCATGAAGTCCTTGACCTCGCCCTGGTCGAGGTCGCCGGGGATCATGTAGCCGACGATCGAGACCTCGCGGCCCATCAGGCGCGTCAGCTCGTCGGGGAAGGCGAGGTGCTGCCGGTCCTCGTCGTCGTACGCCTCGGGGAACAGCATGCAGTCGAGCATGGCGTCCACGTCGTAGTCGACGAGCGAGAGGTCCTGGTAGGTGAGCCGCAGCGGGCCCGCGTCCGCGGCGGTGGGCGGCGCCTCGGCGAGCGGCTCGGCCGCGGGTGGCGACGCCGCGGGCGCGGCGTCCTCGGAGCCGTCGATCGCGGCGCCGTGCACCGCGACCGGCGCGACGGACGCGTCGGGCGCGTCGGCGCAGCTCGCGGCGGCGAGCGCCAGCGCGGCGAGGAGCGTCGCGAGGTCGGCCTTCATCCGCGCGCGAGGGTCAGCGCCACGTCGGTGGCGTAGGCCTTCTGCGCCGGCAGCACGCCGGCCAGCGCGCCGACGACCACCAGGCCGAGCGGCGTGAGCCACAGCGCGGGGTGCACGCTCCACAGCTCGAGCACGACGCCGGTCTCCGCGCGCACGACGCTCGCGGCGCCGACGAGGATCGCCGCGTAGACCGCGTACCCCAGCAGACACCCGAGGAACGCCAGCGTCGCGGCCTCGAGCACGATCACGCCGAACACCGTTCGACGCCGCGCGCCGAGCGAGCGCAGGATCGCGAACTCGCGCCGGCGCTCGTTCATCGTGTTGTACAGGCTGGCGAGGATCGTGCCGCCCGCGACGAGCACCACGAGGTACGCGACGAGCTCGAGCACGCGCTGCACCCAGCCGAGCTTGTCGAAGAGCTGCGCGACGGACTTGTTGATCGGCCACGCGAGCGTCGTCGGCGCGCCGCGGCGGTTGTACTCGCCGGCGAGCTGGAACCCCGCCTGCTTGCCGCGCAGCTTCAGCATCACGGCGCTGACCTCCTTGTGCGCGTCGTCGATCGGCACGCCCGGCTCGGCCACGTACGCGTCGCCGGTGCCGCGCAGCTCGTGACCGCTCATGCGGTAGATGCCCTCGATCGGGATCCACACCACGCGGTCGCTCGGCGTGCCGGTCGGCTCGAGCACGCCGACGACGACGTACTGCTCGTCGTGATCGTGCGACGCGGGGCCCTCCTGCACGCCGTGCGCGGGCTGGAAGTGGCTGCCGAGGGCGAGCCCGGTCTCGCGCGCGACGCGCGCGCCCACGACCGCCTCGCGGCGCGCCGGGTCGAAGGCCCGCCCGCCGGGCGCGAAGGCGAGCTTGCGGCCGTCGCCGTACTCGAGCTCGTCGAACACGCGCGCGTCGGTGCCGACGACGCGGAAGCCCTTGTAGTGGTCGCCGACCGCGTAGGGCAACGCGAGCTCGACGCGCGGGTCGGCGGCGATCGCCTCGTACGTGCTCCACGGCAGGTTCCCCGGCGACGTCTCGAGGTGGAAGACGGTGTTGAGCACGAGCTGCAGCTCGCTGCCGCGCGCGCCGAGCACCGCGTCGTAGCCGAGCGAGCCGCCCGCGAAGGCGAGCCGGCTCTGGCGCGCGACGGCGAAGACCGCCATGACGAGGCCCGCGGCGAGCGCGACCGACGCGACCGTCACCGCCGACGACAGCGCGTGCTGGCGCAGGCTCTTGCGCACGATCAGGAAGACGCCCGTCATCGCCCGCTCCCCTGCGCGGCGTCCGCGGCGACGCGGTTCAGCTCGGCGAGCGAGCGGCGGTCGTCGAACGCGCCGAGCACGACCGGGTCGTGGCTCACGAGCAGCAGCGCCGCGCCGCGCTTCGCACACGCCTCGCGCAGGAGCGCCAGCGCCTCCCCGGCGTGCTGCGCGTCGAGGCTGCCGGTCGGCTCGTCGGCCAGCACGAGCTCGGGCTCGCCGGCGAGCGCGCGCGCCACGGCGACGCGCTGGCGCTGGCCGATGGAGAGTTGGTGCGGCCGGTGGTGCAAGCGCTCGGCGAGCCCGAGCTCGCGCAGGAGCCCCTCGGCGCGCGCGCGGTCGGCGCCGGCGCCGAAGAGCATGCCGAGCAGCACGTTCTCGAGCGCGGTGTAGCCGTCGAGCAGCGCGAAGGTCTGGTGCACGTAGCCGACGTGGCGCGCGCGGAAGACGTCGCGCGCACCCTCGGACAGCGCGGTCAGCTCGGTGCCCGCGACGCGGATCGAGCCGGCGTCGGGCTTGAGCAGGCCCGCGACGAGGTGCAGCAGCGTGGTCTTGCCCGTGCCGCTGCGGCCCTCGAGCGCGACCTGCGCGCCCGCCTCCAACGCGAAGGCGGGCACGTCCAGGATCGGCGTCACCTCCCCGCCGGGGGCGCGGAAGGCCTTCTTCAGGTCACGCAGCTCGAGGATCGCGGTCATGGGGCCGCGCATGATACGGCCTCGGCCGCGCGCGCGACCCGCGTTCGCGTTCGAGCCGCGTTCAGTCGAAGGTGACCTCGAGGCCCGAGCTCAGGTTGAAGGCCGAGCCGCAGGGCGAGTTGGACGGGTCGCGGTACCACGCCTGCATGCGGCGCACGTCGCCCGCGCTCCAGCCGCCGGCGACGCCGAGGCCGGGGCCCCACGTCGCCGCACCGCTCGCGTCGCCCACGCGCACGCCGAGCCGCACCACCGAGCCGCCGGCGCAACGCAGGCCGTCGCCGAACTGCGTGCCCACGCCGCTCGCGGTCGCGTTGAGGCCGGCGAAGAGCAGCGCCGGTTGGCCGGGCGTCATGCCGCTCGCCAGCACGAGCAGGTCGTCGGCGCTCGCCGCGCTGCTGCCGCCGGCCGCGAGCGCAGCGCCGACGCCGCCCGAGTGCAGACAGCCGGTCGGCGCGCTCGCGTCGTTTCCACAGGGGCACGGCGTGCCGCTGCCGTCGCCGAAGCAGTACGCGGTCGCGTTCACGCCCGCGAGCTCGCGCGCGAGCCCCGTGAAGCCCGAGCCGGGCAGACCGCTGACGGGCCCCAGCGGCGTGACCGCGCCGGTGAACGCGTCGAACTGGTAGAGCGAGCCGTTGCCCGGGATGGACGCGGACGAGGTGGCCGTCACGAACCAGCCGGTCGCGCCGTTCAGCACCAGGCCGCCGTTCGCGCCGACCGTGCCGCTCAACGACGTCAAGGTCGTCGCCGCCGCGGTGACCGGATCGATCACGAGCAGGCTGTTCGTCACGCGGTCGAGGCCGATCAACATGCCGTCGGAGCGGCAGGCCAGGCCGTTCAGGTCGTGGCTGCCGCCGGAGACGATGCCGACGAACGCGCCGCCGCCGGTCGCGAGGTCGACGGTGAAGATCTCGGGCGTGCTGGCGCTGCCGGCGTTGGAGAGCCAGGCGTCGCCCGTCGACGAGACGGCGAGGCCGCCCTCGAAGACGAAGTTCGGCGCGGTCGGGCCGACGTCGGTCGCGGTCCAGCTCCCCGGATCGATGCGGAAGAGCCGCGAGGCGCTCCCGGTGGTGATCGCGTACAGGAAGCCGTCGGGGGCCATCTCGAGCCCGCCGACGCTGCCGAAGACGCCGCTCAACGAGGCGAGCGGCGTGGCGACGGCGGTGGTCGTGTCGAGCTGATAGACGGTCTGTCCGGTTCCGTCGACGGCGTAGAGCAGTTCGGCCTGGACGGGGCCGGCCGTGAAGGCGCAGACGGCGCAGAGGAGCAGCGTGGAGTTCATGGATCGGGGAGCGAGCTTCGGACCTCGGGGCTGGACTCTCCGAGCCTAGCACGCCTTCGGGGTCCGGGTGGGCCTCGCCGGAGCCGCTCGGCTCAGGCCCCCAGCAGGCGCAGCGCCCGCGCCGCGACCTCCTCGGGTGTGCGCCCCGAGGTGTCGAGCTGGAACTCGCAGCGCCTGTAGAGCGGCTCGCGCTCGGTGAGCAGGTGCTGCAGCTCCTCCATCGCGCGCGGCCGCCCGCTCATCGGGCGCGCGTCGCCCGAGAGCAGCACGCGCTGGAAGTGCTCCTCGGCGCGCGCCTCGAGCCAGATCGTCCGGCACGTGCGGCGCAGGCGCTCGTAGTTGCGCGGCGCGCTGACGATCGAGCCGCCCGCGGCGATGACCTGACGGTCGCCGCTGGCGAGCACGCGCTCGAGCGCCTCGGCCTCCAGCTCGTGGTAGCGCGCCTCGCCGTGCAGGTCGAAGACCTCGGCCAGGGACAGGCCGGCCAGCTCCTCGACCTCGCGGTCGAGCTCGACGAAGGGCGCCTCGAGCTCCGTCGCCAGCAGCCGCCCCACCGTGGTCTTGCCGGCCCCGCGCAGGCCCACCAGGGCCACGCGCTCGCCGCGGTAGGCGCGCACCGGCAGGTCGGTGAGCTCCACCAGGCCCACGCCCAGGGCCAGCGCGAGCTGCGCGAGCACCTGCAGGGAGGGGTTGGCGCGGCCGGCCTCGGCCTCGGTGACGTAGCGGCGCGAGAGCCCGGCCTCGCGGGCCAGCTCCGTGATGGACAGGCCCGCGGCCAGGCGGTGCTCGCGCAGGAGGTCGCCGAAGCGCACGAGAAGGGGGTTGCTCGACATGACTCGGGATCTATAATGCCACTCATCGCGCAGAGCGAGAACTATACTTCTCGCTTTTTGGAACGCCCCACCGACGCCCGAGCGACGCCACCGCCCCGGCGCTCCCAGCCCCGTCCCCGCCCATGACCGCCACCGCCGCCGCGCCCGCCACGCGCCTCTCGTTCCAGACCCGCCCCGCGGACTACAAGCACTGGTCGCTCCGCATCGACGGCGACGTCGCCACGCTGGTGATGTCGGTGGCGAACGACGGCGGCCTGCGCGAGGGCTACGAGCTCAAGCTCAACAGCTACGACCTCGGCGTCGACATCGAGCTGGCCGACGCGCTGATGCGCCTGCGCTTCGAGCACCCCGAGGTGCGCTGCGTGGTCGTCACGGGCAACTCCGACCGCGTGTTCTGCGCCGGCGCGAACATCGTGATGCTCCGCACGAGCACGCACGGCTTCAAGGTCAACTTCTGCAAGTACACCAACGAGACGCGCCTGGGCATCGAGGACATGTCGGCGCACTCGAACAAGCGCTTCCTCGCGGCGCTGAACGGCACCGCTTCGGGCGGCGGCTACGAGCTCGCCATCGCGTGCGACAAGATCCTGCTCATCGACGACCGCAACAGCGCGGTGAGCTACCCCGAGGTGCCGCTGCTCGGCGTGCTGCCCGGCACGGGCGGCCTGACGCGCATCACCGACAAGCGCAAGCTGCGCCGCGACCACTGCGACGCCTTCTCGTGCGTCGCCGAGGGCATCAAGGGCAAGCGCGCCGTCGAGTGGAACCTCGTCGACCGCCTCGCTCCGCTCTCCAAGTGGCAGGAGTCGGTCGACGCCATGGCGCGCGAGATGGCCGACGAGCTGCCCCCGCGCGACGTCGCGGGCATCGCGCTGCCCGACGTCGGCGGCGAGCCGACCGAAGACGGCGGCGTCACCTACCAGTACGTGATGCTGAAGCTCGACCGCGACGCGCGCACCGCGACGCTCGAGATCGTCGCGCCCGACGCCGGCCCGACGACGGCCGAAGAGGCCTACGCTCAAGGCGCCGAGTGGTGGCTGTTCCAGGCCTTCCGCGAGCTCGACGACGCGCTGCTGCAACTGCGCTTCAACGAGCCCGAGATCGCGCTCGTGCTGGTGCGCGCGCTCGGCCACGCGTCGACCTTGCAGCAGACGGACGCGCTCGTCGCCACGAGCGAGCACTGGTTCGTGAGCGAGGTGCGCCACTACGTCAAGCGCGTGCTCAAGCGCCTCGACCTGACCGCGAAGAGCCTCTACGCCGTGATCGACGAGGACACCACCTTCGTCGGCACGTTCCTCGAGCTGGCGCTCGCGTGCGACCGCACCTACGTGCTCAACGACCCCGACGTCGACGTGAAGCTCGGCGTGACCGCGGTCAACGGCGGCACGTACCCGATGTCCAACGGCATCTCGCGCCTCGAGACGCGCTTCCTCGCGGAGCCGGCGCGCGTCGCCGCGGTGCTGGCCGAGGCGGGCACGCTGTTCGACGCCGAGCGCGCCGACGAGCTGGGCCTGGCGACCTTCGCGCCCGACTCGATCGACTGGGAGGACGAGCTGCGCATCGCCGTCGAGGAGCGCGCCTCGTTCTCGCCCGACGCCCTGACCGGCATGGAGGCGAACCTGCGCTTCGCCGGCCCCGAGACCATGGAGACCAAGATCTTCGGGCGCCTCAGCGCCTGGCAGAACTGGATCTTCCAGCGGCCCAACGCGGTCGGCGAGCGCGGCGCGCTCACCTGCTACGGCACGCCGCAGAGCCCCGAGTTCAACACGCAGCGCACCTGAGCGCGCGGCGGATCCACCACGTACGCCACGACCGACCACCCACCGCAACTCCAGCGAGACCCATGAGCGCGATCGACTACAGCCAGAAGATCCCGAACAACGTCGACCTCAAGTCGGACAAGCGCCTCCAGCGCGCCCTCGAGCAGTGGCAGCCCGACTACCTCGACTGGTGGAACTCCACCGGCCCGACGGACTTCAACATGAAGGACGTCTACCTGCGCACCGCGGTCAGCGTCGACAAGGACGGCTGGGCGCACTTCGGCTACGTCAAGATGCCGGAGTACCGCTGGGGCATCTTCCTCGAGCCCGGCGACCCGGACCGCAAGGTGGGCTTCGGCGACCACGCCGCCGACCCGGCCTGGCAGGAAGTGCCCGGCGAGTACCGCAACTGGCTGCGCCGCCTGATCGTGACGCAGGCCGACACCGAGCCGGCCTCGGTCGAGCAGCAGCGTCTGCTGGGCCACACCGCGCCGTCGCTCTACGACCTGCGCAACCTCTTTCAGGTCAACGTCGAGGAAGGCCGCCACCTGTGGGCGATGGTCTACCTGCTGCACTCCTACTTCGGCCGCGACGGGCGCGAGGAGGCCTCGGAGCTGCTCGAGCGCCGCTCGGGCAACGCCGACCACCCGCGCATCCTGGGCACGTTCAACGAGCCCTGCGAGGACTGGCTGTCGTTCTTCTGCTTCACGATGTTCACCGACCGCGACGGCAAGTTCCAACTGCTGGCGCTGGCCGAGAGCGGCTTCGACCCGCTGGCGCGCTCGTGCCGCTTCATGCTGACCGAGGAGGCGCACCACCTCTTCGTCGGCCAGACCGGCGTGGGCCGCGTGATCAAGCGCACCTGCGAGGTCATGCAGGAGCACCCCGGCAAGGACGTGCGCGAGTACGGCGCGATCCCGCTCGAGACGATCCAGCGCTACATCAACTTCTGGTCGTCGAGCTCGACCGACCTGTACGGCGCCGAGGTCTCGAGCAACGCCGCCAACTTCTTCCGCGCCGGCCTGAAGGGCCGCGCCTACGAGGACAAGTACGAGGACCACACGGCCCTCGACGGCGCCTACACGATCGACCGCTTCATCGACGGCAAGCTCGATCGCCAGGAGATCGCCATGCGCAACGCCATGAACGAGGTGCTGCGCGACGAGTACATCAAGGACAACCTGAAAGGCATCGAGTACTGGAACCGCATCACGGAGAAGGAGGGCGTGGACTTCACGTTCTACCTGCCCCACCGGCGCTTCAACCGCTCGATCGGCGACTACGCCGCCGGCCGCTTCGACGTCGAGGGCCACCCGATCGACGAGGCGACCTGGAACGCCCGCGCGCAGGACTGGCTGCCCAGCGACGAGGAGCGCGCCTACGTGAAGTCGCTGATGAAGCCCGTCTACGAGAAGGGCAAGTTCGCGAGCTGGATCGCCCCGCCGCTGCGCGGCATCAACAGCCAGCCGATCGAGTTCGAGTACGTGAAGCTGTAGACCCGCACGGGTCCGACGTCCGGCGAGCGCGGCGAGGGGGCGAGGTCCCCCCCGCCGCGCTCGCGGCGTTCTCGGGCACCGCGCGCTCGCGGCAGTTTTGGGCACCGCGCGCTCGCGCACCGCGCGCTCGCGGCAGTTTTGGGCACCGCGCGCTCGCGGCAGTTTTGGGCACCGCGCGCTCGCGGCAGTTTTGGGCACCGCGCGCTCGCGGCAGTCTCAGGCACCGCCGCGCTCGCGGCAGTCCGGGCCACCGCGCACCCGCGCGGCCCCCGGCGCCCCGACCGGCTCCGGTCGCCCACCGAACGCCGTTTTACAAGGAAATCTCATTCCCCCTGCGGGCCCTCCCGAGCCCCCGTCGAAACAGGCGCGGGACGCCGACGCCGCCCTGCGGGAGGGTGGCCACCAGGCCGTTCCGGGAAGAGGTCCCCTTGATGAGCGGTGGAGAGCACGAGCCGCGCGCGCGGCGCGGTACGCAGTGGGTGCAGCCCGTGATCGGCGCGGCGCTGGTCGGGCTGGTCCTGACGGCCTGCGACGGCGGCACGGGGCAGAGCCCGCTGCCGGTGGTGCACTTCGCGGGCTTCTCGGTCGGCGACGAGGTCGCCCGTCTCGAGCTGGCCGCGCCCGACGTCGACAGCTTCGTGCTGCACGGCACGCTGCCGCTGCCGCCGGCGATGCACCAGCCCGGCGCGAGCCAGTCGCCCTTCGTCGTGCGCGACCCCGAGGGGCACGAGGTCCCCGCGCAGGTCGAGACCGTCACGCGCTACGCCGCCGCCGAGGACGGCGCGGACGTCGTCGAGGTGCTCGCGCGCGTCGCGCGCCCCGCCGCCGCCGCGCCCGGCGACCGCCTCACCTACACCGTGCTGTGGGCGCCGCACGCGCCGGACGCGCCCAGCGTGGACGCGGACGTGCAGGCGCTGCTCGACGACGCGGGCGCGCTCGTGCTGCGCACGCACGACGTCTTCGGTCACACGTACGAGGCCGACCTGCTCACCGACCTGCGCGCGAACGACCCGCTCGAGCTGCGCCGCCTGCGCTCCGGTCCCGTCGCCGACCAGTGGCGCACGCACGAGAACCTCGTGCCCGTGACGCCCGTCGCGGGCTCGACCGGCACGCTGCCGCACCTGATGGGCGTGCACACCTACGTCACGACGTGGCGCGACGAGGGCTTCGTCACGCTCGAGCTGCGCGTGCACAACGGACACGAGGGCGAGGACCCGGACTCCGACCAGGACGACCCGCTCGACAAGCTCTACTTCGAGGACCTCGAGCTCGCCGTGCCGTCCGGGTGGACGCTGCTCGAGCTCTACCCGACGCCGTCGACGGGCACGAGCTACCTCGACGGCGGCGCGACGGTCTACCCGCTCGTCGCGCCGATCGGCGGCGGCCTGATGCACATGATGCCGCGCCAGGCGATGTTCCACCGTCGGCTCGCGCTGTGCCGCGTCGGCGAGGAGGCGCGCGCGCAGGCCGCGCTCGAGGAGCAGGGCCTCGCGTTCTGCACCGCCGGCCAGAACGGCCTCGGGCAGGAGCTGCTCTCGTGGTGGAACGGCTACAGCGCGCGCTACTACCCGCAGAACGTGCGCCTGCCGCACCTCGACTACATCGCCCCCGCCGCGACGATGCGCACGCAGCTCGCGAACGAGTTCGCCGACATCCGCGCCGCGCACCAGGCCGGCACGACCGGCCCGTGGCCGATGGTGACGCCCGAGCTCGGCTGGGCGCACCCGTGGGGCCCCAACGTCGGCAACATGCACGGCGGCGCGGAGATCAACTTCTGGGACGGCGTGAAGACCGCGTGGAGCGGTTCGCGCGAGGGCTACCTGGGCTTCCAGCTCCGCCACCGCATGGTGATGGACCGGCACCCGACCGCGTTCTACGACCGCCACGGTCGCGAGCACCAGCTCGAGGACTGGCTGGCCGAGGGCCCCAACGGCACCTACCTGCCGATCTACATGTGGATCGTGCCGTGGCTGCCGCTCGCCGACCCGCACGGCTTCACGAGCTCGCCGAGCTTCCAGCGCGACGCCGTCGTCGCGCAGAACCGCCAGCCCGCCTACGACGCGCAGCTCGCGGGCTTCCAGAACATCGACAACCAGCACTGGGTTCGCGCCACGCGCGCCGCGAAGGTGCTCACGTGGCTGGGCAACGACGCGCTCGCGAAGGACGACCTGCGCCTGCAGGGCGAGCTCGCGCGCAGCTCGTACCAGTTCTACGAGCAGGACGTGTGGGGCTACGCGATCGTCACCGGCGCGCTGCACGACAAGCGCTACGTCGACGCGCACCCCGGCCAGGGCTTCGAGGTGGACCGCGGCGAGGGCTGGCTGCTCGACACCGTCGCGACCGCGTACGCGCTGCAGGACGAGGACTGGCGCGGCCGCGCGCGGCCGTGGCTCGAGGAGGTGATCGACATGTTCCACGACGGCGCGTCGCACTGCTCGGGCGCGATCATGTCGGTGCCCAACACCGCGCACTTCGGCGGTCAGTACCGCATCCTGCAGTCGATCAGCGAGGCGATCCTCCAGAACGCGCTGTGGGGCCTGAAGAGCACGGTCTTCGAGGGCCGCTCGGCGCAGTACGTCGCGCGCCTCGACGAGCTCGTGGCCGACTCGGCGCGCGCGATGGTCAACCCGCTCGTCTGGGACGAGGGCGTCAACGCGCCCGCGTTCTACACGGCGCTCGGACCGTACGACGCGACGCAAGCGGCGTACTGCGGCTACCTGCCGCCCGACGGCCAGGAGGGCACCGACAACGTGCAGACCTGGAGCCTGTTCGCGTTCGGCTACCGCCTGACGGGCGACTCGAACTTCCTCAACCGCGCCGCGCAGATGGCGAACGGTCCGCTGACGCCCGCGGGCATCGGCATGGACGTGCACGACGGCGAGCTCGAGAACCGCGTCGCGATCCTGTCGCTGCTGCAGGAGCTCTAGGAGCCTGTCCGAGACGTCCATCGGCGCCGTCGCGGCGTCCTCCACTCCGGTACGGCGTCCGAGAGCCTCGACGAATCCACGGATTCGCCTGCGTCCCCGACCGCCGCACCGAAGCGGACGCCACCACGTCGGCATCCGAAGCACGTCCCGGACAGACTCCTAGGAGCGCAGCCCCGCCGCGGCCCGGGCGCGTGTAAAGCCTCGCGCTCCAGGCCCCGTGGAGGCCGTTCCGCGCACGTCGAGCCACTTGCAGGGATTGACGATCGTCGCGACTCCCTCTAGACAGGGCGCCTGCGACGGCCCGATCCCGACCCTCACCGCTATCCCCGGGCCGTCGCGGGAGTTCCCCCGCATGTTCCGTGCACGCCCCGTGCGCGCGCTCGCTGTCCAGGCCGAGCCGCGCCTCTCGTCGCGTCCGCCCGGCGCCCGCGCGCGCGCGCTGGCCCTCTGCGCCCTGCTCGGCGCGACGGCCTGCGCGCGCCTCGCGCCGGTCGACGAGGACGCGGCTCCGCCGCAGACCACCGCGCTCACCGTCGGCGCGCCGTACGCCGTGGGCGACGAGCTCGCCGTGGTCGAGCTCGAGACGCCGCAGCACGCGCGCTTCTTGCTGCGCGCCACCGTGCCGCTGCCGCCGGGCCTGTTCCCGCGCCCCGACGGCCGCGCGCCGTTCTCCTTCGAGGGCCCCGACGGCCGGCGCTTCCACGCGCAGAACGAGATCGTCACGCGCTACCCGGTCGACGCGCAGGGCGCCGACGTGGTCGAGGTCGCGGCGTGGGTCGAGCTCCCGCCCGCCGCGCTCTCCGCGCCGCGCACGGTCTTCAGCGTCGTGTGGGATCCGCACCCCGTGCGCCACTCGCGCGTCGCGCCCGCCGTGCGCGCGCTCCTCGACGCGCCGCACGCCGTCGCGCTCGAGGCGCGCGACGTCTTCGGTCACCGCTACGCCACCGAGCTGCTCGCGCCGCTCGCCGACGGCGGCAGCGGCGGCCAGGTGCTGCGCGACGGCGCGGCGCTCACGCAGACGCGCCTGCACGACTGGATGATGCCCGACAAGCCGCAGGGCGGGAGTCGCGGCACGCTGCCGCACTTCCTCGGCGCGCACGGGTTCGTCACGCTCTACGACGGCGAGGAGTTCCTCTCGCTCGACCTGCGCGTGCACAACGGCGGCAGCGGTCACGACCCCGACGACGTGCGTGACGATCCGCTGGGCGAGGTCTTCTTCGACGCGCTGCGGCTCGTGCTCCCGGCCGGGTGGCGCGTCGCGTGCGCGATCGGCGACCCGTACTTCGACGGCCCCGAGCCGCTCGGCGGCGGCCGCACCGCGACCCCGCTCGTGCAGCGCCTCGCCGGCGGCCAGCTGCACCTGATGCCCGCGCAGGCGCAGTTCTCGCGCCGCCTGGTGATCTACCGCGACGACGTCGAGGTCGCGGCGCGCGCGCGCGCGCTGCTCGCCGAGGAGGGCCTGGCCTTCGCGCGCGCGGCGCAGGACGACGCGGGCCGCGAGCTCTTCTCGTGGTGGAACCCCGACACGGGGCGCTACTTCCCGCAGAACCAGCGCCTGCCCGACCTCGGCTTCCTCGACGAGCAGGAGCTGCGCGACGACCTGCACGAGGAGCTCACCGCGATCACGCAGGCGCTCGAGGCCGGCACGCCCGGGCCCTGGCCGCTGATCAGCGACGCGATGGGCTGGTGCCACCCGTGGGGTCCGAGCATCGGCTACCTGCACGGCGGCACCGAGATCTTCCTGATCGACGGCTTGCGCACGGCGGCGGCGGCCTCGCGCGACGGCTACCTGCTGCACCGCACGCTCGAGCGCATGTACACCTGCCGCCAGTCGGACACGCTGTACAACGCCGACGGCCGCGAGACGCGCGTCGAGGACTGGCTGCAGACGAGTCCCAACGGCGTGCAGTACCTGCCGGTCTGGATCTTCCTGAAGCCGGTGCTGTTCCTCGGCGACTCGTTCGGCTTCCAGAGCGCGCCGACCTTCCAGCAGGAGGCCGTGGCTGCTCTCGGGCGCGAGCCCGACTACGCCCCCGCGCTGCGCACCTACGAGGCCATCGACATCGAGCACATGGTGCGCTACACGCGCTCGCTCAAGACGCTGGCCTGGCTGGGCAACGACGCGCTCGCGAAGAGCGAGCTGCTGATGCAGGCCGAGTTGATGCGCCTGTCGTACGACCGCTTCCCGCAAGCGCCGAACGGCCAGGCGATCGTGACCGGGATGTACAAGGACGCGGCCTTCGCGCACGCGAACCCCGGCCACGGCCTCGACGTCAACCGCGGCACGGGCTGGGCGCTCGACACGATGACGGCCGCGTACGCGCTGGCCGCGCCCGAGTGGCGCGAGCAGGTGCTGCCGTGGTTCCGCAGCCTGGTGGACCTCTTCCACCTCGGCCAGGAGAGCTGCACGGGCGTGGTGACGACGATGCCGAACTGGAGCTGGTTCGGCGCGCAGTACCGCCTGCGGCAGTCGATCTCGGCGGCCATCCTCGAGCACGCGCTCTGGGGCAGCGTCACCACCGTCTTCGCGGGGCGTGACGAGGAGGGGCTGGCGCGCGCGCGCCAGGTGCTCGAGCGCTCGCTCTACTCGAGCATCGCCGACGACTACTGGGACCCGGTCGAGCACAAGCCCTTCTTCCTGGCGGCCACCGGGCCCTTCGACCTGACGCAGCCGGGCTTCTGCGGCCCGCCGCCGCCGGGCTCGACCGAGGGCCACGACGACTACCAGGTCTGGTCGAGCTTCGCCTACGGCTACCGCCTGACCGGCGACCCGGCCTTCCTGCAGCGCGCGATCGAGCTGGCCGGCGGCGACCTCTCGCACGCGCTGCGCAAGCACGCGCCGGGCGACCTCGAGAACCGCGCCGCGCTGCTGCAGCTCGTGCAGCAGCAGGGCGGGCTCTGACCGCCGGAGCGGTGGGCACCGGGGCGGCCGCGCGCGGCGGGTCCTTGATCGGCCGCGCGCGGCGGGAGATGCTCCGCGCGTGAAGCTCTCCCCTCGCCTCCTCGCGCCGCTCGTCGCGCTCGTCGCCTGCGCGCCCGCCGCGGAGCGCGGTCACGGCGGCCGCGGCGTGCTGCTCGTCGTCGTCGACTCGCTGCGCGCCGACCACTTCGGCGCCGCGGGCTACGACCGCGACACGACGCCGACGCTCGACGCGCTGGCCGAGCGCGGCGTCTGGTTCGAGCAGGCCTTCTCGCCCGCGCCCGACCTGATCCCCGCCCACGCCGCGATCCTGACCGGCTGCGACCCGCGCGTCGTGCGCGTGCCGCTGCCGCAGGCGCCCGGCGTGCTCTCGCTCTCGCGCCAGTGGCGCATGCCGCCCGAGCTCCCGTCGCTGGCCGCCGAGTTCCTCGCCCAGGGCTTCCACACGGCGGCCTTCGTCGACCACCCCTGGCTCAGCTCGCAGTACGGCTTCGACCGCGGCTTCCAGGCCTTCGACGAGTTCAGCGGCGGCACGCTGCTCGACCGACACGACTTCGGCGCCGGCGGCATCGGCCGCAGCTTCACGCTCTGGTTGAGCTCGCTCGCGGACGACGCCGACTGGTTCGCCTACCTCACGATCAACGACCTCGAGCGCAGCATCTCGGCCGACGACGGCCCCTGGCAGCGCTTCTTCGAGCCGCGCGCCGAGCTCGACGAGGTGCCGCCGGTCGTGCGCGCGCAACGCGCCTTCTTCGCGGTGCCGGACGCGCTCGGCGCGCCGCCGGGCCTGACGATCGGCGAGCACGAAGCGCGCTACGACGGCGCCCTGCGCCAGCTCGACACCAAGCTCGACCGCCTGCTCGCCCAGCTCGACGCCAAGGGCCGCCTCGAGGAGACGACGGTCGTGCTCGTCGGGGCCTACGGCATGGGCTTCGGCGAGTCGGGCCTGTTCCTCGATCACGGCACGCTGTCGGACGTCGACCTGCAAGTGCCCTGGATGATGGTGCCCGCCGCGTCGCTGCACGTGCCGCGCGGCGCGCGCGCGCCGCACCTCGCGAGCACGCTCGACGTGATGCCGACGCTGCTGGAGCTGTACGGGATCCCGGTGCCTTCGGGCGTGCACGGCGTCTCGCAGCTGCCGGCGCTGGAGCCGGGCGCGAGCGCGGTGCGCGAGCTGGCCTTCGCGTCGGGCGGGTTGTCGGACGGCTTCGCGGTGCAGGACGAGCGCTACAGCTTCCAGTGGAGCGCGCCGGCGATGCGCGGCGACAAGGCGCTGTACGCGAGCTGGTACGGGACCTCGGCGGGCGTCGCGCGCAAGTTCCGGGGCTACCTGAGGGATCGCGAGGCGGGCGATCCGCCGGGAGACCTGGGGCCTTCGGCGCGCGACCCCGAGCGCGCGGCGGAGCTGCAGGCGCGCGGAGAGGAGTGGTTCGAGTGGATGGATCGGGCGAGGGATGCGCTGCACGATCCGCCGTGGATGGAGGAGCCGGTGACGCGGGAGGAGTTGGAGGAGCTGGAGGCGCGGGGGTTGGTGCCGCGGGGGTTGGGGGTTTAGGGGTCGGGGGTCGGAGGTCGGGGGGCGGGGGGCGGGGGGAGTCCTGGAGCTCGGGTTCGAGCAGAGGCGAGGCGGAGCGCGCGGGGGCCCCGGCGTCCGCCTCGGCCCGCCGTCACCGCCGCCCCGAGGCCGGCCCTCTGCGAGGGCCTCGGGGCGACGGTGACGGCAGACCGAGGCGGACGCCGGGGCGACGCGGGGGGCTGAGAATGGGAGTTCTCCGGGGGGTGAGGCGGGTGAAGGCTCGAGGCGCGAGCTGGAGGTTCGGGGAGGTGAGCGCTGGGCGGCGGGAGGGAGAGGTTCGGCGAGGTGAAGGTCGGGCGGGGGCGAAGCTGGGGCTTGGCGTGGGGAAGGCCGAGCTGCGGCGCGCTCGGGATCGTCACGAGGAGGGACCGGCGCTTGGGACGTGAGTCGCCTGGCTGCTGGTGAAGCCTTGGCGAGCGTGCTGAGCCTTGCGAGTTGCCGGTGATGCGGGCGAGCGGTGTACGAGCTGCAGGAGCTTCTCGAGGTCACGGAGCGCATGCAGGGCGTGACGCTGAGCGGCGCGAGGTGGAGCAGTGGCGCGTGCAGCGGAGCGCTCCCCGGCGAGCAGGTTCGCGCGCGGCGGGCGGAGTGCTGGCGGAGCGCCGACTAGTGGACTGCGAGCGATCCGTGGGGCTCGCGAGCGAGGCCCGAAGCGGATGCGAGCTGCGAGTGCGGGAGCCGCGGGACGCAGCGCGCAGGACGACTCGCGAAGCGACGCACGACACGAGCTGCGGACGTGCGTCCACGTGCCATCGACGGTTGCGTCGAGACCGTCGACGACACCGGCGGCCAGATCGACGGCTCGTCGCCCATCGAAGAAGGGCTTCGGAGGAGTGACCAGCGGCATCCGCTGCGGTGTGGGGCCCTCGAACTCAGGTGAAGCAGCGGACCTGGCGAGGCTCCCAGGCGTCGCACCGGAGAAGGGACGCCGTCCTGGCGCGAAAGGACTTCTTCGACGGCGGCTAGATCGACATCGCTCGCAACGAGAGGCGGCCGTAGCGTCGGACGCACTCGAGGAGCTGCCAGCTCGGGGGGCTCACGTGCGCGTCGGGGTGACGCGAGTTCCAGTCGGGCTCGTGCGCGTGGTCGCGCCAGTGCTCGAAGTAGCGGCCGCTCGAGAAGAGGTCGGGCACCAGGCGGCCGCGCAGCAGGGTGCGGCCGGTCTCGTGCTTGTTGTGGTTGCAGAGCACGTAGCGGAGCGTGTGCCAGAGGTGGCGCAAGGAGCGGATCACCTCGGCGTGGAAGCGCGCGGCGAACACGCGGCCCCGGCGCCCCCAGCGCTTGTTCAAGCCGCGCGCGATGCGGCAGGTGAGCGACTTCATCGCGGCGGCCAGGCGAGCGGGGCTCGTCGCGCGCGCGAGCAGGTGCAAGTGGTCGCCCTGGATCGAGAACTGGAAGACGTCGAAGCCCTCGCGGCGGCGCACGGCGCGGATCGCCTCGGTGCAGACCTCGCCGCCGTCGACACCGCGCAAGGTCGGCAAGCCCTCGACGAGCTTGAGGGTGATGTGGAGGTGGTGGCTCTTGCAGACGTGCTCGCGGCGATCGTGGTGAATGGCGTCGGGCTTGGCCTTGCGACCGGCGCCCTGGCGCGCGCCGCCCCAGCGTTCGCGGGACATGAAGGCGAGGCTCTGCTGTTGCGTTCTCTCCATGCCTCTAAGACGTGCGGGGCGCGGATAGGTTTGCCGATACCTCTCGAAAACGTGCTCCATTCGCTGAATGGAGACCGACTTGAATCTCGCGCTCTTCGCGCTGCGCGCGGAAGAGCGCGAGATTCAAGATCGCTCGAGCGGCGCCGCGCAGCGGCGCTGCGCTCGAGCGTTCGAAGGCGGGTCAGGCTTGGCAGCTACGGTTCGAGCGAGCGGCAACGTGCGCGTCGTCCGCTCTCGACGACTCGCGGTCGAACGGCTCGAAGATCTGGCGAGGTCTCCTGAACGTTCGCATCGAGCTGCCGCTCCGTCGGACACCTCGAGGCAGCACGGCCAGCGCGGGCTCTCTCGCCTGTCCAGCAGCGCGCTGCTCGCCCACATGACGCGCAGCGGCTGGAGGCCCATCGACTCTCCACCTCGCACGAACTTGCTCGACACCTCGCCGTCGCACTTCTCATGGCCCGCAGACATCCCTGCGATCGGGCACGCCAAGCCGCCGCCCCGGTGGACGCCTCCGGGCCCCACAGCCGGCGCGCGCGCTCTCTCCGCTCCAGCCAATCGCTTCTCGAACTCACGACGCGCACGAGCTCTCTGTGCATCGGCTCGCCAGGTCGCTCCAGGTCCATCCGCACCTCGCCGTCGCGTCTCGATGGCTCTGCGACATCGCTTCGAACCATCGCGCCGAACTTCTCCGCCGCTGGACGCCTTCGAAGCAGCACGACCGACTCGAGCGCGCTCGCCTCTCCTGCGGAGCGCCTCTCGCGCAAGGCGCGTCTCTCGCCGACGGCTCGCAAGGCTCGGAGTGCAGCGGCTCCCTGCCTCGCGGCAAGTCGCTCGACGCCGCCACGTCGAACGCAACGAAGGCGCAGCGCATCGCTCCGAGCAAACCCGCCGAACCTCTCCGCCCTCCAACTCCAGACCCCGCCCCCCGCCCGCTCCGCCCACGTCCTGCTCGAACCCGAGCCCAGAGCTCTCTCCCCCACTCCCCCACACCCCCCCCCCCCCCCACCCCCCCCCCAACACCCACCTCCCATCCACCACCACATCCGCCCGCTCCCCCGGCGGATACATCGCCTCGAACGCCTCCTGCGCCGGCAGATACCTCCGCCGCGTTCGCTCCACCTCCTCCTGCCCACCCAGCGGCAGCTCCCGCGCCGCGACGCGCTTCAGACACACCTCGCTCGGCACGTCCAGGTACACCACGCGCTCCAGGTGTGCCTTCACCCGCGGGTGCAGCAGGAACAAGCCTTCCACCAGCACCACCGCGCCCTCCCCGATCACCCGCTCCCGCTCCCGCCCGCGCCCCGCGCGCACCGCCTTCCCCGCGGCCAGCGGCTCCAACACCTCCTCGATCAACCCCTCCACGTCCCACGCCCGCACCAGGTGCTCGTGCGCCTCCAACCCTTCCGCCTGCGCGCCGCCCTCGCGCAGCCAGTCGTCCAGCGAGACCACCACCGCCTCGCGCCCGAGCGCCGCCAACACCTGCGCCGCGTCGCGCGCCCAGAGGGTCTTGCCGCTGCCCGAACGCCCCGTCACGCCGACGATCCGCGGCCCGCGCGCCTCGGCTCCCACGCCCACGCGCTCGAGCACGGCGCGGATCCAGCGCGCGCGACCGCGCAGCCGCGGCAGGAGCTCGAGGAAGTCGCGGATCTCGGCGTCGGCCTCGACCACTTCGCCCGCGGGCGCGAAGCCGCCCAACAGGTGCACGTGCGGGAGCGCGTTCGCGTGCGCGGCGAGACAGTCGCCGCGGCGGTCGCCCACCATCACCGCGCTGCGCGTGCCGAAGGTCAGCAGCAGGTCCTCGATCATGTCCGCCTTGTCGCGGATGCCGGGCGAGTCGAGGCAGCGCCCCTCGGCGACGTACTCGCGCAGGCCCATGTCCTCCATCGCCGCGTCGAGGTAGCCGCGCGAGCAGTTGCTCGCGATGCCCATCGGCACGCCGAGCTCGCGCAGCTCCTCGAGCACGTCGCGCACCCCGGGCAACAGCGCGGCCTGACCGGCCTGCAGGGCGAAGTGCTCCTCCTCGACGCAGCGCGCCTGCACGAGCGCGCGCTGGGCGGGCGCGAGGTCGGCGAAGAGCTCGGCGAAGCCCTGGTCGAGCGGGAGGCCGACGAGCGCCATCCACTCGGCCGCGGTGGGCAGCTCGCGCTCGAGGCCGAGCTCGGCGAAGGCGCGGCGCGCGCCGACGCGCGCGGCGGGGATCCAGAAGCGGTCGGTCGCGAGCAACGTGCCGTCGAGGTCGAACAGCACGGCGTCGAAGGGGATGGGCTCCGGCATGAGGGGCGCATGCTACCGAGAACGCGTGCGCCGGGCGCGGCACCTCGGGCCGCGCGCGAGCGAGGTCGACGACGGAGCGCCGCGCGCGCGGCGCGGCGCCCCGTCGACGTTCAGCGGATCGAGAGCGTGAGGCCGTCCGAGAGGTTCACCGAGGTGCCGCCGCCGGCGACGTCGCGGAACCAGTACTGGAAGTGCCACGTCTCGCCGACGTGCAGCGCGTCGCCGGGCGCGCTCGTGAAGTCGACCGCCTGGGTCGCCACGCCGCCGCTCGCGACCACGACCGGGAAGCGCACGACCGCGCCACCGACGCACCGCAGGCCGTTGTAGAAGGGCACGCCCGCGCCGCCGTTGACCTGGTTCTGGCCGGCGAAGAAGACGCCCGGGCCGTTCGGCACCGGCTGCGCGTCGAGCACGAGCGCGTTCTGCGCGAGCACGCACTGGCCGTTGGCGCCGAGGTGCGCCGGCGCGCCGGTCGAGTTGACCGTCGCCGAGCAGAAGCTCACGCCCGCGCAGTCGCACGAGTCCGGCAGGCCGTTGCCGTCGAGGTCGCGCTCGACGCCGCTCGCGACGTCGCACGCGTCGTCGACGCCGTTCTGGTTGCAGTCCCAGCCGGGCGTCGCGGAGACGCGCAGGATGCGCCCGCCCGCGGCGATCGGGTTCGGCCCGGCGTCGTCGTACAGCGTCGTCATGTAGAGCCCGTCCGGTCCGGCCGCCAGACCGACCGACGTCTCGCGCCCCTGGCCGACGTACTCCATCAACGTGAACGGGCCGCCGACGAGGTCGCCGTTGGCGTCGAACACGAACTCGGTGACGCGCTTGCCGAGCGCCTGCCCGCCGGGCGCGTAGGTCGGCCCGGACTCGCTGACGAAGGCGTGGCCCTGCTTCTCGGCCGGGAAGCCGCTGCCGCCGAAGGTCTCGGGCTGCACGAACGCGATCGACACCGGCCCGTGCGCGGGGTTCCAGGTGTAGAGCGCGAAGGTGCTCATGCTCGCGTCGCTGCCGTTCCAGCCGAAGTTGCGCCCGGGCAGCACCTTGCCGATGCGGTCCACGGAGGGCCCGTTCTCGACGGTGTACTGGCGCCCGTCGAGCGCGCGCCACGCGCCGCCGAACGGGTTGCGCACGCCGTAGGCGTAGACGTAGTCGCGCGCGGAGATGCCGTCGCCCGCGTCGTAGAACGGGTTGTTGGTCGCCGGCGTGCCGTCCAGGTTGATGCGCAGGATCTTGCCGCGGAACGAGGACAGGTTCTGCGCGGTGCTGGTCGTGAAGCCGTCGCCCATGTGCACCAGCAGCTTGCTGCCGGGGTGCATCGTGAGCGTCGAGATGAAGTGCGACTGGCCCTGCGACTCGCCGGGCATGTTCAGGATCGTCGTCGCGCTCGCCGCGGTGCGGCCGCCGTCGTTGCTCGTGAAGCGCACGACCTTCGGATAGTGCGTGCCGGGGCTCGACGGCGAGTCGTACAGCATCGACACGAACACGTCGCCGCTCACCGGATCGACCGCGATGCCCGAGACGCCCTGCTCGCCGCTGCCGGGGAAGAGCCCGGTCGGGTTGTAGTCGAGCAGGCCGCTCGCGAAGGTGCCGACCGTGCCGTCGCGCGCGATCACCTTCACCTGCCCGTAGAGCTCGGTGACGTACAGGAACGGCGCGTCGGGCTCGGGGCCGGCGCCGGGCTTGAAGCACAGGTGCACCGGCAGCTCGAGGCCGGTCGCGAAGACCTCGACCTCGTAACCGGGCTGCCGCAGCGACCACGGCAACGCCGGACCGCGCGACAGGCTGCCGAAGGTCGGCGTGGTCTGCGCCGCGCTGGCCGCGTAGCTCGACCCGCCGGAGGCCATCCACCAGTACGCCGCCTGGCCGGGCGCGAGGTTCACGGCCGGCAGCAGCAGCGTGTGCCGCACGCACTCGTCGTCGTAGAACGCGAGGTCGCTCGCCGGCAGCGCGAGCCCGGTCGAGCCGCCGCTCAGCACCGCGCGCACCTCGACGTCCGCGCCGAGCGCCGCGGGGTTGGTGACCGTGTTCTGCACGCCGTCGAGCCCCGCGATCTGCAGCAGCATCCCGCGGCCGGGGTGGTCGAGGCGCAACACGGGCGGCGAGGCGCCGGCCGGCAGCACGACGTCCGCGCCGCCGCCGGCCTGCGTCCAGCGCAGCGCCGGGGCGTCGACCACGTCGGCCGCGACGAGCGGGAACACGTTCGAGGCGGAGCCGGTGTTGAACACGCGTTGCCCGTAGGGACCCCACTCGGTGCCGGCGTCGCCGCTGTCGTCGCGGTGCCGCGCGCGCAGCAGGTACGTGCGACCGGGCTGCAGCTCGCTCGCGCCCGCGTGCGAGCCCTCGAACAGGCCGTCGGCGAGGTGCACGTGGATCTTGTTCACGCCCGTCGCACAGGTCGCGGCCCACACGCGCTCGAAGGGCGAGGTGGTCCACAGCTCGAAGTCGCTGCAGAGGTGCTGGTCGCCGGCGTCGGGGTCCATGAAGGGCGACGTCTCCATGTGCACGTCGCCGGGGTTCACGACCATCCAGTCGACCGCGGGCTCGGTGATCGCCGGCTGCAGCGGCGACTGGTTGCCGCTGCCGGCCACGAAGTCCTCGTCGAAGGCGAACGACAGCACGTCGTGCGACTCGTTCAGGCCGCCCGTGGCGGCGGTGAAGCCGATCCACGCGCGCTCGCTCGCCAGGTTCAGCGTCGTCGCGAGGTCCAGCGCGACGACGAGCACCGGGTTCACCAGGTCGTCGACGTAGACCGCGAGGCTCCCCGGAGCGTACGCGACGCGCGCCTGGTGCACCGCGCCGCTGGAGAAGGCCGGCACCGCGGCGGTGACGCCCAGCGCCGCGCTCTCGAGCGCCGAGTTCGGGCCCGTGCCCTGCGTGTGCACGCCGATGTGCGGCACGCCGCCGTCCCCGATCGCGCCGGCCGAGCAGGAACCGTTGGCGAAGGTGTCGAACTCGACGGCCACGCTGTTCACGATGCCGTGGTACCCGAGCTCACAGCCGCCGCCGCCGAGCGCGTTCACCGCGCTGTTCTGCACGACGAACGCGAAGCCGTCGGCGCCCGGTCCGCCCTGGAGCTGGAACTGGAAGTCCGCCACCCAAGGCGTGCTGACGCGCTGCGCGCTCTGGAACCACGCGGCGCCGGTCTCGTCGTTCGCCGGGTTGGTGAGGCGCAGGAAGTTGCCCGCGACGTAGGCGCTGCCGACGACCTCGACGCCGAGCGGCACGCTGAAGTCGCTGTACTGGAGGTCGGCGAGCGCGGCGCTCGGCAGGACGGCGGCCAGGAGGAGCCCGCGCAGGGCGAAGTGCTGGGTCATGGTGCTGGGGAGGGTCGGGCGAGCGAGGACTCCGAATCTACGCGCGGCGCGGCGAAGCCGCCATGCGCGAGGCCCGACGCTCCCGCGCCGACGCGGCCCGGCGCCGAGTTGCCGCGCCCGGCCCACGCGTTCGGGAGGCGCCCCCGCTACCATGCCGGCGCCCACGCGGCCCCAGCCATGCCGACGGACCCCCCTTCTGAAGAGCCGCGCCTCTTCGGTCACTTCCAGTTGCTGCGCGAGCTCGGCCGCGGGGCGCAGGGCATCGTCTGGCTGGCCGAGGACACCGTGCTGCGCCGGCACGTCGCGCTCAAGATGCTGAGCAACGCGGGGCTGCAGTCGGAGCTGATCCGCGAGCGCTTCCGCCGCGAGGCCGAGGTCGCCTCGCGCCTCGAGCACCCCGGCATCTGCGGCGTGCACGCGGTCGGCGAGGTCGACGGCGTGCCGTACATCGCGATGCAGTTCGTGCGCGGCCAGACGCTGGCCGATCTGCTCGACAAGGCCCGCGCGACGGACTCGAGCGCGAGCGACGCCGCGCCGGAGAACGACTCGACCATCACCTCGCTGACCGGCAAGGACGCGATCAGCGACGTGCTGCGCCTGATCGAGCGCGCCGCCCGCGCGTTGCACGCCGCGCACGAGGCCGGGCTCGTGCACCGCGACATCAAGCCGGCCAACCTGATGATCACGCCCGAGGGGCACCCGGTGATCCTCGACTTCGGCCTGGCGCGCGACCTCGAGGACGTCGACAGCAACCTCACCGAGACCGGCGCGATCCTGGGCACGCCCGCGTACATGGCGGCCGAGCAGCTGCGCGGGCGCCGCGACGAGATCGACCGGCGCACGGACGTGTACGCGCTGGGCGTGACGCTGTTCGAGGCGTTGACGCTGCGGCGGCCGTTCGAGGCCGAGAGCTTCGAGCAGTTCTACCAGCTCATCCTGAACGGCACGCCGCTCAGCCCGCGCAAGCTCAACCCGCGCATCCCGCCCGACCTCGGCACGGTGGTCGAGGTGGCGATCGAGCGCGACCGCGCGCGGCGCTACGCGTCGGCGCTCGAGCTGGCCGAGGACCTGCGCCGCGTGCGCGCGTTCGAGCCCATCCGCGCCAAGGCGCCCGGTCCCTGGGCGCGCGCGGTCAAGTGGGCCAAGCGGCACCCCACGCTCGCGGTCGCCGGCGGCGCGTTGACGCTCTTCACGCTGATCGGGCTGGGCCTGCTGGTGCGCGCCGACCTCGAGCAGCGGCGCGCGACGCGCGAGCACCTCGCGAACGCCGAGCAGGCGCTCGCCGCGAGCGAGTTCGCGAGCGCGCTCGAGTCCGTCGCCAAGGCGCGCGAGCGCGACCCGGACTCGGCGCGCGCCGTCGAGCTCAAGGCCGAGATCGAGCGCGCGCGCGACCGCGCCGCGCTGGAGGCGCAGCGCAGCGCCGACCTCGCCGCCGCGCGCGAGGCCTGCGCGACCGCGCGCGAGCGCACGGCGCAGCACGAGGCCGACCGCGCGCGGCTGGCGGAGCTGCGCGCCGACCTGGAGGCCGAGCGCACGCAGGTCTTCGACCAGTTCGCGCCCGAGGTGGCGCGCGCCGCGTTCGCCGAGAAGGAGCGCGAGGCGCTGCGGCTCGAGAGCAGCGCGCAGCGCACCGTGAGCGAGGCCGGCGAGGCGCTGAACGCGGCGGCGCGGCTCGAGGCCCGCTGGGGCGCGACGCCGGAGACGGAGCGCGCCTTCGCCGATCACTGGTTCCTGCTGTGGAGCGAGGCGCTCGAGCGCGGCCAGCGCGACGAGGCCGAGCGGCTGCAGGGCTTGGTGACGCTGCACGACCACGAGCAGCGCTACGCCGCGCGCCTGCTCGGCCATGGCACGCTGACGCTCGGCGCCGTGCCGTTCGAGACCGAGCTGTACCTGTTCCGCTACGAGAGCCTCGAGCTGGTCGACGACCCCGCGGCCGTGCCGCGCCTCGTGCCGGTGCCCAGCGACGGCCTCGCACGCACGCCGCGGCTCGCGCGCCGCGACGCGGCGACGTGGGACCCGTGCCTGCGCGTCACGCGCGTCGACGCGGGCGGCTGGGCCGAGCGCAACGGTCTCACGCCGGGTGTGCACCTCGAGGCCGTCGACGGCGAGCGCGGGCGCAAGGGCCGCGACCGCCTGCGCGCGCGCGCCCTCGACGAGCCGCTGGAGCTCCTGTGCTGCGGCGACGGCCCCGCGCCGACGCTCGCGCTGCCGGCGGGCGAGCCCGCGGGCTTCACCGTCGAGGTCACCGCGGCGCCGCTCTTCCGCTCCCCCGCCAACCGCCTCGCGCGCGGCGAGACGCGCGAGCTCGCGCCCGGCTCGTACGTCGTGCTCGCGCACGCGCCGGGCTACCTCGACCAGCGCGTCCCGGTGCTCGTGCCGCGCCTGGGGACGGTGCGGCTCGACGTGACGCTGTTGCGGCCGGAGCAGGTGCCCGTCGGCTTCGAGTACGTACCCGGCGGCAGCTTCATCGCCGGCGGCGACCCCGAGGCGCCCGAGTCGCTCTCGCGCGCGGAGGTCGAGCTCGGCCCGTTCTTCCTCGCGCGCCGCGAGTTGACGAACGCCGAGTGGCAGCGCTTCCTCGACGACCCCGAGGTGAGCGCGCGCATCGCGGCGAGCGACGTTCCGCTGTACGTGCCGCGCGAGCCGCGCAACGGTCCGATGGCGGCCGAGGTGCTCGGCGGGCCCGACGCGCCGGTGATGGGCGTCTCGTGGAACGACGTGCACGACTACCTCGCGTGGCGCAACGCCGCGGCAGAGCGCGACGGCGAGGCGTTCGTGTACGACCTGCCCACGGAACTGGAGTGGGAGAAGGCGGCGCGCGGCGTCGACGGGCGCGCCTTCGCGTTCGGCGACCGCTTCGACTTCGCGCTCGTCGTCGGCTTCCACAGCCGCGAGCGCTACCTCTACGACGCGCCGGGCGGGCTAGAGCCGCGCGACGAGTCGCCCTACGGGATGCTCGACATGACCGCGCACCGCCGCGAGTGGACGCGCGATCCCGGGGCCATCGAGGACCCCAGCGCGCCGCCGCTGTACCGCTACCGCGGCGGCGGCTGGCGCTCGCTGCGGCCGTACCAGTACCGCGCGGCGGCGCGCGGCATGGTCGAGGCGTCGTTCACCTCGGGCGACCTCGGCTTCCGCCTGGCGGCGCGGCCGCGCGAGGACGCGCCGGACGACGCCGATCAGTAGGGCGTCAGGAACGAGTACTCGGCCGAGCTGCGCGAGATCGTGTGCGTGCGGTCGCCGTCGCTGTTGAGGCCCTCCCACTCGTTGAGGCAGGCCTGCATCATCGCGCGGCACTCCTCGTCGCCGCCCCAGCCCGTGTTGGCCGCGCACGGCATGCACAGCAGCTCGCGCGTCTGCGCGATCATGTCGTCGAGCGAGACGAGCTCGCCCGTGCCGAAGCGGTCGATCCAGACCGTGCGCCCGGCGAGCGGCCCGCAGTGGTAGTTGAGGTTCGCCGCCGCGAACTGCTTCGAGAGCTGGTACGCGAGCACGCCGTACGACGACGTGGCCAGGTAGTCGGAGAGGCGCCAGAACTCGTCGCAGAACGGCGCGGCCTCGTCGAGCAGGAACAGCGTCTGGTCGGCGAGCTCGGGCTCGGCGTAGGTGTAGAAGGTGCGCAGGCACAGGTCGTTGAGCACCTGGCGCCACAGCGGGTCGCACTGGCACAGCTCGAGGTCGCCGGTGTACTGCCAGTGGCCGACGCCCACGGTGAGGTCGGGGCCTTCCGAGTTCGACAGGAACGCCGCGCCGAAGTCGACCACCGCCTCGGGGCCGTCGGCCACGACGGCGACGGGGCTCGGCCGCGTCGGCAGCCAGCGCCCGAGCGTCTCCTCCTCGACGTAGCCGGGCGGCGGCGCGATCGAGGACACGACGTGCGTGAGGCCGTCGCGGTCGCGCAGGGCGACGTACTCGCCGTTCTCGTCGCTGAAGACCTCGCTCACGCCGCAGTCCGACTCGAGCCGCACCTTCCAGCCCGCGAGCGGCCCCTCCTCGGGGATGTCGTCGAGCACGCCGTTGGCGTTGTAGTCGTAGAACACCTTGCCGCGGATCGCGGTCAGCGGCGCGCCCGCGTGGAAGGTCACGCCGAGTCCGTTCGTCAGGTTGAACGTCGTCCCGCACGGCCCGCCCGCGTCGCGGTACCAGCCCTGGAAGAAGTACGTGCAGCCGGCCGTGAAGTGCATCGACGGCACGAAGTGCGTCTGCGACCACGCGACGAGGCCGGGGCCCTCGTGGAAGGCGCCGCTCGCGTCCGACTGGTGCGCGGGGAAGCGCGAGATCGCGCGCGGGCCGGGCGACACGCAGCGCACGCCGTCGCCGAACGGCAGCAGCAGCTGCCCGCCGCCGACGAACACGATCCCGAACTGCCCGGGGTTCAGGTTCGACACCGTCAGCACGAGGTCGTCCGCGCCCGCGTCCGCGCTGCCCGAGCCGAGCAGGGTCGCGCCGACACCGGTGGAGTTGACGCACCCCGTGTCGTCGGCGGGCACCGCGCAGGGCGCGGCCATGCCGTCGTGACAGGTGCAGAACACGGTGCCGATGGAGTCGCCCGCGGCGAGCGGGCCGGACGCGGCCACGACGGTGGCCCATAGCAGGTGGAGATTCATCGTCGAGGGCGCGCGGGGACGAGTGGGGACGAGGCGCCCCGTGCGTTGCGTGCAGGATAGCAGGCCCTTCTCCGCGTGCTCGTGAATCGGGGCGCGCCACCCCTGCGCGCCCATTGCGGAGGCGGCGGACCGCTTCTCCCGGCGGCCGCACGCAGGCGAACGGGCCGGCGAGCGCTGGCTCGCCGGCCCGATTCGGAGGCGCGGGGGCGCGCGCGGGAGCCCGCGCCGCTCAGGGCTGCCAGACGACCGTGTAGCCGTTGCTGAGCGAGTGGCGGTTGCCGCAGAGCGAGGTCGCCGGGTCGCGGTACCAGAGCTGGTAGTGCTTCGTCGCGCCGGCGGCGATGCCGCCCTTGGCGACGAGGTCCACGCTCGTCGCGAGCGCGCCCGCGCCGTCGGCGAACACGACCTGCAGGCGCACGACGTTCGTCCCCGTGCAACGCAAGCCATCGCCGAAGACCTGACCCGCGCCGCCGGCGACCTGGCCGTCGCCCTGCAGGAACAGGCCCGGTTGCCCGGCCGGCACGCCCTCGGCGAGCAGCACGAGGTCGGCCGCCGTCGCGCTGGCGCTCCCCGACGCGTAGAGCGCCGCGCCGCCCGGCGACGCGCCGTTGGCGCACCCCGCGAGGCCGCCGCGCACGCTGCCGTCGTTGTCGTTGCCGCACGGGCACGCGGTGCCGCTGCCGTCGCCGGCGCAGAACACGTCGCCGGGGCCGACGAGCACGAAGGTCGCGACGGCCGTCGTGTCCGCGCCGAGCGTGAACGAGCAGACCGGAGTCGCGTCGCTGCACGGTCCGCTCCACCCGGCGAAGGCCCACCCCACCGCGCCGACGGCGGTGAGCGTCACGGGCGTCCCGTCGATCCAGCTCACCTGATCCGCACCGGGCGCGACGAGGCCCACGGGCGAACTGAACACCGTGCCCGAGCCCACGACCGCGACGTCGAGGGTCCGCGTCGGCAGGAACGTCGCCTGCGTCTGCAGGTACGCGGCCACGTCCTCGATGTCCTGCGCACCGTACTGGCCGATCAGCGGCGCCATGATCGGGATCGTCGCGATCGCCTGGGCGATCAGCGAGCCCGAGGCGCGCTGCACGCGCGGGAAGGGCCAGTAGTCGAGGTCCGGCAGGCCGACGCCGCCCGCGAAGTGGCACACCGCGCAGTCCGCGGCGTACAGCGCCTGTCCGGCCAGCGGATCGCCGTACAGCGCCAGCGCGTTCACCGGCGGCGCGGCGGACGCGCCTTCGAAGGAGTGGTCGTCCGCGTTGCCCGTGTCGCGCAGGCGCCGCAGCTCGAGCGTCCAGCGCCCGCTGAGCGGGTCGTAGCTCGCGGCCGTCCGGACGTCGCCGCGGCTGCCCGCGGGCGCCTGCGAGACGCTCGACGGCAACTCGTCGCCCGGCAGCGCCGAACCCGAGTACGGCACCGCGTCGACGTCGAACAGCGCGTCGCCCAGCCAGCTCAACCCGAGCGTGTGCATCCAGGTCGGCGCGCCGCCCGCGAGCGGGTTGGAGACGTAGGCCGCGCTGCCCGCGTCGTTCTTGCGGCCGTTGGCGCTGCCGACGGCGACGTCGAGCCACTTGTCGTCCGCGTAGCCCGAGGGTGCGGTGCGCGTGGCCTTCCAGTGCCAGATGTCCGCGCGATCCCCGGCGAGGTTCGCGCCCATCGCCACGACGCCGTCGCCCGTGTAGTTCTGCCAAGGGAAGTCCTCGTCGAGGTTGGCGTGGCAGTACATCGCGCAACCGAGGCCGCTCGGCGTGTAGTTGCCCTCGGCGTCGACGATCGGGAACATCAGGAACACGCGGTCCTCGCTCTCGTTGCCGGCCAGCACGTGGCCGCTCGCGTTGATCGCTCCGGCGTTGGGTGCGCCGGGCGTCGCGCCGACGTTGCGCAGGGAGTTCCACCCGACTTCGCCGCCGCCCTGGTCGCCGAAGATCCACTTGCTCGCGCGGGTGCTCGCGGTGTGGCCGGCGTCCTCCCACTGCACGAGGAAGTAGACGTACGTGGCGTCCCAGCTCGAGCCGACGGTGAGCGCGGTCGGCACGCCGTCCAGGTACTCGCTGAGCGGGTAGTTGCTCTGCACCACGCCCGCCACCGTGGTCAACAACGCGGGGTCCCACTCCGCCGCGTCGCCGTCGAGCGTGCGCGCTCCGGGCGCGACCTCCGTGGAGATCACCACCCCCAGCGCGGCGTCCGGCACCCCGAAGGGCGCCTGCTGGAAGTCGAGGAAGAGCTTCGCGGCGCCGACGTGGTTGTGCGAGTCCTCGCTGACGGCCAGGGAGAAGTAGGTGTCGGCGGGGGTCTGCGCTCCAGCCAAGGGAGCCAGCAGCGCGACCGCCGTCGCGGAGAGGCGCGGGGCCAGGGTCATGGCGTTTCGGGGGTCCGGGGTCCGGGGGTGCCGGGTCGGGCCCGGCGGTCGTTTTCAGGATAGCGCAATCCTGAAAGCGCGGCAGACCCCTCGCGCCGGAACCCGCGCCCCGCCCGCTACCACCAGCGCAGCCGCCGCAGGATCCAGATCTCGAGCCCGGCGAACCCCACGAGCATCACGCACACCGCCCAGAAGGCGTAGGGGCCGTCGGCCATGGGGATGCCCGACACGTTGATGCCGAGCAGGCCGGTCACGAGCGAGAGCGGCAGGAACACCGCCGCGACCAGCGACAGCACGAACATGCGCCGGTTGAGCTCCTCGCTCTGGCGGCTGGCGAGGAACTCGTAGGACACCGTGGCGCGCTCGCGCACCTCGTCGAGGTCCTCGACGTAGCGCGTGAGCTGCTCGACCAGCGCGTGCAGGTCGCCGCGCGTGCGCGGGCCGAAGAACGGCGCGTCCACCTGCGCCGCGCGCGCGAGCGCCTCGCGCATCGGCGCGAGGTAGCGACGCAGCGCCACCGCGCGTCGCCGCAGCTCGGCGAGCTGCGCCTGCAACGCGACGACGTCGTCCCCGCCCGCGCTCTCCTCGAGGTCGTCGAGGCTGTCGTCGAGCTGCTCGAGCACCGGCTCCATGCGGTCGAGCAGGTGGCCGGTGATCGAGACGAACAGGTCCCCGCTGTCGTGCGCGCCGTCCTCGCGCTCGAGCTCGGCCGCCACGTCGCCGGCCGCCATCACGCGCCGGCGGAACAGGCTGATCATGCGCTCACCGTCGACGAACAGGCGCAGCGACACCATGTCCTCCGGCTCCGCACCCTCGTTCAGGTTCACGCCGCGCAGGAGCATCAGCAGCCCGCGCGAGGTCACGTGGCAGCGCGGGCGCGTCTCGTCGGCGAGCAGGTCCTCGCAGGTCTGCTCGTCGAGGCCGGAGCTCTGCTCCAGCCACGCGCGCACGGCGTCGTGCATCGCGTCGAGGTGGGTCCACAGCGTCCCGTGCTCGGGGCGCCAGTCGCTCAGCTCGTTCCACGCGAGCCGGCGCGCGCCGCCGCGGCCGTCGAGCTGGTACGCGCGACAACCGGGCGGGAAGGTCAGCGGGTCGGGGGGCGGCGTGCTCACGCGCCCCTTCTTACCGGATGGCCGCCCCCGCGTCCAAGCGCGGACCCGCCGCCCAACCGCCGTGCACGAGCGCGGCGCGCAGCACCTCGATCGCGCGCGCGTACTCGGCCAGCTCGAGCCGCTCCTCGGGCGTGTGGTCGAGGCTGCTGTCACCGGGCCCGTAGGCGGCGATCGGACAGCCCCAGCGCGGTCCGAGGACGTTGAGGTCCGCCGTGCCGGTCTTGTGCTTGAAGCGCGGGCGCAGGCCGTGCTCCGCGAACGCGCGCGTGAAGGCGCGCGCGAGCGGCGAGGTGCGCGGGGACGACCAGGCCACCTCCTCGCCCTCGCAGCGCACCGCGTGCGGGGCGGCGAGCGCGACGAGGCGCGCGCGCAGCCCGGCCGTGTCGAAGTCCGGCGGCAGGCGGAAGCCCAGGCGCAGGTCGACGCGGTCGTGCAGCCCGTCGGAGCTCGTGACGAAGCGCTCGAGCGCGGGCAGGCAGCGGTCGAACAGCGCCTCGCGCTCGGCGTTGAAGGCGTCGCACCACGCGCGCACCGCGTTCCACAGCGCGACGGCGACCTCGGCCAGGCTGCCCTGCTCGCCGGCGCCGTGGCCGCACGGCTGCGTGAGCGCGACGCGCGCGAGCAGGCGGCCCTTGTAGCCGAGCGTGAGCGCGTCCCAGCCGCTGGGCTCGCCGATCACGCAGGCCTCGGGCGCGTAGCGCTCGGCCGCGTAGCGCGCGCCCTTCGACGTCGGGCACTCCTCCTCCACCGCGCCGATCACGACGAGGTCGACGCCCGGCGCCGGCGCGAGGCCGCCGACCGCCTCGACGAAGGTCGCGAAGGGCCCCTTCGCGTCGACGCTGCCGCGGCCGTGCAGCACGCCGTCCGTGACGCGCACGGGGATGTCGCCGGGCACGGTGTCGATGTGGCCGAGCAGCACCAGCGTGCGGCGCGCGCCGTCGACCTCGGCGCCGCGCGCGACGCCCACCGCGTTGCCCGCGCCGTCGACGTGCGCGTCGAGGCCGAGCGCGCTCATGCGCGCCACGCACAGCTCGGCCGCGGCGGCCTCGTCCCCCGAGACGCTGGGCGTGGCGACGAGCGCCGTGAGGAACTCGACGGCGTCCATCAGTGCGCCTCCTCGTCCGCGCAGCCCTCGAGCTCGGCCAGGCCCGCGGCGAGCGCCGCGAGGACCTGCTCGAGCTCCGCGCGCGAGATCACGAGCGGCGGCAGCAGGCGCAGCACCGTCGGCCCGGCCGGCAGGGCCAGCACCCCGCGCTCCTGCAGCGCGCGCAGGAGCGGCGCGACGCGTCGGCGCAGGTCGACGCCCACCATCAGGCCCAGGCCGCGCACCTCGCGCACGAGCGGCGACTCCAGCGCGCGCAGGCGCTCGAGCAGCCACGCGCCCAGCTCGCGCGCGCGCTCGACGAGGCCGTCCTGCTCGAGCGTGTCGAGCGTCGCGAGCGCCGCCGCGCAGGCGAGCGGGTTGCCGCCGAAGGTCGAGCCGTGCGCGCCGACGGGCAGCGCGCGCACGCGCGGCCCCATCAGCACCGCGCCCATCGGCACGCCGCCGGCGAGCGCCTTTCCGAGCGCCACGAGGTCCGGCGCGACGCCGGCGTGCTCGTATGCGAACGCGCGCCCCGTGCGGCCGAAGCCGGTCTGCACCTCGTCGACGACGAGCAGCGCGCCGCGCGCGTCGCACAGCGCGCGCAGGCCGTGCAGGAACTCCGGCGGCGCGACGTGCACGCCGCCCTCGCCCTGCACCGCCTCGACGATCACGCAGGCGGTCTCGTCGCCGACGAGCTCGGCGAACGACGCGAGGTCGCCGAAGCGCGCGTGCTCGACGCGCGGCACGAGCGGCGCGAAGGGCTCGCGGTAGGCGCGCGTGAAGGTCGCCGAGAGCGCACCCAGGGTGCGCCCGTGGAAGGCGCGCGTCGCGGCGACGATGCCGGGCCGGCCCGTCGCGTGGCGCGCGAACTTCAGCGCGGCCTCGACCGACTCGGTGCCCGAGTTGGTCAGGAACGCGCGCTCGAAGCCGCCGCCGGCGAAGGCGAGCAGCCGCTCGAGCAGCGCCGCGCGCTTGTCGTTGGGGTACGAGCCCGCGCAGGTCAGCAGCGTGGCCGCCTGCGCCTGCACCGCCGCGACGACGCGCGGCGGGCAGTGGCCGAGGCTCGCCACGCCGTGGCCGGCGGCGCAGTCGAGGTACCAGCGGCCCTCGGCGTCCTGCACGCGCGCGCCCGCGCCGCGCACGAGCGCGACGTCCTTGAGCGCGTACACGCCGCTGCCGCGGGCCTCCTCGACGACGCGCAGCGCCGCGCTGTCCGGCGCGGCGGTCGCGGGCGAGCTCACGCGGGCACCCTCGAGGCACGTGCCTGCGCGGCGAGCGCGCGCCGCACGCAGCCCGCGCCGCGCGCGTCGCCGAGCACCACGCGCCGTACGCCGCCCGCGAGCGCCTCGCGCGCGCCGAGCAGCTTGATGCGCATGCGCCCCTGCGCGAGCTCCATCGCCGCGTCGAGCTCCGGCGCGGCGACGTGGCGGACGAGCGAGCCCTCGTCGGGGAACTCGGCGAGCAGCCCGGGCACGTTCGAGAGCAGCAGCAGCGTGTCCGCGCCGAGCGCGGCGGCGGTCGCGGCGGCGGCGCGGTCGCCGTCGACGTTGATCGCCTCGCCGTCCACGCTGCAGCCCGGCGGCGTGAGCACCGGCATCCGCCCGCGCGCGAGCAACGCCTCGAGCAGCCCCGCGTCCACGCGCTCGACCGTGCCGGTCCACGAGTCGCGCAGCACGCGCACGCGCCCGTCCTCGACGACGCGCAGGCTCGCCTTGCGCTGGCCCTCCCACAGCCGCCCGTCGAGGCCCGACATCCCGAGCGCGTTCACGCCGCGCCGCTGCAGGCGCTCGACGAGGCCCTTGTTGACCGAGCCGCAGTACACCATCTCGAAGACC
Organism: Planctomycetota bacterium; assembly: GCA_020638875.1. Taxonomy (GTDB): domain Bacteria; phylum Planctomycetota; class UBA1135; order UBA1135; genus DUCM01. The sequence goes on from JACKHS010000001.1 coordinate 63,907, forward strand.
TCGAGCGTGGCGCGGTCGGTGTGGCGACTCGTGAAGCCCGAGGGCGAGGTCACGAAGCGCGGCGGCGTGCCGAGCGCCTCCGCGACGCGGTTCGTCTCGGCCGAGCCGCCGTGCACCAGCACGACGCGCGTGCCCGCGTGCCACAGCTCGGCGAGGTCGTCGCACACCGCGTCCAGGTCGATGCCCGCGCTGCCGCCCACCTTGACCACCAGGGGGCCGTCGTCGTTCGCGTCCGTCATCACTCGCAGGGGTGGAGGCCCGGGAAGCCCAGGCCGGCGGTCTCGTCGAGGCCGCACATCAGGTTCATGCACTGCACGGCGGTGCCCGCCGCGCCCTTCATCAGGTTGTCGAGCGCGCTCATCACGACGAGGCGCCGCGACGCGGGGTCGCGCTCGAAGCCGACGTCGCACCAGTTGGTGCCGGCGAGCAGCTTCGGCTCGGGGTAGCGGTAGAGGCCGGTGCGCTCCTTGACGAGGCGCACGAAGGGCTCGCTCGCGTAGTGCTCGCGGTACAGGCGCCAGACGTCCTTCTCCTCGAGGTCCTCGGTGAGGAACGCGTGCGCCGTGCACAGCACGCCGCGCACGCGCTCGACCGCCGTGGCGCTGAAGTGCACCTCCTGCGGGCCGAGCACGAGCTCGAGCTCGGCCTGGTGGCGGTGCCCCGTCGGCGCGAAGGAGCGCAGGCAGCCCGCGCGCTCGGGGTGGTGCGACGCCGGGCCGGCCTGCGCGCCGCCCTCGGACGAGCCGACCTTCACCTCGAGCACGACGCGCTCGAGCACGCCGCTGCGCGCGAGCGGCAGCAGCGCGAGGTTGGCGGCCGTCGCGTTGCAGCCGACGCCGCTGGCGTAGCGCGCGCCGCGCAGGGCCTCGCGCGAGACCTCGGGCAGGCCGTACGTGAAGCGCCCCAGCCACTCGGGCGCGGGGTGCGGCGCGCCGTACCAGCGCTCGTAGGCGGCGGCGTCGTTCAAGCGGAAGTCCGCCGACAGGTCGACCACGCGCTCGGCCAGGCCCGCGTAGCGCTCGATGCGCTGCGCGGCCTCGCCGTGGCCGAGCGCGAGGAACAGCACGTCGCACGGCGCGAGGTCGGCCTCGTCGACGAAGCGCAGCTCGCTGACGCCGCGCAGGTTGGGGTGCGCGGCGTGCAGCCAGCGGCCGGCGAGCCGCGAGGAGGTCACCTGCGCGAGCTCGACCTCCGGGTGCCCGCTGAGCAGGCGCGCGAGCTCGCCGCCCGCGTAGCCCGCCGCGCCGACGACGGCCGCGCGGATCACACGCCACCTCCCGCCGCCAGCGGCGCGCGCGCGGGCGTCACGACGCGCCCCGCGCCGACCTCGAGCACCCAGTCCACGATGCGGGCCGGGATGTCGACGCCGGTGGGCGCGCACGAGTTCTTGAACTCCATCGTGTAGTTCACCTCGTTCACGAGCAGGCCCTGCGGCGCCTCGAGCAGGTCGATGGCGAGCACGCCGCCCCCGCAGGCCGCCGCGGCGGCGAGCGAGAGCTCGCGCATCTCGTCGGTGACCGGCGCGTTCTCGACGCGGCCGCCGAGCGCGGTGTTCGTGATCCAGTGGGCCGAGTTGCGCGCGATGGCGCAGATCACCTCGTCCCCCACCACGAACGAGCGCAGGTCCCGCCCGGGCTTCTCGACGTACTCCTGGAGGTAGAAGATCGAGTGGTGGTAGCTGCCCAGCGTGGCCTTGTGCTCGAGCACGGCCTCGGCCGCCTCGCGGTCGTTGACCTTGGCGAGCAGCCGGCCCCAGGAACCGACCGCGGGCTTGAGCACCGCGGGGTAACCGAGCTCCTCGAGCGCGGCGAGCGCGGTCTCCGGCGTGAACGCCACGCGCGCGCGCGGCGTCGGCACGCCCGCCGCGCACAGCGCGACGTTGGTGGCGAGCTTGTCGCCGCACACGTCGGCGACGCGCGCCGGGTTGACGCAGGGGACGCCCCAGCCGTCGAGGACGCGCAGCACCGCGGTCGCCCGCGAGTGGCTGATGCAGCGTTCGAGGACCACGTCGAGCCCGTCGAAGGGCGGCGGCGGGCCGCCCGGCGCGAGCGCCAGCGGCACCTCCTCGACGTGCAGGCGCACGACGTCCACGCCGCGCGCCTCGAGCTCGGCCAGGAGCAGCTTCTCCTCCTGGCGGATGCGGGAGTGCAGGATGCCTACGCGCATGGCAGCCCCCTACTCGCCCCAGTCCTCTTCGACCTCGGGCGCGAGCGCGAGGGCGAAGGGCTGCAGGGAGGTGACCTCCAGCTCGGCCCCGCAGTCGGGGCAGGCCAGGATCTCGTTGACGAGGGTGCCCTCGTCGCAACGCACGGCGGCGTCGCACTCGGGGCAGGGCGCGGTGGTCAGGGTGGTGTCGGACATTCGGGTTGCGTGGGTTCGGGGTCGGTGACCTCCGGCCCCCCGCGGGCTCCGTCGTCCGGTACGCGACCGGCCGCCGGGTCCCTGAGGAGCGCCGGCGGCCGGTTTCGTGTTCGTGCGTGCGTCGTGAGTCAGTCTGCGCGTACGGCGAAACGGCTGATGCCGGGGCTCTGGCCCGGTTTCAGCTGTTTCAGGCTGCGCTTGGGCGCGCAGGTCGACGCGAGGTGCGTGCTCATGACGCGCGGTTTGTAGCGAGCGCCGCGCGCGGCGACAAGCAGATCTTCGTGGAGATTCGCGGCGGGCGGCGGCGCGCCCCTGCGCCGGGAACGGGCTGCTAGGCTCGCGACATGTCGAGCCCCCTGCGCCGCAGCGTCGTCCGCCTCGTGCGCGCCTTCGCGCTCACGCTCGCGGCCTGCGCCCTCGCGCTGTCCGCCTGCCAGTCGCGGCTGATCTGGCTGCCCGGCGCGCCGGGCGGCCGCACGCCGCGCGACGCCGGCCTCGCCTACGAGGAGCTCACGCTGACCACGCCCGACGGCGAGCGCCTGCACGCCTGGTTCCTGCCGGCGCGCGGCGAACCGCGCGGCGCGCTGCTCCTCTCGCACGGCAACGCCGGGACGATCGAACACCGCCTCGACCTCGCGCGCGCCTTCGTCGACATGGACGTCGCCGTCCTGCTCTACGACTACCGCGGCTACGGCCGCTCGACCGGCAGCCCCAGCGAGGAGGGCACCTACGTCGACGCGCGCACCGCGTGGCGCGAGCTCGTGGAGCGGCGCGGCTTCGCGCCGGCGCGCGTGCTGCTCTACGGCGAGTCGCTGGGCGGCGCGGTGGCCACGCAGCTCGCCACCGAGGTCGACGCGGCCGGCCTCGTGCTGCAGGACACCTTCAGCTCGCTCGCCGACGCGGCGGCCTACCACTACCCGTGGCTGCCGGTGCGGCTCCTCTTGCGCGTCGACTACGACAGCGCGGCGAAGATCGAACGCATCGGCGCGCCGCTGCTCGTCGTGCACAGCCCGCAGGACGAGGTCGTGCCCTTCGCGCAGGGCGAGGCGCTCTTCGCCGCGGCGCGCGAGCCCAAGGAGCTGCTCGTCACGAGCGGCGGCCACAACGACGCGGGCTGGCTCGCGCGGCCCGCGGGACTCGCCCGCGTGCGGGCTTTCGTCGAGCGGACGTTGCCGTAGCGCGCCGGCGGTCGCGAGCCCCGGGGCCACTCGATAGCCTGTGCAGGCCCCGCACCCTCGCTCGCCGACGCCACCGCCCGCATGAGACCGCTCCTCGCTCTGCTGCTCGCCGCGCTCTGCGCGCTCGCTCCCGCCCAGGACCTCGCCGCGCCGCCGCCCGGCCGCGTCGTCTGCCCGACGTGCGCGGGCGAAGGCGTCGCCGAGCAGGCGTGCCTGGACTGCTACGGCGGCGAGGTCCCGTGTCCGACCTGCAACACGTTCTACGACCGCTACGACGACCTCGTCTTCCGGCGCTCCGAGCACGTCGAGGCCGACGAGTGGGCGCCGCTCCGCGGCGGCATGCAGGCGATCAGGGTGGCGGCCGACGTGCTGGGCGCGGGCACGCCGGGGAAGGTCGCCTGCCCGATGGGGTGCGTGAGCCTCCCCTACGGCACGACGCGCGGCCCGTGCAAGCTGTGCGCGGGCGAGAAGCTGGTCCCGTGCGTGGCCTGCGGGGACACCGAGGGCATGCGCCGCTGCGCGTTCTGCGCGGGAACCGGGGTCGTGAAGCGCGCGTGCGACGACTGCCTGGGCGCCGGGACGCTGCCCGACCCGCTCGCGGACGTCGCCGCGGGGACCAAGGACTGCCGCTGGTGCGACGCCAAGGGCGTACGCCCCTGCGACGAGTGCGACGCGCACGGCCAGGTGCGACTCGCGTGCGAGACCTGCTACGGCACGGGCAAGCACATGTGCACGACGTGCCGCGGCGCGGGCGACGCGCCCTGCGAGGTGTGCTACGCCACCGGCCAGGTGCAGAAGAGCGGAGGCTCGAAGAAGCTCGTCACGTGCAAGGCCTGCCGCAAGCGCGGGTTCGTCAAGTGCAAGGCCTGCAAGGAAGGCGTCGCGGCGTGCGCCGACTGCGCGGAGACGGGGACGCGCGAGCGCGCCTGCCTCGCGTGCGAAGGCAACAAGGTGCGCCCCTGCGCAGGCTGCTTCCGCGGACTCTACCGCCAGTGCGAGGTGAACGCGCGGCTGTGCGCGGACGCCGGTGAGCCACAGCGCGCCCTGGCGTGGTGCGACGAGGCGCTCTGGCGCGTCGAGCTGCGCCGCTCCAACACGCTGCGCTGGTGCCGCGGGAACGATGCGGACCGCGCGCGCCAGACGCAGGCGATCGACGCGCGCCGCGACGCCGAGCTGGTGCGGCTGCGCGAGCTGCGCGCGACGCTCGAGGCCGCGCGGAAGGACGCGGGGCGCTGAGCGCCGGCGGGCGTCACTCGTCGAGCTCGAGCAGCTCGATCCTGCGGAAGTCGATCGGCGCGCTCTCGGACTGGATCGAGATCGTGCCGGACTCGAGCAGCGGGCTCGCGCGGCCGACGAGCAGGCGCTGCGCGTCCGCGTCGTGCGGGTCGAGCTGCGGCTGCTCGTACTCGAGCACGAGCTCGCCGTCGGCGTACTGCCGGATCACGCCGCCGCCGTGCACCTCGAGCTCGACGGTGACCCACTGGTCGCCGCGGAAGGTGCGCGACGAGGAGTCGGTGCAGTGGCGCGTGACGAGCTCGCCGTTCATCACGACGTTCGTGCCCGGCGTGCAGAGGTTCGCGGTCGAGCGCTCACCCGTCTCCGCGCCGCCGAGCAGCTGCGCCTCGATCGAGCACGGGAAGTCCTGGTTCAGGCCCATGGTCTCCGGCGCCTGCCCGTGCAGCATCACGCCGTTGTTGCGCCAGGCCCAGCCGGGCCCGCCGGGGCACGGCTCGCCGGTGAAGCGGTACTCCACGCGCAGGCGGTAGTGCGCGAAGGGCACGTCGAAGAAGAGGTGGCCGAAGCGGCCGTCGAACGCGTCGTACTGGTCGTAGCGCACGCACAGCAGCCCGTCCTCGACGCGGAAGGTGTCCTTGTAGTTCACGCCGACCTCCTCGCCGACGAACTTGGGCGTCCAGCCGTCGAGGCTCTTCCCGTCGAAGAGCTGCACCCAGCCGCGCGGTGCGTCGGCGGCGGGCTCGGCGGGCGCCGCGTCCGGCGCGGGTCCGGCGCAGGCGAGCGGCAGGAGCGCGAGGAGCCAGAGCGCGGCGCGGCGCACAGGAGAAGTCGTGCGGAATCGTGAGGTCATCGGAGCGATGCAGCGCTGCGTTCGAGCGGAGTCCGGGTGGGAGCGCACCACCCTAGCGGACGCCTTGCCCGCGAGCAGTGCTGGAGCAGGCGCTTCCTGCGCGCTCGCGACCCGTCGGTGCCATCGCGCACGGCCTCCGCGGTCGCGACGCGCTTCGCTCCGAACAAAGACCTCACGCCGCCGCGCCGCGGCGCGCGCTCGCGGGCGGTAGGATCCGCGCCATGCTGCTGCCCCTCCTCGCCGGCCTGACGCTGCTCCTGCCCCAGGACTCCCCCGGCGCGCCGCCCTCGCGCGAGCTGCTGCGCGGGCTCACCGCGCGCACGCGCCTGGCGGGCACGTCGGGCTCGTGGTGGGGCGCGCGCTACGTGCAAGGCGTGCTCGAGGAGGCCGGCTGGACGGTCGAGCTCGACCCGCGCGAGGTGCTGCTGTCGCTGCCGCGCGCGCTCGAGCTGCAAGCGTTCGAGGACGACCAAGCCGACGCGCCCTTCCTCGCGACGCGCCACACGTGGGACCCGAACGCCGCGCCGCCGCGCGACCTGCCGCCCTTCAACGCGTGGTCGGCGAGCGGCACGGCCGACGCGCCGCTCGTCGACGTGGGTCGCGGGCTGCGGCGCGACTTCGAGCGCCTGCGCGAGCTCGGCGTCGACGTGCGCGGCTGCGTCGCGATCGCGCGCTACGGCGGCAGCTACCGCGGCGTGAAGGCGCGCCTCGCGCAGGAGTACGGCTGCGCCGGGCTGTTGCTGTTCAGCGATCCGGCCGACGACGGCGCGGCGAAGGGCGCGGTCTGGCCGGACGGGCCGTGGAAGCCCGACTGGGCCGCGCAGCGCGGCTCGATCTCGCCGCTGGCCAAGGCGCCCGGCGACCCGTCGACGCCCGGCTGGCCCTCGCCCGCGCCGGGCGTCGCGGCGCCGCGCCTCGCGCAGGCCGAGCTCGACGCCGCGCTGCCGCGCCTCCCCTGCATGCCGGTGCCGGCGCGCGACGCGCTCGCGCTGCTCGCGCGCCTCGACGAGGTCACGGTCGTCGGCGACGACGGCACGACGCACCCCGAGCGCCTCGGCCCCGGACCGGTGCACGTGCGTCTGACCGTCGACGCGCCACGCGAGCTGCGCACGATCGTCAACGTGCACGCGCGCCTCGCGGGCGCGGGCGACCTCGTCGTCGTCGCCGGCAACCACCGCGACGCGTGGGTGCGCGGCGCGCACGACGCGGGCGGCGGCACGGTGGCGCTCTTGCGCGCGGCGCAGCGCCTCGGCGAGCGCGCGGCGACGGGCTGGCGGCCGGCGCAGACGCTGCAGCTCTCCTTCTGGGACGCGGAGGAGTCGGGCCTCGTCGGCAGCACCGAGTGGGCCGAGGGCGAGGCGCAGGCGCTGCAGGAGCGCTGCATCGCCTACGTGAACGCCGACACCGCCGTGTCGGGCGCGCAGTTCCGGGGCGCGAGCGGCACGCCCGGCCTGCTCGCGACGCTCGAGGCCGCGCTCGCGGCGACGCCGGTGCTCGGCGCGCGCGCCGACGGCGCGCCGGCGAACCTGCTCGACGACTGGCGCGCCGCGCTCGGCGACGCGCGGCCCGCGCTGGGCCTGCCGGGCTCGGGCTCGGACTACACCGTGTTCCTGCACCACCTCGGCGTGCCCGTGCTCGACGTCGGCTTCACCGGCAGCGGCGGCGGGCAGTACCACACGGCCTTCGACGACTTCGCGGTGGTCGACCGCTTCCTCGACCCGCAGTGGCTCGGCCACGAGACCGCCGGGCTGTTCGTCGCGAACCTGCTGGTCGAGCTGGCCGAGCGCGGCTTCGCGAGCTTCGACGAGGCGCAGGCGGCGCGCCGACTCGCCGAGGTCGCGCGCGGCGAGGCGGCGTGGCTGGGCGAGGCGGAGAGCGCGCGCCTCGCGCAGGCCTTCGAGGCCGTCGCCGCCGCGCCGCGCGTGCGCGCCGGGAGCGCGCGGTTCTACCAGCGCCTCGCCGCGCGCGACGGGCTGGAGGGGCGGCGCTGGTTCAAGAACCGCCTGTGGGCGCCGGGCCTCGACACCGGCTACGCGAGCGAGACCTTCCCCAGCCTGCGGCGCGCGCTCGAGGAGGGCCCCGCGGCGCTCGCGGCCGAGCTCGACTCGCTCGTCGCGGCGCTCGACGCCCTCGCCGCCGGCGACTGAGCCTTGCGCCTGCTCGTCCGCTTCTACGGTCGCTTCCTGCGCTACAAGGCGCGCCTGGCGATCGGCTTCGCCGCGGTGGCCGCGACGCGCGTCACGGACATCGCGATCACGCTGGTCGTGGGCGAGGCGCTCAACCGCCTGAAGGCCGGCGAGGCGCCGAGCTTCCTGCCGCGGCTGCTCGCGTGGTTCGCGGCGTGGGGCCTGGCGCAGGCGCTCTTCAGCTTCCTGCAGCGCTGGTGCGTCGTCTCCGCGTCGCGCTTCGTCGAGGCCGAGCTGAAGCGCGACCTGTTCGCCAAGCTCGCGCGCCTCGACTTCGGGTTCCACGACCGCACGCGCTCGGGCGACCTCGTCAGCCGCCTGACCTCGGACGTCGAGGCCGTGCGCATGTTCCTCGGCCCGGGCCTGATGTTCGCGCTCGGCGGCCTGGTGATGGTGCCGGTGACGCTGGTGATGCTCGCGCGCCGCGAGCCGCTCCTGACGCTGGTCATGGCGCTGCCGCTCTCGCTGATGGCGCTGTCGTTCAAGCTGCTCTACGGGCGGTTGCACGACGCGTCGCTGGCGGTGCAGGAGGCCGCGGGCGACCTGTCGCACGGCGCGCAGGAGAACTTCGCCGGCGTGCGCGTCGTGAAGGGCTACGGGCGCGAGGAACACCAGGCCGCGCGCTTCGCCGAGGTCTCGCGCAGGAACCGCGACGACCAGGTGCGCCTGGCCCGCGCGCGCGGCCTGGCGCACGCGCTCTCGACCGGCACGAGCCAGGTCACCTTCGTCGTGATCCTGCTGCTCGGCGGCCGCGCGATCCTCGACGGCCGCATGGGCATCGGCGACGCGCTGGTGTTCATCGACCTGACGATGAAGCTCTTCTGGCCGGTGCTGACGCTCGGCTGGATCGCGGGGCTCTACCCGCGCGCGGTGGCGAGCGCGCAGCGCATCGAAGAGGTGCTCGGCCGCGCGCCGGCCATCGTCGACCCGCCCGGCGCGCGCGCGCTCACGGGCTTCGACGGCTCGTTCCGCTTCGAGGGCGTCTCGTTCACCTACCCCGGCGCCGCGCGGCCGGCGCTGAGCGGCCTCGACTTCGAGGTGCCGGCCGGCAGCGTGCTCGGCGTCGTCGGGCCGACCGGCTCGGGTAAGACGACGTTGCTCGACCTGTTCGGGCGCCTGCACGCCGCGCAGGGCACGCTGCGCATGGGCGGCGAGCGCCAGGACGAGCTGACGCTGGCCTCGATCCGCGCGCCGCTGGGCTACGTGCCGCAGGACTCGTTCCTGTTCTCCGACACCTGGCGCGAGAACGTCAACCTGGGCGCCGACGCGCCGCTGTCGGACGAGCGCCTGGCCGAGCTCGCGCGCATCGCGTGCCTCGACGAGGAGCTGGCGCGCTTCGAGGCCGGCTACGACCTGCGCATCGGCGAGCGCGGCGTGACGCTCTCGGGCGGTCAGCGCCAGCGCACGTGCATCGCGCGCGCGCTGGCGCGCGAGCCGCAGGTGTTGCTGCTCGACGACGCGCTCTCGGCCGTCGACACGGAGACCGAAGCGCGCCTCGTGCGCCACCTGCGCGCGGCCGGCGCGGGCGCCACGGTCGTGATCGCCGCGCACCGCCTGAGCTCGGTGCGCCACGCCGACGACATCCTCGTGCTCTCGGCGGACGGCCGCGTCGCGCAGACGGGCACGCACGACGAGCTCGTCGCCGCGGGCGGCTGGTACGCGGACACCTGGGCGCGCCAACAGCAGCGCGCGGAGCTGGAGGAGCTGTGAGCGCCACCGACCAGGACCCCGCCGAGGAGCTCGTCCAGGGCAAGGCGTTCGACCTGCGCCTGTTCCTGCGCCTGATGGAGTGGGCGCGGCCGCACGCGTGGCAGTTCGTCGTCTCGCTGCTCGTGCTCGTCGGCCTGTTCGCCGCGCAGCTCGGCGGGGCCTGGCTCTGGCGGCTGACCCTCGACGGCCCGCTCGAGGCCTTCCACGACGGGCGGCTCCCGCGCGCGGAGGCGTTGCGCGAGCTCTACCGCTACGTGGCCGCGTACGCCGGCATCGTGCTCGCGTACTCCTGGCTCAGCTACTTCGAGATCGCGCAGCTCGGCCGCGCCGGCCAGGTCGTCGTGCACGACCTGCGCAGCGCCCTGTTCGAGCACATGCTGCGCCTCGACCTGACGTGGTTCGACGCGCGCCCCACCGGCTCGCTCGTCACGCGCGTCACCAGCGACGTCGAGAACCTGGCCGAGCTGTTCACCTCGGGGCTGGTGGTGCTGGTCTTCGACCTCGCCAAGGTCGTCGTGCTGATCGTGCTGCTGTTCTGGCTCGACCGCGAGCTCGCGCTGGTCGTGACCGCGTTCACGCCGGTGCTGATCGGCGTCAGCCTGCTCTTCCGCGGCGGCGCGCGGCGCGGCTTCCGCGAGGTGCGCGCGCACCTCGCCAAGCTCAACGGCTACTTGCAGGAGGTGCTCTCCGGCGTGCGCGTCGTGCAGATGTTCCACCGCGAGGAGCGCGTCGGCGCGCGCTTCGCCGGCCTGGTCGAGCCCTACCTCGCGGCGAACCTGCGCACGCTGGTGCTCTTCGCGCTGTTCTTCCCGGCCATCGGCCTGACGGTCCTCGCGATCCAGGGCGCCTCGCTGTGGTTCGGCGGGCACAGCCTCGCCACGGGCGACCTCGCGTACGGCGAGTTCGTCCAGTTCTGGTTCTACCTCGCGATGCTCGTCGACCCGATCCGCGACCTGGGCGAGCGCTTCAACGTGCTGCAGGCCGCCTTCGCCTCGGCCGAGCGCGTCTTCCGCATCCTCGACACGCGCCCCGCGATCGCCGCGCCCGAGGGCCCCGCGCCGGTGCCGCCGCGCGGCGGCGACCTCGTCTTCGAGGACGTGGGCTTCGCCTACGTCCCGGGCCAGCCGGTGCTCGAGGAGCTGTCTTTCCGCATCGACGCCGGCGAGACCGTCGCGCTCGTCGGCGCGACCGGCGCGGGCAAGTCGACCATCGTCAACCTGGCGCTGCGCTTCCACGACCCGGACGTCGGCCGCGTCACGCTCGACGGTGTCGACCTGCGCCGCTTCGCGCCGCCGGCGCTGCGCGCGCGCTCAGGCCTCGTGCTGCAGGAGGACTTCCTGTTCGAGGGCACCGTGCGCGAGAACCTGCTGATGGGCCGCGCGGGCATCGACGACGCGGCGCTCGAGCGCGCGCTCGACGCGAGCTGCGCGCGCGACGTGGTGGCGCGGCTCGACGGCGGCCTCGACGCGCGCCTGACCGAGCGCGGGGCGACGCTCTCGACGGGCGAGCGTCAGCTCCTCGCCATCGCGCGCGCGCTGGCCGGCGACCCCGAGCTGATCCTGCTCGACGAGGCCACCGCCAACGTCGACTCGGCCACCGAGGCGCGCATCGAGCAGGCCACGAAGAACCTGCTGCGCGGCCGCAGCGCGCTGGTGGTCGCGCACCGGCTCTCCACCGTGCGCGGCGCCGACCGCATCCTCGTGCTGCACCGCGGGCGCTTGCGCGAGGCCGGCACGCACGCCGAGCTGCTGGCCCGCGGCGGCCTGTACGCGCGGCTGTACGCGCTCCAGTTCGACGACGCCGAGGCCTGAGCCGGGCCGCGCCGCGCCCGAGAGCCCGCCTCGAGCCCCCGCGCGCGGCGCCGCGCGTGCTATGACTACCGCCATGCGTCCGCTGCTCTGCCTCCTCGTCGCGCTGCTCCTCGCCCCGCTCGCCCCCGCCGCCCGCGCGGGCGAGCACGCCCCGCCGCTGGCCATCGACGGCGAGCCCGTGCCGTGGGCCGACTTCGCCACGTGGCTGGTGGGCCTGCGCGGCGCCGAGCACGCGCGCGAGTACGCGCTGCACGTCGCGCTCGTGCGCGCGGCGCAGGCCGAAGGCGTGCAGGTCTCCGACGAGGCGCTCGCGGCCGAGGTGCGGCGCGAGGCCGAGCAGCGCGTCGAGCGCGCGTTCGGCGGCGACCGCGCGGCGTGGGAGGCCGAGCTGGCGCTCTCGCACCTCGCGCCCGACAGCTACTACGCGACGCGCGTGGCCGAGCTGCACGAGGCGCGGCTGAGCGAGGAGCTCGCCAAGCGCCGGCGCGTGCTCGACGACGCGACGCTGCACCGCGTGTGGGAGCGCGAGTACGGCCCGCAGGGCCAGCGCCTCGAGCTCTCGCTGCTGCAGGTCCCCGTCGAGCTCGCCGAGCAGCCGCCGGGCGCGACGCGCGACGAGGTGCTCGAGCTGGGCCGCAAGGCGCGCGCGGCCGCGCTGGCGCGCGCGGAGGCGCTGCGCGCGCGGCTGGCCGCCGGCGCGGACTGGGCCGAGCTGGTGCGCGCCGAGTCGGCCGACGCCGCCTCGCGCGCGCGCGACGGCCGGCTCGACGGCCCCTTCCAGGTGCAGGACTGGCCCGGGCTCGACCTCGCGCCGCTGCTCGAGTCGCCGGTCGGCGCGGTGGCCCCGCCGCTGCTCTCGCGCGGCGCGTACAACCTGTTCCGCGTCGACGCGCGCACGACGCACCCCTTCGCGGAGGTGCGCGACGAGGTCGAGCGCATCGCGCGCGACGCGCCCGTCACGGCGCTGGAGAACGAGGCGCTGCAGGCCGAGCTGGCCGCCTCGCAGACGCTCGAGGTGCTGCCCGAGATGACGCGCGCCACGAGCGCGGCCGAGCCGCGCCTCGAGCGCGCCGTGCTCGCGCTCGACGGCCGGCCGGTCACGCGCGAGACCTACGCCGAGTGGCTGGTGCCGCAGCGCGGGCGCGCGCTGGCCTCGGCCTTCGTCGACCGGCGCACGATCGCGCGCCTGGCCGCGGCGGCGGGCGTGAGCGTGACGCGCGTCGAGGTCGAGACGCGCGCTGCGGAGGAGCTGGACACGCTCGTCGACCTGTTCTTCCAGGGCGACCGCCAGGCGTGGCGCGAGGACATGGCCGCCAAGGGCGAGCGCGAGGACGACGCGCGCCGCAAGGCGCTGCTGCGCGTGGAGCACACGCTGCTCGCCGAGAAGCTGCTGATGGCGACGCGCGAGATCACCGAGGAGCAGGTCGAGCGCGCCTGGGTCGAGCGCTACGGCGAGGGCGGCCGCAGCCTCGAGGTGCGCCGCATCCTGCGCCAGCCCGGCCAGCCGCCCGAGAGCCTGCGCACGCGCGAGGAGCTCGAGCGCTGGCTGGCCGAGGCCGACGCGGCCGCGCTGGCCTTCCTCGCGTCGCTGCGCGAGCGCGCGCTCGCCGGCGAGGACTTCGGCGCGCTGGCGCGCACGTGGTCGGAGGACGCGCTGACGCGCGACCTCGGCGGCAGCGAACCCGGGCGCTTCCGGCTCCACACCTGGCCGGACGACGTGCAGGACGCGGTGCGCGCGCTCGCGCCCGGCGGCATCACGCCGCCGCTCTCGCTCGAGCACCAGCACTTCCTCTTCGAGCTGCAGCGCGTCGAGGTGGTGCCGCTCGCGGACGTGCACGACGAGCTCGCGCGCGACCTCGCCGCCACGCGGCCCAGCCAGGTCGAGGTCGCCGGCTTCGTCAACGCCGCCACGGCCGCCCGCGACGTCGAGTTCCTGCCGGGGATGCTGCCGCGCTGAGGCCGCGACGCTACTGGAACGTCACGCTGCGCGCGCTCGTGAAGTTCATCACGTTCGCGGCGCCGTCGCGGTACCAGAGCTGGAAGTGCCACGTCGTGCCCGGCGGCGTCGGCTGCCCGCCGGCGCCCGTCGGCACGGCGCCGAGGTCCACCGCGCGTTGCAGCTCGCCGCTCGGACCGACGAGCTGCGGCGGACCGAGCCGCCCGAGCGGCTGCGCGAGGCAGAGCGTGCCCGCGCCGCCCAGGAAGCTCGGCACGACCTGCGTGCCGGCGCTGACCACGAAGAGCGCGTTCTGTCCGGGCGGCAGGTCGTCGGCGAAGAGCGTGCAGGCGCCGTCCGCGGCGACCGGGCTGCCGTAGGCCGCGAGGTCCGGCGACTTGCCGACGCTGTTCACCACGGACGGCGCGCACACGTCGCTGCCGAGCAAGGCGCCGCCGACGGGTGCGAAGCGCGCGCGGAAGGCGCGCCGGCCGCCCGCGGCCAGCACCGCGCGCCCGACGACGACGTTGCCGTCGGCGCTCATGCCGTACGGCTCGAGGCGCTGCACGCCGCTCAGCGACACGCCGTTCGCGGCGAGGTGCGCGGCGAGGTCGACGACGCCGGTCGCGGGCGAGTAGTAGAAGCCGACCGTGGCCCCGGAGCCCGTCCTGTACGTGCCGACGAACGTCTCGGCGGTCGCGTCGGCGTCGCGCACGAACAGCAGCGAGATCGCGCTCGGCCACGCCCCCACCGGCTGCAGGCCGCCGCCCGCGGTCCAGGCGCAGGCCTGCGCGCCGGTCGCACTGCTGCAGGAGCCGAGCACGCGCGTGCCGTCGTGCGACACCGCGGTCGCGATCGACTCGCTGAAGCCGCTCAGCACGCCGAGGTCGACCAGGCCGTTCGTCGGATCCCAGCTCGTCGCGCGCGAGGCGAAGGTCGCGAGCGTGCTCCAGCCCACCGCGACCGGCGCGTCGAGCGCGACGGCCTCGATGGCGCTCGAGTGCGCCGTGGACAGGAACCCGGTCGAGAACGGCGCGCCGCCCGCCGGCCAGAGCGTGCCCTCCTCGAGGTCCTGGTCGTAGCTGTAGCCGCCGACCCACGCGCCCGTGCGGTCGGTGCACGCGGGCGAGGAGAGCCGGACCGACGTCTGTCCGCCGAGCGCCGGCAGGTGCGTCATGCCCGTCCCGGCTTCCCAGCGGAAGCCCTCGATCACGTTGGGCGACGTGCCCCAGCCGACGACCACGCGCCCGTCGCCGCTGACGCCCTGCGCCGTCGAGTCGGTGGTGACCCCGGGCACGACGCCGAGCAGCTGGTAGCCGCCGACGTCGCTCCAGCGGAACGCCTCGTAGGCGGGCCACGCCGTGCCGACGAGCACCTGGCCGTCGGCGCTGCAGTCGGTGGCCTCGGCCTGCTGGAAGCCGGGCGGCAACGGCAGGAGGTGGAGCTCGGCGCCGGAGGGCGCGGCGAGGGCGGACGTCTTGAGGGCCAGCGTGGCGAGCGCGAGGGTCGGGAGGTGCATGGCTCCGACTCTACGGCGCGCGCGCCGGAGCGCCAGCCGCGCGCCACCTCGCCGCGCGCGGCAGCCGGCCGGCACGCATCAGGAGACACGACGCTCCGCTCCGCGCGCGGACCGCGAGGAGGCCGCCGCGCGAACGCGTCGCCCCCCGCGCCTCCACGACGCGCCGCCGCGTGCCTACAATCGCGGCGCCGCCGCGCGCAGCACCAGCGACGACGACCGGCGACCCGACACCACGCGCCATGGGAGATCCGAGAGCCGAAGTCACGCGCCTGCTCGCGCAGGGCGAGCCGGGCGCGCCGGCGCTGCTCGAGCTCGTGTACGGCGAGCTGCACGCCATGGCGCGCGGCCGCATGGGCGGCGAGCGCGCCGGGCACACGCTGCAGGCGACCGCGCTGGTCAGCGAGGCCTGGCTGCGCCTGGGCAGCGCCGAGGCCGGCTGGCGCGACCGCAGCCACTTCTTCGCCGCGGCGTCCGAGGCCATGCGCCGCATCCTGGTGGACCACGCGCGCAAGGTGCGCAGCCAGAAGCGCGGCGGTGACCTGGCGCGCGTGACGCTGGGGGCGCCCGACGCCGCGCTCGAGGTCTGGCCGGACGAGCTGCTCGCCCTCGACGAAGCGCTGAACGCGCTCGAGCGCGAGGACCCGCGCGCGGCCGAGGTCACGCGCCTGCGCTACTTCGTGGGCCTCTCGATGCCGGAGGTCGCGCAGGCCCTCGACGTCTCCGAGCGCACGGCGCACCGCGAGTGGACCTTCGCGCGCGCCCGCCTGTCCGAGCTCCTCGCGGAGCGCTGAGCCGGGGCACGGGGACGGCGCGGTGACGGCCAAGGAGATCTTCCTCGAGGCGCTCGAGCGCGCGGGCGACGAGCGCGAGCGGTTCGTCACCGCCGCGTGCGCCGGCGACGCGCCGCTCGCCGCGCGCGTGCGCTCGCTGCTCGCGGCGCACGCCGCGGCTGCGCGGCGCGCGACGCCGACGGCGGCACGTGGCTGCCGGCCGCGCCGCTCCCGCTCGCGGCGCTCGCGCCGGGCGACGACGTCGGCCCCGGCGCGGAGCTCGGGCCGTTCCGCGTCGAGGCGCCGCTCGGCGAGGGCGGCTTCGGGCGCGTGTGGGCCGCCGTGCAGGAGCGCCCGCTGCGCCGCCGCGTCGCGCTGAAGGTGCTCAAGCCCGGGCTCGGCTCGCGCGAGGTGCTGCGCCGCTTCGAGCTCGAGCGCCAGGCGCTCGCGCGCATGGACCACCCCGGCATCGCGCGCGTCTTCGACGCCGGCTCGACCGCGGACGGCCGCCCGTGGTTCGCGATGGAGCTCGTCGCCGGCGAGCCGATCACGCGCTGGTGCGACGCGCACGACATGGGCCTCGGCGAGCGGCTCGAGCTGTTCGCCGAGGTCTGCCGCGCCGTGCAGCACGCGCACCAGAAGGGCGTGATCCACCGCGACCTCAAGCCCAACAACGTGCTCGTCACCGAGGTCGACGGCCGCGCGGTCCCCAAGGTGATCGACTTCGGCATCGCCAAGGCCGTCGAGTCCGACGGCGAGACGCTGCAGACGCTGGACGGCCAGATGGTCGGCACGCCGGCCTACATGAGCCCCGAGCAGGCCGGCGCCGCCGCGGACGTCGACACGCGCACCGATCTCTACAGCCTGGGCGTGATCCTGTACGAGCTGCTCACCGGCGCGCCGCCGTTCGCGGACGCGGGCACGGGCTCCGGCGGCGTGCTCGGCGTGCTGCAGCGCGTGCGCGACGAGGCCCCGCAGCGGCCGAGCGCGCGGCTCGCCGACGAGGCGCGCCGCGAGGACACCGGCCGCCCGGCCGCGCGATGCCTCTCGCCGCGTCAGTTGCGCGGCGACCTCGACTGGATCGTGCTGCGCTGCCTCGAGAAGGACCGCGCGCGGCGCTACGCGTCGGCCGCGACGCTGGCCGACGAGCTCGAGCGCCACCTGGCGGGCGAGCCGGTGCAGGCCGGGCCGCCGGGGCTCGGCTACCGCCTCGGCAAGCTCGCGCGCAAGTACCGCACGGCGCTCGCGTTCAGCGTGCTGCTCGTGATGCTGCTCGTCGTCGGCCTGGTGAACGCCACGCGCCAGGCCCAGCGCGCGCAGGACGCGGAGGCGCACCAGCGCGACGAGGCCGAGCGCGCGCGCGAGGAGCTGGCGCGCTACGAGGCCACCGCGTCGTTCCTCGAGCACCTGCTGCTCGGCATCGACCCGGCCGTCGCCGGCGACGCGGACACGACGCTGCTGCGCCGCCTGCTCGACACGGCCGCGGAGAAGCTCGCCGTCGCCGCGGACCGACCTCCCACCGTCGAGGCGACGCTGCGGCGCATCATCGGCGGCGCGTACCTGTCGCTCGCCGCGCTGCCCGAGGCCGAGCGCGAGCTCACGCGCGCGCTGGCGTTGCGCGAGGAGCACCTCGGCCCCGACCACGCGGACACGCTCACGTCCGTCGAGGAGCTCGCGGGGCTGTACGCGAAGCGCGGCGACTTCGCCGGCGCCGCGCCGCTGCTCGAGCGCGCCTACGCGGGCCGACGCGCGCTGCTCGGCGCCGACGACGCGCTCGTGCGGCACACCGAGGTCAACCTCGCCACCGCGTACTTGCGGCAACGCGACTTCGCGCGCGCCGAGCCGCTGCTGCGCGAGCTGGAGGCCTGGTGCCTCGCGACGCACGGCGAGCGGCACGCGGACACGGTGCTGGCGATGAACAACCTCGCCTTCCTGCTCGTGCAGACCGGCCGCGGCGCGGAGGCGCTCGCGCGCTACGAGCGCCTCGTCGAGCTGCAGCCGCTGGTCTCGGGACCGACGAGCATGGGCACGCTCTCGGCGCAGAACAACCTCGGTTCGCTGTACCACGAGCTCGGCCGCGTCGCGGAGGCGCGCGCGCTGCTGGAGCGCGCGCTCGCCACCAAGCGCGAGATCTACCCGCCCGGGCACCCGAGCCTGCTCGCCGGGATGTCGACGCTCGCGCGCGCGGTGGCGGCCGACGGCGACGCGGCCGAGGCGCGCGCGCTGTACGACGAGGCGCTCGCGGCCGGCACGGCGTTGCTCGGCAAGCACGACCCGCGCGTGCTGACCCTGCACCTCAACCGCGGCAAGCTGCTGCTCGCGGAGGGCGACCCGGCCGCCGCGGAGCCCGACCTCGCGCACGTCGCGGCCGCGCCGGCCGAACGCCTCGCGCCGGGCGATCCGCTGGCGTTGACCGCGCGCCTCGCGCACGCCGAGGCGCTGCTCGCGCTCGCGCGGCCGGATGCCGCGGCCGAGTCCGTGCAGGCCTTCCGCGCGCACGTCGGCGACGCGTTCCCACCCGGGCACCTGAACCTGGCCGTCGCGGGCGTTCTGCTCGGCGAGGCGCTCGCGGCGCGCGGCGAGGACGCGGCGGCGCGCGCCGAGCTGGAGGCCGCCTGGGCGCAGCTCGAGGCGACGCCGGGCGCGTGGCGCCGTCGCGCCGCGCGCGCCGCCGCGCTGGCCGTGCTCTGCGCCGACGCGGGCGACGCCGACGCCGCCGCGGTGTGGCGGACGCGCGCGGCCGCGCCGGACGGCGAGTGACGCGCGTCAGTCGCCCAGCGCGCCGAGCAGCGCGCGCGCGCGGGCACGCTGACCGCGTGATCAGGGTACGCGGCGAGCAGCGCCGCGAGCTCCGGCGCGCACCTCCGCGCGGCAAGCCGCGTCGCCGTCGCAGCTCGCGGCGCGCGCCTCGACGTGCGCCCACCACAGCTCGGGGTCGCGCGGCGCGAACTCACGCGCGCGCGGGCGAAAGAAGCGCCGCCGCGGCCGCGTTGCCGAGGCTGCGCTGCACGTAACCGGCCAGGCGCCAGGCGCGCGAGCGCTCGCGCGCGGCGCGAGCTCGGGCCGCGCGCTGACCTCGCGCAGCGCGGCGAGCGCCTCCTCGATGCGCGCGCGCCCCTCGGCCTCGCGGCCGGCCTCGCGCGCGAGCGTCCCCTCGCGCCAGTCGAGGTCCGCGCGCAGCACGCGCAGCCGCGCGCTGTCGGGCCACGTCCCGAGCAGCGCGCCGCTCAACGCGCGCGCCTCGGCGTAGCGGCCCTCCTCGACGCACTGCACGGCGAGGTTGTAGTCGCGCTCGGCGAGGTCCTTCGCGCGCGCGGCGGCGTCGAACACCGGCACGTTGACGGCGAGCGCGCCGGCCGCGAGCGCCACGGCGAGCAGCGCGCCGTCGGTGACGAGGAACGAGCGGTCGCGCCGGCGCAGCAGCGCGCCGAGCTCGCTCGCCCACGCGCCCGCGAAGGGCAGCAGCAGCACGACGAGCGGCAGCCGCGCGCGCGCGCTGACCACGGTCAGCACGATCGTGCCGAGGTACGCGACGAAGAGCAGCGCCAGCGCGCCGGGCCGCGCGCCGCCCGCCGCGGCGCCGCGCGACGCGAGCCACAGCAGCAGGCCGGCGAGCCCCAGGCTGCCCCACAGCGCGAAGCCCGGCCACGGCGCGGCGAGCAGCGGCACGAAGCGGCGGTCCCAGGCCCACAGGTGGTTGTCGGGCACCTCGTAGGCGCCGAGCGCCAGCCGCAGCTTGTTCCACAGGATGCGCGCGTGCAGCGCCGGGTCGGCCAGCGCGGAGCGGCCGGCCGCGCGCAGCCAGAAGCTCGAGACCTCGCCCGCGTCGAGCTCGCGCCCCGCGCGGCGCTGCGCCTCCTGGCGCCAGTCCTCGGCCTCGTAGCGCGGGATGCCGCGCACCCACGGGAACTCGGTCGCCACGCCGTACGGGTTCTCGGCGTTGTTGCCGCCGTAGACGTTCGTGCCCGCGCCGCTGGTGGTCAACGCGAAGACGCCGCCGACGACCTGGTTGCGCACGAGCACGGGGCCGAGCACGAGCGCGACGCCGAGCGCGAAGCCAGCGAGGCGCGCGAGCCCCGCGCGGCCGCGCGCCTCGAGGAAGGCCCAGGCCGCGAAGACCGGCAGCAGGATCAGCACGTTGCCGCGCAGCAGCGCGCCGAGCCCGCCCAGCACGCCGAGCGCGAGCCAACGCCGCGCGCCGCCGCGCCGCGCGAGCAGCCACGCGAAGCCGGCGAGCAGCGGCAGGAAGAGGTTCGGCTTGAGCAGCAGGCACGGCAGCAGCACCGCCGGCGCGTAGAGCGCGAGCCCGACCCCCGCGACCCAGCCCGCCGCGCGCCCGAAGGCGTCGCGCGCCAGCAGGAAGACGAGCAGCACGCAGAGCGCGCCGAGCGCGGCCTGCGCGGCGCGCGCCGCGGTGAGGTCGTGGCCGGCGAGCGCGTACACGGCGCCGAGGGCGTACGGGTACAGCGGCTCCTGGAAGAAGACCTCCTCGCCGAGCCAGTCCCCCGCCGCGATGCGCGCGCCCCAGGCGTCGTAGCTCGCCTCGTCGATGACCGGGTGCGCGGCCATCGGGTGGTGCGCCTCGTACTGCGCGACGCACACCAGCCGCAGCGCGAGCGCCACGGCGACGAGCACGGCGAGCGCGAGGCGCTCCCACCCGCGCGGTGCGACGCTCACGTGCGCGACGTCTCCCACCGCTCCTCCATGGCGCCCGCGCGCTCGAGGCGCCGCGCCGTCGCGATGATCGGGAGCAGGCGCCGCACCTCGCGCCCGGCGGGCGAGGCCGCCGCGAGCGCGAGCAGCAGCGCGGCCGCGCAGAGCCCGGCCTCGCCGAGAGCCCCACCACGCCGCGCCCAGCGCGAGCCCGCCCGCGAGACCGACGAGCAGGCCGAGCCGCGCCGGCAGCAGCCGGTAGGCGTGCCACTGCAGCGCCGCGAGCCCGCCGAAGCCGGCCGGCGCGCGCGCGGCCCGCGAACACCTGGAACCAGGCGCGCGCGCGGCGCAGCGCCTGCTCGTCGCCGCCGCGCGCCGCGTCGCGCTTCAGCTCGTAGAAGCGCGCGCCGCGCACCAGCACCCGACCCGCGGCCGCGCGCTCGCCCGCGCCTGCAGCATCAGGTCGACGTCGTCGGCCGCGACGCCGGCGCGCGGCGCGAGGCCGAGCTCGGCGCGCCACGCCAGCAGCTGACCGTGCACGCTGAAGAGCGCGCCGCAGCGCGACTCGAGGCGCCGCACGCGCGCGGTCCAGCGGTCCCAGCCCTGCGCCGCGGGGCGCGCCGCGTCGAGGTCGTCGAGGTCGTCCACGAAGACCTGCTCGCCGCACGCGAGCCCGAGCCGGGGGTCCGCGGCGAAGGCCTCGGCGAGCCGCGCGAGCGCGTCCGCGCCGAGCAGGACGTCGGCGTCGGTCAGCACGACGAGGTCGACGTCGGCGAGCAGCGCGAGGCCGTGCTCGAGCGCGCCGTTCTTTCCCGGACGCCGCGCGCTGGCGCTGACGAGCAGCTCGACGCCTGCGGCCGCGAGCGCGGGCGCGCACCCGCGCGCGCGCGCGCCGGTGTCGTCGCGCGAGTGGTCGTCCACGACGACGACGCGGTGCGGCCGCGCGCACGCCGGCCAGCGCTGCGCCGCGAGGTCGGCGAGCTTGCGCGCCACGACGGCCGCCTCGTCGCGGCACGGCACCAGCACGCCCAGGCGCAGCGCGGCGTCCGCGTCACTCACGCGCGCAGCGCCTCCCACGCCAGGCGCGGCCAGCCGCGCACGTCGAACAGCACGTCGTCGCCCTTCGCACACTCCCACGTGCACGCGCAACGCGTCGCGACGATGCGCCGGCGCAGCTCCTCCGCGCGCGGCGCGCGCCACAGCCGGCCGAGGTCCCAGTCGACCTCGCGCAGGTTGCCCAGGCTCGCGTCGAGCACCTCGCAGGGCCGCACGTCGCCGTCCTCGAAGACGACGGCGCTGAGGCTCCCCGCGCTGCACGGACGGAAGCGCGCGGTGCCGCGCCGCTCGGCCGCGACGCGCCGGTACATCAGCCGGTCGCGCGCCGCCGCCACGCGCGCGAGCGGCACGTCGAAGTAGCCGAGCAGGCCCTCGCGCACGAGCCGCGCCTTGGTCGCGACGACCTCGTCGTAGCGCGCGAGGTCCACGTCGAGCAGCGTGCGGTCGAGCGCGTCGGTGCGCGCGAGGTTGAGCGTCACGTTGTCGGGCCGGTGCGCGCGCACGAGCTCCTCGAGGTGCGCCGCCAGCACGTCCTGGTTCTCGCGCGTCACCGTCAGGATCACGCCGACGCCGAGGTTCGCGTGCCGCGCGGCCTGCTCGCGGTAGCGCGCCAGGCTCGCGAGCGCCCGCGCGTGCGCGCCCGGCTCGGCGCGGATCGCGTCGTGCACCGCGGGCGGCCCGTCGATCGACACGGCGAGGCTCACGTAAGTGTCGGGGCAGCGCGCGACGAGCTCCTCGACGAGCTCGTGCTGGTGCGCCTCGACGAGGCCGTTCGTCGGGATCGCGAGGTGGCGCAGCCCGTGGCGCGCGAACGCCTCGCCGAGCCGCGGCAGGTCGCGCCGCAGCAGCGGCTCGCCGCCGCCGAAGCTCACCCACAGGAGCGGCCCCAGGCGCGCGGCCGAGTCGGCGAGCCGGGTGAGCTCGGCGAGGCTCGGGCCCTGCACCGCGGCCGCCACCGCTTCGTGGTGGAAGCAGTGCCGGCAGCGCAGGTTGCACACCCCCGTGACGAACACGGTGAGGTGCAGCGGCGGCCCGCCGCGGACGAGGCCGCGCCGGACGAAGGGCAGGTAGCGGAGGGCGTTCACGGCGGGGGGCGCGGCGATTGTGGCCCGCGCCACGCGCCGCGGCTACGGCTGCCAGGTGATCCTGACGCCGTTCGACAGGTTCAGGCCGTGTCCGCACGGGCTGCCGTGCGGGTCGCGGTACCAGGCCTGGTAGGCCTTGGTGCTGCCCGCGGCTACCGCGCCGACGAGGCCGAGGTCCGCTGTCGTGAACGCCTCGCCGGTGCCGCTCGCCACGCGCACTTCGAGCCGCATGACGTTGCCGCCCACGCAGCGCAGCCCGTCGCAGAAGCTCGCGCCCGCACCGCCGTTCACGGAGGTGTCGCCCTGGAAGAACAGACACGCCTGATCGCCGGGCAGGTCGTGCACGCGCAGCACGAGCTCCCCCGCCGCCAACGACAGGGCGCCCTGCACGCGCAGCACGGCTCCGAAGCCCGTGCTGTTGCGGCAGCCTGCGCCCGCGACGTCGGCGTTGCCGCACGGGCAGGGCGCGGCGTTGCCGTCGCCGGAGCAGAACGGATTGCCGCCGGGCGGGGCGAGCCGTGCGCGCAGCAGGTCCAAGCCGCCGCCGTACGGCTCGACGAGCAACACGTCCCGCGCGAGCCCCGCGCCGAAGGCGCCGGCGAGGATCTGCACCGGATCGCGCGGAGCCAGGAAGCGGTGCTCCGCCTCGAGGCGGCCGTCCCCGGCGTTGCGGAAGACGCGGACCGTGCCGTCCGACGGAGCGGCGGCCAGGTCGACGTCGCCGTCGGCGTCGAAGTCCGCGCACTCGACCCATCCCGCAGGGCACTCGGCCAGGAGCTCCGACCCGCTCAGGTGACCCGCGCCGTCGTTCCACAGCGCGTACAGACCCCCGGTGGCGGCGTTCCTGCTGTACACGACGTCGGGGCCTCCGTCGCCGTCCAGGTCCACGACGCGGAAGTCGCGCGGGGCGATGACGGGCACCTCCGACAGCGGTGGCGAGAAGTCGCCCGCGCCGAGGTTGCGCAGCACGACGGTGCGATCGGCGGGGTAGTCCTCGTGGGCGACGAGGTCGAGCAGCCCGTCCCCGTCCATGTCCGC
Source organism: Planctomycetota bacterium (assembly GCA_020638875.1). Taxonomy (GTDB): domain Bacteria; phylum Planctomycetota; class UBA1135; order UBA1135; genus DUCM01. Next base: position 87,296 of record JACKHS010000001.1, read on the forward strand.
GAGCTCGATGCGCTTCGCGCGCCACGAGAGGGGCTGGACGTGCTCGGCGCCGAAGAGCCCGTTGCCCTGGTTGAGCAAGACCGAGATGCCGTAGGGCGTACCGGTGCTGAGGACCAGATCGGGCAGCCCGTCGTCGTCGACGTCGCCGACGGCCAGGCCGCGGACGTAGCCGACGTGGGGACTGTGACCGACCTCCTGCAGCATGCCGCCGCCGATCGAGTGCAGCAAGGTGACCGGCAGCGTCGAGACGAAGCCGACGCTGACCACGTCGTCGTCACCGTCGAGGTCGAGGTCCGCGAGCACCACGTGGCCGAGGCTCGCCGTCGTGCTCGACTGCAGCGGCGCGCCCCAGCCGCCGTTCCCGTCGCTCAGGACGGAGGCGTAGTCGCCCAGTGTCCCCACCAGCACGAGGTCCTGATCGCCGTCCCCGTCCAGGTCGCCGGCCGCGACACCGCTGCTCGAGAACGTGCCGTGCGGCGCTCGCTCCAAGGAGCCCAGCCGAGCTCCATCGCCGAGGTGGATCGTCACGTGGGCCCAGATGTCCCCCAGCAGCACGTCGGCCGCGCCGTTCGCGTCGACGTCGTGCACCGTGAGCGTCTCGACCAAGCGACCGGCGTAGGCCGTCGTCGCGCCGCTGAAGCTGCCGTCGCCCGCACCGCGCGACCACGCGATCTCCTTCGTCCCGGGCAGCGTGTAGACGAGGTCGGGGATCGAGTCCGAGTCCACGTCGCCGACGCCGATCTGGCCGGGAGGGCCCGAGAGCTGCAGGAAGAGCGGCGCTCCGAAGTGCCCGAAGCCGTCGTTGAGCCCGACGGCGACGTCGATACCGGTCAGCAGCGCGATCGCGTCGGGTCCTCCGTCCTGGTTCACGTCGTGCAGCAGGAAGTCCCGCATGCCGTTGCCGGGCTGGTAGTGCACGCCCGCAGCGAAGCCGGCGGGGCCGAGGTTCTCGTGCGTCCACACGCCGAACACCTCGCTCTCGAGCACGAGCTCCGGGTCGCCGTCGTAGTCCAGGTCGAGCAGGTCCACGTCGAGCAGGCGCGCACCGTGGCTGAGGCTCGCGCTCACGGTGAAGACGCCGGTGCCCGAGTTGTCGAGCAGAGTCGCCGTCGTGCCGGAGTCGAAGACGACGGCGAGGTCGACGTCCCCGTCCATGTCGACGTCGCCGGCCGCGAGCGCGATCGGGTGCGGCGACAGCGGGAGGTTCGTCGGCGCGCCGAAGTGTCCGCCCGCGACGTTCCAGAGCAGGCACACCTTGCCCGGTCCGTACTCGCCGTAGCACGCGACCGCGAGGTCGAGGTCGCCGTCGCCGTCGAAGTCCGCGGCGACGGCGTCGCGCGGGTCGAATGCCACCCCATACTCGACCGGAGGCTCGAAGCTCCCGTCGCCGACCCCCATGGCCACGTACAGCTTCGTGGTCCAGCGCGTGCAGACGACGAGGTCGTCGTCGCCGTCCCGGTCGAGGTCCGCGACCTCGACGTGCGTCACCGACGTGTCGACGGAGAGCGACTGCGCGGGGAACGGCAGCGCGCTCGGACCCTGGCGCGCGGCCTGCGCGAGTCCCGCGCTCGCGATGCCGAGGACGAGCGGGAGGAGGAGACGGAGACGTCGGGCGAGGGCGTGGATCGTGGGGTCTCGGCGCATGGAACTCCTGGGGGGGCGCGTCTCGGCGCCACCGCCCCCACGTGGCCGATGACCGCCGTCTCGGGCCGGGATTCCCCGGATTCCCTCCCCACGGATGGAGCGAGGCCCCCACCGCGCTCGAGCGCGCGGCGGGGGCCTCCGATCTCACCGGCGCGCGGGGCGCCGGCCGCTGGCGGAGCCTAGAGCTGCCAGGTCACTTCGTAGCCGTTGGACAGGTTGAAGCCCGTCACGCAGGGGCTGAAGGCCGGGTCGCGGTACCAGCACTGGTAGCGCTTCGTCTGACCGGCGGAGACGCCGCCCTTGACCGCGATGTTGACGGTCGTGGTCGAGGCGCCGGAGCCGTTCGCGAAGGCCACCTGCAGGCGGATGACGTTGCCGCCGGCGCAGCGCAGGCCGTCGCCGAACGGGTTGCCGTTGCCGCCGTTGGTGGCGTTGTCGCCCTGGAAGTACAGGCCGGGCTGGCTCGGCACGAGGCCGGTGCAGGAGAGCACGAGGTTGCCCGCGCTGACCGAGTTGGTGCCGGCGCCCGCGATCTTGGCGCCGCTGGCGGTGCTGTTCGCACAGCCCTCACCGGCGTTGCCTTGGTTGTTGCAGGGGCACAGCGAGCCGCTGCCGTCGCCGAAGCAGTAGGACGTGCCCGGGGCGCCCGCGCCGCCGGCGACGTACTGCTTGGAGGCGGAGACGCCCGTGTTGCCGTACTTGTCGCTCGAGGTGACGAAGTAGCTGATGGTGCCGACCAGGTTGCCCGGGATCTCGCCGCGGAAGATCTGGCCCGCGGAGGAGCGCATCGGCACGACGACCGGCGTCCCGCCGTCGACCGAGTAGCTCAGCGACGTCGGGTTGTACCAGGTGATGTAGTACGGCGCGTTGTCGTAGACCTGCGCGCGGACGACCGTCGGGGCCGCGCCGGGGGCGCGGTCCGGGGCCTGCTCGAGGTTGGGGATGTACGGCGCGTGGTTGTCCGTGCCGCCCGCCACGTTCTCGAAGTAGTAGTTCCGGGCGCCGAAGTCGTTGGCCACGAACACGTCGTAGTCGCCGTCGCCGTCCACGTCGCAGCAGTCCGCGTCGAGCGCGGTGTTGCCGCTCGGCGGCAGGCCGCCGACCTGCGTGAAGCTGAAGTTCGCGCCGCCGTTGTTGTTGTTGCGGTACAGGCGGTCGGTGCCGGAGAAGTTCGCGACGTAGAGGTCGAGGTCGCCGTCGTTGTCGTAGTCGAAGAAGTCGCCCTCGTTGTCGTCCGAGCTCGAGCCGGCCAGGTTCGTCAGGTTGCCGAACACGCCGCTGCCGTTGTTGGCCAGCGTGATGTCGGTGAAGCCGAAGCCGGCGTTCCAGTTCAGGCCGTAGATGTCGAGGTCGCCGTCGCCGTCGAGGTCGCCCATCTCCTGCTCGTAGTGGCCGTTGCCCGCCGAGTAGCCGGCCGGGAAGACCGCGCCGGTCACGTCGCGGAAGCCCAGCACGCCGCCGTTCTCCTCGAGGCGGTTCTGGAACATGCGCGGCGCTTCCTGGCGGGCGCCGTGCAGCACGTCGAGGTCGAAGTCGCCGTCGATGTCACCGAGGTCGATGTCCAGCGCGCTGGAGGCGACGTCGCAGTTCGCGCCCGTGCTGTTGGTCGTGTCGGACTGCTGCGTGCCCTCGCACCAGATGCCGGGGTTGCCGTTCTGGATGGTCTGGCCGACGAGCTGGAAGCCGCTCGGGTTGAACTCGCTGAAGAAGCCCGCGCCGTCGTTCAGGAAGATGCGCGACGGCACCTGGCCGCCGAAGATCCCGCCGTACGAGGAGTGGAACAGGTCCATGTCCCCGTCGTTGTCGATGTCCCCGAAGTCGCAGTCGCAGGAGAAGTCGATGAAGCCGCCGCCGCCGAGCACCTGGCTCGGGTTGATGGACGAGCCGGCGCCGCCGAGGCCCACCCAGCGCGTCGAGGTCTCGTCGACGTACGTGCCGCTGCCGACGCCGGTGTTGCGCCACCAGCGGTTCGTCTGGGCGATCAGCGCCGACGTGTTCGAGATGTAGAGGTCGAGGTCGGAGTCGTTGTCGAAGTCGACGAACTCGATGTCGCGGCTCTGGTCGAGAATCGACGGGAAGCGCGCCGCGGTCTCGTCGTTGAACTTGCCGAGGTTCGCGCCCGGACCCTGGTTGATCCAGATGCGGTTCTGGTCCTGGTCCTGGTCACCGCCGTCGGCGAAGACCGCGTCCCAGTCGCCGTCGAGGTCCACGTCCCCGAAGTCGACGTTCTCGGTGCGCGAGTTGTTGAACGGGCTGCCCTGGGGGATGTCCGTCGTGTTGTCGACGAAGCTCTGCGCGCTGGCGCCGCCGCAGAGCAGGGCCGCGCCGAGGAGACCGCGGGTCCAGGTGGACGTGGAGGGATTCGATGCCATGAGTGCGAGTGGGGACGTGGAAGATCGGGGGAGAGAGGCCCGCACCGCCTGCCGGGGTGCCCGCCGCCGACGAAAAGGGTCGATCCTCGCGAGGCGGCGACCTCGTGGGACGGGCTAGCTAGGTCGTGGGTGCCCCAAAGCTACCGTGGAGTTGGCTTTCCTGCCCCGATTTCCACGTGCAAGGCGGGTGCAGACCCCGCGCGGCCCGCGTGCAGCCGCCGCGCGGCGCTCAGCGCGCGCCCGCCCAGCGCTCGAGCAGCCAGCCCGCGCCGAACAGCGCCCCGCCGACGGCCAGGCCGTAGAACTCCTGCGCCATCGAGGCCAGGCCCTCCTCCTCGAAGCCGAGCTGGATGCTCAGCACGACGCCGACGAGCACGACCAGCAGGCCGATGCCCTCGAGGAGCTTGCCGAACTTCCAGACCAGTCGCTTGTCCATGGGGGGCGGTCCCGCGCGGGGCCGACAGGGTAGCGGCCCGGCGCCCGGGCGTCGGCCGCCGGCGCCGCCGGAGGCGCGGAAGTCCCTCCCCCAGGCCGACTTGGGCTCGCCGAATCGTCGGCGCCGGCGGGTCGCGGGTCAGGCCGCGCCGAGCACGCGCAGGCAGGCCGCGACGAGCCGCTCCGCCGTCAGCGTCGCGGTGTCGGCGTCCGGGCGATAGTTGCAGTAGTCCGCGCTCGTGCTGCGCACCTTCTCGCCGCCGCCGAACAGCTCGATCTCGGCCGCCGAGGTCGGCGCGAAGAAGGCCACCACGGGCGTGCGCCGCGCGACCGCGACGTGCAGCGCCAGGCTGTCGGAGGTGACGAGCAGGTCGAGCGCGTCCACCAGCGCCGCGAAGTCGAGCATGGCGTTGTCGACGCCCGCGTCGACCAGGCGCACGCCGGCGGCGGTCAGGCGCGCCGCGAGGTCGCGGTTGCGCTCGCGCTCCTCGGGGCCGCCGAGCAGCACGAACTCGATCGCTCGCGGCGCCTCGGCGGCGAGCCGCGCGGCGAGCTCGGCCACGCGCTCGGGCGGGAGCTGCTTGGAGGTCCAGCGCCCGCCCGCGCCGGTGTTCAGGCCCACGCGCCACGCGTCGCCGCGCGCGCCGAGCGTCTGCGCCGCGAACGCGAGCGCCGCCTCGGGCAGCGGCAGCTCCGGCCGCCCCATCGGCAGGCCGAGCATGTCGGCGTAGATCGCGGCGTGCGAGCGCTCGTTCTCGACCTTCATGCGGTCGGCCGCCTGCTTGCCGTGCACCGAGAGCAGGCCCATGTCGAACCACGGCGCGACGTCGGGCGTGTACGCGCGCGCGCCGGCGGCGTCGAGGTACGCCCCGGAGAGCCGCACGGCGTCGAGCGCGCTCGCCAGCCGGCACAGCGGCTCCTCGTCGTCGAGCGAGATGACCCAGCTCCACGCGCGCGCGCCGAGCTCGCGCGTCACGCGCTCGACGTCGGCCGCGTCCTTCGCGTCGACCAGGTGCACCGCCGCCACGTCGGGGTGACGCGCCACGAGGTCGCGCGCCGCCGGCGCGGTGAGCCACTCGACCGGCGCCTCGGGCCACGTCGCGCGCAGGCCGGGCAGGATCGAGGTCGTGCGCAGCACGTCACCGAGCGCGCCGGTCTTCAGGATCAGGATCGGGTCGGCCATCCCCGATACGGTGCCGTCCGCCGCGGCCGCCTTCCAGCCCGCGCCGACGAAGGCGCGCCCCCTCGCGCGGAGGCGAGGAGGCGCGCGCGTCGCTCACGGTCGATCAGAGCAGGTCGAGGCGCAGGCCGTCCGTCAGGTTGGAGCTGCCCGCGTCGCGGTACCAGAACTGGAAGTACACCGTCGTGCCGGGGACGAGGTGCGCGGCGTACGGCGCGAGGAAGTCGAGCGCCCGCGACGCGGCGCCGGCGGCGTCGGTCTGCAGCACGGGCACGATGCGCACCAGGGGACCGGTGACGCAGCGGTAGCCGTTGGCGAAGGGCACCTGCGCGGTGCCGTGGCCGAGGAAGAAGACGCCGCTCTGGCTCGGCGTCGCGCCCGTCACGTGCAGCGTGAGGTTCTGGTTCGCCACGAGTGCGCTGCCGCTGGCCGAGATCGACGCGGTCGTGCCGGCCTGGTTGGGCAGCGCGAGGCAGTAGTTGGTGCCCAGCGACAGGTCGCAGGTCACGCTCGGGTAGCTGCCCGGCGTGCCGACGTCGCCGCCGGCCGAGGTCGTCGAGCCCCAGGCGTCGCCCACCTGCGACAGCGTCCAGGCGTAGGCGTCGTCGAGCCCCAGTCCCTCGTCGCACGTCTGGCCGCTGGCGTCCTTCGTGCGGATCGAGCCCGGGTAGGACTCGTCGCCGTAGCTCAGGCGCTCGACGAGCTGGCCGCCGGCGTCGAAGACGTTGATCTGGTCGTTGCGGCCGAGGCCCGCCGTGCCGTTCGTGGTGACGACGGTGACGCCGGAGAGGCCCCACGCCGCCGCGAAGGTCGCCGGGTCGGCCTCGGTGACGACGATCGACTGGCCGGGCGCGACGACGCCTGCGGCGGACAGGTCGACGGTTCCCGCAGTGGCGCTGTCGTCGTCGTAGCTCCAGCCGGTCAGGTCGATCGCCGCGGCGGTCGTGTTGGTGAGCTCGAAGAACTCGCCGTCGGTGCCCGAGTACAGGTACTCGGTGATGCGCAGCCCGCTCGAGCCGAACGCGTAGACGACCTCTTGCGCCTGCAGCTCCGTGCCGGCCGGCGCGAAGGCCAGCGAGCCGTACGCGTTGGCGGCCTCGGCGCCGACGTAGTAGGCGACCTCCTGGCCCGCGCTGGCGCTGACGGGGAGCTGCACGCCCCAGACCTGGTCCCCCGCCGCGCCGTCGTTGTGCAGACCGTCGTCGAACATCGGCGTGTGCAGGAAGCTGCCGGGCGCGGGCCGGTAGTAGAGCTCGACGGCCGCGACCGCGCTGACGTTCGGCTGCACCGTCGCGGTGATCCAGACCGAGTCGGTGACGGCCGGGTTGGCCGGGCTGTGCGCGACGTTCGAGACGAGCGGCGCGGGTGCGGAGACCTCGGGGTCGGCGTCCATCAGCGCGCGGCGCCCGACGACGAACTCCTGCAGGCCGGGCACGGTCCCGCCGAAAGGCCCGCCGCCGCCAAGGTTGACGGCGCTGGTGAAGTTGGTCTGGAACTGCGCATAGGTGTAGAGCTTCTTCGGGTCCGCCTGCACCGCCGCGTCGATCAGGGTGCGGTACGCCGTCAGCTCGGCGTCCAGCGTGGCCCAGTCGAACTCCGCGAGCGCCGAGCGCAGGTGCGCCATGTAGCGCTGCCGCAGCTCGGGCACGGCGAGCACGTGGCTCAGCACCGGTTTGGTCGACGACGTGAAGTTGAGGGTGGGCGACCACGTGGTCGCCGTGAAGGTCTCGTTCGCGTCCGTCTGCTGCAGGTGCGTGCGCCCGTCGATCGGGTCGCGGTAGATCACGAAGTCCGCGCCCTTGTTCACGTAGCTGTCGTCGTCCGTGTACAGGTTCTCCAGCGCGACGGACCAGATCGAGGGGTCGACCGCGAAGACGCTGTCGATCGACGACTCCCAGGTCGTGAGCGAGCCGTTGGTGACCGCGTTGCAGACCGCGATCAGCGCGCCCCACGGGTCGGCCAGGCCGCCGTCGTTCTTGATCTCGTAGCCGCTCGTGTAGAGCGACGCACTCGCGCCGACGTAGCGCAGGCCGGGGCCGTTGGGGTTGTTGGCGCACTTGATGCGCAGGCCGTCCTCGTCTACGAACCACTCGCGCAGCACGTCCTTGTTCCACTGCTGCACGTTGGCGTACACGCCCCAGTTCTGGCCGTTGAGCGACACGGTGACGTGGTTGGCGCGCCCGGCCGGGATGTGCCGCGCGATGACGTTGCTGTAGGCGACCTCGCGGCAGAAGGTCGGGTCGTGGAACGAGTTGTTCAGGTTCAGGCTGTCGTAGCCCATCACGTTCTGCCCGGCGTTCACGTAGTCGACCTCGACGTTCAGCGAGACCTTCTCCGAGCCCGCGGGCAGCGCGGTGTACGAGGTGTTGCCGCGGATGCGCACGCCGACGTCGGGGTAGGTCACGCCCTCGACCGTCAGGTCGGCGAGGATGTTCGTCTGCGAGGCGTAGTTCTGCTGCAGCAGCGCCCACCAGTTCGCGTCGTGGAACTGGAAGTCGAGGTTGCGCAGCACGGTCGTGTCGTACAGGTCTTGCGCGGGCGCGGCGGCGGCCGCGAGGCTGAGGACGAACGCCGAGAGGCAGGTCTTGCGGAGCATCGATAGCAGGAGGGGCAGGGCGCGCACGGGCGGGGTCGCCGCGCGCGCGGGACGTTCGGGAGGCCCGGAGGGAGAGCCGCGAGCGGGCGGCCCGCGGCTCTCGTCGGGGGGGATCCAAGGGCGCGCCGCGGGGCGTGGCTTCGACGTCCGCTCGCGTCGCGCGCCCTGCCAATCTCCCACGCCGGCGCGGGTCACGGGCGACGACCTCGCGACGATTGCCGGCCGGCCCGCGCGCGTTGCGAACGGCCCGGGTTCCTGCGGAGTGCTGCGTAGCGCCTCAGCCGCCGCTCAACGCGAGCACGAGGTCGAGCACGTCGCCGTCGCGCACGAGGTCGCTCGCGAGCACGCGCCGACCGGCCCGTTGCGCGGCCGCGGCGCGCATGAGGCGCGCGGCGCGCGGCGCGTCGGCGGCGAGCGCGTCGAGCACCTCGCGCAGCGGGCACGGCAGCGCGAGGTCCAGCGTGCGCTCGGCGCCGAGCTCGTCGCGCAGCGCGCCGAACGCGCGCAGCGCGACGCGCCGGGCGCGCGCGGCGGCGCGGGCGCGCGCGCGGGGCTCCGCCGCGAGGGGCGCCAGCTCCGCGAGCCCCACGTCGAGCAGCGCCTCGCGGCCGAGCAGCGCGCGCGCGCGCGTCGCGCACGCGCCCGGCGGCGTCGAGGCCGCGCAGCGCGCGGTACTCGTCGAGCATGCCCGGCAGGTCCAGCGCCGCGGCCGCCCAGCTCGGCCGGTCCCCGTCGTCGCGCGCGCGCCCAGGCGCTCGTCCAGCTCGCGCTGCAACAGCACGAGCGTCGCTCCGAGCGCCTGCCACGCGCGCGCGCCGCCGGCCTCAGGCGCGAGCACGCGCGCGAGCCGCGCCAGGTCCCACACGCCGTCGGCCAGCACGCCGGCCGCGGAGAAGGCGCAGAAGCCGCTCGCGTCGACGAGCGCGGCGAGGTTCTCGTGCCACCACACGAGCCGGCCCTTGCCCTGCGGCTCGTTCGGGTCGCTCGCGCGCGGCGGCAGCGCGAGCGGCGCGACGAGGCGCGCGAGGGCCTCGGGGTCGCCGCCGCTCTCGCTGGAGAACGGGAAGGCGCGCATCAGGTCGGCGCCGCGCGTCGACACGCACTGGCCGAGCAGCGCGGCGAGCGAGCGCACCTCGCGCGCCGCGAGCCGCGCGCGCTCGCGCCGTCCACGCCGAGCTCGCGCGCCAACACCTCGGCCCCGCGCGCGAGCGGCGAGCGCGCGCGGCGTCCGGCGCGCGCCCAGGCGGCGCAGCTCGGCCGCGCACGCCTCCGCGTCACCGCGCAGCGCCGGGCCGGGCGCCGCGCGCGCGCGCGCGCGCGTCGGCCAGCAGCGCGAGCGCGGCGCCGGCCTCGCGCGCGTCGACGCCGACCGCGTCGCACACGCCGAGCAGCGCGCGGCTCGCCGCGAAGTCCAGCGCGAGCGCCTCGCCCAGCAGGTGCGTCGCGCTGAAGCGCACGCCCTGGCGCGCGCCGTTCGCGCCGGCGAGCACGTGGCGGCACGCCGTCGGACAGCCGGCGCAAGCGAGGCCGCTCGCGCAGCGCGCTGGGCCTCGGCCTCGAGCTCGCGCGCGTGCTCGAGCGCGAGGTCGCCGCCGGCCGCGAACAACCCGCCCATCTCGAGCGTGCCGCCCTCGCCGCGGGCGACGAGCCGCGGCGAGCGCGCCAGCTCCGCGCGCAGCGCCTCGGCCTCCGCGGAGGGCCTCCACCGGCGCCGCGCGCACGACGAGCGCCGCGAGCCCGGTGCGGGCGAAGCGCGCGCCCAGGCCGCCGCGTCCGACGTAGCTCGGCGGGTCGGCGAGGTTGGCGAGAGCTCGCGTACGCGACGTCCGCCTCCGCCGCGGGGCCGACGACAGAGACCGCCGCAGGGACCGAAGCGCGCGCGCAGCAGCGCGCGCGCGCGCAGGCACGTCGAGCGCGGCGAGCTCGGGCACGCGCTCGAGGTGCGCTGCGCCGTCCGCCGCGAGCACCAGCACCGCGCCGCCGGGCGCGCACGCGCCGCGCAACACGAGCGCGTCGGCGAGCGACGCCAGGCGCCGCGCGAGGTCGCCGCCCACCTGGCCGTCGACGTAGCGGCCGCCGAGCGGCGCGACGCCCGCGACGGCCGCGCGCGCCGCCGTCGGCAGGCCGCGCCGCACGGCGTCGCCCACGGCGATGACGAGCGGGACCTCGCCGCGCGCGCGCGCCGCGCGCAGGCAGCGCGCGAGCGCCAGCGCGGAGCCGCCCAGGCGCTCGAGCGGATCCAGGACCGCGTCGGGCGCGAGCGCGCCGAGGCGCCGCGCGACGAGCGGCTCGCCGCCCAGGTCCACGTCCAGGACGCGCGGGTGGAACGTATCGGGGGATTCCTCCAACAACTGGGCTCCCGCGGCCTAGGTACACCCGGCCGGCGGCTCGGCGGCCCTCCAGTGTAGACTGCCGCCCCGCACGCCCACCCCCCTGCATGCCCCCCCTCCCGCGCAACTCCGTCGTCCTCGGCCGCGTCTTCGGCATCCCGGTGGTCCTCAGCCACTGGTTGCTGCTGCTGGCGGGCGCGCTCGTCGTCGCCGGCCTGCTGTCCGGCACCTCGCCGCTCTGGACGCTGGCGTGGTTCGTCATGGCCATGTCGGTGGTGCTGCTGCACGAGCTGGGTCACAGCCTCGTCGCGCGCCACCACGGCATCGGCGTCTCGTGCATCCAGCTCATGCCGCTGGGCGGCGTGGCGTGGATGGAGGCGCTGCCGGAGGACTCGCGCGTGGAGACGCAGGTCGCGCTGGCCGGGCCGGCGGTGAACCTCGCCCTGGCGCTGCTCGCCGCGCCGCTCTTGGTCTTCGGCGGCCCGCTGGCGCCGCTCGCCGCGTGGTTCGTGTGGTTCAACCTCGCGCTGGGCGTGTTCAACCTGCTGCCCGCGTTCCCGATGGACGGCGGCCGCGTGCTGCGCGCGCAGCTCGCGCGCAAGCGCTCGTGGCTCGCCGCGACGGAGGCGGCCTTCTCGGTCTCGAAGGCGCTGCTCTTCGTGATGGGCGTGGTCGGCCTGCTCGCCGGGGTCTGGGTGCTGCCCTTCATCGCCGTGTACCTCTGGTTCGGCGGCCAGCGCGAGCTCTTCGCGCTGCGCCTGCGCGAGGCCGGCCCCGGCTGGCCCTTCGCGGGCTTCGCGCCGCCGCGCGACCCGGGCGCCGGGCCGCGCGAGGCCTTCGCCGGCGCGGGTGCGGGTCCCTTCGGGCCGAGCGCGGGCGCGCCGCGCCGCCCCGCGTCCGAGCCCCCGGCGCCCGCGCGCCGCAGCGACGGCTTCTCCGACGAGGAGATCGCCAAGCTCGAGCGCTACAAGGGCCCCCTGCGCCGCGACTGGCGCGAGTCGGAGTAGCGCGCGGCCGCGCTACGCCTCGAGCAGCGCGGCGCCGGTGCTCCACACCAGGCACACGGTGCCGAGCCCGCTGAGCAGGTCGTCGGTGCGCGCGAGGAAGGCCTGCGCGTCCTCGTCCTCGCCCGGTAGCTGGACGCCGAGGAAGGTCACCGAGGCGTCCTCGGACACGCGGTGGATCGCGCTCACCGGGTCCGCGTCGACCACCACCTGACACGTGGCGCGGATGCGCGCCAGCTCGGTCAGCTCGCGCAGGTGCTGCGCCGTGTCCTCCTGCGCCGACTCGCTCGCCACGACGCGCAAGAGCCGCAGCTCGTGGCCGCGCCAGCCCTCGTTCTGCCGCAGGAGGTGCGCGAGGATCAGCATCAGCGCGCCGTTCTGCTTGCCGCGCCACCACACGTCGATCGGGCCGTCGGGGATGCGCTTGGGGTTCTCGCCGTCGGCTGTCGAGAGCAGCAGCAGGTTCTGCCCGAGGCGCGCCGCGGTGCGCAGGCTGTCGAGGAACTCCTCGGCGTGGTCGGGGTCGCTCGACCAGCCCGCGAGCACGGTGTTGGGCCGCAGCGCGCCCAGGCCGTGGCACTGCACGAGCGCCTCGAAGCCGCTGTGGCGGTCGCTCGAGACGACCACCGCGGGGAAGGCGGCGAAGCCCTGCTCGCGGATGAAGGCGCGCAGCACGCGCTCCTGCGCCTGGCGCCGCTCGACGAGGTCCTCGACGTCGCCGGTGATGACCTGCGCGAGCGTGAGCAGGCCGCGCCCCGCGCACAGCCAGTCGCCGAAGGCCGCCAGCCGCACGCGCGCGCCGGCGCCGCCGCTGAAGGCGAGGATCACCGGCCGCCAGTTCTTGGCGTGCTCGCGCTCGTCCTCGAGGCGCATCAGCTCCTTGCGCGCGCGCTCGAACGACGCGCCGCCGTGCAGGTCGGCGAAGCTGCCGCGCACGCCGCGGCGCGAGATCGACCAGTGCAGCACGCCCATGGCCGCCACCGAGACGAGCGCCCAGCGCGGCGCCATCAGCAGCATCACGCCGCCGCACGCCGCCGTGCCGGCGAGCGCCACCGACCAGTGCATGAAGCGGAAGGTCGGGCGGTAGGACGGGTTCTTGGTGTACGCCTCGCGGAAGGTCGCGAGGTTCAGGTACCCGTAGGTCACCATGAAGAACATGGTGATGATCGGCGCGATCAGGTCGAGGTCGCCGGCGAGGATGCCGAGCTGCGCGATCACGAAGGTCGCCACCACCGCGCGCCGCGGCTCGCTCGCCGCGCCGCTGCCGACCGCGAAGGGCGCCAGCCCGCGGAAGATGCCGTCGCGCGCCAGCGCCTGCAGGATGCGGGGGGCCCCCATCATCGAGCCGATGGCCGACGAGAGCGTCGCCGCGAAGATGCCCGCCGTCACGAGCACCGGCCAGCGCGCACCGTCGCGCACGAGCATGGTGTTCGCGAGCAGCTCCGCGCGCGGCGCCACGCCGCCCAGCAGCAGGGCGAGGCCGAGGTAGATCGTCCCGGTGAAGGCGATCGCGCCCAGCGTGCCGCGCGGGATGGCGCGCGCCGGGTCGCGCAGGTCGCCCGACATGTTCGCGCCGGCCATGATCCCGGTCGCGGCCGGGAAGAAGAGCGCGAACATCGTGAACGGGCTCTGCCCCGGGCTGTACGCCGCGTGCAGGTTCGCGTCGAACACCGCCGGGTCGAAGCTCGCCGCCGCACCGACGGCGAACGAGACCAGCGCCGCGACGAGCACGGCGAGGATCCCGTACTGCACCTTTATGGTCCAGCCGGCGCCCACGTACACGCACGCGAAGACGAGCGCGTTCATCGCGCTCGCCACCCACACCGCGTGGCCCGCGAGGCTCGGGAACGTCGCGACGCACGCCTCGGTGAAGCCGACGAGGTACATCGCCACCGAGACCGCCTGCGCGAGGAAGAACACCACGCCGATCGAGCCGCCGTATTCGGCCCCGAGCGTGCGGCTGATCATGAAGTACGCGCCGCCGCCGCGCACCCGCGTGTTCGTCGCGATGGCCGAGAGCGAGAACGCGGTCAGCGTCGTGATCGCCTTCGACGCGGCCAGGATCCCGATCGCCGTGAGCACGCCCGCGTTGCCGACCACCTGGCCGTAGCGCAGGAACATGATCACGCCCAGGATCGTGAGCGTGCAGGGCGTGAAGACGCCGCCGAAGGTCCCGAAGCGGCCCGGCGCGGTCTGGCGTGAATCGGCCACGGTGCTGGGGCGCGCCGGGAGTGCGGAACGGCCGCGGCGCGCGCAGCGCCAGAACATGGCGCCGCGCGCGCCGCGATCAAGCCCGGCGCCGGAACTCCGCGCCGACTACGGCACGAAGTCGACCTGCATCGCGCTCGACAGGTTGAACACGTTGCCGCACGGGCCCACCGGGTCGCGGTACCAGAACTGCAGGTACCAGGTCGAGCCGGCGCCGATCTGGCCGGCGGGCGGGAAGAGGCTCGCGGCGTAGCTCACGACGCCGCCGCCGAAGGCCGGCGGCGGGAAGTCCACCGCGCCCAGCGCGCCGCTGTTCTGCGGCGGGAAGCGGTAGACGCCCGAGGCGCCCGCGCCGACGCAGCGCAGGCCGTCGCCGAAGGGCACCGAGATCTGCGCGCCGCCCATGTAGACGACGCCCCACTTGTTCACGGGCAGATCCGTGACGTGCAGCGCGAGGTCGTCGGCGACCACGCTGCTCGTGCCGGTGAAGTACAGGTCCGAGCCCACGCCGGTCGAGTTCGAGCAGCCCGCGCCGGGATCGGTGTTGCCGCACGGCGCGCCGGCCGGGCAGGTGCAGTACTTGGTGATCTTCTCGCACTCGTCCGGGATGCCGTTGTTGTTCGTGTCGGCCGAGCCCCCGGTGTTGATGTCGACCGAGTCCTCGACGCCGTTGTTGTTGCAGTCGAAGCACTTCGCCGCGACGAGGTCCATCGCGTTGAGGTCGTCGCCGAACGTCTCGCCGTGCGTACGCGCGGTGCGCAGGCCGAGCGTCTCGGCCGCCCAGAAGATGCCCGGGAACGGCGAGAGGCCGCCCATCGCGGTGGGCAGCGGCGTGGTGAGCACGTCGCCCTCCTCGATCGGCACGCCGAAGATCGAGTCCGGCCGGCCGATGACGGCCGAGCCGCGGCGCACCGAGAACAGCAGCATGTCGCTGCCGCCCATCCCCCAGTCGTAGGGCACGTGCGAGGCCTGGAAGACGTTGTCGCCGTTCTCGGCCAGGATCAGCGCGTCGACGTCGTCGCTGCCCGGGCCGGCGACGAGGTCGAGGCCGAGCAGCGCGGCCGGCGCGTAGAGCGTGGGCGCCGTGCCGGGCGCGGGCACGAGCAGCACGTCCGCGCCGCTGAAGCCCATCGTCGCGGCGCTGCCGGAGTTCGGCACGCCCTCGAGCGGGTCGAGGAAGGCGCTGTCGAGCGAGATGAAGTAGCCGGTGGGCGGGAAGCCGACGAGCGCGCCGAGGTCGAGCGCGTCCACGTCGTCGCCGCGGTTGGGCAGGCCGGGCGCGGGCGCGTTGGGCTCGACGAGGCCGATGCCCACGTACACCTTGCCCGAGGGCTGCGCGCTGGGCAGGCCGTTGCCGTCGAACACGGCGACGTGGCGCCCCGCGGGCGAGCCGGGCGGCAGCGGGCCGGCGGTCAGCGTGTAGGCGACGTAGACGTCGGCCGAGGAGTCCCCCACCGCGCCGCTCTCGCTGAGCACCGTCGGCGCCGGGCCGAGCGCGGGGTGTCCCTTGGCCCACTCGTCGACCGAGAACCACAGGTCCTTGCCGGCCGGCAGCAGGCCCGCGAGGCTCAGCGGTTCGTCGCGCCCTTGCGAGATGCCGTCGATCTCGATGCCGCACGGCGTGCCGCCGACGTGGCCCGCGCAGAGCGTGTAGTTGACGAGGCCGAACTGGTCGCCGCCGAGCGCCAGCGCGGGCGCCTGCAGCGGGCCGAAGCCCGGCTGGCCGGGCCCGAAGGTCAGCACGTCCGCCTCGGTGATCGGCACCGCGGTGCCCGCGGCGGTCTGCGACACGATCGGTCCCTTGTACGCCACCGAGTAGGTGAACTGCGTCTGGAAGGCGAGCGCCTCGCCGCCGAGCGACAGCACGAGAGCGGCGGACAGAACGGGGGCGTGGCGGAGGGAAGAGCTCATTGCAGTCGGGCGAGGGACGAGGCGAAGGGAGGACGGGAGCGATCGCGGCTCGGTTCCCCGCAGGCGTCCCGAGGCTACGCGAGGGCCCCGGAACGCGCCACGGGCGGCGCCGCGGCCGACCTCAGCGCGCCTCGCATTCGTCGGGGATGCCGTCCTGGTCGAGGTCCGCGCTGGCGCCGATGCACACGTCGATGGCGTCCTCGACGCCGTTGCGGTTGCAGTCGAAGCTCGGCGCGCCGACGGGCGCGTGCGTCGCGCCCGTCGGCGGGTTGTGGCAGGCGGCGAGGGCGAGGACGAGGGCGGAGAGCGATCGGGGGAGGGCCATGGGAGCGGGCGGGCGGAGGTGAGGGATCGCTTCCAAGTGCGCCGGGGGGCGCGGGCCGGACAGCATTCTCCGGCCGTCGCGGGCGGGGGTAGACTTGCGGAGCCACGCCTCCGCAGATGAACACCGCCGCCCCACCGACCGCCGCCCGCCCGAACTACGGCCGCCGCCGCGCCTGGACGCTGCTCGGCGTGCACCTCGCCTTCGCGGCGCACATCGTGCACTGGCGCCTCGCCGGCCGCACGCTCGCGCCGCTCGAGCTCAACGAGCTGATGTACACGCTCGAGGCGGGCATCGTCACCGCGGGCTTCCTGCTGATGGTGCTCGTGACGCTGTCGGTGGCGGTGTTCGGGCGCTTCTTCTGCTCGTGGGGCTGCCACGTGCTCGCGGTGCAGGACGGCAGCGCGTGGCTGCTCGAGAAGCTCGGGCTGCGGCCCAAGACCTTCCGCATGCGCATGCTCGCGCTCGTCCCGCTGGGCGCGCTGCTCTACATGTTCGTCTGGCCGCAGGTGCGCTTCGTGCTGCTCGGCGCGCCGCGGCCGGCGCTGCGCGTCACCGACGACAGCTCGGGCTGGGCCTCGTTCGTGACGAGCGACTTCTGGCGCAACCTGCCCGGGCCGGGCATCGCGATCACGACCTTCCTCGTGTGCGGCACGGCGATGGTCGGGCTGATGGGCCGGCGCGCGTTCTGCCGCTACGGCTGCCCGTACGGCGCGCTCTTCGCGCTGATGGACCGCGTGGCGCCCGGGCGCATCGCGCGCATCGGCGACTGCTCGGCGTGCGGCAAGTGCACGGCGGCGTGCACCTCGGACGTGAAGGTGCACGAGGAGCTCGAGGCCCACGGCCAGGTGGTCGACCCGGCCTGCCTGAAGGACCTCGACTGCCTCGCGGCGTGCCCCGACGGCGCGATCGGCTTCCGCTTCCGCGGGTCGAAGGCGCTCTCGGTCCCGCGCGCCGGGCGCGTGCCGCGCAAGGCGTGGATGACGACGCGCGGCGAGGAGCTCTTCATGGCGCTCGCGTTCGTGCCGCTGCTGCTCGTGTTCCGCGGGCTGTACGGCCTGCTGCCGTTCCTGATGTCGCTGGGCCTGGCGGCGCTGACGAGCTTCCTCGCCGTGATCGGCTGGCGGCTCGTGCGCGCGCGCGACGCGGCGCTCGTGCGGCGGCCGCTCAAGGTCGCGGGACGGCTGACGCCCGTCGGGCGCGGCGCGGCGCTCGCGATCGGCGCGTGGCTCGCGCTCGTCGCGCACAGCACGGTGCTGCGCGCGGCTCAGGCGCGCGGCGCGACGATCGTCGCCGAGGGCGTGCACGAGCTCGCGCTCGCGCGCGCCGACGCGGCCGTGCGCGCGCGCTGCGCTGGGTCGAGGCGAGCGGCCTGCTCGAGACGCCCGGCGTGAGCGCCGACCTCGCGCGGCTCGCGGCGCGGCGCGGCGAGCTGCTCGCGGAGGCGGGCGAGCTCGAGCCCGCGCTGGCCGCCTTCGCCGACGCGGCGCGCCGCTCGCCGGACGCCGCGGAGCCGCGCTTCAACCACGGGCGCGTGCTCATGGCGCTCGGGCGCGTCGCGGAGGCCGAGGCCGACTACCGCGCGGCCGTGGGCCTCGCGCCCGAGGACGCCGACGCGCGCAACAACCTCGGGCACCTGCTGCTCGAGCTGGGCCGGCGCGCGGAGGCGCGCGTCGAGCTCGAGCGCGCGGTCGCGCTCGCCGACCTCGCGCACGCGCACTTCAACCTCGGCCGCCTCGCGCTCGAGGAGGGCGACGAGGCCGCGGCCCTCGCCGCGTTCGAGCGCGCCGCGCAGCGCGATCCGGCCTACCGCGCGTGGCTCGACGCGCAGCTCGCGCCCGCCGCGCCGCCGCCGCGCACGCCCTGACGGCCCGTCGGAGCGACGTCGGCGCGACCCGCCCCCACGCGCGGGAACGGCCGCGCGCAGGCCGGTGCGACCAATTGCGTAGCGCCTCCGTGCATGGTTCGAACGGCCGCGCGCCCCCATGGACGGCTTCGGCGAGGCGCGCTTAGGATGCCGACGTCCGCAATCAAAACGTGGCGCGGCGCCGCGCGGCGCCCCAGAGGAGGTCGTAGCCGATGAAGGTCGAGAGCTGGATGGTGCGCGCGCCGTCCGAACCGATGGAGCTGGCGACGCGGGAGGAGACGCCCGCCACGGGGGAGGTCCTGGTGAAGGTCGCCGGCTGCGGTGTCTGTCACACCGACCTCGGCTTCTTCTACGACGGCGTCCCGACGCGTCACCCGTTCCCGTTGACGCTCGGCCACGAGGTCAGCGGCACGGTCGTCGCCGCGGGAGCGGGCGCGGACGAGTGGATCGGCAAGGCCGTCGTCGTGCCGGCCGTGATCCCGTGCGGCCGCTGCCGCGCGTGTCGCGAAGGCCACGGCTCGATCTGCCCGCAGCAGATCTTCCCGGGCAACGACCTGCACGGCGGCTTCGGCACGCACCTGCGCGTACCCGCGCACGGCCTGTGCGCGGTGCCCGACCTCGCCGATCCGCACGTCAACCGCGCCGGGCTCGACCTCGCGGCGCTGTCGGTCATCGCCGACGCGGTCTCGACGCCCTACCAGGCGATCGAGCGCAGCGGCCTCGCGCGCGGCGACGTGGCGGTGTTCGTCGGCGCCGGCGGCGTGGGCTCGTTCGGCATCCAGGTCGCGGCCGGGCGCGGCGCGCACGTCGTCGCCATCGACGTCGACGAGGGGCGCCTCGCGCGCGTGCGCGAGCACGGCGCCGCGCTCACGCTCAACCCGCGCGAGCACGACTTCAAGGCCATCAAGAAGGCCGTGCAGGCCTTCTGCGACCAGCACGAGGCGCCGACGTGGCACCGCAAGGTGTACGAGACCTCGGGCACCACCGCCGGACAGGAGACGGCCTTCGGGCTGCTCGGTCACGGCGGCTACCTGTCGGTGGTGGGCTTCACGCCCAAGAAGGTCGAGCTGCGGCTCTCGAACCTGATGGCCTTCGACGCCACCGCGCAGGGCAACTGGGGCTGCCTGCCCGAGCACTACCCCGACATCGTCGACCTCGCGCTCGCCGGCACGCTCGCGCTCGAGCCGTTCGTCGAGCGGCGCCCGCTCGCCACGATCAACCAGACCTTCGCGGAGCTGCACGAGCACGGCTCCGCCCGCCGCATCGTCCTCATCCCGGAGAACTGAGCCATGGACTTCAAGGACCACGACCTCACGCCCTTCACGCCCCCCGCCGCCGACGGCGCGCGCGTGGACTACGAGGAGCGTCCGCTCCGGGACGCGCGCGGCAACGCGATCGACGGGCTGCACTCGGTCCGCATCACGCTGAACAACCCGCAGCAGTACAACTCCTACACCACGCAGATGGTGAAGGACGTGATCCTCGGCATGCGCCGCGCGTCCAACGACCGCGCCGCGGTCGCCGTGGTGTTCACCGGCGCGGGCGACAAGGCCTTCTGCACCGGCGGCAACACCGCCGAGTACGCCGAGTACTACGCCGGCCGGCCCGAGGAGTACCGCCAGTACATGCGGCTCTTCAACGACATGGTCAGCGCGATCCTCGCGTGTGACAAGCCGGTGATCTGCCGCGTGAACGGCATGCGCATCGGCGGCGGCCAGGAGATCGGCATGGCGTGCGACTACTCGGTCGCGCAGGACCTCGCGCTGTTCGGCCAGGCCGGGCCGCGCCACGGCTCCGCGCCCGACGGCGGCAGCACCGACTTCCTGCCGCTGTTCGTCGGCGTCGAGCGCGGCATGGAGAGCTGCACGCTGTGCGAGAGCTGGAGCGCGCACCAGGCGCACCGCTACGGCCTGCTGACCGACCTCGTGCCGGCGCTGAAGGTGGACGGCGAGTACGTGCCCAACCCGATGGTGGTGCTCGACCGCTGGACCGACGACTACGGGCGCGTCGTGCACGGCACGCCCAAGGCGGGCGCCGAGCGCGCGGCGGCGAAGGACCTGCTCGCGCGCGGCACCGTCGACCTGACGCTGCTCGACGAGGCGGTGGACGCGCTGCTCGCGAAGCTCGTGATGACCTTCCCGGGCTGCCTGACCAAGACGATCGAGAGCGTGCGCAAGCACAAGCTCGCGCACTGGGACAAGAACCGCGAGACGAACCGCGCCTGGCTCGCGCTGAACATGATGACCGAGGCGCGCGCCGGCTTCCGCGCCTTCAACGAGGGCAGCAAGGCCTGCCGCGACGCCGACTTCGTGTTGATGCGGCGCCTGCTCGCCGAGGGGCGCACGTGGGACGACGCGTTCCTCGAGGAGATCCTCGCCAAGGCACACGGCCGCTCCCTGCAGGAAGCGCCCTGAGGAGGCTGTCATGAACTCGTTCACCCAGCACCCCAAGCTCGGCGCGGCGCTCGCGCTCGAGCCGCTGTACGAGGGGCGCGTCTGGCGCGTCTTCCTCGACCGCCCCAAGGCCAACGTCATCGACGCGGAGATGATCGCGGGGCTCGACGCGCTGTTCACCTGCGCGGCGCACGAGCCCAAGCTCAAGCTCGTCACGCTCGAGGGTCGCGGCGATCACTTCTCGTTCGGCGCCAGCGTCGAGGAGCATATGCCCGGCCAGTGCGGCGCGATGCTGCGCAGCCTGCACGGCATGCTCGTGCGGCTGCACGAGGCGCACGTGCCCGTGCACGCGGTCGTGCGCGGCTACTGCCTCGGCGCCGGCCTCGAGCTGGCGGCGTTCGCGCACCGCATCTTCGCCTGCCCGAAGGCGACCCTCGGTCAGCCCGAGATCCAGCTCGGTGTCTTCGCGCCCGTCGCGACGGCGATCCTCGAGGGACGCGTCGGCCGCGGCGCAGCGGAGGACCTGTGCCTCTCGGGCCGCAACATGGACGCGGCCGAGGCCTTCCGCGTGGGCCTCGTCGACGACCTCGAGGAGGACCCCTGGGCGGCCTGCGCCGCCTACTACGAGGCGCACCTCGCGCCGCGCTCGGCGTCGAGCCTGCGGCTGGCGGTGCGCGCGCTGCGCGCCGAGTTCGGCTGCCGCTTCCGGCAACGCATCGCCGACCTCGAGCAGCTCTACCTGGGCGAGCTCATGAGCACCCACGACGCCGTGGAGGGCCTGACGGCCTTCCTGGAGAAGCGCCAACCCGTCTGGACCGACGCATGACCAGCCAAAGCATCGCCGCGCTCGTGGAGAGCGCGAACCAGCTCTACCGCGACTACGACTTCACGAGCGTCAAGGAGTGGAAGGCGCGCACCGGCGGCCTCGCGATCGGCTTCATGCCGATCTACGTGCCGCGCGAGCTGCTCCACGCCCAGGGTTGCCTGCCCGTCGGCGTGATGGGCGGCGGCGACGACCTCGAGATCATCCGCGGCGACGCCTACTACCAGTCGTACATCTGCCACATCCCGCGCTCGACGATCGAGCTGGGCCTGGGCGGCAAGCTCGACTGCCTGGACGGCATGCTCTTCCCGGCGATCTGCGACGTGATCCGCAACCTCTCGGGGATGTGGAAGCTCGAGTTCCCCGGGAAGCTCTCGCGCTACCTCGACGTCCCGCAGGACTTCGAGGACGACATGGGCGGCGTGTTCTACCGCGCCGAGCTCGAGGAGCTGTCGGCCGACCTGGCGCGGCGCGGCGCGCGGCCCTACGACGCCGAGGCGCTGCGCACGTCGATCGCGGTCTACAACCGGCTCTCGGCGCTCGTGCGCGAGCTCTACCAGCTGCGTCGCGACGAGCCCTGGCTCGTGCCGACCGCGGAGCTCTACTGCCTGCTGCGCGCGGCGACGATCTGGCCGGTCGAGGACGCGATCCTGCACCTCGAGACCTACCGCGACCTCGTCCGCGCGGACGCCTCGCGCCAGCCGATGGACCAGGCGCGCGTGATCCTGGCCGGCAGCTTCTGCGAGCAGCCGCCGCTCGGGCTCATCAAGACGCTCGAGCGCTCGGGCTGCTACATCGTCGACGACGACTTCGTGCAGGTGCACCGCTGGCTCGTGCAGCCGGTGTCCACCGCGGGCGACCCGCTCGACGCGCTGGTGTCGGCCTTCCTGCACCATGCGATGGACTCCCCCACGCGCTACTGCGGGGAGGCCACCAAGGGCGTGGAGCTCGTCCAGCGCGTCGCGGCCGCGGCGGCCGAGGGCGTGCTGCTCTGCGCGCCGTCGTTCTGCGACCCCGCGCTGCTCGACCAGCCCATGGCGGTCGACGCGCTGGAGGCCGCGGGCGTGCCGTGGACGGCGTTCAAGTACGCCGAGAACAACGGCCAGTTCCAGGTGATCCGCGAGCAGGCGGGCACCTTCGCCGATTCCATCAAGCTCTGGAGTGGAGTGTGACCATGACGCCCAAGACTCGAGACGCCGCCACGGCGCAGAAGGACGACAGCCAGCTCCGCCAGAAGGAGATGATCGCCGCGCACTACTCGCGGCTCGCGCGCACGCACGAGACCGGCGAGCGGAGCGTCTACACCTTCGTGCCCGGCAACCTGACCGAGCTGATCCGCAACTTCGACCTCCTGCCCGTGCTGCCGGAGATCAACGCGCTCCAGTCGGCCATGCGCGGCAAGTCGAAGGAGTACATCGCCGCGGCCGAGCGCGAGGGCCACTCCGAGGACGTGTGCACCTACGTCAAGTGCGACGTGGGCATGAAGCGCGCCGGCAACGTCGGCCCGACGGGCGAGCGCCTGCCCGACCCCGACCTCTTGCTCCTGAGCTACACGGGCTGCTTCACGTTCATGAAGTGGTTCGAGATCCTCAAGCGCGAGTACGACTGCCCGGTGACCATGCTCCACGTGCCCTACCAGGGCGAGGGCGAGATCACCAAGTCGATGCGCGACTACGTGGTCGAGCAGATCAAGAAGAAGGTCATCCCCGCGCTCGAGAAGGCCTCGGGCAAGAAGTACGACGAGGACAAGCTGAAGGAGCAGCTGCGGCGCTCCGCGCAGGCCGAGGACGACCTGGTGGCCGTGCTCGAGTCGGCCAAGCACAAGCCCTCCCCCATCGACGCGTACTTCGGCGGCGTCTACTACATCGGCCCGATCTTCACCGCCTTCCGCGGCACGCAGGACGCGGTCGACTACTACCGCCTGCTGCGCGCCGAGACCGAGGAGGCCGTCCGCGCCGGCCGCGGGCCGATCACGCCCAGCGGCGAGCTGAAGGAGGAGAAGTACCGCCTCGTCGTCGAGGGCCCGCCCAACTGGACCAACTTCCGCCAGTTCTGGGAGATGTTCGTCGACGAGGGCGCGGTGTGCGTCGCCTCGACCTACACGAAGGTCGGCGGCGTGTACGACGCGGGCTTCCGCCACGACCCGGACCGGCCGCTGGAGAGCCTCGCCGAGTACTGCCTCGGCTGCTACACGAACCTCAACCTGCCCTCGCGGGTCGAGATGCTCGAGCGCTACGTGCGCGAGTACCAGGCCGACGGCCTGCTCATCAACTCGATCAAGAGCTGCAACTCGTTCAGCGCCGGCCAGCTCATGATCCTGCGCGAGATCGAGGAGCGCACCGGCGTGCCGGGCGGCTTCGTGGAGAGCGACCTGGTCGATCCGCGCTACTTCTCGGGGGCGAACATCAAGAACCGCCTCGAGTCCTACTTCCAGATGATCGAGCAGAAGCGCCAAGGAGTGACCGCGTGAAGTACTGCGTCGGCATCGACCTCGGCTCGACGACCACCAAGGCCGTCGTGCTGGGCGAGGACGGCCGCGTCCTGGGGCGCGGCATCACCAACAGCCGCAGCAACTACGAGATCGCCTGCGGCGTCGCGGTCAGCGAGGCGCTCATCAGCGCGCGCTTCGGCCTGCTCGAGGAGGCGCTCGAGCGCGAGCACGTGGACGCCGACCGGCGGCACGCCCAGCTCGAAGGGCTCGAGCGCGGCTTCCGCGAGCAGCAGTACCGCGGCGACCTCGGCGAGCTGCGGCGCGTCATGGAGGGCTACCTCGCCGCCGGCGACTACGGCGCCGAGGAGCGCAAGGCCGTCGACGAGACGCTCGCCGTGATGCTCGAGGAGTCCGCCCGCCTCTACGGCGAGGGCTCGTCGCGCAAGAGCGACTTCTTCCGCGACCTCGCGGGCAGCCGCTACCTCGACCTCGTCGGCGCGTTCGCGCGCGAGCGCGGCCTGTCCTACGACAAGCTGGTCGGCCTGTACGACAAGGCCATCCTCGACGTGGAGAACACCGAGGCGGACCAGGGCTCCTTCGCGGCGCGGATCCGCGCGGCGCTCACCGTCCTGCCCGAGCCCGACGCCGCGCTCACGCGCGCGATCGAGCGCGCCACGGCGGTCGAGCTCGCCAAGGCCGGCAGCGTCGGCACCGGCTACGGCCGCGCGACGCTGCCCTTCGCCAAGGAGGAGATCCGCTCGGAGATCCTCTGCCACGGCCTGGGCGCCCACGCGATGTTCCCCGGCACGCGCACCGTGCTCGACATCGGCGGCCAGGACACGAAGGCCATCCAGGTGGACGAGAACGGCATCGTGACGTCGTTCCAGATGAACGACCGCTGCGCGGCCGGCTGCGGGCGCTACCTCGGCTACATCGCCGACGAGATGAACATGGGCCTGCACGAGCTCGGGCCGATGGCCTGCGAGTCCAAGCGCCCGGTCAAGATCAACTCCACCTGCACCGTGTTCGCGGGCGCCGAGCTGCGCGAGCGACTGTCGCTCGGTGAGAAGCGCGAGGACATCCTCGCCGGCCTGCACCGCGCGATCATCCTGCGCGCGATGAGCCTGCTCGCCCGCTCCGGCGGCGTGCACGACGAGTTCACCTTCACCGGCGGCGTCGCCAAGAACCCCGCCGCGACCGGCGCGCTGGCGACGCTGATCGAGGAGAACTACGGCAGGCGCACGCTCAACATCTCCCCTGACTCCATCTACACCGGGGCCCTCGGCGCGGCGATGTTCGCGCGGCGCGAGTGGTCCCGCAAGGAACCCGTCGGAGCCGCCTGATGCACCCCCCCGAGACCATGATCGTCGCCGGCATCGACGTCGGCTCCGCCTCCGTGCAGGTGGTCCTCATGGAGGACCGCGGCCCGGCCGGCGCCAAGCTGCTCGCCTGGCGCTCCGAGCGCCTGCGCCGCCGCGAGCCGGAGCAGGTGGCCGAGGACGCCTTCGAGGAGTGCCTGCAGGAGGCCGGCCTCGCGCGCGACGCGCTCGGCTACGTGGCCACCACCGGCGAGGGCGAGTGCGTCCCCTTCCGCACCGGCCACTTCTACGGCATGACCGCGCACGCGCGCGGCGGCATCTGGCTCGCGCCGCAGGCCCGCTCGATCATCGACGTGGGCGCGCTGCACGCGCGCGCCGTGCAGATGGACGAGCACAGCAAGGTGCTCGGCTACCGCATGACGAGCCAGTGCGCCTCGGGCTCCGGCCAGTTCCTCGAGAACATCTGCCGCTACCTCGGCGTCACGATCGACGAGGTCGGCCCGCTGTCGCTGCAGGCCGACAACCCCGAGACCTGCTCCGCGATCTGCGCCGTGCTGGCCGAGACCGACGTGATCAACATGGTCTCGCGCGAGATCTCGACGGCGAACATCATCCGCGGTATCCACGACTCGATGGCCGGCCGCTTCGCCAAGCTGCTGCGCTCGCTCGGCGTCGAAGGCACGGTGCTCGTCACCGGCGGCCTCGCCGCCGATGTGGGCCTCGTCGCCGCCCTGCGCGACGCGTGCGAGGCCAAGTCGGGCGACCTCGAGATCGTGACGCACGAGCACTCGGCCCTCGCCGGCGCGATCGGCGCCGCGCTCTGGGGCGCGTTCCGCGCGCGCAAGCTCGCGAGCAAGGGCCTGGCCCTCAGCGCCGGGGGCGCCGCGTGAGCGAGCTCGCCGGCGAGGCTCGACCTGCGCAGGCGGCGCTACGTCGTCACCGGCGCGCGCGGCGGCATCGGCGCGGCCACGGCGCGCTACCTCGCGCGCGCGCGGCGCGGTCGTGCGCGGCGTGGACCTCGCGGCAGAGGGGCCCGACGACCTCGCCTGCGACCTCGCCGACCCCGACGCGGTGCGCGCGCTCTTCGCCGCGTGGCGCGAGCGCGGCGCGAGCCGCTGGCGGGCCTCGTGCACTGCGCCGGCATCACGCGCGACGGCGTGCTGTGGAAGCTCGGCGACGAGGACTGGCGCCAGGTGATGGCGGTGAACCTCGACAGCGCCTTCTTCCTGCTGCGCGAGGCCGCGCCGCTGCTGCGCGAGCGCGGCGGCTCGGTCGTGCTCGTCAGCTCGATCAACGGCGAGCGCGGCAAGTTCGGCCAGTCCAACTACGCCGCGTCGAAGGCGGGCCTGATCGGGCTGGCGCGCACCGCGGCGCGCGAGCTCGGCCGCTTCGGCGTGCGCGTCAACGTGATCGCGCCGGGGCTCATCCGCACCGCCATGACCCAGGACCTCCCCGCGGAGGTCACCGCGCGCGCGCTCGAGGAGACCGCCCTCGCGCGCCTCGGCGAGCCGAGGACGTCGCGCGCGTCGCGTACTTCCTGCTCAGCGACCTGGCGCGCCACGTCACCGGACAGGTGCTGCGCGTCGACGGCGGCCAGCTCACCGCCTGACCCCCCATACAGCCCACACTGCCATGCAAGACACCTCCCTCGAGACCCAAGCCGTCACCGTCCGCACCCTGCGCCCCGAGGACCTCGAGGCGGTCATCCGCCTCGACGCCAAGGTCTTCGGCAAGCGCCGCGACGAGTACTTCAAGATCAAGCTCGCGCAGAACCTGGCCGAGACCGGCATCAAGGTCTCGCTCGCCGGCGAGGTCGACGGGCTGTTCGTCGGCTTCCTGCTCTGCCGCGTGATGTACGGCGAGTTCGGCAGCCCCGAGCCGGTGGCGTTCCTCGACACGCTCGGCGTCGACCCCGGGTTCCAGCGCAAGGGCGTCGGCCACGCGCTGCTCGAGCAGCTCCAGACGAACCTGCGCGGCCTGGGCGTGAACACGCTGCGCAGCGAGGTCGCCTGGGACGACCTGGACCTGCTGGCTTTCTTCCAGCGCACCGGGTTCAAGCCCGCGGCGCGCGTCTGCCTCGACCTCGAGCTCTAGGCGCGAGGCCCTCCCGCGGCGCCGCGACGCGCCCGGTACACGAGACGCCGGCCGTCGCCCGCAAGGGCGGTTGCCGGCGTCCTCGTCTGCGAGACCTCGCGCGCCCCGCGCTAGTCGTCCCGGCCCCTGGACCTGCCGCTGCCGTTGCTGGAGCCGTTCCCACTCCTTCTGTTGCCGTTGCCGTTCCAGCCGTTGCCGTTGTTCGAGCCGTTTCCGGCGTTGCGCCTGCTGCTTCCGTTACCGGAGCCGTTGTTGCCCGAGCCGTTGCCGTTGTTGGAGCCGTTGCCGTTGTTGTTGCCCCAGGCGTTGCCCGTGCCCCCGTTGTTGTTCCCGCCGCCCCGGCGCCCGTCCCCGTCTGCGGGTTCAGGTGGATCGAGGTCACGCGCACGACCGGGGTCAGCCCGAGCGGGTCGGCGACGAGCGCGTCGCCCCAGTAATCGTCCGTGAACGGCTCAGGCGCGGGCAGATAGCCGCGCGCGACGAGCTTGTCCAGCAGGCTCGAGATCGAGGCCGGCAGGGGGTCGCTGTCCAGCCAGGTCGCGTTGTAGCGGTTGATCGCCCCGTTCACGACCTCCAGCAGGTCCAGCGTCATGTCGCGCCGGATCGCCGTCACGTCGAGGGACACGAAGAGGTCGTTCGCGTCTCCGCTGACGCCGCCGAGACCGGGGCTCGCGATGCTGAGGACCGAGCTCGTCGCGGTGAGGGTGTACGGCTGGCTCCATGCGTCCACGGAGTACTGGCTGAGCCCGCTGGCCTGGTCGATGCTGAAGCGCTGCAGGTAGGGCCCGGCCCAGCCGTCGAGGCCCGGGTCGGTCTCCATCTGCGCGACCGCGGTGGGCAGCGCGCCGGTGTCGCGGAAGTACTCCGCGGCGGCGAGCCGCAGGCCGTCCATCTCCTCCAGCGTGACGGTGCGCTTCTTGGAGTTGATCGCCATCGAGGCCACCGGCACGGCGGCGCCGGCGAGGATGGCCATGATCGTGACGACGACGATCAGCTCGAGGAGGGAGAAGCCGCCGCGGCGGCGCACCGAGGGGTCAACCGAGCGTCTCATAGAGCTGGAACAGCGGCATGACGGCCGCCATGAGGATGAAGGAGACGATGGCGCCGGCGCCGAGAAGCAGCGCCGGCTCGAGCAGCGACAGGAAGCGCTTCACCGTGCGCGGCACCTCCTCGTCGTAGTAGGCGGCGAGCTTCGCCAGGGTGAGGTCGAGCGCTCCGGCGCGCTCCCCACGCTGACCATCTGCACGAGCAGCGGGTCGACGCCGGGTTCCTCGGCCAGCGCCTCCGAGATCGCGCGGCCCTTGCGGACGCGCTCGACGGCGCGCTCGAAGGCCGCGCGCATCTCCTCGTTGCCGCAGGTCTCGGAGGCGACCTGCAGCACCGTGAAGACGTTGCAGCCCGCGGCGTGCAGCGTGGAGGACGTCGAGGCGAAGCGGCTCATGGCGATCTTCCGCAGCACGCCGCCGAGCTTGGGCACGCGCAGCAGCGCGCGGTCGATCACGCGGCGCACCTCGCGCCGCCGCCAACCCCAAACGCCGCCCACGGCGACGACGACGCTCCCGAGCGCCAGCAGCAGCACGTGCGCGCGCACGAAGTCGGACGCGCCCAGCACGAGCTCGGTCTGCCAGGGCAGCTGCACGTCCCCCGCCGGGAACAGCGCCAGCAGCTTGGGCAGCACGATGCAGGAGCAGCACCAGGATCAGCCCCAGCGTGGCCAGCATGAGGATGGCCGGGTAGATCAGCGCCTGTACGGTCGTCGCGCGCATGCCGCGCGTCCACTCGAGGTAGCCCGCCATGCGCTCGAGCACGGTGTCGAGCGCGCCCGAGGCCTCGCCGGCGCGCACCGAAGCGCGGTACACGGGCGGGAAGACGCCGGGGAAGGGCTCGAGGACCGCGCTGAGGCTCTCGCCGGCGCGCAGGCCGTCGAGCATGCGTCCGACGAGCGCCTTGCCGCGCGCGCTGTGCAGGCGGTCGCCGATGCCGCCCAGGCCCTCGACGATCGGCACGCCGGCCCCGGTCACGGTGGCGAGTTGCGTCGTGAACGTCACGAGCTCGTCGCGCCGCAGGCCGCACTTCGCGTCGAGGCGCGCCTCGCTCAGCGCCTTGGCCGAGGTCAGGACGAGGCCGCGCCGCTCGAGCAGGCGGTCGAGCGCCAGCTCGCTCTCGGCGAGGTCGCGCCCGGTGACGCGGTGGCCGTCGGCGCCGACGGCGACGTACTCAAAGGAGCGCACGTTCCTCGTGGGTCAGGCGGTGACTGGCGTTCACGCGCAGCACCTCTTCCATGGTGGTGATGCCGTGGGCGACGAGGCGCTTGCCGTCCGCCTCCAGCGGCACGTAGCCGGCCTCGGCCGCGAGCCGCGCGAGCTGGGCATGGTTACCGCCGGTGCGGATGACCTCCGCCACCTCCTCGCTCGGCATGAACAGCTCGGCGATCACGGTCCGGCCGGCGAGCCCGGTCTCGTTGCAGCGCGCGCAGCCGCCGCCGCGGCGCATCATCGGCGGCTCCTGGCCCAGCCAGGCGAGCTCGGACTCGTTCGGCGCGACGGCTTCCGCGCAGTTGTCGCAGATCGTGCGCACGAGCCGCTGTCCCATGGCCCCGATGAGGCAGTCCTCGACGAGGTACGGCTCGACGCCGATGTCCGCGAGGCGCGCCACGGCGCCCAGCGCGGTGTTCGTGTGCAGGGTGGACAGCACGAGGTGGCCGGTCATCGACGCCTTGACGGCCATGTCGGCGGT
Organism: Planctomycetota bacterium; assembly: GCA_020638875.1. GTDB lineage: Bacteria > Planctomycetota > UBA1135 > UBA1135 > DUCM01. The sequence goes on from JACKHS010000001.1 coordinate 116,961, forward strand.
CTCGGCGTCGCGGATCTCGCCGATCAGGATGACGTCGGGGTCCTGGCGCAGGAGCGCGCGCAGGCCGGCGTGGAAGGTGAAGCCGATGGACGGGTCGATCTGGCTCTGCCGCAGGAGCGGCAGGCGGTACTCGACAGGGTCCTCGATGGTCGCCACGTTGCGCGCCATGGCGTCGACCATGCCGAGCATCGCGTAGAGCGTCGTCGTCTTGCCCGAGCCGGTGGGGCCGGTCACGAGGAACAGGCCGTGCGGCCGGGCGACGACGCGGCGCAGCACCAGCGCGCGGTCCGGGCCCAGGCCCAGCGCGCCGAGCCGCGTGCCGACGCGGCCGCGGTCGAGGATACGCAGCACGACGTTCTCGCCCCACGTGCACGGCATGACGGACACGCGCATGTCCACGTGTCGGTCGTTGATCTCGAGGCGCAGGCGCCCGTCCTGCGGCCGGCGGCGCTCCGAGATGTCCAGGTTCGAGATGATCTTGAGCCGCGAGATGATCGCGGCGGTCGCCTCGGCGGGCAGGTTCTCGCCCTGCGCGAGCACGCCGTCGACGCGGTAGCGCACGCGCGTGACGCGCTCCTCGGGCTCGACGTGGATGTCGGTCGCGCCGCGGTTCACGCCGTCGACGAGCAGTGCCTCCGTGAGCGCCTCGATGGGCAGCTCGGTGCGCACGTCGCCGGCGGCCTGCAGCTCGGCGAAGATGCCGGCGACGCGGCCGATCTCGGCGTCCACGTAGCGCGAGACGAGCTTCGCGATGGTCCGCTCGGACGTCATCGCCAGCTCGAGCGGGTACGGGAAGCGCTCCCGCACCGCGGCGATCGAGGCCGGGTCGTCGGGCGACACCATCGCCACGCGCAGCGTGCCCTCGGTCAGCGAGACCGGGAACGCGCCGGTGCGGTTGACGAACTCACGGTCGAGGGTCGACGTGATCAGCGGATCGGGCTGGATGTCGTGCTCGCGCAGGAACGTCAGGCCGAGGTCCTCGGCCACCAGCTCGGCGATGTCCTCCTGCCGGCAGAAGCCCAGCGACTGCAGGATCTCGCCCAGCGGACGGTGCACGCGCTTCTGCTCGGCCAGCGCGACCGCGAGCTGGTCCTCCGAGATGCGTCCCTTGTCGACGAGCCGGTCGCCGATCCGTCCTTGGGCCTCGAGCGCCATCGCCTACAGGTCCTCCGCCGAGGTCACGCCCGAGAGCCGCACGGTCTCGGGTACTCGTAGTCGAGCTGGTGCGCCAGCGCGGCGGCCTGCCCTGAGTCCAGCACGCGCGGCGTGATGAAGATGATGAGGAGCTGGCGCTTCTGCTTGGCGTCGCCGTCGCTGCGGAACAGGCGCCCCACCAGCGGGATGTCCATGAGCAGCGGAACGCCCGTGTCGTCCTCGAGGATCGAGCGCTGCTGCAGCCCGCCGAGCACGACCGTGTGCTGGTCCTGCACGAGCATCACCGTCGAGATCGCGCGAGTGTCGAGCACCGGGATGCTCTCGAAGAAGTCGACCACGTTGGAGAGCTTCTGCTCGATCTTGACCTCGATGACGCCGCCCTCCTGGATGGTGGGCGTGACGTTCATCACCACCCCGGCCTCCTTGAACTCGACCTCGGACGAGCTCGAGCTGCCCGCGTTGCCGTCCCCCACGACCGTCTCGACGGTCTGCTTGATGTAGGGGATCTCGGTCAGCACCTCGACCGACGCGGGCTCTTCGTCACCGCGAGCACGCGCGGCGAGGAGACGACGTTGACCCCACGTAGCGGGACAGCGCCGTCAGCGTCGAGTGCAGGGGCACATTCGTGTTGTCCAGCGTGAGCGAAAACTCGCCGTTGCCGGTCCCCAGGTTCTGCACGAGGGACACGACGTTCGGGCCGCCGTCGATGTCGACGCCGTTCATCGCGTGCGTGAGCCCGAGCTGGAAGTCCTGGTCGAGCATGAGCTCCACGAGCTCGACCTCGAGCAGCACCTGGCGCTTGAGCCGGTCGACGCCGTCGAGGTACTCGGCCACGAGCTCGACGTCGCGGGCGGTCCCGTCGATCATCACGTAGTTCTGCTCCTCGTTGACCACGAGGTGCGCGCTCGCGCCCACGAGCTGCTGCAGGTCGTCCTGGATGCTGGCGACGTCGATCGACTGCACCCGGAAGGTGCCGACCTGCGGCTGGCTGCCGTCGTCGGAGCGGACCCAGTACACGCCGGTCGGCTGCTCGACGAGCCGCAGGCCGTTCTGCGTGAGCAGCACGCCCAGCGCGTCGTCCAGCGTCACCGCCGGGAAGCTGGCGTCCACCGCGTAGTCGAGCCCGGCGTCGAGGTACATGTTGACCCTGGCCTTCTCCGCGATCAGGTGGATCGCGTTGGCCAGCGAGATGCCGCGCAGCTCGAAGGGGTAGCGCTCGTCGCCGGCGATGCGCGGGGTCTCCTCGCGCAGCGGCGTCGGCTTCGCGACCGGCTCGGCCGGCGGCGGGAGCTCGAGCAGGGGCGGCAGCTTCACCTCGGCCGCCTCCTCGGTGCGCGCGCGCTCGGGGATCGTGGGCGTGCCCTGGCAGCCGACGACGACGGCCGCGGTGGCGAGCAATAGCAGGTGCTTGCGAGTCTCCATCTCAGTCCTCGTGGGCCGTCGGGCCGGGCTCCGGGGTCTGCGGCGCCGCCTCAGGCGCTGCCGTGACGGGCGCGGGCGCCGCGCCGGGACCCTCGTCCGACTCGGCGGCGCGCGGACGCGTGCGCAGGGCCGGCAGGCCGACCGAGCGCACCTCGTCGCCGAGCGTCAGCTCGACGCGTCGGCGCGCGATGGCGCTCACCTGCACGCCGCCGGGCAGCACGTCGCCGACGCGCACGAGCTCGCCGTTGAGCAGCGCGAGCGAGTCCTCGGCGTCGAAGAGGATGGCGTTGACCTGCGCGTCGCGCGCGAACTCGCCCAGCACGTCGCGGCGCGGCAGCGGCCGGACGATCTCGCGGGGCGCGAGCTGGGGACCAGGGGTCTCGCTCGTGGCGCGCGCCTCCAGGCGCCCGAAGAGCTCGTCGAGGTCGACGCGCTCGCGACCGCGCGCGCTCGTGACCTGCTCCATCTGCTGGAGCGCTTCCTTCAGCGAGGTCCCCAGAGTCCGTCACGCGCGTGCCGTGCGGCGTGGCGTCGGTCGCGCCAGGCAGGGGCGCATCTTCGGCGCCGGGCATCGGGACGGACTCGCCGCCGGGCTGCGCGATCAGCTCCGCCTGGAGCGCCGCGCCTCCCGACCCGGACTCTCCGCCGGGGAACGCCGGCGCGAATTCGCCGCCGTTCGCGACGTCGGGGCGGTCGGTGCTCGCGGGCTGGACGACGCCCATGATGAGCTGCGGCGTCCAGATGGCGACGCTGAGGACCACCAGGCCGGCGGTCATGACCTTCTTCTTCTTCAGGTTCGCTTGGGGATCTCCGTGCCGGAGCCGGACTCCGTGTGCGAGGCGGGGACGGGGATGGACTGATGGAGGCCGAGCGTGACCTGCTGCTCGAAGCGCGCGGCGTCCGTGGAGCTGCGGTGCATGCGCACGTCGAGGACGGTCGTCAGGTAGCCCAGACGGGTGAGCAGCTCGACGAGGTCGGCGAGCTGCTGCGGGCTCGCGTGACCCGAGAGGCTGACCTCGGCGCGCGCGATGGCGTCGTCCAGGCGCGGGAAGGGCGCCTCCTCGAAGCGCCCCACCGCGACGGTCTCGAGCTCGAACCCGGAGGCCTCGGCGACGAGCGTCACCAGCGCGCGCACGTCCACGCGCGAGAGCCCTTGCGGCAGGTCCGCGCGCAGCGCGCCGGCGGAGCTCCTGGAGCCGGTCGAGCCCGCCAGCGTCGGAGAAGTCGCGCGCCTCGGCGCTCAGCGCGTTCAGCCGCGCCTGGGCGTCGACGAGCGCGTGGTGACGCCCCTCGGTCGAGCGGAGCCGGTGCAGCGGCACGCCGAGCGCGCCGAGCAGCACGGCCGCGCCGGCCACCACGCGCGCGAAGCTGCGCAGCCGGGCGACCAGGCCCGCGGAGGTCAGGTTCTCGACGTGCGTGATCAAGAGGTCCCTCCCAGGCGCGCGTGCACCGAGAACTCCACGACGTCCGCGCCGCCGTCGAGGCGCACCGGGAGGTCGATCCAGACGTCCTCGAAGCCAGGCAACGCCTCGAGCGCGCGCGCTGGCAGCGCGCGATGGCCTCGAAGCGCCTCGACGGACTCGCCGAAATGGCGCGTGCAGCGCGACCTCGCGGCCGGTGCCCAGGTCCCGCCCCACGTTCACGCCGAGCAGCGAGGTGCGCTCGTTCAGCGCGGTCGCGAGTGACGCGCACAACTCGTCGAAGTCGAGCCCGGACTCGAGCACCGCGTCGGTGCGCGTCATCACCGCGAGGACGCCCTGCGCCTCCGCGGTCGCGCGCGCTCCGCTGGCGCTCCAGATGGCTGATCTCGCGCGCCACCTCGCGCGCGCGCTCCATGTGGCCCTCCAGCGCCTGCACCCGCACGTCCACCTGGTCGCTCAGCATCACGAAGAGCATGGAGGCCGTGCCCAGGAGCGCGGCAGCCGCGGTGGCGAGCACCATCGGGCGCTCGGGCAGCGGGAAGGTCAGGCTGGGCGTGAACGGTCCGTCGACCAGCGCGCACTCGAGCAGCGCGATGCGGCCGAGCTGCGGGTGGAGGGCCCTCGCGGGGCGCGGGGCCGTCCTCGGGCGGCGCGGGCCAGGCCTTCACGCGCGAGCCCGGGCAGCGCGATCGAGATCGCGTTGCTCACGAGGCGGCCGCGGTCGGGGTGCAGGCCGACGACGCACACGTCGCGCAGCGGGTGCCGCGCCGCGTACGGCGCCAGTAGCCCGCGGTCGTCTTGATCGACTGCAGCAACGAGGCCACCAGCTGCGGCGCCTCGAGCAGGTCGCCCTCCAGGGTCTCGACGGTCAGCAGCTCCTCGTCGCAGAAGAGCGATATCTGGATCGACCGGCGACCCACGAGGACGCACAGGGCGCCCTCGCCCGGCTCCTCGCGCAGGGAGGCCGCGCGGTCCAGGGCGCCGAGCGCCACCGAGGTCACGCGCCGCGTGCGCAGCCCGCGCCGCCGCAGACCGAGCGCCAGCTCGCGCGCCAGCCCGCGCTCCATGGCGGCCAGGAGCCAGCGACCCGGCTTCCCGTCGCCGGGTGGAGCCTGCTGTGCCGCGCTGAAGTAGGGCGCCTCGGCCGGCTCGCCGCAGGCCTGGACGGCCTTGCGCGCGAGCACCTTGGTCAGCTCGTGCTTGCCGAGCTCGGGCAGCTCCACCAGGCGCTGGTGGACCACGCCGTCGCGCAGGGCCAGCAGCGACGTTGCGCGCCGTCCCGCCCGCGGCCTGACGGACCTCGAGCGCGGCGCGCAGGTAGTCGGCTGCGGCGCTGCCTTCGACGGGGCCGCTCGCGTAGCGCGGGCGGCCCTCGGCGTCGTAGTCGAGCCCACTCCACCTCGGTGGAGGACAGGGCCAGCACGCCGTGTCGGCTGAGCTTCGGAGTCGGGGACATGGGGCTCTCGTGGGGACTTGAGAACGCCGCCGGGCGGGAGTGCACACTGGCCACGCGAGGCTCTCCTCCTCGCGCGGCCCCTCGAGCGCCGTACCGCCTCGCTCGCGCGGAGCGGCACGCGCGCGCCTGGATCAGTAGTAGACGAGCACGTAGAGGTGCTTCGAGGACGACGAGTAGCGCACGCGGCCGGTGGTCGACCAGGTCCCGCCGATGCCCGCGTCGATGGCCTGGTCGATGCGCTGCGCCGCGTCGGCGGGCACATTCGACAGCCACAGCATGTTGCCGTCCGAGGTCACGTCCTCGGTGCCGTCACCGTCCACGTCGAAGCCGGTGAGCCAGCCGTTCGCGGTCACGGTGTTGTAGAGGTGCAGCGAGCCGCTGGCGAAGGGGTTCTGCTGGTGCGTCAGGGGCCCCTCGAGGTACGGGCCGTCCCAGCTCGCGGCGGTCTGGTTGGCGGACAGCTTGCGGTGCGTGCCGGCGTAGCCGGAGTACTCGTAGGCGTACGTCCCAGTGTCCGCGTTGTAGGCGGCGCAGGCCGTCTTCAGCGTGCTGACGAGCTGCACGATCTTGCCCGTGCGGCCCTTCTCGAGCATGCCGCCGGCGCGAAGCGCGAGCGTGGCGGCCAGGATCGAGAGGATCGAGACCGCGACGACGATCTCCATGAGCGAGAAGCCCCGCGGGGCCGGAGTTCGGAGTGGACTTCATGATGGTTCAGGGGTTCTTTCTCGGACCTCCTCCCCGCGGGACGGGGACGGCGAGGGGAGCGGTCCTCGGGGCGAGACCGCTTCGCAGCAGTTCTCGGATTCCCGGCGCCCCCGCTTGAGTCAACTCTGGAAACTGAGAGGTCTCCTTGTCGCCCGCTCGCCGACGGGGGTTAAGGGGAGCCCGCCAGACGGTCGATGGACGGGGCGTGCCCCCCTCGCCATGAGAACGTCCCCCGACGCCGCGGCTTCACGCTGCTCGAGCTGGTGATCGTGATCACCCTGATCTCGATCCTCGCCGGCGCGGTCACGCCGAGCCTGCAGCGCCAGGTCCAGCGCTCGCGCGACGCGCGTCGCCTCGCCGACATCCGCGCCGTCTGCACCGCGATCGACAACTTCTACGCCGACAAGGGCCGCTGGCCGGCCGCGGACGACAGCCCCTCGCACGGCGACTGGGACGTCTCCTACGACGGCGACTTCATCTCGGAGCTGCGCGCGACGGGCTACCTGCCGAGGACGTGCGCGACCCGCTCAACGACGAGACGTACCACTACCGCTACCACGTGTACCCCAAGGGCGCGCACGGCTGCGACGGCGAGACGTCCTTCTACGTGATCGGCATCCGCAACTTCGAGAGCGAGAGCTTCGGCGCGCAGAACTCGGGCTACTTCCAGTGCGACGGGCGCAACTGGGGCGAGGAGTTCGCCTTCGTCACCGGAGCCGGCGCGACCTACTGAGCGGCCCTCAGGGGTAGCGCAGCGGGGAGCGCGAGCCGCGCCTCGCGCGCGACCTCCCACTCGTAGCAGCTCGCGCGGTCGCCGCGCGAGCGCGCCGGGCAACGGGTCGACGGGCCACACGCGCGCTCGCCGTCCTCGGCCGCCGCGAGCACGCGCAGCGGGCCGCCACCGCCGCTGAACTCCCCGCGCAGCACCGGCACGCCGCCGGTCTCGAGCTGCACGAGCGTCTTCTCGCTCGCGACCTCGCGCACGATCAGGCTGCCGTCGCGCGAGGCGGTCATCACGAAGCGCGCCGTCGGGCGAGAAGCACCCGCCGCTGAGCGCGCCCTTGGGGTAGTCGTTGACGCGCATGTCCTTGCCGCTGGGCAGGTGCACGACCTTGAACGCACCACGCCCCGAGGGCCCGGTCAGCAGCACGCGCTCGCCGTCGCTCGACCAGCTCACCGCGGTCGCGGCGAGCGTCTGCGAGCGCGTACGCGTCGGCGCGCCGTCCGCCGCCGCGCGGAAGTCGAGCAGCACGCGGCCGTCGACGCCGACGAGCGCGACGACCTCGCCGCCGCGCGGGTCCGCGGCCAGGTCGATGACGCGCGGCACGCCCTCGACCTCGAGGTCGCGCCGCCAGCGGCACGTGCCGTCCGCGAGGTCGAAGCCCAGCAGGTCGCCGCGCTCCTCGGCGACGACGACCAGGCCCGCGCCCTCGCACGCCACCGCCGCGGTGGCCCGCCCGCCCGCGTCGAGCACGCGCGCGCCCTCGCCGGCCGAGGGCAGCAGCGTCACCGCCGCGCCGTCGACGAGCAGCGCGCCGTCGGCGAGGTACGCGAGCCGGCGCGGCTCGGCGACGGCGCTCCAGCGCCCGGCCGTGTCGCCGTCGGGGCGCCAGCGCCACACGCCGGCGGCGCCGCAGACCGCGACCTCGGCACCGTCGCGCGAGAACGTCGCGCCGCGCGGCCCCGCACCGGGGGAAGCTCGCCTCCGTGAGCAGCTCGCCCGCGCCGGCGCCCGACCCGGGCGTGGCCCACAGGCGCACGCGCCCGTTGGCGGCGAGCGTCAGCGCGCGCTCGCCGTCCGGCGCGAAGCACGCGTCGACCAGCGTGCCGCCGCCGCCGTCGAGGCGGTACACGTCGGGCCGCGGGCCGCCGAACCAGACCTGCACGACCGGCGCGGGGGTGCGCGCGACGACCGCGTCGCCGTCGGCGGACCAGCAGAGCTCCTGCGTCTGCAGCAGTCCCTCGAAGGTCGCCACGCGCCGCCCGCTCGCGACGTCGAACAGCCGCACGTCGCCGGCGGTCGAGGCCACCGCGAGGCGGCGACCGTCGGGCGAGGCGGCCACGTCGCGCACGTCGGTGGGCGCGCTCTCGGCGAGGCGGCGCGGGCGGCCGGCGGCGTCGTGCAGCTCCCAGTGCAGCGCGCCGACGCGCCGCTTCGCGACGAAGGTCAGCCCGCACTCCGGCAGCTCCTCGCGGTAGGCCTCGTCGTCGGCGAGCGGCGCCGGCGCGCGCGCGGCCAGCGCGTCGAGCGCGCGCGCGCGCGCGGGGCCCGCGAGCTCGCGCGCGCGCTCGCGACGTCGACCGCGAGCGCCTCGCCGGCGGCCTCGACGACGAGCGCCGCGCCGCCGTCCAGCGCGACGAAGGCGACGCGCTCCACGCCCGCGCCCAGCGCGCGCGTGCGCAGCAGCTCGCGCCGCGCGTCGAGGTCGTACACGACGGCCGTGCCGTCCTCACCGCCGCAGGCCCCGAGGGGTCCGTCGACCGCCACGCAGCTCGACCCGCCCGCGTGCGCGGCCCAGCTCGCCACCTGGCGGCGGCTCTCGAGCTCGTAGAGCCGCGCGCTGCCGTCGGAGAGCGCCGCGAACACGCGGCGGCGGTCGGGCGTCAGCTCGATGTCGCGGAACAGCCGCGCCGGGCTGCCGTCGAGCTCGCCCTTGAGGTAGCAGCGCTCGAGCGCCGCGTAGAGCGCGCTGCGCGTCTGGTAGGTGGGCTCGCGCTGCACGGCCTCGATGCCGAGGATCAGCGCCGCGGCCGGGTCCTGGTCGAGCAGCGAGACGGTGCGCTCGGCGAGGTGCCGACCGAGCGCGTGCTCGAGCGCGACGTCCTTGAGCCCCAGCAGGTACAGCGTCCAGACCAGGCCCAGCGACAGCAGCAGCACCAGCCCCCCCACCGAGGTCAGCACCCACGGGTGGCGCTGGCTCCAGCGGCGCAGCTTGAGCGCCGCGCTCGCCGGCCGCGCGAGGATCGGCTCGTAGTTGCGCAGGCGCGCGAGCTCGTCGGCCAGCGCCCCGGCGCTCGCGTAGCGCCGCGCGAGGTCCTTCTCGAGCGCGGTGGCGAGCACGACCTCGAGCTCCTCGGTGACCACGGGGTTCAGCGCGCGCGCCGCGCGCGGCTCTTCGGTCTGGATGGCGAACAGCAGCGCGTGCGTGCTCGCAGCCTCGAAGGGCCGCTCGAGCGTGAGCGCCTCGAACAGCGACACGCCCAGCGCCCACACGTCGGTGCGCGGGTCGAGCGCGGCGCGGTGGCCGGTGATCTGCTCGGGCGACATGTACGCGGGCGTGCCGAACACCTCGCCCGAGACGGTCAGCGCGACGCCGCCGCCCTCGGTGTCGCGCGCCTGGCCGAAGTCGAGCCACACCGGCTCGCCGGCCGGCGTCACCATCAGGTTCGCGGGCTTCACGTCGCGGTGCACGACGCCCACCGAGTGCGCGGCGTGCAGCGCGCGCGCGGCGGCCTCGAAGAAGGCGAGCAGCGCGAACAGCTCGGCGCCCTCGCGCGGCCGCACGGGGGGGTGCTCGGCCGCGTCCGCGTCGCCGGCCGCGCCGCGCTCGCGGCGGCTCGCGCGCGCGACGACGTGCGCGAGCGTCTCGCCCTCGACGTAGCGCATCGCGATGTACGCCACGTCGTCGGTCATCTCGGCGTCGTAGACCGCGCAGATGCCGACGTGCTCGAGCTTGCTCACGACCTCGGCCTCGCGCCGCAGCCGCGCGCGCCGGTCTGCGCTGAGGAGCAGCGCGGCGGGCGGCAGGAGCTTCAGCGCGACGCGGCGCTGGAAGCGCGTGTCCTCGGCGAGCCAGACGACGCCCTGTCCGCCGCGGCCGAGCTCGCGCTCGAGGCGGTAGGGCCCGACGCAGCGCGGCTCCTCGGGCGCGGCCGGCGCCGGCGCGGGCGGCGGCGAGGTCTGCGCCTGGTACTCCGCGCGCACCGCCGCGGCGGCCTCGGGGAAGCGCGCGAGGTAGTGCTCGACGGGCGGCAGCGCGCCGCGGGCGCGGTCGCGCTCGAGCTCCTCGAGGAAGTCGAAGAGCTCCGGCGCGTGGTCGTCGGCGGGGTCGTGGGTCATCGGCGTGGGGCATCGGCGCCCGCAGCATCCTACGGCCAACGCGCCCGGTTCCGCGCCGTCCGAGGGCGGTGACGCGGCGGCCCGCAGGCAAGCGCGCCCCGAACCGCTAGGATCGGAGGCACATGCAAGAGCCCGACCCCCCGAGCACCGAGCACCTGGCCCGCGCGGCCGCGTCGGGCGAGCGCCACCCGTTCACCGTGCTCTACGAGCGCATCGCCCCCGCGCTCTACACCTGGGCCGACCTGCGCCTGCGCGCGTCGCTACGCGCGCACGTCGAGCCCGCCGACGTCGTCCAGGAAGTCTGGTGCCGCGCGCTCGAGGTCTTCGACCGCTACGACCCCGACAAGGTCTCCTTCCGCTACTGGGTCTTCCGCGTCGCGAAGAACGTGCTGCTCGAGGCGACGCGCAAGGCCGGGCGCCTGGGCGGCGGCGCGCCGGCGCCGGGCTCGACCGCGCGCGTCGACCTGCTCGACGGCTGCCCGGACACGATCACGGGCGTGAGCCACCGCCTCGCGCGCGACGAGTCGTTCGCGAAGTTCCGCGGCTGGGTCGACGCGCTCGAGGAGCAGGACCGCGACCTGCTCGTGCACCACGGCATGGAGGGCATGACGCACGCGCAGGTCGCCGTGCGCCTCGGCATCGGCGAGGAGGCGGCCACCAAGCGCTGGCAGCGGCTGCGGCGCCGGATGGAGGAGCAGGCCGTGCCGCGCGAGGTGCTCACGGCGCTGGCAGAGTGACGCGCGGACGCGCCGCTCAGAGGTTGCCGAGGCTGATCGCGCTCGTCGGGCAGTTGCGCGCGCAGGCGTGGTCGCGCGTGCACTCGTAGTTCATGAGCTTGCGCACGGAGGCTCGCTCGTCGCCGGCCCAGAAGGCGTCGGTCTCGCAGACCATCTCGCACATGCCGCAGCCGATGCACAGCATCGGGTCGATGCGCACGCTGACGTAGTCGCGCGGCGTCGCCGGACAGCTCAGGCCCGGCACCACGCGGTCCGTGGGGACCATGTTGCGCGTGGCGGCGTGCGAGGTGAGCACGCGCAGCGCCTCGTCCTCGCCCATCTTCACGATGGAGGGCACGTCGTCGAAGTCGAAGCGCGCGAGGTGGCCGACCTTGGGCTGGATCAGCACGGTACGCCAGTCCACGTGCATGTGCAGCGAGTGCTCCACAAGCACCTCCTCGACGATCTCGAAGGAGCGGTAGAGCGTCGAGAGGACGCGGCTCTTGTAGTTGGGCGTCTTGAAGGTGGACTTGATGGTCAGGTCCACCGCGATGATCAGCTCGGGCTCGAGCGTCTTCGCGAAGCGCAGCGGCACGGCGTCGACGATGCCGCCGTCCATGTAGTTGTAGCCGTCGAGCTCGAACGGCTCGAAGACGCCCGGGAGCGCGCACGAGGCGTAGACCGCGTCGACCAGCGACACGTGGTCGAAGCCCGGCGTGCCGAAGAACACGCTGCCGCCCGACTCGAGGCGCACCGCGTTGCAGTAGAAGGGCACCTCGAGCTGGTCGAAGCCGCGCTGCGGCAGGATCTCCGTCAGGCGCTCGCGGAACGTGTCGCCGCGGTACATCGACGGCGCGCGCGTGCCCTTCATCAGGAACTTGACGAAGTTGAGGCGGAAGTAGTCCTCCTTCTGGACGCGCGCGACGATCTCCCCCATCTCGTCGAGGTTCATGCCCGCGGCGGCCATCGCGCCGACCAGCGAGCCGATCGACGTGCCGACGATCGCGTCGTAGCCGATGCCGAGCGTGTGCAGCGCGCGCAGCACGCCGACGTGGGCCATGCCGCGCATGCCGCCGCCGCCGAGGACGAGCACGGTGCGCGGCCGGCGCCGCCCGGTCTGACCGGGCAGGCGCAGGGGGACTTCGTTGCGAGGGATGAGGTCCACGGCGGTCGGGGGTGCGGGTGGGCGCGCGGCGCGCGAGGGCGGGACGCGCCCATTCAAGGCCTTCCCCGGCGCGATGTCCACGCCGAGCAGGCCCCTCCGCTCAAGGCCCCCAGACCACGCGCACGCCGTTCGTCAGGTTGAAGCCGCTGCCGCACGGGCTGCCGCCCGGGTCGCGGTACCAGAGCTGGTAGTAGCGCGTCTCGCCGACGCTCACGCCGCCGACGCCTGCCAGGTCCACGGTCGTGTGGGAGGCTCCGCCGGCGTCCGCTGCCTCCAGTCGCACGACGTTGCCGCCGGCGCAGCGCAGGCCGTCGCCGAACACCGCGCCCGCGCCGCCGCCGACCGCGACGTCGCCCTGGAAGCGTACGGCGCCCCGCTGGCCGGCACGAGCCCGCGCGCGTAGAGCGCGACGCCCACGTTCGCGAGCGACGCCTCGCCGCCCGCGGAGAGCCGCGCGCCGCGCCCGCCGGAGTGGGCGCAGCCCTCGCCGGGCCCGCCCGCGTTCGCGCACGGGCACGCACCGCCGCCGAAGCAGTACGGCTCGGAGGGGCCGCCCACGCGCAGCACCCAGTCGCTGACGAGGCCGGAGACGAACACCTGCCCGCTCGGCGACGTGGCTACGCCGGCCGGCTGGTCGAGGCCGTGCCCGACGCCGTCGCCGCTCGCGTCGAGGACGAGCTCGACCGCGCCGCCCGGCCGCAGCGCGAAGACGTTGTCGGAGCCGAACCCGAGCACGTAGACCGTGTCCGCGGCGTCCACGGTGACGCCCCACGGTCCGCTCAGCGCGTGCCCCAGACCGTCGCCCGCGGCGTCGAGCACCTGCGTCACGACGCCGTTCGGCGCGCGGCGCAGGACGTTCTGGCTCCCCCACGCGCAGACGAACAGGTTGCCCGCGCCGTCCACGGCCATGGGGCCGGGGTACTCGAGCGTGTGGCCGCCGCCGGCGCCGGTCGTGTCGATCACGACCGAGATCGCGCCGGCCGGCGTGCGCCGCAGCACGTTGCCGCTGCCGTACCCGGCGACGAAGAGGTCGCCGTTCGGCGCGACGGCGACGCCGACCGGGTTGTACAGGCCGCCGCCCATGCCGTCGCCGAGGAAGTCCATCACGCGCGTCACCGCGCCGGACGCGTCCACGCGGAAGACCTGGCTGTTGTCGTAGCTCGGCACGTAGACGCTGCCGTCGGCCGCGCAGGCCAGGTCGTACACGCCGCTCAGCGCCCACGTCCCGTCGCCCTCCGGCCCGAGCAGCAGCGTCACGACGCCCGCCGGCGAGACGGAGAACACCGTGTCGGAGATCGTGCTCGCGACGACGAGGTTGCCCGCCGCGTCGATGCGGAGCGCCTGGGGTTTGACGAGCGCGTGCCCGGCACCGTCGCCGGAGACGTCGAGCACGCGCGTCACGACGCCGGCGGGACTGACGGCGAACACGGAGTTCGACATGTAGCTCGCGACGTAGATCGTGCCCTGCGGGGACACGGCGATGCCGCGCGGCTGATCGACGACGTGACCCAGGCCGTCGCCCTGCGGGCCGAGGATCCAGTCGACCTCCTGCGCGGCGGCGGAGCCGGCGGTGAGCGACGCGAGCACGAAGAGCGAGTTGCGAAGCGGACGAGCGATCATGGTTTCCCTCCTGGTCACCGGGTGACGACCGCGCCTCGACCAGCCTAGGTCCCGCCCCGTCGTCCCGCCAGGGAGGCCCGGCTCCGTCGACGCGGGTGGGCTCCCGCGCGCGGAGCTCGAGCCGGTCGGAGCGCGCGCGCCCTTCGGCCCAACGCGAGGCGCCCGCCCGCGTACGCCCGCCATGCCCCACGAATCCTCCCGCGCGCCGCGCCGCGCCCGCACCGCGCCGCTCCTCGTCCTGCTCACCGCCTGCGCGTCGCCCGGCGCCGCCCCGACGCGCCCGCGCCGCCGCTCGTCGACCTGGCGTTCACGCTGCACGCCGCCCCGGACGCGCCGCTCGCGGTCGACCTGCGCCTCGCGTTCGACGGGGACGCGGACGGCGAGACCGAGCTCGGGCCCGCCGAGGCCTGGGGCGGCGTCGGGCCGGAGCGCGAGGACCTCGCCGAGCTGCGCGTGCACACCGCCGACGGCGCCGCGCTCGCGCTCGAGCCCGTCGGCCCGCAGCGCTGGCGCGTCGCGCACGCGCGGGGCGCGCGCCTGGTCGTCGAGGCGCGCCTGCCCGAGAACGACGCGTCGCGGCGCGCGGGCTGGGACTCGAGCGACTCGTACCGCCCGATCGTCGAGCCCGGGCTGTTCCAGGCCATCGGCCACCTCGCGCTGCCGCTGCCGCAGCACGTGGACCTCGACCGCGCGCTCGCGCTGACCGTCGCGTACGAGGGCTTCGCCGAGGCCGGCTGGGAGGTCGTCGACTCCTTCGGCCGCGGCCCCGGCCCGCGCGCGGCGGCGCCGACCGCCGGCGAGCTGCGCGGCGCGCTGTTCGTCGCGGGCGACCTCGAGCTCGCCGAGCCCGCCGCGTGCCCAGGGGCTCGTCGTCGCGCTCGCGCGCACCGGGCGCGGAGGCTTCGTGCGCGCGGCGGAGGCGGCTGGGCGCCGGACCTCGCCGGCGTCGCGGCGCTGCCCGCGCTCGCCGGGCGCGTCATCGCCGCCGAGCGCGAGCTGATGCGCGACCCTGGCCCGCCCCACTACCTGGTGAGCGCGCTGCCCGTCGGGGAGCCGATGGAGCGCGGCTCGGCCTTCGGCGGCACCGGCCTGACGAACGGCTTCGCGCTGTACCTGATGCCCAACCTCGACGTCGAGCGCGAGGGCCTCGAGGTGCTGCGCCTCGTCGCGCACGAGTGCTTCCACGCGTGGAACGGCCTGACGCTGCGCCTCGACGGACCCGAGGAGCAGAGCTACTGGTTCAGCGAGGGCTTCACCGACTGGGCCGCGCGCGAGGTGCTGCGGCGCGCGGGCTGGCTCGACGACGCGGCGTACGCGGCCGACCTCTCGCAGCGCCTGCGCGACTACCACGCGAGCGCGTGGCGCGAGACGCCCGCGGAGGAGCTCGCCGAGGCGTTCTGGACGGACTACGCGGCGCAGCGCCAGCCCTACCTGCGCGGCGACGTCGTCGCGATGCGCGTGGACCACGCGCTGCGCGACGCGAGCGGCGGCGCGGACGAGCTCTTCGCGCTGCTGCGCGCGCTGGTCGACGAGGCGCGCGCCACCGGCCGCAGGTTCGACACGCCGGCGCTGCTCGACCGCCTCGAGGCGCGCGTCGCCGCGCACGCCGGCGCCGAGCGCGCGCGGGCGCTGCGCGCGACGCTGCGCGCCGTGGTGGTCGACGGCGCGACGGTCGAGCTCCCCGCCGACGCGTTCGGCCCGCGCTTCGCCGTCGAGGCCGCCGAGGCGTACGCGTGGGACCCCGGCTTCGACCTCGACGCGACGGTCGCGAGCCGCGTCGCGACGGGCGTGCGCGCCGACGGCCCCGCCGCGCGCGCGGGGCTCGCGGAGGGCATGGCGCTCGTCGGGATGTCGCTGATGCCGGGCGAGGCCGAGCACGAGGTCGAGCTGCGCGTGCAGGACGGCGACGCGGTGCGCGAGCTGCGCTACCTGCCGCGCGGCGCGGCGAGCCGCGTACCCGCGGTGCGCTGCGTCGAGGGCTAGCGCGCGCGGGCTCCGCCCGCTTTCGCGCGCCTCGTGCTTGAGCTGCCTCGACGCAAGTCTCAGCCTAGACGCTCCAGGCAACGCGGTGGCCCTCGCTCGTTCCCCCCACCCCGCACTCCCGCGCCATGAAGCCCTACTCTCGACGCGACGGCGGCCCGGAGATCGTCCTGGCGGCCGGCTTGCGCACTCCACAGGTCAAGGCGGGCGGCGTCTTCGCGAAGGAGGACGCCGCGCACCTCGGGTCGCGCCTCGTGCGCGAGCTGCTCGCGCGCTGCGCCATGGACGGCTCCGAGCTCGACGAGGTGCTCGTCGGCTGCGTCGGCCCGCCGGCCGGCCAGGCCAACGTCGCGCGCGTCATCGGCCTGCGCGCCGGCATCCCCGAGTCGGTGCCCGCGCGCACGCTCGGCCGCAACTGCGCCAGCGGCATGGAGGCCGTCAGCGCCGCGGTGCAGGCGATCCTCGCCGGCCAGGGCACGGCCTACCTGTGCGCCGGCGTCGAGGCGATGAGCGCCTACCCGCTGCAGATGGGCCCGGGGCTGACCAAGCTCTTCACGCGCCTCTCGCGCACGCGCTCGCTGCCGCAGGCGCTCGGCGTGTGGGCGAGCTTCCGGCCGCGCGACCTCGCGCCGACCGTCGCGCTCGTCGAGGGCCTGACCGACCCGGTCAGCGGCATGCTGATGGGCGAGACGGCCGAGCTGCTCGCGCGCGAGCACGGCATCGCGCGCGAGGCCTCCGACGCGTACGCCTGCCGCAGCCACCTGCGCGCGGCGGCCGCGCGCGACGCGGGGCGCTTCGACGCCGAGATCCTGCCGTGGCTGCCGCTGGGCTCGCCCGACGGCGCGCGCTCGCTGCGCCACGACGACGGCATCCGCGACGGCCAGACGGTGCAGGCGCTCGGCAAGATGAAGCCCTACTTCGTCAAGCCCGACGGCACGGTGACGGTCGGCAACTCGTGCGGCATCACCGACGGCGCGTGCGCGCTGCTCGTCACGACGCGCGAGCGCGCGCGCGAGCTCGGGCTGCAGCCGCTCGCCACGCTGCGCGCGCTGGCCTGGGCCGGGCTCGACCCGGCGCGCATGGGCCTCGGCCCGGTGTACGCGACGGCCAAGGTCCTCGACGCCGCGGGCGCGACGCTCGGCGACGTGGGCGCGGTCGAGCTGAACGAGGCCTTCGCGGCGCAGGTGCTGGCCTGCGAGCAGGCCTTCGCGAGCGCGGAGTTCGCGCGCCGGAAGCTCGGCCGCGAGACCGCGCTCGGCGAGCTCGACGATGCCCAGCTCAACAAGAACGGCGGCGCCATCGCCCTCGGCCACCCGGTCGGCGCGACGGGCGCGCGCCTGCTCTTCACGGCGGCGCACGAGCTCGTCGCCTCGGACTGCGAGCTGACGCTGGCCACGCTGTGCATCGGCGGCGGCCAGGGCGGCGCCGCGCTGCTCGAGAGGTGCGCGTCATGATGGACCTCACCGGCCTGCCCATGCCGCCGGACGCGCCCGCGCCCGGCACCTGCATCCGCCTCGAGCGCCCCGAGCCGGGCCTCGCGGTGGTCGTGCTCGACCCGCCGCACCGCAAGCTCGCGGTGCTCGACCTGCCGCTGATGCGCGACCTCGACGCCGCGCTCGACGAGCTCGAGACGACGCCCGACCTCGTCGGCGTCGTGTTCACCGGCCGCGAGCCCACCGCGTTCGCCGCGGGCGCCGACATCGACGCCATCGCCGGCATCCGCGACGCGGCGCTCGGCGCGCGCGTGATCGCGCTCGGCCAGCAGGTCTTCGCGCGCATCGCGCGCCTCGGCCGCAAGGGCGTGCGCACCGTCGCCGCCGTCGGCGGCCCCGTGCCCGGCGGCGCGTACGAGCTCAGCCTGGCCTGCACGCGCATCGTGCTCGCCGACGACCCGAAGAGCCGCGTCGGCCTGCCCGAGACGCAGCTCGGCATCCTGCCCGCGTGGGGCGGCTCGACGCGCCTGCCGCGGCGCATCGGCGTGCCGGCCGCGCTCGGCGCGATCCTCGGCGGCACGCTGCTGCCGGCCAAGGCCGCGTACAAGAAGGGCTTCGTCGACCGCGTGACGCCGCCCGAGTACCTCGTGCGCGTCGCGAGCGACATCGCGATGGGCCGCACGCGCTGCCCGCGCCGCACGCGCGGCGCGTGGGCGTGGCTCGTGGACAGGAACCCGCTCGCGCTCGCGGTCATCGCGCGCCAGACCTCGAAGCAGCTGCGCGCGCGCACGCGCGGCCACTACCCCGCCGTCGAGGCCGCGGCGAAGCTCGTGACGTGGGCGCCCTCGCGCGCGGTCGCGAAGGGCCTCGCCGGCGAGGTGCGCGAGGCCTCGCGCCTGGCGACCTCGGACGTCTCGAAGAACCTGATCGGCATCTTCAAGCTGATGGAGGGCGCCAAGCGCCTCGGCAAGGACGCCGCGGGCGAGGCGCCGGCGCCGATCGCGCGCGGCGGCGTCGTCGGCGCGGGCGTCATGGGCGGCGCCATCGCGAGCGCGATGGCCGAGAAGGGCGTCGCGACGCGCCTCTACGACATCTCCCCGGCCGGGCTCGACGCGGCGCAGCTCGAGCACCGCGCCGACCTGGCGAAGAAGCGCAAGCGCAAGCGGCTCCTCCCCCACGAGGAGCGCGCCGCGATCGACCGCCTCGACACGACGCCGACGCTGACCGGCTTCGGCCGCACCGAGCTCGTCGTCGAGGCCGTCGCCGAGCGCCTCGACGTCAAGCGCAAGGTCTTCGCCGACCTCGCCGCCGCGCTGCCGGCGGACGCGATCCTCGCGACGAACACCTCGTCGCTGTCGGTGACCGCGATCGCCGAGGGTGTGCCGCACCCCGAGCGCGTCGTGGGCCTGCACTTCTTCAACCCCGTGAAGAAGATGCCGCTCGTCGAGATCGTGCGCGGCGCGCACACGAGCGACGCGACGGTCACGCGCACGGCCGCGCTCGCGCTGCGCCTCGGCAAGACGCCGGTCGTGGTGAAGGACGTGGCCGGCTTCCTCGTGAACCGCCTGCTCGGCCCCTACCTCGACGAGGCGCTGCGGCTCTACGCCGGCGGCGTCGCGCCCGAGCGGCTCGAGCGCGCGGCGCTGGACTTCGGCATGCCGATGGGCCCGCTGCGCCTGCTCGACGAGGTCGGCCTCGACATCGCGAGCCACGCCGCCGAGTCGCTGCGCGCGGCCTACGGCGAGCGCATGACGCCCTGCACGGTGATCCAGCCGCTGCTCGACGCCGGCCACCTCGGCAAGAAGAGCGGCGACGGCTTCTACGTGCACCTGAGCTTCGCGCCCCGGGCGCGGCCCAAGCTCTCGAGCGACCTCGCGCGCCTCGCGCCGCCGACGTCCAAGCACGAGGAGTTCCTCTCCGACGAGCAGATCGTCGACCGCATGGTGCTCGCGATGTTCGGCGAGGCGGTGCGCTGCCTCGACGAGGACGTCGTCTCGGGCCCGCACGAGCTCGACCTCGCCACCGTCTTCGGCATGGGCTTCCCGCCCTTCCGCGGCGGCCTCTTGCGCTGGGCCGACACGCTCGGCGCGCAGGAGCTCCTGAAGCGCTTCGAGCACTGCGCGAGCGCCGTCGCCACCGCCCCGAGCCCCGAGCGCCGCGAGCGCTTCGCGGCGCCGGAGCGCCTGGGGGCTATGGCCGCGGCGCGGACGAGGTTCTTCGACGCCCCGGCGTCGTAGTCCACGACGGAACAGCGACCTCCGGCGATCCTGGCGGGACCCTCTTCCGGTCCCGCCAGGACCGGATTGGACTCACTGGATCATCTCGAAGACCTCATCCCGCATCTGCGTCTTGAGCAGAGCGATCCGCTCCAGCGATGCCTGTAGCGTCGGGTAGGCGCTACTGCTGAACACGAACGACACTTCGTACGGAGTGCCGAAGCAGCGGAACATGCCCTGCATCTGGAGTTCTCCCTTCGGGTAGTCCGACATGCCGCGCTGGACCGTCTGCCCTTGCTCGTCGATCAAGTCGTAGCCGCCCTGATCCCATTGGACGAGGATCAGGTCGTTGATCTCCTCCATGATGCCGGGAACGAGCGGATCCACCTGACTCGCGTAGCGGGGCGCCACGGCGGCCTCGATGCGGGCCTTCTCGGCAGGGTCCAGATCGACTCCCTTGAGCTCCGCGATCGATTCGATGCTCGGAAGTCGCCCTAGCGCCTTCACCTGTTCGCGATCCTCGTCGAGGATCATGAACTGTCGAAGCTGTGCTCTGCCGACAGCCTGAAGGTGCTGCCGTTGAGCCTCCGGTGTCATCTCGTCCCAGGACGGCCCCCCTTCGGACAGGAGGGCGCGGAGGATCTCCTCGGGGGGGGCATCCTGTGCGAGTTCAGGCGGGGCCGCTGACTCGGGCTGGTCCAGAAGCACAGTTCGAGACGACTCGGAGCCCATGCTCGGCAGAGAGGTTGCTGCACTCTCTCGCCTCGGCTCCAAGGGCTCGGACGCGTCTCGAGAAGAGCCACGACTCGAGAGGATGAGAAGAGCGGCCGCGCCCCCGGCGGCTGCCATCGCCAGCGCGACGACCAACGACCGCATCGCGATTCGCTTGCGCCCCTCCCTCTCGGTTCGCCTCTCAATCATCACAGGGATCGCACTCGAGCTGGCCAGCCCGGTGTGCTGTTCCGTCCGGGTGGTTCCCGTTCCAGTCCGACCACGTGACCGCGTAGCACCAATCCTCGACACGAATGCCAACGTTGAGGCTGTATTCGTCCCTCATGTTCTTCGAGGAAGATGCGTATCGCTCCGAGTCACGACGTGCGGCCTGCTTGGGCAACTCCGCCAGGTTCACAGTACATGAAGCGCGAGGCAACCGCGTCACCTGGACGTCGGCAGCCCCTCGCGATCGCCTAGACTG
Organism: Planctomycetota bacterium; assembly: GCA_020638875.1. GTDB lineage: Bacteria > Planctomycetota > UBA1135 > UBA1135 > DUCM01. Next base: position 137,505 of record JACKHS010000001.1, read on the forward strand.
CAGACTGGGAAGCTGGGGCATCCTCCGCACTCCTCAGTACGCGTCCTTACGACGCAGCAGCGCACGTGTCGCCTCGTCCTTGAGCGCTTCCAGCTCCACCAAGAACGAGGGATCTGCGGGGAAGAACGGGCGCGGCGGGGGCGGCCGGATCCCCGCTACCCTCGCCTCCGCTCGGTTACGTTCCGCCAGCTCCTCAGTTGCCTTCCACTTGGCCATGAAGTCGTCGACGGCCGGAAACATCCCCTCGGGAATGCGGTAGTGCGTGTTCCCCGTGGACAGGAAGTGAGTTCCGGGGACGTTCTCGAACGGCACTTCAACTCCCTGCGGCACGGGAATCGCGAGCCCGAGTTCGTCGCAGAGTGGTCGGCAGCTGATCTGTACGAGGAAGCTGACCGAGTTGAACGGATCGAGAACACCACCCTGGACGTCTCGCTGAACCGCGGCCCAGCGATCCTCTAGCTCCTGCAGTCGGTGAGCCTTCCACGGTTCAGGCTCACGATCGACCTCATCGGGCAGGCGCAACACTCCCCCCGAAGTCGCCGAGTCGTCTTCAGCCATCTCCCGCGACGAGTGTCGGCCCGCGTCAGGAGAATGTGCCAGCGGATGCGAACCTTCGTTCTGATCGGCAATCGACGCGGTCCCATCTCCACTCAACGGTTGGGACGCAGTGTTCTCCTTGAACAGGAAGACAGAGGTGATCGCCGCCGCGACCAGGACTAGGGCCAATACCAGGGCTCTGTTCATCCGCCGGGTCCTCTCTGGGTTCAAGAGAGCCGTCGCCTCCTCGCGCTACTCTCCACACCCGCAGTAGAGGCATCGAAGCTCATGGTACTTCACCGAGCCGCCGGCGCACGGGAGTATCTGCACGTCGACACAGTACTCCCCAGCACAGTCCGCGTGGAACTTTCCGGGCCTTGCGTAGTGCGTGTCTGGGACGCTCGCGCCGGCACCATTCGGGTTGACGGAGATGCACCAACCTGTGCCGTAACCATCGAAAACCAGTGAGGTGTGCTGTCCGCAAGCGATGCAGGTGGAGCAATCCAGGTTTCCAGTGCCGCTGGTCGCAGGAAGCACCATGAAGCTGTAGGTCACTCCGGTCGGCACGGTACCGATTGTCACGACGTTCGGCACGGCAGGGCAGTCCTCTTCACACCCGTCCGCGCAAACCGCACTCGGCACGAGAATCCCGCAAAGCAGCAAGAGAGAACTGGAACGAATGAAACGGCGAGCGAGTTTGCGAGTCAAGTTTCGATCTCCTCGGCCGGAGGACTGGCCTGCGGCACATGATGTCTTGTCAAAGTCGTCGAAGTGGTTTCGGGCACTTCTACGCCGTCAGTAGAGAGAGAGAGAGAGAGAGAGTCAATGCCTTTCGGAGAATCGAAGGCAGAGGCTCCAAGCTGAAGACCCCGCGTGCCTTGTGACGCCTCCCGGCGGGGCCGGTCTCATGGAGCGGCTACCCATGACCGCAGTCCGGGCCGCCGACGCCATGCGGGCAGCGGATCGAATCTGCTCCGCCTCTCGTCCGACGCGGAGCACGGGGACGAGGCGCGCAGCCCAACGTGACGCGCGGGCTCACTGGGAGCTGACAGGACCGTCCACTCGACCAACGTCATCCTCTCCACGCACGTGTCGGCGCGCCAGTCCGCTCGAAGAGGACTTGGCACGACGCCTCCCGGCATGGACCGAGCCAATGGGCAGCCCACCGAGGCGGCACGCAAGGGCGAGTGCCGGGAAGCTCCCGCATGCCAGGCGTCGCGCTTCGCTGCCGGGCGACCCCGCGCCCGCAACCACCCTGGCGCCGCCCGGAGACAACGGGTTCCGGGAGCGAGGCGTGTGAACTCCGCGCCCCGCCACGCCCGGTCGCTCGCCCCGGGAGGGCCGGCGCGTAGACTGTCGGCCCCCGCCCGGCCGAGCTCGGCCGCAGGCCACCGCTCACGAGGATCCCCCCGCGACGATGAAGCTGCTCTCCGACTTCGACGGTGTCTGGACCGACCCCGAGCCCGAGGCGAGCGCCGTGCGCCGCCTGATGGTGGCGCGCACCTCGGAGCTCTCCGGGCTCGCGGCCAGCCAGGTGGACGCCGACCTGCGCGAGCTCGCGGGCTACGCCCTCGCGCGGCCCGCGGAGCACGGCTGGTCGCCGGGCGGGCGCATCTCCGCCTTCGCGGACGAGGACCCGCTGATCCTCGGCAACGCCGCGGCGGAGGTCATGCGCCGCTGGGCCGGCGACGCCGCCGCCGCGCCGGACTCGGCGCGCGAGGTCGCGGCGCGCTGCCGCGTCTACTGCGAGGCCATCCTCGACGAGGGCTTCGCGTCGATCGACGCGTACGCGGACGCCGTCTTCCACGCGGGCACCTCCGCCTTCAGGGCGGAGCACGGCTCGGCGCTGCTGCCGGGCGCCGCGGAGGCCGCGGAGCGCATGCTCGCGCTGGGCGTCGACGTGGTCGTCGTCTCGAACAGCGGCGAGGAGAAGATCCTCGACTGGTTCGAGCGCGCGGGCATCCCGGCGCGCTCCGTGCACGCGCGCGCGGACGACGGCGCGCGCTGCCTGCACGTGCGCGGCTCGGCCGGCAAGTTCGTGCTCGGCGAGGGCGAGGACTCGATCTCCGTCGCGGAGCGGCGCATCCTCGTCGACCGCCCCAAGTACGTCGCCGCGATCCGGGCCGAGGCGCCGGACGCCGTGATCGGCGACGTCTTCTCGCTGGACCTCGCGCTGCCCCACGCGCTGCGCTCGCGCGGCGAGCGCTGGGCCCCGCGCACGCTCGTGCTCGCGAAGAACAGCTACACGCCCGGCTGGTCGGGCGTGGAGCGCGCCGGCGGTGCGGTCGATCACGTGGTCGACGGGCTCGGCGACCTGTGCGACCTCCTCGCCACGCTCTGACCCCGGGAGCTCGACCGTGATGCCCGTCCTCGCCGACCTCGCCGTCGCCTTCGACAAGTTCAAGCCCATCCTCATCCTGCTGGTGGTCGTCGCGATCGTGATCGCGCGGCTGCCGAAGGTCGACCTCGGCAACGTGATCCACTCGGACGCGTTCCGGCGGCGGCGGCTGATGAACTGGTTGCCGCTGGGCCTGACGTACTCGTTCCTCTACATGGGGCGCTACAACGTCAAGGTCAGCCAGCACGCCTTCGGCGACATCCTGGGGCCGGACGGCCTGCCCCTGATGACCAACCAGGGCTTCGCGGAGATCTTCTTCTGGGGCACGCTGATCTACGGCGCCTCCTTCCTCGTCAACGGCCCGTTGACCGACAGGCTCGGCGGCAAGTTCGCCATCCTGATCGGCGCCGGCGGCGCGGCCGTGGCGAACCTCCTGATGGGCCTGTGCACGCTGTGGGTCGTGAACGACCCCGGCGCCGAGAACGGCCAGTGGCTCGCGCGGAACCTCGTGACGGTGTTCTCGGTGCTCTACGCCGCGAACATGTACTTCCAGAGCTTCGGCGCGGTCGCGATCGTGAAGTGCAACGCGTCGTGGTTCCACGTGCGCGAGCGCGGCGTGTTCGGCGCGATCTTCGGCATCCTGATCTCGCTGGGCATCTACTTCGCCTTCGACTGGGGCTACATGATCAAGGAGGCCTTCGACCTCCAGTGGCTCTTCTTCGTGCCCGCGATCATCCTGGGGGCCTTCTGGATCCTCGACGTCCTGGTCGTTCGCAACACGCCCGGCGAGGCCAACCACACCGACTTCGATACCGCGGACGCGTCCTCGGGGGACGACGGGCCGGCGCTCTCGGCGGTCGCGGTCTTCCAGAGGATGCTGACGAACCCGGTGATCATGACGATCGCCTTCATCGAGTTCTGCAGCGGCTTCCTGCGCCAGGCGATCATGCAGTGGTTCCGCACCTTCGCCAAGCAAACCGACGACACGCTGCACCTCGCCGGCAGCTTCGTCTACGCGAACTGGGGCATGCTGCTGTGCTGCGCGGGGATCCTGGGCGGCGTCTTCGCGGGCACCATCTCCGACCACCTCTTCCAGTCCCGCCGCGGCCCCGTCGCGGCCGTGCTCTACGGCCTGATGCTCATGAGCGCCGTAGCCCTGACCTTCGTCTTCAAGACGCCGGCCGTGGGGCTGCTGGTCGTGTTCATGAGCATGTGCGTGATCGGCGTGCACGGCATGCTGTCCGGCACGGCGAGCATGGACTTCGGCGGGCGCCGGAACGTCGGCATCGCCGTCGGCATCATCGACGGCTTCGTCTACGCCGGCACGGCCTGCATGTCGATCCTGTACGGCGTCATCCTGCCCTCGGACGTGGCCGGCGCCGACGGGATCAAGCCGGCGGCGGACCCCGCGAACTGGATCGCGTGGCCTATCTCGATGATCCCGGTCGCGCTGATCGGGATGCTGCTCGCGAGCCGCGTCTGGAACGCGAAGCCGCGCTAGCGCGCGCGCTCGAGGCCCTCGCGCAGGGTCGCGAGCACGCCCGGCCAGGCTGTCTGGAAGTAGGCGCGCGTCTCCTCCCAGTGCGGCTCGTGGCCGAAGCCCGCGTGCGTCAGCGTGACGTGCGTGCCCTCGTCGACCTCCGCGAGCTCGACCACGACCCACGTGCGCAGCTCGCGGCTCTGGGGCTGGCTCGGCGGCGCGTTCCACGAGAACGCGAGCAGGCGCTGCGGCAACCAGCACAGCACCTGGCAGTCGTTGCTGCCGGTGACGCCGTCCCACAGCCACTCGTAGCGGCCGCCGACGGCGAGGTAGATGCGCGCGGCGAGCTCGGGGCGGCCGCGGCCGTAGACGCGCGCGAAGGCCGCGCCGTCTGTCCAGAAGGCCCAGACGTCGGCGCGCGGCGCGTGGATCGTCGCCTCGCAGGAGAAGGCGCGCACGTCGTCGCCCGCGGCGACGAAGAGCGCGGAGTCGATGATGTCGGGATGCATGGCTCTGCCTCCGGGCGGGTCGCGGCGTCGAAGCTGACGCCGCGGGGACGCGCCGGCCTCGACCGGGAGCCGCGGTGGGGCCGCGGCGACGCTCGCGAGTCGGTGGACCCGCCTCCAGTGGAGCGCGGCGCCGCGGGCGCGTCCATGCGCTTTCGAGCGCACGCCGGCGGGCGCTAGGAGCCTGTCCAGATAGTCCTGCTCGACGTCGTACGAGGGCACATTTGCTCCCGGGAGCCCGGGCTCGTGAGACCAAATGTGCCCCTGCGAAGGGTGTCCGAGTATTCAATCGCGACTACTCGGACAGGCTCCTAGCAGCCCGTTGAAGAAGTGCTTCGGATGCCAGGTCGGTGGCATCCGCTTCGGTGTGGGGCCTGGATCCGCAGGCGAATCGGTGGATTCGCCGAGGCTTTCGGGGGCCGCACCGGAGCGGAGGACGTCGGCATGGCGCCGGATGACCTCTTCGACGGATGGGGTGAGAAGGTCGGTCTCCTGGCGCAGTCGCCACGAGGCGCTGCATGCTTGGAAGGTCAATCAAACCCCAAGAACGGAGACCGACCGTGCAAGACTCTACCACCACCGTGCCCGCGCTGACTCAGACCCTCGGAATCGACATCGGCGATCGCCGCAGCAGCTGCTGCTTGATCGGTCAGGGCGGGGAGTTGCTCCTGGAGGAGCAAACGCCGACGACCGCGGAGGCCCTCGCACGCTTGTTTCGGGGGCTGGATCCGTGTCGCGTCGTCTTCGAGGCTTGCGGGCACGTGCACTGGATCTCGCGACTCGCGACGGAAGCTGGGCACGAGGTCATCGTCGCGAATCCTCGCGAGGTACGACTGATCTCCAAGAGCGGGCGCAAGAACGATCGTAACGACGCGCGCACGCTGGCCCGACTCGGTCGTGTCGACCCCGAACTCTTGCGACCGATCCGACTGCGTGGCGAGTCCTGTCGCCGCAGCCGTGCACTGCTGCACACACGCGACCAGCTGGTGCGGATGAGGACCAAGCTGGTGACCTTCGTGCGAGGCCAGGTCAAGTCCTTTGGAGGGCGTGTGCCCGGCGGCTCGGCGGAGGGCTTCCACAAGCGCGCGGGTGCACATCTTCCCGAGGCCCTGCGCGAGATCCTCGAGCCGGTACTCGAGCTGCTCGGCAATGTGGCGGTGAAGATCCAGCGGCTGGACCGGGAGGTCGCGCGCGTCTCGACGGAGCGTCACCCCGAGACCGAGATCCTGCGACAGGTGCGCGGCGTCGGTCCCGTGCTGGCGCTGGCCTACGTCACGGCGCTCGAGACGCCAGAGCGCTTCACGAGCTCTCGCACGGTCGGCAACTACCTGGGCCTCGCGCCGCGGCTGTACGACTCGGGCGCCAAGACGCCGCAGCTGCGCATCTCCAAGGCGGGGGATCGCTACGTCAGGCGACTGCTCGTGAACGCGGCCGCGTACATCCTGGGACCCTTCGGTGGCGACAGCGACTTGAGGCGCTACGGCGAGCGCATCGCCCGCGGAGGCTCTCAACGCGACCGGGCTCGAGCTCGCGTCGCCGTCGCGCGCAAGCTGGCCTGCCTGCTCCACCAGCTCTGGCGAACGGGCGGCGTCTGGGATCCCGACTACAACCTCAACCGCTGAGCACCCCTCGCCCGACTCGAACACGCCGACCAAGCCTCCACCCGCCCGATCCCGGGGACTGCGCTAGCAGCCCAGAGCCACGAGCTCGCTCGACCGATGGCAGCCCCGACCGGACGGACCCCCTCCTGCACCGAGGTCACCTGCGACCTCAATCAGAGTGCGAACAGACGCCTGCGGGTCGAGGCCCCGTCGGAACCAGGTCGCCAAGGCGACCACGAACCTGTCAGCAACGACTTGACCTGCCTGAAGCGGCCTTCTCAGAGGGCTGCTAGACTGGAGCGCGGTGAGACGCGCCCCGCTGCTCGTGCTCGCCGCGGGGCTCTGCGCCGCCGCGGTGTACGTCGCCACGCGTCCGGCCGCGCCGCCGCAGGCGCCGCCGGTCCCAGGGCCGTCGAGCGACGTCGCGCAGGCGGAGGTCGCGCCGCGCGAGCTCGCAGCCGCGCCCGACGAGGCCAGCGCGCGCGCGACCGCGGCGCCGACGCAGGCCGCCGACCTCGAGCTCGCGGTCGACGCGTGGACGGTGCGCGTCACGCAGGACGGCGCGCCCGCCGGCGACGCGCTCGTGACGGTGAGCGACCTCGGCACGCTGTACACCGAGCTCGACGAAGCCGGCGTCGGCTTCGACACGCCGGCCGGTCGACGACTCCGCGCAGAGCGCGCGCTCACGGCGCACACCGACGCCGAGGGGCTCGCGCGCTTCGCGACGCTCCCCCACCGCGCGATGGTCGAAGCGCGGCGCGGCGACGCGTGGGCCTTCGCGGCCCTCGACTCGGCGCGCGCCGAACGCGAGATCGCGCTCGCGCTCGAGGCCGACCACGCGCTCGACGTGCGCGTGCTCGACGAGGCCGGCGCGCCCGTCGGCGGCGTGCCCGTCGCGCTGCGCCTTCCCCAGCCGGGGCCGCGGCCGTTCAGCTTCAAGTGGACCGACACGGCGCCCGAGAGCGGCGTCGCGACCTTCCTGCACCTGCAGCGCCGCCTCGCGCAGGGCGCGCCGTGGCAGGCGACGTTCGCGTTCCCCGTGGTCGACGCGCCGGTCGTGCTCGTCGACGAGCGCACGCCGCTCGCGTCGCCGCTCGAGCTGCGCCTGCCGCCGACCGGCAGCGCGCTCGTGCGCGTGCGCACGCCGGAGGGCGGGGCGTGCGACCTCGACGGGCTCGAGCTGCGCCTGCTCGCGTTCGCGCCCGCGACCGGTGACGCGCCGCTGTGGCCCGAAGGCCCGTGGGCGCGGCCGCACGTCGACGACACGGGCGACGTGCGCGTGCCTTGGCTGGGCCTGGGGCTCGAGATCGAAGCGCGGCTCGTGCGCGCGGACGAGCGCGTGGTCGCGTCGGCGCGCTTCGCGGGGCCGAAGAGCGCGGGTGAGGAGGCGCTGGGCCTAGTGACCCTCGCGCGCCGCGCGGCGCCCGCCGTCACGGGGCGCTTCGTCCTCGCCGACGGCAGCGCGTGGCCGGCGTGCACGGCGAGCGTCCAGGAGCGCGTGTTCCCCATGCTCGAGACCTGGCCGCAGCCGCGTGACCTCGCCGTCGACGCGCTGGGCCGCTTCCGCCTCGAAGTCCACGAGCCGCGCCCCGAGCACGGCTCGCGCGCGCTGCGCTTCCGCGCCGAGCACCCGACGGCGGGCGGGACGGTCTTCGTCGAGGTCCCGCTCGACGACGCGCTCCCCCCCGGCGAGACCGACCTCGGCGACGTGCTGCTCGACCACGGCGAGCTCGTCGTCGCGGGCCGCGTCGTCGACGCGACCGGCGCCGCGATCCTCCGCGCGTGGCCGCGGGTCCAGACGCGCACGCTCGCCGGGGCGCAGGAGTTCTGGCCGAACCTCGACGCCGCCGGCACCGAATTCACGGGCGCGGACGGCGCGTTCGCGCTGTACCTGCCGCCGGGCGCGCCGCGACCGGGGGGGGACCTGCGGCTGCGCGTACGCGCGAACGGCTGGGTCGAGAGAGATGAACCCGCGGTGCGCTTCGGCCAGACGGACGTGGTGGTCGTGCTCGCGCGGGCCGGCGCGCTCGCGGGTTCGCTCGCGCCGGACGGGTCGCTCGCCGCGGCCGACCTCGCGATCGTGCTGAGCGGTGAGACGATGCGTTACGCGTGGCCGCGCGCCGACGGCGACTTCGAGGCCGGCGAGCTGCCGCCCGGCACGTACGCGCTCGAGGTGAAGCTGCGCAACGCGACGGGCAGCGCGTCGCTCGCGCGCGTCGAGGACCTCGTCGTGCGCGCGGGCGAGACGTGCCGCGACCCGCGCGTGCAGGGCCTGCGCGTCGAGGCGCCGGGCACGACCGTACGCGTGCGCGTGCTGGCTCGCGGCGGCGCCCCGATCCCCCACGCCGCCGTCACGCTCGCCGGCGACCGCTACGGTCGCAGCGCGCTGAGCGACGCGAACGGCGTCGCGGTCGTGCGTTGCCCGGCGCTGCCGGTCGATCTCGAGGTCGGCGCCATGGGCTACCGCCGCGCGCAGCTCTTGGGCGTCGACGGCGACCGCGAGGTCGTGCTCGACGCGGGCCTCCCGATCGTGCTGCACACCGCGGCCGACCCGAGCGGCAGCGAGCCGGCCTACGAGCTCGGCGTGTTCCTCTACGCGGTGAGCGCCGACGGCGCCACGCGCGAGATGGCCTGGGGCTTCGAGTACACCGCCGACCCCTTCGCCGACCACGTCCACTTCGACGCGCACGGCGAGCTCGCGCTGAGCGTGCCCGCGCCCGGCGTCTACGAGTGCGACGTCCACGTCACCGTGCTCGCGGAGGGCGTCGGCCGCGGCGGGAGCGTGCTGCTCGACCCCAAGCCGCGCATCACCGTGCTGGAGCACGTCGGCGAGCAGCGCTTCGAGCTCGACGTCCCCGCCGACGCGACCCGCGCCGCGGTGCAGCGCGCGCTCGAGTGACGGCGACCGCGCCGGCAATGCGAGGGCAAGCGCGATGAGGGCGCGGCCACGTTTGCGCATCGTGCGCGACCGCGAGCCGCACGTTCGAACCTCGCCTCAGTAGGCGTCGCGGCGCGCGAGCAGCGCGAGCCGCGCCTGCTCCTTCAGCGCTTCCAGGTCGCGCAGGAAGACGTCGTCGACCGGAAAGAACGGACGGCCTGGCGGTCGCATGCTCGCAGCGAGGGCGGCGTTCTGCGACTCCTGCTGTCGGTCGTCGAGCTCCGTGCGGGTGCGCGCCCAGTAGTCGAGCGCCGGGAAGAGCCCCTCGGGGATCTCGTACTTGAGCGTCCCCTCGGGTGAGCCTGCCGTCATGGACACCATTCCAGAGCGCGCCTCCGTCCGCGTGTCGCACGCCCTTGCGGCAGGAGCGTCCCCAACCCCATCGCGTCGGCGCACGGACGAACGCTGATCTGCACCAGGAAGCTGACCGACATTGAAGGGATCGGAAGCTCCCGGCCTCGAGCACCGCCTGTACGGATTCGCCAGCGATCCTCCAGCTCCTGAAGACGAAAGGCCTTCCAGGGCTCGATCTCGAGTGTCGCGTCGGGGCTGGCCCCCAAGTCGAGGGAGGCCTCCGGCTCCGCGGCGCTCACGATCGCGGCAAGCTCCTCGCGCCCGGAGGACGGGGCATCCCGCAGCGCGGCGGCCTCCGTCGACGCTTGCGGCGCGGGTGGTGCGAGTGGAGCGGTCGAACCGCGCTCTCCTCCCACGGCCGACAGCCGCGCGATGACGAGGCCGAGCGTCACGGCCACGGCCAAGAGAGCGACGAGCGCGAAGGTACGGCGAGAGTGCGGCGTGGTCATCGTGCGAGTCACGGCAGCCGGCGTGTGCGAGGGGCTCGGTCGCACGTGGCCAGTGAGACGACCACGCGCGGCGACACCTCGCGCCGCCCGCGAGGAGCGCCGCCCCCGCTACCCGAACAGCACGTAGCCGCCGAGGAACAGGAGCATCAGGATCACGACCAGGCCCACCGCGAAGGGCAGGATGGCCATGGCGTCGCTGTCGTGGGGTTGGTCCATCTCGACCCAGTTGAACATCATGCGGACGTTGGCGTCCAGCTCGGCGCCGCAGTGCGGGCAGTGCTCGACGCGGTCACGATCCGCCGGCCTGCGCTGGTCGTACTGCAGCGGGATCACGCCGTGGCACTCCATGCAGTACATGTTGCGGTCGGCGCCGCCCTCGGCGACGCCGGGCGCCCGCGAGCGCTCGCGCAGGAACTCGAGCTCCTCCTCGTGCAGGCCCTTGCGCTTGCGCGACCAGTGCGCGTCGCTCACGTTGCCGAGGCTCTTCTCCTCGCGCACGCGCTTCGGATCGTAGGCCGGCTCGCGCTCGTCGCCGCTCATCGCAGCGCGCCCTCCAGGGCGGTGGCGGCGTCGGTGCGCGCGTCGCGGTACTTCGTGATGAGAGCGCACACGGCGGCGAGCCCGCGCTCGCGGGCCCAGGCGCTCGCCGCGGGGCGCGTGCCGGGCACGACCACCGCGCCGGCGGGCACCTCGAGCGGCGCCTCGCGCGTGCCGCCGAGCTCGCGCTCGTGCACGAGGTCGTACACGCGCGTCGTCGCCGTCAGCACGACCCCCGCCGCGATCACCGCGCCGGCGCGCACGAGCACGCCCTCGTAGACGCCGCTGTTGCCGCCGACGAAGCAGCCGTCCTCGACGATCACCGGGCGCGCGCCGGGCGGCTCGAGCACGCCGCCGAGCTGCGCCGCGGCGGAGACGTGCACGCCCGCGCCGACCTGCGCGCACGAGCCGACGAGCGCGTGGCTGTCGATCATCGTGCCCGCGCCGACGAACGCGCCGACGTTGACGTACATGGGCGGCATGCAGACGACGCCGGGCGCGAGGTGCGCGCCGCGGCGCACGGCCGAGCCGCCGGGCACGAGGCGCACGCCGCTCGCCGCGTCGAAGCGCCGCACGGGGAGCGGCGCCTTGTCGCGGAAGGCGCCGGGCGCGGCCTCGACGCCCATGTCGACGATCTCGGACTCGCGGAAGAGCTCGAGGATGGCCTGCTTGACCCAGGCGTGCACGGTCCAGGCGCCGTCGTCGCCGCGCGTGGCGACGCGCACCGCGCCCGACTCGAGCGCGTCGAGCAGCGCGGCGCCGCGCAACGACTCGTCGCTCACGACGCGTCCTCCCGCGCGAGCAGGTCGCGCACCGTGCGCACGTGGCGCGCGGCGGCCTCCTCGAGCGCGCGCAGCGGCACCTTCTCGCCGTCGGTGTGCGCGTCGAGGATCGAGCCGGGGCCGTAGAGCAGCGGCGTGCCCCAGCGCGGCATGTGCGGCGCGTCGGTGCCGAAGGCGACGACGAGCGCGTCCTCGCCGGCGGGCACCTCGAAGCGCACGGGCGCGTAGGCCTTGGCGCTGCCCGCGACTGCGACGTGCTCGCCGAGCAGCGCCGCGAGGCGCGCGAGCACGACCTCGGGCTCCTCGACGGTGCGCACGAGCACCTCCGCCACCGCGCGGTCGGCGACGACGTTGGAGGCGACGCCGCCGTGGAACTCGCCGATGTTGATCGTGCCGGGGCCGAGCACGTCGTCGCGGCCCCAGCTCGCGTCGAGCAGGCGGCACGAGCAGCGCGCGAGCTCGTGCACGGCCGACGGGCCGACGTCCTGAGACGAGTGGCCGGCCACGCCGCGCGCGACGAGCGTCGCCTTGCAGAGGCCCTTGTGCCCGCGCACGAAGCGGTTGCCGGTGGGCTCGCCGATCACGACCCAGCGCGGGCGCCACGGCTCGGCGAGCCGCGCGTCGGCGAGGCGCGCGCCGGCGCTGTCGACCTCCTCGCCGGCGGTGAACAGGTACCCGAAGTCGGTCACGCCCTCGGCGAGCAGGCGGCGGCCGGCCTCGATCATCGCGGCGGCCTGGCCCTTGGCGTCGCACGAGCCGCGGCCGTAGACGAACTCGCGGTCGCGACGCGAGCCGAAGAAGGGCGGCACGGTGTCGAGGTGCGTGCACAGCACGACGCGCGGCGCGCCGGCGCGCGCGAGCACGTTGAAGCGGCCGGGCGCGAGGTCCTGGCGCTCGCAGTCGAAGCCCAGGGCCTCGAGGCGCCGCACCAACGCGTCGCCGTAGTCGCGCTCGTCCCCCGTCACCGAGGGGATCTCGATCCAGTCCACGAGGTCTTCGATCAGCCGCTCCACGCCCGGGAGTGTACGCTCTCGGCCCGCCGCGGACAGGCCGCGGCCTCCCCCGACGAATGCCTCCGCCCGACGCCGCCATGCTGCTCTCCGCCCTGCTGCTCGCCCTCGCCCCGAACGCTTCGACCGCCGCTCCGCCCGCACCCGCGCCGGTCGCCGTCCAGGACCGCCGCGCCGAGGTGCGCGACGCCTACCACGAGCTCGCGGCCGCCGGCGACGAGGCCGGGCTGCGCGCGCTGTGGGGCGCGAACCCGGCGCTCGTGCTGCAGACGATCGACGCCGACCTCGAGGGCAGCCTCGCCAAGTGGGAGGCCGCGCCGGACGCGCCGCCGACCGACGAGATCGCCGCGCTGCACGCACGCGCGTTGTTCGGCGCGCGCTGCGCCACCCTCGAGCTCGGCCGCCCGATCTTCGTCGACTACGCGAGCTCGTTCGTCGGCTGGAACGACGAGGAGAAGCTCGACTTCCGCACCGGTCAGAAGGTCTACGGCCGCGCGATGGAGGAGCTCGAGGCCGGCAACCTCGACGTCGCGCTCGAAGCCGCCAAGGAGACCGTGCTGCGCGCCGCGCCGCTCGGCGACTGGTGGGGCACGGCGATGGGCTACGGCGCGCAGGGCCAGGTGCTGCAGATGCAGGGCGAGCTCGCCGACGCGCTGACCGCGTGGTCGCACGCCCGCCTGCTCAACGCCGACCTCGGCCTGCAGTACGCGGAGTACCGCAGCCTGCTCGGCATGCTCGGCTGCCTGCGCGGGCTCGAGCGCTGGCAGCGCGGCCTCGCGGTCGCGGACGCCGCGATCGCCTACGCGAAGGGCTACGGCGACCCGGCGGGTCTGCGCGACGCGCTGAGCGGCAAGCACGCCTGCCTCGAGGGCCTCGGCCGCACCGAGGAGGCCGCGGCGGCGAAGGCGGAGCTCGAGAAGCTGGGCGAGTGACGCGGCGGATCTGCGGAGCCCGAGGTCACGCTTCCCTCGCGCGGCACACGCGGCTGTGCCGGAGGCCGATCCAAGCTCACACGCGCGCAGCCGCCGCGTAGCTGCGCGCGATGAACGAGCCCCGTGAACGATGGGCGCGCCCGGAGCGGCTCCCCCGCTGGAGCGGGCTGCTGCTCCTGGGCGCGGCCCTCGGCGGCGCCGGCTGCGCGGCCGACGCGGACACGTACGAACCGCTGGCGCCCGACCTCGCGGCGCGGCTCGCCGGGGAGTACGCGGCCGGCCGGGACACGCTGATCCTCCGGCCGGACGGGAGCTACCGGGTCGAGTTCGCGCCCTGCCTCGCCCAGCTCCCGGCGCTCGAGGGCACCTGGGAGGCCTACGCGCAGGAGGTCCGGCCGCCGTCCGACGCGGAGCTGGACGATGCCGCGCTGGTCGCCGCGCGCGCCGGCCACGTCACCCGCGGCCTGTGCCTCACGAGCACCAGCGGCGCGGGCATCTTCGGCGCGCGCGAGCCCTGGGCCGGCGTCGTCGAGACCGACGCGGGCGGCTGGGTGCTCTACGTCCCCCACTACGGGACGTTCGTGCGCGAGCCGGGCGCGGGCGCGGGCTGACGCGTCGATGCCCTGCGCGTGGAGCCCTGGGCCGCGGCGAGCCGTGCGCCGAGCCACGCGCCGCCGAGGATGCCAGGGAAGCTCATGGCGGCGTAGAGCACGAGCTCGTCGTCGCCCGTCGTCAGCAGCGCCTCGAGCGGGACGAGCACGCAGAACACCGCCGCGTGCACCAGCGGCGCGCGCGGGGCGAGACGCGCCACGACGTAGCCGGCGAGCAACGCGGGCGCGAGGAGCGTGAACACGAAGATCGCGAGCTTCAGCGCCGGCATCCACTCGGGCAGGTCGAGAGTCGCGTCGCCCAACGTGACGAAGGTCGCACCCGCGATCGTCCCCAGGAAGAAGGCCTTGCCGCCCGAGCTCAGCGCGAAGAGCGCGCGCGCGGGCACGTCGCGATCCACCGCGCTTGAGCGGCGCCAGGCCACGTAGCCCGGGAGCGCCGCGAGCAGGGCCGCCGACAGCCAGAGGAGCAGCACGCCGACACGATCGAGTACCGTCTCCGCTGGACCCCCGTAGCTCCAGCCGGCCGCGGCGAGCCAAAGCGCGTCGCCGCCGAAGGACAGCGCCCAGAGCGCACGCGTCCCGAGCCGCGCGGTGGCCTCGGGCGGGGTCGTCGTGGAGGTGGAGCTCACGTCGTAGGCGTCGGCGGTGGAAGCCGGGGCGAGGCTAGCACTCGCTCGCGGCCCCGGGGCTCCCGAGGCGCTCCTCCTCCCGGAGCTCGGTGCCCGCGTGATCCCGCAGCGCGCGGCCGGCCCGCCGGGGCGCGCACCTGGCCCCGAAAAAGACTCACCCCCCTGACTCGCGTCAGGGGGGTGAAGTCGGATCCCCAGCGCAGCTCTCAGCTGCTGGCGCGCTCCAGCCGCCTCGGGCGGGGGGCCGAACGGGGGTGGTGGAACTTTTTTCCCGACTCTCCCGGACCTGAGCGAAAACGGCCCGGACGGGGGCGTCCGGGCCGTTTCGGGGAGCGCGCGGAGGGCGGAGGGCCTACTCGGGCGCCTCCAGCGAAGCGATCTGGATCAGCTTCGCGCCCATCGCGACGGCCTGGCCGGCCTGGGCGTGGATGGACTGGATCCGGCCGCCGTGGGGCGCGACGAGCTCGTTCTGCATCTTCATCGCCTCGAGGATCAGGAGCGGCTGGCCCGCCTCGACCTCCTGGCCGACCTCGACGCAGATCTCGACCACCACGCCGGGCATGACGCTCTTCACGAGCCCGCCCTGCTTGGCGGCCGCGCGCTCGGCGGCCCCGGCGGCGCGCTCGCGCTCGTCCTCGATGTGCACGTCGTAGAGCGCGCCGGCGATCGTGACGCCGAGCTCGCTCGCCTCGCCGTCGATGGACACCGCGTAGCTGCGGCCCTCGCTGAGCACGAAGAACTGCCCCAGGCCGTCGACCTCGGAGTAGGCCAGGTCGAGCGGCTCGCCGTCGACCTTCACGCTCAGCACGCCCAGGCGCTCGGTGAGCTCGACCTCGTGCGGCCGCCCGTTGATCTCGACGAAGTACTTCACGCCTGACCTCCCGGGTTCGTCGCGAGGCGCACGTGGTCGGAGAGCGCGGCGCGCGAGCGCGCCTGCCACCCGCGACGGTCGCCGGCGTCGGCGCCGAGCGCGCGACGGCTCGCCATCGCGCGGCGGTGCACGGCGGAGATCGCGGCCACGAGCCGCTCCTGCGCGCCGACGCGGCCCTTGAGGTCGAGCGCCTCGAGGAAGTGCGTCGTGTACTCGCCGGCGCGGAAGGCCGGCTCGGCCAGCACCGCGAGCGCGGCCGGCGCGGAGGTGCGCACGCCGCCGACGTTGAGCTCCTCGAGCGCGCGGCGCATGCGCTCGATGGCCGTGGCGCGGTCCTCGCCCCAGACGATGATCTTGGCGAGCATCGGGTCGTAGTTGAGGCCGACCTCGAGGCCGCGGTACATGCACGAGTCCACGCGCACCCACGGCCCGCCGGGCAGGCGCAGGTTGCGGATCGTGCCCGTGGCGGGCAGGAAGCCGGCGTTCACGTCCTCGGCGTTGATGCGCACCTCGATCGCGTGGCCGCGCCAGGTGATCTCGTCCTGCGTGCGCGCGAGCGGCCGGCCCGCGGCGACCTCGAGCTGGTCGCGCACGAGGTCGACGCCGGTGACCATCTCGGTGATCGGGTGCTCGACCTGCAGACGCGTGTTCATCTCGAGGAAGAAGAACTCGCCCTTCGAGTAGAGGAACTCGACCGTGCCGGCGCCCTGGTAGCCGACCGCGCGGCCGGCGCGCAGGGCCACCTCGCCCATCTGCGCGCGCAGCTCCGCGTCGACGATCGGGCCGGGGCTCTCCTCGAGCAGCTTCTGGTGGCGCCGCTGGATCGAGCACTCGCGCTCGCCGTAGTGCACCGCGCCGCCGTGCTGGTCGAACATGACCTGCACCTCGATGTGGCGCGGCTCGTCGAGGTAGCGCTCGAGGTAGAGGCGGCCGTCGCCGAACGCGCTCTGCGCCTCGCCGCTCGCCGTGCGGAAGGCGGACTTCATCTCGCCGGGATCGCGCACGATGCGGATGCCCTTGCCGCCACCGCCGGCCGCGGCCTTGATCATGATCGGGTAGCCGATGCCCTTGGCCGCGGCGACCGCCGCGTCGGCGTCGGCGACCGGGTCGGTCAGACCGGGCACGAGCGGCACGCCCGCGGCGAGCATCGCGCGGCGGCTCTCGATCTTGTCCCCCATCACCTCGATGGCGTGGGGCGGCGGGCCGATCCAGGCGAGGCCGGCGTCGACGACGGCGCGCGCGAACGCGGCGTTCTCGGACAGGAAGCCGTAGCCCGGGTGGATGGCCTGGGCGCCGGTCTCCTTGGCGGCCTTCAGGATCTTGTCGGCGACGAGGTAGCTCTCGGACGGCAGGCGCCCGCCGAGCGGCACGGCGACGTGGCCCATGCGCGTGTGCAGCGAGTGCGCGTCGGCCTCCGAGAAGACCGTGACGCACTCGATGCCCATCTCACGCGCGGTGCGGATCACGCGCAGCGCGATCTCGCCGCGGTTGGCGATCAGGATGCGCTGGAACATCGGCTGGCTCACAGGGGGATATTGCCGTGCTTGCGGACGGGCTTGTCCTCGTGCTTGGTGGCGAACAGCCCGAGCGCGCGGATGAGCTGCGGGCGCGTCTGCGACGCCTCGATGACGTCGTCGAGGAAGCCGCGCGCGGCGGCCTTGTACGGGTTGTTGAAGGTCTCCTCGTACTCGGCGGTGCGCTGCGCTTCGGTCGCCGCCGGGTCGGCGGCCTCGGCGATCTCGCGGCGGTGGATGATCTTCGCGGCGCCGGCGGCGCCCATCACGGCCACCATCGAGCCCGGCCAGGCGAGGTTGAGGTCGGCGCGGATGTGCTTGGAGCCCATCACGTCGTACGCGCCGCCGTAGGCCTTGCGCGTGATGACCGTGAGCTTGGGCACCGTCGCCTCGCAGTACGCGTAGAGCAGCTTCGCGCCGTGGTTGATGATGCCGCCGTGCTCCTGCGCGGTGCCGGGCAGGAAGCCGGGCACGTCCTCGAAGGTGACGATCGGGATGTTGAACGCGTCGCAGAAGCGGATGAAGCGCGCGCCCTTGATCGAGGCCGCGATGTCGAGGCACCCGGCGAGCACGGCCGGCTGGTTGGCGACGATCCCGACGGTGTGGCCGCCGAGCCGCGCGAAGCCGACGAGGATGTTCTGCGCGTAGGCCTTGTGCACCTCGAACCACGTGCCCTGGTCGACCACGCGCTCGATCACGCCGCGCATGTCGTAGGGTTGCATCGGGTCGGCCGGGACGAGCGTGTCGAGCTCGGGGTCGCAGCGCTCGGCCGGGTCCTCGGTCGGCACGAACGGCGCGGACTCCGCGTTGTTCAGCGGCAGGTAGCTGAGCAGCTTGCGGATCAGCGCCATCTGCGCGCGCCCGTCGGGCGAGGTGAAGTGCGCCACGCCCGAGACGCTCGCGTGCACCTCGGCGCCGCCGAGGTCCTCGCTGGTCACCTCTTCGTGCGTCACCGTCTTGACCACGTCGGGGCCGGTGATGTGCATGTACGAGGTGCCCTCGACCATGCAGATGAAGTCGGTGATCGCCGGGCTGTAGACCGCGCCGCCGGCGCAGGGGCCGACGATGGCCGAGATCTGCGGCACGACGCCCGAGGCGCGCGTGTTGCGCCAGAAGATCTCGGCGTAGCCGCCGAGCGAGTCGACGCCCTCCTGGATGCGCGCGCCGCCCGAGTCGTTCAGGCCGATCATCGGCACGCCGACCTTCACGGCCGCGTCCATGACCTTGCAGATCTTCTGCGCGTGCGTCTCGGAGAGCGAGCCGCCGAACACGGTGAAGTCCTGGCTGAACAGGTACACCGGCCGGCCGTCGATGCGCGCGTGCCCGGTGACGACGCCGTCGCCCAGGATTTGCTGCGACTGCATGTCGAAGTCGGTGCAGCGGTGGGTGACGAAGCGGTCGAGCTCGACGAAGGAGCCCTCGTCCACGAGCAGGTCGATGCGCTCGCGGGCGGTGAGCTTGCCCTTGGCGTGCTGCGCGGCGATGCGCTTCTCGCCGCCGCCCCGCAGGGCGGCCTCGCGCATGCGCTGGAGGCGCTGCAGAGGGGTCTCTTGGGTCATGGCAGCTGCGGAGGGGGGTGTCCGGGCGGGGCCGGGGGGCCCTCGCGGAGGGCGGAGATTCTAGCCCGGACGATTCGCGAAGGCGTGGGGCAGGCGGGGCAACTCGGTCCCCGGCGGCGCCTCGCTGCGTCACCGGGCGCGCAGCGTCGAGCGCCGCCGACGGCCGCGACGTCCGGCGCGCGCGCGCGAATCGCCCGGGCCGGCCCGGGCTCCCCCCCGCCGCTGTGGCAATATCCCCGCAGGTCGGCCGTAGCTCCGCCACGGTCCCCGCCGCCTCCGACGCCCCGATGAAGCTCAAGCTGCTCCTCGCCCTGGGCATCGTCGCCATCCTGGTGACGGTCACCACCGCCGGCTACCTGATCCGCGGCTACCTGAACGCGCCGCCCGAGTCGCCCGACGACGCGCGCACGACGTCCGAGCGCGTGCTCGACGACCTCGCCGCCGTGGTCGGCCTCGAGGAGACGCTGCGCAGCGAGGCCGAGCCGCTGCCGGTCACGGTGCAGGGACGCGTCGACCTGTTCGGCGCGTGCGACGGCGACGCGCCGGTGAGCGTGTACGCGCTCGACCGCGCCCAGGACCTCGAGGCCGTGATGCGCGAGCTCGCGCGCGAGGCCGGCGCGCTCGAGGCGGACGCGGCCGCGAGCGAGCCCGACCACGTCGTCGCGCGCGCCGCGTGCGACGCGACCGGCGCGTTCGAGCTCACGCTGCCCGACGGCACGCGCCGCGCGCACCTGCTCGCCGTCGGCGCGCACGCGTACTGCCAGGAGACGCGCGCCGTCGAGATCGAGGAGTTCGGCGCGCGCGCGACGCTGCTCCCCTACTGCGGCGCGCGCGTCGAGGGCCGCGTGCTCGCGCCGACGGCCGACGGCACGCTGGCGCCCGTGGAAGGCGCGCTGCTGCACGCGTCGAGCCTGCGCGAGGCGCGCAGCGTTGAGGCGCGCACGATCCTGCGCGCGGCGCGCAGCGACGCCGAGGGCCGCTTCTCGTTCGACGCGCTGCCGCTGCCCGGCGACTACCAGGTCGAGGTGCGCCCCGCCGACTTCGCGCCCGCAATCCGCGAGGTGCGCGACCTCGACCTCGGCGGCACGGCCACGCTCGAGTTCGTCCTCACGCCCGGCGCCGAGCTCGCCGGGCGCGTCGTCGACCCCGCCGGCCGCGGCGTCGCCGACGCCGAGGTGACCGCCGCCGTCTCGGGCGGCGTGGGCCGCATGGGGTACGGCCGCCGCAGCGCGACGACCGACGCGGACGGCGGCTTCCGGCTGCGCGCGCTCACGCCGACGCGCCTGATGGTCACGGCCGCGCGCGCGGGCTCGCTCGACGCGGCGCCGCAGGGCGTCGAGCGCGAAGAGGCCGAGCGCCGCGAGGGCCTGCTGCTGGTGCTCGAGCCCGGCGCGGTCGTCGGCGGTCGCGTGGTGCGCGCCGACGGCGCGCCGGCGGCGGACGAGCTCGTGCGCGCGCGCTTCGACCGCGCGCGGCAGTTCGCGCGCTACGGCTCGCTGTCCGGCGCGCGCGGCAACAGCGGCGAGGCGCGCACGGACGCGCAGGGACGCTTCCTCGTCGGCGGCCTCGGCAAGGGACCGTTCTCGGTCACCGTGCAGGCCGCGGCGGGCGACGACGCGACGACGCGGCCGCGCGCGAGCGCGCCGGCGACGTCCCGCCCGGCACGGGACCTCGTGCTGGAGCTCGCGGCGCCGAGCGCGCTCACCGGCGAGGTGCGCGGCGCGGACGGCGCGCCGCTCGAGGCGTTCACCGTGCGCGCGGTCGAGCTGATGGACACCGAGCTCGGCGAGCTGGCGCGCGACGCGCGCGAGAGAGCTACCTGGTGGACGGCGACGAGGCCGCCCGGGCGCGTTCCGCCTGTCGCGGGCTCGTCGCCGGGCGCTGGACCGTGCACGCGTGGGCCGACGGCTACGCGCCCGCGGCGCCCCGTCACGCTCGAGCTGCCGCGCGACGCCGCCACGGCGCTGCGCTTCGACCTCGTGCGCGCGGCGAGCGTGCGCGGCCTCGTGCTGTCGCCGGGCGGCGCGCCCATCGCGGGCGCAGCGGTCACGTGACCACCGGCGGGCCGAGCTGGCGCGCCGCGGCCGCGGGCGAGCCGCCGGCGCCGCGCGCGCTGACGGCCGAGGACGGCGGCTTCGAGCTCGTCGGCGTCGCGCCCGGCGAGCGCTTCCTCGTCGCCTCGGCCGAGGGCTTCGCGGGCAGCGAGCCCGCGCGCCTCGCGCTCGCCCCCGGCGAGCAGCGCACCGACGTCGAGCTCGCCCTGCGCGAGGGCGGCGTGCTGAGCGGCGAGGTCTACGGCCGCGACGGCGCGCCCGCCGCGGGCGCGGTGGTGCAGCTCGTCTCGTCGCCGGCGTTCGACGTGATCCTCGGCCGCACCGACGAGCGCGGCCGCTTCGCCTTCGAGCACCTCGCGGCCGGCACGTGGCAGGTGCTCGGCCTGCCCGCGGCGGAGCGCATGCAGTCGATCGCCAGCAACCAGGGCGACAGCGAGAGCACGCTGATGGGCGAGATGACGGTCGCCATCGTCGAGGTGCGCGACGGCGACGCGGAGCACGTGGTGCTCGGCGCGCCGCCGACCGAGCCGCTGCACCTCACCGGGCGCGTGCTGGCCGGCGATCGCGGGCTGCCCGCGGCGGTCCTCGGCTTCTTCAAGGAGGGCCGCGACGTCGCCGCGTCGACCACGCGCGCCGCCACCGACGAGGACGGGCGCTTCGCGATCGTGCTCGACGGTCCCGGCCGCTACGTCGTCGCCATCGTGCGCAACCTCGGCGGCGCGCTGGGCGAGAGCCAGCTCGAGCTGCCGCTCGTGCTCGGCGCCGGCGACGCGCAGGACGTCGTGCTCGCGCTGCCCACGGGCAGCGTCAGCGGCGTGCTGCTCGACGCCGCCGGCGCGCCCGCGCCCGACACGCGCGTGACGCTCTCCGAGAGCGGCCCGTCGGCCACCGACCTGCTCAACTCGCGCCACCACACGCAGACGCGCAGCGACGCCGAGGGGCGCTTCCGCTTCGACTTCGTGCCGGGCGGCGAGTACCTGCTCGCCGCGGGCGGCATGGTGTCCGGCGGCCTGTTCGAGCACAGCGCGGCGTTCGGCCGCGTCGTCCTGCACGTCGACGTGCCCGAGGGCGCGGCGGTGGAGGTGCCGCCGATCGCCCTCGACGCCCCGGTCTCCGGGCGCGTGCGCGTGGTCGACGGCAACGGCCGACCGGTGAAGGGCGCGGCCGTGTTCGCGCGCGGCGCCGACGGCCAGCTGGTCGAGTGCACCGCGCTGCTGACCAGCGACGACGCAGGTCAGTGCGAGTATCGCGGCCTCGTACCCGGCGCCTACACCTTCAGCGCGCGCTGGCGCGACCTCGCTTCGAGCGAGAGCGCGCCGGTCGACCTGCGCGGCGGCGCGAGCGACGAGGTCGTCCTCGAGTTGCAGGAGGCCACCGAGCTCGTCGTGCAACTGCGCGACGGCGACGGCCGCCCGACCGCCGGGCTCGTGACGCTCCTCGACGACCAGGGTCGCGAGCTGCAACGCATGACCTCGCTGCACGAGGTGCTGCGCGCCTCCGACGGCACGCTCTTCGACACCAGCGAGCTGCGCCTCGGCCCGCTGCCCCCCGGCCGCTACCGCGTCGAGGCCACCGACGGCGTGCACAGCGACCGCCGCCCGCTGACCCTGGACGGCCGCACCGAGCGCAAGCTGACGCTGCGGCTGCGCTGACGCGGCGTGACCGCGCGGTGCGGCGTAGATAGGGTGCTCGTCCTCCCCTGCCGCCCGCGATGTCTTCCCGCGCCCTCCGGTCCGCCTCGCTCGTCGTGCTCGCGGCGCTCGCGATCGCGATCGCGTGGACGTGGCGTGGGATGCGGTCGCCGGTCGAGCGACTCGAGGTGCCGCTCGCGCCGCACGTCGAGGGAGCGGAGAGCGGAACGCGGCTCGCGAGCCGAGAATCGACCGCCGAGGGAGGGGGCACGCGTGGAGCGTCGAGCGAGACGCGTGCGGCGCTACCGGCCAGAACGCAAGTGGCAAGCGTCGCGGACGCTGCGGACGCGAACCGCTTCGAGCTCACCGCGCGCGTGCTCGACGAGACGGGCGCGCCGCTCGCCGGTGTGACCGTGATCGCCTACGGCGAGGGCCAGGCTTGGGCCGGCGGCGAGTCCACGCCCATCGTCGACGACTACGACGAAGCGCTGGAGGGCAGCGCGACGCGCACCGACGCGACGGGTCGCTTCCGGTTCAGGGGTGTGCTGCGCGAGGAGTACTGGCTGGAGCTGCAACTGCAAGGGCCACGCTTCCTGGAGTCCCCGGAGCTTTACTTCGAGTCCGGTGGCTACGGCTCCCCGATCCTCGAACAAGGACTCCAGGACCTCGGCGACCTCACGCTGCAACCCGCGGGCGCGCTGTCCGGTACGGTCGTGGACGCGCGCGGCGCCGCCGTCGCGGGCGCACGAGTCGAGCTCGAGGACGAGTGGCGCGGGGCGCTGTACGAGGACGTCTACTCGGACGCATCCGGCGCGTTCTCGCTCGACCACCTCCTGCCCGGACGGTACACCCTGCGCCTCGAGGCGTCCGGCTTCCTCGCGCACGCGCGCGGCGGCATCGAGGTCACCGCTCGCGAGGTGTCACAGCTCGCGGCGCTCGTCCTCCAGGACGCCGTGGTGCTCGCGGGCACGCTGCGCGACGCCTCCGGTGCGCCCGTGCCCGACAACGGGGTCAAGGCGAGCGACGACTCGGGCGCCGAGGAGTCCTGGGCGTACACGGATGCGCTGGGCCGTTTCCGCCTCGACCTCCCCCATCCCGGGGATTACCTGGTCCGTGCGGCCGACGATCGCGTCCTGGGGGCCGAGGAGTCGAGCGTCGATTGCACCGCGCCCGCGGAAGGTGCCGAGCTCACGCTTCCGAGCCACCGCGAGTTCTGGCTCGTCGTGACGCGCGCCGAGTCCGGCGCACCGCTCGACGACTTCACGGTCGAAGTCGACAGGTATTCCTTGGACGCCTTCCGGAGCTACGCGGCGCCCATGCGCTATGCCCTGGGGCGACACCCGCCGAGAGGTGCTCGCCGCGTCCTCGTCGGGCCCAAGACTACGGCTCTCGGCATTCGCGGAGCGGACGTCGTCCCGACGGTGACCGACCTGCCCAGCGACCTCGCTTCAGACGAAGTCCTCGAGGTGCGCGTGCGACGAGGCGCGAGTCTGCGAGGTGCCCTCGCGACGAGCTCGGGATCGCTACGCGGTTCCAACGTCTGGCTCTACCTCGACGACGGTCGCGTCACCAACGATCCGCGGCACGCCGACGGCAGTCGATGGACGAGCGCGGACGCCTCGGGGGCGTTCGAGTTCAGGGCACTCGAGTCGGGCGACTATCGCGTGTCGCTGTCGGCCGAGAATTGCCTCCGACGTGACGTCGGCCCGTTCCACGTCGACTCCGCCGAGCCCCTCGACGTCGGCACGTTCGAGCTGCAGCGCGGAGCGCGCGTCGAGGTGCATTGCCGGGTGGCACCAGGCCCCGCGTCGTGTCGCGCCCTGGCGCAGCTCCGCTCTCAGGAGCGTCGCCACTCGGGCCAGCTCGACGCCCGCGGCTGCGTGACGTTCTCCGGCGTGGCACCCGGCGAGTACGAGCTGTCGATCGACGACATCCCGGGACGCTTCCTGCAAGAGGAGGGCGTCACGATCACGGTCCCTGAAGACGTGGAGCTCGTGGTCGTCGACGTGGACCTGACGCCCTTCCAGCCGGTGACGCTCGAGCTCCTCGCCCACGCCGGCGGAGCACCGCTGCGGGGCGTGTACGCGGAGCTGTACTCGGCCGACGGTAGCTGGGACCTCTACGCTGGCGAGACCGACGACACCGGGCGACTGCTCGGCGACGTCCCCGCGCGCGGGCTCGGCGCGCTCACTCTGCGCGACGAGCGCGACCTGATCCTCGCGTACGTCCCGCTGCCCGACACGCCGACGGAGTCGCGGCTGCGCCTGGAGGTCGAGGCCACGCTGGGCGGGCTGCTGCTCCGCCTGCCGCCCGAGGCGACCCCACCGCGAGACGCCACCACGTTCGTCGTGCTCGACGCGGCCGACTTCGGCGGCCTGCCCGAGCGCGAGGGGCTGGACCGCACCGAGGCCTCGTTCGACGCCAAGCGCGACGCCTACGTGCTCGACGGCATCGCGGCGGCCGAGTATGCGGTGCGCATCGAGTTCTGCGCCGAGAACGAGCGCGACGCCACGGTCGAGCCGCGGCTCCTCGCGCGCTTCACCGGCACCGCCGTCGTCAAGGCTGGCGAGACCACGACCTGCGTCCTCGCGCCCGCGCCCTGACGCCGCGCCTTTACCTCGCGCGCGGCGCGGTCGATACTGCCCGCGTGAGGCTCCGCTCCCCCCTCGTGCTCGCCGTCGCGGCGCTCGCGCTCGTCGCGGGCGGGTGCGCGCGCAAGGCGCCGCGGCCGAACGTGCTGTTCGTCGTCGTGGACACGCTGCGCGCGGACCGCGTGGGCGCGCTCGGCGGCGGCGACCTGACGCCGCACCTCGACGCGCTGGCCGCGCAGTCGGTCGTCTTCGACCACGCGCAGAGCCCGCGCGCCAAGACGACGCCCGCAGTGGCGAGCTTGATGACGGGGCTCTACCCGCACGACCACCACGTGCGCGACCTCACGACGCCGCTCGAGGAGGACGTGCCGGTGCTGGCCGAGCACCTCGCACGCTCGGGCTGGGCGACGGGTGCGATCGTCGGCAACTACGTGCTGCGCGAGGAGCTCTCGGGGCTCGCGCGCGGCTTCGACCTGTGGGTCGAGGACCTGCCGGCGCAGGCCGGGCTGCCGCCCGACGACGTGCCCTTCCGCGACGCGACCTCGATCACGGACGGCGCGCTCGCCGCGCTCGGGCTGGGCGCGCCGAGCGCCGACGGCGCCGGGCCGACGCGAGCGTTCGCCCGCGAGGGGCGGCCGTGGTTCCTGTGGTTGCACTACATGGACCCGCACGGGCCCTACGAGCCGCCGGCCGCGTACCGCCGCGCGCCGACGGGCCCGCGCGAGCTCGTGCCGCCGCCGCCCGAGCCCGGCACGACCTTTCACGAGCAGTGGGTCGCGACCTACAACGTGCCGGCCGAGGCGCGCGGACCGGAGGGCGTCGACGCGACCGCCGTGCGCGCGCTGTACGACGCCGAGGTGCGCTACGTCGACGCCGAGATCGGCCGCCTGCTCGCGCGGCTCGACGAGGCCGGCGTGCTCGACGACACGCTGGTGGTCTTCGTCGCCGACCACGGCGAGAGCCTCGGCGAGCACGACTACTGGTTCGAGCACGGGCGCTACGCCTACGAGGCGACGTGCCGCGTGCCGCTGTTCGTGCGGCTGCCGCGGAGCCTCGCCGCCGGCGTGGTGCCGGGCCTGCGCCACGGCGACGTGTCGCTCGTCGACGTCGTGCCGACGCTGACCGAGCTGCTCGGCCTCGCGCCGCTGCCCGCGCCGTTCCGCGGCCGCTCGACGGTGCGCGGGCGCTCGCGCAGCGCGCTCCTGCTCGCCGACTCGGACGCGCCGCACCCGGTCTTCTGCGAGAAGGTCGAGCGCGCCGAGAAGGCGCGCGCCATCCAGGCCAAGGCCGCGCGGATCGGCGACTGGAAGCTCCTCCGCCGCTACACGCACCTGCTCGACGACGCGCGCGGCGAGCGCCAGCTGATGGTGCTGTCCGAGGAGCTCTACGACCTCGCGCACGACCCGCACGAGGCCGTGGACCTCGTGCGCGACGAGCCCGCCGCGGCGCCGATCGACGCGCTGCGCGAGGCGCTGCGCGAGTTCTCCGCGGCCGACGAGCACTTCGCCGAGCTCGCGCGCCTGCTGCAGCGCCGGCGCGACGAGCTCGGCCGCGACGACCCCGAGACGCTGCGCGCGTTGCGCGCGCTCGGCTACTGAACGCGCGGAGCCCGCGTGGACGACGCGGGCTCCGGGCTCGACGCGGCGGCGTGCGGTGACTCAGCGCCCGCGCGGCTCGCCGAGCACGACCTCGAGGCCCCAGTCGCCCCGCTGCGCCGCGAGATCGATCGAGCAGCCCGTGAGCTGCGCGCCGTCGGTGACCTTCGTGGGCGTCCAGCGGTCGGCGGTCGAGCGCTCGCTCTGCAGGCCCTTCGCGAGCGCCTGCTCGAACAGCCGCTCGCAGATCTCGCTGGGCTCCGCGTCGGGCTTCACGTCGAGCGCGAGGTCGACGCGCGCGGAGGTGCGCGTGTGCGTGAGGAACGTCGAGATGCCGATCGCCAGCCGCAGGTCGCCCTGCTCCGCCTGCGGCGGCAACACGCGCAGCGACTGCGGCACGCCCTCGCAGACCGTCACGCTGCTCCACAGGCCGTAGCCCAGGCGCAGGCTGACGCGCGTCGCGCCGTGCACGAACAGGTTGGCGAGCAGCGGCTCGGCCACGCCGCCCTCGGCCGGGTCCTCGAGCTCGGCGCCGGCGCGGCGCAGGCGGCCGGCGAGCAGCCGCCCGACGTCACTCGCGCTCGTGCCGTTGGCGACGTGCAGTCGCAGGCTGGTGGACTTCGTCTGGGTGCCGTCCCAGAAGTCGACGTTGACCTCGACCGGCGCGCCGCCCTCGACCATCACGCGCCCGCGCAGCGTGAGCTGGACGAGCGCCTCGGCGCGCGCGGCGCCGGCGAGGACGAGGGGCAGGAGGGCGAGGGCGAGGAAGCGGGCAGCACGGACCATGGGAGGCTCCTTTCGGGTCGCGAAGGCGCGGACGGGGCACGCCTCGACGACCGGAGCCTAGCAGGCTTCCCGCCGATCCCCGAGCGCGGGGCGCGCCGCCCGGGCCGGAGGGGCCGCGCGGCGAAGGGTCCCCGGAGGCCCGCGAGCGCCTGCGGGGGCGGTCGGCGCGGGGCGCGCGCGAGGGCTCGCGGCGCGCGGGGAGGAGGGTGGTTACCCCACCAGGACTCGAACCTGGAATGTCTGGACCAAAACCAGATGTGTTGCCAATTACACCATGGGGTAACGGGGGCGCAGAGGATACCAACGCCGCGCCTCTTGTCGAGCGGACGGCGCGGAATCCTGAGCCCTCCGGCGGCCTTCCTGAGCGCGCTCGGACGGCCGCCTACTCGAGCAGGGCGCGGCGCGCCAGCTCGCAGGCGGCGTTGGCGGCCCAGCGGCGCACGAACTCGCGCCCGCGGTCGGGGAAGCGGCGCGTCGTCGCGTGGACCTGGCCGTCGAGGGCCACGCCGAACGCGACCGTGCCGACGGGCTTCTCGGCGCTGCCGCCGCCGGGGCCCGCGATGCCGGTGATGCCCACGGCCAGGCGCGCGCCGGCCATCGCGGCCGCGCCGCGCGCCATCGCCGCGGCGACCTCCTCGGAGACGGCGCCGTGCGCCTCGATCAGCGCGGCGGGCAGGCCCAGGCGCGCGACCTTCGCCTCGTTCGAGTAGGTCACGAAGCCCTCGCGGAAGACCGCGCTGATGCCGGCCACGCCGGTCAGCTCGGCGGCGACGAGGCCGCCCGTGCACGACTCGGCGCAGGCGAAGGTCACGCCGCGCGCGAGCAGCAGGCGGCCCAGCGCCGCGGCCGGCGAGGGATCCTCCTCCGAGAAGGTCCAGCGCGCGAAGCGCTCGCGGAAGGCCGCCGCGCGCTCGACGAGCGCGAGCTCGGCGGCCTCGGGCGACGCGCCGCGCGCCTCGAGCTTCACCTTCAGCACGCCGCCGCTCGCGCGCACGCCGATGCGCGGGTTCGCGTCGCGCTCCATCCACGCGCCGACCTCGCCGGCGAAGTCCGACTCGGGCAGGCCGATCAGGAAGAAGCGCGCCACGCGCACGACCTCGCCGCCGGCGGCGAGCCCCGCGAGCCACGGGCGTACGCCGCTCTCGAAGATCGCGTGCAGCTCGCGCGGCGGGCCGGGCAGCACGACGAGCGCGCTGCCGTCGAGCTCCATGCGGAAGCCGGGCGCCGTGCCGGCCGGGTTCTCGATCACCGTCGCGCCCGCGGGGAACAGCGCCTGCCGGTCGTTGGTCGGCGACGGCACGCGGCCGGCGGCGCGGAACCAGGCGCGGATGCGCTCGGCGGCGGCCTCGTCGTGCACGAGCTCGACGCCGGCCGCGTCGGCGGCGGCGTGGCGCGTCACGTCGTCGAGCGTCGGTCCGAGCCCGCCGGTCGTCACGATCAGGCCGGCGCGAGCGGCGAGCTCGCGCAGCAGCGCGGCGAGCGCGGCCTGGTCGTCGCCGACGAGCACCGCGCGCTCCACGCGCCAGCCCAGCTCGCCCAGCCGCTCGGCCAGCCACGAGGTGTTGAGGTCGACCTGCTCGCCGCTGGTGAGCTCGTCCCCCACCGCCACGAGGGCGGCCACGCCGGCGCGCGCGCTCATGCCGCGGCCTTCTTGTGCGCGAGGCGCGCGAGCCAGATGCCGACCTCGAACAGCACGATCAGCGGCACGCCCATCATGAGCTGCGTGTACGGATCCGGCGGCGTCAGGATCGCGGCGACGATCAGCGCGCCGACGATGAAGTGCGGGCGGTACTTCGAGTACAGCGACGGCTCGACGAGCCCCGTGCGCGTCAACACGATCATCAGGATCGGGAGCTGGAACACGACGCCCAGGCCCAGGCTGAGCTTGGTGAAGAACTCGAGGTAGAGCTCCAGGCGCAGGTCGTACTGGAACTCCTCGATGCCCATCTCCGCCAGGAAGTACAGCGCGTAGGGCACCATGTAGAAGTACCCGAACACGACGCCGGCGAGGAACAGCAGCATGCTGAACGGCGCGTACAGGTACACGACGCGGCGCTCGTGCTTGTAGAGGCCCGCGGCGACGAAGGCCCAGAGCTGCCAGAGCACGTAGGGCCCGCCCACGAAGAGCGCGAAGTAGACGCAGACCTTCAGGTAGAACATGAAGCCCGCGCTGGCCGCGTCGGAGCGCAACTGCGAGGGCACGTGCCCCACGACCGCGCGCACGCCCTCGCGCTCGTCGCCGAGCAGCGCCTGGAAGGCCGCCTTGCGCTGCTCGTCGTCGAGCTTCGCGCCGGAGAGCAGCGGCGTGGTCTGCAACCGCTGCTGGAAGCCCGTGCGGTAGGCGCCCTCGTCGAAGACCGCCTTGACGGCCTCGGGCTTGGGCGCGCCGCCGGCGAGGAGGCCCTCGACCTTGCGCTCGAGCAGGGCCTCGTTCAGCCAGGGGATGGCCTTCTCCTGGCCCGGCGCGAGCACGACGTCGGCGAGCTGGTCGTGGTAGATCCAGCCCGCCGTGACGAGGATCGTGAGCGCGATCGCGCTGCGGATGAGCCGCACGCGCAGCTCGTCCAGGTGCTCGCCGAGCGTCATGCGCGACGCTTCGACCGGGTCGTCCTCGGGCTCGTCGACCATACGGCGCGACACGATACCGAACCCTCGGCGCCGGCGCCCGCGCGCCGCGCGATCCTCGCCGCGCGCCGGAACGACCGCGGGCCGCCCCTCCGCTTCGGAGGGACGGCCCGCGGCGGCCGCGAGGGCGAGCGGACTAGTTCTGCGTCTTGCGGAAGTAGTCGGTGATGAGCTTGATCGGGACGATGCGCACGCCCTTCGCCTCGGCCTCCTTGTAGACCGGGAGCTCGGAGGGCTGCAGCGGCTCCTCGAGCGGCTCGCCTTCCTCGTCGACGTACAGCTCGGCGCCGACCACCAGGTAGTCGGTGGTCTGGTCGAGCGTGTCCTGCACGTTGATGCGGATGCCGCCCAGCAGGGCGCGCAGCTCGGCCTCGTTGTACGTGCCGGTGAAGCGGCCGACGAGGACGGCGTTGCGCACGCCGATCGGGTCGTAGATCGGGTTGTAGACGATGTCCCCGGCGGTCGGCGGGTCGAACTTGTCGGCCACGTCGGTCACGACCACCTCGGCCATGTCGTCCTTCACCGTGCTGACCTCGCAGTAGCCCTTGATGCGGTCGACGCCGGGCGTGGCGTCCTTGATCGCGAAGCGCATGCCCGAGTACAGGCGGTTGTTCTTGCCGATGTCGATCCAGGCGAGGCCCAGCTTCTCGGAGGTCTCGAGGATGTGGCCGTCGGGGCGCTCCGGCTCCTTCTGCCACTCGAGGGCCTTCGTGACGTTGTTGAGGCGCGTGGTCATCTCGGCCTCGCGGTCGCGCTTGGCGCGCAGGGCGTCGTCGGTGGCGCCGCGCTGGTCCTTCAGCACGCCCTCGGTGTCCGCGAGCGCGGAGCGCACCTGGGCCACCTCGCTCTCCAGGTCGTTCTGGCGCGAGCTGGCGGCCTGCTCGGCGTCGTTGATCTGCTGCTGCAGCGTCTGGATGCGCTGGTCCTTCTCCGCGGCGAGGCTGGTGGCCGCCTGGCGGTTCACCGCGATCTCGCTCTGCAGGTCGGCGACCTGCTTGCGGAGGTCGGCGATCTCACGGACCTTCGACTTGTAGTTGTCCGCGGCGCGCGGGGCGACGGTCTCCCAGTCCTGGACGCTCGGCTCGCTGATGCCCAGGGCGTCCTTGAAGTTGTCGAGGCCGATCTTGGCGTTCTCGACGTTCGCGGCGACGTCCGCGGACTCGCGATCGTAGAAGCCCAGCGCGCGCGAGGCCTCCTTGAACTTCTTGTTCTCCTCGGACCACTTCGCGTCGGCGGCGTCGGCCTTCGCGACGGCCTCCACGCGGGCGTTCTCGGCCTTCGTCAGCTCGCCGTCGTAGACGAACACCATCGAGAGGGCGGCGAAGAAGGCGATCACCACGACGATCATCCAGGTGATGCTGACGCGGGCGGCGCCACGGCGGGAGCGGTTCATCATTCGCGTGTGTCCTTTGGCCCGCCGAGGGGACGGACCTGGGGAACGAGGGGGGCGGAGGGAACTTGTGGGGAGGCGTCGGGCGCGGCCTCGGACGCCGAGAGGCCCTTGGGGGCCTCTGGGAAGCCGCAGGTGATACCCGAACGCGGAGGGCCGCGGCAAGGGAATTCACCCCGGGCGGCTCCCGTGACGGGGCCCGCGCGACGGGGGTGCCGAGAGGCCGCGGCGGGCCTCGCGGACCCGCGCGACGCAGGTCGCGAGGGCTACCCGCGCGCGTCGCGCCGGTTTCCCTCGCGGCGCGCGAACTCGGGGCGCGCGCGGCGCGCGCGGCGGTTGCACGGGACACCGTTCGGGCTAGTCTGCCTCCCCCATGTCGCCTCCCCCGCCCGCCCCCGCCCCCGGGCGCCGCCCCGCCGTGGTCGGGGTCCTGGGCGGCATCGCCTCCGGCAAGTCCGAGGTCGCGCGCCAGCTCGCCGGCGAGGCCGGCGTGGTGATCGACGCGGACCGCCTGGCGCGCGAGGCGCTGGAGTCGCCCGAGGTCGTCGCGCGCCTGCGCGAGCGCTTCGGCCCGGAGGTGCTGGACGCGCAGGGCCGGCCCGACCGCGCCGCGATCGGCGCGCGCGTCTTCGCCGACCCCGAGGCGCGCCGCGCGCTCGAGGGCTGGATCCACCCGGCCGTTCGTGCGAGGATCTCCCGCGAGCTCACCGAGGCGCGCGCGGACGCGCGCCACCCCATCGTCCTCGACGTGCCGCTGCTCCTCGAGAACGATGCCCAGCACCGGCTGGTCGGTGAGTGCGACCTGCTCGTCTTCGTCGACGCCGACGCCGAGGCCCGCGACCGCCGCGCTCAGGAGCGCCGCGGTTGGCCCCCCGGTGAAGTGGCGCGGCGCGAGCGCGCCCAACTCCCGCTGGCGGAGAAACGCGCCAAGGCGGACTACGTCCTCGAGAACGACTCCGGGCTGGACGAGCTCCTGGCCCGCGTCCGAGCCCTGCGCGAGCGCGCGGGCCTGTGACCCCTCCCCCCACGAGACAGCCTCCATGACTTCGGCGCAGAAGAAGCGGCCCTTCCAGAAGCGACAGTTCCAGAAGCAGAAGCACCGGCCCAAGTCGGGCCCGGGCACGCACGAGGACGGCATCGTGCGGCTGGACTACTCGGCGCTGCCGGCGGACCTCGACGAGGCCGGGCTCGAGGAGCTCGTCGCGTCGCTGCCGAAGAACACGCGCAAGACCAAGGCGAAGGCCACCGAGCTCAAGGAGCTGCAGGCGCTCGAGGTCGAGGACCTCGTCGACCTCGCCGAGAAGGAGAAGGTCGAGCGCCCCGGCCGCCTGCGGCGCGACCTGTTGTGGGGCATCGTGCAGGGGCGCTTCCACAAGCACGTGCCGGTCGTCGCCGAGGGCACGCTGCGCGTCGTGCCGGAGGGCCACGCCTTCCTGCGCTTCTGCCGCAACGACTACATGCCGAGCCACGAGGACGTCTACGTGCCGCCCTCGGTGATCGAGGAGTACGGCCTGGCCGAAGGCATGACGGTGCGCGGTCACCTGCGCCCGAACAAGGAGGACGAGAAGCTCTTCGTGCTCGGCGACGTGCAGACGATCGACGAGGACGAGCCCGATGCGGCGCGCACGCGCACGCCGTTCAAGGAGCTGACGCCGATCTACCCCGACGAGCGCATCCTGCTCGAGGGCGGGCCGGACAACCCGCTCGAGATGCGCATCGTCGACCTCGTCACGCCGGTCGGCCTGGGCCAGCGCGGCCTGATCGTCGCGCCGCCGCGCACCGGCAAGACGGTGCTGCTGCACATGCTCGCGAAGGCGATCGTGACGAACATGCCGAAGGCGCACCTGATGGTGCTCCTGATCGACGAGCGTCCCGAGGAGGTCACCGACTTCGAGCGCACCGTGCCGGGTGACATGCACGAGGTCATCAGCTCGACCTTCGACGAGCCCGCCGCGCGCCACATCCAGGTGGCCGAGATGTGCATCGCCAAGGCCAAGTCGATGGTCGAGGCCGGGCGCGACGTCGTCATCCTGCTCGACTCGATCACGCGTCTCGCGCGCGCGTGCAACGTCGAGGCGCCCTCGAACGGCAAGCTGCTCTCCGGCGGCCTCGAGGCCACCGCGCTGCAGTTCCCCAAGCGCTTCTTCGGCGCCGCGCGGAACATGGAGGGCGGCGGCTCGCTGACCATCCTCGGCACCGCGCTGATCGAGACCGGCTCGAAGATGGACGAGGTGATCTTCGAGGAGTTCAAGGGCACCGGCAACATGGAGATCGTGCTCGAGCGCCGCATCTCCGACCGCCGCATCTTCCCCGCCATCGACATCAACCGCTCCGGCACGCGCAAGGAGGAGCTGCTCTTCCAGCAAGAGGAGATGCGCCGCGTGTGGATGCTGCGCAAGGTGCTCAACGAGCTCGACCCGGTCGAGGCGATGGAGATGCTGATCCAGAAGATGCGCAAGACGCAGTCGAACGGCGAGTTCCTGCTGTCGATCGGCTCGTAGCGCGGTGACGCAGCGGACCGAGGCCCAGGCGGAGGCGTCGCGCGCGAGCGCGGCGCCTCCGCGCGCATCACGGGTGCTCGTCGTCACGACGCGCTGGGACCTCGTCGGCGGCTCGGAGCGCTACGCCGGCGACGTGGTGCGCGCGCTGCGGGAGCGTGGGGTCGAGGTGCCCGTGCTCTGCGCCGAGGGCGAGCAGGAGGGCGCGGCGCAGGTGCTGCGCTTCGAGGCGCTCGCGGCGGAGCGACTCTCGCGGGCGGAGCGCGTCGCCCTGCGTGACCTCGTGCGCGCCGCGCGGCCGGACGTCGTCTACCTGCTCAGCCGCGCCCGCGCCGACGCGCTGCGCGTGCTGCTCGACGCGGCGCCGGTCGTGCGCTTCGTGCAGGACCACACGCTCTTCTGCCCCGGGCTCAACAAGCTGCACGAGGACGGCGCGCCGTGCGCCGCGCCGCTCGGCCTCGCGTGCCTCGAGCGCTACTGGACGGGCGCCGGCTGCTCGGGCTTCAAGCCGACCGGTGCGCCCGCGTTGCGCTGGCCGCTGCGCACGCTCGCGGCGAACCTCGGCGAGCTGGAGCGGACCAAGCGGTGTCGGCGCGTATTCGTCGCCTCGCACTACATGCGCGACGAGCTCGTGCGCGCCGGCCTCGCGCCGGACCTGGTGCGTGTCTTGCCCTACTTCACGAGCGCGCAGCGCCCGTCGCCGGCGCCGCTGGCCGCCGCGACGCGCGCGTTCCTCGAGCGCGACGCCCGCCCGCTGCTCCTCTGCGCCGCGCGCCTCGTGCTGCCCGACAAGGGCGTGGACTACTTGCTGACGGCGCTCGGTCACCTCGCGCAGCGTGCGAAGCTCGTCGTCGCCGGCGACGGCCCGGCGCGCGCATGGCTCGAAGAGAAGGCCCGCGCCGAGGGCCTCGCGGACGACCTCCACGTCACCGGCTGGCTCGCGCCCTTCGAGCTCGAGGCGCTCTTCGCCGCCAGCGACGTCGTCGTCTTCCCCTCCGTCTGGGACGAGCCCTTCGGCCTCGTCGGCCTGGAGGCGATGGCGCACGCGAAGCCGGTCGTCGCCTTCGACGTCGGCGGCGTGCGCGAGTGGTTGACCGAGGACGTCACCGGCCTCCTCGCCCCCCGCCGCGACGCGCACGCGCTGGCGCAGCGCATCGCGGGGCTCCTCGACGACCCCGTCCGCGCCGCCCGCCTCGGCGCCGCCGGTCGCGAGCGCGCAGCGCGCGACTTCACCGCCGCGCGCCACGTGGACGCACTGCTCGCCGAGCTCTGAGCGGCGAAGGTCGGCCCGCACCCCTCCATACGGAGTCGCACACCACCCATGGGGGACCCCACAGGAAGTGCCGTAGCAACTTCGGAGTGCGGCCGCCCCGAGAGCCCCACTCAGGCCTCCCCGGCCGCCTCCCCCGCACGTCTCCCTGCCGACATGCTACGGCACGACCTGGGGGGTCCCCCATGGGTGGTGTGCGACTCCGTATTGGGGGGGTCCCCCATGGGTGGTGTGCGACTCCGTATTGGGGGTCAGCGGGCGGCGGGCGCGGCGAGCTCCTGCTCGAGCGCCAGCAGCAACCACACCAGCTCCTCGCGGTCCTCGCAGACCGTGTGCTCCACGAGGCGCGCGGTGAGCGCCGCGAGGTGGGCGCGCCGATCGTCCGCCTCGAGGTGCTTCCACGCGAAGAGCAGGCGGTTCTTCTCGATCGCGGCGCGCACGAGGCGCTCGGGGATGCGCGGGGCGATCGTGCCGCGGTGGTGGTGGTGCGCGACGGCGCGCGGCTCGACCAGGACACGGCGGCCGGCGCGCAGCGCGCTCTGCGCCCAGTCGACGTCCTCCCAGTAGAAGGGCTCGTAGCGCGGGTCGAAGGGCGCGGCGAGGAAGTCGGCGCGGCGCACGAGCATGCAGCCGCCGAGCGCGAACGCGACCGGGACGCCGCCCGGGAACTCGGCGTGCGGCGCGCCGGGCACGACGTCGAGCGCGCGGTGGCGCACCACGGGGAAGCCGTCCTCGAGCGCGAGCTCGGGCAGGGACTCGCCCACCGCCTCCTCGCCGTGCAGCAGCACGTAGGGCGCGACGGCGTGCACGTCGTCCGCCAGCGCAGCGACGAGGGCCGCGAGCGCGCCGGGCTGCAGGCGCACGTCGGGGTTCAACGCGAGCACCAGCGCGCCGCGCGCGGCCTCGACGCCGGCGAGCAGCGCGCGCGCGAAGCCGAGGTTCTCGGACGTCGCCACGCAGCGCACGGCCGGGTGGCGCTCGCGCAACCACTCGACGAGCGCGCCCGCGCCGCTGTCGTCGACGACGACGACCTCGTCCTCCGCGCGCAGCTCGTCCGCGAGCGCGGCGAGGCACGCGTCGAGCAGCTCGCGGTCGGCGAGCGTCGGGATCACGACCGAGACCGTGCGCGTCATGCCTCGCCTCCCGCGACGCCCTCGCGCCACGAGCGCACGCGCCGCAGCAGCGGCCCGCGCAGGAGCCGCTCGCCGAGGCCGTTCACGTCGTGCGCGGCGCCGTCCATCTCGGCGGCGCGCCAGGCGAGCTCGCGCTCGAGCGCGCGCAGGCCGTCGAACGCGCGCACGAGCGCCGGCGCGAGCGCGTCAGGTGCGTCGGCGCGCGCCGCGTCGGCGCCGGCGAGCTTGCGCACCAGGCGCACGAGCTCGTCGCGCAGCCAGCGCTCGTGCTCGCGCAGCGCCTCGTGCGCGGCGAGCAGCTCGTCGTGCGCGCCGCGCGCGAGCTCGAGCTCGGCGAGCCCGGCCTCGTGCGCGCGCGCCGTGCGCCGGCGCTCCTCCTCGAGCGCCTCGAAGTGGCGGTCGAGCGCGGCGTGATCGTCGGTCAGGCGCAGCAGCTCCTCCTCGCGCGCGTCGAGCGTCGCGCGCAGGCCGTCGCGCTCGGCCAGCGCCGCCGACAGCGCGGCGCCCGCGTCGCGCAGCGCCTTGTTCGCCTCGGCGAGGTGCGCCTCGCGATCCGTGAGGCACTCGCGCGTCCAGGCGAGCTCGCCCTCTTGCTCGCGCAGCCAGTCGCGCTCCGCGGTGAGGCTGGCGACCGCGCGCGCGAGCTCGGCGCCGCGGCCCTCGAGCTCGCGCACGGCCGCGCTGCGCGCCGCGTCGTCGAGCTTGACTCGGTCCACGCGAGGCGCCGCTCGCGCTCGGCGAGCTGCTCCTCGCGCCACGCGGCGCGCTCGCGCTCGGCGGCGGCGGGCGCGCTCGAGCTCGCGCACGCGCCCTCGAGCGCGCGCAGCGCGTCCTCGCGGTCGCGCGCGACGCCCTCGCGCCAGCTCGCGGCGCGCGCGCGAGGTCGGCCACGCGCTCGCGCAGGCGCGCGGGGTCCGCGAGCGCGGCGGCGAGGTCCGGCCGCGGCGCGCCGAGGCGCTCGGCGAGCTGCTCGAGGCCGCGCAGCGCGCGCGCCGTCAGCTCGCGCGTCGGCAGGCCCGCGAGGCGCGCGTGGCGCTCGGCGAAGGGCTGCACGCTCTTCGGCAGCCGCGCCCAGGCGCGCGCGCGGCGCTCGACGTGCGGCCGCGCCAGCTCGGCGTACAACGCGACGAGCTCGCGCGCGTCCGCGTCGATGCCCTTGGCGCGCGCGCACGCCGGCGGCGAGCTCGGCCAGCTCGCCGCGGTCGCGCGCGCGAGCTCGGAGTGAGCGCCGCGCGCCACGCCGCGACGTCGCCCTGCGGCAAGAGCCGCCCGTCGACGCCGTCGCTCACGCTCTCGCGCAGCGCGGGCGTGTCGCTCGCGAGCACCGGCCGCCCCGCGGCGAAGGCCTCGCGGATCACGAAGGGCGCGTTCTCGGGCCACAGCGACGGCACGGCGACGACGTCGGCGGCGGCGAGCAGCGCCGGCAGCTCGGCGCGCGTGAACGGTCCGCCGAGCGCGCGCGCCGACCTCGCGCGCGCGACGCTCGAGGTGCGCGCCGTAGGGGCTCGTGCCCGGCGCGCCGCGCAGCGTGAGCGCGACCTCGCCGGCGAGGCCCTCGACCGCGTCGAGCAGCACGTGCGGACCCTTCACCTCGTACAGGCCGCCGAGGTAGAGCACGCGCAGCGGTCCGGCGTGCGCGCGTCGGCGGCGCGAGCGCGCGCAGCGCGTCGACGTCGTGGCCGCACGCGCGCACCTCGATCTTGGCGCGCAGGCCGGCGGCGAAGAGCAGCTCGGCCAGCCAGCGCGTGGGCGCCTCGACGCGGTCGCAGCGCGCGAGCGCGCCGGAGCCGCGCGTCGCGCTCAGGCGCAGGCGCGCGACGCGGCGCGCGAGGTCGGCGTCGTCGCGGTCCTCGGCACGCGGGGTCAACGCGGCCGCGACGCGCGCGCGCAGCGTGGCGTCGCGCTCCTGCGGCGGCAGGTAGCCGTCGTGCGCCGCGAAGGCCGCGTCGAGCACGCCGCGCGCGCGCTCGCAGCGCGCCTGGGCGACGAGGTCGCGCGGGTCGAGCGCCGAGAGGTCCGGCGCGACGAGGCAGTAGTCGTTGAGCGCGGCGAAGGGATCGTGCGCCGTGAAGACGGTCACGAGGTCGCGCGCGCGCGCCTCGTCGACGAGCTCCGCGCCCAGGCGCAGCACGTGCTGCACGTGCACGACCTCGGGCTGCTCGCGGTCGAGGAAGCGCCCGAACGCCGCCGCCGCGCCGGGCCGCGCGCGCCGCGTCGGGCCGTCGTCGGGGTCGCGGCCGAGCGCGAGCCAGGTCACCGCGTAACCGTCGCGCTCCTCGCGGACGAGCGCCAGTTGCGCGCGCGTCTCGTCGCGGCGCGGCGCGAAGACGTGCACCTCGTGGCCGAGCCGCGCCAGCGCGCGCGCGAGGGCCTCGCCGTACGTCTCGACGCCCGTCGTCGCGTGCGGCGGGAACGCGTGCAGGGCGAGGGCGATGCGCATGGCGGTGCGGGGGCTCAGAGCATGAACGCGCCGCCGTTCATGTCGAGGGCCTGGCCGGTGATGCCGCGCGCGTCGGCCGACAGCAGGTAGCGCACGAGGCCGGCGACCTCCTCGGGCTCGCCCATGCGGCCGAGCGGCACGGCCTGCATCGCGATCGCGTGCGCCTGCTCGTAGCTGACGTCCATCGCGGCGGCCATGCCCTCGAGGCCCTCGCGCGCCATCGCGGTGTTCACCCAGCCGGGGCAGACCGCGTTGACCTGCACCTCGTCGGGCGCGAGCTCGGCGGCGAGCGCGCGCACCAGGCCGAGCAGCGCCGCCTTCGACGCGCAGTAGCCGGTGTAGCCGGGCACGCCGATGCGCGCGAGGATCGACGAGACGACGACGAGGTGCCGGCGCTCGGGACCCGGTTCTAGGTGGCGCTGCGCGGCGCGCAGCGAGTTGTAGGTGCCGGTCAGGTTCGTCGCGACGAGGTCGTCGAAGCGGTCCTCGGGACCGGGCGCGTTGGGCCCGCCGATGCCGCTGTTGGCGACCAGACCGTAGAGCGGCCCGTGGGCCTCGCGCGCGGCGGCGACGGCGGCGTCCACGGCCGCGCGGTCGCGCAGGTCGCAGCTCGCGACGAAGGGCCGCGCGCCCCCGGCGGCGGCTACGGCGGCGGCCGTCTCCTCCAGGCGCGCGGCGTCCCGGGCCAGCAGGGACAGGCGGGCGCCCTCCCCCCCCAGGCGCAGGGCGATGGCCCGGCCGATGCCGGTGCCGGCCCCCGTGACGACGACGTGGCGGCCCGCGGGGGCCTCGTGCTCCGCTCTCATGGCGGCATTCTCCGGGGGGTGGGAAGGCGGCGCAAGCGAGGGCGGCGGGCGCGACCGGTCTCCCTATTTGCGATTTCCTGTCCAGGGCGAGCGCGGGCCGGGCCGACGAAGGGGCCCAGGAGCCTCGGGGGCGGCATGGGAAGCCGCACGGGAACGCAGGGGCTCCGACATCGATGTCCAAGAGCCTGTACACGCGCCGCGCGGGGAAGCGGCAGGGGCGCGGACCCCGCTCGGGGTTCACGCTGGTCGAGATCGGCCTCGCGATGGTGATCCTCACCGTCGCGCTGATGGCCATGAGCGCCTCGACCGTGCGCACCCACGCCCTGCGCCGTCAGAACCGCGAGCGCGCCGTCGCGCAGAACGCGATCCGCCAAGTCGCCGAGGAGATCCACGCGCTGGCGGACCGCATCCGCCGCACGACCGCGGGCTCGTGGTCGCAGGACTTCGTCGACGCGCTCTCCCCCGGCGGCGAGCTGGGCGACACGTTCGCGATCGGCGAGCTGAACCCGCAGACCGGTCAGCTCACGGTCGGCAGCATCCAAGTGATCGTCGACGAGACGCAGACCGACGCGGCGCTGGGTGTCGAGCTCGGCCTGCCGCGCGACCTCGACAGCGACGGCGCCGCCGACAACGCGGACGTCAGCGCGAGCGCGCGCATCCTGCCGATCGTACTGACCGCGCGCTGGCACGGCGTCTCGGGCGACGT
Organism: Planctomycetota bacterium; assembly: GCA_020638875.1. Taxonomy (GTDB): domain Bacteria; phylum Planctomycetota; class UBA1135; order UBA1135; genus DUCM01. Next base: position 177,678 of record JACKHS010000001.1, read on the forward strand.
GCAGGTGCGCCACCCCTTCTACGTCATCGGCTACTGACCAGTCATGAAGCGCGCGTACGCGACCGGCCGCAAGCGCGGCATGACGATCCTCGAGCTGCTCGTGTGCACGAGCCTGCTCGCGACGATCCTGCTCTCGGTGTTCGCAGTCATCGAGCGCGACACGCACCTGGCGCGCTCGACGCTGGGCATCGCGGTGGCCGAGACCAAGGCGCAGCAGATGTTGCGCGACATCGAGGCGGAGCTCGCCGACGCGCGCGGGACGAACCCGATCGCGCAGGTGACGATGGGCCTCGGCTCGGGCTCGACCGCGGAGCTCGTCGTCGACTCGACGCTGGGCTTCCCCGACGAAGGCACGCTGCTGCTCGAGCGCGGGACCGCGAACGAGGAGCGCCTGAGCTACAACGGCCTGGGCGGCGGCGGCACGCGCTTCCTGAACCTCGTGCGCGGGCTGCAGTGCACGCAGGACGCGACCCACGCGACGGGCGTGCAGCTGCTGTGGTCCGGCCTCGCCGAACCGATCGCGCTGCAGACCAACCCGCCCGCGGCGTCCTGGGACGGCCGCGCGCTCGAGGCCACCGGACCGGTCTTCTTCCGCGGCGACGGGACGGGCTTCTCGTACCGCGTTCCGGTCGACCCGACGGGCGCGAACCCGCCGAACTACCTCAACGACGACGACGAGCTGCGCTGGGGCCACGACCTCGGCGGGCCGACCGAGGACGCGTGGGCGTGCCTCTACTTCGTCGCGAAGACGAGCTACGACGAGAGCGCGACGGGCGACGACCTCAACCGCGACGGCGACACGAACGACGTCTTCGACATCGGTCAGATCCGCCGGCGCATCTGGAACACGGTGGACCCCGCCGCGCAGAGCCGCGAGCTCGGCCTGGGGCCCTCCAACGTGATGCAGGAACGCTGCAACTGGGGCGGGGACCTCGACGGCGACGGCTTCGACGACCCGCTCTTCCTCTGGGACCGCGAGGCGCGCCGGCTGCACGTGCGCCTGTTCATCCTCGGACGAACGAACGCGGACGTCCCCATCGTGCGGCAGGTCCAGTCTCTGGTGTTCCTGCGGAACGAGCCGGAGAACTGAGCGAGAGGGACAGTCACCGAGAGGGGGACTCGAACGATGAAGCTGAACAGACGTGAACGCAGACGGCGCAAGGGCTCGGCCCTGATCCCGGCCCTGATGGTGGCCTCGCTGATGGCGATGCTCGGGCTCTCGATGCTGCAGGCGACGCTGAACGGGTCGCGCGTCGTGAACTTCCAGGGCGACGAGTACCGGCTGAAGAGCGCGGTCGAGAGCGTCGGCATCGTGGCGACGGACCGCATCTGGTCGCAGTACCTGGCCGCGCAGGGCGGCGCGGCGGGGTCGATCAACTCCTTCCGCGCGTACCTCGACGGCGCCGGCATCGCCGACGCGGGACCCGGCGGGCCGCCGCCCGCGGACGCGGGCCTCGACTTCCTCGAGATCGCCGGCGTGCCCGGCGCGGGCGTGGGCAACCCCGAGTTCGACGACGTCAACATCGACGCGCTGCGCGTCGTGCGGCGCGACGCGGGCGAGTCGACGCAGCTCTACGTCACCGTCTCGGCCAGCACGAACCGCGGCAAGGACATCGTCAACCCGGTGCTCAACCGCGCCATCCAGCTCGTCTACACGATCGAGCCGGCGCAGTTCGACGGCTTCGACTACGGCGTGTTGACGAACAACGTCAACTGCATCTTCTGCCACAGCGTCGTCGACTCGGCCGACCGCTACTACAACCTGGACGCCGGCGCGCACGGGACGTTCGACCGCGTCAAGGTCGGCACGCTCGAGAGCCTGATGATCCGCGACAACATGGACGGCCGCCCCGACATCGGGGACTGGGACGCCGACTCCTACATCGCGGGCTCGCTGTACATGCGCGGCAAGCTGACCAACCACGACGGCGTGCCGATCACGAGCGGCTGGAACGAGAAGTCGTTCAAGTCCTTCGCGTTCGACGGCGACGGCCACCTCGTGGAGGACGCCTGGGGCGACCTGCAGAGCACGCCGTTCGCGCCGAACTCGGACCCGCACGCGACGGGCGAGAACATCTACCTCGACTACCCGACGCAGTACAGCGAGATGCCCGACGGCGTGCTGCCGACGAGCTTCCCGCCGCCCTTCCCGGACAACGGCGGCACCAACCCGGCGACCGGGCTGGCCGACACGTCGGGCGCGGGCAACAAGCGCGTCGACCCGTTCGAGTTCTACCAGGCCTCGCAGGAGGCCGAGGGCGCGATCGTCGCAGGCATCATCAACGTGTCCGACCCGAGCTTCGTGATCGACCAGCCCGCGGAGTACTCCGCGGCGCTCTTCACGGGCAACCAGCCCTCGCTCGGCTCGGCGACCTCCGGCAACGTGATCCTGACCGGCACGCCCGAGAACCCGATCGTCATCGACGGCACCATCGCGATCGACGGCGACCTCGTCATCAACGGCTACGTGAAGGGACAGGGCTCGATCCTGGTCAGCGGGAACATCTACATCCCGACGGACCTGAAGTACCTCGACGGCCAGGCCTACCTGCCCGGCGACGGCGAGGGCAGCCCCTCCGGGCCGCGCACCTTCGGCATCGCGCAGGACGGCACGAAGAACGCGCTGGGCCTCGCCGCCGGCGGCAACATGCTCCTGGGCGACTACCTCAAGCCCTCGGTCTTCACGGCGCCCGGCCAGTACGAGTACATCGACGGCACGCCGAACAGCGACTGGAACTTCTCGCTGGCCGAGCTCTCGCTCTTCAACCGCACCGAGTGGGCCAAGACCCAGCCGCTGCTGCCCGGCGCCGGCGACGACCAGCACGACCCGTCGACCTGGTCGGTGCCGAACCCGAGCTACGCGGGCGTCGACTACGTGCCGCGCTACTACAACTTCGGACCCGGCGACGAGATCCCGATCTACAACCTGGGCGACATCCACTTCGACGCGGCCTCGGGGACCTGGCGCGGCGACGAAGAGGTCCCGCTCTCCTGGGACGAGGACAAGCTGACCATCTGGGACCCGAGCGACACGAGCAACGCGGCGCTCTACGACCCGAGCACCGGCGCCGCCAAGGCCGCGATCCTGCAGCTCACGCCCAAGGACGGCTGGCTGAGCGACTACATGCAGAAGCTCGCGATCGAGTACTTCGAGACGCAGCACGCCTACGACACGCCGATGCAGATCGACGGCCTGCTCTACACCAACAACGCCATCTTCGGCATCGTCCACCGCGGCGATCGCATGAAGGGCCAGCTCCAGATCAACGGCGCGCTGGTCTGCCCCGACCTCGGAGTGCTCGCTCCTGGCCGCAAGAACACAGCCGGCTACGGCACCGGAGACAACCCGCCGGACTCGCCCTACAAGGTCGGGCTGCGGCTCAACTACGACCGTCGCGTGAAGGGCATGCTCAACGTGACGAACCCCAACCAGGTGACGATCAAGCGCACGCTCTGGAACCCCACCGCGAACATGCTCTGAGGTTCGGAACGGCTTCGGTTTCTTGGATTGTGGCCCCGCGGCCCCGGTGTGGGGTCGCGGGGTTTGTTGGTGGGGGGGGTGGGGACGGGGTGGTGGGCGTGGAGCTCGGGGTGCGGGAGGAGTGGCGCTCGGGCTCGGGTTCGAGCAGGGCACGGGTGCGGAGCGGCGGGGACGCCCCACCGCCCGTCCGCGCCTGCCGTCACCGTCGCCTTCGGCCCGGACCTCGCAAGCGAGGGCCGAAGGCGACGGTGACGGCAGGCGCGCGACGGACGGCGGGGCTGGGGGAGGTCCGCAGGGGCGAACGGGAGGCCCGTGATGTCGTGGTGAGGTGTCGGCGTCGAGCGTCGGCTCGGGGCCTCGAGGGCGGCGTGCGGAATCGAGGTCGCGCTCACGGGTCCGAGCGGCTCGAGTGCGAGCGGCGCTTGGGGCGTCATCGCGCGACGTGCGAGCGAGCGACGGAAGAGCGCCGGAATCGAAGTTCGAGACGATGCAGTTCGTCGCAGTCGTTCATCGAAGCCGGCGATGGAGACAAGCGCCGAAGTGAAAGCGCCTCGCGCGGCGCTCGACGGCGTGCGAACGGGCGCTCGAGGCGTTCGACGAGAAGCTGTCGAACTCTGGACTGCGCACGAGCTCGCACCGGCCGAGTCGACTCGAAGCGGAAGAGCCGGAATCAAGTTCGAGACCGAAGCGCGAACGCGCCCCGCGCTCCACTCGATCCGAAGGCGCACGAGCTCGAACGCCTCGCGCCGCGGCGAAGCCGCGGCGCTCGAGGCGTTCGAGGTTCGATCTTCATTCGGTCCGAGTTGCATCGTCGAGCAGCTCGAGCGTCGAGTTCTGCCGGCATGAAGAGTCGTTGCTCTGCCGCGTGAAGGCGACTCGATGTGCGCGAGGGCTCTCACCGGCGAAGAGCGCCGTTATCAAGATCGACTCCAATCAGCGAATGGAGCACGTTTCCAGGAGGTATTGACGAACCGAACGCCGCGCCGTCCGTCCTACAGGCATGACGCTCGCACGCCAAGCCACCTTCGCCTTCGTCGACGCGCCGACCTGGGGCGGTCCGCGCGAGAACGCCGGCCGCAAGCCCAAGCGCGGGCACGTCCCCCACTGCTCTCGTCGATCCGTCTGCAAGAGCCACCTGCGCCTCGTGACGACGAAGCTCCAGTCCGGCCTGCCTTCGCTGCGCTCGCGCGACGGCGGCGAGGTCTGCGTCGAGGCCATCCGCGCCGCGCAGCGCGCGGACTTCCGCATCCACCACTTCTCGATCCAGCACGACCACCTGCACCTCGTGCTGGCCGCCGACTCGCGCGACGCCCTCGCACGCGGGATGAAGTCGCTGTGCACGCGCATCGCGAGGAACCTCAACCGCCGCTGGGGTCGGTCGGGCGCGGTCTTCGCTCAGCGCTTCCACGACGAGGTGCTGAAGTCCCTCGGCCGTCTGTGGCACGCGCTGCGCTACGTGCTCTGCAACCACAACAAGCACGGCTCGGGCGCCGGCCGCGCCGCGGTCGCTCCCGACCTCTTCTCCTCCGGTCGCTACTTCGACGGCTGGTCCGACTTCGCGGCCGACTGGGACCCGCGCGACCGGCTCTCGTACGTCGCGCCTCCGCCGTGGACCTTGCGCGAGTGCGTGAAGCGCTACGGCCGCTTCTCGCTGCACTTCACGCCGAAGCCACGCGTCACGCGCGCGGCCTGAGCCGACACACACGCAACGACCTTCGGACCGCCTCGCGTCGAGGCTGCGGCACACACGCGGACTCGCGCAGCCCCCCTCGCCCCCCGCCCCGACCCGTCGCTTCAACACCCCAAACCTCCCCCCAGCCCCGCCGTCCGTCCGCGCCTGCCGTCACCGTCGCCTTCGGCCCTCGCCCCTCGGCCTGCAGGGCGGGTCGAAGGCGACGGTGACGGCAGGCGACGCGGCTCGGGCCCGTCCCCGAGCGCTCCGCACCACGCTCTGCTCGAACCCGAGCCGCGAGCGCGCCGCCGCCCCTACCTCCCCCGCAACGCCCACTCCCCGCCAACCCCATCACCACCAGCACCCCCCGCTCCCGCGCCGTCAGCCGCTCGTACCCGAACCGCTCCAGCACCTCCTCCCCGACACCCTCCGCATCCTCCAGCACCACCACCGCCCCATCCCGCCCGACGCGCCGCACCGGCACCTCGCGCCCGACCCACGCTCCGAGCACCGCGTCCACCTCTCCCCCCGGCGCGCCACACCACACCCCACGGCACGCCAAGACCCTCGCCCTCGGCCGCGTCCAGACACGACGCCTCGCGCTCCACGCGCGCGCGCACGTCCGCCAGCGTCGCCGCGACGCCCTCCACGCTCTCCGCCACGAGCCCTTCCGCCGCCACCGCCCACGCGCGCTCCTTGTCCAGCCACGCGTGCAGCTCCGCGCCGCGCTCGCGCACCGGTCCCGTCAGCACCGCGCTCTCCAGCAGCACCTCGCCGAGCGTCCTGAGCCGCAACGCCTCCGCGGCGAGCCGCTCGCGCTCCAGCGCCTCGCGCGTGCGCTCGATCTCGCGCTGCGCTGCCTCCCGCGCGCTGTGCTCCTGCGCCAGCAACTGCTCCTTGGCGCTGAGCGCGCTGCGCTCCTCCTCGAGCAGCCCCGACAGGCGGCGCCCCTCTCCCGCGAGGCGCTCGGACTCGCCGGCGAGCACGACCTTCGCGTGGTGCAGCGTGTACGAGACGTAGCCGAGCGAGAGCGCGACGAGCGTCGTCGCGACGGCGGCGATGCGCCAGGCGCGGCCGGCCGGGCGGGCGGGCCGAGCTCGCCGGCGCGGCGGCGGCGAGCTCGGGCTCAGGCGTCGCGCGCGGCCTCCGCGAGCGGCGCCGCGGCGACCGGTGCCCCGACCTCGGCCGCCGGCGCGCTCGCCGGCGACGGCCGCACGCGCAGGCGCTCGAGCAGCCCGCGCACGTTGTCCCAGTCGGTGTGCAGACCGTAGAGCTCCTCGGTCCAGTCCGCGTGCTCGTCGGCGAAGGCCTCGAAGTCGACGTCCTCGCCGACGTCGCGGGCGAGGAGGTACTGCGCGAAGAGCTCGACGGCCTCGGGGGAGTACTCGGAGGAGCCGAAGCTCGGGTCGTCCATCATGGCGGGCTCGCGGTGCGGGTCGGAGTCGACGCGGGCCAACATAGAGGCGGCGAGCGCCCGATGCGAGGGGCGCGCGCCGCCGATTCGCGAAGCGTCGCGCCGAGCGTCCGTCCGAGACGTCACGCGGCGCCGGCGCGGTGACCTCCACTCCGGTGCGGCGTCCGAGCGCCTCGACGAGTCCAGCGCTTCGCCGGCGTCGTCGAGCTCCGCACCGAAGGGGAGGCCGTCACTCCGACCTTCGAAGCACCTCTGGGACGGACTAGTGACCGCGCGCCTCGAGCCAGCGCTCGCAGTCGATCGCCGCCATGCAGCCGGTGCCGGCCGCCGTGATCGCCTGACGATAGGTCTTGTCCATCACGTCGCCCGCGGCGAAGACGCCCTCGACCGAGGTGCGCGTGCCGTCGTGGACCTTGACGTAGCCGGTGTCGTCTAGCTCGATCTGGCCCTTGAAGATCTCGCTGTTCGGCGTGTGACCGATCGCGACGAAGAGGCCGTCGACCGGGGCCTCGCTGGTCTCGCCGGTGACGGTGTCCTCGAGCACGACCGCGCGCACCTTGCCCTGGTCGTTGGCGAGCACCTCGGTGACGACCTTGTTGAGCATCCAGTCGATCTTCGGGTTGGCCTGCGCGCGGTCGATCATGACCTTGGAGGCGCGGAAGGCCTCGCGGCGGTGGACGATCGTCACCTTGGTCGCGAAGCGCGTCAGGAACTGCGCCTCCTCCATCGCGCTGTCACCGGCGCCGACGACCATGACCTCCTTGCCCTTGAAGAAGGCGCCGTCGCAGGTCGCACAGGCCGACACGCCGTGGCCCATCAGCTTCTTCTCGCTGTCGAGGCCGAGCAGGCGCGCGCTCGCGCCGGTGCAGATGATGACCGCGTTGGCGCGGAACTCCTCGAAGTCGCTCTTGACGACGAACGGGTGCTGGCTGAAGTCGACCTCGGCGATGTTGTCGAAGCGGATCTCGGTGCCCATGCGCTCCGCCTGGGCCTGGAACTGCTCCATCATCTCGGGGCCCATCACGCCCTCGGGGTAACCCGGGAAGTTCTCGACCTCGGTGGTGATCGTGAGCTGTCCGCCCGGCTGCAGGCCCTGGAAGAGCAGCGGCTGGAGGTTCGCGCGGGCGGTGTAGATGGCGGCCGTGTAGCCGGCCGGGCCGGAGCCGATGATGATGACTTCGCGGACGTCGGACATGGCGTCGAGGGAGGGGTCGGAGGGGACGGGGGCCGCCCAGTCTAAGGCTTGCCGCGCCGCGGTCACGCGCGGTACGCCGACTCGTCGCGCGGGGGACGCGACGCCGCGCGCTACGATGGCCGCGATGACGCTCCCCGACGACCTCCTCGACGAGCTGCGCGCGCTCTGCGCCGCCCTGCGCGCGGCCGCCCGCGGCGCCGTGGCGGCCGGCCACGCGGCGGGCAACGGCTACGCCGCGCAACGGCCCACGGGCGTCGGCGCGGGCGACGTGACCTTCGCGCTCGACGAGGCCGCCGAGGCCGCGCTCGAGGCCTGGTTCGAGCGCCGCGCCGCGCGCGGCCCGCTGTCCGTGTTCAGCGAGGATCGCGGGTGGCGCCACCGCGGCCCGAGCGGCGCGCTCGCGGGTTTCGACCACGGCGGTCCGCGCGTCGTGGTCGACCCGGTCGACGGCACGCGGCACCTGATGGCCGACCTGCGCTCGGCCTGGACCGTCGTCGCCGCCTGCGGTCCGGGCGCGGGCGTGCCGCGCTTCGCCGACGTCGAGCTCGGCCTCGTCGCGGAGCTCCCCGACTCGCGCGCCGCGCGCTACCGCGTGCTGCGAGCGCGGCGCGGCGCAGGCGCGCGGCTCGAGCTGCGCGCGCTCGACGACGACGCCCTGCTCGACGACGCGCCCCTCGCCGTCGACGCCGACGACCGCGCCGACCACGGCTACTTCAGCGTCTTCCGTTACTCCCCCGCCGCGCGGCCCGCGCTCGCGCAGATCGAGGCCGCGTTCTTCGAGCGCCTCGCGCGCCACGAGGGCGCCGACCCGCGCAGTTGCTACGACGACCAGTACATCTCGAACGGCGGTCAGCTCGCGCTGCTGGCGCTGGGCACCTATCGCCTGATCGCCGACCTGCGCGCGTGGCTGGCCGCCCGCGGCGCGCCGGAGGTCACGACGTCGAAGCCGTACGACTGCGCCGGCGCGCTGCTCGTCGCCCGCGAGGCCGGCTGCGCGCTCAGCGCCCCCGAAGGCGGCCCGCTCGACTTTCCCCTCGACGCGACGACGCCGGTGAGCTTCGTCGGCTGGGCCAACGCCGCCACCGCCGCCCGCCTCGCGCCGCACTTGCAGGCGGCGCTGCACGTGCGGGTGTGACGCGCGCCTACACCTGCTCGCGCGAGACGTCGTAGCGGCGCAGCATGCGGCCGCCGATCCAGGCGAGCAGCGCGGCCATGCCGAGCATCACGACGACGCCGATGCCGAGCGAGAGCAGGGCGGCGGTCACGCGGGAGAGGCCCAGCCAGTCCGGGCCGAGCAGCAGCAGCGCCGCGCTCGGGCCGGCGACGAGCGCCAGGGCGACGGCGAGCAGGAGGATGCGCAGGAAGACGAGCACCACCGCGCGGCCGGAGTTGTGCAACGTGCCCTCCTGGCCGGGCACGTAGCGGATCGGCGCGAAGAGGAAGACCGCGTTGTCGACCGAGATCCAGGTGAACAGCACGAAGGGCAACGCCGCGACGATGCCGAGCAGGCCCGGGTGGAACCGCTGCAGGACGGCGGCGCGCACGAGGATCGCCGCGCCGAGCAACGTCGAGATCAGCGCCACCTGCGGCAGCAGCGTCGCGACGAAGAGCCGCGTCGGCGCGACGGGCCAGGCCTTCATCTGCTCCATCAGGTCGACGTCGGCGCGGAAGTCGTAGCGCAGCGCGCCCGACAGGTACATCACGCCGAGGAGCCCGATCAGCGCCGAGCTGCCGAGCAGCGCGCCGGGGCCGGGGCTCTGCACGGCCTTGCCGGTGAGGAAGCTCACCATGACCGTCACGAGCACGACGATCAGCACGCCGGTCACGAGGTTCGTGCGCGCCTTGCGCCAGATCGCCACCGTCTTGAGCCACGCGACGGCGCCCAGGGGCCCGCGACCGAACAGCCAGGGCACGCGCTTGCCCGCGGCGGCGCGCGAGACCTCGCCCTGCAGCGCGGCGCCGCGCCCGACGCGGCGCAGGCGCTTGGCGATGTCGGCCGAGGTGTCGAGCGAGGCCTCGCGGAAGTCGACGCGCAGCCGCGCAGTGAGCTCGAACAGGCCCAACCACAGCGCGAGGCAGAACGCGCCCCACGCGGCGAACTCGCCCGCGCTCGTCGCGGTCATCAGCGACGCCCAGGGCGTGAAGGGCGCGAGCACGACGCGCACGACCGGCAGGTCGACCAGCGCGCGCAGGTCGCCGGTCGAGACCAGGTCGCCCAGCACGTTGTCGGTGAAGCGCCGCCCGAAGATCAGCGCCATGAACAGCGCCCAGACCAGGAAGCCCATCAGGATGCGCACGAACAGCAGGCGGCGGCCCTTGGCCCAGCGACCGAGGCGCGAGCTCGCGTCGGCGACGACGAGCGAGCCGAACTGCCGCGCGACTCCCAGCGTCAGCAGCCCCGTGCCTGCGCCCACGAAGCCGAACAGCGGCCGCGGCATGTGACGGCACGTCAAGAGCCCCAGCACGAGCGCGCCGAACAGCGTGCGCCCCAGGTCGACGAGCATGCGGTAGCGCACGAGGTTCGCGCGCGAGACCGGCGCCGCGAACAGGCGCTCGATCTCGTTCTTCGGCAGGTACACGCCGCGCACGTTGAGCGCGGACACGCCGCTCACGACCGTCAGCGCGAGCATGCCGAGCTTCGTGAACGCGCGCAGCTCCTCGGGCGAGCTCGGCGTGCCGCGGTCGAAGCGCCCGCGCAGGAACAGCGACGTCAGCCAGAGCCCGGTGAGCCCCGTGCCGACGAGCATGAACAGGAGGCCCGAAGGCGTCTTCAGGCGCCGCAACTGCTTGCGCACGCCGCCGCGCAGCTTGAGCACGGCGAGCCGGCGCAGCGCCGGGTCGCCGACGATCAGCTCCATGCCCCGCCCTCGGGCTCCGGCTCGGCCGACGCCTCGCGCCGCTCGCCGGTGGCCGCCAGGAAGATCTCCTCGAGGCTCGAGTTCGCGTCGGGCGAGAGCGTCGCGCGCGCTTCGGCCAGCGTGCCGAGGAACACGCGGCGGCCGCGGTCGAGGATCAGGATGCGGTGCGCCAGCGCCTCGATCAGCTCGAGCAGGTGCGACGAGAGGATCACGGCGACGCCCTCGGCCGCGAGCTCGCGGATGGCCTGCTTCGCCGAGCGGATGCCGCGCGGGTCGAGGCCGGAGAGCGGCTCGTCCATCAGCACGACCTTCGGCCGCGACAGCCACGCGTTGCAGAAGGCGAGCTTCTGCCGCATGCCGCGCGACAGCTCGCCGCCGAGCGCGTCGCGCTTCTCGACGAGCTCGAAGCGCTCGAGCAGGCGCTCGGCCTCGGCGTGCCAGTCCTCGCGGCGGTAGAGCCGCGCGGTGAACTCGAGGTGCTCGGCCACCGTCAGCGTCTCGAACGGCTGCGGGTCCTCGGGCACCCACGCGAGCGCGCGCTTGGCCGCGACCTCGTCCTGCACCAGGTCGTGCCCGTCGACCTCGACCACGCCCTCCTGGATCGGCAGCACGCCGACGATCGAGCGCAGCGTGGTGGTCTTGCCCGCGCCGTTGGGCCCGACGAGCCCGAGGATCTCGCCCGGCGTCACGTCGAAGTCGAGGCCGTCGACGGCCAGGAAGTCGTCGTAGCGCTTGCAGAAGTGGCGGACGCGCAGCGCGGGGCGCGCGGTCGGCGGCGGAGGCGGGAGCGTCATGCGGGGGCGTGCGGCGCGGAGCCCTCCTCCTGCGCCGGGGGCGACGTTATACCTCGGGTCGGGCCGCGCTTCTCCCTCCCCTCTCGCGGCGCGCCCTGCGATACTCCCCCGCCTCGCCATGACCGCCCCCCGCCTCGTCGCCCACCGCGGCTACACCTACCGCTACCCCGACAACTCGCTCGCCGGGCTGCGCGCCGCCCTCGACGCGGGCGCGCGCTTCGTCGAGGTGGACGTGCAGCTCTCGACCGACCTCACGCCCTGGCTCTTCCACGACCGCGACCTCGTGCGCGTGTGCGGGCGGCTGGGCAAGCTGACCGAGCTCGACGACGCGGGCGTCGCGGCGCTGCGCGCGTCCGAGGAGGCGCGCTTCGGCGCCGCGTTCGCCGACGAGCCGGTGGCGCGCCTGGCCGAGCTGGCCGAGTTGCTGCGCGCGCGGCCGGACGTGTTCGCGTTCGTCGAGCTCAAGCCCGTCGCCGTCGAGCGCTTCGGCGCGGCGACGGTGGCCGAGCGCGCGCTGGCCGAGCTCGCCGGGCTCGAGGGCCGCTGCGCAGTGATCTCCTTCCGCCTCGACGTGCTGCGCGAGGTGCGCGCCCGCGCGAGCTTCCCGGTCGGGCCGATCCTCGAGGCGTGGAGCGAGCTCGAGGGCGCCGACGTCGCCGCGCTCGACCCCGCGTACGTCTTCTGCGACACGAAGCTCCTGCCGCGCGGGCCGCTCGCGCCGCTGCCCGGCGTGCCGCGCGCGGCGCTCGCCGTGTACGAGGTCGTCGACCCGGCCGAGGCGCGCGACCTCTTCGCGCGCGGTGCGAGCTTCGTCGAGACCTTCCGCTGGGTCGAGATGACCGCGGCGCTCGCCGACGAGGGCGCCGGCCGATGAGCGCGCCCGACTACGACGTGGTCGTGCTCGGCGGCGGCATCCACGGCACGGGCGTGGCCCAGGCCGCCGCCGCCGCCGGACAGCGCACGCTGCTGCTCGAGCAGACCGCGCTCGCCGCGGGCACCTCCTCGAAGTCGAGCAAGCTCATCCACGGCGGACTGCGCTACCTCGAGAGCTGGGACTTCGGCCTCGTGCACGAGTCGTTGCGCGAGCGCGCGATCCTGCTGCGCGTCGCGCCGGACCTCGTGCGCCTCGTGCCCTTCCACATCCCCGTCTACAAGAGCACGCAGCGCAGCGCGCTCGAGATCCGCGCCGGGCTGTGCCTCTACGCGCTGCTCGGCGGCATGCGCCACGAGGCGCAGTTCGAGAGCCTCGCGCGCGAGCGCTGGGACGGGCTCGACGGCCTGCGCACGAACGGCCTGAAGGCGGTCTTCCGCTACTACGACGCGCAGACGGACGACGCGCTGCTGACGCGCGCGGTGATGGCCTCGGCGCAGGAGCTGGGCGCGGAGCTCGCGCTGCCGGCGACCTTCCTGCGCGCCTGGAAGACGAGCTGGGGCTACGTCGGCCGCTACGAGCTCGACGGCGAGGAGCGCGAGTTCCGCACGCGGACGCTCGTCAACGCGGCCGGCCCGTGGATCGAGCGCGTGCGCGCGAACGTCGAGCCGCTGCCGCCGGGCTTCGCGGTCGACCTCGTGCAGGGCACGCACATCGAGCTCGCGGGCAAGCTCGAGCGCGGCGCCTACTACGCCGAGTCGCCCAGCGACCGCCGCGCGGTCTTCACGCTGCCGTGGAAGGGCCGCACGCTCGTCGGCACGACCGAGAAGGTCCACGAGGGCGCGCCCGAGGCCTGCGCGCCGACGCCGGCCGAGATCGAGTACCTGCAGGAGATCTTCCTGACCTACTTCCCCGGGAAGGACGCGACCGTGCAGAACGCGTGGGCCGGCCTGCGCGTCTTGCCCGCCGCCGGCGGCTCCGCCTTCGGCCGCAGCCGCGAGACGATCCTCACCGTCGACGACGCGCAGGTGCCGCGCTACCTCGCCATCTACGGCGGCAAGCTGACCGGCTACCGCGCCGCCGCCGAGCAGGTCCTGCGCCGCCTGCGCCCCGCGCTGCCGCCGCGGCCCGCGCTGGGGCGGACGGACGAGCTGCCGTTGCGGCGGCCGGAGTAGGGCGCGAGCCATGGATGGGCTGCTCCTCATCCTCCCCGTCCTCGGCGTCGTCGTCGCCGTGCGCGTCGCGCTGCACCACGCCGACAAGGAGCGCATTCGGATCGCTGCGACGAGCCGCGGCTGGAGCAGCGTCGAGGTGAGCTGGGCGCCCTTCGCGCCCGGCTGGTTCTTCGAGAAGGGCGAGCGCCACTACCGCGTCGACTTCGTCGACGAGCACGGCCGGCGCGGCGAGGTCTACTGCAAGACCGGGATGCTGACCGGCGTGTACTGGCGCGAGCCGGAGGCCTGGGAGGGCTCGCACGCGCGGGCCTCGGCCCCCGCTCCGGCCACGCCCGCGTCGAGCGTGGAGTGCGCGTTCTGTCGCCGCCCCGTCGACCTCGACGCTCCCGACGCGTTGCAGGTCACGATCTCGCGGCCGTTCGACGGGACGACGCAGCCCCTCCACGCTCACCAGGCCTGCTTGACGGAGCACCTGCCCGAGGGCGTCCCGCCCGCGCCGCCGCGCGGCTGAGGCGCGGCCCGTCCGAGCGCGATGGACAGTTCGGCGGCTGCCGGGTACCGTCGCTTCGCACGCCTCGCTCGCCCCATGCTCGACCCGTACGTAGCCGCCGCGCTCGTCGCGCTCGTTTTCGCCGTGGGCGTCGTCGGGCGCAACCGGATCGACACGAGCTTGCTCGCGCGCCTGGCGCGGGAGAACGGCTGGCGCGAGCCTCGCATCCGCCGCCTCTGGCGCCGGCCGAGATCCGTCGCCGAGGTCTTCTACGTGAACCCGTACCGCGTGACCTTCGTCGACGACGCGGGCGAGCCGGGCACGCGCGAGTGCGCGGTCGGGATGTTCTACGCGGCGAAGTGGAGCGACGACGGCGAGCCGGCGCAGCCGAGCGCGCCGTCGGCGGCACGTTGAGCGGTACGCGGCGCGGCGCCCGGCTCAGCGCGCGTCGCCGCACGCCACGGGCTGCAGCGGCTCCAGCGCGACGCTCACGTCACCCGAGTGCGTCCACGCTCCGCCCCCGGCGAGGTCGATGATCAGGCCGGGGACGTTCAGCAGCAGCGCGTTGCCGAAGATCCAGCCCGACATGTGGCGCTTCGCGACGCAGGCGGTGTCGGCGTAGCCCTCGTGCTCGAAGGTGAAGCGCACGTCGGCGTCGCTCGGCACCTCGACCTCCGCGGGCGTGACGCCGGTCTCGCCGGTGCTGGCGGTGAAGGTCGCGCCGCTGGGGCAGCTCTCGACCTTCAACACGTCGTGTCGACCCGTCACGACGGTGGCGCAGGAGGTGAACGAAGCGGCGAGAGCGAGGAGGAAAAGGGAGCGCAGCATGGCCTCACTTGGGCTGGGGACCGCTCGACGGGGAGCTACAGCGCTCCCGTCGAACCTCGGACGAGCGGGCGCCCGAGGGGAGCTCGATTCGACGCGCACGTGGATTTTGGGTCGGGGTCCCCACGTCGAAGCGGCGCCGCGCGGAGCGTGTACGATGCGTCTACCGAGAGGCCGTCCAGCCAGGGAGGAGGCATGAACGGGTCGATCCGTGGAGGCTGCCGCACCGACGGGAGGAGGACACGTCCTGCGTGGCTGCGCAGCGCGTTGCGCTGGTGGAGTTGCGCGGGGCTCCTCGGCCTCGCGGCCTGCGACCCCGCGTACATGCGGACTCGAATCTACGAGCCCGGGCCGTACGCCGCGTCGAGCGCCGAGCTCGCTGCTGAGGTGCAGCGCGTCGAGGCGCCGCGGGAGTTCCGAGTCGCCGAGCTCGACGCCGCGGCCAGTGAGCTGCGAGATGGCGAGCGGTGGCACGTGCTCCGGCGATACCAAGGGCGCACGCGGGGGACCGTACTGGAGGTTCTGCACGACGACGACGATGGGATCGTGCAGCTGTACGTGAGGGCGTTCCCCGCGAACAGCGAGCCCGAGCCGCTCACCCGACTGCGCAGGCGAATCGAAGCCATCCTCTTCGCGTCGGGCTTCCGGCCACGGCGGGACTGATCCCTCGCGGGCCCGCCCGCTTCACTGCACCGGCGAGAACAACCGCGCCAGGTTCACCAGGAAGCGGAACCACGCGCCGCGGCGCTCGTACTCGTCGCCGTGCACCTCGACGCTGCGCTCGAGGTCGCGCGCGAACATGGCCTCCATCTCCTGCGCGGCGGGCACGTCGAGGGCGACCATGGTCAGCTCGAAATTGAGGCGGAAGCTGCGGTTGTCGAGGTTGGCGGTGGTGACGACGCTGACGAGGTCGTCGACGAGCATCGCCTTCTGGTGCAGGAAGCCCGGCGTGTAGCGGAAGACGCGCACGCCGACGTCGCTGAGTTCGCGGATGTAGGAGAAGCTCGAGAGCCACACGAGCATGTGGTCGGCCTTGCGCGGCAGCAGGATGCGCACGTCGACGCCGCGCAGCGCGGCGAGCTGGAGCGCGCCCACCACGCGGTCGTCGGGCACGAAGTACGGGCTCGAGATCCAGAGGCGGTCCTCGGCGCTGTGGATCGCGTGCGTGTAGAACAGGCTCGCCGTCTCGAGGCCGTCGGCCGGCCCCGAGGGCAGCACGAGCACGTCGACGTCGTGGCCCGCGCAGGCGCGCGGCGTCCACTCGAGCGGCGGCACCTCGCGCGTGGCCCAGAACCAGTCCTCGAGGAACGCGAGCTGCACGCACTGCACGGCGGGTCCCTCGTAGCGCGCGTGCGTGTCGCGCCAGGGCCCCATCTCCGCGTCGCGGCCGAGGTACTCGTCGCCGACGTTGAGCCCGCCGACCAGCGCCACGCGGCCGTCGGCGACGACCACCTTGCGGTGGTTGCGGAAGTTGATCTGGAAGCGATTCTTCGGGCCGCGGCGGGTGTGAAACGGGCGCACGTCGACGCCCGCGGCGCGCAGCTCGGCGAGGTAGGCGCCGGGGAGCGAGATGCAGCCGATCTCGTCGTAGAGCAGGTACACGCGCACGCCGGCGCGCGCGCGCGCGGCGAGGCGGCGCTGGAACTCGCGGCCCAGCGTGTCGTCGGTGAGGATGAAGAACTGCACGACGAGGTAGTCCTGCGCCTCCTCGAACACGCGGAACATCTCGGCGAAGGTCGCCTCGCCGTCGACGAGCAGGTCGACGCGGTTGCCGCGCGTGAAGTGCAGGCGCGCGAGGCGCTCGACCGCGTAGAGCGCCGGGTAGACCTCGCCGAAGTCCGAGGCGTGCTCGCGTAAGGCTTCGTGCAGGCGCTGGCCGACGTGCTGGATCGCGAGGTCGCCCGCGCGCCGCGCCTTGACGTACCCGACGAACTTGCGGCGGCCGAAGACGACGTAGAGCGGCACCGCCAGGTACGGCAGCGTCACCAGCGAGACGGCCCACGCGACGGCGCCCTGCGGCGTGCGGGTGTACACGATCGCGCGGTAGGCGCAGTACAGCCCGAACAGGTGCAGCAGCGGGACGAGCAGCGCCAGCGCGGCCATCAGGGTGTCGGTGATCGCGAGCACGCGCGGAGCGTAGCACGGCGCCGGCACGGCCGAGGCTTGCGAGCCGCCGCGCGCTCGCTAGAAGGAAGCCCATGGCGCCTCCCGCTCCCTACACCCTCGCGCGCGGCGTCGTGCTCGTGCGCGTCGTGCTCGGCCTCCTGCTCGCGCTGCACGGCGCGGGCCACCTGCTCGCGACGAACGGCGTGCCCGACCTCGTCGCGGGCGCCGACCTGTCCTCGCCGCTCTTCGCCGGCTGGGGCGAGCGCTGGGTCGCGCCGCACTCCGCCGGCCTGTCGGTCTTCCTGGCCTGGTTCGAGGCGGCCGTCGGCGCGCTGCTCGTGCTGGGCGCGTTCGTGCGGCCGCTGGCCACGCTGCTGCTCCTGGTGCTCGTGCTGCTCTTCGTCGCGTCCTACGACGACGCCGAGCGCGAGCTGATCGCGCTCGCGGCGGCCTGCGCGCTGGCCTGCGTGCTCTCCGACGCCGGCCGCGTGCGCGGCCTCGACGCCCTGCTCGACGCGCGCCTGCCGCGCTGGCTGACCTGGGGCGGCGCGCCGCGCGGTTGAACCCCACGCGCGGCGGACCCGGGTTAGGCTGGCGGCGTCCCTCCGACCTCCGCCACCTCCGCACCATGTCTCGCCGCCCCCTGCGCCTGCTCGCCCTCCCCGCGCTGTTGCTCACCGGCCTCGCCGTCCTGCGCGCGCAGGCCGCCGCGCCCACCAGCCCGTTCCTGACCGGCGTGCGCGTCGAGTCGGTCGACCTGGCCGGGAACGGGTGGCACCTCGAGACGACGTGCCACCTGACCAACCGCAGCCTCTCCACGCCGATCGTGCTCGGCGACCTCCAGGTGCTCGGCCCGGGCGGGCGCACCGACGTGCTCGCGACGTCGAGCGCGTTCAACGGTCGCAGCCTGCCCGCGCTCGCCGAGCTGCGCGTCGCGGTCGACGGCACGCTCTTCCCCGGCCTCGCGCCGCAGACGAGCGAGGCCGCGCCGGGCGCGCGCACGCTGGTCGTCGCCTGGACCGGCGCGCCCGAGGCCCTCGAGCTGACCGGCGTCCTGAAGCGCTACCCGCCGAGCGACGTGGACCAGCAGGTCCACGTGCAGACGCGCGGCTTCGCGGTGCTGCCGTAGCCGCGCGCCGGGCGCGCCTCAGCCCGCCATGCGCAGCAGCTCGGCGACGGTGCGCTCGATGCCCACCGCGGCCTCGCGGATCGAGCCCGCCTTCATGTAGGCCGGCGAGGTGATCAGGCGGTGCTCCTCGTCGACGCGGAACTCGTCGACCAGGCAGGCGAGGTGCGTCGCGCCCAGGCCCTCGACGTTCTTCGCCGTGCCGGGGTCGTCGCCGATCGTCACCTTGGCGTGGATCCCCGCGTCGCGGCAGACCGCGGCCAGCATGGCGGGCGCGATGCACACGGCGGCGATGGGCTTCTTCGCGGCGAGCATCTCGCGCACGAGGCGCGAGACCTCGGGGTTCACCGTGGCGTCGCTGCCCTTCTCCGCGAAGTCGCACAGGTTCTTCGCCGCGCCGAAGCCGCCGGGGAAGATCAGCGCGTCGAGGTCCTTCGCGTGCACCTCGGCCAGGTCGCGGATGTCGCCGCGCGCGATGCGCGCCGACTCGGTCAGCACGTTGCGCGTCTCGCCCGTCGGCTTGCCGGTGCGGTGGTCGACGACGTGCCTCTGCGGCACGTCGGGCGCCATGCAGAGCGCCTGCGCGCCCGCGCGGTCGAGGGCCAGCAGGGTCAGGACGGCTTCGTGGATCTCGGCGCCGTCGTAGACGCCGCAGCCCGAGAGGACGACTCCTACCTTGGTCATGGGACGGACTCCTGGTGCGGGGGGACGGAGGTCGCGCGCGCGGCGCGACGGCCTCCAGTCTACGGCCCCGGCGCCGGCGCCTCAGTCCGCGGGCTTGATCGTCACGTCGCCGTGCACCTTGAGCTGGCAGCCCAGGCGCGCGCCGGCGGCGTCGGTGCACATCTCGAGCGTGTCGAGCTCGTCGGTCGAGGCGGCGTTCACGCTGCCCGCCGCGGCCTCGACGACGCACACGCAGGTGCCGCAGCTCCCGACGGTGCAGCCGAAGGCGTGCGGTGCGTCGTGCTCCTGACAGAAGTCCAGGAAAGCGGTACCCTCGGCGACCTCGTAGGTCTGACCGGTCGTGCTGAAGGTGATCTTGGGCATGGCTGGCGGCGGATCGGGGGGAGGTCGGGGGGTCGAGTCTGCCGCTCACGTTAGCGTCCGATTCCGCTCCCGTCTCGCCCCCGCGCGACGGATCCCACCCCCCATGCAGCTCATCGGCCCCCCGCCCCGCCCCGCGGACGCCCCGCCCCCGCTCCCCGCGCTGCCCGCGCAGGTCGGCCTCGGCGGCGGCGCGCGGCTGTGGCTCGTGCGCCACGCGGAGGTCGAGGCGCGCTGGCACGACGTGGCCTACGGCGCGATGGACGTCGCGCTGTCCGCGGCCGGGCTGGCCGCGACCGCGCGCCTGGGCGCCGCGTTCGAAGGGCGCGCCGTGTCGCTGGTCGTCGCGTCCGACCTCGACCGGGCTGCGCGCCTCGGCCGCGCGATCGCCGCGGCCGGGCGCGCGCCGCTGCGCCTCGACGCGGCGCTGCGCGAGATGCACCGCGGCGCGTGGCAGGGCAAGCCGAAGGGCGAGTTCCGCGCGCTGTGGGACGCCGACGCGGCGAGCTACTGGCGCGACCCGTACGCCTGGCACGTGCCCGACGGCGAGGGCGACGCGCTGATCTTCGCGCGCGCCTGGCCGGTCCTCGCGAGCGCGCTCGCCGAGGTCGGCGCGGGCACGCTGGTCGTCGCCGCGCACGGCCAGCTCATCCGCGTCGTGTCGGGCCGCCTGCTCGGCCTCGGCGCGCCCGAGAGCTACGCGTGGGCGCCCTCGCCGGCGCACGCGCACCTGTTCGTCGACGCGCCGGGCGGCTGGGGCGTCGGCGCGCAGGACGTCGACGCGGACGGCGTGCGCTGAGAGGTCGCGTGCGCGTCCTGGTCCTCTCCCCCACGCTGCCCTGGCCGCTCGACGCGGGCGGACGCATCCGCACCTACCAGCTCCTGCGCCGGCTGCGCGACGCGCACGAGGTGCACCTGTGGGCCGTGCAGCAACCCGACGCGCCCGCGGAGAGCGAGGCGCGCCTGGGCGAGGCGTGCGCGGAGCTGCGCGTGTTCGAGCGCTCGCCGATGCCGGTGCCGCGCTACTGGTTCGCGCCGGCGCAGGAGGCGTGGTTCCACTCGGCCGAGCTCGAGGCCGCGCTGCCCGAGGCCTACGCGAGCGGCGCGTACGACCTCGTGCACGTGGACGAGCCGTGCCTCGCGCGCGCGTGCCTCGAGCTGCCGCCGCGGCCGGAGCTGCTGCACCACCACAAGCTCGACCTCGAGCTGACGCGCGCGCTGCACCTCGCCGGCCGCACCTCGCTGCTCGAGACGATGCGCTGGCGCACGCTCGAAGAGCTCGTCGCGCGGCGCTTCGTGCACCACGCGTTCTGCACCGCGCACGACGCGGAGCGCTTCCGCGCGCGCCACCCCGAGACGGTCGCGCACGTCGTGCCCAACGGCGTCGACCTCGCGCACTTCCAGCCGCGCGCCGTCGAGCGTGACCCCGACGAGCTGCTCTTCCTCGGCTCGCTCGACTACGCGCCCAACGTCGACGGCCTCGAGCGCTTCCTCGCCGAGGTCTGGCCCGCGCTGCGAGCCGCGCGCCCGCGCACGTCGCTGGTCGTCGTCGGCCGCGCGCCGTCGGCCGAGCTGCGCCGCGAGGCGCGGCCCGGCGTGCACGTGATCCCCGACGTCGACGACGTGCGGCCCTACCTCGCGCGCGCGGCGGCGCTCGTCGTGCCGCTGACCATCGGCGGCGGCTCGCGCCTCAAGATCGCCGAGGCGCTCGCGATGGGCTGCCCGGTCGTGTCGACCGAGATCGGCGCGCAGGGCTACGCGCCGGCGCCGGACCTGGAGGTCGTGCCCGCGGTGGCCGACCTCGCGGAGGCGCTCGCGCGCCGCCTCGCCGCCGGGCCGCCCGAGCCGGGCGCGCGCGACCTCGCCGCGCTCGACTGGGATCGCGCCGCGGAGCGCCTCGACGCGGCCTGGCGCGCGGCCGCGGCGGCGCCCGCGTAGCCCCGAATTGCAGTCGAAACGGGCCTGTCCTATCCTCCCCGCCCGCTTCCGCGTCCCCGCCACCATGCCTGCGTCCCCCGACACCCACGCCGTCTTCGTCGTGGGGTCCCCGCGCTCGGGGACGAGCGTGCTCGCCTGGGCGCTGGCGCAGCACCCCGAGCTCGCCACCGGGCCGGAGATGGACCTGCCGTTCCTGCTGGCGCGGCTGTGCAGCGCGCAGGCGCCGGCGGACGCGATCGCGCTGGACAAGCTCCCGCCGCTCGAGGCCGCGCTGCAGCAGGCGCTGCGCCGCCCCGACGGCTGGCTCGCCAAGCACGCGGTCGGCCGCGACGAGCTGCTGGCCGCGCTCGGCCGCGGCTACGACGCGCTCGCGCGCGAGCGCTCGGGCGGCAAGCGCTGGATCGACTCGACGCCGGCCGCCGCGCTGGCGTGCCCGCAGCTCGCGAAGCTGTTCCCCGCCGCGCGCTTCCTGCACATCCTGCGCGACGGGCGCGCGACCGTGAGCTCGATGGTGAACAGCGGCTTCGACGTCCGCGTCGCCAAGGACTTCGACTTCGCGTGCGAGACGTGGGCGACCTACGCGCTGCGCGGCCGCGCCTTCGCCGAGGCCGAGCCCGCGCGCTGCCTCGAGCTGCGCCAGGAGGAGCTCGCCGCCGACCCCGAGGCCGTCGTGGCGCGCGTGCTGCCCTTCCTCGAGTGCGCGCCGCACGAGGGCGTCGTCGCGCTCCTGCGGCGCGGGCGCATCAACTCGAGCTGGGGCAACGCGAGCGCCGACGACCTGCGCCGCGCGAAGGACCACGCCGTGGTGCCCGAGGCGCCGTGGCGCGCGTGGAGCGGCCGCCAGAAGCGCAGCTTCACGAAGCTCGCGGGGCGCGCCATGGAGGTGCTGGGCTACTCGCTGGAGCTCGACTGAGCGCGCGATGGACCGCACCCCGCCGCTGCGCCGCACGCTCGACCCGCTGTGGATCCTGCGGGAGCTGTGGCGCGAGCGCGAGGTCGCGGCGCAGCTCGCCCGGCACGACGTGCAGGCGACCTACCGCGGCTCCCTGCTCGGCGCGCTGTGGATCCTGATCCAGCCGCTGCTGTCGCTGGCCGTCTACGCCTTCGTGTTCACGGTGGTGTTCCAGCCGCGCGCGGCGGTGCAGGAGGGCGGGCGCTTCGAGTTCGTGCTGTCGCTCTTCGCGGGCATGGTGATCTACAACCTGTTCGCCGAGGTCGTGTCGCGCTCCCCCCTGCTCGTCGTGACGAAGACGAGCTACGTCAAGAACGTCGTCTTCCCGCTGCAGGTGCTGCCGCTGTCGGCGCTCGGCACGGCGCTGGTGGGCTTCGCCTGCGGGCTGGTGATCCTGCTGGGCGCGGTGCTCGCGAGCCGCGGCGCCCTGGACGCCGCAGTGCTGTGGCTGCCCGTGGCGTTGCTGCCGCTGCTCTTCCTCACGCTGGGCGTGTCGTGGCTGCTGGCGTCCCTCGGCGTCTACCTGCGCGACGTGCAGCCGGCGGTGCGCGTCGTGCTGCAACTGCTGTTCTTCGCCACGCCGATCGTCTACGGCGTCGAGGCGCTGCCGCCCGAGTGGCAGCGCGTCGTCTGGCTCAACCCGCTGGCCGCGATCGTCACCAACGCGCGCGCCGGGCTGCTGCACGGCGCGGCGCCTTCGTGGCCGAGCTGGGCGGCGACGCTCGCCTTCGGCCTGGCGGTCTTCGGCGTCGGCTACACCTGGTTCGCCCGCACGCGCAAGGGCTTCGCGGACGTGATGTGATGAGCGGCGAGAGCGTCATCCGCGCCCGCGGGCTGGGCAAGTGCTACCACATCTACGCGCGGCCCAAGGACCGCCTGAAGCAGTTCCTGCTCGGGCGGCGACGCACCTACTACCGCGAGTTCTGGGCCAACCAGGGCATCGACCTCGACGTGCGCCGCGGCGAGACGCTCGGGATCGTCGGGCGCAACGGCGCGGGCAAGACGACCTTCCTGCAGATGGTCGCGGGCACCCTGCAGCCGACCTGCGGCAGCCTCGAAGTCGACGGGCGCGTCACGGCGCTGCTCGAGCTCGGCTCGGGCTTCGACCTGAGCTTCACCGGCCGCGAGAACGTCTACCTCTCGGGCGCGGTGCTCGGCGTGCCGCGGCGCGAGCTCGAGCGCCGCTTCGACGACATCGTGGCCTTCGCGGAGATCGGCGAGTTCCTCGACCAGCCCGTCAAGACGTACTCGAAGGGCATGTTCGTGCGCCTGGCCTTCGCGGTGCTGGCCAACCTCGAGCCCGACGTGTTCGTGATCGACGAGGCGCTCGCCGTCGGCGACGCCTACTTCCGCCAGCGCTGCATGCGGCGCTTCCGCGAGCTGCAGGCCGGCGGCACGACGATCCTGTACGTCTCGCACGACGGCGCCGGCATGAAGTCGATCTGCGACCGCGTCGCGTGGATCGAGGGCGGGCGGCTGCGCGAGGTCGGTGCGCCGGACGAGGTCGTCGAGCGCTACCTCGCCGACCTGTTCCGCCAGGACCTGCGCCCCGACGCGCGCGCGACAGCGCCGGCCGCCGAGACCCCCGTCGCGGCGGCGCACGACCTCGAGCGCGCGCTCCCCAACGTCGACCAGCGCCGCGGCGACCAGCGCCTGCGCATCCTCGGCCTCGGCCTGTACCACGCGGACGGGCGGCCCGCGCGCACCGTCGACCACGGCAGCCGCCTCGTGATCCGCATGAGCGTGGTCAACGAGGGCTTCGACCGCGCCGTCGAGTGGATCCCCGGCTACATCCTGCGCGGGCCGCGCGGCGAGGACCTCGTCAGCAGCAACTCGCTGCGCGAGGGCGTCGCGCTCGAGCCGCTCGCGCCGGGGGAACCGCGCACGGTGCGGCTCGAGCTGGAGCTGCCGCTGTTCCACCGCGGCGAGTACGCGCTGGCGCCGACGCTCAGCGTGCGCGACGCCGCGGGCGCCGTGGAGATCAGCGACCAGATCGACGCCGCGCTCGTCTTCGGCGTCGAGGCGCTGCAACCGGTCAGCACCGTGCTGACGATTCGGACGAGCTACGAGCTCGAGCCGCGGCGCGGGTAGCATGCTGCCGATGAGCCCCGCCCCGCTGCCGACGCGCTGGATCAACCTCGAGTTCGCCTCGGCGTGCAACCTGCGGTGCAAGTGGTGCTCGCTCGACCACGCCAAGCCCAAGCAGGTCATGTCGCCCGAGCTGCTGGAGCGCGTGGTGCGGGAGCTGGTCGAGGACCCCGGCTTCCAGCTCGACCGCATCGAGCTGCACAACGGCGGCGAGACGCTGATGCACCCCGACCTCGGCGCGATGCTCGCGGTGCTCGCGCGCCACCGCGACGCGCTGCCGCCGGTGCACCTGCTGACGAACGCGGGGCTGCTGACCGAGGAGAAGGCGCGCCTGCTGCTCGACTCGGGCGCGCTCGAGCTCGTGCGCTTCAGCCTCGACGGCGGGACGCGCGCCGCGTTCGAGGAGCTGCGCGCGCCCGCGCGCTGGGACAAGGTGCACGCGAACGTCTCGCGCTTCCTCGAGCTCAACGCGCAGGCCGCCGCGCCGGTGCGCACCGGCGTGATCTGCCTGGTCGACCCCGCGCAGTCGCTCGAGACGGGCTGGATGGAGCCCGAGTTCCAGGAGCTCTTCGGGCGCATCGACCAGGTCAACGTGCGCTGGCCGCACAACTGGGACGGGAGCGTCGAGCTCGGCATCGACGACGCCTCGTACCGCGCGCACGCCGCGCGGCGCGCGAACCGCGTGTGCTACTTCCTCGAACTCGACCTCGTCGTGCTGCCCGAGGGCGACGTGACGGTTTGCTGCGCCGACCTCAACGGCCGCGGCGTGCTGGGCAACGTCCGCGAGCGCTCGCTGCGCGCGCTGGTCGAGGGGCGCGAGCGCGCGCGCATGCTCGAGCTCTTCGCCGCGGGCCGCAAGGACGAGCTCGAGCTCTGCCGCGGCTGCACCGGCTACTACCGCTGAGCGTCGCGCCCGCGCGGCTTGCGCTCGAACCAGAAGCTGCCGCCGCCGCCGGGCGCCTTGCCGCCCATCAGGCGGTCGAGCGCGTCGGGGTTCACGAGCTTGTGGTACGTGCTGCCGAAGCGCACGCGGAAGTCGTCGTTGCCGAGCAGCAGCGCCATCAGCAGGTACTGCTCGGTCCAGTAGATGTGCTGCTCCAGCAGCCACGCCTTCGGATAGCCCTGCGGCAGGAACACGTCGTGCGCGTGGCACATCAGGTGCCGGTCGAGGTGCGGCAGCACGCGCAGGTAGAGGTGCAGGCAGTCGCTGCCGGTCTTGACCGTGTGCGTCGAGTCGATGAACAGCATGTCGCCGTCCTCGAGGCGCTCCTCGAACCACGCGCGCGGCAGCTCCTGCACCGGGCGCTCGACGAGCTCGGTCACGCCGTCGAGCCCGCGCAGGAAGTCGCGCGGGTACGGCTCGACGCAGACGAGCTCGCCGCCGCCGTTCGCGGCGAGCGCCTGCAGCGCGATCAGCGTCGAGTGCCCGCAGCCCACCTCGACGATGCGCCGCGGCTTCCAGTGGCGCACCATGCACCAGTACGACATCGCGTCGCTGAAGCCGAAGCTGCGCGAGCCCCAGAAGTAGCCGTCGGGCGCGTCCTGGTCGCCCTCGCGCGGCGGATCGAACTCGGCCGCGTAGGGCATCAGCTCCTCGAGGTACGCGGCCAGCGCCGGCGCGTCGAACAGGCTGTCGTCGCGATAGGGCTGCTCCTCGGCGTACTCGAACGAGGCCTCGATCTCGGCCACCGACGGCACGGTCGAGTAGAAGTTGGCGGGCAGGATGTGGACGCCGGCCTCGTTGAGCCGGCGCCGCGTGTCCGCGCCCGCCCAGAACAGGCGCTTGGCGGTCTGGACCAGGACCTTGTCGAAGGGCGAACTCATGCGGGCGGGCTCAGCGGTGGGCGGCGACGGCGCGCTCCTCGCGCGCGGCCTGGGCGGGGCGGTAGGCGTGAGGGATCCACTCCCCCCACTTCGACTCGTAGTAGCGCTTGTTGCGCTCGAACAGCGCGCGGCGCGCCTCGGGGTCGACCTTGTCGAACGAGGCGGACAGCTCGTGGTGCACGAAGGCGTCCTCGGCGCAGCGGATCGTCTTGCCGAGCTCGCGCACGCGCCGGCAGTAGTCGTCGTCCTCGAAGAAGCCCATGCCGAAGCCCTCGTCGAGCGGGCCGACCTCCTCGAAGGTCTCGCGGCGGCCCATGACGCAGAAGAAGGCGGCGACGTCGAGCGCGAAGCTCCTCCCGGCGCCGTCGAGCACGAGCAGCGCGGCCTCGGCGTGCATGCCGGCGGCGTCGACGTAGCTCGTCGGCACGCGCGCCTCGTTGCCGATGTTGTTCGTGATCGGGCCGAGCAGGCCGAGGTCGGGGTCGCGCCGGAAGTGCGCGGTCAGCGCGCGCAGCCAGCCGCGCGTGACGACCGTGTCGTTGTTGAGCAGCACGACGTACTCGCCCGTGGCGCGCTCGAGGCCCTGGTTGTTGGCCGCCGCGAAGCCGCGGTTGTCCTCGTTCAAGATCAGCGTGAGGCGCGGCTCGCGCGCGGCCTGCTCGGCGAGCCACGCGGGCGTGCCGTCCGTCGAGCCGTTGTCGACCACGAGCACCTCGAGCGGCGGGCGCTCGGGATCGGCGAAGAGCGACGCGAGGCACGCCTGCGTCAGCGCGAGGTTGTTCCAGGTGACGACGACCACGCTGACGAGCGGTTCGGGGAGCGCCGTCAGCGCGGCGCGCAGCTCGGCGCCGCGCGCGCCCCACGTCTCCGTGCGCGCGCGTTCGCTGCGCGCGGCGCGGCGCGGGTCGTCGGCGGCCTCGGCCAGCCCGGCGGCGACGGCCTCGAGGAACGCGGCGCGGTCGCGGCAGCGCTCGACGAGCGCGTCGAGCCCCGCGTCGCGGATCTCGGGCAGGTCGGTCGTCACCACCGGCTTGCCGGACGCGAGGTACTCGTAGACCTTCACGGGGTTCGTCGCGCGCGTGAGCTCGTTCACCAGGAACGGGATCAGGCACACGTCGAAGCGCGCGAGCTCGCGCGGCAGCGCCGCGTACGGCACCTCGCCCGCGAAGCTCACGTTGGCCTCGTCGGCGAGCGCCTCGGCCACGCCGGCCGTGTCCGCGCCGACGAGGCGCACCTCGGCGGCGGGGAAGCGCCGCGCGAGCGCGCGCACGAGCTCGACGTCGAACCACTCGGCCAGCGCGCCGTAGTAGCCGAGCACCGGCCGCTCGCCGGCCTCCGCGCGCACGCGCGCGGCGTGGAAGGGCTCGAACTCGGCCGCGTTGCGCAGCAGCCGCAGCGAACGCGCGCGTCCCTCGGCCTGGCGGCGCAGCGCCTCGCTCGACACCACGACGAGGTCGGCGCGCGCGACGAGCTCGCGCTCGGCCGCGACGAGCTCGCGCGCGCTGTTCGCGAAGCCCTGGTGATCGTCCATCCAGTCGTACACGACGCGCGCGCCGGGCGGCAGCTCGGGCAGCCGCCCCCACCCGGGGTGCTCGACGAGCGACCACGTGCGCGCCGGCCGCAGCCAGTGCAGCACGCCGCGCACCGCGCTCGCGAGCGCGTCGCCGTCGACGTCGGTGACGACGCCGTGGTAGATCGAGGGCGCGTGCGGCGTGGCGAGCTCGACGTGGAAGAGCGCGAGCTCGGGGTCGAGGCGCTGCACCGCGAAGCCCGGCTCCGCGCGCGCCTCGAGGCGCGGCGAGACGTACAGCACGCGGTGGCCGGCGCGCGCGAGCTCGCGCGCGAGGTGCTGCGGGCGCTGGATGCGGAAGTGCCAGTCGATGACGCCCCAGACGAGGACGTCGGCGAGGCCCGCGCGCGCCGGCGGCAGCTCGACGCCCGCGCCGCGCACGCTGCGCCCGGCCGCGCGCTCGCGGCGCTGTCGGCGCTCCTCGAGGAAGTTGCGCTCGGCCGCGCTCCCGCGCAGCAGCCAGCCGAACAGCGCGAACCCGGCCGCCTTGGCGCGGAAGCGCGCTTCCGGCCCCAGCGGCAGCGCGCGGTACGCCCGGCGCGCCGCGCCCTCGAAGCCGCCGCCGAGCGTCGCGCGCAGCCCGCGCGCGCAGGCAGCGCACCAGCGCCTTCGCCGCGCGCAGCGGGCGCGTCAGGCGCCACGACAGCGAGGCCTCGTGCCGCGCGAGCGCGTCGCGCAGCGCGTTCGCGCGCGCGCGCTCGAGCCGCGCTTGACGTTGCGCCCGTCACGCGCTCCTCCGAGTGGTCCAGGCGCGCCCGCGAGCGCGTCGGCGTGCGCGCCCAGCGTCGCGACGCAGCGCGCGCGGAACTCCTCCCAGAGCGCCGCCGCAGCGGCGCGCGTGCGCGCGTCGTCGAGCGCCGGCGGCGGCAGCGTCGGTGCGCCGCCGCGGCGCCCGACCAGGACGCGACGATAGACCGGCTCGAGCGCGTCGTAGGCGTACAGCTCGCGGTTGAAGCGTCGCGAGAGCTCGACGAGCAGCTCGCGGTGCTCGGGCCGATCGAGGTGCACGACGAAGAGCGGCAGCAGCTCCGCGAGCCATGGCGCGTGCCCGTTCGCGCCCGTCGCGCAGGCGAAGCCGGCCTCCTCGAGCGCCGCGCGCGTCGCGCCCAGGCTCGGTAGCCCGAAGCCGATGTGCTCGTCGAGCCACGGATAGGCGACGCCGGTCTTGTGCGCGTAGATCGCGTTCACGCGTCGATCCACGTCCACCGCGGCCGCGTCCTCCGCGTACGGCCCCGCCAGCACCACGCCGACGCGCGCGAGCGAGCGCAGCGTCGCCAGGAAGGTCGCGCGCTCGTCGGGCGCCACGTGCTCGAGCGTGTCGACGGCGACGACCCAGTCCCAGCGGCGCTCGCCGTCGGCCAGGCGCCCGAGCCTCCCGGCGAGCACGTGCTCGCCCTCGTCGGCGGGGAGCAACGGGTCGAGGTAGCTCACGCTCACGCCGCGCAGGAAGCGCCCGAGCAGGCGGCACGGCCCGCAGCCGACGTCGAGCACCGTCTGCCCCGGCTCCAGCACCGCGACGAGGTGCTGGGCGCAGCTCGCGTAGCGGCTGTACTGGTCGAACAGGATCGGCTCGTCGAGCGGTCCCGCGAGGTCCAGGCGAGCGGCGCGAGGCGGAGGTCCGGGGGGCGACGTCATGACGCAGATCCCCGCCGGTGGCGGGGATCCGCGGGATTGTACGCGCAGGCCCGAGGGGCGCGAGGATCGCCGGGGGCCTGTCCGAGAAGAGCTTCGGAAGCCGGCGGGGAGGACGGCGCGACGGCGCCGGAGGACGTCTTCGACGGGCTGCTAGGAGTCTGTTCGGGAAGTGCTTCGGATGCCGACGTGGTGGCGTCCGCTTCGGTGCGGCGGTCGGGGACGCAGGCGAATCCGTGGATTCGTCGAGGCTCTCGGACGCCGTACCGGAGTGGAGGACGCCGCGACGGCGCCGATTGACTTCTCGGACAGGCTCCTAGGGCAGCTCGACCTCGAAGCGCGCCCGCACGGGCCGCTCGTGGCGCTGCGTGCGCACGGGGCGCGGCGCGGTCACGATCAGCTCCTCGCCGCTCGGCAGCGTGACGCGCACCTGCCGGTCGCGCGGCAGGTCGGGGTAGCCGGAGCGGATCCAGCCGCTGAGGACGCGGCCCGAGGCGTCCAGGTGCACGCCGGAGAGGCTGGCGCGAGCCGGGCGGACCGGCTCCACGCGCAGGCCCGCGTCGGCGGGGAGGCCGCCGCTCGGGGTGCTGGCGCAGCCCGCGAGGGCGAGGGAGGCGAGCAGGAGGCAGCGGCGGGCGGTCTTCATGGCGGATCGGCGCGGACGGGGGCTGAGCCGGGCCGAAGCGGCCCTCGCTCCAGTCTAGACCCCGATCGAGGGTGAGGTCGGCGCGGCCCGCCCGAAGGGCCTCGATTGCCTAAGGACGCGTGGAAGCGGTCGCCAAAGGGACGCGGATCCGCAGCCCTCACCCGACGTCCCCGTGCTGAACCTCCTGCTCCTCGCCGCCTGCGTCCCCGCGCCTTGCCCTCAGGGCGGCTCCGCCTCGGCCGACTCCCCCGCCTGGTGGGAGCGCGAGCGCCTCACCGGCGACTGGGGCGGCGCGCGCACCGACCTCGAAGAGGCCGGCGTGGTCGTCGAGGTGACGCTGATCCAGGACCTGTTCCTGAACACCACGGGCGGCGTCGACACGGGCTCGGCGCACTCGCGCTACCTCGAGCTCGGCGTCGGCCTCGACCTCGAGCAGCTCGTGGGCGTCGAGGGCGCGACGGGCTTCCTGCAGGCCTACCACACGGCCGGCCGCGGCCTCGGCGCGAAGACCGGTGACTTCCAGGGCGCGTCCAACATCGACAGCGAGCCGGTCGACATCCTCGCCGAGCTGTGGTGGGAGCAGCACGTCGCCGACGGCCGCTTGCGCGCCAAGGTCGGCAAGTTCGACGGCAACAGCGAGTTCGCCTACACCGACAACGGCGGCGAGTTCGTGAACTCGTCGATGGGCGTCAGCCCGACGCTCTTCACGATCCCGACCTTCCCGCTGCCGGCCTGGGGCGCGCTCGTCGAAGCCTGCCCGAGCGACCGCTGGTGCGTGCGCCTCGGCCTGCTCGACGGCGCGGGCGCGACGGGCCTCGACACGGGCACGCACGGGCCGAGCGCGTTCAGCGACCACCCCTCCTCCGCGTTCTGGATCGGCCAGGTCGACGCGACGTGGGGCGACGCGCACCCCGGCCGCCTGGGCGTCGGCGCCTGGCTGCACACGGCGTCGTTCGACCGCTTCGACGGCGGCACCGAGGACGACGCGACGGGGCAGTTCGTCGTGCTCGACCAACACGTCACCACGTGTTGCGGCCGCGAGCTCGGCGCGTTCGCGCAGCTCGGTCTGGCCGACGACGCGGTGAGCGAGGTCGGCTTGCACCTCGGCGCCGGCCTCGTGCTCGCCGACGCCGAGACCGGCGAGGGCTTCGGCCTCGGCGCGACGCTGGTCGAGTTCACGTCCGACCCCGCCGCGGGCTTCGGCGAGGAGCGCGAGCTGGCCTTCGAGGCCTTCTACCGCGCGCAACCCCTCGGCTGGCTGAGCGTGAAGCCCGACGTGCAGTACGTCGTGAACCCCGGCGGCGACCCCGCGCTCGACGACGCCCTGGCCGTGGGCGTGCGGCTCGAGTGGAGCTTCTGAGGCGACGCGCGCTCAGCGCGCGGCCAGCGCCAGCGCGTAGGCGCGCGCGGTCGCCTCGGCGGCGGCGGCCCACGTGAAGCGCTCAGCCACGCGCGCGCGCAGCGCGCATCGTCGGGCGGCGCGGCCAGCGCCGCGCGCACCGCGTCGCGCAGCCCGCGCGCGGTCGTCGGGCGCGGCGTACCGGGCCGCGTCGCCGAAGGTCTCGCGCGTCGAGCCGCCGGGCGTCACGACGAGGCGGCAGCCGCACAGCGCGGCCTCGAGGCTCGCGAGGCCGGGCGTCTCTCGTACCAGCTCGGGCAGGCGTGCACGGCGGCGGCGCGCAGCACGTCGCGCACGCCCGCCGCGTCGCGCGGGCCGAGGAAGCGCGTGCGCGGCCCGGCGGCGGCGCGGCAGCGCGCGAGGTAGTCGCCGGCGTAGCGGCCCGGCGCGCCGACGAAGGTGAGCTCGACGTCCTCGTCGCGCAGCGCCTCGACGAGCGCGAGCTGGTTCTTGCGCGGCTCGACGCGGCCGACGCAGACGACGCCGGAGCGCTCGGCCTCCGGGCCCAGCGTGAAGAACGCCGCGTCGGCCGCGTTGGGCACGACGACGACCGGCGGCAACGCGCCGAAGCGCGTGGCGAGCGCCTGCGCCTCGGCCTCGCTGTTGGGCAGCAGCGCGGCGCAGCGCGCGAGCAGGCGCCGCACGCCGGGCTCGAAGCCGAGCACCGGCCGGTGCGACCACGCCAGCCCCGCGCGCGGCCACGCGAGCAGGCTGCGCTGCGCGACCTTGAGCGTCGGGTAGAGCTCGGCGCCGAACGCGCGCGCGACGAGGCCCTGCACGCCGGTGCGCCCGGCCGCGTCGAACTCGGTCGTCGGCCACCAGATCGTGCTGAGCACCGCGGGCACGCCGCTCGATGCGAGGCGCCGCGCGTGCGGGCCGTTCTCCCACAGGCGGTCGAGGTGGAACAGGTGCACGAGGTCGCAGCTCGCCAGGCGCGGCCGCGGTGAGCCGTCGAGGCGCACCTCGTGGCCGCGCGCGCGCAGCGCCTCCGCCGTGCGCAGGATCTGGACCGTGTCGCCGCCCGGGTGGGCCTCGAGGTCCGCGCGCACGAGCCAGAGGGCCTTCATGCGCGGCGAAGTCTCAGCGCCCGGCCTCGAAGTCGGGCAGCGCGCGCCGCCCGAGCAGGGACTCGACGATGCGCTCGGAAGCGCGGCCGTCGCCGTAGAGGTGCGGGTGGCTGCCCATCGCCGCGCGCGCCGCGTCGTCGTCGAGCAGGCGCAGCGCCTCGTGCACGATGCGCTCGCGGTCGGTGCCGACGAGCAGCGCGGCGCCGGCGTGCACGGCCTCGGGCCGCTCGGTCTTCTCGCGCAGCACGAGCACCGGCTTGCCGACCGAGGGCGCCTCCTCCTGCAGGCCGCCCGAGTCGGTGATCACGAGCTCGCACGCGAAGAGCAGCGCGCAGAGCTCGGGGTAGGCCAGCGGCGCGGTGAGCGTCACGCGCGGGTGACCGCCGAGCAGCTCGTGCGCCGGGCCGTGCACGTTGGGGTTGGGGTGCACGGGGTAGACGAGCTGCACGTCGTCGCGGCGGTCGGCGAGCTCGCGCAGCGCGAGGAACACGTCGCGCAGCGGCGCGCCGAAGCTCTCGCGGCGGTGCGCGGTGACCAGCACGATGCGGCGGCCGTGCGCGTCCACCGGCGGGCGCTCGCCGGCGCCCTGCGCGCGCATCCAGTAGAGGCTGTCGATGCCGGTGTTGCCGGTGACGCGCACCGTGTTCTCCGCGACGCCCTCGCGCAGGAGCGCCTCGCGCGCGGCGACCGTCGGCGCGAAGTGCCAGTCGGTGACGACGCCCGCGAGGCGGCGGTTGGCCTCCTCGGGGAACGGCTGGCGCTTGTCGCCCGTGCGCAGGCCGGCCTCCACGTGCGCGACGCGCGCGCCGTCGAGGAAGGCGGTGATCGCGGCCGCCATGACGGTCAGCGTGTCGCCCTGCACGACGACGACGTCGGGGCGCTGCGCCGCGAACACCTCGTGCAGCGCGCTCGACATGCGCCCGAAGAGCTCGCCGAGCTTCTGGTCGGCGCGCATGAGCGCGAGGTCGACGTCGGGCACGAGGTCGAACGCGCGCAGGCCGTCGTCGAGCAGCTCGCGGTGCTGCGCCGTCGAGCACACGGTCAGCTCGACCTCGCCCGGCCGCGCGCGCAGCGTGCGCACGACCGGCGCGAGCTTGACCACCTCGGGGCGCGTCCCGAACACGACGAGGACCTTCTTCGCGGGCATGGCGTCGGATCGTACGCAGTCGCGCGCCGCGCTCCCAGCGCCAGCGGCGCGCTTTCGCGCGGCTCAGACGCGCGCGAGCGACCCGGCGAACGCGAGCACCTCGGCGGCGCGCGCGCTCCAGCCGTTGCGCGCGGCGAAGGCGCGGCGCTCCGTCGCGCGTGCGGCGCCCTCGGCCAGCGCGGCGCGCAACGCCTGCGTCATGGCCTCGGCGCCCTCCGCGGCGCTCACCAGGCCCTCGAAGCTGTTCAGGTCGGCCACGGGCGTCGAGCAGGCGGGCTTGCCCAGCGCGAGGTACTCGTAGAGCTTGACCGGGTTCGCCGCGCGGCCGACGCGGTCGACGCGGAACGGCACCCAGCAGGCGTCGAACGCGGCGACGTAGCGCGGCACGTCGGCGTACGGCCGCGGCCCGAGCAGCCGCACGTTCGCGAGCCCCGGCGCGGGCTCCCCCGCCGCCTCGCCGGCGCGCGGCCCGACGAAGGCGAAGTCGACCTCGGGGCAGGCGCGCGCGACCGCGCGCACGAGCTCCCAGTCGAGCCACTCGTAGAGCGCGCCGACGAAACCGACCAGCGGGTGGCCGCGCGGCAGGTCGGCCGGGCGCGGGCCCTGCGCGGCGCGCTGGAAGCCGACGTCGTCGACGCCGTTGCGCACGAGGCGCAGCGGCAGCTCGGGCCGCCGGCGGCGCAGGTCCGCGAGCAGCACCTCCGCCGTCGCGAGCGCGCCGTCGCAGCGCGCGAGGAGGCGCTCCTCCAGCCGCGCGACGCGCACGCGCAGCGCCGGGTCGGGCGCGTGCACCGCGAGGTCGTCGATACAGTCGTAGAGCACGCGGCCGAAGGGCAGCTCGTCGAGCCAGGGCTCCCAGCGCGGGTGCACGACGAGCGCGACGGCGCGCTCCCACGGGTACGCGCGTCCGAGCGCGGCGCGCAGCCGCCGCGCGCGCGCGCGCGCCGCGCCGCGCCCTCGAGCGGCGCGCGCGCGCGAGCAGGCCGCCGCCCGGCCGCAGGACCGTCGTCGCCCCCGCTTGCGCGCGGCGCCCCTGCGTCCAGCGTTGCAGCGCGGTGCGCCGCGACGGCACCTGCACGAAGTCGTTCTCCACGCCGCGCGCGCTCCACGCCTCGGCGAGCATGCGCGTGCGCCCGACCAGCGGGAAGTCCCACGTCACAGCCGCGAGCGCGAGCGGCCGCAGCCCGGCGTCGGAGGAGCCGCTCAAGCGTCGGGGTTCAGGAACCCGCCGCAGACCGTCGCCCAGAGGATCTTCACGTCGAGGCCGAGCGACCAGTTGCGGATGTAGAACAGGTCGTACTTGAGGCGCTCGTCCGCCGGGCCGTCGCCGCGTTGCCCGTGGATCTGCGCCCAACCGGTGAGGCCGGGCTTCACGCGGTGACGCTGCATGTAGCGCGGGATGCGCTCCTTGAAGCGCTCGACGAAGTAGGGCTGCGCCGGGCGCGGTCCGACCAGGCTCATGTCGCCCTTCAGCACGTTCCAGAGCTGCGGCAGCTCGTCGATGCTCGTGCGGCGCAGGAAGCGCCCGACGGTCGTGACGCGCGGGTCGTTGGGGATGCCCCACACCGGCCCGTCCTTCTCGGCGTCGACGACCATCGTGCGCAGCTTGTGGATCGTGAAGCAGCGCCCGTCGAGGCCGAAGCGCTCCTGCGCGTAGAGCGCGGGGCCGCGCGAGGTGAGCCTCACGGCGAGCGCGGCGGCGAGCAGCACCGGCGCGGTCAGCGCGAGCCCGAGCGCCGCGAGCGCCACGTCGAAGCAGCGCTTGACCACGTAGCCCCAGCCGATCATCGGCGAGCTCGAGACGGCCAGCACCGGCATGCCCTCGAAGTTCTCCACGCGACCGCCGAGCATCGCGTGCTTGCAGAGGTCGGAGACGAGGTTCACGTCGACGAGCTCGTCGCCCAGGCGCGTGAGCAGCGCCTCGAGCTCGGGCTCGAGCTCGGCCGACTGCGCGACGAAGACCTCGTCGACCTCGCGCTGGCGCACGATCGCGGCCACCGCCTCGAGGTCGCCCAGCACGGGCGCCTCGTCGAGCTCGCAGCCGACCTCCTGCGCGTGCGGCGTGAGGAAGCCGACGAGGCGCAGCCCCAGCTCGGGGTGCAGCTCGAGCCGCGTACGCACCTGCCGCGCCAGGCCGTCGGTGCCCACGATCAGCGCGTTGCGCGCGGTGAAGCCCGCGCGGCGCAGTTGCCGGATCAGCTCGCGGAAGGCGATGCGCAGGCCGAGCAGGCCCGACGCCGCCAGCCACCAGAAGAGCGCCAGGAACAGGCGCGAGAAGGACAGCTTGAAGACCATCCAGCTCCCGCTCACGAGCACCAGCGTGAAGAGCCCGGCCGCGCGCAGGAGCTCGACCACCTCCGCGCGGCGCGTGCCGCGGCGGCGCGTGCCGGCCAATCGCAAGGTCGAGAAGATCGTCAGCCACACGGGCGGCACGAGCCACAGCGCCGTGAGGTAGTCGTGGCGCGACGGCACCGTGTAGCCCTCGGGCAGGAAGGCGTCGGCGAAGCGCAACTGGTAGGCGAGGATCCAGCACCACGACAGCAGCGCGCAGTCGAGCAGGAACAGCAGGCTGCGCCAGAACTGGACCTTCTTACCGAGCAACGCGAGCCTCCCGTGCGCGGACGGCCACCTCGGACGGCAGCTCGGGGTCGCCGCCGCGGTGCGCGCGCCAGGCCTGGTCGACGAAGGCGAGCAACGCCTCGCGCGTGACCTCCTCGTCGAAGCGCGCCGCCCACGCGCGCAGGGCCGCGGGCTCGAACTCGTCCTCGTGCGCCTCGTACTCCGCGAGCGCGGCGCAGAGCGCGTCCGCGCTGCGCTCGGCGAAGAGCACGCCCGTGGGCGCGGCCGCGCCGCCGCGCGGCACGACCGAGTCGAGCACGCCGCCGCGTCCGAGCGCGATGACCGCCTTGCCGGCCGCGGCGGCCTCGACCGGCGCGATGCCGAAGTCCTCCACGGCGCCGTGCACGAAGGCGCGGCAGCTGCGGTACTCCCGCACGAGCTCCTCGTCCGAGAGCCAGCCGAGGAAGGTCACGTTGTCGCGCGCCGCGCGTCGCAGCCGGCGCTCGAGCGGCCCTGTGCCGACGATGCGCAGCGGCCGCCGCGTGCGGTTGAACGCCTCGACGAGCAGGTCGACGCCCTTGTTCGCCACCAGCGCCCCCACCGCGAGGTACGCGTCCCCGCGCTCGCTCGCGCCGGCGAAGCGCGACGTGTCGACGGGCGGGTGGATCACCGTCGCCGAGCGGCGGTAGTACTTGCGGATGCGCTGCGCGACGAAGCTCGAGTTCGCGATGAAGCGGTCCACGCGCTGCGCCGACGTCACGTCCCACATGCGCAGCGCCGCCAGCAGGAACGGCGTCACCCAGCGGTGCACCGGGTTGCTGGTCGGGAAGTAGTGGTGCGACAGGTCCCACGCGTAGCGCATCGGCGAGTGCACGTAGGACACGTGCAGCGCGTCCGGGCGCGTGAGCACGCCCTTCGCCGCGCAGCTCGAGCTCGAGATCACGAGGTCGTACGCCTCGAGGTCGAGCGTCTCCGCCAGCATCGGCAGGATCGGCAGGTAGTAGCGGTAGAAGCGCCGCCCGCCGGGCAGGTGCTGCAGCCACGACGTGCGCACGCCCGGCCCCTCGATCACGCTGGAGACCGCGCCCGGCTGGTGAACCAGGGCGTAGCGGTCGGCCTGCGGGTAGAGGCGGCAGAGGAACTCGTAGACCTTCTCCCCTCCGCGCATCCCCGTTAGCCAGTCGTGGACGAGCGCGATCTTCATGCTGGGCTGTGGCTGGCCACAGGAGAGCAAAGCGCGCGGGGGCCGGGCAAGGGCGGGCCTCCGAGCCCCCCGCTCAGCGCCGCGGACGGGCGCTCCAGGTCAGCGACCAGTCCACGTCGTGGAGCATGCCGCAGGCCGCGCAGTCCGCGTCGTGGACGGTCGGCCGCGCGAAGCCGGCCGCGTCGAGGTGCGCGAGGAGGTCGTCGCGCGAGAACACGCGCAGCTCGAGCGTCGTCCCCGGTCCGCCGTGGAAGACGAGGTCCTCGAAGCGCTGCGCGCGGCCGTCGGCGGTCGTGTTGAGCAGCACGTGTCGGCCGTCCTCCTC
This sequence comes from Planctomycetota bacterium, assembly GCA_020638875.1. Classification (GTDB taxonomy): domain Bacteria; phylum Planctomycetota; class UBA1135; order UBA1135; genus DUCM01. Next base: position 215,080 of record JACKHS010000001.1, read on the forward strand.
GACGATGCGCCAGTCGCAGAGCTCGGGGAAGTGCTCGCGCGTGCGCCCCTCGAGCGCGTACGGCACGGAGAACACGAACACGCCATCGGCGCCGAGCAGCGCGCGCGCGCCGTCGAAGGCGCGCTGCACGAGCGGCGTGACGTGCTCGAACACGTCGGTCGCGATCACGAAGTCCAGCGCCCCCAGCAGCTCGGCCGGCGGCGCAGTGACGTCGAGGTGCGGCTCCTGGTGCAGGAACGTGTTGCGGTAGCCGAGCCGCTCCGCGAGCGGCCGCGCGTACCCGGGCCAGTCGCTCAGGCCGACGCCGCGCAGCTCGGGCCGGCGCGGGAGGTCGGGCAGCGCCGTGCAGCGCCCGAACAGCTCCGTGGTGAGCGCGTGCACGACCGAGCGCATGCGCACCGTCGAGCCGCAGGCCGCGCAGCTCGGTGTCTCGCGGCCGAAGCGCTCGCGCGGCACGACGTTGCGCTCGCCGCAGCAGTTGCAGCGGAACGCGCGCCGGTCGGCGCCGCGCTCGGCGCCGAGCAGCCGACGCAGCCGCGACGCGACGCGGCGCGCGATGAGCTTCCCTCCCATGGCGGGACTGTACCCGCCGCGTCCGCCGAGGCCCAGCGCGGCGTCGCCGCGCGCGGATGTCCGGGCCGCGGACTCCGCAGCCGCGCCCGCGCCGCGCCGTGTACGCGCGATCAACGCGTCGTGGCGCGATCGCACCGCGCGGCCAGCTCGAGGTAGTCGGCCTCGAGCTGGTCGGCCAGCGCGGCAACAGCCGCGCTGCGCGGCGCGCGGGCGTCCGGCGGCGCGCCGCGGCCCGGCGCGAGCGCGTCGAGCGCGCAGCGCCACGCCTCCGCGTCGTCCGGCGCGAGCAACGTGACGCCCGCCTCCACGAGGCCGCCGACGCGCGACGCGAGCACGGGGAGCCCGGCCGCGCGCGCCTCGCGGGCGATCAGGCCGTAGACCTCGTTCCAGCGCGAGGGCACGGCCACGACGTCGAGTCCGGCGAGCACCGCCGGCAGCTCGTCGGGCGCGTACGCGCCGTGCAGCCGCACGTTCGGCGCGCGCGCGGCGAGCGCCTCCAGCGCGTCCACGTAGGCGCGATCGCCGTGGTAGGCGCCGCGCGGGCCGTGCACGTGCAGCTCACAGCGCGCGTCGGCGGCCACGAGGCGCGCGAGCTCGAGCACGCCCTTGCTGGGCTGCACCGCGCCGAGCACGCCCACGCGCAACGCGCTGGTGCGCGGCGTGCGCGGGTGCGGCTCGCGCGCGACGAGCCCGTTCTCGCGCACGACCGCGCGCGCTTCGTCGTCGAGGCCGTGCGCGACGAGCACGCGCGCAGCGCTGCCGCCGACGGCGCGTAGACGCGCGCGCACGCCCGCCACGCGTCGCGCGCCGCGTCGAGGCGCCGCGCGAGCACCTGCGCCGCGCGTTCGCGGCCGGCGAGGTGCGGCCACGTGCGCGCGACGCACGCGGCGCAGCGCTCGGGGTCCGCCGCCGCACACGCGCCGCCGTCGACGTGCCACATCTGCCCGCGCGGGCAGAGCAGCTCGTAGTCGTGCGCCGTGAGCGCGACCGGCACGCCGAGCGCGGCGAGGCGCGGCACCAGCGCGGCGCCGAAGCCGACCAGGGCGTGCACGTGCGCGACGTCGAGCGCCGCGTCGCCGGCCCAGCGCAGCGCGAGCGCACGCAACGCCTCGCGCGCCGGCGAGGTCCTCGACGCGCTCGTCGCGCGCGAAGGTCCACGCCACGCGCGTCAGCTCCACGCCGGCGTCGCGCGTGCGCTCGAGCGCGCCCTCGGGCCGCGCGCCGCGGCGGTCGAGCGCCAGCGCGTGCACGCGGTGGCCGCGGCGCACGAGTTCGTCGGCCAGCGCGGCGGTGACCGTCTCGACACCGCCGCGCTCGGGCGCCAGCCGGCCGCGATCAGCCCGACGCACAGGCTCGTCATGCCTGCTCGACGAGCGCGCGCGCGCGCGCGGCGGCGCGGCGCGGTTCGCGCGACGCCGGCGCGTAGAGCGCCTCGATCGCGTCGAGGTGCGCGGCCTGGCGCACGAGCAGGTCAGGCCGCGCCGCGACGCCGCGCCCGCGCACGACGGCCTCCATCGCCGCCGCCAGCGCGCCCGCGTCGCCGGGCGGCAGCAGGCGGCCGTGACGCCCGTCCTCGAGCACCTCGCGGATGCCGGGCACGTCGCTCGCGAGCACCGGCACGCCGGCCGCGCGCGCCTGCAGCACGGTCAGCGGCGCGTTCTCGCGCCACAACGAGGGCACCAGCACGCAGTCGCTCTGCGCGAGCACCTCGGGCGCGCGCAGCGGCTCGAACGACCCGCGGTCGCTGACGCGCGCCGGCAGGCCGCGGTGTACCAACAGCTCGGCGTAGCGACGCGCGCGGTCGCGGCCGCCGTTGCCCCACAGCTCGACGCTCCACGCCGCGTCGCCGGCGCTGTGCGCGAGCCGCCGCGTCGCCTCGAGCAGGCACGCGAGGCCCTTGTGCGGCATGTACTGGCTCATGAACGTGAAGCGCGTGCCCTCCGCCGCGCGCGGCGGGCGCGGCAGCGCGTAGCGCGCCTCGTCGATGCCGTATGCGAGCACGCTGCTCGCCCGCGCGCGCCAGCCGCGCGCCTGGAACGTGCGCGCGAGCGTGCGCGTCGGGAAGATCCAGTGGTCGACCGACTCGGTCGCGCGCGCCACGTGGGCGGCGCGCCGCGCCAGGTCGGCCGGCACGACCACGCGCCCAGCCCGCCCAGCGCGCGCGGCGGCGCGCACCGCGAGGCGCTTGAGCTCGCGCGGCGCGGGCGGCGCGTCCCAGCGCGCGGGCTCGCGCACGCAGCGCGCGCAGCGCTCGGGGTCGCCGGGCTCCGCGCACTCGGCGTCGCGCCAGTCGAGCAGTTGTCCGCGGTGGCACAGCAGGCCGAAGTCGGTCACGGTCACGAGCGTGCGCGCGCCGCGCCGCGCCGCCACGCGCGGCAGGTCGACCGACAGTCCCCACAGGAGGTGCGTGAAGTGCACGACCTCGGGGCGCAGCTCGCCGCACAGCTCGTCGAACACGCGCTCGACGCTCGCGTTCGCGTAGCTGTCGGCGAAGGCCTTGCGCGGATCGCCGGCGTTGGCGAGCTCGACGACCTCGACGCCGTAGCGCCGCGCACGCGTCAGCGAGTAGCGCTCACGCTCGCCGTCGCGGGCCGGGACGAGCACGGTCACCGCGTGGCCGCGCCGCACCAGGCCGGTGGCGAGCTGGTGCGTGTAGTACTCCGTCCCCCACTGGCCGCTGGGAGGGAAGCCGTTGGCGACGAGGAGCACCCTCATCGGACGGCGCGCGGGGCGAGGGACGGTCTCACGTCCGCGGTGTACCACGCTCGGCGCGCCGAACGAAGCGCCGCGCCGCGGAAGGCGCCGGACGCGCGCGCGCCGCGGCTCAGGCGCTCTGGCTCGACGAGCGCAGGCGCTCGACCGGCGTGCCGCCGATCAGGTGGCTCTGGACGATCTCCGGCACGTCCTCGGGCGTCACCTTCGAGTACATCACGCCCTCGGGGTACACGACCATGTTCACGCCGCTCTCGCAGGGGCCGAGGCAGGTGCAGCCGTTGACGCGCACCTTGTCCATCAACGAGTGCTCGAGGATGGCGAACTGCAACCGCTCGATGACCGCGGGCGAGCCCGAGCCTCCGCACGAGGGACCGACGACGGGCGGGCGATTGGCGATGCAGACGAAGACGTGTTTCTCGGGCAGCATGGATGAGGGTTGGCTCGGGGTGAGTGGATCATCCCTCGCCAGCCCTCAGCGGTCCAGGGCGAACACGCTCGACTCGCGCACCCAGCCGCGGTCCGCGCCGACACGCACCTGCACCCAATCGGGGTGTTCGGCGAGCCGTTCGACCACGTCGCCGGCCGCGAGCGTGCGCTGCGCGCTCGCGTCGCCGCGCGGCTCGACGCGCACCTGCGCGCCGTTCGAGTCGATCACGAGTACCGGGTCCGTTTGTGCGACGAGCATCGACCAGCCCATCGGCAACGCGCCGATGCACGCGACGCACAGCGCGCCGAGCCCGAGCACGCGCCACAACCACCCGCCGCGCAGCGCCTCGAGCAGGAGGCACAGGGCCAGCGGCAGCAGCGACAGCAGCGCGAGCGTGCGCGCTTCGCCGGGCGTCCACGACGACACCAGGCGCTTGGCGGTGTCCGCGAGGTCGCCGCGGTCGGCCGCCGGGAGCCCGGCCTCGAGCCGCGCGTACTCGAGGTTCTCCCACGTCTCGCGGTCGCGCGGGCGCAGCCGCAACGACGCGGTGAACCACCCCGCCGCCTCGCCCGGCTGGTCCTCGCGCAGCGCGAGCGTGCCGAGGTCGTAGAGCACGCGCGCGCGCTCGGCGCCGCGCGGGCCGCTCGCGCGGTCCTCGAGCAGCTCGAGCCACAGCGTTCGCGCGGTGGCCAGGTCGCCCGCGCGGTAGGCCTCGACCGCGCGCGCGTCGAGCGCCTCGCCCGCGGCGCGCGGCGCGGCGCCGGCGGCGAGCGCGCTCAGGCAGACGAACAGAGCGACGAGCCAGGCACGCATCAGAGTCCCTCCTGGGTCCAGCGCCGCGCGAAGTCGGTCAGGCGCGCCGCGTCGACGGGCGCGTCGTCGCCGGCCCACCGCGAGCGGTCGAGGTCGGCCTCCAGCGCGGCGAGCGCCGCGACGAGCTCGGGGTGCGCGGCCGCGCCGCTCCACGCCGCGAGGTCGCGGCCCTCCCAGGCCTCGGGCTCCTCGCCGCTGCGCGCGCCGAGGAAGACGTGCAACGCGTGCGCCTGCGCGCCGGCGCCGCGCGCGCCGCGCAGCTCACGGCGCAGGCGGCGCAGGCCGCGCGCGCGCGCGCGGGCGGCCGGCGCGTCGGGCGCGCCGTGACGGCGCACGGCCGTGCGCAGCCCGAGCCACAGCACCGGCAGCCCGAGCCACGACGCGAGCACCAGCGCGCCGGAGACGCCGCCCGGCGCGCGGTTCGACTCGGGCTCGGTCTGCAGGTCGTGGTGCGCGAGGCCGCGCTCGCCGCCGGTGTCGAGCTCCTCGAGGCTGACGCCGCCCTCGAGCGCGCGCACGCGCAACGGGATCGGCTGCGTCGACACGGTGCGGTAGCGTTCGAGCTCGGGGTCGAAGATCACCAGCGGCAGGGCCGGCACCTCCTGCACCTGCGCCGAGAGCGGCGCGATGTCGTACACGACGCGGCGGCGGTCCCCGTAGAAGTGCTCGCCCGACTTGCCGTAGACGCGGAAGCCGTCGAAGGCCGCCATGCGCGAGGGATCGGGCAGCTCGAAGAACTCGAGGTTGGCGTCGCCGGTCCAGTCGACGGTGAGCTTGATCGACTCGCCCACGTCGACGTCGCGGCGGCTGACCTCGGCGCTGGCCTGGAAGCTGCCGACTCCGCCGGAGAAGTCGAACGGCCGGCCCGCCTCGGGCAGCGGCACGACGTCGATCGCGAAGGCCGGCGCGCCGGTGTGGTAGGTCTCGCGCGCCTCGCTGAACGCGCGCCGCGTGACGCGCCCGAACTCCAGCCAGCTCTGCGTGACGTCCAGGCGCCCCGCGCGCGTGGCGACGAAGGAGCGCGTCAGGCTCAACATGCGGAAGGGCTTGCCCTCCACGTCGACGTCACCCAGCTCGACCGCGCGCGCGCGCAGCCGCGCGTTGACGTTGACCTCGACCATGCGCTGCCCGAGCGAAGCCGCGCTGTCCTCGAGCTCGAGCGTGCCCGGCAGCTCGTTCCACCAGGGCAGGATCAGGTTGGCGGTGTTCACCATCGGGTCGAGCTGCTTGTCCCAGCCGAACTCCATGCGGATGGTGAAGGGCTGGCCTTCGTACACGCGCTCGGGCACGGAGACGAACGCGAGGCGGCCGAGCTCCTGACCGTCGAGGTCCTGCACCACCGAGAGCGAGAGCTCGCGCGTCGTCTCCACGCGGCCGTCGACCTCGAGCTGCATCGGCGGGATGGCGTACTCGCCCAGCTCGAGCGGCCGCAGCGTCACGACCCACGTGATCGTGCGCGAGTAGGTGTTGCGCCCGCCGACGAGGCTGAACGACTCGTTGATCGAAGGGCCGCTCTGACGCTCGACCTTCAGGCCCTCGACCTCGGGCACGCGCACGAGCGAGGCCTGCTTGGCGCCCTCGACCTGCACGACGCAGTTCACCGTGCCGCCGAGCTTGACGACGCCGGTGCTGAGGTTGGCCGTGATGCGCGGCCCGCCCTGTTGCGCGGCGGCCGGCGACGCGGCCCCGGGAGCAGACGCCGGAGCAGACGCCGCGGCGGACGCCGCAGCGGGCGCGAGGCCCGCGAGCCCGACGGCCAGGAGGAGTGCGCGGATCGTTCTCGTTCTCATCACCAATCCCTCGCGGTGCGCGACCGCTGGCTGCTGCGCGCGCGGGCGCGTTGTTCCTCGCCCTCGCGCTCGTGCTCCTCGAGCTTGTCGAGCAGGCGCTGCACCTCCTCCTTGGTGAGGTACTGCTCCTGCTGCGCCTGGTCCTGCGGCTGCGGCTCGGGCTGTTGATCGCCCTCCTGGGGCTGCTCGGGCTGCTGCTGCTCTTGCGGGTCCTGCGAGTCCTGCTCCTGCGGCTCGTCCGAAGGCGGCTGCTCGTCGGGCTTCTGCTGGTCGGGCTTCTGCTGATCCTGCTGCTGATCCTGCTGCTGGTCCTGCGGGTCCTGCTGCTGCTCCTGTTGCTGCTGCTGGCGCTGCTCCTCGATGCGGTCGAGCTCGTCGAGCCGCCGCAGGCACAGCTCGAGGTTCGCGCGCGCGTCGGCGTCGCGCCAGTCGAGCTGCAGCCGCGTCGTCAGCAGCTCCTTGGCCTCCTCGTAGGCCGCGCGCGCCTGCTGCAGCGGGTCCGCCTCGGGCTGCGCGGTCGCGGCGGCGACGCCCGGCGCCGGCGCGGGCGCGGCGGGCGGCGCGGCCTGGCCGCTGACCTCAGGCAGCTTCGCGCGCCACGCCTCGCCGACGCGCAGGCGCAGCGTGCCCACGTCGTACGTCGCGTCGCAGCGCAGCCCCAGGTCGCTGGACAGCCCCAGCGCGCGCTCGAACGCGTCGCGCGCCGTCTCGCCGGGCGCGTCCGCGGCGGGCGGCGCCGTCGGGTCGAGCTCGGCGTCGCGCTCGGCCAGCACGACGCCACGCGCGTACTGCAGCGCGGCGCGGGCCTCGGCGCGGCGTGACACGGCCTCGACGTCGGTCCAGCGCGACAGGAACGCGTCACCCGTGCCGCTCCCGAGCGCGGTGAGCTGCGCATCGGCCGCCGCGAGCGCGCCGTCGTAGTCGTGCGCCCCGCACAGCTCCGCGACGCGCGCCAGCGCGCCGCCGACGCCGTCGCGCGGCGCCGCGGCCGAGACCAGCAACAGGGCCGCGAGGGCCCAGGAGCGACGCGCGCGCCTCACGCTCGCCCCTCCCAGCGCCCGCGGCGCTCGCGCAGGCTCGTCTCGCCGAGCATGCACAGGAAGGCGATCACGAGCGGCCACTGGTAGCGGTCGTGCGGGATGCGCTCGCGGCCGGCGAAGAGCTCGCGCGCCTCGAGCTTGGTCATGCGCTTGTCGTACATCTCCTCGAGGGGCAGCGGCGTCGTCGCCGCCGCGAGGTACACGCCGCCGGAGACCTCGGCGATGCGCTCGAGCGTGGTGCCGTCGAGCGCCGAGACGACCTCGACGCCGGACTCGTCCTTGACGAAGCCGCGGCTGCCGTCGGGGATCTTGCCGCCCTCGGGCGTGCCCAGGCCGACCACGTACACGCGGATGCCGCGCTCGGCGGCCTTCTCGGCCGCGGCCTGCGCCTCGCCGCCGAGGTCCTCGCCGTCGGTCAGCAGCACGATCGCCTCGTGGTTGCCGTTGCGGCCGTCGAACATCAGCAGCGCCTGCTCGAGCGCGGCGCCGAGGTCGGTGCCGCCGAGCTGGTTGTCCGCCGGCGAGAGCGTCTCCAGGAAGCTGGCGAGCGTCTTGCGGTCGTGCGTGAGCGGCGCGACGGTGCGCACGTCGCCGGCGAAGGCGAGCACGGCCACGCGGTCGCCGTGCAGGCGCTGCAGCAGACCGACGATCTCGCGCTTCGCGCGCTCGAGGCGGTTCGGCCGCAGGTCCTCGACCAGCATCGAGCGCGAGGTGTCGAGGCAGACGACGAGGTCGAGCCCGCGGCGCTGCACGTCGCGCAGCGTGTAGCCGCGCACCGGCCCGCTCAGCGCGAGCGCGAGGAACGCGAAGGCCGCCGCGGCGAGCACGAGGCGCAGCGGTCCACGCCACGCCGAGCGCTCGCGCGCGAAGCCCGGGCGGTGGCGCCGCGCGACCCAGCGGTCGAGGTCGCGCGAGCGCGCCCGCAGCGCCCACCCGCCGAGGCCCAGCAGCGCCGCGGCGGCGAGCAGCCACCACAGCTCCGCGGGGCGCAGCAGCCCGATCTCGAGGAAGCCGCTCACGGCACCCTCCGCGAGACGGTGCAGGCCAGCAGCCACGACGCCGAGTAGCACAGCAGCGCCCACGTCAGCCACGACGGGTAGCGGTCGTAGAACTCGACGAAGCGCTCCTCCTCGCGCGGCGTGCGCTCGAGCGCCTCGATCTCGGCGTAGGCCTCCTCGAGCGCGCGGCGGTCGCGCGCGCGGAAGAAGCGCCCGCCGGTGGTCTCGGCGACGTACTCGAGGTCGCTCGTGTCGATCTCGAGGTCGGCCTCGCGCAGCCGCCCGAACGCGTCCATCACGTAGCGCCCGGCGAAGACGGTGTAGACGCGAATGCCCTCCTCCGCCGCCAGCTCGGCCGCCTCGCGCGGCGAGATGAGGTCGAGGTTGTTCTCGCCGTCGGTGAGCAGCACGACGACCTTGGACTTGGCCTCGCTCTCGCGCAGCACGGCCACGGCCTTCGCGAGCGCGATGCCGATGCCCGTGCCGTCCTCGTTGCGGTCGTCGGCGAGCTGGATGCCGTCGAGGAAGCCGGTGACCGCGTCGACGTCGAGCGTGAAGGGGCACAGCTCCTGCGGATAGCGCGCGAAGCTGATCAGGCCGACGTAGTCGCAGGCGCCCTCGCGGTCGGTCATGCGCCGCGTGGCGAAGTCGCGCACGACGTCCTTGACCACCTCGAGGCGCGTGCGGCCCTGCTCGAGGTCGGCGTGGTTCATCGAGCTCGAGCGGTCGACGAGCAGCGCCAGGTCGACGCCCTCGGTCTGCGAGCTCGTGGCGACGTCGCTCAGCAGCGGCCGCGCGAGCGCGAGCACGACGCACACGAGCGCCGCGGCCCGCAGCGGCAGCGGCAGCCACGCGGTGAGCTGGCGCAGCGTCGCCGGCGGCGCGCCGGCGGGCACCACGGACACGCGCGCGCGCGGCCGGCCGTAGCGCAGGCGGCCCCACGCGAGCGCGAGCGGCACGAGCAGCAGCAGGAGGCCGAAGATCGGGTCGGCCCACGCGTGGCCGAAGAGCGTCAGGCGGCCCTCCGCGGCGCTCTTGGCGCCGGCTTCGACGGGCGCCTGCAGCAGCGCAAGGAGCGGCGTCACGCGTGCACCTCCGCCGCCAGGGCGCGGGCGCGTTCGCGGCACTCCTCCACCGCCCAGCGGGTCGGCTGCTCGAGCGCGTACTTCACGCGCGCGGCGTCGCGCAGCAGCGCGGCGGCGCGGTCGCGCACCGCCGCGTCGACCTTGCCGGCCGCGTCGTGGCGCGCGAGCCACTCCTCGTCCGTGCAGCCGGCGAGGTCGTCGCCGAGCTGCGCGTCGAGCGCGGCGCGCACGACCTGCGTCGCGAGCGCGTACGACTCGCGCGCGGCGGCCGGATCGGCCGGGTCGAGCGCGTCGAGCCGCTCGAGCGGCGTGGCCGCGACGGCGCGCGCGGCACGCGCCGCGGACCGCGCCGCCACGCCCACGCGAACACGCCCGCGCCGCCGAGCAGCAGCGCGCCGAGCGCGAGGCCGAGGAGCGCGCGCCAGCGCGGCGCGGGCGGCTCGGGCGGCGCAGCGCGGAAGCCCTTCAGCGGGCGCGGCGCGTCCTCGCCCTCGGCGAGCTCGCCGGCGATGCTGACCTTCGTGACCGGCAGCTCGACGAGCTGCGGGCCGCCCTCGCCCTCGACGCGCGCGGGGGGCAGCGCCAGCTCGTGCTCGCCCGGGCGGATGCCGGCCAGGCGGTAGGTCAGCGTCGTGCGCGCGCGGCCGGGCGCGTCGGCGAGCGGCAACGTCGCGCGGCGCGCCTCGCGCTCGAGCCACCAGTCGTCGCCCGGGTCCGGCGCGTCGAAGACCGGCGCGCGGTCCGCGTCGTGCTCGACCTCGATCGTCACCTCGAACGGCTCGCCCATGTGCACCTGCGCGGGCTCGACGCGCGCGGTGCCCACCGGCTCGCCGGCGAGGGCGAGGCAGAGCAGCAGGGCGAGGCTCATGCCGAGCGCCCCCCGTGCCGGCGCGTGCGCTGGCGGAAGAACGCCACGAGCGGGTCGGCCAGGTCGCCGTCGGCGGAGACCTCGAGCAGCGGCACGCGCGCGCGCGCGAGCGTCTCGAGCAGGCGCGTGCGGCGCGCGGCGGCGGCGCCGGCCCAGCCCTCGCGCACCTTGCGCGAGCGCGAGTCGAGTTCGACCGTGCGGCCGCTCTCGATGTCGCGCAGCTCGACGAGGCCCGCGCGCGGCAGGCGCTCCTCGAGCGGATCGAACACGCGCACCGCGATCACGTCGTGGCGCAGCGCGAGGCTGCGCAGCGGCTCGAGCCAGAAGCCGCGCTCCGCGGGCACCTCGCGCGCGTCGGCCGGCGCGCCGAGGAAGTCACTGACGAGGAAGACCATGCCGCGGCGGTGGATGCCGCGCACCGACTCCTCGAGCACGCCGTGCAGGTCCGAACCGCCGGGCGAGGGCTGCGCGGCGATCACCTCGCGCACGATGCGCAGCACGTGGCGGCCGCCCTTCTTCGCGGAGAGGTGCAGGCCGGGTTGCTCGCCGAACAGCGAGAGGCCGACGCGGTCCTGGTTGCGCAGCGCGACGAAGGCGAGCAGCGCTGCGAACTGCGCCGCGGCCTCGCGCTTGGTCCAGCGCCCGCTGCCGAAGTCCATCGAGCCGCTCGTGTCGACCAGGAGGTGCACGGTCAGCTCGCGCTCCTCCGCGTACTTCTTGATGAACGGCTCGCCGGTGCGCGCCGTGACGTTCCAGTCGATCGCGCGCACGTCGTCACCGGGCTGGTAGTGGCGCACCTCCTGGAACTCGAGGCCCGTGCCGTGGAAGGTCGAGCGGTAGCCGCCGGCGAGCGCGGTGTTCACCAGCTTGTGCGTGCGCAGCTGGATCTGACGCACGCGCCCCATCAGCTCGGGCACGAGCATCCCGGGGCGCTCCTCGACGGGCTCGACCTTGCGGATCATCGCGCTGCGCGGCCTCGCCTCAGGGAACCGGGACCGTCTCGAGCACGCGGGCGACGAGCGCGTCGGCGTCCAGGCCCTCGGCCTCGGCCTCGTACGTCGGCACCACGCGGTGGCGCAGCACCTCGGGCGCGACGGCCTTGATGTCGGCCGGCGTGACGTAGCCGCGTCCGCTGATGAACGCGTGGGCGCGCGCGCACAGCGCGAGCCAGATCGTCGCGCGCGGCGAGCCGCCGTACTGGATGTGGTGCTCGAGCTCGGGCAGGCCCGCCGCGGCCGGCTCGCGCGTGGCGAACACGAGCGCGACGATGTACTCGCGCAGGCGCTCGTCGATCGCGATCTTGTCGACGAAGCGGCGCGCGCGCAGGATCGCCTCGAGGTCGACGACGCGCGGCACCGGCGGCACCGCGGCGGTCTTGGCCATGCGGTTGAGGATCTCGAGCTCCTCCGCGCGGCTCGGGTAGCGCACGAGCACCTTCAGCGCGAAGCGGTCGAGCTGCGCCTCGGGCAGCGGGTAGGTGCCCTCCTGCTCGAGCGGGTTCTGCGTCGCGAGCACGAGGAACGGGTCGGGCAGCGGGAACGTCTGGCCGCCGATCGACACGTGCCGCTCCTGCATCGCCTCGAGCAGCGCCGACTGCACCTTCGCCGGCGCGCGGTTGACCTCGTCGGCCAGCACGAAGTTGGCGAAGATCGGGCCCTTGCGCACCGCGAAGCTGCCGTCCTTGACGTTGTAGACCTCCGTGCCGACGAGGTCCGAGGGCAGCAGGTCGGGCGTGAACTGCAGGCGCGAGAACTTGCCGTGCACCGCCTGCGCGACGGCCGAGACGGCCAGCGACTTGGCGAGGCCCGGCACGCCCTCGAGCAGCACGTGGCCGCCGGTGACGAGGCCGATCAGCAGCCCGCGCACCAGCCCGCCCTGCCCCACGATGACGTGCGCGAGCGAGGTCTCGAGCTCACGCATCCACGCGCTCTCGCGCTCGATCTCGGCGGACTCGGGGACGGCGGCGGTGGGGACGGTCATGGCGCGTGCGGGGGGGAAGGTGTCGACGACGGGCGCGGTACGGCGGCCTTCGTACGGTGTTGGCGGCGGGAGAGTGTAGGTCGCAGCGGCGCGCGAGGGGACACCTCCCCCGCCGGCGCCTCACTCCCCGTGCGGCTCGTCCGGCGCGCAGAACAGCACGCCGCGCTCGCGGAACGTGCGGCGGTAGTCGAGCACGCGGCGCGCGTAGGCCAGGGTCGGCGAGTCCCCCGCCGCGACGCGCCCGGCGCGCCAGGCCTCGTAGCTGCCGGCCTCGCGGATCCAGCCGGCCAGGCGCGTGCGGCCGGCGTTGTAGGCGACGAGCGCGCGCTCGACGTCGCCGCCCTCGTGCCGCAGGGTCCACGCGAAGTGCGAGGCGCCCAGGCGCAGGTTGAGCAGCGGGTCGGCGACGAGCTGCTCGCGGCTGGGCACCTCGGCGAGGCCCAGGCGCTTGGCCGCGTCCTTCGCCGCGTCGGGGACGAGCTGCATGAGGCCGACCGCGCCGACCTTCGAGACGGCGTCGGCCTTGCCGCTCGACTCGCTGTAGACGATGGCCGCGAGCAGGCACGGGTCGAGGCCGGCCTCGACCGCCGCCGCCTCGATCTCGTCGGCGTAGCCCTCGACGCGCGCGAGCACGAGGATGTCGGTGGCGAAGCGCTCGACCTCGCGGGCGATCGCCGGCCGGTGGTAGCCGGCCCAACCCGCGAGCGCGAGGCCCGCGGCGGCGAGCAGCGCGAAGCCCCACACCAGGCGCCGCGAGCTCCCTCGCGGCGCGCCGGGCGCGAGCTCGTCGGGCTGCGCGGACGCCGTCAGCGCTGGCCTCCCTCGGGAGTCCGCGTCAGGAGCGCCTCGTGCAACGTCGCGAGCCAGGCGTCGCGCTCGACCGGGTCGCGCGGCAGCTCGCCGAGGTCCTTGCCCACCAGGCGGCCGAGCTCGCGGCGCGCGCGCTCGACCAGGAAGTCCTCGTCGCGGCCGAGCAGGTCGAACAGGAAGCGCCGCGCCTCGCGCGTGCCCTCGCCGTCGAACTCGCGCGGCGCCGGCGCCGACACGCCGCGGCGTTCGGCGGCCGCGAGCAGCCAGGGCAGCGCGCTCCCGTGCGTGACGTCGTCGTACCACTCGGCCCAGCGCGCGGCCGGGTCGGGCGCGGAGCGCACGTCGATGCAGGACAGCACGGCCAGCTCGAAGCCGAGGGTCGGATCCTCGGGCGCGTCGTCGACCATGTCGATCAGCGCCGGCACGACCTCGGGCACGAGCATGCCGCTGAGCAGCAGCGCGACGTCGCGGCGCGCCTGGTGCGCGGGCGAGTTCACCACGCGCAGCAGGTCGGCCTTGGCCGCCTCGCCGAGGCGCAGGAGGCCTTCGCGCGCGATCGGGTAGACCTCGGAGTCGCGCCCGCGGCGCAGGAGCGAGATGAACAGCGGCGCGGACTGCGGGTCGGCGAGCGCCACCAGGCCGCGCGCGGCGCCCAGCGTCACCTCGGGGTCGGGGTCGGAGACGCCGAGCACCAGCGCCTCGAGCACGTAGTCGCCGCCGAGGGCGCCGATCGCGCGCAGCGCGGCCGCGCGCACGTAGGGGTCGGCCAGGCGCGCGCGCAGCAGCAGCTCGGTGCGCGCGGCCTCGGCCTTCGCCTGGCCCAGCGCGAGGCACGCGGCGGCCTCGACGCGCGGCTCGACGTCCTCGAGCAGCGCCATCAGCAGCGGGGCGTCGGCCGGCTCGAACGACTCGGCCAGCTCGCCCGCGGCGACGGCGCGCAGCAACGGCTCCGGGCTGTCGATCAGGCGCCGCACGTAGTCGCGGCCGGCCGAGCGCGCGACGAGGCGCAGCGCGTCGAGCGCGTCGGTCTGGAAGCGCGCGAGCAGGAGCTGCGCGAGCTCGTCGCAGCGGCCGACGTCGGCGTGCCCGTCCGGTGCGCCGGCGCGCGCGGACGCGAGGCAGAGCTCGACCAGGAGCTCCGCACGCCCGGTGTAGAAGCCCTCGTCGCGCAGGAGGTCGAGCAGCAGCGGGAAGTCCTCGGCGGACGCCAGGCCCTCGTCCCGGTACAGGTGCACGAGCTCGCGCAGCCCGCCGGTGCGCTGCGAGGGCGTCGCCGCCGGGAGCGTGCCCAGCACGAGGCCCTTCATGCGCTCGGCGCGCGCGTGCTCGTCGTGGTCGCCGCCCCACCAGCCGGCCTCGGTCTCCCAGAACTCGCGCGCGCTGGCGTAGCGCACGTTGTCGGGGTAGCGCTGCCAGCGGTTGCGGTCAGCGACGTCGCGCACCGCCGCGCACAGGCGCTCGAACCACGGCTCGGTGGCGTTCGGGCCGAAGGAGAAGGTCTTGCCCTGACCGGCGATGCGCACCTCGAGCGCGCGCATGCCGATGCCGGCCTTGCCGCGCAGGCCGGGCGGGCGCTGCGGGCCGAGCACCCACTCGCGCTCGAGCAGCGACAGCAGGTCCTTGCACTCGCGCTCGGTCAGGTAGATCAGCTCCGAGCCCGCGGCGCGCCGCTGCGCCTCGCGCTCGTCGACGTCCGCGCCGATCAGGCTGACGAGGCTCGCGCCGGCGCCGGTGCCCTGCAGGTAGAGCTCGAGCTTGCCCTCGCCGCCCTCGGGCACGCCGAGGTACGCGCGGTGCGCGTAGAACGTCGCGCGGTGCTCGACCCACCAGGCCGTCCACTTCGGGCCGTCGGTGCCGAAGTCCTCGCCGGTGAGCAGGCGCAGGCGGCGCAGCACGCGCGGCTGCAGTGCGGAGAAGTCGTTGTGGAACGTCTTGCCCGAGATCGCCGCGACCATGAAGCCGGTCACGTCGCGGTCGAGCCAGGTCGTGCGGTCGGGGTAGGCGCTGCGGTAGCCGATGCCGGCCAGCGCCGCGGCGCAGGCGCCGACCGTGAGCGGGTCGCTCGACTCGAGGCCGAGCAGCAGCGGCTCGACGTGCCGCTCGTCGAGGATCGGGCGCAGGCTGAGGTCCTCGCGCTCCACGAGCGCCAGCAGCGCGTAGGCGTTCTCGCGCAGGATCCAGCGGCTCTGGAAGGCGCGCGCGAGCAGCTCGAGGTCGACGCGCGCGTCGCTGCTCTGCGCCAGGTACGTGGCCACCTGCGAGGCGACGCGCGCCGAGCGGTCGGCGAGGTGGTCGAGCAGCAGGTCCACGAGCGCCGGGTCGTCGACGCGCACCGCGAGGTCGATCGCCATCAGGCGCGTGTCCGTGCGCTCCGACGCGAGCGGCGCGGCGAGCTCGGGCAGGAGCTCGGGGCTCATGCGCGGCGCGAGCAGGCGCTCCGCGGCCTGGCGCAGCGGCTGCTGGCGGTGGTCGAGCAGCTCGCACAGGAAGGCCGGCGAGCCGTGCACGGGGTCGCGCTGCACGAGCTCGTCGAGCAGCAGCGTGCCGCTGCGGCCGGGGAGCTTGCCGCGCAGCATCTGCTGCAGGCGCTCCGCGTCCTCGGCCTGGCCGCCGCGCACGAGCACGCGGCCCGCGGCGACGACCACGGGCTCGAGCTTGTCGTGGATCGCCACGCGCGCCGCGACGCGCCCGGCCTCGCCCAGGCCGAGCAGCGACTCGATGGCCTTGCCGACGAGCGGATCGCCCACGTCGTCGACCTCGGCGACCTGCTGCAGGATGAAGGCGGCCGGGCCGTCGCCGTAGCGCGAGCCGTCGCCGCCCTGCGCGCCGGGCTGCGCGCCGGCCTGGGCGTCCCCGCCGCCGGGGGCGCCCTCGGCGCCGGGCAGCACCGCGTGGCCGCCGTCGTGCGGCAGGTCGATGCGCTCGTCCTGCGCGACGTCCTTGTCGCGCTTGTGCTTCTGCACGAGCTTGCAGACCGAGCAGTACGCCGCGTAGTAGCCGTCGGGCGTCGGCTGGTCCATCTTGGCCAGGTAGTTGTGCTCGCCGCAGACCGAGCACACCAGGTGCGGCACCATCGAGCGGCCGGGCACCTTCGGCTTGGTGCGAGCCTTCGCCTCGTTCGAGCCGCCTTGCGCCTCGCCCTGCCCGCTGCCCGCGGGGCGGGACTTGGGCAGCTCGAGCTGGGCCGTGGCCGACGTGGACAGAGCGACGAGGAGGGCGGCAGCGAGGGTCGCTGCGCGGGCGACGAGGCGGGGCATGGGCGAGGGGGCGGAGGTCGCGGCGTAGCGGGGCCTACCCGGGCCTGGGCGCAGAGGATACGCAATCCGACCGGCGAGCGGGGGCGCGAAGGCGCTCGGGCAGGGTCCAGCCGGCGCTCGCGTCGCGCGCAGGCCCGCTCGCTCCGTCTCGCGCCATCGGGGCGCTGCGCGTGCGGGCGTTCGAGCGGGTGACGGCGTCTCGGCGGGTGAGGCTCGAGACGGCGGAAGGGGGTGGTGAGGGTCTGGCGCGGAGGGACGCCCCGGGGGGTGGGTTTCACCACAGAGAGCACAGAGGATCCACAGAGGGCCACAGAGCCGCTAGCGCTGCGACTCCGCGTCGCTGAGAGGTCCGAACTCAAGGGACGCGGGACGGGCCGGCGAGCGAAGATCGGGCGAGCCGTCCGCGGCGGCCGGCCCTGCGGGCCGCCGCCGCGGGTGGCGAGAGCTTGCTTGGTCTTGTCTCCCTCGACGGCTGGTTCGCCGGCACGCCGGTCACCTCGCAGGCCGTCGGCTCCGCAGCGCTAGCGGCTCTGTGGCCCTCTGTGGATCCTCTGTGTCCTCTGTGGTGAAGCTCAGCTCGCCGAACCGCCTCGGTTCGCCGGGCCGACTCAGCGGACGAGCCGCTGCGGTCCAACCACGAGCTCGGACGCCGCGACGTCGATCACCGTCCCCACGGCAGACCTAACGGCCCGAGTCAGTCCGCATCTGAGCGACGCTCGACGAACGTCACCTCGACGACGACGCGCACTTCGACGACGAAGTCGAGCCGCCAGGCCGCCCCCGACGTCGCACCCTCGCAGCTGAAGGCCTGCACACGGTTCCGTTGGAACCGCACGGCGTCGCGCCACGGAGCCGGGGCCGAACCACGCAGGAGCCGCGCTCGGGGGCGCGGCTCGGGGCGGTCGGAGGCTTCGAGTTCGGCCTAGGCGGCGTCCTCGCGCGCCATCAGCTCGCGGCAACGCTCGAGCCAGCCGTCGACCTGGCCGTCGACGCCGACGGTGCGCAGGTACTCGAAGTCGAACAGGCAGGGCGCCTCGGGGTCGGGGTGCGTCAGCTCGTGCTCGATCGCGTTCGCGACGTGCACGGCCGTCAGCGCGGTGACCTCGGCGCCGGGGTAGCCGCTGGGGCCGTGGTGCAGGAGCACGGCCTCGATGATCGGGTCGGGCAGCCCCCACAAGCTGAGCAGGTAGGCCCCCACGCGCGCGTGGTTGGTGCCGAACTCGCGCTCCGCCATCTGGTGGATCTGCACGTTCTCGCGCTCGGCGAACAGCTCCGCCTTCGCGTAGCGCTGCTGGAACTCGGCGGCGAGGATCAGGATGCCCGCGTCGTGCAGCGTGCCGGCCAGGAAGGCGTGGTCGACGACCTCCTTCTCGGCGCCGGCCCACGCGGCGATCTTCTGCGCGAACAGGCCGGTGCGCAGGTTGTGGTCGGCGAGCTGCTCGAGGCTGCGGCCGCGCAGCTTGACGCTGCCGAACTGCGTGAAGAGCTTGACCGAGAGCACGAGGCTCTTGAGCGTGTCGACGCCCAGGAAGCCGACCGCGTCCTCCACCGAGCCGATGTGGCGCGGGATGCCGAAGAGCGCGGAGTTCACGAGCTGCAGGACCTTGGACGTCATGCCCGTGTCCTTCGAGACGACGGCGCCCGCGTCGCGGAACGTCTTGGTCTCGTCCTCGGCGACGCGCACGATCTCGGTGTACAGGCTCGGCAGGCTGGGCAGGTTCGTCATGCCCACGACGAGCTCGCGCAGCGCAGCGTCGTCGAGCAGCGAGCGCACGTACGAGCACTGCGCCACGGCCTCCTCGAGCACCCCCAGCTCGAGCGGCTTGGGCAGGTAGCGGTGCGCGTTGCGCGTCGACTCGAGGATGACCTTGTGCTGGCCCGGCTGCAGCGTCATCACGCGCACGACGTCCGGGTAGAGCGTGCGCACCTGCTCGAACATGGCGTTGCCGTCCATGCCCTCCATGTGCATGTCGGCGACCACGACGTCGAAGGTCTCGCCCTCGAGCAGCTCGAGCGCGTCTTCGGCGCTCGTGGCGAACTGCATCTCCCAGCGTCCTTCGTACTCGGACAGGGAGTTGCGCAGGTCGGCAAGCGTCGAGACCTCGTCGTCGACGAAGAGCAGGCGGATCATCGTGTGGGCGGCGTGGGCGGGGGGGTCGGGCGAGCCTCGCACCCTCCATCGGTGCCGCGGGGGCGCGGTCTTGAGCGAGCCGGGCGTTCCCGGGCCGCGCCGCAGCGCGCCTGCGCGCCGTCGCCCCGGAGCGGGAGATCAGGGCGTGGGCAGCGCCGCCGCGGCCCCGCGCGCGTAGGCGCGCAGGAGCTCGGGCCGCCCGCTCAAGAGCTCGCGCACCGCCACGAGCAGGTCGAGGTCTCCCGCCAGGTCGGCCAGCACGCCGCCGAAGACGCCGGCCTGCCGCGTGCCCGCCAGCTCGCCCATCCCGCGCAGCTTCAGGTCCTCCTCCGCGATCGTGAAGCCGTCGTCGCAGCGCTCGAGCAGCTCCAGCCGGGCGCGCGCGCCGGGCCGGCCGTAGAGCAGGCAGTACGAGGCCCGCGGCCCGCGCCCGACGCGGCCGCGCAGTTGGTGCAGCTGCGCGAGCCCGAGGCGCTCGGCGTCCTCGACGACGAGCACGGTCGCGGCGGGCACGTCGACGCCCACCTCGATCACGGTCGTGGCGACGAGCAGGCGCGCCTCGCCGCGGCGGAAGCGCTCCAGCCGCGCCGCGCGCTCGTCGCTCGGGAGGCGGCCGTGGACGAGCTCGAGGCCGAAGGGCGCGAGCGCGCTCTTGGCGAGCCGACGGTGCGCCCGCAGCGCGCCGCGCTCCTCGCCCTCCTCCTCGCCGACGAGCGGCGACACCCAGTAGACCTGCTCGCCGGCGGCGAGGCGCTCGCGCAGGAACTCGGGCAGCCGCTCGCGGTCGCGCTTGCGCAGCCAACGCGTCGTCAGCGGACCGCGGCCGGGCGGCTTCTCACGCAGCACGCTGACGTCGAGGTCGCCGTAGAGCGTGTGCGCCAGCGTGCGCGGGATCGGCGTCGCCGTCATCAGCAGCAGGTGCGCGGCCGCGCCCTTCTCCACCAGGCGCGCGCGCTGCGCCACGCCGAAGCGCTGCTGCTCGTCGATGATCGCGAGGTCGAGGCGCGCGAAGCGCACGTCGCGCGACAGCAGCGCGTGCGTGCCGAAGACGAGGTCGACCGTGCCCACCGCGAGGTCGCGCGTCAGCGCCCGCCGCGCGGCGCCGCGCGTCGAGCCGGTCAGGAGCCCGCACGACAGCCCGAGCTCGGCGCACAGCGGCGCGAGCCCGGCGTGGTGCTGTTCGGCGAGCAGCTCGGTGGGCGCCATGAAGGCCGCCTGACCGCCGGCGCGCGCGACCGCGAGCGCGGCGTAGAGGCCCAGCACCGTCTTGCCGGCGCCGACGTCGCCCTGCAGCAGCCGGCGCATCGCGCGCCCCGACGCGAGGTCGGCCTCGACCTCGTCGAGCACGGCGCGCTGCCCCGCAGTGAGCCGGAACGCCAAGCTCGCCTCGAAGCGCGCGCGCAGCCCCTCGTCGCGCGGCACGGCGCGCGCGGCGAGCTCGGCCCGCGCCGCGCGCCCGCCGGCGAGCACGCGCGCCTCGAGCGGCAGCAGCGTCTCGAGCAGCACGCGCCGCGCGCGCGCGCGCGAAGCGCTCGACCTCGCGCGGCGCGTGCAGCTCGCGCACGGCGTCGCGCGAGCGGCAGCGCGTCGAGGCGCGCCAGCTCGTCCGCGGCGATCGGCTCGGCGAGCGCGTCGCCGGCGACCTCGAGCGCGCGCGCCACGAGCCGCCGCAGGAGCTCCTGCCCGAGCCCCTCGGTGACCGGGTAGAGCGGCGTCAGCGCGTCGGCGACGAGCCCCGGCTCGGCGGCGGCGAAGCGCGGCGCGACCAGCGCCGGCCCGCGCGGCGTCTCGCTCACGCGCCCTGCGAACTGCACGCGCGCACCGCGCTCGAACGCGTGCCGCTGCCACGGCTGGTTGTAGTAGAGCACCTCGAGCTCCTCGCCGTCGTCGTCCTGGATGCCGAGGCGCAGCGTCGAGCGCCGGCCGAAGCGCGAGAAGCTGCGCCGGACCACGACGCCCTCGACCACCACGCGTTCGCCGAGCGCGCCGCGCGCCGACGCGAGCGGCACGCGGCTGCCCGAGGCCTCCAGGCGCCGCGGCAGGTAGAGCAGCAGGTCCCCCACCGTCTCGAGGCCCAGGCGCGCGAGCGCGGCGGCGCGCGAGGCGCCCACGCCCTTGAGCGTCGCCAGCGGCGCCGCGAGCGGCGCGCCGTCGTCCTCCCGCGCTGCCGTCGTCACCGCGCGCGCCTCACCCGCTCAGCGCTCCGTCTCGACCGGGAACAGCCCGGGCACGAGGCCGATGAGCGTCTTCTTGGAGCTCTTCGAGATCGGGTCGCTGCCCAGGTAGACGTCGAACAGCGCGCGGCAGAGCGCCGGCGAGTCGATCGCGCCGAGCAACTCGCCGTTCATGCGCGACACGAGCTCGCCGGCCTTCGTGCGCACGAACACCAGCTCGACGTCCTTCTTCACCTCGTCGACCGCGAAGTACTTGCGGAAGGTCGCGAGGTCCTCCGCCTTGCCGCGCACCTCGGCCTTCAGCGCGGCCTCGAGGCGCGGCTTCAGCGCGTCCTCGAAGGCCTCGGCCATGTCGTCGCCGTCCACGTCGCGGCACATCACGAGGCGCAGCCCGAGCGCGCAGCGGCCTTCGAGCAACGCGTCGTAGAAGTCCGCGCTGTTCGCGAGCCGCTTCGCGTCGCGGTCGCGCCACGCCGCGAAGACCTCGGGCCCCTGACGCTCGTCCCAGTACAACCCCAGCGCGTAGACCTTGACGTCGAACCAGGTCTTGGTGCGCAGACCGGTGCCGCACAGCCGCAGGTCGGGCAGCGTGCGCGCCGCGCCCTGCGCGTCGGCCGGCAGGCCCTTGGCGAGCGTCGCGCCCACGAGGCGCACGGGGAACTCGACCTTGCTCTTCGGCTCGCGCACCGTCTCCGTCTCGTCGGCGGCGCGCAGCGCGCCGAGCGTGAGGAACGAGAGGGCCAGGACGAGGAGGGTGCGCTGCATGGCGAGCCTCCGCAGGCTACGCGCGGCCCGGCGCGCGGACAAGCGCAGCGGCTCAGCGCCCCGCGCCGAGGCCCTCGAAGAGCCCGAGGCCGGGTTTGCCCTGCGGCGAGTAGCCGCGCGGGCCGGCGCCGGGCGCGTCCGCGGCGGCGTCCCAGTGCCACCAGAACAGTCCGTCGGGCGCGCGGCCCTCGTTGCCCAGCTCGGTCAGCACGCGCGCGAGGGCGCGCAGCGCGCGGGCCTGCGCCGCGCCGTCGGCCGGGCCGCGCCCGAAGCGCGCGTCGAGGCTCGCGCCGCTCGTCGAGCGCACGCCCGTCTCGAGCAGCATCCACGGCTTGCCGGCGCGCGCGACGGCGGCCTCGACGCGACCGAGCTCGGCGCGCCAGAACTGCACGAGCGCGTCCTCGGCGCCCTTCGGCGCGGCCGGGAACCACGCGACGCCGACGAGGTCGAAGGCGTCCCACGCGCCGAACTCGAGCACTTCGGCGGGCCAGCTCGCGCAGTAGGCCAGCGCGCCCGAGAAGCACGCGCGCGCGCGCGCCGCGGTGGCGCGCAACGCCTGCGCGCGGTACTCCGCGATCTCCGCGGGCAGGCCGTGGCCGGTGGTCGGCGAGGCCACGTCGGGCCCGAGCACCAGCACGTCCGCGCCGCACAGCTCGGCGAGCAGCGCGTAGTGCACGACGAGTGCGTCGTACTCGGCGTGGAAGGCCTGCCAGTCCGCGAGCGTGACGCGGCGCTGGAAGTGCGCGTACCCCGCGCTGTCGCTCGTCAGCAGGCGCGGCGCGAGCGCGACGGTGCGCGCGCCGGCGTCGCGCGCGGCGGCCAGCGCGCGCGCGCGAGCGCGGCGTCGCCCTCGAGCGCCTCGCGGCCCGCGGGCAGCGCGCCGCCAGCGCGCGCGACGCGAGCGCCGTCGGCGCCTGGAAGCTCTCGACGAGCACGGCGTTCGCGCCGGCCCAGCGCGCCTCGGCCAGCGACGCCTCGAGGCCGGGGCCGTCGAAGCTGCCGCCAGGGGCGCGCGTCGGACGCGTAGGTCACGCCGCGCACGAAGCCCTCCGTCGCGAGCGGCCGCGCGACGAGCGCCGTCACGGGCAGCGCCGCGAGCCAGGCGCGGAAGCTCGCGTCGTCGAGCTCCAGCGGCACCTCGCCGCGCCACAGCGCGCGCTGCGCGTCGGCTTTGCGCGCGGTGCGCGCGCGGCGCCAGAGCAGCGCGCGCAGCGGCGCGAGCACGTGCTGCGACACGCGGTCGACCGCCGCGGCGTCGCGCAGCTCGGCCAGCGACGGCGCGAGCCTGCGCGCGGCGAGAGGGAAGCGCGCCCCACGCCTCCGAGCGGCGGCTGTGGCCGCACCACGCGTCGGCGGCGTCGAGCGCGGCGCCGTCGAGCATCCACGCCTCGGCCGGCTCGCCCCACGCGTCGCGCAGCGCGAGGCGCGCGGCCGCGGCGCCGGCGTCCGTGGCCGCGCCGCTCGTCGCGCACAGCACGGAGCGCCCGGCGACCTCGACGCGTTCGTGCTGCGGTCCGCTGCGGCGAGCTCGCGCGCGCGCGCGCGCCGTCGGCGACGAGACGCAGCTCGTGGTAGCCGCTCGGCGCGCGTCCGAGCGCGCCAGCAGCCGCGCGCGAGCGCGTCGCGCGTGCTCGCGACGAAGCGCCGCGACGCGCGCGGCGTCGAGGCCGGCCTCGTAGCGCACCGGCACGCCGGGCGGCGCGCGCGCGGCGAGCCACCGGGCCCCGCGGGAACTCGGCGCCGGGCGCGAGGAGCCGCCCGTCGACGCGCAGTCCGGTCTCGATCGCGCCGGCGTTGCGGCGCAGGAAGCGCAGCTGGGCCGCGCGCGCGGCGCGAGGTCGTCGAGCACGCCGACGAGGTCGCGCGGCGTCGCGGCGACGAACAGGTTGAGCGGCAGGCCCGGGCGCTCGGGGTCCTCGAAGCACGCGGCGAGCACACGTCGCCCCTGCCCCTGCAGCGCCAGGCCGTTCCAGACGAGCGCGCGGCTCGCCCGCCGCCGCGCCGGCCGCGACGAGCAGCGCCTTCACGCGCGCCTCGTCGGGGCGCGTTGAGCACGACGCGCGGCAGCGCGAGGTCGGGCGCCTCGCCCGCCGCGCGCACGCGCACGTCGCGGCCGCTGCGCTGCGCCAGCGGCGCGCGGCCGCGCGCACGCGCTCGGCGAAGGCGCGCCTCGGAGGCCGGCGCGTCGGCCGGCAGCCACACCTCGACCGCCGCGGCCCGCGCGAGCGCGCGCTCGAGCTGCGCGGGCGTCGTCGGCGCGGAGGCGCCGCCGCAGCCGACGGCGAGGGCCAGCGCGAGGAGCAGGAGCGGGGCGAGGCGGGGGCTCATGGGCACGTGCGGCGTCAGGCTAGCCCGATCTCTTCGGGATCGCGCACGCCGGGCTTCGCAAACGTCCGGCTTCGCCGGCCTCTCGGTTCCTGGTGTACGCGTTCCTGAGTCGATCGGGCGGGTGGTCGGGCGGGCGCGAGCTCGGGCCGGACGGAGCCGCGCCGGTGGGTCCGGCGAATCGCGCGGCGACGTGGAGCTGCGCGGGTGACCTCGCGCGCGTCGCGGACTTCGGGTTCCGCGGCGCGCCGCGCGCGCAACCCGGCGCGTCCGCCAGGTCTCGCTTCCTTCGCGCCGCCCGCCTGCCGCACACTCCTCGCTCCGGCCTCGATCCCACGCTCCGGCCCCCGCCCCACGCTCCCCATGCGCCCGCGCCCCACGCTCCTCGCCCTGCTCCCCGCCCTCGCGCTCGCTGCCTGCCAGGCGCCCGCGCCCGGAGACGCCGCGCCGCGCGCGCAGGCCGACCCGCTCGACGCGGCCCGCCCGCCCGCGCCGGCCCAGGTGTCGCCGGCGGAAGGCGAGTCGCCGCTTCCGACGCTCGTCGACGACTGGGACGCGGCGCTCGTCTTCGACGACCGCGGCACGGGCGTGTGGTGCGTGAAGAGCGCGCAGGTCTTCCCGCAGTACGGCGTGCCCGAGCTCGTCGCGCTGGACGACTGGGGCGTCTGCCACGTGCTCGTCTCGTACAGCGGCAAGTGGACGCCGCTCTCGCGCGTGCACGACGGGCGCTGGCTGGGCACGCTCGCCGCGGGCGACGTCGACCCGCTCGTGCCGGGCGCCGAGCTGTACGTCGGCGGCGCGGGCGGCAACCTCTACCAGCTGCGCGGCTACGCGAGCGGCGCGCTCGACGCGCGCCTCATCGCGCAGTACCCGGGGCTCGAGCTGCACACGCTCGTCGGCGGCGACCTCGATCCGCGCAGTCCGGGCGCGGAGCTCCTGCTCTTCACGCGGCCCGGCGCGCTCTACCGCGTGTCCCCCACCGGGCCCGACGGCGCGTTCGAGAGCGTCCTGCTCGAGGAGCTGGGCGGCCGCGTGCGCGACGCGGTCGTGCTGCCGGCGCGCCCCGGCCGCGCGCGCGAGGTCGCGGTCGTCAGCCGCGCCGGCTGGTTGCGGCTGCTCTCGATCGACGCCGACGGCGCGCACTGGGAGTCCGTGCACGAGGAGCCGATGGGCATGGGCCGGCTCGCGCTCGCGCAGAGCTCGAGCGCCGAGCGCGTGGTGCTCTACGCGGGCACCGACGACGGCCGCGTGTGGCGCCACGAGCGCGCGAACGACGCGTGGACGAGCGCGCTCGTCTACGCCGGCCCGCAGGGCGTGCGCGGCCTCGCCGCCGGGCGCTTCGACCCCGACCCGCACGCGGAGACCGTGGCGGTCTTCGGCTACAGCGGCCTGGTGCAACTGCTGCGCCGCACGCCGCAGGGCTGGACGGTCGAGTCGATCTTCGACTACGGCGACAAGGGCCACTGGCTCGGCGTCGCCGAGGCGGACGGCCGCAACGCGACCGACGAGTTGGTCGGCACGGGCTACGGCGGACGCGTCTTCCTGCTGAGCCGGCCGCCGGGCACCGGCCTCGGCGCGGTGGCGCTCCAGCCCGCGGCGGACGAGTAGCGCGGCCCGCGGGAGCGCGCGGCGCGGCGGGCCGACGCGGGCTCCAGCCAAGTGGTACGCTCGCCCGGCTCGCACCCGGAGGTTCCATGAGTCGTCGCTCGCTGCTCGCCCTGCTCGGCCTGGCGCTCGTCGCCGCGCTGGTGCTGATCTCACGTTCGCTGGACGACGACGCGGCGGCGCGCGCCGGGCGCGCCCTGGCCGGACCGGCGGAGGTCGCGCCGCACGACGCGGCGAGCGCGCGCGAGCTCGCGCAGGCACCGACCGAGGACGCGGCACCCGCGCGCAACGAGGTCGCCACCGCGCCGGCACCGACGCGCGCGCCGGCCGCGGCCTTCGCGCCGTCCGACGACGCGCTGTGGGTCGCGGGGCGCGTCGTGTTCCCCGACCGCACGCCGTCCGACGAGCGGCTGGTGCTCGAGGCGCGCGGCCGGCGCTTCGGCGACGCGGACGGCCCGCGCGAACACCGCGTCGAGGTCGCGCACGACGGCCGCTTCCGCGTCGCGTTCGCGCCCAAGACGACCAAGGGTTGGCTGCGCCTCGAAGGGCGCTGGCTCTACCTCGACGAGCCGCTGCGCCTCGTGCCCGAGGACGCCGGCGAGGTCGTGCTCGAGCCGCATCTCGGCGGCGTGGTGCGCGGCACCTGCGCGCCGCCGCCGGGGTACGCGGCCGAGGCGCAGACCTTCGCGGACGCGGTCGTCGAGATCTCGCGCTGGGAGGGCAATCGCAACGTGCACCTCAGCGCTGCGCTGGCCGAGGACGGCTCGTTCGAGCTGAGCGCGCTGCCGCCGGGCGGCGGCTACGACCTGCAAGTGCGCGCGCCCGCCTTCCAGGACGCGTGGGAGCACGACGTGGTGGTGACCCCGGGCCGCGCGACCGAGTTCCAGCTCGCCCTCGCGCTCGGCGCGCACGTCGCCGGCCGCGTGGTGGACCCGAGCGGCGCGCCGCTCGAGGGCGCCGCCGTGCACCTGATCCAGGAGGGCGGGGCCGGCGGCTTCTACAACTCGAGCATGACGACCACGGGCGCGGACGGCGCCTTCGAGTTCCGCGGCACCGCGGCCGGAGCCTCGAGCCTGCGCGTCCTCGCCGACGGCCTGGCGGTGCAGTCGCTGTCGCTGGGCGAGCTCCGCGAAGGCGAGCGACGCGACGACCTCACGGTTACGCTGCGCGCAGGGCTCGAGCTGCGCGGCAAGGTCACGTGGCCCGACGGCACGCCGGCCGGCGACGTGAGCGTGACCGCCAAGGCGCGGCAGGACCAGGCCCGGCTCGACGCGGCGGACAACGACCCCGAGCTGAGCGTGCTCGGGTACTACGACGATCGCGAGGTCAGCGCGCAGACCGACGCGGAGGGCGCGTTCGTGCTGCGCGGGCTCGGCGCGCGCCGCGTGGACGTCGAGGCCTCGGGCCGGCAACCGCTCGCCGACGCGCCCGAGGAGGGCGCGCGACGTCGGCCGAAGCGCGGGCCGCTGCTCACCGCGCTGCTCGAGGACGTCGCGCCCGGCGCCGGCGGCCTGCACCTCGTGCTCGGCGAGGGCGAGGCGCTCGTCGGGTCGGTGCGCTTCGAGGACGGCGCGCCGGCCACGCGCTACTCGCTCGAGGTGCGCCCCGACTGGAACGTGCAGGACGGGCTCGAGTGGAGCGACGGCAAGACCGTCGGCGTGCGCGACGACGAGGGGCGCTTCGAGGTGCGCGGCCTGCGGAGCGGCGCGTGGTCCGTGAGCGTGCGCGGCAAGGACTTCGTGGCCGAGGACGTGGCGCGCTTCAAGATCCCCCACGCGGGGCCGCTCGACCTCGTGGTGCGGCGCGCGGCCGCGCTGAGCGGCGTCGTGGTGACGCCCGGCGGCGAGCCGGTCGCGGGCGCCACGCTCACCGTGATCCGCAACGTCGGCAACGCCAGCCACTGGGACGAGAGCGGCGAGCGCACGGACGCGGAGGGCGCGTTCGAGCTGCGACGCCTCGAACCCGCCGACTACGAGCTGTTCGCGCGCGCCGCGGGCTGGGCGCAGAGCGCGCGCGCCTCGGTGCAGCTCGCGCCGGGCGAGACGCGCACGGACCTGCGCCTCGTGCTGCGCGCCGGCGGCCGACTGACCGGCGTGGTGCTGCCCGCGGCCGGGCGCGTCGACGGGCGCCGCGTGACCGCCTGGGGCGGCGAGGCGCGCGTGCACGAGAGCCGCGTCACCGACGACGCCGGCGCCTTCGAGTTCGACGGGCTCGCGGAGGGCCACTACGACGTGACGCTCGAGCCCGCGAGCGAGGACGGGGACGAGACCGACTGGCAGATCGCGCGCGCCAACCGCACCTCCGCCACGGCCGAGGTCGTCGCGGGCGGGACGACGCACGTCGAGCTCGGTGCGCCGCCGGCGCAGCCGATCCGGGTGTTCGGCGTCGTGCGCTCGGGCGGCGCGGGCGTCGCGGGCTACGTCGTGCACTTCGCCGGCGGCCTGCACCGCAGCGAGGCCGCCACGCGCACGGACGAGCAGGGCGGCTACGCGCTCGAGGTCGACGGCGCGGGCTCCTACGCGGTGACGCTGCGGCCGGGCGACTCGGCCTTCGGCGTGAACTACCAGGTGCGCCGCGTCGAGGTCGGCGGCGTGGCCGAGCAGCGCGAGGACTTCGAGCTGGCCACCGCCGCGCTGGACGTCGTCGTCACCGCGCGCGGCGCCGCCGCCCGCCAGGTGCCGCTGAGCCTCGAGGCGCTCGACGTCGAGGGCCTGGCGAACAACGTGGTCGCGGAGCAGCTCAGCGACGAGGCCGGGCGCTTCCGCTTCCGTCACCTCGAGCCCGGCACGTACCTGCTGCGCTGCGGCGGCGGGTTGCCCTGGCAGGAGGACCAGGAGGCGTGGGCGCTGCAGGTGAGCGAGGTGCGCGTGGCCGAGGGCGACGTGGCCGAGGTCGCGGTCGCGCTCGAGCCCGGCGCGTCGCTGAGCGGCACGGCGCGCTTCGCCGACGGCGGGCCGACGGGCGGCTACATGGTGGAGGTGCTCGACGCCGCGGGGCGGCGCGTGTCGACGTCCTGGAACCACACGACGCCCTCGGGTAGTTTCACGGTGTCGGGCCTGCCGAGCGGCAAGCTCACGGTGCAGGTGAAGGGCCCCGACGGCGCGGGCGAAGCGACCGTGCGGACCTCCGTCGGCGCCGAGGCGCAGGTCGACGTCACCGTCTCGCGCTGAGCGCGGGACGCAGAGAACACCGTCTCGCGCTGAGCCGCGGGACGCCGCTGTCCCGGTGCGGCGCCGGCGCGCGTACCGCCCCTCCCCCCCGCTATGTCCCTCGTCCTCCTCGCGCTGCTGTTCACGTGCCTGGCCCTCGCCTGGGGGCCGGGCCACCACCTCGAGTTCAGCGAGCGCGTGCACCGCCGGCGGCGCGAGCACCTGCCGCGCGACGTGGCGCAGCTCCTGGGCGAGGAGCGCGACGCCTACTTCTACGGCTCGATCGCGGCCGACATCATCAACTTCAAGGCCTACGGCGGCGACTACAACCACTGCCACCGCTGGAGCATCGTCGAGGCCATGCGCGCGCTGGCCGAGTCGCCGCGCGAGGAGGCCTTCATCCTCGGCTACCTCTCGCACCTCGCCGCCGACACGATCGCGCACAACCACTTCGTGCCCTACCACCTGTGCCGCTACGCGCGCACGAAGGGCCTGGGGCACCTCTACTGGGAGATGAACGCGGACCGCTTCGTGCCCGAGGCGCGCTGGAAGGTCATCAACCACCTGAAGTCGCTGCCGGAGCTGGGCGAGCTCGACGAGCTGGTGAACCGGACGGTGCCGAAGAAGGCGCTCTCGATGAGCACCAACAAGCTCATCTTCAACCACGTGCTGCTGGTCAGCGAGCGCGACGCGTGGCGGCGCGGCATGGAGCGCATCCACCCCACGCAGCGCGTGCGCCTCGAGAAGGGCTTCCTGCAGGTGTTCCAGCGCGCGGCGGTCGAGCGCGTGCGCCTCGCGCTCAAGCCCCGCGGCTTCCGCGCGATCCAGTGCGTCGACCCCAACGGCAAGGTCGCGCAGAAGCAGGCCGTCTCGCTGCGCCGCCGCATCGTCAGCCGCTGGGCCGCCGGCGAGCGCCGCCAGGAGCAGGCCGTGAAGCTCGCCGCGCCCTTCCTCGAGGGCATGGAGTCGCCGCCGCCGGCCGAGCAGGGCTGACGGCGGCGGCGTGGCGTGACGCGCCGCGCACCTCAGTCGTCGAAGCGGGTCGCCTCGGAGCGGCGGCCGTGGTCGATCAGGATGAAGCGCAGGGCGCGGCCGGCCTCGAGCTCGAAGGTCAGGGACACGTCGTGGTCGTCCGCGAGCACGAAGCGGTGCGCGCCCTGGAAGAGCAGCGCGTCGTCGCCCTCGTCGATGCGGTCGAGCACGAGGCGGCCCTCGCCGGGCTTGACGATCAGCGCGTTGCATCCGATGCGGTAGCTGCCGAGGTAGGGCTGCATCTCGCTGCGCGAGAGGTAGAGGTCGACGATCTCCCGCGGCGGCACCTCGACGACCTCGGCCGCGAGGCGCTGCGCAAGGCGGTCCATGCGCGCGTCGGCGCCGACGGCCAGCGCGGTGATCGTCAGGTCGTGCGCGGGCACGAACAGCACCGCGGCGTCACGGCCGCCCATCGCGAAGGCCGGCGCCTCACCGGCCTGCGTCAGGCGCAGCCCGAGCCCGAACTCGGCGTGCGTCCCGTCGGCGAGGCGCGCGGGCTCGCACATGGCCTCGAAGTCGTCGCTGTCGAGGATCACGCGGTCGACCAGCGCGCGCTGGAAGCGCAGCAGGTCGCGCGCGGTCGTGCGCAGCGCGGGCGGGTAGAGCGCCGGCGCGGCGTCCTCGTCCACCGGCGCGGACGCGTCGATCGGCTGCGCGCGCTCAGGTGCGTCGTAGCCGCTGTCCTCCATGTGCAGGCGCTCGAAGAGCCGCACCTGCAGGAGGTCGGCCGCGCTCGTGCCGCTCACGCGCTCGACCAGCGCCGCGAGCACCAGCGTGTCGGTCGGGTTGTCGGCCACGCACTCGCCCGGCTCGCTGACCGGCGGCTGCGAGCGCACGGGCAGCAGGAGCTCCGCGTACGTCGCGCCAACGCGCGCCTCGGGCGTGACGAAGTCGGTGTAGTCGGCCAGGCCCGACGTGTGCTGCAGCAAGTGCGCGACGTGCGCCTTGCAGCCCTCGCCGACCAGGTCGGGCAGGAGCGCCCCGAGCTCGCGGTCGAGCGCCAGCGCACCCTTCGCGCGCAGCTCGAGCACCAGCGTCGTCAGCCAGGCGTGGGCCAGCTCGCCGGCGGGCAGCGCCGTATCGGCGCTCACCTCGCCGCGGTAGCCGTCGAGCACGCCGAAGCCGTCCGCGAGCAGGCACTCGTCCCCGACCGCGACGGTCACGGACGCGGCGTCGAGCTCCATCTCCGTGCAAGCTTCCATGAAGCGCGCCTCGAGGGACTCGGCCAACGTGGCCTCGTCCTCCTGCGGCGCGAGCGCCCACGCCAGCCCGGCGGCCAGGGTGAGGGACACGGTCGTCGTCGCGAGAGTCGACATCGAACACCTCCTCGTGTCTCGAGTGCTGCCGTACCCGAGCGCCGCGCAGGGCCCTCGGGCCTCCGGCTCCACCCTCGGACGCGGACGCGCCGCACGCCATACGGCGGGCGGCGTACGCCCCGCTCCGAGTGTGGGCACCTCCCGCGCGGGAGCGCTCAGCGCACGCGCAGCCGCACCTTGCGCTCGTCCTGCCCGCTGAGGTTGAGGATCTTGTACGTGTCGCGGCCGTCGTCGAGCGTCGCGGTGATGCGGTACTTGCCCGGCGGCAGCGGCCCGACGCGGTGCTCCTGGCCCGACGCGCCGCCGTTGAAGCGCTCCATGATCTCGGACAGCGAGTAGAGCCCGCTCATCTCGTGGCCCTCGTCGTCGGTCACGCTGATGCGCGCGTGCACCAGCTCGTCGCTGTCGTCCACGACCGACACGAGCAGCGTCGTGCCGGGCGCGAGGACGGCCTCGGCCTCGGCGCGTCCGCCCTCGGGCAACGTCACCGGCGCGGACGCGGAGCTGACCTCGCCGTCCTTCTTCGCGAAGAGGGTGTAGCGCCCGGGTCCGAGGCCGCGGTAGGTGAAGCTGCCGGCGGCGTCGCTGTTGACGAGCGCGAAGCGCTCGAGCACGCGGCCCTCCTCGTCACGCACCCACACCGAGGCGCCCTCGACGGGCTGCCCCGCGCCGTCGCGCACGTGGCCGACGAGCACGCCCGGCTTCGCGAGGCGGAAGTCCACGCGCGAGAGCCACTCGTCCTCGCCGACGTGCAGCCCGCTGCGCACGACGCGGCCCGTGGCGGCCTCGTCCATGCCGAGCAGTCCGCCCATCAGCGCGCCGCCCGCGCTCAGCGAGTAGTCGCCGGGCCGCAGGTACGGGATGTCGTACTCGCCCGCGTCGTCGGTGAGCAGCTCGGCGTAGTGCCCGCCCATCACCGAGCCGTAGGCCACGCCGCCCTCGACGTTGAGCGTCACGCGGCACCCCGCGGCCGGCCGCCCGTCGGGGCCTTCGACGCGGCCGCTGATGCGGCCGAGCGGCAACGCGAGGTCGAGCGTGTGCTGCTCGCCCTCGGCCGGCATGCGCTCGCGGTACTCGATGCTGTTCTGCCGACCGGTGGCGAGCGCGTTCTGCACGGTGACGAGCATCACGCCGCGCTTCTCGAGCTCGATCTGGTACGCGCCCTCCGCGTCGGTGACGGCCATCTTCAGGTCGCCCAGCCCCTCGACCTCCTCGGGGATGAAGCTCACCACGGCGCCCTTCACCGGCTCGCCGGCGTGGCGCACGTGGCCGCTGACGCGCAGCGGGTCCTCCGGCGGCTTGCCGAGCGTCACGAAGGTCTCCTCGCCGTCGGCGATCTGCGCGCTCTCCATCTCCATGCTGCCGAGCAGCTCGCCCATGTCGTCGCCGCCGCCCGCCTCGATCTCGCCGGTGAGCACGTTCGGCATCGCGATCACCTGCCAGGTGCCCGGCTCGAGGTGCTCGAAGAAGAAGCCGCCGTCGGCGTCCGACGTGCCGATGTGCTGGCGGTCGTAGGTCGGCGTGATCTGCACGATGATCGAGCGGCCCGCGGCGCCCTCGCCGTCGTCGCCGAGCACCTCGCCGCGCAGCGCGCCGCCGTGGCGCAGTTGCAGCACCACGTCCGCGACGGTCTCGCCGGGGACGAGCTCGACGGGCACGGGCGCGCTCGCGGCGTAGCCGCTCAGCGACGCGGTGAGCTGCGCCTCGCCGGCGTCGAGCCCCTCGAGCTCGAACGCGCCCGCGTGGTCGCTGATCGCCTCGACGCCGCCGCCGCGCCGCGCCGTCGCGATGCGCGCGCCGAGGTCGAGCACCGGCTGCACCGAGGCACCGGGCGCCGGACGGCCGAGCGGGTCGAGCACGGTGCCGCGCACGATGGACGCCGGCTGCAGCGCGACGACGAGCTCGGGCTCGGCCTGTTGCGGCACCTCGACCTCGAGCGACGGCGACGGCGTGAAGCCGGGCGCGAACACGCGCAGCTCCCAGGTGCCCGCGGCGAGCTCCTCGACCTCGAAGTCGCCGGCCGCGCGGTCCTCGAAGCCCTGCTGGCGCTGCTGCGCCCCCACACCGAACATGCCGCCGCTGCCCTTCAGCTCGGCCGCGACGCGGAAGCGCTCCACCGCCGCGCCGGTCGCGTCGACGACGCGGCCGCGCACGCTGCTGACGCCCTCGAGCGAGAGCACGAGGCCCTGCGTCCCGCCGGCGACGTCCGCGCTGCGCGCGCGCCACGTGCCGAGGTGCTCGCCGTCCTCGTTCTTCTGCCGGGCGCTGACCACGTACGGTCCGTCGCCGAGGCCGAGCACCTCGAAGGCTCCGTACGCGTCGGTCTCGGCGCTGCCGTCGCCGTCGAGGTTGCGCGGCATGCCCATGCCCATGCCCTGCCCGGCGATCTTCGCCAGGTCCACGCCGACGTAGACCTCGATGCCCGCGCCGGGCGCGCCGTCGGGGTACAGCACCGTGCCGGCGATGCGCTTGCCCTCGTCGACCTGGAGCAGGAGGCCCTCGCGCAGCTCGCCCTCGCGCACCTCGCCGGACAGCTTCTGCCTCACCTCGGGGCGGTTCGCGGGGCGGCAGCGCAGCTCGAGCTTGCCGGGCATCACGTCGTTCAGGCGGAACGCGCCCGCAACGTCGGTCGTCGCGGTGCTCAGCGCGCCCATGCCGTCGCCGATCGGCCCCGAGAGGCGCGCGCGCACCTCCGCGCCGGCGAACCCCGCGCCGCTCGCGTCGACCACGCGGCCGGCGAGCGTCGCGCCGTGGCGCAGCTCGAGGTCGACGCGCACGCGCTCCCCGGGCCCGGGCGCGAGCCCCGTGCGCAGTTGCGCCGCGTAGTCGTCGTGCCTCGCGAGCATGCCCCACACGACGTCCGGCGAGAGCGCGCGGAACTCGAAGGCGCCGACGCCGTCGCTCGACGTCTGCATCTGCGTCGCGCGGCTGCCGAGCTCGTAGGTGCTGAAGTTCGCCGTGACGTCCGGCCCGATGGCGAGCACGGCGTCCGCGAGCGCGCCGCCGCCCGCGACGCCGTGCACGGAGCCCTGGATCCAACCGCCGAGCGCGCCCGAGAGCACGGCGTCCTCGGCGTCGAAGGCCACGGCCTGCGAGGCGCGCGAGTAGGTGTAGCGACCGCTGAGCGCGAGGTGCGCGCGCCCCAGCCGCCGCGAGCACGCCACGCGGAAGCGGCCCTGCGCGTCGACCTCGGCCTGCGCGAGCAGGTCGCGCCCGGCGCCGCGCTCCTCCCACGCGAAGCGCGCCGGACCGTCCTCGTAGTACAGCCGCGGGTAGCGCAGCGGTTCGTCGAGCGAGAGCACGAGCAGCCGCTCGTCGGCCGGCGTCTCCGGCGCGAGCAGCACGCGCCCCTCGACCCACACCGTGTCCTCCTCGGCGAGCTGCGGCCGCGCGGGCGCGTCCTCCTCCGACTCGGGCGCCGTGACCTCCGCGCGCGACGACTCCGCGACGCTCGGCGCCGCCGCGTCGGCCGCGGCGAGCTCCGCGCTCGTCGGCGCGTCCTGCGCGACGGGCGCGGCGCCCTCGACCGCCGACGGCGCGTCGTCGGGCGCGGAGAGCTTGACGAAGGTCACCGCGAGGGCGGTGAGGGCGACGAGACCGATCAGGACCAGCAGCGGTCGGGCGGAACGCTGGGACATCGCGGGGCAGGGGTTGGGGAACCGGGGCGCGAGCGCAGAGGGCCTACGAGGGCCGCGCGCCGGCATTCTGACGCCGGCGGCGCTTTTGACCCAGGGAGAACGACGCGGCGGCGGAGCGCCGCACGCGTGGCCTCAGCTCGTGCGCGGCGGCAGGGTCGCGAGCAGGCGCGCGGCCACCAGCACGACGAGGCCGCCGAGGGCGATGAAGCCCCACGCGCGGCCCGTGCCGCCGGCGTGCAGCACCGCGCGCGCGGGGTCCTGCGGGTCGTAGCGCACCTCGACGGTGCTCCCGGGCGGGAGCTCCGCCGCCGCCTGCTCGGCCGCCGCGCGCGTCGCGAAGAGCGCGGGCCCGTGCACGTCCCAGCGGTCGGAGCGGTAGACGACGCCGTCCAGCTCGTAGCGGTAGCGGAGCGCGAGGCGCCAGGATTCGCCCGGCTTGGGCGGCGGCTGCACGTCGCGCGCGACGACCTCGCCGGCCGCGCGCGGCCACGCCGCGGTGGCGCGCGCCTCGACGAGCAGGCGCGGTCCGTACCAGCCGCCGACGGCGAGCGCGACCAGCAACAGGATCACGATGCTGCCGATGCGGCGGTTGCGGGGAGTCGTCATGCGAAGGTCTGCGGTGCGCGGTTCGAGCGCTCGGCGCGGAAGTGCGGCCCTACGCCCGCGCCGGTCCAGTATTCTGCCGGCCGTGCGCACGCTCCTCGCCTACGCCCCCCACCGCGACACGTTCGGCTACTCGATGCCGCCACCGGGGCTGCTGCGCTTGGGCGGCGAGCTGGAGCGGCGCGGCGTGGCAGTCGCGCTCGAGGACCTCGCCTACCGGCTGGCCGCGGGCGAGCTCGGCGAGGATCCGATCGAGGGCGGCGCGGCCTGGCTCGACCGGCGCGGCGCGTACGACGTGCTCGGGCTGTCGGTGATGGGCGCGACGCTGCCGGCCGCGCTCGCGCTCGCCGAGCGCATGAAGGCGCGCCGGCCCGGGCTGCGCGTCGTGCTCGGCGGTCCGGGGACCACCGGCATCGACGCGGCGCTCGTCGAGCGCTTCGCGCAGGTCGACGCCGTCGTGCGCGGCGAGGCCGAGCGCACGCTGCCCGAGCTGCTCGCGCGCTGGGCGCGCGGTGCGGACCTGGACGGCGTGGACGGCGTGACGTGGCGCGACGCGGACGGCGCCGTGCGACGCGAGGCGCGGCGCGCGCAGCTCGCCGACCTGGGCGAGCTCGCGCCGTACGCGTGGCACCTGCTGCCGCCGCTCGCCGACTACAAGCGCATCACCGGCGAGAGCGAAGGGCTCGTGCCGCTCGACTCGGGCCGCGGCTGCGTCTACGACTGCTCGTTCTGCACCATCGGGCGCTTCTGGGAGCGCCGCTCGCGCGTGCTGCCGGCCGCGCGGCTCGTCGACGAGGTGCTGGCGCTCGACGCGCTCGACGGCGCGCGCAACGCCTACCTGTGCCACGACCTGTTCGGCGCGCAGCGCGAGGAGGCGCTGGCGTTCTGCGCCGAGCTCGCGCGCCGCGGCCCGCGGCCGTGGGAGTGCCGCGCGCGCGTCGACCACCTCGACGACGCGCTGCTCGACGCGATGGCGGCGGCCGGCTGCTACCGCGTGCTGCTGGGCGTCGAGTCGGCGGCCGCGGAGGTGCTCGCGCGCTGCGACAAGCGCCTGCGGCCCGACGCCGACGTGCTGCGCGTCGTGCGCGCGTGCGCCGCGCGCGGCATCACGCCGATCCTGTCGCTGATCCTCGGGCTGCCGGGCGAGGGCCCCGACGAGCTCGAGGCCTCGCTCGCGCTGTGCCTGCGCGCGAGCCTCGCCGCGGGCGTGAACCTCTCGCTGCACCTGCCCAACCCGCAGCCCGGCTGCGGCCTCGGCGAGGAGCACGGCGCGGCGTCGCGCCCGGTCGAGGGCATCCCGCCCGACATGGCCTTCGGCGCGGGCGAGACGGCGGTCGAGCGCGCGCTCGTCGCCGCGCACCCCGACCTGTTCTCGACCTTCGCGCTGCTGCCGCTGCCCGAGGACGAGCTGCGCGCGCTGAACGAACTCGCGCGCGAGCTGCCGCCGGTGCTGCAGCGCTACCCGCGCACGTGGGCGCTGCTGGCGCGCGCGCGCGGGCTCGCGAACGCGGCGCTGTTCCGCGCGTGGCGCGCGAGCGGGCTCTCGTTCGAGGGCTTCGCGCAGCGCGCCGGCGACGACGCGACGCACGACGCGCTGCGCTGGGAGCAGGCGCTCGTGCGCGTCGCCGCGCGCGGGCCGCTCGAGCGCGCGCGGCGCACGGCGCGCTCGTGCTGCGCGTGCGCGCCGAGCGCGTCGCGCTGCGCCACGACCTCGTCGCCGCCACGGCCGCGCTCGCCGACGGACGCGCGCCCGACCTCGCGCCGCGGCCGACGCGCCTCGTCGTGCACGCCGGCGCGCGCGGGGTCGTCACCTCGCGCGTGAGCGCCGACGTCGAGGCCGTGCTCGACCTGCTCGACGGCGCGAGCCCCCTGAACGACCTCGAGGCGCGCGCGCCGGGCATCGGCGCGGCCCTCGAGGGACTCCACCGCGCGGGCCTCGTCGCCTACGAGGGCGGGCCCACCCGAGACGAACCATGATCCAGCGCGAGCGCTTCCCCGTCACCCTCGTCTTCCCGCCGCAAGGCCACTTCACGCAGCCGTACCTCGCGCTGCCCTGCCTGAAGGCGTGGCTCGAGGCCAACGGCTTCGACGACGTCGAGCAGCTCGACCTCTCGGTCGAGGCCTACGACGCGTTCCTCTCGCCGCGCTACCTCGAGCGCTGCGCCGCGCGCGTGCGCGACCGGCTGCCGCTGGAGGGCTTCGCCGCGCGCGACGAGCTGCGCTTCGAGGACATGGCCGCCTTCCGCGCGGCGGCCGAGGCGGCGGTCTCGGCGAAGGAGGTCGTCGCGCGCATCGAGGACGCGAAGGCCGTACTGCGCGGCGAGGCGTGCTTCGACCCCGAGCGCTACGTGCCCGCGGTGCGCACGCTGTACCACGGCCTGCGCCTGGTCTCCGCCGCGCACTTCCCGAGCCAGCTCACGCCGCACAACTTCACGATGCGCTACGCGAACGACCGCTCGGCCGAGGTGCTGGCGGCGACGCGCGACGAGGAGGAGAACCCCTTCCTCGCCTGGTTCCAGAACGACGTGCTGCCGCGGCTGCTCGAGCGCCGGCCGAAGGTGCTCGGCATGAGCGTCATCTACGGCAGCCAGCTCATCCCCGCGCTGACGCTCGGTCGCCTCGTGAAGGAGGCGCTGCCCGACTGCCACGTGACCGCGGGCGGCGGCTTCCTCGCGTACATCGGCGAGAAGCTGATGAAGGCGCCCGGCGTCGACGCGTGCCTGGACTCGATGATCTTCCACGAGGGCGAGGCGCCGCTGCAGGGGCTGTGCGAGGTGCTGCGCGACGGCGGCGACCTCGCGCAGGTCGGCTCGCTGACCTGGTTCGACCGCAGCGGCGCGACGCCGCGGGCGGTCGCCAACCCGTCCGGGCACCCGGTGCGTCTCGAGGACGCGCCGCTGCCCAGCTTCGACGGGCTGCCGCTCGAGCTCTACTTCGCGCCCGAGCTCGTGCTGCCCTACGACCTCAACCGCGGCTGCTACTACGGCGAGTGCACGTTCTGCACGCTGCCGACCGTCATCGGCCCGGGCTACCGCACGCGCAGCGCGAAGCGCATCGTCGACCACGTGCTCGAGCTGAAGCAGCGCCACGGCTGCGCGCGCTTCTCGTTCGTCACCGACTGCATGCCGCCCGGCATGATCCGCGACCTGCCGCAGGAGCTCGTCGACCGCGAGGCGGACGTCAAGTGGTGGTGCGACGCGCGCATCGAGCGCAAGGCCTACGACGCCGACGGCGCGAAGCTGCTGTACGCCTCGGGCTGCCGCAAGCTGCTGTTCGGCTTCGAGACCGCGACGCCGCGGCTGCTCAAGCTGATGAAGAAGGGCCAGAGCCTCGAGGCCGTGAGCGAGGTCGCGCACGCCTGCAACGACGCGGGCATCAGCGTCACGTTCTACGCGATGGTGGGCTTCCCCTCGGAGACGCTCGAGGAGGCGCGCGCGACGCTCGACTTCCTGCGCCGCCACGCCGGCGTCGTGCGCGAGGTCTCGCTGCAGACCTTCCACATCGACGAGGTCGCGCAGACCTACCGCGAGCCCGAGACCTTCGGCATCGAGATCCTGAGCGACCCCGAGGCCGACCTGCAGCTCTACCACGACTACCGCGCCGAGGTCGGCATGACGCAGGAGGAGGCGGCCGAGATGTTCGAGGAGCTGATGGCCGGCTTCCGCGACTTCTTGCCCATCTTCGCCGGCGACAACCTCTTCTACTTCATGCAGAAGAGCCACTACTTCCTGCACCTCGCGCGCGGCACGACGCCCGACGAGTTCGCCGCGGACTGCCTCGAGCGCGCGGAGCACAAGCGCCGCGCGGAGCTCTCGGACGACCTCGTCGTCGGGCCGAGCACGCACGCGCTGCGCGTGCCCTTCGACTACTCGGCGGTGCTGCACACGCTGGCGACGCCGCTGGCGCGCGCCGCGCGGCCCGACTTCCTCACGGGGCGCTTCGTGCACAGCGCCGACGAGGAGGCCAAGGCGCGCCTGGCGCCGCTCGCGCGCGAGGAGCGCGTGCTCGTCTACGACGGCGCGGCCGCCGAGTTCCTCACGCTGCGCCCCGACGGCCTGCGCGCGCTCGAAGCGCTGCGCGCCGCCGGCGACCTCGGCCGCCTGCGCGCGCGCGTTGCGCTGCACGGCGACCCGGACGGCGCCTCGCGCGCCGGGCTCGACGCCTTCGCGACCGAGCTGCGCCGCGCCGGCGTGCTGCGCCCGAGCGCGGCCGCGCGCTGACTCACTCGCCGCGCTGGAAGGCCAGCGCGGCGGCGAGCTGACGGCGCTCGAAGTCGTCCTGCGTCCGCGCGAGCGCGCGCTCGAGCGCCGCGACCGCGTCGGGGTGGCGGTGCTCCTGGAAGTAGCCCGCCAGGCGGCCGCGCTGCGTCGTCTCGACGTCGAGCCAGGCGGCGAGTCGCCCGGCGACGCCTGCCTCGTCGATCGCGATGGCGGCGTTGAGCGCGGCGTTGGCCACGTAGCCCTCGGCGTCGCCCACCGCGTCGAGCAGCGTCGGCAGCGCGCTCGGCGAGCCGACCTCGCGCAGCGCGTGCGCGGCGCCGCCGCGGTAGTCCGGCGCCTGGCCGACCTCACGGACCATCGCGCACAGCGTGGGCACCGCCGCCTCGCCGTAGGCCGCGAGGCCCATCAGCGTCGGCCACCAGAGCTCGCCGGCCGGGCCGCGCAACGCGTCGCGCAGGCGCGGCAACGCGGCCTCGCCGAGCAGCGGCGCGAGGTGGCCGAGCGCGTACTCGCGGTCCGCCTTGGGCGGCACGGCGTCCGCGGCCGGGAAGGCCGTGGCCTCGAAGAGCGGCGCGGCGCGCAGGTCGCCGAGCACCGCGAGCGCGTAGCCCGCGCGCAGGCGCGTGCCGAGCTCGTGCGCGTCGCCGAAGAGCGCGACGTAGGTCTCGCGCAGCTCGGCGCGTCCCGCGGGCGCGAGGCGCTCCAGGCACTGCCGCGCGCCCGCCTCACCGCCGTGCGTCAGCCCGCGCACGAGGGTCGCGTCGTCGCCGACGCGCAGCCCGTCCGCGCGGAAGCTCGCCGCGAAGACCTTCCCCCCGCCGAAGACGATCAGCTCTCCGGCCGCCTCGTCAATCCAGGCGTCCTCGAGCCACCAGATGCTCGAGACCGTGTGCAGCAGCGCCTCGAGCTCCGCGGGCTCGAACAGCTGGTCCAGGCGCCGATCGGTGACGACGCGGCCGGCCGCGTCGAAGGTCGTCAGCGAGTGCCCGTAGCCGAGACCGGCGTAGCGCTCGAGCGCCGCGAAGCCGAGGCCGGTGTCCGAGACCACGCTCCGGTAGGGCGCCTGCTCGAACTCGCCGCGCGCGATCACGCGATCCTCGGCACGCGGCCGCGTCCGGGCCTCGCCGCGTTCCCCCGCGATCGGCGGCACCCCCTCGCCGCGCTCGAAGCCCTCGCCGCGCTCGAAGCCCTCGCCGCGCTCGAAGCCCTCGCCGCGCTCGAAGTAGGTGAAGCGCGTTCCACGGAAGGAGCCCTCCCAGGCCACGCCGTACTGCCCGCCGGCGCTGGCGACCACTTGCGGCTCGAAGGGCATCCACTCGTCGACGGGCAGCGGTGCGGCGAAGAAGAAGGCGGCGGCGAGGACGGGGCTGATCATCGGGGCTCCTGGGCGGGCGTACACGCGGGGAACGACGCGCCGCGGCCGATCTTGGCGAATCTCGCCGCTTCTCGCCTCGCGCGCGGCGCTCGCCTTCGCGCTGCGGGCGGGCTAGGCTCCCCGCGTGAACGACTCCATCGAGCACGCCGAGCTGCGCTACCCGCGCCGCTGGGAGTTCCGCGTGATCGGGCGCGACACGGGCGACCTGCTGGGGGCCGTGCGCGAGGTGCTCGGCTCGCGCGACCACGACCTCGCGCCGGGCCACGACAGCGCCAAGGGCACCTTCCACTCGTTGTCGGTGGAGCTGTGGGTGCGCGACCAGGAGGATCGCGACGCGCTCTTCGGCGCGCTGCGCGACCACGCGGCGGTCGTCTACGTGCTGTAGCAGCCCAGGCGCCGCACGGGCGCGGCGGCGCGCGCGGCGGCGACGGCGGCCAGGGCCGCGGCGTCCAGGCACGCCTGCGCGCGCTGGAAGACCTCGCGCTCCTCGTGACGCACGTGCGCCGCGAGCGCACGCCCGAAGCCGGCGAGGGCCGCCGCGTCGCGCGGCGCACCCGGGGCGCAGGCCGCGCGCAGCGCGTCGTGCTCGCGCTCGATCCGCTGCGCCGCGACGGCCTCCCCCGCCGCGCGCAACGCCGGCAGCAGCCCGCGCTCCTCGGCCGCGAAGTGCGGCGCGAGCTCGGCCGCGAAGCGTCGCGTCGCGTCCTCCCAGGCGGCCGTCACGTCGCCGCCCGCCGCCGCCCGCTCGCAACGCCGCGCGAGCACCAGCGCGTGGTGGTGGTCCTCCGACAGGTCGCGCAGCTCCGCGCAGCGCTTCACGGCAGGAGCTCGCCGTGCTGCAGCCAGTGCCACGCCACGTAGAACCAGCTCAACGCGCCGTGGATCAGCGCCCACAGAATGCTGTGGTTCACCTTCCAGCTCAGGAGCGCCGCCAGCACGCAGCCGACGCTGCCGAAGATCCCGCCGCCGCAGCAGCCACAGCTCCTGTTCGAGCCCGGTCCGTCGTCGCTCATGCGCCGAGTGTAGCCACCGGGCCGGGCGGGCCCGCCAGGGCCCTCCGTCTTGACGCCCGGCGGACGCTCGCGGAGGCTGGAAGCGGCTCGCCGCCCCGTCTACCCTGCCGCCATGAAGCGAGACACCACCCAACCCCGGCGCGAGGTCGCCCCGCAGACGCCCTCGCCCGCGAAGCCCGTCAGCGACGAGCCGGTCGACCCGCGTCGCTCGAAGAAGCCGCTCGACTTCTCGAAGCTCGACCTGCGCGTCGAGACGGTGGACGAGCGCATCAGTCCGAGCGAGACGAACGTCTTCGACAAGTAGCTCGCCGGCATGTCGCGCGCGATCGGAGCCCTGGCCGGGCTGAGCGCCTTCGTCGCGCTGGCGAGCGCGGCGTGGCTCGCGCCGCGGGCGACCCCGCGCGCGGACGAGGCCGGCTGGACGCTCGCCGAGCCCGTGCTCCTGCCCGAGGAGCGCACGCAGGGGAACGCGCGCTGGCGCGAGGTCTCCTGCGCGCAGTGTCACGAGGAGATCGCGCGCGAATGGGGCGCGACGCTGCACGCGCTGGCCTGGGAGGACGAGGTCTTCCAGGACGAGCTCGCCTCGATCCGCCGCAAGAAGAGCTGCCACGGCTGCCACGCGCCGCTGCCGCTCGTCGGCACCGACCTCGCGCAACGCCCCGAGGAGCGGCCGATGTGGCGCCACTTCGGCGTCGATTGCCGCGCCTGTCACCTCGACGCCGAGGGTCGCGTGCACGGCCCGTGGGGCGCGCCCTCGCCGGGGCACACGTCCGTGCAGGACGACGCCTACGCCGGCGCGGGCTCGAACGCGCTGTGCATCTCCTGCCACCGCGTGAGCATCGGGCCGGTGCTCGGCATCGCGCAGGACTTCGTCGACGAGCAGCTCGGCGCGCGCGGGCTCTCGTGCGTCGGCTGTCACATGGCGCCGGTCGAGCGCTCGATGGCCGTCGACGACCGCACGGGCGAGCCGCTGCCGGCGCGCGCGGGCCGCAGCCACGCGCTGCAGACGCCGCGCGACCCGAGCTTCCTCGCGCAGGCCTTCGCGCTCGCGACCGAGCGCACCGCGACCGGCGCGCTGTTGCGCGTGACCAACCGCGCCGGCCACCGCGTGCCCGGCATCGAGGACCGCCGCCTGGTGTTCGAGGTGACCGCGCTCGACGCCGCGGGCAAGGCGCTCGCCACCGGCGAGCTCGTCGTCTCGCGCCGCGAGTACCTGGCCTGGGGCGAGAGCCGCGAGCTCGCGCTCGAGGCCAAGGGCGTCACGGACCTGCGCGTCCGCGCCACCCACGACGCCCCGGCCTACGCGCGGCCGGTGGTGTTCCTCGAGCGCGAGCTCGAGCTGGCGGAGTAGCTCGGCGCCGCGGGCTGCGCCGCGCGGATTCCCAGCGCTCGGAGCGGCGCGCGGGGCGGCGGCGCCGGGGCCGGCGGGCCCTCAAGCTCGCCCCGCATGCGCCCGAAGGGGCGAGGAGGCGCCTGTGCGCCCGCCCAGCACCCTCCGTCCCCCGCTCCGATGCGCAACTGTCTGATCCTCGGCTCCGGCCGCAGCGGCACCTCCATGGTCGCCGGCTCTCTCGCCTCCAGCGGCTACCACATGGGCGCGGGGCTGCACGCGGCGCGGGCCTCGAACCCCAAGGGCTTCTTCGAGGCGCCGGAGATCAACCAGCTCAACGAGGAGCTGCTCGACGGGCGGCTCGACGGCACCCCGGCGCTCGGCGAGGGCCAGCGCTGGCTCGGCGTGCCGCGCGGCGACGCGCGCTTCGTCGCCGACGACGCGCTGCGCGCGCGCATGCAGGCGGCCCTCGCGAGCGGGCCGTGGTGCTACAAGGACCCGCGCTTCAGCTTCACGCTGCCGGCCTGGCGCCCGCTGCTCGGCGACGCGGCGCTGGTGTGCGTCTTCCGTCACCCGGCGCGCACCGCGCTGAGCCTGGTCGAGGAGACGCGCCGCGCCAGCTACCTCGCCGACGTCGACTTCGGCGTCGCCGACGCGCTGCGGCTGTGGACCGCGACCTACCGCGCCGTGCTGGCCGAGGCCGATCGCGGCGGCGACTGGCTGTTCCTGCACTACGACCAGGCGCTCGAGGCCGAGGGCCGCGAGCGCCTCGCGCGCTTCCTCGACGCGCGGATCGACGCGTCCTTCGCCGACCGCCACCTGCGCCGCGAGCTGCCCGACCTCGCGGTGCCGCGCGAGGCGCTCGCGCTGTACGACGAGCTGTGCCGCCGCGCGGGCTTCACGCCGGCCGAGGAGCGGCCGGCGGACGCGAGCGCGCCGCCCGAGGTCAGCGTGCTGTGCCTCGTCGAGGCGCACGAGCGCGCGCACGTGGCCGAGCTCGTCGAGGACGTGCGCGCGCAACGCGGCGTGCGCTGCGAGCTCGTGCTCGTCGACCGCGGCGGCCCCGAGCCGCTCGCGTGCGCGGACGCGACCGTCGTGCGCTGCGATCACCCGAGCCGCGGCGTCGCCTGGAAGCAGGCGCTGGAGGCCGCGCGCGGCGCGCTCGTCGCGCTGCAGCTCCCCGGGTGTCGCCTGCTGCCCGCGCGCCTGGCGCACGCACGCGCGGCGTTCACGGACGGCATCGACCTCGTGACCTGCGACGCGGCGCTGACCGACGCGCAAGGACAGTTCGTCGACCGCACCTTCCTGGAGCACATGGCCGGCGAGCCCGGCCCGTACTTCGAGAGCGGCCTCGTGCTGCGCCGCGCCGCGCTGAGCGAGCTCGCCGACACGGCGTACGCCCCCGTCGAGCGCGCGCTCTACACGCGCCTCGCGGCGGCCGGCCGCGCCGCGCACGTCGAGGAGCCGGGCGTCACGCTGGACGCCGAACGCTACCGCGCCGCGTGGGACCGCTCGCGCG
This sequence comes from Planctomycetota bacterium, assembly GCA_020638875.1. Taxonomy (GTDB): domain Bacteria; phylum Planctomycetota; class UBA1135; order UBA1135; genus DUCM01. The sequence continues at coordinate 259,631 of JACKHS010000001.1, forward strand.
AGGACGTGCTGCTCGTCGCGCTCGCCGATGCGCCGTACGCGGGCGAGCGCCCGCGGCTCACGGTGTCGCTCTGCACGTACCAACGCCGCGACGTGCTGGCCGAGTGCGTCGAGAGCTTCGCGCGCCAGTTGCTCGCGCCGGGCACGTTCGAGCTGGTGCTCGTCGACGACGGCGCGACGGACGGGACGCGCGAGTACGTCGACCGGCTCGAGCTGCCGATCCCGCTGCGCGTCGTGCACCGCGAGAACGGCGGCCTCGCCGCGGCGCGCAACAGCGGGCTGGCCGTCGCGCGCGGCGAGCTGGTGCTGCTGGTCAACGACGACACGATCGCCGCGCCCGACCTGGTCGAGGCGCACCTCGCCGCGCACGAGCGGCTCGCGGGCGCGAAGGTCTGCGTGCTGGGCACGTTCGAGCAGCCGCAGGCGGCGCTCGACAACGCGCTGATGCGCTACCTCGAGCACTCGACCGAGGTCTTCGACTACGCGCGCCTGAAGCCCGGACCGCTCGACGGCCTGCACTTCTACACCTGCAACGTCAGCGCGCCGCTCGACGCGATCCGCGCCGTCGGCGGCTACGACCCGTCCTTCCGCCACTACGGCTGCGAGGACACGGACCTCGGGCTGCGGCTCGAGGCGGCCGGCTACGTCGTGCACTTCGATCCGCGCGCGCGCGCCGAGCACCGACACTTGATGGGCTTCGAGGACCTGCGCCGCCGGCAGCTCACCGTGTCGCGCGCGTTCGTGCGCCTGTTCCGCAAGCACCCCGCGATGATCGCGCGCTGGAACGTCGGCCACATGTCGCAGGAGAACCTGGCGACGGGTCTGGCCGGCGCCGCCGCGCAGCGCGAGCAGCTCGAGGCCGTGGCGCGCGACCTCTCCGCGCTCGACGTCGGGCGTCTCGAGCGCGTCGGCGGCCTGCACGCCGAGCTCGCCGCCGCCGCGGTGACGCGCCTGGGCGAGACGATCCACGCGATCAACGGCGCGTGGTGGGCGCAGGGCTACCTGGACGGCCAGCGCGAGCACGGACTCGCGCGCTTCGACGACCTGTGCGCCGAGCCCAGCGAGCGCCTGCGCGTGCGCTCGTCGAGCGGCCGCGCGTTGCTCGCCTGGCCCCGCTGGGACGACGCCGCCGCGCTCGACGAGCTGCTGCGGCGCGTCGAGCCGGCCGCCGTCGACGGCTTCGCGACGCTCGTGCTCGTGCACGACGCGCGGCGGGACGGCGACGCGAACGCGGGCCTCGCGGCGCTGCGCGCGGCGGCCGGGCGCGTGTTCGCCAGCGAGCCCCCGCTCGAGATCGAGGTCCTGAGCGAGGCGCCCGTCGGCGCCGACGCCTACGCGCTGGCGCGCAGCGTCAACGCGCTGCTGCCGCTCGGCGGCGAACCGGAGGCGTTCCTGCGCGAGGTCGGCTGCGAGCGCCTGGGCAGCGCCGCCGAGGTCGCGAGCTGGCGCGAGCGCTTCGAGGGCGCCGCGCCGCTGCCGCCGGCCGCGCCGCGCGCCGCCGGCGTCCCCGAGCTCACGGTCATCGTGCCCACGCACGACCGCGCGCGCGAGCTGGAGGGCTTGCTCGACGCGCTTGCGCTGCAGTCCCTCTCGCCCGACCGCTTCGAGGTCATCGTCGTCGACGACGCCTCCGCAGTGCCGGCCAGCGGCGTGCTCGCGCATCGCGACGATCCCTACGCGCTGACCGTCCTGCGCCAGGAGGGCGGCGGCCCCGGCGTGGCGCGCAACCGCGCCGCGGCGCGCGCGCGCGGCGAGCTGCTCGTATTCTTCAACGACGACGCCGTGCCCGCGCCCGACTGCCTGCGGCGCCACCGCGACGCCTGGCGGCGCGCCCGCACGCCGCAGATGGTGATGGGCACCTTCGACCTCCTGCCCGAGCACGTGCGCGACTCGTTCGCGCTGCTCGTGCAGCGCAGCATCGAGCTCTTCCCGCAGCCCGCGATGCGGCCCGGGATCCTGTACGACGGGTTCACCTGGTGCAGCGGCAACGCCTCGCTGCCGCGCGCGGCGTTCGAGGCCGTGGGCGGCTTCGACGAGAGCTTCCCCTACGCCGGCGGTGAGGACACCGAGCTGGGCCTGCGCCTCGAGCGCGTCGCCGGCATGCGCACGCTGTACGACACCTCGATCCGCAGCGACCACGACCACGACCTGAACGTGCTGCAGCTCGCGCGGCGCAAGCGCGTGGTCGGCTGGGCCATCCACCGCATGGCCGAGCTGCACCCCGAGGCGCGCCTGGCCGAGCCCGGCGAGCTCGAGGAAATCGACTGGGAGGAGGTGCGCGCGCAGATCCGCGCCGAGGAGGCCGAGCTCACGCAGCTCATCGAGCTCCTGCAGCAGTTCTGCCGGCGCGAGCGCTCGAGCGGCCTGCGGCCCGAGGGCCTCACCGACCTGCCCGAGCTCGTGGCGCGCATCGGCGCGATCGAGCGCCGGCGCGGGCTCTTGTGCGCGCACGACGGCGTGCTCCCCAGCGCGCTGCGGCCGGAGTACACGCCGCCGCTGGCGACGCTCCAGCCGGCGCCGCGCGCCGCGCTGCCGACGCCGGCGTCCGGGCCCGCCGCTCGCGCCGCCGCGAGCGAAGCCTGAGCCGACGGCGTCCTAGATCCGGCACGCGCCCCGCCGCGGTCCTCCAGGGCCCGGGGGGGCGTCTCGATACCTCGTCATGACCAGCGATCCGCTCTCGCGCGAGACGCCGCTCGCCGCCCTGGCGGACGAGCCGCGCGCGCCGCTGCCCACCGAGGTCTCCTCGCCCGCGCCGCGCGACGAGCGCCGCCCGCGCCTGGCGCTGACCCTGCTGTCCTTCGGGTTCAAGTACGGGCAGCCGCCGGCCAACCACTACTTCGACGTCAGCTTCCTCAAGAACCCCGCGCGCGAGGACGGGTGGGACCTGTTCTCGCAGCGCAGCGACGGCATGCGCCGCTGGGTGCTCGAGCAACGCGACGCCGTCGAGTTCCTGGAGCGGATGGTCCCGCTCGCGTGCTTCCTCGCCCGAGCGGACGACGACGCGCGCATCGCCCTGGGCTGCTCCGCCGGCCGCCACCGCTCCGCCATCCTCGTCGAAGAGCTCGCGCGGCGGCTCCGCGCCGAGGGTCTCGACGTCCACGTCCACCACAGGGAGGGCTCGCTCTCGTGAAGATCGCCATCCTCGTCGTCTCCCGCAACCGCCCCGACCTCGTGCGCCGTCAGGCCGCGGCGTTGGCGCGCAACACGAGCCTCGACTACGACCTGTTCGTCGTCGAGGCCGGCACCGACCCCGACAAGCTCACCGAGCACACGAGCGCGCACTACGACGACGCCGACTTCCGCGGCAAGTGCCACGCGCACAACGTCGCGCTGAAGCTCGCGCTCGAGCAGGCCGCGCGGACGGGCACGCGCTACGACTACTACTGGGTGCTGATGAACGACGTGGTGTTCGACGAGGGCGTCGACGCCGCGCGCATCCTGGTCGACACGATGGAGCGCGAGCCGCGCCTCGCGATCCTCTCCCCCACCTGCAAGGATCGCGCGTACCCGGCCAGCGGCCGCCGCGCCGGCGGCGGCTGGCGCGCCGTCACGACCTGCGACTACCTCGGCTTCATGCTGCGCGGCAGCGCCCTGGAGCAGGTCGGCTTCCTCAACCCGGTCTTCAAGTACTGCTGGGGCGCGATCCACGAGCTCTCGCACCACCTGTACCGCCACGGCTGGATCGTCGCGTACAGCGACGACGTCGAGTACGAGCACCTCGGGGGCACGACGTACGGTGCGCCCGGCACGAACACGATCTCGCGCGACGAGTACCAGCGCCGCGCCAAGCGCTTCGCCTACGCCTACTTCCGCAAGGTCTACGGGCCCGGCTGGGCGCGCGACTTCTGGGCGGCGGCGCAGGGCCACGGCATCGAGGTCGACACCTACGCGCAGCACGAGGCGTACTGGCGCGAGGCGTTCCACCCGGACGAGCTCGCGACGCTCCCCGTTCCCGCCGGCCGCGGCGCCGCGCCGCAGCGTGACGCGAGCGACCTCCTGCGGCTGCACCTGGGCTGCGGTCCCGACCGCCGCGCGGGCTGGACGAACGTCGACGTGAACCCCGCCTTCGCGCCCGACCTGGTCGCGCCGGCGCACGCGCTGCCGATGCTCGACGACGCGTCCTGCGCGGTGATCGAGAGCTGCCACCTGTTCGAGCACCTCACGCAGAGCCAGGCGCGCGCGGCGCTGCGCGAGTGGCGCCGCCTGCTCGCGCCCGGCGGAGAGCTGCGCCTCGAGCTGCCGAACCTCGAGCGCTGCATCGCGCTGATCGGCACCGAGATGGACGGCCACGACCTGGGCCTGATCTCGCTCTTCGGCTACCCGCCGGAGGTCGACGAGCAGGGCGAGCCGCAGCTCCACAAGTGGGGCTGGACGCCGACGACGCTCGCGGCCGAGCTGCGCGCGGCCGGCTTCGAGGACGTGCGTCAGGAACCGATCACGCAGACCTTCCGCAAGGCGGCCGCGTACGACCGCGACATGCGCCTCGTCGCGCGCACCCCCGCGCCCGTCGCGCAGCCCGCGTCCCCCGCGACGTGCACCGCGCCGGCCGACGACCGCCCCGCGGTGCTCGCCTGGCCGCGCTACGACGACGCGGCCGAGCTCGAGCGCTTCTTCCACGTCTTCGCGCGCGTGCTCTCCGGCCGCGACGACGTCGTGCTGTGCCTGCGCGTCGACCCCGCGCGCGACCGGGCGCGCGACGAGGTGCTGGCCGCCCTCGAGGCGACCCACGCCCGCGTGCTGGGCACCGCGACGCGCCTCGACGTCGAGCTGCTCGAAGGCCCGCTGACGCCCGCCGACTGGCGCGCGCTGAGCGAGCGCTTCCTCTGCCGCGTGCGCGCCGGCAGCGACGCGCCGCCGCGCGACGCCGTGCGCGAGGTGGCGGTGCCCGTCGTCTCCAGCGCCTCCGCGCTCTACGAGCTGGTCTCCAACGGCGGCTCGTGCGGCGCCGGCGCCGCGCGCACGACCGACGGCGCCGCACCCGAGGACAGCGTGATCGCGCCCCCCGGCGTGACGCCCGACCCGCAGCTCGTGCGCCGTATCGCCGCGCTGCAGCCGTGGTTCTACCCGGTCGCCATCGACGACCTGATGGTCGTGCCCGGCCTGGGCAGCGTGTGCGCGCCCGAGTGGCTCGCCAACCGCGCCGCGTGCCGCTCGACCCTGCTCGTCCAGGGCGTGCTCGAGCGCGTCGACATGCGCGGCAAGTCCGTGCTCGACCTCGCGTGCAACTGCGCCTTCTGGTCGTCGTGGTACGCCCAGGCCGGCGCGACGCGCGTCTTCGGCGTCGAGGGTCGCGAGCGCCACGTGGAGCAAGCGCGCCTGTACTGGGAGCGCGGCGGCTTCCTGCCCGCCGGCGACTTCGAGTTCGAGCAGGGCAACATCTCCGACGCCGCGTGCTGGGCGGGCATCCGCGCCCGCGCGCCCTTCGACGTCACGCTCTGCGCGGGGATCCTCTACCACATCCCCAACTACGCCGAGGTGCTGCGCATGGCCGCGGCCGTCACGCGCGAGGTGATGATCGTCGACACGCGCGTGCAGGACGGCGACGAGACCTTCGTCACCGAGCCCGGCGACCTGACCTTCAACGCCATCGCCGAGACGCGCGACAAGATCGTCCCGAACCGCGCCAAGCTGCTCGAGACGCTGCGCGAGCTGGGCTTCGAGCCGCAGGTGCTGCCGGTCGGCTTCGAGCGTCAGCTCGGCGTCGACGACGTGGACTGCTACGCCGACGGTTCGCGCGTGACCGTGGTCGCGCGCCGCGTGCTCGCGCCGCTGCCGCGCGAGCGCGACGTCGAGACGGCCGGTTCGGTGAGGGCCTGGTGAGCGCGCGCGAGCTGCCCGTCTCGTCCGTACTGCCTCCGGGAGAGCGCCTGCGGCTCTCCCTGGAGCTGACCAACGTCTGCAACTTCACCTGCCCGTTCTGCCCGCAGGCGTACAAGCACGGCGCGCAGCCGGGCGGGTCGCCGTACGACCGGCGCCAGGGGATGATGTCCGACGAGGTCTTCGCGCGCGCGTTGGCCGAGGCCGAGCGCGTCGCCGACACGGTCGAGCTCGGCTTCTTCGGCGAGCAGACGCTGCACCCCGCCTACGTCGAGCGCCTGCTCGCCATGCGCGAGCGCTCGTTCAAGCTCGAGCTCAACACGAACCTGTCGTTCGTCACGCACGCGATGCTCGACGCCTGGGTGGACGCGCGCGTGGACCTCGTGCGGCTCAGCCTCGACGCGGTCACGCCCGAGGTGTTCGACCGCGCGCGCCCCGGCCAGGTCCGCGACCTCGACGGGAACGTCGTGCCGCAGGAGCGCCGCCTCGCCGCGCTGCACGAGAAGGTCGAGCGCTGGCTCGCGCGGCCCGACCACCGCCCGACCCGGCTCGTGTTCGTGAAGAGCTCCTGGAACCTCGGCGAGCACGACCTCTTCCTCGAGCACTGGTTGCCGCGCCTCGGGCCGGACGACTACGTGCTGATGAAGCAGGTGCTCACCTACGGCGGCAAGACGGCCGACGACGAGGTGCACGCCGTCGGCAACTGCAACGTCTGGGAGCAACGCTTCGTCGTCATGGACTGGCAGGGCCACCTCTCGCCGTGCAACCTCGACACGAACATGGACCTGAAGCTCGGCTCGGTGATGGACGACTCGATCGAGGCGCTCTACCACGGGGCGCGCGCCGATCGCCTGCGCGGCCTGACCGGCTGCGGCGGCGCGATCACGCCCTGCGCGACGTGCACCGACGGCAACAACTGGAGCGAGAACGAGGTCTGGTCGCGCGAGCACCTGACCGCGGCGCGCTGAGGCGCCGGGAACGGCTCAGGGATCGAGCGTGAGCTCGTGCGACACGAGCCGGTCCTGCGCGTCGAAGCGCAGCGTCACGTGCTCGAAGTCGTGCAACGGGCCGCGGTCCGGGAACGAGTAGACGTCCTCGTCCGCGCGGTCGACGCCCGTGAACGGGAAGAACAGCGGGTCGTCGTGCTCGAAGCCGGCGAACAGGTGCGCGACGGCCTCGCGCTCCATGCCCGGCTCCAGGCGCCGCACGCGGTCGAGCAGCTCGAGCCGCGCGCGCCCCACGTCGAGGTAGAGCGCGGCGAGGCCCACGCTCACCAGCAGCGCGACGACGACGCGCAGGCCGAGCGGTGCGCGGGCCAGGCGCCACCAGGCGTACGCGCCGACGCCGCAGGCGACGAGGGCCACGAGCGCGAGCGGCGCCGGCGCGCCGACGAGCAGCATGCCGTACTCGAAGACCAACGCCGTCGCCCCCACCACGACGACGGCGGTCAGGCCGCGCAGGGAGCGGGCAGGGCGCTCGAGGCCGGAGGACATGCGCGGATCGTAGCGTGCACGGACCGCGCTCGCTCGCACGCGTCCGCGTCGCTACCGTGCACGCCGACCCGCGCGTCCCCGCCCCTCCCGCCATGACGAAGATCGCCCGCCGCAGCTTCCTCGGCGGCGCCGCCCTCGGCGCCGCGAGCCTCGCCTTCCCGCACCTCGCCCTCGCCCGCGGCGGCAAGCGCTGGCGCCCGAACGACGAGGTGCGCGTGGCCGTGATCGGGTTGCGCGGCCGCGGCGTCGACCACGTCAACGGCCTGCACGGTCTCGACGGCGTGCGCGTCGTGGCGCTGTGCGACTGCGACAGCGCGGTGCTCGAACGCGAGCGCAAGCGCTTCACCGACCGCGGCGAGCGCGTCGACGTGCACGCCGACCTGCGCGACGTGCTCGCGCGCGAGGACGTCGACGCGGTCAGCATCGCGACGCCCAACCACTGGCACGCGCTCGCCGCCGTGTGGGCCTGCCAGGCCGGCAAGGACGTCTACGTCGAGAAGCCCGTCTCGCACTCCGTCTGGGAGGGCCGGCAGATCGTGCGCGCCGCGCGAAAGTACGGCCGCGTCGTGCAGACCGGCACGCAGTCGCGCTCCAGCCACGCCATCGCCGAGGCGATCGCGTGGCTGCGCAAGGGCGAGCTCGGCGCGATCACGCACGCGCAGGGGCTGTGCTACAAGCCGCGGCGCCCGATCGGCAAGGTCGACGGCCCGCAGCCCGTGCCCGCGTCGGTGGACTACGACCTCTGGCTGGGCCCCGCGCCCGACGCGCCGCTCCTGCGCAAGAACCTGCACTACGACTGGCACTGGGACTTCGCCACCGGCAACGGCGACCTCGGCAACCAGGGCATCCACCAGATGGACCTGTGCCGCTGGGCGCTCGGACACCGCGGGCTCTCCTCGCGCGTGGTCTCGCTGGGCGGACGCCTGGGCTACGACGACGACGGCGACACGCCCAACACGCTCGTCACGCTGCACGAGTTCGCCGCGGGTCCGCCGATCCTGTTCGAGGTGCGCGGCCTGCCGGTCGACGCGGCGTCGCAGCGCGCCGAGTGGGCGATGGACAAGGTGCGCGGGGTGAGCGTCGGCGCGTGGATCCACTGCGAGGGCGGGGCGCTGCGCCTGCCGAACTACCAGGAGGCGCAGGCCTATGACGCGGACGGCGCGCTCGTGCAGGAGTGGAAGGGCGCGACGAGCCACTACGCGAACTTCGTCGAGGCCGTGCGCAGCCGGCGCGTCGAGGACCTGCACGCCGACATCGAGGAGGGACACGTCTCGAGCGCGCTGTGCCACACGGGCAACGCGAGCTGGCTGTGCGGCGTGGCCGCCGAGCGCGAGGAGCTGCGTGAGCTCGTCGCCGGGCGCGGGCCGGCGGCGGACGCGGTGGCGCGCATGAGCGCGCACCTCGCGGCCAACGGCGTGGACCTCTCGGCGGCGTGCGTCACCGCCGGCGCCGTGCTCGAGGTCGACCCGCAGTCCGAGCGCTTCACCAACAGCCCCGCCGCGAACCGCCTGCTGCGGCGCCCGGGCCGCGGCCCCTTCACGCTGCCGGAGGAGGTCTGATGCGCGCCGCGGCGCTCCTCGCGACGCTCGCCCTCGCGGCCTGCGCGAGCGCACCGCCCGAGGACGCGCCGCTGGCGCTCGCGGGCCGCTTCGACTTCAGCGACCCGGCGGCGTTCGAGGTCGTGGACACGGGCTCCGGCGAGGAGCTGCGCCTCGTCGGCCCGAGCGCGTACGCGCCGCCGCACCGCTCCCCGACCGCGATCGCGCTGCTCGACGGCCTCGAGCTGCGCAGCTTCGTGCTCGAGGCCGAGCTGCTGCAGACCGGCCGCGACTACGGCCACCGCGACCTGTGCCTCTTCTTCGGCTTCCAGGCGCCCGACCGCTACTACTACGTGCACCTCGCGACGACGCCCGACGCGAACGCGCACAACGTCTTCCTCGTCGACGGCGCGCCGCGGCGCAACCTGCTGCCGCCGCAGGCCTCCGGGATCGACTGGGGCCGCGACGCGTGGCACCGCGTGCGGCTCGAGCGCGACGTCGACGCGGGCACGCTCCGGGTGTGGTTCGACGACCTCGAGCAGCCGGTGCTCGCGGCCCACGACGCCACGCTCGCGTGGGGCCGCGTGGGCTTCGGCTCGTTCGACGACACCGGCGCCTTGCGCGAGCTGCGCCTGCTCGCCGCCGAGACGCGCCCGCTCGATCCGGCCGGGTCGCCGTTCGCGCCGCGCTGAGGCGCTACGAGCGCTTCTGTTCCTGACGCTTGCCCATCAGCAGCTTGCCCTCGAGGCGCCCGCGCTGGGCCTTGTAGAAGTCGTTCAGGAAGCGCCAGTCGTCGACGCGCTCCGTCCGCGGCCAGCCGATCTTCTTGCGGATGCGCTTGGCGACCTCGGCGACGAGCCGCCGGTCGCGGTCCGCCTCGTTCTTGCGCAGGAGCTCCTCGAGCACGTGCAGCTCCTTGATGCCGTAGAGGTCGAGCTGCGCCGACGTGAACGGGTAGGCCTGGCCCGCGCTCCCACGACCCGGCGCGCGCGCGGCGGCGAGGTCGGGCTCGAGCACGGCCACGGGCATCTGCACGACGAGCGTGCCACCGAGCAGGTCGCCCGCGCGCAGGCGATCGCGCCCGAGGAACGGCAACAGGCCCAGACCGAGCACCCACAGCCCGGCGATCGCCGCGGCCCACGGCGGCAACCCGCCCCCGGCCGCCTCCGGGTGGCTCAGCATCGTCAGCGGCAGGAACACCTCCAGCTCGCGCGTCAGGTTGCGCGCGAAGATCGCCTCCGAGGTGACCGGGCCGCCGTCGCGCGAGATCACGCACACCTTGAAGAGGCGCTTGCCGGGCGTCGCGCCGCCCCAGCGGATCTCGAAGAAGGACCAGTAGAACGTGCGCAGCAGGAAGGCGCCGACCAGGCCGACGCCGACGAACGCGAACCCGTCACCGCCCAGCCCGGCCGTCCCGATCGCGCCGAACACCAGCGCGAGGAAGATCAGGACGACGACCAGGTAGACGATCGCCGCGTCGACCAGGAAGGCCATCGCGCGCGTGCCGAGCGTGGCGAGTTCGAAGGGCAGCGCCACGCCCTCGGGCGTCACGATCGTGCGCAGCCCGGGGCTCGACTCATCGATCCGCACGGCGTCCCTCCCGGCCGACGAAGCCGCCCTCTCTGCCGACGAAGCAGAAGTACGCGGTCACGAGCGTCGCCATCGTCGCCGCGACCAGCCAGCGCGTGGACTGCGAGGTCACGAGCTGGCGGAAGAAGCCCTCGAGCAACGCCGAGAGGAACAGCATCAGCACGCCGCCCAGCGCGACCTGGCCGAAGGCGCGCCCGCGCTCGGACAGGTTGCGGATGCGGGTGCGCTCTCCGGGGAACAGCGTCGCGAACCCGAAGGCGAGGCCGCCGGCGCCGCACAGCACGATCGCGCCGAGCTCGGTCACGCCGTGCGGCAGCACCCAGGCCAGGAAGTCCGAGCCCAGGCCGTGCGCCGCGAAGACGGCCAGCATCGCGCCGAGGATCAGCCCGTTGTAGAACATCAGCGCGAGGGACGGCAGGCCGCCCGCGAAGCCCACCGCGATGCTGAGCAGCGCGACGGTGGTGTTGTTCTGGAACAGCATCGCCGCGAACGCGTTCAGCTCGCCCAGGTCGTGCTCGCCGCCGTACAGCGACGCGCGCAGTTGCTCGTAGGTGGCGGTCGGGTCGCGGCCCGCGGCCATCTCGACCGGCACGAACGCGTAGAAGCGCTCGGGGTCGATGCGCGTCATCACGAAGCCCGCCGCGGTGCCGACGAGCAGGCTGGTGGCCGCCGCGGCGACGAAGGGCCAGTGCCGGCGCACGTTGCGCGGCAGGCTGCGCACGAAGAAGTCCACCACCGCCTCGGAGGGCCGGCGCTTGCAGGCGTACACGACGACGTAGGCGCGTGCGACGAGGCTCGTCAGGTACTCCTCGAGCGCGCGGTCCAGGCTGATCGCGCGCGCCACCGACAGCGAGCTGATCGCGTTGTGGTAGAGCATCGGCAGCCGCGCGAGCTCCTCGGGCGAGAGCGAGCGCAGCCCGCGGCGCTTCGTCTGCGCCAAGAGGTGCTCGAGCTCGTGCCACGAGCCCTGCCGCTCGCGCCGGAACTGGCTCGACTTGAGCGCGGTCCTGTCCTGGGAGTCCTTCACCACGGCCATCAGATCAGCTCCCGGCGCTTGATGTCGAGGTAGCGGTTGATGAGCTCGGGGCCGACCTGGGCCGGCTCGACGTCCAGGGCCATCACGCCCGCCGCGCGCAGCCGCGCGTGCACCTCCTCGCGGTCGCGCACGAAGTTGCGCGCCACGACGGCGCGGTTGAGGTCCTCCTCGTCGCGCGGCAGCACGCGGAGCTGCGCCGAGAGCTGCGGGTCGCGCAGCGACACGAACACCACGAGGTGCCGCTTCGCCAGCACGCCCAGGTTCTCCATCATCAGCTCGGCGGTCACCGAGTCGACGAAGTCGGTCAGGAGCAGGATCAGCGAGCGGCGGCGCAGCTTCTGCCCGAGCGTGGTCAGCCCCAGCGTGAAGTTCGTCTCGACCGTCGAGTACTCGAGCCGCGCGGCGAGCTGGCGCAGCGCTTCCATCGTCGAGACGCCGGCCGTGGGCGGCAGGCCCGGACCGATGCGCGCGTCGAAGGAGTGGAAGCCGACGCGGTCGCCGCTCTTGAGGCACACGTAGGCCAGGAGCAGCGCGGCGTTCAGCGCGTGGTCGAGCTTGGGCACGCCGCCGACCGGCTCGCCCATCAGGTGCCCGGTGTCGACGGCGACGCAGACCTGGTGGTTGCGCTCGGCGCGGTACTGCCGCGTCAGCAGGTTGCGCAGACGCGCCGAGGCCTTCCAGTCGATCGCGCGACGGTCGTCGCCGCTGGTGAACTCGCGCAGCGCCTCGAACTCGGTGCCGTCGCCGCGATAGCGCTCGATCTTGAGGCCGCTGCGGAAGGTCGGGTCGTCGAAGAAGCGCAGCGCCATCGCGCGCACCGTCGGCAGGTCGGGAAGCACGCCCAGCTCGTGACCGAGCTCGAGGTCGGCGATCCACTCCCACAGCCCCAGCGGGCTGCGGTAGCGCACGGCGGCGCCCTCGACGCGCACGACGCCGCGGCGCCGCGGCTGGAGCGTCCACGTGAAGGTGCGCTCCTCCTCGTCGAGCTCGCCGCGCGCGTGCGGCTGGGGCACGAGGTCGTCGGAGAGCTCGAGCGCGACCACGCAGGGCGCTCCCTCCGCGCCGGGCAGCGCGAGCGCGAGCGTCAGCTCGTCGCTGCGGCCGATGTAGAGCTGCGTCGGCGCGCGCAGCTCGAACGCGAGGTCGCGGCGCCGCGGCGAGCGCAGCGCGTCGACGCCGTACACGAGCGCGAACGCCCCCCACAACACGGGCACCACGGGCCAGACGGCGCTCCAGCCGAAGGTCGGCAGGAGCGCGACCACGAGGGTCGCCGCCAGGGCGTAGATGCCGTTGCGAGTGGGACGCACGTCGGAGGGCGCGGCGGCTCAGCGCGGCGCGGGGACCTGCTCGAGGATCTGACCGAGCACCTCCTCGGTCGTGGCGCCGTCGACCTCCGCGCTCGGCGAGAGCAGCAGGCGGTGGCGCATCACGGGGCGGAAGAGCTCCTTCACGTCGTCCGGGATCACGAAGTCGCGCCCCTCGAGCGTCGCGGCGGCGCGCGCCGCCGTGGCGAGCATGTTCGCGGCGCGCGGGCTCGCGCCGCAGCGCAGCGAACCGTGGTTGCGCGTGGCGCGCACGAGGTCGACCACGTACGCGACCATCTCCTCCGCCAGGCGCAACTGCGAGACGACCGGCCGCGCCCAGCGCACGAAGTCGGCGTCGGCGACGCGCGCGAGGCCGAAGTCGGCCAGGCTGGGCATCGCCGAGCGGTGGCCGTGCACGCGCACCATCTCGAGCTCCTGGTCGCGGTCGGGGTAGTCGACCAGCGCCTTGAACAGGAAGCGGTCGAGCTGCGCCTCCGGCAGCGGGTAGGTGCCCTCGTGCTCCACCGGGTTCTGCGTCGCGACGACCATGAAGGCCATCGAGAGCGCGTGGCTCTTGCCGTCGAGCGTCACCGAGCGCTCCTGCATCGCCTCGAGCAGCGCGGACTGCGTCTTGGGCGGCGTGCGGTTGATCTCGTCGGCCAGCAGGAAGTCGGTGAAGATCGGCCCGCGCGTGACCTGGAACTCGTTCGTGCGGAAGTCGAACAGGTTCGTGCCGACGATGTCGCCGGGCATCAGGTCGGGCGTGAACTGGATGCGCTTGAACTCGTGGCCGAGGCACGCCGCGAAGCTGCGCGCGAGCAACGTCTTCGCGGTGCCGGGCACGCCCTCGAGCAGCACGTGACCTTCGGCGAGCAGCGCCACCATCATCAGGTGCAGCGCGTCCTCCTGCCCCATCACGACGCGCCCGACGTTCTCGCGCAGCGCGTTCCAGACCTCACCGATTCGCTCGATCGACATGCAGCATTCCCTCTCGCCAGTGGTGGAGTCGACGCGCCAGCGAGACCGCGGCCTCGCGCCGGACGCGCCGTGAGTCGTACAGCTCGCGGACGTGCTTCCACTCCGCGTTCAGGTTCAGCTCGAGGTCGCGCGCGCGCGCGATCTCCTCGAGCCGCTCGACGAGCTCGCTCCAGGGGAGCCCGCGCGGCAGGTGGTAGTAGCGCGCGACGTCGAGCACGCAGCCCTTGTAGTAGGCCGGCAGCGCGTGCGCCGGGTTGCCCGAGAGCAGCAGCAGCTTGGCCGTGTTGTCGATCAGGATCTGCTTGCCGTCGCCCAGCGCGGACGGCGCGGGCCGCGGCGCGCCGAAGCGCACGGCGCCGGCCCACAGCAGCAGCGCGAGCACCAGCACGACGTGCCCCAGCGCCAGCACGAGCGGGAAGTGCACGAGCTGCGCCATGATGCCCGGCTCGAGGCCGAAGCCGTGCACGGCCTCGTCGACGACCAGCCGCCGCCCGGGCGCGAACTCCTCGAACAGCCGCACCGCGAGCCGCGCGTGGTCGCCGCGCCCCAGTCCGGCGGTGTGGAACAGGCCGGGCTCGGCCACCACGAGGCTCGCCGGCCCCTGCGGGTCGCGCACGCGCGCGGCCAGCACGCCCGCATCGCACCACACGAGCGGCTCGAGCGCCGCGTCCTCCTCGAGCAGCCAGCAGCGCTCGATCTCCACGACGTACGCCTCGCCCCAGCTCGACCGGAAGCTCGTGCCGACCGGCGCGGTCGTGGAGCTCAGCGCGAAGGAGCTCGCCCGGCGCGAGTTCAGCGCCGCGAGGCAGCGCGCCGCGTCGTCGCGGTCCTCGCGCACGCGCGCGAGCCACGTGGGTCGGTTGGGATTCGCCTGCCCCGACCAACGCGGCAGCACGACGGCGAGCGGCGCTTGCGCGCGCGCGGCGGACTCGAGCAGCACGGCGAAGGGGTGATCGCGGTCGAGCGCGGCGCCGTCGCCGTCGCTGCTGGTCGGTTCGTCGGCCGCGCCCTCGTCGTCCCCGTCGCGCTCCCGCTCGGCGAGGCGGAACGCGCGCCCGTGCTCGGTCATGTCAGGCTCGAGCGCGACCACCGGCACGCCCGGCTCGAGCCCGCCGACGCGCGCCATGCGCCGCACGCGCACCTCGAAGCCGCAGCGCTCGAGCAGCGCCTCCCAGGCGTGGTAGCCGAGCGCGCTCTTGCTGAAGACGTCGGTGCCCGCCGAGCGCGGCGCGCCGAGCTCCTCGGCGAAGCCCATCAGCACGAGCCCCGCGAGGAAGGAGCCGCCCACGAGCACGCCCAGCCACACCACGGTGCGGCGGGCGAAGGGCTCCTGCGCGCGCGCGCTCATGCGGGGCGCTCCGCGAGCAGGGCGTCGAGGCGCGCGCGACTCTCGGCGTAGTCCTCGCGCCCGAGCGGCGCGCCGCCGAACAGGAACACCTCCACGCGTCCGACGAGGAAGCGCAGGTCCTCGCGCGCCGCGCCGCGCAGGCGGAACGCGCGCAGCAGCTCGCGGCTCGTGGCCGAGGGCTCGGGCGGTTGGTCGAGCTCGCGGCCGAGGCGCGCGATGGCGACGAGCAGCAGGAGGTGGATCGCCTCGCCGAACTCGCCGCGCTGCGCCTGCGCCTCGGCTTCCTCGAGCCGCGGGTCGCTCGCGACGAACGCGCGCGCGACGCCGCTCGGCTCCTGCGCGCGCGCGCCGCGGCCGCGGTAGTCGCGCACGAGCCGCACGAGCCACCACGCGAGCAACGCCGCCAGCACGGCGACGCCGACCCAGAACACCAGCTCGAGCAGCGCGAGCGGCGGAGTCACCGGCGGCCCGTCGTGCGCCTGCGCGGGGAGCTGGGTCTGGTACCCGCCCTCCGAGAGGATCTCCTGCGCCAGGCGTGCGGGGTCGGCGCCGCTCGACTGCGCGAGGGCGCCCATCGGGAGCGCCACGGGGACTCAGTCGAAGACCGCGGCGATCTCGTCGAGGTCGACGGTCTCCTTGGCCGAGCGCAGGTGGTAGTACACGAGCGTCGGGTAGGTGGACTGGAAGCCCTGCATGACGACGGTCATCAGGAGCTGCGGCACGATCAGCAACCACTCGGAGAGCGACGCGAGCAGGAAGGACAGGAACGTCATCCCGACGGTGAGCGTCATGTTGATGACGAACAGCACCATGATGATGCCGAAGACCTCCCAGCGATAGCCGCGGGTGAGCTCCTGACTGCGACGCATCGAGCCGACGACACCGGCGTCCTCGATCACCGCCGCGGGCACGGCGGCGGCCCAGATCACGGTGAAGAACATCGTGGCGATGCCGCACGTGAACACACCGAGGAAGGCGCACAGGCCGATCAACAGCGAGAGCCCCAGCACCGGCAGCATGCGTCGCAGGCCCATCGACAGGCACTGGCCGAGGTCGGCGCGCTTGCCGCGGATGTGCTGGAACACGCCGTAGGTCAGCGCGGCCGCGAGGATCGGCGTCAGCACCAGGGTCAGACCCAGGCTCACGACCGTGAGCGACAGATCGCCGTCCGGCGACTCGAGGGTCCGCATGAGCGACAGGCCGTTCACGAACAGCACCGGCGACAGCAGCAACGCGCTCAGCACCGTGAAGGGCACGAAGTTCGCGAAGTAGGTCGCGAACGTCTGCTTCAGGATCACCCCGATGTCGACTCTGCCCCTCATGCGCGATCTCTCTCCTGCGGCTCCCGGTGCGGCTCGTCGCGCGACGAGGCGGCGCCGCGCGAGCGGCGGGATCGTATGCGGCCGAGCGGGGTCCTGTCCAATGCGGGGTCAGCGCGGCGCGGCGCCGCTCCAGGCCCGCCAGCCGTCCTCGACGGCGTCGGCGGCCAGCGGGCCGCGGTGCAACAGCACGCGATAGCGCAGCCGCAGCGCCTCGCCGCGCGTCAGCGCGAGGTCCCCGCGCGGCGCGGCGGCGCCCTCGAACGCGCGCCGCCCGAAGGGGTTGGCCGCGACGAGGCCGTAGTCGCGCGCGTGCCACCACGTCGGGTGGCGCGGGTTCGTCGGGTGGTCGAGCAGCGCCACGCCGTACACCTCGCCGTCGACCTCGCCCTGGTAGTGCACCCAGCGCGCGCGGCGCCCCCACACGTCCTTCCCGGCGACGCCCTCCGAGTTCTCCGCGGTGCCGGTCGCCACCGCGCCGACGAGCCGCAGTTCGGGCCGCAGGCGCAGCGCGAAGGTGCCCTCCTTCGTGTCGCCGAAGGTCACGTCGACGAGCGCCTCGAGGAAGACGTCCACGTCGAGCCAGCGCGCGTCGCCGGCCTCCCCCACGTGCACCGCGCACACCTCGCGCAGGAGCGCCGCGCCGTCGGGTGCGATCCAGCGCGCCTCGTACGCCACGCCGTCGCCCGCGTGCGTCGGCCGCGGCGCGCCGACGAGCTCGATGCGCGCGTCGGGCGCGTGCCAGAAGTCGACGCCGTTCACGTCGCCGTGCGCGAGCCACAGCGAGGTGTGGTGCGGGTGGTCCTCGGCCTCGCCGGCGCGGCCGCGCGCGAGCGGGAACGCGCGCGTGAGCTCGACGCCGCCCGGCCCGCGCACGGGCCAGAGGCACGGCACGCGCACGTCCGCGCCGTAGCGCAACGTCGTCACTGGCGCGCCCTCGAGCGCGAGGTCGACGCCCTCCGCGACGGGCACGAGCGCGACCGTGGGCGCGGGCGGCGCCGCGCAGCCGGCCAGCAGCGCGACGAGCAGGCCTGCGCGGACGCTCACGGTCCCACCCGCGGCGAGGCGTCGTCGCTGCGCAGGCTCGACCCACCCAACGCCGCGCGCGCGAACTGCGCGACGTGCCGCACCGTCTCGCCGGGGTGGCGCACGAGGCGCTTGGCGAACTTGCGCGCGCGGTGGCGCACGAGGTCCAGGCTCGGGCGCGTGAAGAGCACGTTGACCTCGGTCTCGCGGCGCAGCTCGAGCAGGCGCTCGAGCGGCACGTGCGGCGTGTACCAGCGCGGCGTCTCGCCGTTGCCGTAGCGTCGGCGCTCGTCGCGCCAGCCCTCCGCGAACGAGTAGTCCGCCGGCAGCACGCCGGCCGCGACGGCCATCGGGTGCAGCGGCGTGCCGGGGTAGATCGAGAGGCCCACGTTCGCCTTGAGCTTGCTGACCTTCAGCGCGCGCGCCTCGCGGATCGAGCGGCGCAGGTCCTCCTCGGTCTCGTCGCCGATGCCCATCAGGTAGCTGCAGCGCACGGTCACGCCGGCCTCGTTGGCCCAGTCGACGGCGCGGCGCACCTGCTCGACGGTGAAGCCCTTGTGCAGCCA
Organism: Planctomycetota bacterium; assembly: GCA_020638875.1. GTDB lineage: Bacteria > Planctomycetota > UBA1135 > UBA1135 > DUCM01. The sequence goes on from JACKHS010000001.1 coordinate 277,645, forward strand.
GCGCAGCGTCTCGGGGTTCATCGACTCGGCGCCGAAGGTCACGACGCGGCAACCGGCCGAGCGCATGCGCTTCAGGAGGTCGAGCGTCAGGCAGTCGACACGCGTCGTCGCCAGCCACTCGAAGCGCAGCTTGCGCTCCTCGATCAGGTCGCACAGGCGCGCGATGCGCTTCTTGTTCAGCGTGAACGTGTCGTCCTGGAAGATCACGCCACGGAAGCCCCAGCGCCCGATCACCTCCTCCAGCTCGTCCACGATGTACTCGGGGCTGTGCAGGCGCGTCTCGCGCGAGAACCAGTCGCGCGTGCAGAACGTGCAACGCGCGGGGCAACCGCGCGAGGTGAGCAGCGTCGTGGCCGCGCGCATCGTCGAGGGCATGCGCGTGCCGTAGCGCGTCATCGGCAGGAGGTGCCGCGCGGGCTTGGGCAGCGCGTCGAGGTCGGGGATGTTGGGCCGCACCGGCCCGCTCACCACGCCCTCGCCTCGTCGCGTCCACACGCCGGGCACCGCGCTCGCGTCGCCGCCGCGCGCGAGCACCTCGCATAGCTCGAGCAGCGCCTCGTCGCCCTCCCCCGCCACGACGTGATCGATCGCCTCGACGTGCGCGAGGGTGTCCTCGGGCACGGCCGAGACGTGCGGGCCGCCGGCGACGATCGGCACGCTCGGCCCGAGCGTGTCGCGCACGAGCTGCGCGGTGCGGAAGGACTCGTAGCGCGTCGGCGAGTAGATGCTGAGGCCGACGACGTCGGGCTTCGCGCGACGCAGCATCCGCGCGAACGCATCGGGCCGCGTGCCGAGCAGGAGCGCGTCGTGGATCTCCACCGCGTGCCCCGCGCGTTCGAGCAGCGCGGCGCAGTAGGCGAGCCCGAGCGGCGGCCGGAAGTTCTCCGCGTAGGCGAGCTCCTGGTGCATCCGCTCGACGAAGGGGTTGGCGAGCAGGACCTTCATCGACGTGCCGAAGCTACTCGGGCCGCGAGCATCCCACAAGGCGCGCGACTCGGCCGAGGGCGGGCTCCGAAAGGGCGCGACGCGGCGCGTGCGGCAGGCGCGCGAGCCCGGCGCGCGCGGCGCACCGGGCTCGCTCCGCGTGCGCGCGAGGCCCACACCGTCACGCGAGCGCGACGTCCTCGCGCCGCGCGGCGAGCGCCGGTCCGGCGTCGAGGTGCGCGCGCGGGTCACGCGCGGCGTAGGCCACCGGCGCTTCGCGGTAGACGTACGTCACGCTGACTTGCGTGCGCGCGCCGGCCGTGTACTTCGTGCGCGCGGCGCCGCACTCGAGCGCGTCGAGCCCGAAGCCGAAGCACACGTCGAGCGCGACGGCGCCTCGGCCGGGCGCGCTCGTCCAGGCGTCCAGGTTCGAGTCGAAGCTGTACAGGAAGGTCTGCGTCCACGCGTCGCACAGGCCCTCGCAGCAGCCCGCGGGCACGACCATGTCGCGCACGCTGCCGCTGTGGCCGAGCCAGGCGAGCGCCACGCCGCCCTCGTCGCACAGCACGACGTCGTTGGAGAAGCACGCGTCGACGCACAACGAGTCGACGGTCGGGTTGTAGGCCAGGAGGTTGGAGCATCCCCGGCCCTCGAAGCGCAGCTCGACGCGGCGCAGCGGACCGAGCGCGGCGTCGTGCCGCGGCAGGTACACGCGCTGCACCTCGGGCACCGTCGTCGGGGTGCCCTCGCTGAACGAGGCGCGCGAGACGTGGCTGATCTGACCGGCCTGCGCTTGCGCGGCGATGCCGGCCAGCAAGCTGGCGAGGATCGCGAATCGGAACGGCTTCATGTCGGCCTCCTCCGGTGGCCGCCGTGACGACCGCAGCGCGATGGCGCCCGTCGCCGGGCGGGCAGGTGTCGCGGGGTCGGGGTGTCCCGTCCCCGTTCCTCCAGTAGTCCACGTGCGCGCCCCGCCGGGACTGGGCCCGAGGGCGAGTTCGGCTGCGCGCAACAGGGCATGCTCCGAACGGAGCGCGCGCCCGCGGCGGCGGGCGCGCGCGGCGTTCGCGCTACTCGCTCAGGTGCGCCAGGCCCGGGTAGTCGGGCGCGTAGCGCGACGCGCGGAACAGCGACTTGCCGTCCATGCCGCCGGGTCCGCCCGGGCCGCCAGGCCCGCGACCGCCGGGACCGCGGCCGTCGCGCGGCGGACGCCCGCCGGGGGGCGGACCGAAGCCGGGCGGCGGACCGTCCTCGGGACCGCCCTCCGGCCGCGCGTCGTCGCCGTCCTCACCGCCAGGGCGGCGCGGCGCGGCGGCGGGCCGCCGGCGGGGCCTCCGGGAGGACCGCGGCGCCCGCCGCGCGGCCCGCCGGGACCTCCGGCCTCGCCGAAGACGTTCTTCCACTCCCACACCAGCGCGCCCTGCGGCGTGACCTCGAACACGCGGCCGTCCGAGCCCGAGCAGATCAGCGTGTTGCCGTTGGGCTGGCGCTCGGCGCCGGAGATGAAGCCCGAGAAGAAGCTCTCGCGCTCGGGCGCCGCGTACTCCCACGTCGGCCGCCGCGGCCCGAAGGGCTCGCCCGCGTCCATCGCGTAGCGCCCCTGCGCGTCGACCGGCGGCGCGACCTCGAGCACCGACGACCAGCTGCCCTCGGGGCGGTTCGCGCCGTTGTTGAAGATCGTGATGTGACCGGCGCCGGGGTACCCCGCGGGGATCCAGCGCGCGTCGTGCTGCTCGAAGAGCTGGCGGTGCTCGGCCAGGCCGCGGCCGTAGTTCTGCGGGTTGCCCCAGCGCCACAAGAGGTCGCCGCCCTTGCCCGAGCGCCCGCCGCGGTGGCTCGCCGCCTCGGCCGTCGTCGTCGAGTGGTCGATCACCCACACCTCGGAGAGGTGGCGCACCGAGAGCAGGATCTGGTCGAGCTCGGCGTCGTAGTCGATGCCGTTCGTGTGACAGAAGTCCTCACCGGCGCCGCCCGGGCCGCCGCCGCCGCGCGGCGCACGCTCCCCGCCCTGCGGCGTCTCCGGCGCGGCGGGCGCGTCGTCGCCCTCCTCGTCGGGCGCGTCGCCCGCGTAGCCCAGCGCGCGCAGGCGCTCGAGCTCGGCGCGCTGCTCGGCCTCGCTCTTCTGCTCGCTGTGGCGGTGCACGTTCAGGTCGACGAGCTCGGGGTGCTCGGCCACGACGCCGTAGTTGGCCTTGCCCTCGTCGAACTCCTGCACGAGGTGGTCCCACAGGTGCCACGCCCACACGACCTCGCCGCCGTCGGCGCCCACCGGCTTCACCTCGAAGACCGCGTCGGGCCACAGCACGTCGCCTTGCAGGAGCGCGGGGTCCATGCCCGCGGCGAGGCACTGCTCGCGCGTCTTCAGCTCCCACGAGAGCAGCAGCACGTTGCCGTTCGGCAGCGGCGCGACGTCGTGGTGGTGCAGGTGCGCGTCGCTCGACCAGACGAAGTCCCACTCGAGCTCGCCGTCCCACGAGTAGCGCTGCACGCGCCCGCCCTCGCCGCCGCCGTGGAACACCGCGTTGCCGCCCTCGCGCGCGCAGCGCAGCAGGTCGCCGTCGGGCAGCAGGTAGGCCGAGTTGCCGGGGTCGTACTCGGTCTTCCAGCGGTGCACGACCTCGCCCGCGCCGTCGAGCAGGTAGGCGCTCTGGTCGCGCAGGGGCGAGATCAGCAGGTAGCCCGGCGAGGGCCCGTCGGCCGCGCGGCGCGCGGTGGCGGAGGTCGGGGTGGCGGAGGCGACGACGGGGCCGAGCTCGACGTCGCAACCGAGGCACAGCGCGGGGAGCAGGTAGAGGAGGGCTCGCATGGGGACACCCTAGCGCGCGGGGTGAGGGGGTCGACGGGGGGCGGCGGGGCCTGTTGCCGCGCCCCCCACCTCCGTTGCGAGCGGGGAGCGCCTGGCGTGCGCGTGGCTCCGTCGGGCGCGCAGGGGCCGGACCGCGTCCGCGCCCGGCCGGCGACCCCGCGGGCGCCGGTGGGCGCCGCCTGCGCAGGGCCTGCCCGGGGTCGCGCGCGCGTCCACGGGCCCTCGCGACGCCCAGATATCCCCATAACTATCTACACCAGAACAGCTTACGCGAAGTCTCACCCCCGGAATCGGCGCCAAACCCGGGCGCTCCCGGAGCAACCCGGGCGGGGTCGCGGGGGTAGGATCCCCCCATGCCGCTCCGTCGCTCCTCCGCGCTGGCCCCGGTGCTGCTCCTCGGCCTCGCCGCCCCGCTGATCGGCATCCCGCGGCCGGCGCCCCCGGCGCGGACCGCCCCGGCGGCGGTCGAGCGGCTCGACGAGGCGCTGCGCCTCGTCCAGCGCTGGCTGCGCCTGCCGCCGGTCGGCGACCCGCAGGCGGTCGCGGAGGTCGCCCAGGCGCTGGCCGACCTCGACGTGGCCTGGGACGGGTGCAGCGACGGCCGGCGGGCCGAGGTGCGCGAGGCGCTGCTCGACTTCCTGGGTCGCGAGGTGCGCCAGCAGGGCATCGGGCTGGGGCTGGAGCGGGTCGCGCTCGCGCCGCCCGCGCAGGTGCAGGACGAGCGCGAGCTGCGCCAGCGGGTGACGGCGATCCTGCGCCGGCGGCGCGAGGAGCTGCGCGCGTGGCTGACGCGCGACGTGCTGGTGCGGGCCGACGCGCACCCGGTGGAGCGGCGCCTCGCGGCCTGCGAGGTGCTGCGCGGCGACGAGGCGCCGGAGGTGGTCCTGGCGCTGTTCACGGCGACGCGCGACCGCACGCCGGCGGTGCTCGACGCCGCGGTGGCCGCGCTGGCGGGGCGCGACGAGCCGGCGGTGCACGCGCGGCTGGTGGAGCTGCTCGAGCAGGCCGACGCGGGCGAGCTCGAGCTCTGGAGCGGCGCGGTGGAGGCCCACTTCCAGCGCGTGGACCTCGACGGCGCCGCCCCGGAGGGCGTCGAGCGGGTGCGCGGGTACGTCGCGGCGGCCCTGGCGGGCGACGACTGGCGGCGCGCGTCGCGCGGCGTGGCGATCTCGCGCTGCCTGCCGCACGAGGCGGCCTTCCCGACGCTGATCCGCGGCCTGGAGCTGTGGGTGGGGCGCGAGGCGGACGCGAACCAGCCCGTACGGCGCGTGCAGGGCGAGCTCGAGGCCGAGCTCGGGCGCCGCTCCGGGCGCAGCCTGGGCCCGCGCCCGGAGCGCTGGGCGGCGCTCTACGAGGCCTGGCAGCGCGGCGAGGTGCGCCTCGACAGCGGGCCGATCGCGGCCGACGCGGTGACGCGCGCCGGCTTCTTCGGGCTGCGGCCGGTGACCGACCGGGTGACCTTCGTGCTGGACTGCTCGGGCTCGATGGAGGCCGACTTCGGCACGCGGCGCGGGCACAGCCGCCTGGACGAGGCGGTGGAGCAGATGCAGGCCTTCCTCGAGCAGCTCGGGCCGCGCACGCGCTTCGACGTCGTGGCCTTCAACGACGGCGGGCAGCGCTGGAAGAGCCGGCTGCGCCCCGCCACGCCCGCCAACCTGCACAGCGCGTGCGCCTGGGTGCACACGCGCGGGCCGCGCGGCGGCACGGACCTGCGCGCGGGCGTGGCGCTCGCGATGCACCTCGAGGCCGACGGCGAGCTCGACCTCGAGCACCTGGAGACGGACACCGTGATCGTCCTGTGCGACGGCGCGACGAACTCCGGCGCGAGCTGGGTGCAGCCGCTGCTGCGGCGCGTGAATGGCGAGGCGCGACTCGTCTTCCACGCCGTGCAGATCGGCCTGGGCGGCGACGGGAGCCTCGAGTTGCTCGCGGAGGAATCGGGCGGCGAGTTCGTGCGCGTGGCGCCCTGAGCGAGCGCGGACGGTGGCGAGACCCTCACCCAACGCGGCGGGCGAGGGGCACGCGCGCCCGCGGCTCGGTCCAGGTGGGCGTCCCCCCCGGGCAGCCGGGCGAGCCGCATGGCCGCCGGAGATCGGAGCTCTGTTTCCGCAGAGCGCTCGAAGCGGCCCTCGGAGCCGAAGAGGGCCGAGTCTTTCCCGGGCAACTTCTCAGGGAATTCGCCCGAGTGCTCTCGCGCTGCGGGCGACCGGAGCTAGGCTTGAAGGACCCGCGCGACGTGGCGACCTCTCGATCATGGCCCGCGGCGACCCCCGAACCCCGCGCGACCCCCACGCGACGGCTCCCGACTCCCCACTCGAACATGAACCTCTCGACCCTCTCGGTGGGCCTCGCCGTCCTCGGCTTCGCGGCCCAGGCCCAGGCCCAGACCTGCACGTACTACTGGAGCTTCAACACCCTCGACGACAGCGTCGGGGGCGTGATCGGTCAGGCCGTCGGCACGGTGGACACGAGCGTCCACGCGACCTACGGCGAGGCCTTCCCCGGCGCAGGCAACTCGCTGAACTCCGTGCTCGGCGGGACGAGCACCACCGGCGGCTTCATCGCGGCCGACACGTCGACGGCCGCTCCGCCCCCGCCCGCCGCGGGCGGCTCGCCGACGGCGATGGACTTCGGCACGGGCGACTTCGCCATCAGCTTCTGGGCCTACGACGACACGAGTGACGGCGACCTCACCAAGGGTCCGCGCGTCATCGACAGTCTGTCCACGACCACCACGGGCCTGCAATTCGCCTTCGGCACGGTCTGCGCCTTCCGCATCGATTCGAGCGGCGGGCAAACCTGCCGCATCGACGGGACCAACGCGATCCCGACGGACCAGTGGTTCCACGTCGTGGTCAACTGCGACCGCACGAACGGCGTGGTGTCCGTCTACTACAACGGCGTCCTGGAGCCGACCGTCGAGGCCAGCAGCGGCTTCGTGCCGTTCAGCACGCTGACCGGCAGCATCTATCCGAGCCAGGACATGCAGATCGGCGTGATCAACGAAGGCGCCAGCACCGGAAACTCGCAGAACTCGGGTCTGGACGACCTGGCCTTCTACAGCGGCCTGCTGAGCGCCTCCGACATCGCCGGCCTCGCGGCCGGGACGATCACGCCCCTGGGCGTGGGCGGTCCCCCCCTCCCCGGGACGAGCTTCTGCTACGGCGACGGCAGCGGCACGCCCTGCCCCTGCGGCAACGGCGCGGCGGCCGGTGAAGGCTGCGCGAACGGCACCGGCGCGGGCTCGATCCTGGCCGGCACCGGCTCGGCCTCGATCGGCGCGGGCGACCTCGTGCTGACCGCCACCCAGGTCCCGGTGAACCAGCCCACGCTGTTCTTCCAGGGCGACAACGCCGTGGGCGGCGGCGCCGGCACCGTGTTCGGTGACGGCCTGCGCTGCGCCGGTGGCAACGTGGTCCGCCTCCAGGTGCGCGTGGCCGACGCCAGCGGCGCGGCCTCGACGACCGTCAACGTCTCCACCCAAGGCGGCGTCGTGATGGGTGACGTCAAGCGCTACCAAGCCTGGTACCGCGACCCGGTCGGCAGCCCCTGCGGCTCGTTCTTCAACCTGTCGAGCGGCTACGAGATCACCTGGGGCATGTAGTCCCGTCGGCGGTCGTCCGCGGCCGCGATGGATCGTGAGGGGCGTCCCGCCGCGCGGCGGGTCGCCCCTCTTCGTTCGCGCGCGCGCCGACGCGGCTCTGCGCGCGAGTTGCGACGCGTGACGGTTCGGGAAGCGGAGCCGCGAGTGAGGAACGCCCCGGCGGCGCGGCGCCCGCCTACGCAGAAGTCCCCGGGGGGATGCGGCCAGTGAACCTTCCAGGGCCGCCCCCCCACCGTTAACATCCCTGCGCTCGATCGGCGCGCTGACGCCGATCCTGGGCCGTCCCCCCGCGCTCCGGTAGCCCCGCGCGCGCCGCCCGACGCCACGGCGGCGCGGGTTCGGCCGCTGGCCGCGGGCGCTCCCCCTCCAGCCCATCATGCTCGACTCCTACGCCGCCATTCTCATCCTGCTCGCGGTCGTCGCCGCCTTCGTGATCGGGGTGATGATCGTGAGCGACCTGATCGGTCGCAAACGCCAGAACCGCGAGAAGGACAGCGCCTACGAGTGCGGCATGGACGCGCAGGGCGCGGCCCGCGTGCGCATCTCGATCCACTACTACCTCGTGGCGGTGCTCTTCATCCTCTTCGACGTGGAGGCGCTGTTCCTGGTGCTGTGGGCGAACTCGGCCAAGGCCTTCGGCGCGGCCGGACGCGGCGGGCTGGTGTTCGCCGAGGTGACGGCGTTCGTGGCGGTGCTGGCGCTCGCGCTGGCGTACGTGTGGCGCAAGGGAGGTCTGCAGTGGGATCGTTGACGCCGGTCGAGGGCACCCTCGCCGAAGAGGGCTTCCTGGCCACGCGCCTGGACGCCCTCGTGAACTGGGGACGCAAGAACAGCCTGTGGCCGATGCCGCTGGGCCTCTCGTGCTGCGGCATCGAGATGATGGCCATGGTCGGCCCGCGCTACGACATCGCGCGCTTCGGCGCCGAGGCGCTGCGCTTCTCGCCGCGCCAGAGCGACGTGATGATCGTCGCCGGCACGCTGACGTGGAAGATGGCCGAGGCCGCGCGCACGATCTACGACCAGATGCCCGACCCCAAGTGGGTCATCTCGATGGGCGTGTGCGCCTCGTCGGGCGGCATGTACGACAGCTACTCGGTCGTGCAGGGCGTGGACATGATCCTGCCCGTCGACGTGTACGTGCCGGGCTGCCCGCCGCGGCCGGACGCGGTGCTCGACGCGCTGATGAAGCTGCAGAAGCGCATCGAGCGCGAGCGCCCCGTCAAGGCGCTGCTCACCGACCGCGTGGCCACCGACGAGTGGCTCGAGGGTTCGGGCCGGCTCAGCTACCAGCCCAACGCCGCGGTGCCGACGCGCCGCGACGGCGTGATCCTGCCGGCGGAGGACCAGCGATGAGCGCCACGCACGAGCGCGTGGAGGCCGCGCTGCAGGGCCTCGAGGTGCGCTTCCACGAGGCGCGCGACGGCATGACGACGCTGAGCGCCGCGCTGGACGCGATCCCCGCGGTGGCCGAGCGCCTGCGCGACGGCGCGGGCTTCGAGCTCTGCACGCTGATCACCGCGATCGACCACTACCCGGCGCAGCCGCGCTTCGAGATGACGTGGCAGCTGCAGTCGGTGACGCACGGCGATCGCGTGCGCCTGCACGCCTTCGCCGCGGGTGAGCCGGCCAGCGCGCCGAGCGTGACACACCTGTGGCCGGGCGCCGCGTACTACGAGCGCGAGTGCTACGACCTGATGGGCGTGCGCTTCACCGCGCACCACGACTTCCGCGGGCGCGAGAGCCTGCGGCGCATCCTGATGCCGGACGCCTACGAGCACCACCCGCTGCGCAAGGACTTCCCGCACCAGGGCATCGAGCCCGACAAGCTCTACCGACGCTGGGACGCGGAGCGCCGCAAGGCCACGCCTTCGACCTGAGACGACGCCATGCCCGAGCAGCTCTTCGAGTACGCCCCGCTCCCGGCCGACCGCGACGACCCGCTGGCCGGTGAGCTGATGGACATGAACATGGGCCCCTCGCACCCCGCCACGCACGGGGTGCTGCGGCTCAAGGTGAAGGTGGACGGCGAGCTCGCGCGCGAGATCGACCCGGTCATCGGCTACCTCCACCGCGGCAAGGAGAAGAGCTGCGAGAGCCTCGGCTGGCGCAAGTTCTTCGTCCACACCGACCGCCTCGACTACCTGCAGCCCTACCTCAACAACGTCGGCTACGCGCTGGCGCTCGAGAAGCTGGCCGGCCTCGCGGTGCCCGAGCGCGCGCAGGTGATCCGCGTGCTGCTCATGGAGGTCAGCCGCATCATGTCGCACCTGATCGCCGTCGGCGTGTCGGCGATCGACCTCGGCGCGGTGTCGATCTTCTTCTTCACGTTCCAGGAGCGCGAGCGCCTGTACGACGTGCTCGACGCCTACACCGGCCACCGCATGAACAACACCTACGTCCGCATGGGCGGGGTGTACGCCGACCTCGACGACCGCGTGCTGGCGAGCCTGCGCGAGTTCTTCGCGGAGTTCGGCGACAAGGTCGACGAGTGGGAGTCGCTGCTGACCGGCAACGCGATCTGGCACGGCCGCAACCGCGGCGTCGGCAAGATCTCGCGCGAGGACGCGCTGGCGTTCAACCTGACCGGCCCCAACCTGCGCGGCTCCGGCGTCGAGTTCGACCTGCGCAAGGCCGAACCCTACTCGGGCTACGAGACGTACGACTTCGACGTCCCGGTCGGCACGGTCGGCGACGCGTTCGACCGCTACCTCGTGCGCGTCGAGGAGATGCGCCAGTCCGCGCGCATCTGCAAGCAGGCCATCGAGCGCCTCGACGCCTCGCGCGGCGCGGAGTTCCTCACGCGCGACCGCCGCTACGTGCTGCCGCCCAAGGAGGCCGTGCACACGTCGATGGAGGAGCTCATCCACCAGTTCAAGATCGTGACCGACCTGGCGCTGCCCGAGGGCGAGGCCTACGTCGGCGTCGAGTCGAGCAAGGGCGAGCTCGGCTTCTACCTCGCCTCCGACGGCACCAGCGAGCCCCTGCGCTGCCACGTGCGCGCGCCCAGCCTGATGAACGTGCAAGCCATCCCCAAGCTCGCCGAGGGCGGGCTCCTGTCGGACCTCGTGACGGTCATCGGCAGCCTGGACTTCGTGATGGGCGAGGTGGATCGCTGATGGCCTTCCCCGAGAAGCTCAGGGCCGAGCTCGAGCAGCTCTGCACCAAGTACCCCGACCGCAAGGCCGGCCTGATCCCCGCGCTGCACCGCTGCCAGGAAGAGCTCGGCGGCTGGATCAGCCCCGAGATCATGGAGGCCTGCGCCGAGTTCTTCGGGATGGAGCCCGTCGAGGTGTACGGCGTCGCGTCGTTCTACCCCATGTTCAAGCTCAAGCCGACGGGCAAGCACGTCATCGGCGTGTGCCACAACATATCGTGCGACCTGCGCGGCGCGGACGACGTGATCGAGCACGTGTGCAAGCGCACCGGCGCGCCGGTCGGCGGCAACTCGCCCGACGGCAAGTTCACCGTCGAGGTGCTCGAGTGCCAGGGCGCCTGCGCCAACGCGCCGATGTTCGACCTCGACGGCACGTACCACGAGGACCTGACGCCCGAGAAGATCGACGCCATCCTGGGAGGCCTGTCGTGAGCGCCCGCGAGACGTACCTGCTCGACCGCTGCAAGCTCGAGGACTCCCACACGCTCGCGGTCTACCGCGCGAACGGCGGCTACAAGGCCCTCGAGAAGGTCCTGAAGGGCGGCATGGGCTGGGCCGAGGTGATCGAGGAGGTCAAGGCCTCCGGCCTGCGCGGCCGCGGCGGCGCCGGCTTCCCCACCGGGCTCAAGTGGAGCTTCATGCCCGACCCGGCGAAGGACCCGCGCACGCGCTACATGGCCGTCAACGCGGACGAGTCCGAGCCCGGCACGTGCAAGGACCGCGTGCTGCTGCGCGAGGACCCGCACGGGCTCGTCGAGGGCTGCCTGATCGCGGCCTACGCGATGCGCCTCGACGCGGTCTACATCTACGTGCGCGGCGAGTACCGCAAGCCGTACGACCGCGTGCAGGCCGCCATCGACGAGGCGCGCGCGGCGGGCCTCGTGGGCGCGAACGTGATGGGCACCGACTTCTCGTGCGAGATCCACATGCACAAGGGCGCGGGCGCCTACATCTGCGGCGAGGAGACCGGGCTCATGGAGAGCCTCGAGGGCAAGCGCGGCCACCCGCGGCCGAAGCCGCCCTTCCCCGCCGGCTTCGGCCTGTGGGGTCAGCCGACGACGGTCAACAACGTCGAGTCGATCTTCAACGTGCCGTTCATCCTCGACCGCGGCGCGCAGTGGTTCCGCTCGCTGGGCACCGAGGCCAGCCCCGGGAACTTCCTGTGCGGCATCTCGGGCCACGTCGCGAAGCCCGGCGTCTACGAGGTCGCGCTCGGCACGCCCGCGCGCCAGATCCTCGACGAGCTCGCGGGCGGCGTGTGGAAGGGCCGCCAGCTCAAGGCCTGGTTCCCCGGCGGCTCGTCGACGGGCCTCCTGCCCGCGAGCCTGATCGACACGCCGATGGACCACGACTCGATCAAGGGCATCGGCTCGATGTTCGGCACCGGCGCGATGATCATGCTCGACGAGACCGCGTGCACCGTGCGCGCCTCGCAGGTGCTCGCGCGCTTCTACGACCACGAGAGCTGCGGCCAGTGCAGCCAGTGCCGCGAAGGCACGCAGTGGCTGCACCAGATCTTCCGCCGCATCGAGGAGGGACGCGGCACCATGGCGGACATCGACAACCTCGAGCGCCTCGCGCGCGGCATGGCTCCGGGCAAGACGATCTGCGCCCTGGCCGACGCCGCCGCGATCCCGACGCTCGCCGCGCTCAAGCACTTCCGCCACGAGCTGGTGGAGCACGTCGAGCGCGGCTGCTGCCCCTTCAAGAAGGGCGGCGCGAGCGCCGCGCCGGCCGCCGCGGAGGTGCACGCGTGACCAAGATCACCGTCGACGGCCGCGAGCTCGAGGCCGACCCGAAGAAGCCGCTCATCGCCGCCTGCCACGAGCACGGCGTCGACGTCCCCCACTACTGCTACCACGCCGGCCTGACGCCCGTCGGCTCGTGCCGCATGTGCCAGGTGGAGGTCGAGGAGGGCGGCCGTCCCGCGCGCGTCGCCGCCGCGTGCCGCACGCCGGTCAGCGAAGGCATGGTCGTGAACACGGCCGGCGAGCGCGCGCACGCCGCGCGCCGCGAGTGCCTCGAGTTCCTGCTCAAGAACCACCCCCTCGACTGCCCCATCTGCGACAAGGCCGGCGAGTGCAAGCTCCAGGACTACTCGTACGCGGAAGGCCAGGCCGAGGGCCACAGCGCCGAGCCGCGCCGCAAGCTGGAGAAGCGCAAGGACCTGGGCGACGTGATCGTGCTCGACCAGGAGCGCTGCATCCTGTGCTCGCGCTGCGTGCGCTTCTTCGAGGAGGTCACGGGTCAGGCGCAGCTCTGCATCGCGGGGCGCGGCGCGCACTCGTGGGTCGACTCCTACGGCGGGCGCCCGCTGCACGGGAACTACCAGGGCAACATCGCCGACCTCTGCCCCGTCGGCGCGCTGACGCTCAAGCAGTTCCGCTTCCAGGCGCGGGTGTGGAACCTGCGCAAGCGCGCGTCGACCTGCGGCGAGTGCAGCCGCGGCTGCGCGATCTCCGTCGAGGTGCTGCGCCAGGGCGAGGTGAAGCGCATCCGCCCGCGCTACGACGCCGACGTCAACCGCTGGTGGATGTGCGACCACGGCCGCTTCGCGTTCGAGGGCGCCACGCTCGAAGGTCGCCTGGCCGGCGCGCGCGCGCGCGGCTACGCGGGCCTGGAGGACGTCCCGGTCGACGACGCCGTCGCGACCGTGCGCGACGCCTACGCCACGCACGCGAAGCACGTCTTCGTCGCCTCGCCGTGGCTCACGGTCGAGGAGGGCGCGGCGCTCGCCGCGCTCGCGCGAGGTCTCGGCGCCGAGCTGCTGCTCGTGTCGCCGCCCGAGAGCGCGCTGAAGGACGACCTGCTGCACACCGGCGACCCCGGCCCCAACCGCCGGGGACTCACCGAGCTCGGCTGCGCGGCGCGCGACGCCGCGGGCTGCCGCGAGGCGCTCGCCGGCGCGGAGACCGCCACGCTCGTCGGCGAGCGCGTGGTCGACCTCGTCGGCCGCGAGGAGCTCGCCGCGCTGCCCGCGCAGGTGCGCCTGTTCGTGCTCGACACGAAGCCGTTCGAGGCGCCCGCCGTGCGCGTCGCGCTGGGCGTGCCCGACTGGGTCGAGCGCAGCGGGCACTGGGTCAACGTGGACGGCCACCGCGGCCCGATCGCGGCGGCGCGCCCGGCGCCCGCCGGCGTGCGCCCCACGCTGCAACTGCTCGGCGAGCTCGGCGCCGCGGCCGCGGCCGAAGGAGGCGCGCGATGAGCCTGTTCCTGGCGCAAGTCCTGAAGGTCGTCGTGATCTTCGCCGGCCTCGTCAGCGCCGCGGGCGTCTCGACGCTGGCCGAGCGTAAGGTCTCGGCCTGGATCCAGCTCCGGCTGGGCCCCAACCGCGTGGGCCCGTTCGGCGTGCTGCAACCGCTGGCCGACGGCATCAAGTTCTTCTTCAAGGAGGAGTTCATCCCGCAGGGCGCCACGCGCTGGCTGTTCCTGCTGGCGCCGATGCTGGCCGCCATCCCGGCGATGATGACCGTGGCCGTGATCCCGTTCACCGGGGTGATCGCGACGGTCGACGGCACGCCGATCTACGGCTCGATCGCCGACATCGACATCGGCGCGATCTACGTCATGGCCATCAGCGGCCTGGGCGTCTACGGCATCATCCTCGGCGGCTGGGCGAGCAACTCGAAGTACTCGCTGCTCGGCGGCCTGCGCGCCTCCGCGCAGATGATCAGCTACGAGTTGTCGATGATCCTCGTGATCCTGTCCATCGTCGCCATGAGCGGCACGATGAACCTGCGCGAGATCACCGACCAGCAGAACGCCAACTCGCTGCTCGGCTTCCTGCCGGCCTGGAACGTCTTCTACCAGCCGCTGGGCTTCGTGCTCTTCGTCATCTGCACCTTCGCCGAGACGAACCGCCACCCCTTCGACTTCGCCGAGTGCGAGTCGGAGCTCGTCGGCGGGTTCCACACCGAGTACAGCTCGATGAAGTTCGCGCTGTTCTTCATCGGCGAGTACTGCGCGATGATCGTCATGTCCTGCCTGACGACGACGCTCTTCCTGGGCGGCGCGGCGGTGCCCTTCTGGGCCGAGGCGCCGTGGTTCGTCGGGCTGGCTGCCTTCGTGGTGAAGGCCGCCTTCTTCATGTTCCTGTTCATCTGGGTGCGCTGGTCGCTGCCCCGCTTCCGCTACGACCAGCTGATGGCGCTCGGGTGGAAGGTCTTCCTGCCGCTGGCCCTGGCGAACGTGTTCGTCACGGGCCTGGTGCTCTCCCTGTAGCCGCCCATGGTCATCGTCAAACGCAAGGAGCTGACGCTCGCCGAGCGCCTGTACCTGCCGGAGATCCTTCGCGGGCTGTCGATCACGCTGCGCAAGATGTTCGTCAAGCGCGCGACTCGGCAGTACCCCGAGGAGCCGCTGGTGACCACCGAGGTCACGCGCGGCCAGCCGCGCCTGGCGGTCAACACCGACGGCACCGTGCGCTGCGTCTCGTGCGGTATGTGCGAGGCCGCGTGCCCCGCGTACGCCATCACGATCGACGGCCACGAGACCGAGCGCCCGATCGAGCGCGAACCCGAGCGGTTCGAGATCGACATGCTGCGCTGCATCCTGTGCGGCTTCTGCGAGGAGGCCTGCCCGAAGGAAGCGATCTGGATGAGCGACGAGCTGGAGCTCGCGGACTACACGCGCGGCGCCCTCGTCTACGACCTCGAGAAGCTCAAGCGTCCCGTGTCCGCGCTGCAGCCGCGGATCGACTACATCAAGAAGATCAACGACCGGTGGCGAACCTCCTCTTCTACCTCGTGAGCCTGGGGGCCGTGGTCGGCGCGCTCGGCGTCGTCGCGGCGCGCAACCCGGTGGTCAGCGTGCTCTCCCTGCTGGGCACGTTCTTCTGCCTGGCGACCATCTACCTCCTGGCGGGCTTCGAGTTCCTGGCCGCCGCGCAGATCCTGGTCTACGCCGGCGCGATCATGGTGCTCTTCCTGTTCGTCATCATGCTGCTGAACCTCGGCGGCCAGGAGCGCCCGCTCATGGACCACACGTTGGCCATGTCGCGCCGGCTGCCGCTGGTCGTCCTCGTCGGCGTGGCGCTGGCGGCCGTGTCGTTCTTCGCCGTGGCGCGCTCCGGGGAGGCGCAGGCCGCGGCCGAGGCCGCGCCGCTCCAGGTCGACACGCTGGGCGGGCTCGCGCAGATGGTGTTCGGGACGTACCTGCTGCCGTTCGAGCTGTCGTCGGTGCTGCTGCTCGCCGCCGCGATCGCGGTGCTCGTGCTCGCCAAGCGCGAGCGCGGGGAGGCGGGCCGATGACCGTCGCCAACGAGCAGCTGCTGATCCTGGCCGGCCTCCTCTTCGCGATCGGCGCGGCGGGCTTCTTCGTGCGCCGCAACCTGATCGTGGTGTTGATGAGCATCGAGCTCATCCTGAACGCCGCCAACCTCACCTTCATCGCCGGCAGCCGCATGCACTCCACCGCCGCGGCGCCGAACCTCGACGGGCCGGTGTTCGCGGTCTTCGTGATCCTGGTCGCGGCCGTGGAGGCCGCGGTCGGCCTCGCCCTCGTGATCGCCCTCTACCGCCGCAAGCAATCCGTCTCGCTCGACAGCCTGACGAGCCTGGGAGACTGACCCGTGCCGAACGACAACTGGCTGTGGTGGATCCCCGCCCTGCCGCTCCTCGGGAGCGCGCTCGCGGGCGTCCTGCACTTCCTCACCCTGCGCGCGCGGCGCAGCGCGCCCGACGCCAAGGGCCCCGGCGCGCTCGCGTGGCCGCTGGCCTGCGCGGCGGTGGGCCTCTCCTTCGTCCTGAGCCTGGTCGCGTTCAACACGCTGCGCGGGCTCGAGGAGTCCGCGCGCGTGCTCGAGAGCGCGCCGTGGCCGTGGATCGACGCGGGCTCGATGCAGGTCGCCGTCTCGATGGTGGTCGACCCGCTGTCGAGCGTGATGCTGCTCGTCGTGACCGGCGTGGGCTTCCTGATCCACGTCTACGCCGGCGGCTACATGAAGGGCGACCCGGGCTACGCGAAGTTCTTCGCGTACCTGAACCTCTTCGTGGCGATGATGCTGATGCTGGTGCTCAGCTCGAGCCTGCTCGGCCTGTTCATCGGCTGGGAGGGCGTGGGCCTGTGCTCGTACCTGCTGATCGGCTTCTGGTACTCGAAGGGCTGGCCGGCGGAGGCGGGGCAGAAGGCCTTCGTCGTCAACCGCATCGGTGACGCGTGCTTCGTGATCGGCTCGTTCCTGCTGGTGCGGATCTTCGGCACGCTCGACCTCTCGGCCATCGGCGCGGGCGTCCACGAGCACCTCGCCGCGCACTCGTTCGAGCTCGGCCTCGCCGCGTTGCTGCTGTTCGGCGGCGCGTGCGGCAAGTCGGCCCAGCTCCCGCTGTTCGTCTGGCTGCCCGACGCCATGGCCGGCCCGACGCCCGTCTCCGCGCTGATCCACGCCGCGACGATGGTGACCTCGGGCGTCTACCTCGTCGTGCGCCTCAACCCGCTCTTCGCCGCCGCGCCGGGCGTGCTGCTCTTCATCGGCGTCGTGGCGGCCGCGACGGCCTTCATCGCGGGCAGCTCCGCGGTGGCACAGCGCGACCTGAAGGGCGTGCTGGCCTACTCCACCGTCAGTCAGCTCGGCTACATGTTCCTGGGCCTCTCGGCCGGGGCGTGGGCAGCCGCGATCTTCCACCTCGTCACGCACGCCTTCTTCAAGGCGCTGCTCTTCCTCGCCGCCGGTTCGGTCATCCACGGCATGCACGAGGAGCAGGACATGCACAAGATGGGCGGCCTGCGGAAGCACATGCCGCGCACGTTCGTGACGTTCCTCGCGGGCGCCGCGGCGCTCTCCGGCCTGCCGCTGCTCTCCGGGTTCTTCTCGAAGGACGAGATCCTGGCGCTCAACTTCGCCAGCGGCGGCGCGCACTACGGCCTGTGGGCCGTGGGCGTCGTCACCGCGGCGCTGACGGCCTTCTACACCTGGCGCATGGTCGGGCTGACCTTCTTCGGCAAGGAGCGCTTCGACACGCACCACGTGCACCCGCACGAGGCGCCCGCGTCGATGACCGTGCCGCTGATGGTGCTGGCCGTGCTGGCGCTCGGCGGCGGCCTGCTCAACCTGCCCGCGGTCGCGCCCTTCACGCTCGCGTCGCAGGGCCTGCACCACTGGCTCGAGCCGGTGACGCGCCTGGGCGACGAGATCCTGCACCACGGCCACGCGCCGCACCTGTCGCACAGCGTCGAGTACGCGCTGCTGGCGATCGGCGCCGGCATCGCGCTGATCTACGCGCACAAGGGCTTCCACGCGTACAAGGAAGGCCTCGCTCGCGACGAGCAGTTCCGCGAACAGCGCCCGGCGCTGCAAGGCCTGCTCGCCGACGCGTGGGGTATCGACCGCGCCTATCGCGACTGGGTCGTGCAGCCGGTGAAGGTGCTCGCCCTGACGATCGCGGTGCTCGTCGACAAGCTCGTGATCGACGGCATCGTCAACGGCGCCGCCGCGCTCGCGCGCTCGCTGGGCCAGCGCTCCAAGCGCCTGACCGACGGCAGCGTGGCCAGCGCCGGCCTCTGGATGGGCGCCGCCGCGGCCCTGCTGGCCTTCTTCTGGCTCCTGGGAGGCGCGCGATGATCCTCACCTGGCTGACCTTCCTGCCGCTCGTCGGCGCGCTGGCCCTGCTGTTCACGCCGGCGGGCAGCGAGAAGCTGCAGCGCCTGATCGCGCTGCTCACCACCAGCGTCGTGGCCGGCCTGGGCGTGGTGCTCTTCGTCGGCTTCGACGGCGCGAGCGCCGACATGCAGCAGGTCACGAGCCACGCGTGGTTCTCGCTGCCGGCCAAGAGCGGCACCATCGAGGTCGCCTACCGCCTCGGCGTGGACGGCATCTCGATCCTGCTCGTGACGCTGACGACGGTGCTCATGCCGCTCGTCGTGCTCTCCGCGCAGAAGCACATCGACAAGCGCGTGAAGGAGTTCCTGTTCTGGCTGCTCCTGATGGAGACCGGGATGCTCGGCGTCTTCCTGGCGCTGGACATGGTGCTCTTCTACGTGTTCTGGGAGCTGTCGCTGATCCCGCTGTACTTCATCCTCGGCATCTGGGGCGGCGAGCGCCGGCTCTACGCGACGATGAAGTTCTTCCTCTACACCGTCGCGGGCAGCCTGCTGATGATGCTCGGCGTCATCTGGCTGACCTGGCAGACAGGCGAGGCGGACGTCCGCGCGCTGCTGAACGGCGTCGGCGACCTGGACCCTTCCACGCAGCTCTGGATCTTCCTGAGCTTCGCGATCGGCTTCGCGATCAAGGTGCCGGTGATGCCGTTCCACACCTGGCTCGCCGACGCGCACACCGAGGCGCCGACCTCGGGCTCGGTGATCCTGGCGGGCGTGCTGCTGAAGATGGGCACCTACGGCCTGCTGCGCTTCGGCGTCGGCATGTTCCCGGCCGCCGCGCTCGAGATGGCGCCGCTGTTCATGGGCCTGGGCGCGCTCGGGATCGTCTACGGCGCGTTCCTCGCCATGGCGCAGAACGACATCAAGCGCCTGGTCGCCTGCTCGTCGGTCAGCCACCTCGGCTTCGTGGTCATGGGCCTCTTCGCCCTGACTCAGGCGGGTCTGCGCGGCAGCGTGATCCAGATGGTGAACCACGGCCTCTCGACGGGCCTGTTGTTCCTCCTCGTCGGGATGATCTACGAGCGCCGCCACACGCGTGACTTCGAGCAGTACGGCGGCATCGCGTCGGTCATGCCGGTCTTCGCGCTGTTCTTCGTGCTCTCGATGCTGGCGAGCGTCGGCCTGCCCGGCCTGAACGGCTTCGTCGGCGAGTACCTGATCCTCCTCGGCACCTTCGAGGCCTCGCCGCTGTGGGCCTGCGTCGGCGTCGCCGGCGTGATCTTCGGCGCGGTCTACCTGCTGATGTGCACGCGCAAGCTGCTGTTCGGCGCGGTGACGGTCGAGGCGAACAAGGGCCTGCGCGACCTCGACGCGCGCGAGGTCGGGATCATGGTGCCGCTCGTGCTGCTGTGCCTGTGGATCGGCGTGCGGCCGAACCAGTTCCTCGACAAGACGGCGGGCTCGATCGACGCGCTCGTGACGCGCATCGACGCCGCGCGCGAGACGCGCACGGGTGCCCTCGAGCTCCACCTCCCCCAAGCCCCCGCCGCCCCCGCGGAGGCCCAGCGATGATCCACCCGGCGAACCTCGAGGCCCTGACCTCCACCGACCTGCGCGGCACCGCGCCGATGATCTGCGTCACCGCCGGCATCGTGCTGGCGTTGCTCGCGGAGATCGCGCCGGCGCTGCGGCCCGCGCGTGGCCTGGCGTTCGTGGGCAGCCTGCTCGCGGCGATCGCGTTCGAGCTGCGCCTCGTCGCCGATCCCGCCGGCGAGGTCTTCCACGGCGCCTTCGCGGCGAGCTCGCGCTCCGCGACCTGGGGCGTGCTGTTCTGCTGCGCGGCGCTGATCGCGTGGACCTACGGCCGGCGCTACTACAAGGAGGAGGCGGGCCACGTCGCCGAGCACGACCTGCTCATGCTCTGCTCGACGCTCGGCATGATGCTGATGGCGGGCTCGCGCGACCTCATCACGTTCTTCGTCGGCCTCGAGCTGCTCTCGGTGCCGCTCTACAGCCTGGCCGCCTTCCGGCGCGTGCGCGCGACCTCGGTCGAGGCCGGCCTGCGCTACTTCGTGCTGGGCGCCTTCGCGGCGGGCCTGTTCCTGTACGGCTCCGCGCTGGTGTACGCCGCGACCGGCACGGTCAGCCTCGCCGGCCTGCACGACGCATCGCTCGGCTCGCCGCTGGCGCTGGTGGGCGCCGCGCTCATCGCCGCCAGCCTG
This sequence comes from Planctomycetota bacterium, assembly GCA_020638875.1. Classification (GTDB taxonomy): domain Bacteria; phylum Planctomycetota; class UBA1135; order UBA1135; genus DUCM01. The sequence continues at coordinate 297,891 of JACKHS010000001.1, forward strand.
TTCTTCAAGGTCAGCGTCTTCCCCTTCCACTTCTGGGTGCCGGACGTCTACCAGGGCAGCCCGACGCCGGTGACGACGTTCATGGCGACGGGCACCAAGGCCGCCGGCTTCGCCTTCCTGCTCGAGGTCGCCTTCGTCATGCCGCCGAGCTCGGCCGGGCTGATCGCCGCCATCGCGGTGGTGACCATGGCGCTCGGCAACCTGGGCGCGCTCGTGCAGAGCGACCTCAAGCGCCTGTTCGCGTACTCCGCGGTGGCGCACGCCGGCACGCTGCTGCTGGTGGTGGCCGCCTCGCTCGCCGGCGATCCGCGCGCCGCGGGCCCGGTCGACGCGGCGCTGTACTACATGGCGGCGTACGTGTTCACCGCGGGCGGCGCGTTCGGCCTGGTGGCGCTGCTCGAGGCCGACGGCGAGCGCTTCACGAAGCTCGAGTCCCTGCGCGGGCTCGGTCGGCGCCGGCCGGGGATCTCCGCGGCCCTCTCGCTGTTCATGCTGTCGCTGGGTGGCTTCCCCGCGACGGGCGGCTTCCTCGGGAAGTACTTCGTCTTCTCGAGCACGCTGCGCGCCGACCTGGTGTGGGCCTCGGTGATCGGCGTGCTGCTCTCGGTCGTCGCGCTGGGCTACTACCTGCGCGTGATCCTCACGCTGTGGATGCTGCCCGAGCCCGAGGGCGAGCGCGCGCCCGAAGTGCGCCGCCTCTCGGCGACGCTCGTGACCGGCGTGTGCGCGGCGATGGTGCTCTGGCTCGGCCTGTTCCCGGGCTGGTTCCTCGAGCGCTTCCTGAACTAGGCAGGAGCCGCGCCGCTCCGCGGCGACTCGCTCGCGCGACTCGGAGGGCTCCCCGCGGGGAGCCCTTCGGCGTCTCAGCCGCGGTCGAACTCCACCGCCCAGCCGCGGTGGTTGCCCTTGATCCGCTCGCAACGCACGAGGTTGCCGCGGTACTGGTGCGTGCCCGTGGCGTCCTTCACCTCGATCGTGACCTTCACCTCCTCGTCGGTGAAGAACAGGATGCCGGTGTTGGAGAGGTTGCTCGCGGTGCCGTCCAACGACTGCGTGTCGATCTGGACGTGGACTTTGGCCTCGGTCGCGGAGCGCTTGCCGCGGCGGCGGTCGGAGGTGGAGACGCCGTGGGGGTCGCGGTGGGTCATGGTCGGGGCGTGGGGACGGGGTGTGGGACGGAGCCTCCCCTACTTCGGCCGCGGCGCCCGGGCCGCTTTACGGCGGCGACGTCCTTCCGACGCCCACGCGAGACCCCGACCGGAGCGCCCTCGGTCGGCGTGCGTCAGCCCCAACCACCGGGATGCGCAGGACTTGCAGCGCTCGCTGGAGGGCGCCCGGGGCTAGCAGCCGCAGCCCTCGCCGCACCCGTGGCGACCCCGGCCGGGCGCCCCCGTCGACACCTCGCCTGAGCGGGCGTGCTGGAGCGAGGGCTCGAGCAGCAGCGCGAGCTCGGCCGTCAGCTCGGGCCCCTTGGGCCCCGCCATGCCGTCCACCAGCTCGCAGAGGATGCGGTAGTAGTCCTCGACGTCGAGGCCGTGCAGCGTCGCGCCGAACAGCTCGGCCTCCTCGGGCCCGGCGATGTCGAGGTAGTTGATCGACGGGACGTGGTAGGCCACGAGCAGCGAGAGCAGCTCGGGCCGCCGCTCGAACTCGCGGTGCACGTACAGCGTGAAGCCCGCGCGCGGGCCCTGCGCCGAGACCTGCGCGTGCGCGAACTCGCCGGGGCGCAGCTCCGTCTCCGTGAACTCGAGGCGCGTCGGGAAGCGCACCAGGTCGGGATCGGCGAGCAGCTCGAGCACGCGCTCGGGGCCGAACTCGGGCCCGTAGCGCGCGCGCGCCAGCAGCGCTTTGTCGACCACGTGCCCGCGCAGGGCGCGGTGGCCGTCCTCCTCGGTGAGCTTGGGGCGTTCGTACATGGCGTGCCGGAGGCGACAGGGTACGGCGCCGGCCCCGGAACGCAACACGGTCTCGGGCCGCACGGCCGCGCCGGCGGCGCGCGCGGGCACGAAAGAGCCCCGCCGCCGCCCGCGAGGGGCGGCGGCGGGGCCTGGGGAGAGCCTGGAGCCCGCGCTACTTCGAGTAGCGCTTCTTGAACTCCTCGGCGGCCTTGGCGCGCTTCTCGGCCTCGGCGGGGTCCATCTTGCCCAGGTACCAGCGGTGGTCGGGCGTGTTGAGCACTTCGTCGAGCTTGGCCTGCAGGGCCTCGGCGGCCTGCACCTTCGCGGCGTCGCCCGAGTTCATGCCCATGTGCACGAGCTCCTCGAGCTCGGGGATGTACTCGGTGTAGAAGTTCTTGGCCAGGTCGTAGGTGCCGTGCCAGTGCGTGTAGTCCGGGCCCATCATGGACGCGGCGTGACGCGCGCGACGACCTTCGTGGTGCCAGAGCTCGAACCAGGTGAAGTCGATCTTGTTGGAGAAGTTGACCGGCTTGCGCAGGCCCTTCGTCAGGTCGTAGAGCGCGGCGCCCGGCTTGGCGAACTTCTCGTTGTACAGCTCGACGAGCTCGTCGTACTGGATGTAGAAGTTGTCCACCCAGGTACGGTTGTGGCAGTTGATGCACACGTCCTTCATGGACTCACGCCGCGTCTGCCACGGGATGTTGGCGCCGGGCAGCCCCATCTTCGCGTCCGAGAGCTCGGGGCGCGTCGAGACCACCGGCCGGTTGTTCCAGCTGATGCGCAGGCCGATGTCGTGCGTCACGCCCTGGGTCTTGGTGGCGGACATGTGACAGGTGGCGCAGGTCGGCGCGGCCCAGTAGTCCTCGCCGACGATCCACTTGGCCGAGTCCAGGTTCATCTTGTCGACGTTCGCGAAGAACGCGATGCCGTGCTTGGACTCCTCGTAGATCTCCTTCTGCGGGTGATCCGGGCCGAGGTGGCACTTGCCGCAGGTGTCGGGGTGACGCGCCTGGGCGGCCGAGAAGCTGTGCCGCGTGTGGCACGCGGCGCAGGAGCCCTCGGTGCCGTCCGGGTTCAGGCGACCGATGCCCGTGTTGGGCCAGGTCGCCGGGTCGAGCGTGCCGCCGGCGAGGACTTGCACCTGCGAGCCGTGGCACTGCCAGCAGCCGCTGACCGCCGCCGCGGACACGCCCTCGGGGAAGCCCTCGGAGACGAAGCCCATGTTGCCTTCGACGACCTCGGCGAGGACGTTGTCCAGCGAGCCGAGGATGCGGCCGGCCTTCGAGTGGTGCGAGCCCGAGAACTCCTCGACCTCCTTCGAGTGGCAGCGGGCGCAGTCCGCCGGGCTGACGATCACGGCGATCGTCTGATCGTAGTGGCTCTTGGCGTCAGGGTCGCTCTTGTCGGCGCGGTGGCACTCGAAGCAGCCGACGTTGGCGCGGTAGTGCTTGCTCTCCCCCCACATCTGGTAGAGCGCCATGCTCTCGCGCTTGTGGCAATCCACACACTCGCGCGACTGCGGAGAGAGTTCGGGCAGCCCGATCGCCTGCGTCGCGGTCGGGTGCGGGTTGAGGGGATTCACGGACGGGGAAGACGGGTCGGCGAAGGCCGTCCCGAGCACCCCTGAGGCGATGGCCAGCGTGGCCAGGAATGCTCTTCTCGAATTCATGCGGTCATCCTCTGGCTGCTTGGCCGGAGAGGGTCTCCGAGGCAGCCGCTGCGGGTTCAAGGTCCTCATTGGGGTCGTACTCCCGATCGAAGGTCAGACGGCCCGAGAGCACCGGAATGGTGATGCGAACGAAGATGGTGAAGAGGAGCAGCCCGAAGGCCCAGATGCCGAAGCACACCAGGGCCTCGTTCAGCGTCGGGACGTACTCCACGACTTCACCGAGCGGGGAAGGGACGAAGGCGGGAATGATGAGCCCCATCCCCTTCTCGACCCAGATGCCGAAGACGATCGCCGTGCAGGCGATCATCATCGCGGTCCGCTGGTGGCCCAGCGGGGTCAGGAAGCAGAGCAGGGCGAGCGACTCGAGGACGATGGCCGTCCAGATCCAGGGGACCAACGCGTCGTACCCGTGCAGTCCGAACAGCAGGTACTTCAGCGAGACGCTGTGCGCAGAGTCGGCGTAGAGCTCCGTGAAGACCTCCGAGCCGAGCATGAACAGGTTGATGATCAGCGAGACGGTGACGATGCGCCGCAGCGTGTCCATGGCCCTCGCCGGCACCTCGTAACGCGTGAACCGGTCGATCACGCCGAGCGCCAGGATGAGGAAGGCCGGCCCCGCGGCGAACGCGGAGGCGAGGAAGCGCGGCGCGATGATCGCCGAGTTCCAGAACGGCCGGCCGCCGAGGCCGACGTACAGGAACGCCGTGACCGTGTGGATGCTGATGGCCCACACGATCGCGAGGAACACGAACGGGATGTAGAAGCTGCGACTCGGCGTGCGCTTGCGGTACTTGCAGTAGATCAGGTAGCCGCAGATGTGCAGGTTCAGCAGCAGGTAGCCGTTCAGCACGATCACGTCCCAGGTCAGGATCGACACCGGGAAGTGGAAGCGCTCGAACAGGTGCAGCATCCGGTCCGGGCGCCCCATGTCCACGACGATGAACGCGAGGCACATGCAGATCGACGCCACGGCGAGGAGCTCGCCGAAGATGACGAGGTCGTGCAGCTCGCGGTTCCGATACACGTAGACCGGGATGACGAGCATCACCGCGGCGGCGGCCATCCCCACCAGGAAGGTGAAGTTGGCGATGTACATGCCCCAGGAGACCTGGTCGGTCATGCCCGTCGTCGCCAGGCCGAGCACGAACTGCTTGGCGTAGGCGTTCAGCCCGAGCAGCGAGATGACGGTGAGCACCGTCATCCAGGTCATGTAGCGCCAGTCGCCGACGAGGCTGAGCCGGAAGCAGCGCCAGAGGAAGCGGAAGTACTCCTTCATGGTTCAGCGGCTCCCTAGCCTTCCTCCACGGCCGTCTCGCCGCTGCGGGGGTAGCGCTCATCGAAGTAGTAGAAGAAGCGCGGCAGGGTGCCGACGTCCTCCTTCAGCACGAAGACGCGCTTCGTCTCGAGGATCTGCGACACGGAGCTCTCGGGGTCGCGCACGTTGCCGAACTGGCGCGCACCCACGGGGCACACCTCCAGGCACGCGGGCTGGCGCCCCTCACGGGTGCGGTGCAGGCAGAAGGTGCACTTCTCCATCACGCCCTTGGAGCGCGGACGGTTGGAGAGGTAGGACATCTGCGTGTTCAGCTCCTCCGCGGCGATCTCCGGCTCGGCGAAGTTGAAGCGCCGCGCGAAGTACGGGCAGGCGGCCTCGCAGTAGCGGCAGCCGATGCACCAGTCGTAGTCCACCACGGTGATGCCGTCGTCCTCGGTCCAGGTCGCCTCGACCGGGCAGACCTTGGTGCAGGGCGGATCCGCGCACTGGTGGCACTGGATCGGCATGTAGTAGTGCCCCGCGTCGGGCACCGTCGGGTGGTCGTAGTCGTGATCGCCCTGCTCGATGTCCAACGTGCCGGTCGGCATCTCGAGCACGCGGATGTACTGGATCTCGGGCGCGCGGCTCTGGTTGTTCTCGGCGACGCAGGCGTGGACGCACTTGCGGCAGCCGATGCAGCGCGAGAGGTTCAGCGCGTAGACGAACTCGACCCCGTCGCGGGGCCGCACGTCGCGCACCTCGGCGTCGACGTCCCAGCGCTCCTTGACCTTGGCTTCGATGCGGGCCAGCGCGGCCTGCATCTCCTGCTCGTTCATCTCCTTGTAGTGCTTCTGCAGGAACTCGTCCATCGAGGGCAGCGCGCCCTCCCCGAGCTCCGCCAGCGGGCGCAGCGCGGCCACGAAGGCCGCCATGCCGCCCGCCATCGCCACTCCGTTGCGCAGGAAGCTGCGCCGCGAGTAGCCCGGACCGTCCATGCGCGAGGCGTTCGACTGGGTCTGACTCATGGCTCTCAGTGCGCGCCCTCCTCCGGCGCGTCCTCGGCTTCGGTGCGCCAGTGGCGCAGCGGGTTGTACGCCTCGTGATCGTGCTCGTCGGCGTGCCGCTCCGTGGCGTGCTGCCGCAGCGTGTGCGGGCCGGGCAGCGGGACGTAGGGCGTGAAGGCCGGGTGGTGCGGGTCGTGGCACTCGGTGCAGAGCAGGCGACGCTGCGCGTCGCTCCCGACCACCCACGAGCCGAGGGTCTTGCCGTGCACGCCGCGCTCCCAGTCGCGGAAGGTCGGTCCGTGGCACTTCGCGCACAGCAACTGCACATCGTCGAAGCCCACGACGCGACCGCCGTAGAGCACGAAGCCGTCGTGGTCGCCCTTGTCGTGGCAGTTGTCGCAGCGATCGTTCAGGCCGTGCTCGAGCACGATCTCCGTGTGCTGCAGGCGCGCCGCGGGCGCGTCCTGCGTCGACGGGAAGATCGCGTGGCAGGCGCTGCAGCGCTGCTCGATTCCGCCGATCGTGACCTTCGCCGGGTCCCTCAGGATCGCGCGGCGCGGCACCGGTGCGATGGAGGCCGGATCCACGTGCTGCCGCTCGAACTGCGGCAGCGCGCCGGCGCCCGAGTACATCAGGAACCAGCCGGCGAGCAGGAAGAAGGTGGCTGAGATGAGGAGACGCATGCGGCGAGAGGAGTGCCCTGCGGGACGTGACGACGACCTGCGAACGTGTCGGCGCGAGTCTAGTCAGCCGCTCTCATCTAGCACGCCTCATCTCGTGCAACTGCACGCCTTTCCCGAGCGCGCTGAACTCCACAATGCGCCGCGTTACGCGACGTGACGCAGGGCTCCGCGAGCTCTCTACAGCCAGTGGCGAAGACCGCTACGCACTAGTGCATAGCGAGTGCGCGGAGGTGCTCGACGAGACCCTCGAGCGTGACGTCCGCGTTCTCTCCCGTCGCCAGCAGCTTGACCTGACAGCGTCCTTCGTCCAGCTCGCGCTCGCCGACGATCACCGCGCAACGGAAGCCGCGTCGATCGGCGTACTTCAACTGCGCGCCGAGCTTCTTGGGCTCGGGGTAGAGCTCCACCGCGAAGCCCGCGGCACGCAGGCGCGCGCACAGCGCGAGGTAATCGTCGCGTCGCTCGGCGACGAAGTACGGCACGAAGATCGGCGCGGTACAGGCGCGCGCGTCGACGCGCCCGAGCTCCTCGAGCGCCGACAGCAGGCGGTCCACGCCGAGCGACGCGCCGATGCCCGGGAGCTCCTGCTTGGTGTAGAGCTCCGCGAGGTTGTCGTAGCGCCCGCCCGAGCAGATGCTCCCGATCGCCGGCAGCTCGCCCAGGAACGTCTCGTAGATCGTGCCGGTGTAGTAGTCGAGCCCGCGCGCGATCGAGACGTCCAGGCGCACGCGTTCCGCGGGCACGCCGGCCGCCGCGGCGCCCGCGAGCACGCCGGCGAGCTCCTCCACGCCGCGCTCCCCGCGCTCGCTGCCGGCCACCAGCGGCCGCAGCGCGGCGAGCACCTCGGCGTCCGTGCCCGTGAGCGCGGCCATCGCCAGGACCTCACGCGCCTGCGCCGCGCTGGCGCCCGCGGCGCTCACCATCTCCTCGGCCACCTTGTCGGGCCCGACCTTGTCGAGCTTGTCGAGCGCGCGCAGCACCGCCGTCGCGCGGTCCGAGAGCTCGAGGCGCTCGAGCAGGCCCGAGAGCACCTTGCGGTTGTTGACGCGCACGACGAAGTCGTCGATGCCGACCGCGCGCACGAGGTCGTGGATCACGAGCAGCGTCTCGACGTCCGACACCAAGCTCTCGGTGCCGATGGTGTCGAAGTCGCACTGCATGAACTCGCGGTAGCGCCCGCGCTGCGTGTTCTCGCCGCGCCACACCGTGCCGACGTGGTAGCGCTTGAACGGCGTCCCCAGCTCGCCGATGTGCTGCGCCGCGAAGCGCGCGAACGGGATCGTCAGGTCGAAGCGCATGCCGACCTCGCGTCCGCCCGCGTCGGTGAAGCGGTACATCTGCTTGTCCGACTCGTCGCCGCCCTTGCCCGCGAGGATCTCCAGGTACTCGAGCGCCGGCGTGTCGATCGGCACGAAGCCGTACGAGCGATACACGGCGCGCGCCTGGTCGATCAGCGCCTCGCGCGCGATCGCGGCGGCGGGCAGGTAGTCGCGGAAGCCCTTGAGCGTGCGGGGCTGGATCTTGGACATGTCGGCGTGGATCGGCTGAGGTCGAGGAGCGCGAACGATAGCAGGTGCTCCCGCCGCGCGCAGTGCGCGGGCCGCGTTGTGACCTCCGCGGCGTTCGGGTAGGTTGCGCCCCATGTCGCGCGCCCGACGCTCCCTCGCCTGCCTGTTCCTGCTCGCCGCGGCCTGCGGCGGCGCCGAGGAGTCGGCCGCGCCGACGCGCGCGCGCGCCGCAGCGCCCGCAGCCGGCGCCAACCTGCTGCTGGTCACGCTCGACACGACGCGCGCCGATCGCCTGGGCGCGTACGGGCACGCGGCCGCGCAGACGCCGCACCTCGACGGGCTCGCGCGCGACGGCGTGCGCTTCGCGCGCGCCTACGCGCAGGTCCCGCTCACGCTGCCCTCGCACGCCAGCCTGCTCACGGGCGCGTTCCCGCCCGAGCACGGGCTCCACGTCAACGGCCGCGCCGCGCTGGGCCCCGAGCTGACCACGCTGGCCGAGGTCTTCCGCGTCCACGGCTACCGCACCGGCGCCTTCGTCGCCGCGCTGGCGCTCGACGGCTCGTTCGGCCTCGAGCGCGGCTTCGACGTCTACGGCGACGACCTCGGCCCGCCCGCCGCGGACGGCACGCCGCCGCTCAAGCGCCCCGGCGACCAGGTCGTCGACGAGGCGCTGGCCTGGTTGCGCGCCGGTGACGCGCCGTTCTTCGCGTGGGTGCACCTCTACGACCCGCACGACCCCTACGAGCCGCCCGCGGGCTTCGCGCTCGCCGATCCCTACGACGGCGAGGTGGCCTTCATGGACGCGCAGATCGGCCGCCTGCTCGGCTGGCTCGACGCGCAACGCCTCGCGGACTCCACGCTGGTGGTCGCGGTCGCCGACCACGGCGAGAGCCTGGGCGAGCACGGCGAAGGCACGCACGCGGCCTTCCTGTACGAGGGCACGCAGCACATCCCGTGGATCGTGCGCGGTCCCGGCGTGACGTCCGCGGGCTCGGCGTGCGACGACCTCGTGCAACAGGTCGACCTGTTCCCCACCGTGCTCGAGCTGTTCGGGTGGCCGCGCCTGGCGCAGACGTCGGGGCGGAGCCTGGCGCCGGCGTTGCGCGGTGAAGCGCTCGCGCCGGCGACGGTGTACCTCGAGAGCGACTACTGCGCGCTGAACTTCGGCTGGAGCCCGCTGCGCGGCGTCGTCGACGGGCGCTGGAAGCTGATCCAGGCACCGACGCGCGAGCTGTACGACCTGCGCGCGGATCCGCACGAGGCGCACGACCTCGCGGCGCAGCACCCCGAGGTCGTCGAAGCGCTCCAGCGCCGGCTCGACGACCTCCGCGCCGGCATGCAGGCCGTCGAAGCGCAGGCGGTCGCGCCGACGAGCGCGCTGGTGCGCGCGCTCTCCGAGCTCGGCTACGCGCAGGGCGAGGGCGACGCGTTCGGCGAAGTGGCGGTCGGCCGCAACCCGATGGAGCTCGCGGACGTGCTCACGCTCTACCACCAGGCGCTGCCGCTCGGTCACCAGGGGCGCGCCGCGGAGATGGTCGCGCCGCTCGAGGAGGTCGTGCGCCGCGTGCCCGACTCCGCCGGCTTCCAGGCGCTGCTCGGTCAGGCCTACCTGGCGGCCGACCGCGCGGACGACGCGGTCGCGGCGCTGCAGCGCGCGCTCGCGCTCGACGAGCGCAACGCCCCGGCGTGCTACTACCTCGGCCACGCGCTCGAGGCCGACGGCCGGACGGAGGACGCCGCGCACAGCTTCGAGCGCGCGCTCGAGCTCAACCCGCGCAGCGTGCTCGCGCGGCGCGACCTGGGGCGCCTGCTGCTGCGCAGCGGGCAGCCCGAGCGCGGCCTCGCCGAGCTGCGCGCGGCCCTCGCAGACGACCCGGACTCCGTCGCCGGGTGGACCGAGTTCGGCGACGCGTGCGCCGGGCTGGGCCGCTGGGTCGACGCGCGCGCGGCGCTCGAACGCGCGCACGAGCTCGCGCCGGGCGACGACGCGCTCGCGGGCTTCCTCGCCTGGGTGCTGGCGACCGCACCGGACGCCGAGGCGCGCGACGGCGCGCGCGCGCTCGCCCTCGCCGAACCGCTCGCGCGCGCGACGCCGACGGCGAACGCGCTCGACACGCTCGCCGCTGCCTACGCCGAGCTCGGACGCTGGGCCGAAGCCGTCAGCGCCGCGAACGCCGCGCTCGAGCGCGCCGCAGCCGAGGGCGACGAGGCGCTCGCGCGCGGCGTGCGCGAACGCCTCGCGGGGTACGAGGCCCAGCGGCCGTTCCGCGACGGTTGAGGCGCGCCCCGGCGCTCAGGCGGCGCGCACGTCCTCGCGCAGGTCGAGCGCGAACGCGCACAGCCCCTCGAGCTCGTCGTCGCTGAGCTCCAGGCGCTTGACGAGCTTGCGCGGCAGCGGCGGGTCGGCGTGCGCCGTGCGCCCGGGCTGCGCGCGGTGCGTCACGAGGTCCGCGAGGGCGATCAGCGCGACGAGCTGCGGCGTCGTCTCCTCGACGGCGTCGTGGTGCGCGCCGATCGCGCGCACCGCGTGCTCGGGGAGTCCCCAGCGCTCGCACACGAGCGCGCCCACGTCGGCGTGCGAGAAGCCGAGCACGTCGGCCTCGACCTGCGCGAGGTGGCGCTCCGGCGTCTCCGCGCGCACGCACTCGAGGAACTCGTCGTGCAGGTGCTCGAACAGCACGAACTTGCCGATGTCGTGCAGCAGGCCGCACACGTACAGGTCCTCGGTCGGCAGCGCTTGCGTCAAGCGTCGCGGCAGCGCCACCGTCAGGCGCGCCGTCCGCACCGAGTGCGTCCACAGCTCGCGCGGATCGAACTCGGGGTGTCGCTGCAGGTGCTGGAAGACGTCCATGACGCCGACCTGCAGCACGAGCGACTGGACCGTGTCCAGGCCGAGGATCGCGACCGCGTGCGCGATGTCGAGGACCGGCACGCTGAGGCTGTAGTACGCGCTGTTGACGATGCGCAACACGCGCGCGGTGAGCGGCGGGTCGGTGGCCACGGTGGCGGCCAGGTCCTTCATGCCCACGCTGGGGTCGCGCAGCCGCTGCTGGAGCTCCCCCACCACCGCGGGGAGCGAGGGCAGGCTGAGCTTGCCGGCGAGGCGCCGTTTCAAGGCGTCGGTGTTCATAGGGGGATGGCCCTACATCGGCCGGTCCGCCCCGGGGCCTGAGCGGCCGCGCTCAGCGCAGCCCGGCCGGCGTCGGCGCGGCGGGCGCGACGAGCAGCACCGCCACCGCCGCCTCGCCCGCGCGCGAGGCCAGGCCTGGCGCAGGCCCCCCGCCGCGGCCGTGCGGCCCGTGCGCAGGGCCTCCAGCTCGCCCGCAGGGTCAGCGAAGCCCAGCCGCGCCGCGCTGCCGGTCCCAACACCAGGACGCGCACGCCCGCGCGCCGGCAGGCGGCGGCCAGGGCGGCGGGCGAGTCGGCGGCGCGCAGGGCAGGAGCAGGGCCGGCCGCGCCCGCGCTCCACAGGCCGTCCCAGCCTGCCGCGGCGCCGCGCGTGCCACGACGCAGGGCGCGCGCGGGCTCCAACGCCACGGCCCAGTCGCGCACGGCGGTGGCCGCGCCCAGGCCGTCGGCGCCGGCGTGCTCTTCGATCCACGCGCACGCGGCAGGTAGTCGGCCGTCTCCGCGTCGTCCCGCGCGCCGCGCGCAGCGTCGCGTCGGCGAGCGCGAGCGCGCCGGCGAGCGCGGCACCGCCGCCCGCGGCGCACGGCCGGCGGCGAGCTGCGCCGCCGCGCGCGAGCGGGTACAGCGCGAGCCCGAGCGCCGCAGGCGCGACGAAGCGAGCGCGCAGCCGGCCGCGCCCAGCACGAGCAGCGCGAGCTCGCAGGACCGCGCTCGGCCTCGTGGCGCCACGCGAGCGCGAGCAGCGCGAGGCCGAGCGCCGCTCCGACGAAGCGTAGCGCGCCGGGCTCCACGCTGCCGGCGCGCACGGCGCCGAGCAGCGCGGGACCGACGTGCGACGTCGCGAGCACGCCGCCGACTCCGAGCGCGAGGCAGGCCCACAACACAGCGCGGCCGCGCCGGGTCCACGCGCGCTCGGCGCGCGCCAGGCCGAGCGCGAGCGGCAGCGCCGCGATCCAGGCCAGCACTCCGAGCAGCCGCGTCCAGTCGTGCAGCAGGCCCTCGGTCGCCGGCAGCCACGGCCCACCCAGCGCGGGCAGTTGCCCGAGCAGCACCGTCGGCAGCCAGAACAGCAGCCCGCTGCGCGCCGCGTCGCGGCGCTCGTCGCCGCTGCGGCGTACGACGTCGTGCACGAACCCCGCGCTCAGCGCGGCCCACACCGCGAGGAACAGCGGCGAGGTCGCCAGCCCGAGCCCGGTCGCGGCGCCGCCGAGGAGCGCCTGCGTCATGCGATCGAGCGGCTCTCGGTGCCGGAAGGCCGGCAGCGTCAGGGCCACGGCGAGCAGCGCGAGCGGCGCGACCGCCGCCTCGATGCGCACGTGCCCGGGCACGCCGAGCTCGACGAAGCCCGGCAGGAAGGCCGCCAGGGCCAGGCCCGCCAGCGCGGGCGCGGCGTCGAGCCCGCCGAGGCGGCGCAGCGCGGCGTAGAGCCCGAGCAACGTGACGGCGGTGAGCAAGGGCCCCAGGCCGCGCAGCACGCGCTCGACGTCCTCGCGCCGCGGCAGGCCCTCGCCGCTGCCGAGCGTCAACCGCGCGGTCAGCGCGCACAGCTCGTCGAACACGGGGAGCTGCGTGACCGGCCGCGCCGCCGGGAACGAGAGCGCGCGGTCCTCCTGCGCGAGGCGCGTCGAGCTCATGGCGAGCGAGGCGCGGTGCAGCCGCCACGCGCTCTCGGCGTCGTGCGTCTCGAGGCGCGCCCCCGGCGCCGCGGCCGGCACGTGCAGCTCGCGCGCGGCGAGCGTCAACAGCACGAGCAGCGCGGCGAGGATGCGGCCGACGCCGTGGCGCGCGGGACTCACGAGCCGCGCAACCACGCGGCGACCTCGCCGGGAGGTCGCTCGCCGCGAAGACGTCGGCGCGGCCCGCCGCGCCGCCGAGGCGCAGCGTCGGCAGCTCGGACGCGCGCCGCCCGGGCGCGCCCTGCGCCGACGAGCACCAGCCCGGCGACGTGCGTGGGCGCGGCGCGCTCGACGGCGGCAGGCGCAGCAGCCGAGAGCTCGCCGCGGGCGACGACGATCACCTCGTCGAGCCCTTCGCGCGCGCAGAGGTCCTCGACGAGCGCGAGCCACGGCGCCGGTCCGTGCGGCGACGCGTCGAGCGCGGCGGCGAACACGCCGCTCCGTCGCCGCGCCGGTCGCGCTCCAGGCCGGATCGACGAGCTCCACCGCGGCCTGGCCCGGCGTCGCCGCGAGCAGCAGCCCGCGGCGCTTCGCGCAGCGCCGCGTCCGCGAGCTCGAACACCGCCGCGCCATGCGCCTCGACCGGCCGCGCGCCGCGGCCCGCGAGGACTCGAGCTGGCGCGAGGGCACGCCCGCCGCCGAGCGCACGCCGAGCGCGAACAGGCGCTCGAAGCGCGTCGCGAAGGCGCGCCCGGCCGCGCCGGCGCCGAGGCTCGCGTCGGCCGCGACGCGCGCGCGCAGCGCCGCGAGGTCGTCCACGCACTCCACCGCCACCGGGCGACTCCACGCGCTCGCGTCGCCGGCGCGCAGCTCGGCCACGAGCGCCCAACGGCCGGGCGTCGAGACCGGCGGGCGCACGTACATCTCGAAGCCCGCGGCGAAGCTCGCCGCCGCGACGGGTTCGCTGCGCGCGCGCTCGCGCTCCTCGCCGCGCGTCCACCACAGCGTCACGTCCGCGTCCCGGCCCGGCGCGCGCCAGAGCTGCGTGACGGCGACGGTGGTCGCCTCGCCGCGCCCTTCCGCGCGCGCGGCGAAGCAGCCCGGCACGACGCGCAGGTCGAGGCTCTCGGCCAGCTCGTCGAGCGCCGGCGCGGGGGCCGCCTCGCCCAGCAGCGCGCGGCGGGCGCGCGCGAGCGCGTCGAAGTCCGGCGGGCGCAGCGCGGGGCGGCCGGGATCGACGCCCGCGAGCAGCGCGGCCTCGGCGGCGCTGCGCCGCTCCGGCGCGGCCTCGGCGTACGCCGCGCGCAGCTCCGCCACGCGCTCGGCGCGCACGGCCTCGAGGTGCTCCGCCAGGTGGTAGACGAACAGCGCGTCGCCGTCGCCGACCTGCGCGGCGGGCGCAGCGGCGGCGAGCGCGAGGACGAGCGTGGTCAGCGTTCTCATCGCGTGGGGTAGGTCTCCAGCACCCAGGCCTTCCACTGCTCCTCGAACTGCAGCGGGTTCAGCTCGTAGACGCGCTGCAAGGCGTCGCGCGTCTCCTCCTTGGCGCGCAGGCGCTTCATCAGCGCGTCGAACTTCTTCCCGTCGAGGTGGATCAGGTAGTCGACGTAGCTGAAGGCCACCGCGTGCTCGGGCAAGGTCAGGTCGTTCGTCGTGCGCGAGAAGACCTCGCCGATGGAGGGCTGCTTGTCCATCGCGACCATCTTGCGCACGGCCACGCGGAAGCGGCCGCCCTTGAAGTCGACGTTGGTGTTCGCCTCCTGGTAGCAGTAGTTGGTGCACTTCTGCCAGTACAGGTCCTCGAACCAGTGCGACACGCCCTCGTCGGCCCAGCCGTACTTCTTGTCGCCGATCCACATCGACGGCCGCTGGTGCGAGAGCAACAGGTGCGCGACGTTGTGCACGAGGCTGCGGTGCAGCTCCTCGTCGTCCGAGAAGTTCTGCTTGTTCGCGCAGACCGAGAAGCGCGGCATCGAGCCGAGCAGCTTCACGCCGCGCGGCGAGGCGTTGTTGCAGAAGCGCAGCGACGCCTCCATCTGGTCGTTGGGGAGCTGCCAGACGAGCACGACGGACTTCTTCGAGAACTCGGCGGCGCGCGCGCCGAAGGTGCTCAGCCAGTCGGCGAAGAGGCGCTCGAGCCGCGCGGCGTAGACGTGCATCGTCTCGTGCTCGCTGCAGCGGCGCTTGTCGATCTTGAGCCCCTCCATCTCCCAGACCAGCACGAAGTGCTCGGTCTCGACCTTGCGGAGCACGTCCTTGCGCTCGCGGCCGTCGTTCCAGGTCTCGTCGACCCAGGCGACGCGCTTGGCGGCGGCGGCGCTCTGCTCGCGGCGCCGCTTCAGCGCGGCCTCGACCTCGGGGTTCTCGCACTTGGGGCAGTCGACCCAGCCGGTGCCGCCGCACGTCGCGCAGTCGGCGACCACGCTGCAGAACAGCACCTCGTCCTCGAAGGCGCACTCGTCCTCGGGGTGCTCGCCGCAGGGCAGGCGGCCGACGTGCTTGCACTTGGTGCAGCGCACCGTCGGCTCGGGCGGCTCGTCCTGGCGCGCGGCGGCGGGCGCGAGCGCACCGGCCGCGAGCAGGGCGATCGCGAGGAGCAGGGTCTTCGGGCTCATTCGTGCAGGTCCTCGTCCGCCCTTTGGTACACGACCTCCCCCGCCTTGACGACCACCTGCACGGGGTTCCGGCCGAACTCGTACGTGAGGTGGTGGTGGTTGGGCACGTCGAGCAGCGCGAGGTCGGCCTGCTTGCCGACCTCGATCGTGCCCAGGCGCTCCGCGCGGCCGAGCGAGGCGGCCGCGTTGAGCGTCGCGGCGGTGAGCGCCTCGCGGGCGGACAAGCCGTAGCGCAGCGCGGCCCAGGTCAGCACCTCGGGCATCGACTGCACGTAGCAGGAGCCGGGGTTGAAGTCGGTGGCGAGCGCCGGCGCGAGGCCCGCGCGGATCATCGCGCGCGCGGGAGCCTCCTCCTTCTGGCGCAGGAACAGCGGCACGAGCGGGCAGAGCACGGGCACGACGCCCGCGCGCGCCAGCGCCTCGATGCCCTCGGGGCTGACGCACTCGAGGTGGTCCGCGCTCGCCGCGCCGAGCTCGGCCGCGAGCTGCGCGCCGCCCAGCGCCGTGAGCTGGTCCACGTGCAGGCGCAGGCCGAGGCCGAGCTCCGCGCCGGCGGTCATGATGCGCCGCGACTCGTCGAGACCGAACACGTGGCTCTCGGTGAACACGTCGCAGTACTCGGCGAGCCCGCTCTCGGCGACGCGCGGCAGCATCTCGTTCACGACGAGGTCGACGTAGGCGGCGCGGTCGTGCTGGAACTCGGGCGGCACGTCGTGCGCGCCGAGGAAGGTCGGCACGAGCTCGACCGGGTGCATGCGCCGCGCCGCGTCGATCACCTCGAGGCACTTGAGCTCGTCCGCGAGCGTCAGGCCGTAGCCCGTCTTGCACTCGACCGTCGTCGTGCCGAGCTCGAGGAAGCGATCGAGCCGCACGAGCAGGCGCGCGAGCAGCTCCTCCTTCGAGGCCTGACGCACGCCCGCCAGCGAGGAGCGGATGCCGCCGCCGGCCTGCGCGATCTCGACGTAGGTCTTGCCGGCGACGCGCTGCTCGAACTCCGCCTCGCGCGTGCCGAAGAACACCGGGTGCGTGTGCGCGTCGACGAAGCCCGGCACCAGCAGGCCGCCGCCGCCGTCGAGCTCCTCGTCCGCGCTCCACGCGGCGCGCACCTCGTCCTCCGGGCCCACCGCGACGATGCAGCCGCCCTTCACGGCCACCGCCGCGTCGGGCAGCACCTCGGCCGGCAGGTCGGCGCCGCCGCGCGCCGCCGCGCCGCGCGCGGTCACCAGCTCGGAGAGGTTCGCGACGAGGAGGTCCGCGCGGTCGCCGGGAGTGCTCATGCCCCCCACTCTACGCGCGCGCCGCGACGGCGGGCTAGCTAGCCCACCAGGCGCGCCGCGGGCAGGCTCGCGGCCAGCGCGTCGTCGAGCCGCGCGCGGATGCGCTTGCGCGCGCGGAACATGATCATCTTCATGTTGCTCATGCCGACGCCGAGCAGCTCGCAAGCCTCGGCGTAGCTCTTGCCCTCGACCTCGACGAGCGTGAGCGCCTCGCGATCGCGCGGCGAGAGCTCCTCGAAGGCGGCGGCGTAGAACTGCAGCAGCAGGCCGTGCGCGCGCGTCAGCGAGGCGCGCTCCTCCTGCAGCGACGCGCAGGCCGCCGGCCCCACGCGCAGGTCGGCCGGCTCGCCGACGCCCTCGGGCAGCGCCTGCCAGGAGGGCGCGCGCCGCGCGCCGAGGTGACGCCGCACGAGGTTGCGGCAGATGGCCTGCGACCAGGCGCGGAAGGAGCTGCCGTGGTCGTCGCGGAAGCTCGACGCGTAGCGGTAGACGTTGACGAAGACGTCCTGGCACAGCTCGACCGGGTCGAGCCGCCCGCCCTGCCCGCGCAGGCTCATCAGCACGCGCCGCTGCAGCGCCGGGCCGGCCAGGTCGTACAGCGCGTGGAAGTCCTCCTCGCGGCGACCGTCGCGGAACAGCGCCATGAGCGCCGTCTCGAGGCGCTCGCGGTGCTGCTCGGACGTCTCGTCCGCGCCGCGGGCGAGGTCCTGGCCGCGGGAGCGCAGCCGGTGCGTGATCGCAGGGCTCAGGGACGGGGACTGCGCCCGGGGAGCGGGCGCCCGATCGGCGAGGAGGTACTGCACGGCGCCCCCAGGGCAGATCCCGTGCCGACGCCGGCGCGAGCGCCACCACTCGCCACAAAGAGCTGCCCGGAGGCAACTTAGACGAGTGGTCGCGTTCGATCGGGGCCGGCCGCCCGACCGCCCGACTCGACGGATGCTGCGCGAGCGTGACACACCCCGAGGGCATGGGCACGAGTTCGTAACACCCCGACTCCCGGTCCTCGGAGGGACCGCGCCCCCGGCGCACGGTCCGGCCCCGCTGCTGTAACACCGGGGTTGGGGAGCCCTAGTTCCGGTGGACGGCCGCCCAAGAGCGTCGTCCCCCCTCCCCCCTCGCCAAGGACTCGCACATGAAGCTCAGGAATCCCCTCCCCGCCAGCCGCCCCGCAGCGCTCGCGGCCCCCTGCATGATCCTCGCCCTCTCCGCGCTCGCACCCGCGCAGACGAACTACGAACAGACCAAGCTGCTGCCACCGTTCTCCGGTTCGGAGTTCGACTACTTCGCGAGCAGCGCGATGTCGGCAGGCCGAGTCCTGTCGGCGGCGTACGGCCCGCTCGACGGGGTGGGCTTCCCGGAGCCCGGCGGCCTCCGGGCGGTGTACGTCCAGGACGCCACCACCGGGCAGGTGCTGCTCCAGCTCCAGGCGAGCGACGGCATCGCGCAGGACGGCTTCGGGATCGGGCTCGCCGCGGACGGGAACACCGCGCTGATCGGCGCGCCGTACGACGACGACCTCGGCTACCACTCGGGCTCCGCCTACCAGTTCGACCTCCAGACGGGCCAAGAGGTGCGGAAGCTCCACGCCCCCGGCGGTCAGGACCGCGACCTGTTCGGCCGCGCCATCGCCATCGACGGGAACTTCGCCGTCATCGGCGCTCCCTCGGACGACCGCCACGGTCAGGGCGCGGGCGCCGCGTACGTGTTCGACCTCACGACCGGGCAGCCGCTCTACCGCCTGGACGCGCCCGATCCGACGCGCGACGCGAGGTTCGGCACGTCCCTGGCGATCGGCGGCGGGATGGTCGTCGTGGCCCGCCGGCCCACCTGGCTGGTGGGGCCGTACCCGCCTGGGTACGCGGCGTTCCCCAAGGTGTACGTCTACGACCTGGCCACCGGCCAGTTCCGCTTCGCCCTGCTCCCCGCGCCCGGCGGGCCGTCGCGCTTCTTCGGCGCCGACGTGGCGATCTCGGGCTCGAAGGTGCTGGTCGGGGAGTACCGCCTGGACACGACGATCTCGCCGCCCGCGCCGGGAGGAGCGGTCCACGTCTACGACGGCGCGACCGGGCAGCACCTGCTTCAGATCGACGGCCCGGTCGTCGACGAGTGGGACTTGTTCGGCAGTAGCCTCGCGACGGACGGGGGCCGCGTCGCCATCGGCGCCGGGACCCGACTCTCCTTCTGGTTGGACGGCGCTGCCTACGTGCACGACGTGTCCACCGGAGCGCGGATCACGCGGCTCGTCGCTTCCACGTCGACGACGCAGCCGGTGTGGGGCGGGGTCGACCTCGGGATCGACCTGGGCGTGAGGGGCTACTCGGGCGGACGAGTTCTCTGCAGCGCGATCCTCGAGGCGAGCCCGACGGGGCCGTTCGGCGCCGCCTACGTGTTCGACGACTCGACGGTCAACTCCGGCGACGCCTACTGCTTCGGCGACGGCTCGGGCGCGAGCTGTCCCTGCGGCGCGAACGGCTTCCTCGGGGAAGGCTGCCTCTCGAGCGCCGAGCGCGGCGGCTTCCTGATCGGCGCCGGCGACGCGGACGTGTCGAACGACCTCCTGCGGCTGCTCGTCTATCGCCTGCCCGCCGGCACGCCGCTGCTGCTCTTCCAGGGCGACACGCAACTCTCGGCGCCCTTCGCCGAGGGCATCCGCTGCACCAACGCCCTCTTCCGCCACACGCCCCAGGTGGCCGGCCCCTACGGCGCGGCCGTCTACGAGCACCTCGGCCCGCACGCCGCGCCGGGCAGCACGGTGAACTACCAGGTCTGGTACCGCGACCCGGACAGCGCCTGCGGCCTGGGCGCCACCAACCTCACCAACGGCTGGTCCGTGACCTGGTAGGGCCCGAACGGGGCGGATCGACTTGGAGAACCCGGGGGGCCCGGCTAGGATCGCCACGCCTTCGCCGTGCCCCCCCTCCCGTTGCTCGTCCCCCTCGACCCCGCGGCCTTCGGGCCGCCCCCATCTCCCCTGCTCCCCGGGAGCGCCTGGGCTCCCTACGGAACGCTGCTGGTCCTGTGCGGCTCGGCCGGGTTCGCGCTGCTGCGCGCGTCGCTCCTGTCCTCGCGCTCGGCGCGGGTGGTCGCGCGGGTGCCCGAGGGGCCGGCGCGCACACGGCTGGCGAAGCTGCTCGAGCGCGTCGACCACCTGTCCACGAGCGCGGGCGTGCTCAAGGTCACCTGCGACCTGCTCTTCATGGCGCTGCTGCTCGGCAGCGTGCAGGGCGAGGCCGGGCCGAGCTGGGGCGCGCTGGCGCTGATGGCGTTGATCGCGGTGCCGGCGCTGCTGCTGCTCACCGAGGCGCTGCCGCACGCGCTCGCGCGCAAGCACGGCGACCGCGTGCTGGTGCTCGCGCTGCCCGCGTTCCACGTGCTGCAGCTCCCGCTGCAGGTGCTGACCGGCGCGCTCGAGGGCCTGCGCAAGGCGATCTGGCGCATGACGGACGTGCCCGTCGAGTCGCCCGAGACGCGCGCCATCGTCGAGGGCCTGCGCGAGGTGCTCGAGGACACGGCGCGGCGCGGTGAGCTCGACGACACCGAGCGCGAGCTGATCGAGAACGTGATGGAGTTCGCCGACGTGGACGTCGCCGAGATCATGACGCCGCGCACCGAGATCCACGGCGTCGAGGTGGACGACGGCGTGGCGGAGGTGATCCGCATCGCCGCCGAGGAGGGCCACAGCCGCATCCCGGTGTACGAGGACAACCTCGACAACGTCGTCGGCTACCTCTCCGCGCGCGGCATCGTGCAACTGCTCTCCGAGCGCGAGCTCGAGGGCGCCGACCTGCGCGAGCACCTGCGGCCGGTCTACTTCGTGCCCGAGACCAAGCAGGTCTCCGCGCTCCTGACCGAGTTCCGCCGCGAGCGCCGCAAGATGGCCATCGTGCTCGACGAGTACGGCGGCACCGCCGGCATGGTCACGCTGGGCGACATCCTCGGCGAGATCGTCGGCGACGTGGCCGACGAGTACGACCGCGAGGAGCCCGAGGCGCTGCGCCAGGTCTCGCCGGGCGTGGCGGAGGTCGAGGCCGGCATGCGCATCGCCGAGGTCAACGAGGCCCTGAACCTGCGCCTCTCCGAGGAGGAGGACTACGAGACGCTGGGCGGCTTCGTGCTGTCCGAGCTCGGCCACTTCCCACGCCGCGGCGAGTCGTTCTCGCGCGACGACGTGCGCTACGAGGTCCTCGACGCCAGCGATCGGCGCGTGCTGCGCGTGCGCGTCGAGACGCCCGTCGCGGAGGTCGGGTGAGCCGCGCGCCGCGGCGCGTCCCGGTCGCGCTCGGACTGACGCTCGCGCTGGCCGCGTGCGCGGGCCCGCGCCCGTCCGCCGTGGCGCACGAGGACGGCTGGCAGGTGCTCGTGAAGTCGGTGCGGTTGCCCGCGAACCAGCCGTGGTACTCGCGCTTCGCCGAGCACACCTGGATCGACCTGCGACGCGGCGACACGGACGCGTGGTGGCGCGTCGAGGTGCTCAGCCGCAGCTCCGGCGTGCGCGTGATCGAGCTCGCGCCCGAGGGCGCCCGCGCGGACGCGCGCTGGGACCGCGACGTAGCGGTGCTCGCGTCGCTGCGCGGCGAGCGCGCGCGGGTGGCGGGCGAAGCGCTGCTCGCGGCCGCGCTCGAGCACCCCGACTTCGGCCAGCTCCAGACGACCGAGATCGACAACGGCATCTTCAGCGCGACGGTCTCGGCCCCGCAGCGCGAGGGCTACGCCGCCTGGCCGGGGCCCAACAGCAACACGTTCGTCGCCGACCTGGTGGCGGCCACACCCGGCCTGGCGGTGCAGCTCGACCACAACGCGGTGGGCAAGGACTACGCCCGCGGGTTGCGCGCGGGGCGCACGACCGACGGGCTCGGGGTGGAGCTCGACAGCGACTACCTGGGCGCGGGGATCGGCCTGCGCCAGGGCGTCGAGCTGCACCTCCTGGGCCTGACGCTGGGCGTCGCGTTCTGGCCGCCGGCGCTCGAGCTCCCCTTCCTGCCCCGAGTGGGGATACACCCCGGTTGGACGAGCCTGGACGACACGCCTCCCTTGCGCGAAGTCCCGCGATGACGGATGTTCGAGATCCGGCCGGTGCCTGCGCGGCCCGTGCCCGGAAGGAGAGAAGATGAGTTCGTCGCGCGAAGCCGCGGATCCGCCCATCGCCAGCTCGCGGCGCGGGACGGGCCCGGAGTCGCCCGGCGTGCTCGACCGCGCGCTCGACGAGTGGTCGGGCGCGAGCGGAGCGAGTACGGCCGGGCTTTGGTGGATCCAAGTCGACACGCCACGCCTGATCGCGGGGCGCGGCGAGGCGGCCGCGCTCGTGAGCGCCGTCGCCACGCACCCCGAGTGGCTCGCGGCCTGCACGGAACCGGGGCGCGGTACGCCCGCGCCGGGGGCCTGGGCGGGCTGGACCGAGGCCGAGCTCGGCACGTGTCGCCACGTCGTCGTGCTGCCCGGCGAGTGCGGCGGGCGGGCGGTGCTGCTGCTCACCGGGAGCGCCGCGGCCTCGCCCGCCGAGGACGCCGCGCTCGCGCGCCACGTCGACGCGCACGCGGAGGCGCTCGCGCGGGAGGCCGAGCTGGCGCACCTGCGGCGCGCCGTGCACGACTCGGACCAGGCCCTGGAGGCCGGGCGGCGCATCTTCTTCTCCGGCCTGGTCGTCGCCTTCTGCTGGCGCAACGACCCCGACTGGTCGGTCGAGTACGTCAGCCCCAACGTCCGCGAGGTGCTCGGCTACTCGGCCGAGGAGTGGCTGAGCGGGCACGTGCGTTACGCCGACATCGTGGAGCCGGCCGACCTCGCGCGCGTCGCCGGCGAGGTCGCCGACGCGTCGGAGCGCGGGCTCGAGAGCTTCACGCACGAGGACTACCGCGTCCGCCGCCGCGACGGCCAGCTGCGTTGGCTGTACGACCACACGTCGGTCCTGCGCGACGGCGAAGGGCGCGTCACGCACTACCTCGGCTACATCCTCGACGTCACCGACCGCCGGCGCGCTGCCGAGGAGCGCCTGGCGCTCGAGGGCCAGATGCGTCACACGCAGAAGCTCGAGAGCCTGGGCGTGCTGACCGGCGGCCTCGCGCACGACTTCAACAACCTGCTCGTGGGCGTGCTGGGCAACGCGAACCTCGCGCTGGAGGAGGTCACCGCGGACTCGCCGCTGCACGGCTACCTGAGCTCGATCGACGTGGCCGCGCGGCGCGCCGCCGACCTCGTGCGCCAGATGCTCGCCTACTCGGGCAAGGGCCGCTTCCACGTCGAGCCCGTGGACCTGCGCCAGGTGATCGAGGAGATGACGCACCTGCTCGAGGCGGCCATCTCGAAGAAGGTCCTGCTGCGCTTCCAGTTCGACGACGCCGCGCCCGTCGTGACCGCCGACGCGACGCAGATCCGTCAGGTGGTCATGAACCTGATCACGAACGCGTCCGACGCGATCGGCACGCGCAACGGCCTCGTCACGGTGCGCACGGGCGTGCGGCAGTGTACGGCGGAGTTCCTCGCCAGCGCGCTGCTCCCCGCGGCCGATCAGGCCGGCAGCTACGCCTTCCTCGAGGTGACCGACACGGGCAGCGGGATGGACCGCGAGACGCAGGGGCGCATCTTCGATCCGTTCTTCACGACCAAGTTCGCGGGCCGCGGCCTGGGCCTCTCCGCCGTCCAGGGCATCGTGCGCGGTCATGCCGGCGCGTTGTTCCTGCGCTCGAGCCGCGGCGCGGGCACCACCTTCCGCCTCTACTTCCCGCTGCGCACCGAGGACCCGGCGGCGACCGACGGCGAGGCGCCGACGACGCCGCGCCGGCGCGCGGTGCTGCTCGTCGACGACGAGGAGTCGGTGCGCGACGTGGCGCGCAAGATGCTCGAGTCCCTCGGGCTCGAGGTCGTCGAAGCGCGCGACGGCTCGGAGGCGCTGGACGTCTTCAACGCCGCGCCGCTGCGCTTCGACCTCGCGCTGATCGACCTCACCATGCCCAACATGGGCGGCGAGGAGTGCCTGCGCGAGCTGCGCCGCGTGCGCCCCGACCTGCGCGTCGTGCTCTCGAGCGGCTACACCGAGGAAGAAGCGCTCCACCTGCGCGGCGAGGAGGAGAGCACGGGCTTCCTGCAGAAGCCCTACGACACGGCGCAACTGCGGGCGGTGGTCGCGCGCCTGATCGAGGTCCTGTGAGCGCGACGCGTGGCGGCGCGCGCCGCAAGGACCGCGCCCTCGTGCTGCGGCGCTTCCGCTACTCCGAGTCCTCGCTCGTCGTCCACGTGCTCGCGCGCGAGCACGGCCGCGTGGCGCTGCTCGCGCGCGGCGCGTTCCGCCCGCGCTCGCGCTTCTTCGCGGTACTCGACCTCTTCGACGAGCTGCAGCTCGAGTGGACCGCCCGCCGCGGCCAGCTCGAGGACCTCGTCGCCGGCGAGCTCGTCGTGCGCCGCCGCGGCGTGACGCGCGACCTCGACGCCTACGCCGCGGGGCTCTCGATGCTCGAGCTCACGCACCTCGGCTCGCGCCCGGCCCACGCCGAGCCCGAGCTGTTCGACGAGCTCACGCGCGGGCTCGACCGCCTGCACGCGCGCGGCTGCGGCAGCGGCCCGCCGGCCGACGCGGCGCGCGTGGCCTTCGAGTTGGCCTTCCTGCGCCTGCACGGCCTGGCGCCGGCGCTGACCTCCTGCGCGGCCTGCGGCGGCGCGGCGCTGCCGCTGGAGGGCGGCGCCGCGGGCCACCGGGCCTGGTTCTCGGCGGGCGCCGGCGGCCGCCTCTGCCACGCCTGCGCGACCGAGGCGCGCGCCGCGGGGCGCCGCGTGGGCACCTTGCCCTTGGATGTGCTGGCCGCCGCGGACAGAATGGTCGCCGCCGAGGAGCACGGCGCGCCCCTGCCCGAGGTCCCGCCCGCGCGCCTCGAGCGCGTGCGCGACTTCGTCGAGCGCTTCCTCGACTACCACCTCGAGACCCGGCCGCGCAGCCACCGCCGCTTCCTCGAGCACGAGAACCGCAACGCCCCCACGCCGCGATGACGAAGGCCCTGCTCCCGCTCCTCCTCCTGCTGTGCGCCGGAGTCGCGAGCTGCAGCACCAGCAAGATCCACCGCACGCCCGGCGTGCCCGCCTCGATCGAGCCCGAGCAGGTGCCGGCCGCGATCGAGAGCGCCGAGCGCGCGCTGGCCGACGGCCGCTCGCAGGAGGCGCTCGACTGGATGCGCGCCGCGTCCGACCTGCGCCAGCTCCCCACCGCGCAGCGCGAGCGCGTGCAGAGCCTGCTCGAGCGCTCGGCCGACGCCTTCATCGCCGAGCTCGGTCAGGAGGACCGCGACCCCGACGTGCTGGCCGACGTGCTCGACCTCGGCCTGCCGCGGCAGCTCGCCGTGACCGGCGCGATCCGCGCCGCGGAGATGTACGTCGCGCGCGGCGAGTACGTCGAGGCCAAGGAGCTGATCGTCGAGGTCGACAAGCAGTACCCCACTCACCACCTGCGCCCCGAGGCCGGGCGCCTGCTGGTCGAGGCCGGGCTGCGCCTGTCCGAGGACGACTCAGGCTGGTGGATCTTCAACAGCCGCGACGACGCCTACTCGACCCTCGAGTACTGCGCGATCCAGTACCCCGGCGTGGTCGGCGGCGACCTCGTGCTGCGGCGCCTCGCCGAGATGTACGAGGAGGACGAGAAGTGGGCCGACGCGATCGACCGCCACGAGGAGCTGGTGCAGAGCTACCCGCGCTCCCCGCTGGTGCCGTTCAGCCTGGCGCGCATCCCCCACCTGCGCCTCGCGAGCATCGAGCGGCCCGAGTACGACCGCAACGCGCTGGTGCAGGCGCGCGCGGAGCTCAGCGAGTGGCTGGAGACCTTCCCCGGCCAGGAGGCCGAGCCCGAGGTGCGCGCCGACCTGGCCGAGGCCGCGCGGCGCCTCGCCAAGAGCGACCTCGGCATCGCGCGCTTCTACCGCACCGTCGACGTGCCCTACGGCCAGGCCTGGCACGCGCGCCGCGCGCTGGCCGAGGCCGAGGCCGCGGGCGACGAGAGCGCCGCTGCGCGGGCGCGCGGGCTGCTCGACGACGTGCCCGAGGAAGCGCGTCCGTGAGCCTGCGCGCGGCCCTCGCCGCGGCGCTGCTCGGGCTCGGCGCGAGCGGCTGCGGCTACAGTTCGCAACTGCGGCTGCCGGCGCCGCACCACAGCGTGGGCGTCGAGGTCTTCGGCAACGACAGCCCCGCGCCCGAGCTCGAACGCAGCCTGTACGCCGCGCTCGACGACGCCGTGGCGACCATGGTCTCGGCCGAGCTGCGCGCGCCGGACGCGGCCGACGTGGTCGTGCGCGGGCGCATCGTCGACTACTGGCGGCTCGCGGGCGTCTTCGGGACCGGCGGACAGCTCCAGGAGAGCGGCGTGACCCTGCACGTCGTGGCCTGGCTGCTCGACCGCGAGACGGGGCAGCGCCTGGGCGCGGAGGTCGAGAGCGTGCGCGAGGTGCGCTACGCCGTGGGCGTGGGCGCGGGCGCGGGCGAGGACGCGGCGCGCGAGCTGGCGCTGCGCACGCTGGCGCAGGAGCTGGTGCTCGAGCTCTTCTCCGAGGCCAACCTGTCGCTCGAGGAGGGCGCCGAGCCCGCCCTGCGCGACGAGGCCCCGGACGTCGGCCTGTAACCCGCGACGCCCGCGCGAGCGCCGCGCGCATCTTCGCGGCCGCGCGGGTCCCTGGCGGACCGCCCGCGGCGTACCCAGGGCCGCCCCGTGCGACGCTCGGCGCGCGCGGCGGCGGCATCCCCGGCGCTCCAGGGCTGTTTCAGCTCCTGGACTTGCTCTAATAGACGGTCCGCCGGCCCCCCGCCATCCAGGCGCCGGGCCCTCCAGACGATAGCAGCAGCATGTCCGACCCGAAAACGCCCCAGCAGGAGCGGCCGCAGCGGCAGCGTTCCTACGGCTCCTTCCTGCTCTTCCTGCTGATCCTGGTGGCGATCTTGGCCCTGTGGGGCAAGACGTCCTACCGGCCGGAGGAAGTCCTCACCCAGGACGAGTACCTGCTGCGCCTGAACCAGGGGCAGGTCGCGAGCCAGGAGATCAAGGGCAACAACGAGGTGCGGGGCCAGCTCCGCAACGGCGACCGCTTCCGCGCCCAGTTCAGCGACGTGGGCGTGCTCGAGAGCCACCTCCGCGAGCTCAAGGCGATCCCCGGCTACAGCCAGGTCGAGGAGCCGCTGTTCCTCGCCGCGGTCGAGGGCGGCTACTACGCGCCCGAACACCTGCGCGTGCTCACCGAGTACCGCGAGCTCGAGCTCAACCGCGCGCCCGCCGGCGAGGAGCCGACGCCCGTGCAGCGCAAGAAGACGCGCGTGCTGACGCAGGTCTTCGCCGAGGTGCTCGCGACGGCCGAGTCCAAGTACGCGGCCGACCACCCCGCGACCGACGGCGCGCCCGCGGGCGAAGCCGCCGCCTCGCCCTTCCCGCTGCCCAAGGACAGCGGCGTGATGTGGCTCGAGGTCACCGACGTCGGCGACCTCGCCGCGTTGACGGGCGCCATGAAGGCGCGCGGGGCCACCACCGAGAACCTCGAGTTCGACACCTCGCGCGAGAAGGGCACCACCTGGACCGAGGGCGGCTCGGTGATGCAGACCGTGCTGCTGGTCTACGGCCCGTGGCTGCTCATCTTCGCCGTGTTCATGATCGTGCTGCGCCAGATGCGCAACCAGGGCGGCGCCGGCGGCGTGATGAGCTTCGGCCGCTCGCGCGCGCAGCTCTACACGAAGGAGAACCACACCAACGTCACGTTCGACGACGTGGCGGGCGCGCAGGAGGCCAAGGAAGAGGTCAGCGAGCTGGTCGAGTTCCTCAAGAGCCCGGGCCGCTTCACGCGCATCGGCGGACGCATCCCGCGCGGCGTGCTGCTGGTCGGCCAGCCCGGCTGCGGCAAGACGCTGCTCGCGAAGGCCATCGCCGGCGAGGCCGAGGTGCCCTTCTTCTCGATCTCCGGCTCGGACTTCGTCGAGATGTTCGTCGGCGTCGGCGCGAGCCGCGTGCGCGACCTGTTCAAGCAAGCGCGTGACAACAGCCCGTGCATCATCTTCCTCGACGAGATCGACGCGGTCGGTCGCCGGCGCGGCAGCGGCATGGGCGGCGGCCACGACGAGCGCGAGCAGACGCTGAACGCGATCCTGGTCGAGATGGACGGCTTCGGCACCGACGAGGGCATCATCGTCATCGCCGCCACCAACCGCCCGGACGTGCTCGACCCGGCGCTGCTGCGCCCGGGCCGCTTCGACCGCGAGGTGACCATCGACCTGCCCGACGTCGAGGGCCGCAAGGCGATCCTCGAGGTGCACCTCAAGAAGGTCAAGACCGGCAAGGACATCGACGTCATGGTGCTCGCGCGCTCCACGCCCGGGTACTCGGGCGCCGACCTCGCCGCGACGGTCAACGAGGCCGCCATCATGGCCGTGCTGGCCAAGAAGGACGAGGTCGCGATGGAGCACCTCGAGGAAGCGCGCGACAAGGTGCGCTACGGCCGCCAGAAGAAGTCGCGCTCCATCGAGGAGGAGGATCGCAAGATCACCGCCTACCACGAGGCCGGCCACGCGCTCGTCGCGGCCGAGCTCGAGGACACCGAGGACCCGCACAAGGTCACCATCGTCCCGCGCGGCCGCGCGCTGGGCTCGACGATGATGCTCCCCGAGAAGGAGAGCTACCACATGCAGAAGCGGCGCCTCGTCGCGCAGCTCGCCGTGCTGTTCGGCGGGCGCGTGGCCGAGGAGGTCTTCTGCGGCGACATCTCGGCCGGCGCCTCGGACGACATCAAGCGCGCCACCGAGCTGGCCCGCGCGATGGTGACCGAGCTCGGCATGAGCGACGCGATCGGTCCGATCAACTACGCCGAGCGCCAGGGCTCCGACTTCCTCGGCACCGAGCTGGGCGCGAGCAAGTGGCACTCGGAGGAGACCGCGCGCGCCATCGACGGCGAGGTGCAGCGGCTGATCCGCGAGGCGCACGAGACGGCGCGCCGCATCATCGCGGAGGGGCGCACGAAGATCGAAGCGCTGTGCCTCGCGCTGCTGCACTACGAGACGCTCAGCGCGAGCGAGATCCAGCAGGCCTTCGCCGGCGTGCCGGTCGAGGACCTGCGCCCGACGCCCGAGCCGGAGCCCGAGCGCCCCGCGCCCGCGAGCGGCGGCGTGCGCGTCGTCCCGCTGCCGGGCGGCGGCCGGCGCGGCGACCTGCCGGGCGGCGCGGCGCCCTCCCCGCCTGAGGCCTTGCCCGGCCGCGCGGACGATCCCTGCTTCGGGCCCCGGCGCTCGCGCTGGGGCCCGTTGCGTGCGGACGAGGGCGCGCGCGTGCGGCTGGCCTTCCGCGCCGAGGCGCGCGCGCCTGACGGCGCTGTGCGCCGGCTGGTCCGCGGCCGAGCTCGGCGACACGCTGGCGGTCGAGCGCGGCGCTCGCGGCGCGCGCCGCCGAGGCCCCGAGCTCGCCGGCCTGGACGCCGCCGCCGCGGCTACCTCGCCACCGCGCCGCGGCCGAGCTGATGGGCGTCGTCAACGTGACGCCCGACTCGTTCTCCGACGGCGGCCGCTTCGACGGCGCCGCGGCGCGGTGGCGCACGGCGTCGCGCCTCGCCCGCGAGGGCGCGCGCTGGCTCGACGTCGGCGGCGAGTCCACGCGCCCCGGCGCCGCGGAGGTGAGCGCCGCGGAGGAGCTCGCGCGCGTGCTGCCCGTCGTGGAGGGCCTCGCGGCCGCCGACGTCGCGCTCGTCTCGGTCGACACGCGCAAGGCCGCCGTGGCGCGCGCGGCGACCGCGGCCGGCGCCCGCATGGTCAACGACGTCGGCGCGGGCCTCGACGACCCCGAGATGCTGGCCGCGGTGGCCGAGAGCGGCGCCGACTACTGCCTGATGCACCGCCAGGGCACGATCCGCGACATGCAGCGCGCGCCGCGCTACGCCGACGTCGTGGCCGAGGTCACAGAGTTCCTGCGCGCGCGGGTCGCCGCCTGCCTGGCGGCCGGCATCGCGCGCGAGCGCCTGTGGCTCGACCCGGGCATCGGCTTCGGCAAGACGCTCGAGCACAACCTCGCGCTCCTGCGCCGGCTGCGCGAGCTGCGCTCCCTGGGCCTGCCGCTGCTGCTCGGCGTGTCGCGCAAGTCGTTCATCGGTCAGGTCGCCGCAGCGACCGGCGGCGGCAGCTTCGCCGCGCACGCGCCCGACCAGCGCCTCGGCGGAACGGCCGCGGCAATCTCCTTTTGCGTGGGCGCCGGCGCAAAGGTACTAAGAGTGCACGACGTGGCGGTGATGGCCGAAGCCGCCGCAGTCGCCCACGCCCTCGCGCACCCCGTCTGATGCCCGTCGACCAGACCGCCAAGTGGATCCTCCAGGTCGCGATCCTCGCGACGGGCATCTACGTGTTCCTGCGCTTCCTGCGCACGACGCGCGGCGGCGGCCTGATCCGCGGCCTGGTCTTCGCGTTCATCTTCGGCGCGGTCGGCCTGATCGGCCTGGCCGAGTCGCTCGAGCTGCAGGAGCTGCTGCACATCATCGAGGGCTTCACGCCGTACCTGGCGGTGATCCTCGTGATCCTGTTCCACCCCGAGCTGCGCCGCGCGATGGCGCGCCTCGGCCAGCAGAACCGCTTCGCGAAGCTGTTCAGCAAGCGCGGCAAGGGCACCCTCGGCGAGGTTGCGCAGGCCGCGATCGCGATGGCGGCGCGGCGCCACGGCGCGCTGATCGCCTTCCAGCGCGAGACGCCGCTCGACGCGTGGACGGCCAACGCCGCGCGCATCGACGCCGAGGTGTCGAAGCTGCTGCTCGAGAGCATCTTCCACCCCGGGAGCGCGCTGCACGACGGCGCGGTCGTGATCGACGGCGAGCGCGTGGTCGCGGCAGCCTGCCTGTTCCCGCTGACCGAGAACATCGAGATCAGCAAGTCGACCGGCACGCGTCACCGCGCCGCGCTCGGCCTGACGGAGGAGAGCGACGCGGTCGCGCTGTGCGTCTCGGAGGAGACCGGCGCCATCTCGATCTGCGCGGCGGGCCGCATGGAGCGCGACATCCCGGCGGCCGAGCTCGAGGCCCGCATGCGCGCGCACCTGGGCCTGCCCGAGCTCAACGAGGAGGGCCAGGTCACGCACCTCGCCAAGAGCCGCGGCTCCAGCATCGTCTCGTGGATCGTCGCGCTGTTCACGCAGGACCTCGTCCGCAAGCTGGCGGCCATCGCGCTCGCCGGCGTGCTGCTCTACCGCGCGCACGGCGACATCGTGCTCGACACGACGCTGCCCGTGCAGGTGCGCGAGCGCGCGCCCGGCCGCGGCGCGGAGCCCAGCCCGGGCTTCGTCGACGTGATCATGCCCGACGAGAACCACCACCTCGTCTCCGCCACGCGCACGATGAAGCTGCACGTGTCCGGCACGCGCGACGACATCGAGAAGCTCGGCGGCTCGCTCGGCGGCGTGGTGCGCCTGCAGGGCACGCTGCCGGCGGGGCCGTTCGACCTCTCGACGAACGACGTGAGCTGGTCGAGCGGCGCGGGCAACCTCAAGCTGCGCTGGGAGGACGACCGCCCGCCGCGCCTCGAGCTGCAGGCCTACGGCAGCCTGACGCACGCGCTCTCCCCCGCCGACGTGGAGGTCGACCTCTCCGGCCGCGACCACCACTACGAGGCGCGCGTCGACGAGCTGTCCTTCGAGCCGACCTCGGTCGAGCTGCGCGGCCCGCGCGACGCCCTGGCCGAGGTCGAGGCCGGCACGCTGCCCTTCCGCCTCGAGCCGCTGCGCGTCACGGCCAAGGACACCAGCGCCAAGCGCGTGCAGTTGCGCCTGCACCCCTCGCTCGCCGAGCGCGGCATCTCGCTCGCCGACGTCGAGACGGTGAGCGTCGTGCTGCCGATCGAGCCCACCACCTACCAGCTCCCCAACGTCGAGCGCGACGTGGTCGTGCGCAACCTCGACGCGAACTCGGACGTCGACCCCGAGGCCTGGACGCTGCAGCAGTCCGACCAGCGCCGTCAGTTCAAGGTCCGCGCGACGGGCCTGTTCGACACGCAGCCCGACTCGGAGGCCTTCAAGCAGCAGCGCAGCGCGCTCCTGCGCCACATCGAGGAGAACCTGCGCGTGTTCGCCGACGTGTCCGAGCTCGAGGAGAACGGCAAGTCCGTGCCGCTGCGCTGGATGTTGACCGACGACTGGCGCAAGAAGGTCTTCGGCGCCGACGACGTCCCGGGCGTGCTGGAGATCGAGCCGGTCGGCGAGCCGCGCGTCATCTTGAAGGAGAAGCCCTGAGCGGGGGCGCACGCACCATGAGCGAACGCATCTTCGGCACCGACGGCATCCGCGGCCGCGCCTTCGAGGGTTGGTTGAGCGAAGACAACGTCTCCGCGCTCGGCCGCGCCGTCGGGTCGGCCCACCGCCCGCACATGCGCGCCGGGGAGCGCCCGCTCGCCGTGCTCGGTCACGACGGCCGCGCCTCCGGCCCGGTGCTGCAGGCGGCGCTCGCGCGCGGCCTGCACGCCGCCGGCTTCGACGCGGTCAGCACCGGCCTGATCTCGAGCCCGGGCCTCGCGCTGCTCTCGCGCCTCGAGCACTTCACGCTCGGCATCATGCTCAGCGCGTCGCACAACCCGGCCACCGACAACGGCATCAAGATCTTCACCTCGCGCGGCGAGAAGCTCTCCGACGACGAGGAGGACGAGATCGAGGCGCTGCTGCGCGCGAACGCCGCGCCGGTGCGCGAGGGCGCGGCGCCGGCGGTCGACGAGACGCTCGAGGCCGAGTATGTGACGCACCTCGTCGAGCACGCCGGCCGCGGCCTCGACCTCGGCGGGCGCACCGTGGCCGTCGACTGCGCCAACGGCTCGGCCAGCCGCTACGCGCCGCGCGTGCTCGAGCGACTCGGCGCGCGCGTGGTCGCGCTGCACGACGCACCCGACGGCAACAACATCAACGCCGGCTGCGGCTCGACGCACCCCGAGGACCTGCGCCGCGAGGTCCCGCGCTGCGGCGCCGTGCTCGGCATCGCGCTCGACGGCGACGCCGACCGCTGCATCCTGGTCGATGAGCGCGGCGAGGTCGTGCACGGCGACGGCATCCTGACGCTGCTGGCGCGCCGCGCGGCCGACGCAGGCGAGTGGGCCGACAAGCGCGTCGTCGCCACGGTGATGAGCAACCGCGGCCTGCACCGCGCGCTGCGCGAGAAAGGCGTCGGCGTGGTCGAGGTCGGCGTCGGCGACCGCCAGGTGGTCGAGGCGCTGCGCCGCGAGGGCCTGCCGCTGGGCGGCGAGCAGTCGGGGCACATCGTCTTCGGGGCCGAGAACCACTACATCGGCGACGGTCTGTACACCGCGCTGCGCGTGCTGCACGCGCTGCAGACGACGGGCCGCACGCTGAGCGAGCTCGCGGCGCCCTACGTCGCCTTCCCGCAAGTGCTCCTGAACGTGCCTGTGGTCCGCAAGCCGGACCTGTCCGCGGTGCCGGGCGTGAGCGAGCTCGTCACGCACGTCGAGGAGGAGCTGCGCGGCGACGGCCGCGTCCTGCTGCGCTACTCGGGCACCGAGCCGCTCGCGCGCGTGATGGTCGAGGGGCCCGACGAGGCGCTGATCCACGATCAGGCGCAGCGCATCGCGGACCGCATCGTCGCCGAGCTCGGCGCGTGAGGCGCGCATGATCGAGGTCGCGCTCGAGACGTCCACGCGCGGCGCGTCCGTCGCCGCGCGCACGCCGCGCGGTCTGCTCGAAGTCGCGCTCGAGGCCGACACCGCGCACGCGAGCACGCTGCTCCCCCGCCTCGCCGAGCTGCTCGAGCGCCTCGACGCGACGCCGCGCGAGGTGGGCGCGGTCTACGTCGGGCTCGGCCCGGGTTCGTACACCGGCCTACGCGTCGGCGTCGCGACGGCGCTCGGGCTCGCGCGCGGCGCGGCCGCGGTCCTGCGCGGCGAGGCTTCGGCCGAGGTGCTGCTCGCGCGCGAGCTGGCCCCCGGCGAGGAGGGCGTGTTCCTGATCGACGCGCGGCAGGAGGAGCTCTACTTCGCGCGCTACCGCCGCGAGGGCGGCGAACTCGTCACGCTGCGCGCGCCGTGCGTGCTGCGCGCCGAGGACGTGCGCGCCGAGCTCGCGCGCGACGGCGCGCGCGTGTTCGCGGACGCGACCGCGGCCGACGCCGCCGGGCTGGACGCGGCGACGCGTGCGCGCCTGGTGCTCGACGCGCGGCCGAGCGCGGCGGCGCTGCTCGAACTCGCGGGGGCGCGCCTGGCGCGCGAGGGCGCGCACGCGGCCGACGCCGTGCAGCCGCTCTACCTGCGCGACTTCCGCGCCAAGCAGCGTCGTCGCTGAGCGCGCGGGCGCGGCTCGGCGCTGCCGCGCGGATTCTCGGGTCGGCGCTGCCGCGCGAATCCGCGGCTCGGCGCTACCGCGCGGGGGAAACGGGGACGGCCGACTCCGCGCCGGAAGGGCGGAGTCGGCCGTGTTCCTTGACGATGCTGCGCGACCTACAGGTCGTGCGGGCGCAGCGTGCGACGGTTGTTGTTCGTCGCGCGAGCTTCCGCCGTGGCGATCAGGCCGCGCACGGCCGCGTCGAGGGCGGCGTAGAACTCGCCGGAGACGTTCATGCCGGCGGCGGCCTTCGTGCGGCTCTTGCTGATGATCAGCTCGCCAGCGGGCTTCTTGCCACGCCCGGCGGCCTTCTTGGTCGTACGCTTGGCACCGCGAGCGGCGGCCTTCTTGCGCGTAGCTTTCTTCTTAGCCATGGGGTTCGTTCAGGTGGGTTGTCCCGTCGCCGGGCAGTTCTCGAGGGAATCGCTGAGACCTCCGAGATCCGTTACGCAATCGAGAGAATGGCGGTCCCCAGGAGGCGTGTCAACAAGCCCGAACCCACGAATTCCAGGATTCTCCGTCGAATTCGAGCGGCATTCACGGCCGCGCCGGAGCCACGAGTCGTGCGGTCGCGGGCGTTGGAAGGCGACCTCGCGGAGGCTAGTCTGCCGGTGTGAAGCACTATCGGGCCTGGGCGGAGATCGACCTCGACGCGCTGACGCACAACCTGGCGGTGATCCGCCGGCGCGCGGGCTCCGGCGTCGGCGTGATGCTGGTCGTTAAGGCCGATGCCTACGGCCACGGCGCCGTCGCCGTCGCCCACCACGCGGTGCGCTGCGGCATCGACTCGCTCGGCGTGGGCACCTCGGCCGAGGCCCTCGAGCTGCGCGAAGCGGGCGTGCGGGCGCCGATCCTCGTGCTGGGCACGCTGGTGGACGAGGAGGCCGCCTCGACCCTGCGCCACCGCATCGAGATCGGCATCCACTCCTCCGACCGCGTCACGATGCTGGAGCGCCTCGCGCGCAACCTCGGCGTCCGCGCGCGCGTGCACCTCAACATCGACACCGGCATGGGCCGCCTGGGCGTGCTGCCCGAGAGCGCGCTGCGCCTGTTCGGGGAGATCCACGCGGCGCGCCACCTCGAGCTCGTCGGCGTCATGACCCACATCAGCGCCGCGCGCGGGGCCCTCGACGACGCCACGCACGAGCAGGTGCGCCGCTTCCAGGCCGTGCTCGACCAGGCGCGCGACCGCGGCTTGCTGCGCGGGCGCGTGCACTTGGCCAACTCGGCCTCGCTGTTCACCGGCCTCGCGCCGCTGCACGAGCTCGTGCGGCCCGGGATCAGCGCGTACGGCATCCTGCCCGGCGGGCTGCCCGGCGCGGCCGAGCTGCAGCCGGTGATGTCGCTCACCACGCAGGTCGTCTTCCTGAAGGACGTCCCCGCCGGCACGACCGTCGGCTACGACTCGACGTGGAGCGCGCCGCGCGCGACGCGCCTGGCGACGCTGCCGGTGGGCTACAACGACGGCGTCGCGTGGCGCCTCGGCAACCGCGGCGTCGTGCTCGTGCGCGGCCAGCGCGCGCCGATCGTCGGCCGCGTCTCGATGGACTACACGACCGTCGACGTCGGCCACGTGCGCGGCGTCGAGGTCGGCGACACGGTGACGCTCTTCGGACGCGCGGGCGGCGAGCAGCTCGCGCTCGAGGAGGTGGCCCGCGAGGCCGCCACGATCCCTTACGAGCTCACCTGCTCGGTGGGCAAGCGCGTGAAGCGCGTCTACGTCGGCGGCGAGGCCCTGCCGCTGCCGTCCCAGCCCGCGCCGCCGACGCGCGCGGTGCCGCAGCCCGATGAGCCCCGCCCCCACAGGACCGAGGTCGCGGGCTGAGCGGCCGCGCCGCGCCTGGCCGCTCGTCGTGACGCGGCTCGTGCTGCGCAGCGTGGGCTGGCTCGCCGTGCTGGTCGCGCTGTGCGCGCTCGTGCTCGAGCTCTCGGGCGCGCCCCAGCGTTGGCTGCGGCGCGAGCTCGCGCAGCGGCTCGAGGCGTACGGCAGCTCGGTCTCGTTCGACGACGTGAGCGTCGACTGGCTCGGACCGGGCGTCACGCTCGAGGGCTTCTCGCTCGAGAAGGCCGGGGTGCGCCACCTCGAGGCGCGCCGGCTGTACGTCGCCCTGGAGCCGTCGATCGCGCACGGCTTGCGCCTCGCGCGGCTCGACCTCGACGACGGCGCGCTGCGCGTGCGCGCCTCGCTGCTCGAGGACGTGCGCGCGCTGCTCGAGCTGCGCGAGCGCGAGGCCGCGCCGACCGCGGCGCGTCCGCAGGAGCTGACCCTGCCCTCGGTGCAGGTGCGCGGCTTCCGCGTCGAGGCCGACGACGAAGCCGGCCGGACGCACGACCTGGGCAGCATCGACTTCTCGATGGTCGCGGTGCGCGGGCGCCCCGCGCGCCTGAACGGCCGGCTCTCGCTCGCCTGCCGCGCCAGCGCCGACAGCCCCTGCGAGCTCTACCTGCACGGCGTCGCGGGCCGCGGCGGTGACATCGAGCTGTTCGGCAGCGCCAAGGACGTCGCGCTCGAGGACTGGAGCGCGCCAGACTTCGCCATGTTCGCGCCGTGGATCGCGATGCAGCCGCGCGGGCGGTTGACGCTCGAGGCGCGCGCGCGGCTCGACCTGCTCGGCGACGCGACGCCCGAGCTCGAGCTGCGCGTCGACGTCGAGGACGCGCGCCTCCAGCCGCCGGACGGCCTCGCGCCGCTCGAGGACCTCGGCGTGCGCCTGGCGCTCGACTACGACCCGGCCGCCGGCGGCGAGATCGACGAGCTGGCCTCGTGGCGCGGCGGCGGCGCCTTCTCCGCGGGCTGGGCCGAGCAGCGCTTCGAGGGCGGGCTGCGGCTGGGGCGCAGCGCGCGGCCGGGCACGCTGCTCGAGAGCTGGGTGCACGCGCCGCGCGTCGACGTCGAGGCGCCCGGGCTGCTCGCGCTGAAACCGCGCGCGCTGCTGATCCGGAACCTGTTCGACTCGCTGCGTCCGCAGGGCGCGGTGGACGCCGAGGTCGCGTTCGCGTTCCGCGACGGTTGGACGCCCGGCGCGGCGCTCGCGCCGTACCTGGAGTACGCCGTGCGCGTCGTGCCGCGCGGCGAGCTGAGCGGCGCGTGGAGCGGCTGGGTGCTGCCGGAGGAGCCCGACCTGATCCCGCTCGCCTTCCCCATGCCCGCGAGCGCGCAGCGCGGCGCCGTGCTCTTCGCGCGCAACGCGCGCTTCCCGCGGCGCGCGCTGCTCGACGTCGACTTCACCGTGCGGCACGCCGCGGGCGACGGCCGCGTGACCTACCAGATGTGGACGAACCGCATCGACATGCCGCCCTTCGCGCCGGGCTACGGCCGCGAGGAGAGCGACCTCGTCGTGCGCGTCCCGCGGCTCCTGCTCGACGAGCGCACGGCGGAGTACATGCAGGGCCTGCGCCAGGTCCCCGAGCTCGCGACGCTGTTCGACGACTACGGCATCGCGGGCGGCGAGGCCGAGGCCGCGTTGCGGGTCAGCACGCGCGCGCAGCGCCCGGAGCCGATGGTCGACGTCCAGGTGCGCGTGCGCGACGTCGACGCCGCCTGGGCCGAGCTGCCGGTCCCCGTGCGCGACCTGCGCGGCAGCGTGCACGTGATCGAGGACGGCCGCGGCACGGGCGAGGTCTCGTACGAGATGGCCGGCACGAGCGCGTCCGCGCCCGAGCTGCGCTTGCGCGGTCGCCAGCGCCACAGCGGCCCGGTCGGGCAGCGCGGGGTGCCGCGGGCGCTCGAGCTCGACGTGCTCGCGCTCGAGGCGCGCGACGTCGACGTCCTGGGCGACGACTTCCAGGTGCTCGCCGAGCACCAGCCCGAAGTCGCGCAGGCCGTGGCCGAGTTCGACCCGCGCGGCCGCGCCGACGTGGCGCTGTCGAGCGCCTTCGACGGCGTGCGGCCGCGGCGCGGCGCGCTGGAGGTCACGCCGCGCCCGGGGATGACCTTGCTGCCGCGCGCGTTCCCGGTCGAGACGCACGACGTGCGCGGGCGCGTGCTGGTCGAGCTCGTCGAGGACGGCGCGGAGGTGACGACGACGACGCGCGTCGCGCCGCTCGCCGGCGCGTGGAACGACGAGGTCGAGGTCAGCCTGATGGCGACCTTCCCCTCGGCGGCGCCGGCGCGCGGCGTCGTGCGCGCCGCCGGCCTGCGCCCCGACGACGCGGCGCTGCGCGGCAAGCTCGCGGTCGCGATGGAGACCGACCCGGCGCGCGTCGAGGCCGAGATCGGCGAGCTCGGCCTGAGCGGGGTGGTCGAGGCCGAGCACGAGTTCGAGCTGCCGCTGGAGGCGGACGCCCCGCAGCGCGGCGCGCACACCTTCCACCTGCGCGACAACACGCTGCGCCAACCGGGCGGCCTCGTGCTCGAGGATCTCGGCGGCACGCTGCGCTTCGAGGACGGCGTGCTCTCGGCCGACGTCGTGCGCGCGACGCTCGAGCGCACGGCGATCGCGCTGCGCGACCTGCGCGTGACGTCGGGCGAGGCGGGGCTGGCGCTCGACGCGGACCTCGACGCCGAGCGCCTCGCGCTCGCGCGGCCGCTGCTGCGGCAGTTCCTCGACGAGGCCACCGTCGCGACGCTGGTCGACGAGTTCGACTTCCGCGGCGCGGTCGACCTGGCCGCCGCCCGCCTGGCGCTGCGGCGCGAGCCGGACGGCGAGCTCGAGGTCATGCTCTCGGGCAACGGCACGCTGAGCGACGTCTACGCCGCCGTCGGCCTGCCGGTCACGATCCGCTCGGCCCACTTCGACCTCGAGGAGTTCGTGCTGAGCGGCGGCGAGCTGCGCACGTGGGGCCGCGTCAGCGACCTCTACGGGCTCGTGCTCGACCGCGACCTGTCGCAGGCCTCGATGCTGCTGAGCTACTACGGCTCGCGCTTCTCCGTCGAGACCCTCGAGGGCGCGCTGTGCCACGGCCGCATCGGCGCCGCGCGCCAGGACGAGAGCTCCACGGAGCTCGTGCGGCCGGTGTTCTCGGTCGACCTGCGCCCGCCGTACGCGTTCCAGACCGGCCTCGCGATCCAGAACCTCGACGTGGGCCTGCTGCTCGAGGACGTCTTCGCCTCGAACCTCGCGAACAAGGGCCAGGCCAGCGGCGAGCTGCGCTTGAGCGGCGAGCTGGCCGACCTGCTCTCGATCACCGGCCGCGGCTGGGGCGAGGTGCGCGATTCGGTGCTGTGGTCGGTGCCGGTGTTGCGCGACCTCTTCACGCAGCTCGGCTACGACGCCACCGCCGTGTTCGACGACATGAGCGCGCGCTTCCGCGTGCAGGACGGCGTGATCCTCATGGAGGACATGGTCGTGCACAGCCCGCTGCTCAACCTCTCGGGCCGCGGCACGCTCGGCCTCGACGGCGCGCTGCA
Source organism: Planctomycetota bacterium (assembly GCA_020638875.1). GTDB lineage: Bacteria > Planctomycetota > UBA1135 > UBA1135 > DUCM01. The sequence goes on from JACKHS010000001.1 coordinate 337,182, forward strand.
CCACGACCTGCAGGTCAAGTACGCGCTGATGGACAAGGCCGGGCCGCTCGGCTCGCTGATCCACCTGCTGCAGAACACGCTGCTCTCGGTGGCCATCCGCGGCGACATGGAGCGCCCACGCGTGTTCCTGCGCGGCGCGCTCACCGGGCCCTTCCAGGGTGTCGACGAGCACTGGCGCGCGCTGCCGCTGCCCGGGTACAGCTCGCTGCCGCCGCGCTTCTAGCCGCGCCGCGCGCGCGGAGCCGGGCGCCTCAGCGCCCCTCCATCGCGCGCCGCAGCGAGCGCGTGAAGCTCGCGGTGGAGTACGCGCGCAGCAGCTGATCGCGGGCGAGCGCCGCGGCGGCGTGATCGACGAAGAGCAGCCGCGCCAGCCAGCGCGACGCGCGCTGCAGGCGCGTCACGCGCCCGCGCTGCCTGCGCTCGTACAGCGCGAGCGCGAACTCGAGGTGCTCGCGATCCGCGCGCGAGAGCTCGTCGGCCAGCGCAGCGGCGCTGTCCAGGGCGGCCGAGGCGCCCACGCCCGCCGTCGGCAGCGGCGCGCTCGCCGCGTCGCCGAGCAGCACCACGCGCCCGCGACGCCAGACCGTCGCCGAGCGGTCCTGCAAGCGCCAAGAGAACGCGTCGCGCCCGAGCTCGAGGTGCGGGAACACCTCCGCGAACGGCGCGCCCACGCGCCCGGCGAGGTCGGCGGCGTACGCCGCCACGCCGCGCGCGGCGAGCACCTCACGGCGGCCGGCCAGGAACACGCCGCAGCGCCCGAGCACCGGGTAGAGCCCGACGCCCCAGCCGGCCGACCAGCGCTCGCTGTACACGTGCGGGTCGCCGACCGGCCCGTCGGTCCACAGCACGTACCCGCTCCACCCGGTGTCGTAGGCGCGCACCTCGTCGGGACGCAGGACGAGCGCGCGCGTCGCCGAGTGGATCCCGTCGGCGCCGACGACCAGGTCGACGTCGAGCGCCGAGTCGTCGTGCAGGGTCACGCGCACGACGCCGCGACCCTCGTCCTGCGCGAGCGCGCGCACGGTCGTCTCGTAGGCGATCGCGCCCGCCGCGCGGCGCAGGAGCGCGAGCAGCCGGCCGCGCTCGACGCCGCGGTAGTGCCCGTACTCCGCGACCAGCTCCCCCAGCGGGTAGCGCCGCACGCTGCGCCCGTGCCGGTCGTAGAGGTCGTAGCGCCGCATCTCGACGCTGGCGGCGAGGTACGCCGGGCCGAGGTCGAGCGCGTTCAGCACCCTCCCGCCGAGCGGCAGCAGGCCGAGCATGTAGCCCTCGTCGTGGACCTCGGGCGTGCGTTCGACGAGCGCGACGCCGTGGCCGGCCCGGCGCAGGAGCGCCGCGAGCGTCGCACCCGCGATCCCGGCGCCCACCACCAGCACGCGCAGGCGCGCGTCGCCGAGCTGCCGCTCGAGCCCCTCCGCCGCCGCGCGGTCGTGCGGCGGACGTGGCGGTTCGGCAGGTCTCGGCTCGGGCTCCATCCCCTCGCGCGGCGCCCCGCGCCGCGTGCGCAGACGTACGGCCCCGCGACGAGGTGGGTGAGCGGGTGCGTCGCTTTCCGCGTCGCGGCGCGGGAGCGGGCGGCGCGCCGACTTGGGCTCGATCCGGCCGAGGTGCCCCGCGAGATCCGGGCTAAGCTCTGCGCGATGAGCGACGAGCGACTCTACGCGGTGGTGATGGCCGGCGGCTCGGGCACGCGCTTCTGGCCGGCGAGCCGCCGGGCGCGACCCAAGCAGTTCCTGCCCATCGCCGGCGACCGGCCGATGGTGGCCGAGACGTGCGCGCGGCTCGCGGGCCTCGTGCCGCTCGAGCGCGTGCTGGTGGTGACCTCGGGCGACCTGGCGGGCGAGGTGCGCGCCGCGCTGCCGGAGCTGCCCGCCGCGAACCTGCTCGTCGAGCCGGTCGGCCGCAACACCGCGCCGTGCGTCGCGCTCGCCGCGCTCGAGATCGCGCGCCGCGACCCCGAGGCGGTGCAGCTCGTGCTCCCCGCCGACCACGTCATCGAACCGGCCGAGGCCTTCCGCGCGAGCCTGCGCGCCGCCGCGGCCGAGGCGCGCCGCGCGGGGCGCCTGGTCACGCTCGGCGTGCGGCCGACCTTCCCCGCCACCGGCTACGGGTACATCGAGGTCGGCGACGTGCTCGCGCGGCACGGCGCGCACGAGGCGCACGACGTCTTGCGCTTCGTCGAGAAGCCCGACGAGGCCCGCGCGCGCGAGTTCCTCGCCGCCGGCACGTTCCTGTGGAACGCGGGCGTGTTCGTCTACACGACCGCCGCGGTGCTGGCCGCGCTGCGCGAGCACGCGCCGGACATCCTCGCGCCGCTCGAGGCCGCCGGCCGCGCGACCGGGCTCGAGGAGGTCTACCCCGCGCTGCGCGCCGCGCCCTTCGACGTCGCGGTGATGGAGCCCAGCCGCGCGCGCAGCGTGCTGCCCATCGACTACGCCTGGAACGACGTCGGCGCGTGGACGAGCCTGCCCGAGGTGCTGCCGCTCGACGCGGACGGCAACTGCGTGGCCGGCGGCGGCGCGCTGGTGGCCGAGGGCGCGCGCGACAACGTCGTGTTCGCGGGCCCGGGCGAGCTCGTCGCGCTGGTCGACGTCGAGGGCCTGGTGGTCGTGCGCGCCGGCGACGCCATGCTCGTGTGCCCGAAGGACCGCGCGCAGGACGTGCGGCGCGTGGTCGAGCGCCTGCAGCGCGAGGCGCCCGACAAGCTGTGAGCGCGCGCGCGGTCCTCGCCGTCGACCACGGCACCAAGCGCACGGGCTTCGCGAGCACCGACCCGCTGCGCATCGCGACGCGGCCGCTGGAGGTCTGGCAGGGCGCGGGCGACGACCCGCGGCTCGTCGAGCACGTCGCGCGCCTCGCCGCGGAGCGCGACGCCGGCGTCGTCCTGGTCGGCCTGCCCTACAACATGGACGGCACGCTCGGCCCGCGCGCGCAGGACGTGCTGCGCTTCGCGCGCGCGCTCGCGGCGCGCCTGCCGGACGTCGCGGTCGTGCCGCGCGACGAGCGCCTGTCGACGAAGGAGGCCGAGGCGCTGCTGCGCGAGGCCGGCCACCACGGCGACGCGCGCAAGGCGCGGCGCGACTCGTGGAGCGCGCTCGTGCTGCTGCGCGACTGGCTGGACGCCGGCGAGCCGCGCGAGGCGCTGCCCGAGTAGGCGCTCAGCGCGCCACGTACTCGCCGCCGTTCTGCTCCGCGAGGCTGCGCAGGAGGTACGCGTCCTGCGCGCCCGACAGGCCGATCGTGTGGATCGTGATGCCGGCCGAGGCGTTGAGGTCGCGCACGAAGGCCAGGATCTCGTCGGGGTCCGTCGTCAGGCCGACCGAAGGCCGACCGTCGGTCAGGAAGAAGATCGTGTCGATCTCCGGGGCGGACCAGGAGTCGCCGCCCTTGGCGCCCGCCATCTCGAGCGCGATCGCGAGCGCGCTGTAGATGTTGGTGCCGCCCACGGCCTGCAGCTCCTCGATCATCGCCAGCGCCTCGCCGCGCGTCTCCGCGTTCATCTCGACGAGGTCGTCCTGCCAGGTCCACACGTCGGAGGCGTAGAAGACCACGTTGAACACCGCGCCGTCCTGCGTGCCGCCGATGGCCTTGTTGAGCGCGATGCGCGCCTCCTCGAGGCGCGAGCGCTCCCCCGCGCGCGGCTCGTCGCGCGGCTTGTTCGGGTCGTCGTCGGGGTTGTCGCGCGGGATCATCGCGAACTCCATCGAGCCCGACAGGTCGAGCACGAACAGCACGCGCTTGCTCTCGGTCGAGATGCCGAAGAAGGTCGTCCCGATGGCCTCCTTGGCCTCCTCGCTCGCCTTCTGCTCGATCTCGCCGATCGGCGGCACCTCGAAGCTCTCGCCGTTCTCGCCCCACCAGCGGCGCCAAAGCGTCGCGTTGTTGCGGTAGTTCTGCCCGGTGAGCGAGCGCAGCGCGTCGTTCGCGTCGCCGCGCAGGCGGCCCTGCTCGGCCTCGAGGCGGTCGATCAGGCGCGGGATCGCGGCCTTGAGCCGCAGGCGCGCGGCGGCGGCGTAGGCGCGGCTGCGCACGAACCAGCTCTCGTCGTCGAACAGCGTCCCGAGCAGCAGCTCGGCGCACTCGCCGTCGCCCGCCTCGGCCAGCGCGTCGATCAGGTACGCGCGCCCGGCGGCCTCCTTCTCCGCCGCGGCGAGGGTGCGCAGCTCCGCGAGCACGGACGGTACGCCGCTCTTGCCGAGCATGTTCAGCGTGCGGCGGCGCGCGCCGTCCTTGGCCTTCTTCTGCGCGGCGAGCAGCTTCTTCACCGACTTGTCGAGCAGCTCGCCCTCCTCGCGCGCGAGCGCGACGCCGCCGGCCTCGCTGGCCGCGTCGCAGATGTGCGCGAGCTTGGTGACCGCCGCCTGCACGTCGGCGGCCTCCTTCTTCGCGGCGTCGTACTGCGGGCCCATCGAGCTGCGCCCGCCGGTCTGCACGTTCTCCTCCTGCATGCGCTTCTCGAGCTTGCGCACCTCGGTCATCAGCTTGGGCAGCTTGCGCTCGAGGCTGGAGCGCTCCTTGACGAGGTCGCCGATCAGCTTCTGCAGGTCCACCGCGGTGCCGGGCCCGCCGAGGTAGCCGAGGATCTCGACCGCGGCGAGCTTCGCGCCGAGGTCGCTCGACTCGGCGATCTCCTTCCACAGCTCCTTCTCGACGCCCTTGCGCTTGGAGTCGGCGAGCGAGGCCGAGAACGTCGCGGTGCCCTCGCCCAGCGCCTCGTGCCACGGCGTGTAGGCGGCGATCGTGTCGCGCTCCTTGCCGAGCTGGGCCTCGAGGTCGCGCAGCTTCTGGCGCTGGTCGCTCAGCGACTTCTCGAGCGTGTGGTCCTTCTCGGCGCGCAGCTTGAGCTCCTCGATGAAGGCCTGCTTGCGCTCCGCGGCGTAGCGCAGGCGATAGGCCTCGTCGGTCGCCTCGCGCAGGCGCGTGGAGACGCGCCCGAGCTCGCCCGACAGCAGCCCGAGCGCCGCCGGCTCGCCGAGGCTCATCAAGCGCTCGAGCGCCTGCTTGCGATCGCCGAGGCTGCCGCTGGCGGAGGCCTTGTGGAAGGCGGACACGGCGTCCTGGTACTCGTCGACCGCGAGCGCGGCGGGTCGAGCGAGGACGAGCGGAGCGAGGAGCAGGGCGAGGAGCGGCAGCAGGAGGCGCGACATGACGGAGGGGGGCGGAGTGCGGGGCCGAGAGATCCTAGCCCCGCGGCTGCGCGTGGTCTCCGAACGGGTCGGAAAGGGACGCGTCAGCGCCGCGAGGCACGTGAATCGCCGGCATGGGGCGGTGCGAGCGCGGCGCGTGGGCTAGGATGCGCGCGCGACGTGAGGTGGCTGGGCGGCCGCTCCGCGGGCCCTCGGGCGCTGCGGGGAGGAAAGTCCGGGCTCCACGGGTCAGGGTGGTTGCTAACGGCAACCGGCCGCGAGGCCAGGGAAAGTGCCACAGAAAACAAACCGCCTCCCGCGACCGCGGGCGGTAAGGGTGAAACGGTGCGGTAAGAGCGCACCGCGGCGTCGGTGACGACGTCGGCAGGGCAAACCCCACCCGGAGAAAGTCCAAGTAGGGAAGGCACGGCGACGACCCGCGCATCACCTTCCGGGTAGGTCGTTCGAGGCCGGCGGCGACGTCGGTCCCAGAGAAATGGTCGCCCCTCGCTCTCACGGGCGAGGACAGAACCCGGCTTACAGGCCACCTCACGTCGCACCTTCGCCGCGCTCGATCGCTCGCGTGTCGTCGTGACGAAGTTGAACGCCGGCCTCGGCTACTGAGGTGAATGACCCACTACATGTAGCGGGCCGTTCACGCGGCGACCGCACGATCTTGATCTTTCGAGCACACACGCGTAGACTCGGCACCTATCGCCGGCGACCTCTCCACCGCGCGTTCGTGCCGCCCCCTCCTTTGCCCGGCACGAGCTTCGAGAGACGAGGTCGGCGGCTCGCGCGTTTCACCGTTCCGCCTCGGACGCACCGCCTCGTCCGCGGCCCCACCGCCGACACCTCCAGGCCGCTCTCATGGAGTTCGTCTACGTCGTCCCTCGGGAAGAGCTCTTCCCGCACTGCACCCCGCACGGCCTCGCGCCGTTCGGGCTGAGCGAGGACGAGGGCGGCTTCGAGCGCGAGACCTTCGAAGCGCGCGCGCTCGAGCGCGGCTTCTTCGTCGAGCGCGCCTACGCCGAGCGCGCGCCGCACCTCAAGCAGGTCATCCCCTACGCCATCGTCTGCGTGGGCGACGACGTGCTGCTGGTGCAGCGCACGAAGGGCGGCGGCGAGGCGCGCCTGCACCACAAGCTCTCGATCGGGATCGGCGGACACGTCAACCCGATCGACGCCGAAGCGCTCCCGCCCGCGCACCTCGCCGCGGGCGGCACGGCCGACCTCTTCACCGCGGCCACTGCGCGCGAGCTCGAAGAGGAGCTCCACGTCGAGGGCGAGTTCACGGCCCGCACCGTGGGACTCCTCAACGACGACACCAACCCCGTGGGCGCCGTTCACCTCGGTCTGGTCCAAGTGATCCAGGTCCGCGGCACGGTCTCCGTCCGCGAGGAAGACCAGCTCGAAGGGCGCCTCGTCTCCGTCGAGGAGCTGAAGCGCCTGCGCGCCGAGGGCGCTGACTTCGAGACCTGGTCCGCGCTGCTCGTCGACGCCCTCGACGCGCTGCTCCCCCACACCACCGTGTCCCTCTCCTGAGGCCCCCTCCATCCCCGCGCCGCCCCCCAGCGTGCCCAGGCCCCGAACCCAAGGTTGCGATGAGTTCGACCAAGAAGAGCCGTGAGATGATCCCGGAGCGTATCTACGACATGCTCCTCAACGCCCGCACGGCCGACAAGGTGACGATGCACTTCAAGGACGGCCGCGTCGTCGCCGGCGCCCTGATCTTCAACCCCTTCAAGGGCACCGGCCGGCTGATCAACATCGAGCGTGAGCAGAGCGTCGACTTCAGCGTCGACGACATCCGCGAGCTCAAGCTGCAAGCCGCAAGCGTCTGAGCTCGCGCACGCGGGAGGCTCCCGCGAACCCAGCGCCCCGCGCGGTCCGGAGGATCGCGCGGGGCGCGGCGATTTCAGAGGCCGCGCGGTCCGAAGGATCGCGCGGGGCGCGGCGATGCGCGGCGGTACCATGCGCGCGCTCTCCGACCCCCGAAGACAGATGCTGGCTCCCCTCCTGCTCTCGCTCGCGCCGCAAGCGGCGCTCGTCCCCCACGTCGAGGTGCGCGACGCCGACGGCTACGAGTACGCCGGCGCCCTCGAGCAGGGCCGGCTCACCCTCGTGCTGCCGACGGTCACGACGAACGAGCGCGCGCCGCGGCTCGTCGCGAACAGCAAGGGCCTGGGGGTGCGCCTCGCCGCTCCCGTCGAAGGCACGAGCGTCGTCGCCGCGAGCCTGCGCGTGATCGAGCACCCGGCGGAGCAGCGGGTGCTGCTCGTGGACGGCGAACCGCGGCTCTTCACGGAGCCGGTGCTGCCGGCCTACGCCCGCGACGCGGCGGGCCGCGACTGGCTGCCCGAGCTGGCGCGCTACGACCTCGCGCTCGTGGAGTTCGGCGACCTCGAGCTACCGCCGCCGCCCGAGGGGAGTGTGCTCGTCCTGCAGTACGGCGAGGAGCCGCGCCCGCAGCCGAGCGTCGCAGGCCTCCAGGAGGGAGCGAACGCGGCGTCCGTGGTGGGCGGGGGCGTCTACTTCGGGGCCGAGCGCGCGCCACTCGCCGCGTGGATCCCGCCGGAGGCGGCCGCGGATTCGGCCGCGGACTCGGACTCGGACTCGGACTCGGACTCCGCGGTCCCGGCGATCCCGAAGGGCCTGTGGGATCGGGTGAACCCGTTCCGCGTGGACCAGGCGAGCTTCGCTCGCCCCTGCGAGCTGGACGCGGCGAGCCTCCGCGCTTGCGCGCTGCAACGCGCGTGGGTCTATCGCGGCGCAGCCACGACGCTCGCGCGGCGTCACGGCCGCGGACCCGCGCGACCGCTCGCCGCGACGAGCGGCCTGAAGGCGGAGGCGCTGACCGACTTCGCGTGGCCCGTCGCGCTCGACGCGGGCGGCGTGCTCGAGTTGCGCTTCGCTTCACCGCCGCCGCCCGCGCAGGGGAAGGTCCAGACCTACCTGCTCGAGGTCGTCGCCGACGTGGAGCCGGCCGCGACGCGACCCCCCGTCGCGACGGAGGCCGCTCAGCGGCCATGGTTCGTCGACCGCGCGCCCGCGCTCGGCCTCGCCACCGTGCACTTCGAGGGCCCCGACGACCAGCGCGACATCCGCCCCACCATGGGGCCCGGCGCGGCGTGGGGCGACGTCGACGGCGACGGCTGGCAGGACCTGCTCGTCGTGCAGGGCGGCGGGCGCGAAGGTTGCGCGACGCCCGTGAACCGCCTCTACAGGAACGTCGCCGGCCGCTTCACCGAGCTGCAGACGCTCGACGACGGCGCGGGCATGGGCGCGCTCTTCTTCGACCTCGACGGCGACGGCGACCTCGACCTCTACCAGGCGAACTACGGCGCGGATCGACTGTACGTGAACGACGGCCGCGGCCGCTTCGAGGACGTCAGCGCCGCGCAGGGCATCGGCGGCGACCTGTGGAGCGCGGGCGTGTGCGCCGGCGACGTGGACGGCGACGGCGACCTCGACCTCTACGTGACGAGCTACCTCGACTACGACCTCGAGAAGCTGCCGCCGGTCGAGCAGCTCGCCGGCATGCGCCGCGAGGACCCGGTCGAGATGCTGCCCTTCGCCTTCCCCGGCCAGCGCAACACGTTCTACGAGAACCGCGGCGGGAAGCTCGTCGACGTGACCGAGGCGCGCGGCCTGCTCGACGTGCAGGGCCGCGGCATGCAGGCGGTGTTCTGGGACTTCGACCGCGACGGCGACCTCGACCTCTACGCGGCGAACGACGTGTCGTTCAACGTGCTCTTCCGCAACGACGGCGCGGGGCACTTCGAGGACGTGTCCTTCCAGACCGGCATGGACGACCCGCGCGGCGGCATGGGCGTGGCGCTCGGCGACGTGGACGGCGACGGCGACGAGGACCTGTTCCTCGCGAACTGGCAGCTCGAGGCGAACGCGCTGTACCTCAACAACTACGTCGCGACGGCCGAGCGCAAGGTGCACGTCGGCACGTTCCAGGACGGCACGGTGCGCTCCGGCCTCGGCCCGGCGGGCGTCGGCGTCACGTCGTGGGGCGCCGTGCTCTTCGACGTCGACAACGACGGCGACCTCGACCTCTTCGTGCCCAACGGCTACACGAGCCCCGACTACGAGAGCACCGGCATCTGCGTCGGCCAGCGGAACCAGCTCTTCCTGAACGACGGCGAGGGCCGCTTCGAGGACGCGAGCGCGCGGGCGGGCGACGACGTGACGTGCGCGCTCGCCTCGCGCGCCGCGGCGGCGTGCGACTACGACCGCGACGGCCGCCTCGACCTGTTCGTCACGAACAACAACGGCCCCTACCAGCTCCTGCGCAACGAGCTCGCCACCGGCAACCACTGGCTCGGCCTCGACCTGCGCATGGACGGGCCGAACCCGTACGCGGTGGGCGCGTGGGTCGAGCTCGAGGCCGGCGACCTGCGCCTCGTGCGAACGCTGCGCCTGGGCGAGGGCTACCTCACCGGCCACGCGCCCGAGCTGCACTTCGGCCTCGGCCCGAACGACGCGGTCGCGCGCCTCGTCGTGCACTGGCCCGACGGCCGCACGAGCGAGCACGCGGTCGACGGCGTCGACCGCTGGCTGACGCTCACCGCGCCGCCGCGCTGAGCGCGCGCCTCAGGCGCCGGGGAAGAGGTCCGTGAGCTGCAGCTGCAACTCGGCCGGCGGCGTGTCGGCCGGGATCGGCGTCGAGCTGCAGCCCTCGAGCCGCACGTGCTCGTTCGACCAGCCGAGCGGGTCGCTGCCGAGCAGCTCGAACTGACAGCCGACGAGGACGGCGGCGGAGTCGGCGTCGAGCGAGGACAGGAAGCGCAGCTCGATCAGCCGGAAGCGGCAGCGCTCGAAGCGCATGAGGAACGGCGGCCCCGGGCGCAGCAGGCTGCCCCGGCCGGGCGCGCGGCCGTAGCCGCCGAGGAACTCGCAGTCGGTCGCGTGGACGACCGCGCCGCCGTTGAAGCTGAACACGGTGCAGCCGCCGTGCCCCGCGTCGAAGCGCACGACGCGCACGCGCTCCATCCGCACGGAGCTCACGTCCGAGCGGTGGTCGAACAGGCCGTCGTCGTCGCAGTCGAGCGTCAGGTCGCGGAACGCGAGGCGCGCGAGGCTGCCCTGCGCGCCGAGGTCGCCGAGCCGCAGCAGCGTCGCGTCCTTGCCCGCGCCGACGATCGTCACGTCGCTCGGCAGCGTGCGGCCGTCCTCGCCGCGCAGCCGGCGCTCGTCGAGCACGTGCACGCCCGGGCCGAAGCGCAGCGTCGTGCCGGCCTCGAGCCGCGCGTCGGGCGTCGCGACGAACTCGGCGCCGTCGAGCGCGCCGCCCGCGCGCTGCGGCGCGAACATCGCCGCGACGGCGGCCTGGTCGAGGTCGGCGGGCGTCGGCGCCCAGACGTCCTCCGCCACGAGCCGCAGCAGCTCGAGCGCTCGCCTGCGCGCGCGCCGCGCGCAGGCGGTCCGCCTGGTTCGCGTCCTCGGCCGCCTCCGTGCGAAGCCGCGCCGAGAGCGAGCACCTCCTCGCGGAAGCGCGCCTCGCCGCGCACCTCGTCCTCGCTCGTCGGCGGCTCGCGGCGCACGAGGCCCACGCGGCCGAACTGCGCGCGTGGTGCGCGAGCAGCGCCGCCGAGAAGAGCGGCCCCACGCCGTCCTCGTCGATCACGCGCACCGGCGGCGGCGCCGCGTCGTCCGCGCCCGCGTCCTCGCGCGCGGCGGGCCCGGCGCGGCGCGGACGAGCTCCGCGGCGGGCGCCGGCGGCGGCTCGACCGCCCGCGGCGGCGGCGACACCTCGGCGGTGCCCTCGCGGGCGGACACGGGTCGCACGAGCGACGACACGGCCCAGCCGCAGGCGATCCCCACGGCGAGTGCGAGCGCGAGCGGGGCGGCGAGCTTCATCGGTCTATCCCTCCGGGTACGGCGTCATCTCGGGCTCGAGGTCCACGTGCACCGCGTCGGCGACGCGGTTGATGTAGTTGAAGTAGCTGACGACCTGGATCGCGTCGTGGATCGCGTGGTCGTCGAAGCCGTGGGCGCGCAGCGCCTCGACGTCCCCCGCGGTCATCGCGGCCGGCGTGCGCGTGAGCTTCTCCGCGTAGGCGCAGAGCGCGCGCGTCGGCGCGTCGAGATCCGCCGCGCGCCAGTCCTCCTGCGCCGCGGCCACGAGGGCCTCGCGCGCGGCGTCGTCGAGGTGCGGGAGCTCGGCACGGAGGTCCCAGGCGTGTGCCTGCGTTCAGTAGTGGCAGGCGTTCGCGCGACTCGTGACCGTGGCGAGCAGCTCGCGCTGCCAGCGCGCGAGGCCGCCGGGCGCGTACATGACGCGCTGGTAGAGCGCCATCGACGCGTCGAGCACCGCGGGCTCCTGGCTCATCGCGCGCACGATGCCGAACACGCGGCCGGCGCGCTTCACCGCGGCCTCGTAGGCGCGCGCGAGGCGCCCGCTCGCCTCGCCCTGGCCGAAGGTCTTGATCCAGGTCACGGGACCTCAGCGCTCCAGGGCCTCGAGGGCCTCCTCGAGCTTGCGCTGCTCGCGCGAGTGCACGCTCTTGGCGAGCTCGGCGCGCAGGCGCGGCAGCGCGCCCTGGTCGCCGAGCTTGCCGAGGTTCTCGATCGCCGCCTGGCGCAGGCGGTAGTCGGGCGCGTCGAGCAGCGCGAGCAGCACCTCGCGCGCGGTGCGGTCGAAGCGCGCCCGCTTGCCGAGGCCGTTCGCCGCGGCCTCGCGCGCCTGCGCGGGCAGGCTCGCGTCGCCGGCGAGGCGCACGAGGTCGGCCACCACGCCCTCGTCGGCGAGCCCGGCCAGCTTGTTCACGAGGCCCGCCTGCAGCTTGCCGTGCGGCGAGGGAACGCTCATCGCGTCGAGCAGCCACGCGCGCGCCTCGCGCGGCGCGGCGGCGGTGTAGAGGCCCGCGGCGGCGATCTTCGCGTTCCACGAGTAGCCGGCCTCCCAGGCCTCGAGCGCGAGCGCGGCGCGGTCGGCGCTCGCGCCGTAGCCGGTGAGCGCGTCCAGCGCGGCGACGCGCACCGACGCCTCCGCGTCCTCGAGCGCGGCCTTGCGCAGGAAGGCCGTGGTCGCCTCGGCCGGCGCGCGTCCGAGGCTCTCGGCCGCCGCGCGGCGCACGGCGGCGTGCGGGTCGTCGCGCAGGCGGCTCACGAGCGCCGAGAGCACCTGCTGGCGCAGCGTGGGGTCCTCCTCGCGCGCGAGCAGCAGGCCGAGCGCGTCGGCCGCGTCGCGGCGCCCGTTGACGTCGTCGTCCTCCGCCGCGAGCGCGACCCACTCGCGCGCGGCCTTCTTCGACGCGACGCGCGCCGGCAGCGCGCCGTGCTTGTCGAAGCGCACCCAGACCGGCTCGACCGCCGCCGGGAACTCGAAGGACTCCTTTCGCTCGTCGAGCACCAGGCGCTCGAGCGTGCGCTGCGCGCCGACGCGCAGCTCGACGTCCACCTCGAGCTGGAAGACGCTCGGCGTGCCGTGGTCGGGCGCCTGCACCTGCGCGACCTCGAGCAGCACGAGCTTGCGCCCGGCGTCCCAGCTCCAGTCGACCTCGAGCTCGGGGTAGCCGGCGTGGTGGAACCACTGGTCGAAGAAGCCGGCGAGGTCGCGCCCCGAGGCGGCCTCCATCGCGGCCTGCAGGTCGTCGGTCGTGACGGCGCTGCTCTCGTGGTCGGCGACGTAGCGGCGCACGCCGGCGAAGAACGCCTCGTCGCCGAGCACGAAGCGCAGGTAGTGCAGGCGGCTCGCGCCGCCGGGGTAGGCGTGCCCGCCGAAGAACAGGTCGAACGGCGCGCGGTAGACGTCGTACACCGTGGGCCGCCGCGCGAGGCCGACGTCGGCGCGCGTGTACGAGCGCTGCGTGTCGCGCATACGCGCGCGGAACTCGTCCACGCCGCGCGTGCGCTCGAAGTACAGCAGCGTGAGGTAGGTCGCGAAGCCCTCGTTCAGCCAGACGTGCGACCAGTCGCGGCAGGTGAGCAGGTCGCCGAACCACTGGTGCGCCGCCTCGTGCGCGACGAGCGAGGTCGAGCCGCCGTCGCGCAGGCTCAGCTCGTCACCCAGCGTGAGCTCGGTCAGCGTCGTGGCGGAGATGTTCTCCATGCCGCCGAACGGGAAGTTGCCCACGCAGGTCTGCGCGTACTTCGCGTACGGGTAGCGTCGGCCCGTGAGCTCGCTGAAGCAGGCGAGCACGTCGTCGGTCTCGTCGAACGAGCTCGGCAGCCAGGCCGCGAAGCGCGGGTCCGCGTACATCGCGAGCGGCACGCCGTCCCACTCGCCGGTCACGCTGGCGAAGTCGCCGGCGCACAGCGTCGTGAGGTACGCCGGGTGCGGGGTCGTCATGCGCCAGCGCTCGAAGCGCCCGCCGGGCGTCTCGCCCGCGTCGATGCGCTCGCCGGCGGCGACCGCGATCCAGTCCGCGGGCAGCTCGACGCGCAGCTCGCTGGTCGCGCGGTCGGCCGGGTAGTCGAGGCACGGGAACCAGCCGCGCGAGTCGAGGCACTCGCCCTGCGTGAACACCTGGCGCACGCCGCCCTGCCCGTCCTCGACGAACCACAGCCCCTTCACCGGCCGGCCCCCGTAGTCGACGGAGACGGTCGCGGCCTCGCCGACCTCGAGCGCGCGGCCGAGCTCGACGCGCAGGCGCCCGGGGCGCTGCACGAACTCCAGCGGGGCGCCGCCGGCGCCGCGCACGGCGCTGACCTCGAGCGCCTCGAGGTCGAGCTCGAGCGCGTCGACGCCCGGCGCGACGGCGACGAAGTCGAGCGTGCACGTGCCGCGCAGCTCGCGCGTCTCGGGCAGCAGCACGAGGTCGAGGGCGTAGTGCTCGGCGTCGACCGCCTCCTCGCGCGGGGCGTGGCGCAGGGCCACCGTCGAGCGGTACGTGCCGGTGGCGGCCTGGCACGCCGCGAGGGCGAGCAGCGAGAGGACGAAGGCCCGGGAGGTCGGCGTGCGGCGCATGGGCCGTAGGTTAACGTGTGGGCGCTTGGACTTTCTGCTCGAGTGCATCGGCTTCCCGCCGGACATGGACCCCGCCGCGCTCGCGGCGCTCGTGCGCGCCGAGGGCGAGCCGGTGGCGTGGCGCGGACCCGGCGGCGAGCACCTGCGCCTGCCGCTGGCGGACGGGCTCGAGTTGCGCCTCGATCGCGAGGACGACCAGGAGCACGTGACGCTGCTGCCCCACTACGCGGAGACGAGCCGCTTGCGCGTCGCGGTCGAGAGCGCGGCGCGCGTGCCCGACTCGCCGCACGACGCGTTGCTCGTCGGCTGGGCCGCGCCGCCCGTGCCCGGCGAGGAGCGCGCGCCGGCGCCGGGCGCGTACCGCCTCGCGACGTGGATCACCGACGCGCGGCGACTGCCGCGCCGCCTGCCGAGCGGCCACGTGCTCGCCGTGTCGGTCGCGGGCTTCGCGCTCACGCTCGACTACGTCGGGCCGAACAACGGAGGCGCGGATCCGAGCGTGCTCGAGCGCCGGCGTGGCTTCGCGTGCGCGCCGCTCGGCGGCGACGACGACCCGGGCGGCTGCGCCGACGTCTCCGCGCGCGTGCGCGCCGTGCGCCACCTGCGCAACGCGCGCACCCACGCGCCGGTCGACGTGCTGGAGGTCGACGCGCCCGAGCGTCCGCTGCACCTGTTCGTCTCGCCGTGGCAGCTCGAGCAGGACGACCTGCCCGCGCCGCGGCCGGGCTATCGCGTCGAGGGCACCTTCCTCTTCACCGGCCGCGTCGCCGGCGGCCTGCCGCGCCCCGCGCGCACGCGAAAGCACTTCGGCTGAGTTCCCAAGAAGCACGCGTTCCCCCCGTCGCGGACTTCACCCCTCTCGGCCCCATGACTCACGCGCACACCGGCCAAGGCTCGACCGGCAACGTGCTCGCCGCGCTCGCGAGCTTCTTCGTCCCCGGCCTCGGCCAGCTCGTGCAAGGCCGCCTGCTGAAGGCGATCGTGATGTTCGTCCTCGCGGGCGTGCTGTGGATCTTCTGGCTGGGCTGGATCGTCCACCTGTGGTCGATCCTGGACGCGGCGATGTTCCGCCCGCGCGGCTGACGGTCAGCGCACCTCCACGGCGGCGGCCGCCGCGGCGGCGTCGTCGGCCTTCAGGCCGCGCCAGGCGTAGAAGGTCACGCGCGTGGGCGCCGCCTCGTCCGCGGGCAGCAGCGTGACACCGCCCTTCAGGCCGGCGAGCTTGCCCGCCCAGGCGCCCGTGCGCGCCTCGAGCGCCGCGCGGAACTCGGCCGCCTCGTCCGCGTCGTCCCACACCGTGGCGACGTACAGCAGGCGCGCGTCGCCGCGGCCGAGCAGCAGCATGCGGTCGCCGCCCCAGCCCGTCGCCGCGTCGTTCGTGTAGCGCACGGCCATCAGCGCGAGCGGGTTGGTGAAGTCGACGGTCCGGGCGTCCTCGACGAGCAGCGCGAGCAGCAGCTCGCCGAGCGTCGACTCGTCGAGCCGCGTCCATCCCTCGGGCGTGCCGTCGAGGCGCACCTTCAGCGGCTCGTCGACCTGGTCGGCGTCCCAGTACTTCTCGGGGTGCAGCACCTGCTCGGTCGAGCGCGGCGGCGTCTCGAAGGCCGTGCGCGTCACCTCGGTGAACGACGCGGGCACGACCTCGGGCGCCTCGCGGCCCTCCTTCTTCGCGGCCCGCGCGGCCTTCTTCTGCTGGGCCTCGACGCGCTTGCGCGCGCTGAAGCCGGCGTTGAGGAAGCTCTGCCCCTGCGTGTACGCGGCGAGCAGCGGCTTCCACAGGAACGTCGGCGCCTCGCCGAGCCCCTCGGTGCCCATGCTCGCGATCTGCTGGAGCTCCTCGGGGTCGAGCTCGCCCATGTGGGCCACGGCCCACTTCTGCATCATCGCGGTGCCGCTGCCCTCGACCACCGACTGGAAGGCCAGGCTCGCGTCGCGCTCGCTCAGCAGCGGCGCGAGCTTGCCGTCGATGTCGTAGAGCTGGTCGTCGAGCGCGTGCGTCAGCTCGTGCGAGAGGATCATGCGCGCCACGCCGCCGGTGAAGCCCTCCATCAGGTAGAAGGTCTCCGCGCTCGGGTCGTAGAAGCCGCCCACCTGGCCCTCGAGCAGGGCGAGCGTCGTCTTCCACAGGTCCATGTCGGCCGGGATGAGGCCGAGCAGCACGGCGAGGTCCTGCTCCGCGCTCAGCATCTCGGGCGGCATCATCTCCTCGGCGCGCTGCGTCGCGTGCTTCAGGAAGCCGGCGCCGTCGGTGAGCCGCACCGCGACGCCGCGCTCGAACGCCTCGCCGCGCAGCTCCTCGATCTCCTTCTGGATCTGTCGCGTGACGTTCTCGAGCTGCGGCTGCGTCCAGTCGTCGCCGGGCGCGGCGGCGGGCGCGAACGCCCCGTGGGCGAGGAGGACGGACGGGACGGCGGCGGTGACGAGCAGGGCGAGGTGGCGCATGGCGGCTTGGGGTGCGGGACTGGGAGGCGGCGGCTACGGCCCGCGGCCGCCACCATTCCGGCCGAGCGCCCCGCGGAACGGGGCGCGCCCGGCAGTTTGCATGTTCCCGACGCCGTTGGCACGATTCCGTCCCGCTCGGGCCTCCCTGGCCCTCTTCGTGCCCACCCGACCAGGACCTCCATGCGGCCGACCCAGCGCTTCCTCGTCACCCTGCTCGCCCTCCTGGGCCTCCTCCACGTCCTGCCGGCCGTGGCCGACGCCGCGCCCCCCGTCGCGCCCGCCGCGGTGGTGGTCGAGGACGCGGCGCAGGCCGGCGACGGCGGCTGGATGGAGACCGTCGACTCGGCCATGGGCTGGGTCAACGGCAAGATCGCGGCGGTGATGTTCTGGGACGTCTGGTTCTGGGACAACGGCCACGTCGACGAGAACGGCGCCTCCGACGAGCACACGGTCCCGCTCGCCGTGCTGTGGCTGATCCTGGGCGCGGTGTACTTCACCTTCCGCATGGGCTTCATCAACCTGCGGGGCTTCGGGCACGCGCTGCGGGTGACGAAGGGCGACTACGACAACCCCGACGACGAGGGCGAGGTCAGCCACTTCCAGGCGCTCGCCTCGGCGCTCTCCGCGACGGTGGGCCTGGGCAACATCGCCGGCGTCGCGATCGCGATCAGCGTGGGCGGTCCGGGCGCGACGTTCTGGATGATCGCGGCCGGCTTCCTCGGCATGTCCTCCAAGTTCGTCGAGTGCACGCTCGGCCAGAAGTTCCGCCAGGTGCGCCCCGACGGCCGCGTGATGGGCGGCGCGATGTACTACCTGTCCAACGGCCTGGGCCAGATGGGCCTGGGCGGCCTGGGCAAGGTGCTCGCGATGCTCTTCGCGATCCTGTGCATCGGCGGCTCCTTCGGCGGCGGCAACACCTTCCAGGTGAACCAGTCGCTGAACGCGATCCAGGAGGTCGACGGCCTGACCTTCCTCGCCGACCACCGCTGGATCTACGGCGCCGTCATGACCGTCATGGTCGGCATCGTGATCCTCGGCGGCATCAAGCGCATCGCCGCGACCGCGGAGAAGATCGTGCCGCTGATGTGCGGCATCTACGTGCTGGCCTGCTTCTACGTCCTGACGACGAACTTCGACCACATCGGCCGGGCCTTCAGCGAGATCTTCGAGGGCGCCTTCGCCCCCAGCGCGGCCTACGGCGGCATCATCGGCGTCCTCGTGCAGGGCTTCAAGCGCGCCGCCTTCTCGAACGAGGCCGGCGTGGGCTCGGCCGCCATCGCCCACTCGGCCGCCAAGACCGAGTACCCCGTGCGCGAGGGCATCGTGGCGCTGCTCGAGCCGTTCATCGACACGATCGTGGTCTGCACGATGACCGCGCTCGTGATCGTCATCACCGGCGCGTACGACGGCAAGGCGAACCCCGAGTACCTGCCCTACCTCGAGTCCGCGAACGGCGCCGGCCTGACCTCGATGGCCTTCCGCGAGACGATCTCCTGGTTCCCGATGGTGCTCGGCGTCGCGGTCGCGCTCTTCGCCTTCTCGACCATGATCTCGTGGTCCTACTACGGCGAGCGCTGCTGGGCCTACGTCTTCGGCGACGGCTCCTCGACCGTCTACCGCATCCTGTTCCTCGTGTTCACGTTCCTCGGCTCGATCATCACGGCCCAGAACGTGCTCGACTTCGGCGACCTCATGATCCTGGGGATGGCCTTCCCCAACGTCCTCGGCGTGCTGCTGCTGTCCGGCGGGGTCAAGCGCGACCTCGACTCGTACTGGCAGAAGCTCCAGGCCGGCGAGTTCAAGACCTACACCTGATGACCACCTCCACCGAGCCGCGCTTCCTGCCCCCCGTCGACCTCGCCGCCGAGCGCGCCGAGGTCGGCCCCGCCCTCCAGGAGGCCGTGCTGCGCGTCCTCGAGAGCGGCGCGTACGTCCTCGGCCCCGAGGTCGAGCGCTTCGAGCGCGACTTCGCCGCCTACCAGCGCGCGCGCCACGGCGTCGCGGTCGGTTCGGGCACCGACGCGCTGATCCTGGCGCTCAAGGCGCTCGGCGTCGGCCCCGGCGACGGCGTCGTCACGAGCCCCTTCACCTTCTTCGCCAGCGCCGGCTCGATCGCCTGGCTCGGCGCGCGCCCGCAGCTCGCCGACGTCGAGTACGACACGGCGCTGCTCGACGTCGAGGCCGCGCGCGACGCGTGCACGCCCGAGACGCGCTGCCTGCTGCCCGTGCACCTCTACGGCCAGCTCGTCGACCTGCACGCCTTCCGGCGCCTCGCCGACGACCGCGGCGCGGGCCTGCTCGAGGACGCCGCGCAGGCGCACGGCGCCGAGCGCGACGGCCTGCGCTCGGGCGAGCTCGGCGACGCGGCGGCCTTCAGCTTCTACCCCACCAAGAACCTCGGCGCGGCCGGCGAGGGCGGCGCGGTGCTGTGCAACTCCGACGAGGTGAACGCCTCGCTGCGCCGCCTGCGCGACCACGGCAGCAGCCAGAAGTACGTGCACACCGAGGTCGGCACGAACTCGCGCCTGCAGGCGATGCAGGCAGCGGTGCTGAACGTGAAGCTGCCGCACCTCGAGGGCTGGAACGAGCGCCGGCGCGCCAACGCCGCGCGCTACGACGCGGCCTTCGCCGGCAGCACCGTCGTGCGCCCGCTCGCGGTCGCGCCGGGCTCGAAGCCGGTCTACCACCAGTACACCGTGCGCGTGCTCGGCGACGGCCTGCGCGACGAGGTGCAGCGCCGCCTCACCGAGCGCAAGATCGGCGCCGCGCTGCACTACCCGAGCCCGGTGCACCTGCAGGCCGCCGCCGCCGACTGGGGCTACGCCGCGGGCGCCTTCCCCAACGCCGAGCGCCTCGCCAACGAGGTGCTGTGCCTGCCCGTGCACCCCTTCCTCGCCCCCGAGGACGTCGACCGCGTCGCCGCGACGCTGCTCGAGCTGGCCGGCTGAGCCTCCACGCTGTCGACCGGACTTGGAGCCGCAGACTGTCTCGGGCCGTGATCGACACCGACCACGCTCGGGAACTACTGCTCGCCGTCCGACTTCGAGAACCTGGTCGTGTAGTCCTTGCCTGCGCGCGGGCCCATTCCCAGCTGCTTGATGACCTCACACGCGTAGTTCAACTCGCGATCGATCTGCCTCTCCGTCTCGGGGATGGACTCCAGGTCGACCAGTACCCAGCGCGTGCAATCGGTGCCGTCGGCCCTTGTGCCGGAGAAGGCGACGAGGGACTTGCCCATCCTCTCGTGAAGTTCGAGTTCCGGCTCCCGCTGTCCCTCGACCTCGATGTAGGCGCCCGCATCCAGCAGTCCCTGGGCCCGGCCCTGGATGACCTCGTCCCAGGCCTCGAGCAACTCGCTCCTCCTGTCGAGCAGTTCGCCCGGGCCCATCGCCGCATACCGCTCGCGATAGGGCTCGCGCCAATCGCGCTGGACCTCGCCCTGAGCCTCACGAGGCGTTGCCTCGGAGGGCGCCGAATCGGCTCTGGCCTCGGGAGGACTCACGGCCTGGAGCCTGAGGTCCGTCTGAGAGGGTGCGACCGGTTCCTCCTGCCGGGCAGCGAGAGTGCCGTTGCTCGGAGCAGCAGCGACGGGGGGCTGACCGGTCTGCGGGGAACGGGTGCCGAGAAGCGCCAGTACGAGTCCTGACGACAGTGCTGCGGCGGCGAGAACGAGCGATAGGTGTGACTTCTTCAAGGTCGGTATCTCCCCCAGCGCGAGAGTCGTGACGCCGGCCCATGGGTCGGCGTCACGTGTTTGAATCAGCTTCGGCACTACGACGGCCCGCTATCCGTTCCGATGCGGGTCGAGATCATACGACGAACTCGTCCGCGCACCGGCCATCACTCGACCGTCTCGCACGGGAGGCAGTAGAGCTTGATGCTGACCCAAGGCTGGCCATTGCACGGTGCCGGCAACGAGAGCCAGACTCCCGTGTTGCAAGCCAGGTCGAGATCGAAGGACGTACTCAGGACCGTGTTGCCCGTGGCCAGATCCTTCACCCAGATGTAGGCCTTCTGGTGACAGGGGTCGCAGTCGACGCCGGGAGTAGACGTGACCTCCCAGTTGAGCTCGTATCCGGGGCAAGCGTCCATGCGTTGCGCGAGCACGGTCTCGGAGTTGGCGGCGCACTGCTCGTCCGCGATGGCAGCGACGGTTCCACTGAATGCAGCGAGCAGCGAGAGCAGCGCGAGTGTCTTGCGAGTCATGATTCGTCATCTCCATTGAACTTCGTCGTGCACGCTGTGATGTCAGCGTGCGGCATGAAGGTTGCCCCCCCCCCGAGCTTCCTGTCAAGTGGACGCGATCCGGTTCCAACGGTCGTCACCCGGGCGAGAGCGAACATCTCCTCGTGAGGCGCACCGACGTTGACGAACGCCAGTACCTGCGAAGTCAGTCCTGAGGTCGACGAGCCGAGGGACAGGCGGCAAGGACGAGTCGTCAGGAGACTCCCGACCCGACGGACGGCCGCGTAGGTCCAGCAGGAAGGCAAGCCGCGGGCATGGCTCTGCTCCAACGCCCCGACGATGAGTGGCGACTCCCTTGGCGGCCGCGACTCGAGCTGTCCGTGGAGGTTTCTCGACCCGGTTGAAGTCAGCTCCCTCCGGCGGCCGATCCGTGCCACAATCCCCTCGCGCCATGAGCTCGTACCCTTTCACCGTCCTCGCGCTGGCCCTCCTGGGCCTCGCCGCCGCCCAGGACCGCGGCGCAGGCCCCGCGGCCGGACGCGGGGCGCAGCGCGGGGCCGATGCCAGCCCGCAGCGCGGCGCGGACACCGGCGCGCAGCGCGGGGCCGACCGCGAGGAGCGCCTGCGCCAGGCGCGCGAGAAGGAGCTCGAGCAGCAGGCCGAGGCCGCCTTCACCGTCGCCGACCGCGACGAGAACGGCTGGATCTCGTTCCGCGAGGCGCGCGAGAGCATGCAGCACGACCGCGCGCGCTTCGCCGCCTTCGACCACGACGGCGACGGACGCATCACGCGCGAGGAGTTCACGCAGGAGTACGTCGAGGCCGTGCAGCGCGTCGGCGCCTTCAAGCCGCCGCAGCCCGACCCGGACGACCCCGACGCGCCGACGGTGGCGGAGCTGCTCGCCGAGGAGCACGCGCCCGAGGCGACAGAGCCCGAGCCGACGGCCGAGGCGCCGGTCGAGCCGACCGCGATCGAGCCCGGCGCCCCCGCGCCGCGCAAGAGCGTCTACGAGCTCTTCGGCCGCGTCGAGCCGCGCGAGGAGGTGCTGCACGGCACGCCCGAGCCCGACCGCATCGTCGGCCCGGTGCCGACCTTCCGGCGCCTGGACTACGACGGCGACGGCGGCATCACGCGCGCGGACCTCACCGAGCTGGCGCGCGGGTCGAGCCTCGAGCCGCGCCTGAACACGCTGCTCGCCACGCTCGACACGAACGGGGACGGCCGCATCGACGCGACGGAGTTCCGCGCGTCGATGCGGCACGAGGACTGAGGCGTGAGCCTCAGGAGCGCGGGAGCCCCGGGGGAGTAGGCTCGCGGTCCGCGCTCGGAGTGCACGATCAGGGACAGCACCCGTCGTGCTGCGGGACAGGGTCGAATCGAATTCACGCAGGGCCTTCCCAGCACCTGCGCGACGGTAGGAGCGAGCACCCGTCGGGCTGATACGGGAATCCGCGCGGATTCCCGGCGCGCGGCGGCTCAGCGCGCCGCGAGCCGCAGGCCCGGGTCGCCGGCGTAGACGAAGCCGGCCCAGTCCTGGGGCGGCGCGCCGCGGCCCGCCGCGACGCGCTGGGCGCGCGAGGTCGCGGCGCGCACGTCGAGGCCCTCGTCGAGCGCTCGCGCCAGCTCGGCGACGAAGCTCGCGCCCGCGCTGTCGGCCACGGGCCACAGGCAGCTCACCACGCCGCGCGCGCCGGCGCGGAAGAAGGCCTGCTCGGGCCCGTAGAGCTCCTCGCCGCGCGGGTTCGCCTGGCGGCCGGTCTCGCAGCCGCTCAGCAGCACGAGGCACTCCGGCAGCGCGAGGCGCGCGATGTCGAAGGCGGTCAGGTGCCGCGCGCCCAGGCGCACGCCCGAGAAGAGCGGGTGCTGCGGCTCGTAGCTGCCGTGCGCCGCGAGGTGCAGCACCGCGCCCTCCACCCCGCCCGCGAGGCGCGCGAGGAAGGCGTCGACGTCGCAGGCCTCGAGCGCGCCCCAGGCGTCGAAGGCGGCGCGCTCGCGCTCGACCTCCGGCAGGTCCTCGGCCGCGCCGAGGCAGGACAGCACGGCGCGGCGCGCGACGCCCGCGTCGGCGCGGAGCTGGCCGAGCGAGCGCGCGAGGGACACGTCGACGCGCTCGACGAGCGCGCGCCCGTCGACGGCGAGGCCGGCGAAGGGCACCTCGTGCAGCGCGCCGTACGGCACGACGACCAGCGCGTCGCCGTCGCGCAGCGCCTCGCCGGCGAGGCTCGGGTCGAGGAAGGGCGCCACCAGCGCGCGGCCCAGCTCCTGCAACACCCGTTCGAACGCGCGCTGCACGTGGGCGGAGTGGCGCGCGACGTAGTCGCGGCCGTGGCGGTACTTCTGCACCTGGAAGCGCAGGCGCGTGAGCTCGGCCTCGACGCCGCGCGCCGAGACGTCGAGCCGCAGCGCGCGCAGCACGCGCACGCCGCCCGGCGCGCCGGCGAGCAGCACGCCGTGCAGCACGCCGCGCGCCTCGAGGTAGTACAGCACGCGCTCGCGCGGGCCGAGCCGGCCCAGGTCCACGCGCTCGAGCGCCCCGCGCGCGGCGCGCCCTGCGGCGTGCGCGCCGCTCTCGGCGCGCTGCAGCCGCAGCAGCTCCTCGCGCACGTTGCCCAGCTCGGCGCGCGCGAGCCGCGCCGCGACGGTGCGCCTCGCGGCCGGGGTCGTCGAGGCGCTCCTCCAGGTCCTCGCGCAGCAGCACGTCGAGGCGCTCGCGCAGGGCGCGCACCTCCTCGCTCGGCGGCGCGCTGCGCTGCTCGCGCGCGCTGCGCAGGCGGCTGCGCTCGACGAGCGCCAGCGCCTCGGCGACGCCTTCCGCGCCGCGCGCGTCGAGCAGCAGCCCGGCGAGCTCGGCGAAGGCCGGCTGCCGCTGCGCGAAGAACGCGACGCGCGCGTCGCCGTGCGAGAGGTGCTCGAGCGTGGCCTCGATCCAGCCGACCGCGTCGCGCAGGAGCTCCTCGGCGCGCGCGCGATCGCCGTCCTCCAGCGACGCGGCGGCGAGCAGGCGCAGGCCCTCGATGCGCGCGTTCGCGAGGCCCTGCTCGTACAGGCCCTCGGGCGCGGCGCGGCGCGCGAGGCGCTCGAGCTCGGCCACGCCCTCGTCGCGGCGGCGCGCGCGCAGGAGCGCCTCGGCGCGCGCGAGGCTGCCGAGCTGCGCGAGCAGCTCGTCGCCGCTCGCGTCGAGGTCGCGCGCGGCGGCCTCCACGTCGACGAGCAGCGTCGCGGCGTCGCGCTCGCCCTGCTCGAGCGGCACGCGGTGCAGCGTCGCGAGCGCCGCGAGCGTGCGGTTGCCGAGCGCGCCGAGCGCGGCGCTCGCCGCCGCCAGCGCCTCGCTCGCGCGGCGCGCCTCGCCCAGGCGGCCGAGCGCGATGCCGACGAGCAGCCGCGCCTTCGCGCGCTCGTAGTCGAGGTCGAGCCCCTCGAGCTCCTCCAGCGCGCGCTCGCCGTGGCGCACCGCGTCGCGGTAGGCGTCGATGCGCAGCGACAGCTCGCACAGGTCCAGGTCGCACAGCGCCGGCCCCGACGGCTTGCCGCCGGCGAGGTAGCCCTCGCGCGCGCGCGTGAGCGCGCGGTGCGCGTCCGACAGCCGCCCGCGGCGCAGGTCGAGGTAGCCGGTCGAGTAGTCGCAGTCCACCGCGAGCACCTCGTGGCCGCCCGCGCGGAACGCGGGCTGCGCGAGCTCGTAGCAGCGCGTCGCCTCGTCGAAGCGGTGCGCGTTCGTCTCGATGTTGCCGAGGTTGAAGAGCGCGTACGCGCGGCCGAACGCGTCGCCCAGCGCCTCGAAGACCTCGGCCGCGCGCTCGTAGTGCGCGCGAGCCTCGCCGTAGCGGTCGAGGCGGAAGTGCACGTTGCCGACGTTGCACTCGAGCTGCGCCAGCAGCGCCTGTTCGCCGTGCGCGACGAACGTCGCGCGCGCGGCGTCGGCGACCGCGAGCGCGCGCTCGCTGTCCCCCGCCATCTGGTACACGTCGACGAGGCTGCGGCGCACGCGCGCCGCCTCGAGCGCCTCGCCTCGCGCCTCGTACCACGCGAGCGCGCGCTCGAAGGGCGCGGCGGCCTCGCGACTGCGGCCGTTGAAGTGCAGCGCGACGGCGCGCGCGCGTTGCACGAGGCCCTCGAGCGCGCCGAGCCCGCGCGCGGCGAGCAGCAGCCGCTCGGAGAGCGCGAGCGCCTCGGGCGGCGCGGTGCGCACGGCGGTCATCACGCGCTGGCGCAGCGCCTCGGCGACCTCGGCGCGCAGCGCGTCGGGCTCGGCTGCGAAGGCGCGCCACGTCGGGCCGTCGGCGTCCTCCGCGCAGCCGGCGAGGCGCTCGACCCAGGCCGCGGCGTCGGCGGGCGCGTTCGGCCCCGCTCACGACCGCGGCAGCTCCAGCTCGGGCACGACGACCTCGAGGTCGCGGCCCGAGAGCACCAGGCGCCCGCGCCCGCGCCCCGGCCGGGCGAAGTGGAACAGCCCGTCCTCGTCGATGGGCACCACCTGCGGCGCGTCGTCGCCGCCCTGCCACAGCGCGGCGCCGGCCTCGAACGGGTTCTCCTCGCCGGTCTGCGGCAGGATCTGGCCGACGAGCTCGCCGCCCTCGGAGAGCGAGACGTCGAGGTCGTAGCCCTCCGCCTCGTACAGCGCGAGGAGCGGCGCGGCGGCGTCGCCGCTGCGCACGGCCACGGCCGGTTTCAGGCGCGCCGCCGGCGAGGCGCGCGACGAGGGTGCGCACGCCCGCGAGCAGGCCCGGGCGCGCGCTCGTGAGCAGCGCCAGGGCGCGGCGTCGCTGCGCGTCCGTGCCGGCCGCCAGGGGGCGCTCGGCGAACTGGCTGAGGAGGCGCTCGACGGCCGTCCGCAGGTGCGCGAGTCGCTGGGGCTCGTCGCGCTCCAGGCGCTGGAGGACCGCGCTGGGCGCGGCGCCCTCCAGCCAGGCGATCAGGTCGGCGTAGAGCTCGAGGGTGGTCTCGTCTTGGTGCGGGGAGCTCATGGCCAGTCGAGGAGGGACGGGGTGGGGTCGTGATACGGGCGAATGCGGAATCCAGACCCGGGACGCGCGTCAGGCCAGCCCGCCGCCGTGGCGCTCGAGGTCGGCCGCCAGGCGCGCCAGGCAGCGCTGGCGGGTCGGCCCGATGCTGCCCACCGCGATGCCCAGCTCGTCGGCCAGGTCGGCGTAGCTGGGCGCGGGCTGGCGCAGGAACAGCGCGCCGAGCAGGCCGCGGCAGGGCTCGCCGAGCCGCGACAGGCCGTCGCGCACGAGCTGGGCCGCCTCGAGCCGCGCCAGGTCGTCGAGCGGGTCGCCCTCGGCCTGCGTTTCGTCCTCCTCGGCGACCAGCGTCACGGTGCGCCGCCCGCCCTTCACGCGCCACGTCTCGCGCGAGACCGTGGTCAGCACCCAGGCCGGCAGCGAGCGCGGCTCGCGGATCAGCGGCGCGTGGCGCAGGAGCTGCACCCACGTGGCCTGCACGACGTCGTCGACGTCGGCGTCCGACAGCCCGGCGCGGCGCGGGACCGCCGCCACCAGGCCGCCGAAGCGGTCGACGAAGCGCGCCCACGCCTCGGGCTCGCGGCGCTGGACGCCTGCGAACAGCGCGTCGCCGTCGTCGATCACGCGAGGATCAGTCGAGCGCGTTCGCGGCCGCGTCCAGCCGGATGAGGCCGTCGCCGAGCAGGTCGCCGAGGCCGGCGTTGATCTGACCGACGTCCAGGGCCGTGTCCTCGAGCGCGCCGGGCGCGTGCTCGACCTCGTTCTCGCCGTCGTACACCTTGAGACGCGCGACGGCGCCGCTCACCACGGCGCAGGACATCGACGTGCCGCTCCACCAGGCGAACGTGTTGCCCGGGTAGGCGCTGTAGAGGCCGACGCCGGGCGCTACGAGGTCGACCTTGTGGCCGTAGCTCGAGAAAGGCGCGAGCACGCCGTCGTGGTCCACCGCCGCCACGGCGAGCACGTGCGCGCCGCTGGCCAGCGGGTCCATCGTCGGACCGCCCAGGTTGCCGGCCGAGCTCACCACGACGATCTCGTGGGCGTGCGCCGCGTCGATCGCCTTCTGGATGGCGACCGAGGGCTGCGCGATGCCGAGGCTCAGGTTGATGACGTCCGCGCCGTCGGCGATGGCGCGGTAGATCGCGTTCGCGACGTCCCAGGTCGAGCCGCCGCCGTCGGAGTCGAGCACGCGGTAGGGCAGGATGCGCGCGCTCGGGTCGATCAGGCAGACGAGGCCGGCGACGTGCGTGCCGTGGCCGTACGCCTCGTCCACGAGCCCGTCGCCGTCGTTGTCCTCGTAGTCGGGCAGGTCGAAGCCGCCGACGTGGCCGCCGAGGAAGTCGTAGCCCGGCCCGTGCAGGCGCCCGAGGAACAGGCTGTGCGTCGGGTCGATGCCCGTGTCGATCACGGCGACGATCGCGGGCGCGCCGGTGCCGTGGTTGGGCATGTCGTCGGCGCTGATCGAGGGCAGGAGCGGCTGGCCCTCGTACTCGCCCAGCGTGGGCGTGCCGTCGACGAAGGCGGCCGTGCACTGCTGCGCGCCGACCGGCTGCGCGTCGACGCACGTGCCCAGCTCGGGCATGCGCGTGCGGTACATGCGCTCGGCGAACTGCACCGAGCCGCCGGCCTGCAGGTAGGCGTGGGCGCGCTCGGCCGCGCGCGTGCTCGGCCACACGAGGCGCGCCACCTGACCGGGGCCGCCGGTGGCCATCGGCGCGCCGCCCGGACCGAAGGTGTCGAGGACCTGCGCGCCCAGCGAGGCGGCGAGGGCTTGCACGTCGGCGCCGGCGGGGACGCCGACGATGCGCTCGCGCGGAGCGGCGCAGTCGGGCGAGTCGACCTGGTTCGCGCTCGCGGCGGAGGAGACCAGGGAGCCCAGGACGCCGAGGGCGAGCGCGGACCGAGTGAGGCGAGACATGGATCGGGACATGGTCGCGTGGGAAAGGGTGCGGACACGGGGGTGAGAGCCCCCATGGGACGGTTCAGATACTACTCAGGATCGCCCAGTTGGGCGACTTTTCCCGATCTCCGCGAAAGTCGTATCAACGCCGCGCGGGCGCGCTCCATCGTCCCCGCAGGCCGTACCGCGGGCCCCCATCGCCTCGCATCGCCCGCGGCTTCGACGCGCGCGCCTCACTCGTGCAGGGGCACGAGGTCGGCCAGGCGCGGTCCGCCCTCGGGGTCGGCGACGGCGTACTGCCCCGGCCCGAGGAGGTTCACGCCCGCGTGCCGGCCGTCGAGCCCGAGCACGTACAGCGTCAGGCCGAAGGTCGGCACGCCGCGCTCGTCCACGAGGCCGGGCTGCCACAGCGCCGCGCGCCGCGCCTGACGCGTGACGCGCCGCAGCACCTCGAGGCCCGCGTCGAGCGGCGCCATCCCTCCGCGCAGGAGCTCGACGCACGCCGAGCTCGCGTGCGCGAGGATCGCCGCCTCGCCGCGCCCGGTGGCGCCGGCCGAGCCCGCCTCGCCGTCGCAGTACAGGCCCGAGCCGATCTGCGGCGAGTCCCCCACCCGACCGGGGATCTTCCACGACAGCCCCGAGGTCGTCGTCGTGCACGCGACGTTGCCGTCGAGCGCGAGCGCCGAGCAGTGGATCGTGCCCGTCACGCGCTCGACGAGGTAGCGGTCGAGGCGCGCGAGCCGCGCCGCCTCCTCGGGCGACGCCGCGCGCCCCTGCCGCGTGTCCGGGCCGGGCACCAGGCGGTCGTCCTGCTCGCTCATCGACTCCTTCCAGCGCATCCAGATCTCGCGCGCCTCCTCGGTGAGCAGCTCGACGTGCGGGTGCCCGTGGCTGCGGGCGAACTCGTACGCGCCGCGCCCGACGATCATCACGTGGTCGGTGCGCTCCATCACCAGGCGCGCGACCTCGCTCGGGTGCAGGATGTTCTCGAGGCACGCCACCGCGCCCGCGTTGTGCGTGCGGCCGTCCATCACCGCGGCGTCGAGCTGCACCACGCCGTCCTCGTTCGGCAGGCCGCCCAGGCCGACGCTGTGGTCGGTCTCGTCCGCCTCGACGATCTTCACGACCTCGATCGCCACGTCGAGCGGCAGCGCGCCGGTGACGAGCGACTGGTAGTGGAGCTGCATGCCGGGCAGCGCGTTCTTGCTGCCGACGAGCACCGGGTAGCCGCGGCGCCCGCGCGGCGCGGTGGCCTCCTGCGGCGCGGGCTGGGGCGCGCCTCGCCGCCGGCGTGGCGCAGGCCGCGGCGAGGCCGGCGGCGGCGCCGAGGACGGCGCGGCGGGACGGGCGCGGGAGGGGCGGGGTGGAGTCGCTCAGGGTCGCGGTGCGGGGGCGGGAGGGAGTCACTCGGGGTCGACGACGCTCTTGCGCAGCCAGGCGCCGACGCCGGCGGACCAGGCGCGCCAGCGCTCGGCCACCTCGGGGCGCGCGGCGGTCTCGGCGGCGGCGGTGCGCAGCTCGAGCTCGAGCGCGTCGCTCGCGAGGTAGCGCTCGAGGTCCGCGCGGCGCAGGTCCGCCACCGCGAGCGCGGTGGCGAGCACGCCGACGCTCGTGCGCCGCAGCTCCTCGGGGTCGAGGCGCCCGAGGCGATCGAGACCGGTGTGGTACGTGAAGTCGGTGAAGTGCCAGATCAGGATCGCGGGGACGCCGCGTCCGAGGAACACGTCGTGGTCGCTGCCGCCCTCCCACGGGTTCTCGGAGAACGTCCAGCCCCCCGTCGCGCGCGCCACGTCGGCCAGCGCCGTGCGCGCGACGAGCGCGAGGCCGTTCGGCTTCAGGTCGTCGCTGCCCACGCGCCCCGCGCCCCACGGCGTGTGCGCGTCCGGCGGAAGCAGGTCGAGCGCGCCCGGGTCCGGCGCGCGCTCGAGCAGACAGATCGCGCCGGTGGCGTCGCGCGCCTGGCCGAGCATGTCGGCGGAGATCGCGGCGAAGGGCGTCAGCGCGGTGTCCTCGAGCCAGATGGACGACTGCCGCATCTCGTCGCCGAAGACGAACACGACGCTGCGCGCCGGGCGCGGCAGCTCCTCCGCGCGCACGCGGCGCGCGAGCGCACACGCCGCCTCGCACACGCCGCCGACGCCGCTGGCGTTGTCGCCGGCGCCCGGCTCCTGCACGTGCGCGACGACCGTCACGGCCTCCTGCGGGCGCGTGGCGCCCACGACGCGGGCCACCAGCGTGCGCAGCGGCTTCTCCTCGAACTCGACGACGGCGCGGAAGCGCACGCGCGGCGCGCGGCCCTCGTCGTGCAGCGCGCGCAGTCGCGCGTAGGTGCGCGGCGAGATCTTGCCGACGGGCAGCGCGTCGCGCCGCGACACGGTCTCGAACAGGATCGCGTCGAGGTGCTCCTCGCCGCCGCGCGGGTCCACGGTGAAGTCGTTGAGGCCCGCGCTGAGCACGAGCGCGGCGCCGGCGCGCTTCGCGCCGCGCACCGCGCGCCCGAGGCCGCCGTCGGTCACGAGCACCGCGCCGGGCACGACGTCGGCGACGGCGAAGACCAGCGGGCCCTCGACCTCGGCGCTCGGCGCGTTGATCGGCAGCATCACGCGGTCCACGCCGCCGGGCGCGTCGAAGCCGTGCAGGCGCTCGGGCTCGGCGTCCGCGAGCAGGAGGTCGAGGCTCGCCGCGCGCGGCGTCCAGGCCGGGCTCGTCATGCGCGACTCGATCACGCGCAGCTCGAAGCCCTCGGCCGCGCCGAAGCCCGCGGCCGCGAGGCGCGCGCGCACGTGGTCGAGCGTCGCGTCGTAGCCCTCGTTGGCCGGCGCGCGGTAGTAGCCGTCGGCGAACGTCACGACCTCCATCGCCGCGTCGCGGTCGAAGGCGTCGAGCAGGCCGCCGACGAAGCGCGCCGGGCCGCTCGTGCCCGCGGCGACGCGCGGGCCGGCCTGCGAGTCGACGGCGGGCGGCGCGGGCGCGGCCGGCTCCTGCGGGAGGAGCGTCGGGAGCGCGGCGAGGAGCAGCAGCAGCGCGGCGTTCATCGCGGGCCCGGCGCGTCCGCCGCCTCCGGCTCGAGGTCGAGGCACAGCGCCCTGAACCAGTGGCGCACGCCCTCGTTCCACGCCGTCCACGCGGCGGCGATCTCCTCGTTGCCCACCGCGCGCGCCGCGTCCACGCGCACGCGCCGCGCGCGGCTCATGCTCTTCAGGTAGCGGTCGAGGTCGCCGGGCTCGGGGTCGGCCACGGCGAGCGCGGTGCACAGCGCGGCCACGGCCATGCGGCGCAGCTCCTCGGCGTCCACCATCGCGTAGCGGTCGAGCGAGGTCTGGAACGTGAAGTCGGTGAAGTGCCAGAAGAGCACCGCCGGGACGCCCGCCGCGAGCATCACCTCGTGGTCGGTGCCGCCCTCGTACGGGTTCTCGTGCGTCTCCCAGCCGCCGACGTGCCGCGCGACGTCGACGAGCGCGCAGCGCGCGACGATCGCGAGGCCGTTCGGCACGAGCGCGTCCTCGTCCACCGGGCGCGCGCCCCACAGGCTGTGCTGGTCGGGCGGGATCGCGACGAGCGCGCCGGGGTCGGGCGTGCGCTCGAGCAGCGGCACCGCGCCGGTGCGCTCGCGCGACTCGCCGATCATCACCGGGTGCACGGCGGCCACGGGCTCGCGCGTCGTCGCGGCGAGCCAGGTCTCGGACGCGGCCAGCTCCGGCCCCCACACGAAGGTCAGGCTGCGCGCCGGGCGGTGCAGGCCGCCGCGCTCGAGCATGCGCGCCACGGCGAGCGCGTCCTCGAGCAGGCCGGCCGCGCCGCTGGCGTTGTCGTTGGCGCCGGGCGCGAGCACGTGGCTGGGCAGCACGACGGTCTCGTCCGGTCGCTCGCCGCCGACCACGGTGGCGACCAGCGTGCGCGCCGTGCTCGGGCCGCGCGCGACCTCGGCGGTGAGGTGCAGCGTCGCGCCGCCGCGCGCCTCGGCCTCGACGATGCGGCGGTAGGAGCGCGGCGAGATCATCGCGGTCGGCAGCTCGACCTCGCCCTCGAGCGCGCGGGACTGGATCGCGTCGAGGTGGCGCTCGCGGCCGGTCGGGTCGACCGCGTAGCTCGCCTGCGCGGCCGACACGAGCGCGACGGCGCCCGCGCGCTGCGCGCGCAGCAGCAGGTCGGGGCGTGGCGTGGCCTCGACGACGAGCACGCAGCCGGGCTCGAGCTCCTCGAGGCCGAGCGCCACGGGCCCGCGCACGTCGCAGCTCGGCGCGTAGTCGGGAAGCATGCAGCGGTCGGGGTCGATCGGCGCGTCGAAGGCGTGCAGCACCGCCGCGCCGCCGCCGGCGGTCTCGAGCTCGAGCTTCGCGCGCAGCGGGTCCCACGCCGGCCGCGCGAGCGGCGTCGCGAGTTCCTCGAGCTCGAGGCCGGGCGTGGTGCCGAAGCCGACCTCGCGCAGGTGCCGCGCGAGCTCGTCGAGCGACTCGTCGTACCCGCGCGAGCCCGCGGTGCGCACGCGGTCGTCGAGGAAGCGCACGACCTCCATCGCCGCGTCCGGGCGGAACGCGTTGTAGGTCGCGTGCACCCAGCGCGCGGGGCCGCTCTCCGCGAGCTCGACGCGCGGGCCGTGGTGGTCGAGCTCCTCCTCGGGCTGCTCGAGGCTGCGCACGAGCTCCTCGGCCGAGGGGATCGCCGGGCCGCGGCAGGCGCCGACGAGCGCGACGCCCGCGAGCACCGGCCCCAGCGAACGCCGGGTCGACCCGACTCCCCTCGCGCGCAACCGGCTCGGCGCTCCCATGCGGCTCCTCCTACTCCAGGTACTTGTCGATCAGGAGACCCAGGCGCTGGCGCGCCTCGGCGGGGATGCGGTCCTTGGCGGTCATGATGGCGTACTGCAGCGCGCTGTCGCACGAGCAGTCGCCCATCGCGGCGACCTTGGGCGCGGCGGCGCGGATCACCGCGCGCGCCTTCTCCACGTTCGCGTGCATGATCGCGACGATCGCCTCGACCGTCACGTCGTCGTGGCTCTCGTGCCAGCAGTCGTAGTCCGTGGCCATCGCCATCGTCGCGTAGCCGATCTCGGCCTCGCGCGCGAGCCGCGCCTCCTGCAGGTTCGTCATGCCGATCACGTCGACGCCCCAGGTGCGGTAGATCTTCGACTCGGCGCGCGTCGAGAACTGCGGGCCCTCCATGTTGAGGTAGGTGCCGCGGTCGTGGGCCTTCACGCCCACCTCGGCGCACGCCGCCAGCAGGTGCTGGCGCACCTCCTCGCAGATCGGGTCGGCGAACATCACGTGCGCGACGACGCCCTCCTCGAAGAAGGTGTCGGCGCGGTGGCGCGTGCGATCGAAGAACTGGTCGATCAGCACGAAGTCGCCCGGGACGATGTCCTCGCGCATGGAGCCCACCGCCGACACGGACAGGATGCGGCTCACGCCGAGCTGCTTCATGCCGTAGAGGTTCGCGCGGAAGTTGATCTCCGTCGGGCTCAGCCGGTGGCCGCGGCCGTGGCGCGGCAGGAAGACGAGCTGCGTGTCGCCGAGCCGGCCGCAGAGGTAGCTGTCGGAGGGCGCCCCGTAGGGCGTGTAGATCGAGACCTCGCGCAGGTCGGTCAGGCCGTCCATCTCGTAGAGGCCCGAGCCGCCGATCACTCCGACGACGTGTCCAGGGGTCATGGTGTCCGTGGGTCAGGGGGGTGCGTGGAGCGCAGAGTCTACGCGATGGCCCCGCGCGCGCTCACGCCCCGCTTCCGTCGCCGTCGGGACGCCGCGCCCGGCGGCGCGCCGCGCGCTCCCACGCGGAGCCCGGGGTCGGCGGCCGGACGGCGCGCGTCGCGCCGCTCCCCGCGCTCAGGTCGCGCGCGCGCCGTGCGCGTCGCGCGCGGCGCCGCGGCGCTTCGCGCCCGGACTGGTCGAGGTCGCGTCGGCGCCCTTGCCGCGGCGGGCGCCCATGCGGCCTGCGCGCGCGACGCGCGCGCGCGTCGCCGCGGCCCTGCGCGCCGTCGCGCCCCGTGCCCGCGCGCGCGAGGGCGCGCAGGTCGAGCGGACCGCGGCGCGGTTCGGCGAGCAGCGCCTGGACCACGAGCGTCGCGTAGGCGCCGCGCGGCAGCTCGAACGACAGCACGCGGTCCTCGCGGCCCGCGCGCCCCTCGCGCTGCACGCGCAGGTGCTCGGGCTTGACGAACATGCGCCGGTCCTCGCCCTTGAGCTGGAAGCCGCTGACGCCTTCGATGCGGAAGCGGTCGGCGTCGAGCCCCTCGTCCGCGAGCACCTCCGCGAAGAGCGCGCGCTGCGCGGGCACCTCGACGTCGGCGAGGCCGTCGCCGGGCAGCCGCAGCACGCTCTTCCACTCGGCGACCTCCTCGAGGAAGCGCTCGGGGAAGACCAGCGGGCCCTCGATCGAGGCGGCCACCCGCGCGCCCTTCTCACCCGAGACGCGCGCGAGGAACCACGCGAGCGCGCGGTTCCAGACGTGCGACTGGAAGGCGTAGAGGTGGATCAGGCGCAGGCGCGAGCTCACGTGGTAGAAGGCGCCGCGGAAGTCGTCGGGCTCCTTGCGCAGGTGCTCGAAGACCGAGTGGTGCTCGCCGAAGCGCCCGGCGATCTCGCGACACGCGGCCCAGTCTCCCCAGGCTTCGCGCAGCGCCGCCTTGAAGCGCCCGAGCTGCCCCGCGTCGTGCGGCGACTCGGCGCACAGGAGGTCCTTCAGCGCGCGCTCGTCGTGCCCGAGCATCAGCTCGCGCGCGACCCAGCCCTGCGCGTGTCGCAGGTTGCCGAAGCGCTGCTCGCCGAAGTAGTTCGGGACGCCGAGCTTGGCGACGATGGCGCGGTTGCGCTCGAGGAGCTCGAGCTCGTGCGCGGTGAGGTCGCGCAGGCGCAGCTCGAACGCGTTGCCGCGCGAGTGCTCGGCCGTGAGCGCTTCGCGCGCGCCGCCCACCAGGCGGATCTTGAGCTCGGGCTTGTCGAGCTCCACGCGCCGCCCCCCGGGCACGGACATGTACTGCGTGGTCACGCCCTGGCGGTCCTTGAGGCCGGCCATGCCGACGTCGGCGGTCGGCACGTCCGCGAGCGTCGCGAGCGCCTCGGCCGCCTCGAGCGAGGTCAGCTTGCGCTTCTGGACGAGGTAGACGCGGTGCGGGCCGTGCTCGGCGATGTACGCCTCGTCGAGCAGCTCGCGCACGCGGAAGTCACCGGGCTTGGTCTTGAGTCTCATCGTCTGCGGTAGGGCCGCACCTTCGCGAGCTGCTTCAGCGCGCGCTGGAAGTCCTTGGGCATGGGCGCCGTGACCTCGTGCAGGCCGCCCGCGGCGTCCGGGAAGGTCAAGGAGAGCGCGTGCAGCGTCAGGCGGTCGATCAGCGGCGACTCGGCGCGCCCGCGCTTCTCGCGGTAGTTGCGCTTGAGCTCCGACAGCTTCAGCGCGTCGCGGCGGCCGTAGAGCTTGTCCACCGCGAGCGGGAAGCCCTCGGCCGCGAGGTGCACGCGGATCTGGTGCGTGCGGCCGGTCACCGGCTCGCAGCGCAGCAGCGTGAAGCCGGCGAAGCGCTCCTCGATGCGCACGCGCGTCTGCGAGGGCTTGCCCTCCTGCTCGTCGATGCGCATGCGGCCGGAGCGGCGCAGGTCGGGGCCGATCGGCCGGTCGATCAGTGCCTCGTCGTCCGCGGCGAGCGGGTACTCGCCCTCGACGAGCGCGAGGTACTGCTTGTGGACCGCGCGCCCGGCGAACGCCTCGCGCAGCCGCCGCTCGGCCTCGAGCGTCTTCGCGACGAGCACGGCGCCGCTGGTCTCCTTGTCGATGCGGTGCACGATGCGCGGCCGGAAGCCGAGCCCCTCCGCCGGCAGGTCGGCGGCCTCGGGCTCCACGTCGGCGCGCTGCAGCGCGAGCTGCAACAGGCCGCCCGACAGGCACGCGTTGCCGCGCTCCCAGCGCTCGGGCTCGACCGGCAGGCCGGCGGGCTTCTCGACCACCAGCACCTCGTCGTCCTCGAACAGCACGACGAGCTCCAGCGTCGGCGCGACCGGCGGCTGGGGCAGGTCGTCGGCCTCCTCGTCGATGTCGATCGACACGACCTGGTCGCTGCGCACGCGCTGCGAGGGCTGCGTCGGCTGCCCGTCGATCAGCACGCGCCCTTCACGCACCTGGCGCCGCAGGAAGCCCTTGTTCAGGAGCGGGTAGAGCAGGCACAGGAACTCGTCGAGCTCGATCCCCGTGCGCTCGCGAGGAACGACGATGTGATCGGTCACGCGCCGAGGGTCTCGCCCGAAGCGGCCGCCGGCCGCGAGTACACCTCGGGGCGCAGGGCGCCGACGAAGGGCAGGTTGCGGTACTCGCCGGCGTAGTCGAGGCCGTAGCCGACCACGAACAGGTTCTCGACCTGGAACACGCGATAGTCCGCGTCGAACGCGACGGCGCGCCGACCGGGCTTGTCGAGGAAGACGCAAGTGCGCACCTCCTCGGCGCCGCGCGCGCGGAAGGCCTCGGCCAGGGACGCCATCGTCTTGCCCGTGTCGAGGATGTCGTCGACGAGCAGCAGCCGCCGCCCGCGGATCTCGTGGTCCGTAGGGAAGAAGTTCAGCTCGAGCCGGCCGGACTCGGTCCCGTCGCCGTAGCTCGAGGCCGACACGAAGGCCAGCTCGAGCGGGATCGGGATCCGGCGGATCAGGTCGGAGGCGAAGACGCAGGAACCCTTGAGCACGGAGACCACCGTGAACTTGGAGCCGCGGTAGTGCGCGGTGACCTCGCGGGCCACGCGGTCGATGCCGTCCAGGATCTGTTCCTCGTTGAAGAGGATGCGTTCGATGTCGTCGTTCACGGCGCAGCGGGGTCGGGAGAGCCGGGAGTCTACTCCAAATCCCGGACGGACCGACGCCCGCGGGCGGCTTCGGCGGCCCGCAGCGGGCCCACGGGCGCCGCGACGCGCGCGGTTCGCGCCCCTCCCCGAGCGGCGCGGGCGTCCGCGGCGGGCCTGTCCCGGCGCTCGGAATGGACACGGGAATCCGTTTCCACGAGCCGGGTCCATTGCGATAGATTGCCGCGCAGACAATTGAATACCGAGGCGCGGAGACTTATCTCCTTGTCGACGCGTCCCCGAATCGCACCGGTTCGGAGTCGCTCGTTCGAAGCGACCTCCTGGACGATCTCGTATCCGGCGGCCCCCCGCCGCCGGCCGCCCGTGGACCCCCCCTCCGCTGGGATCGACCACCCCTCCCCCAACATGGACACAGGAATCGAAGAGATGGCGAAACGTTCCTACCACCGCCGCAGCGACGAGGAGCTCATCGCGGAGCTGCAGGACAAGATCAAGATGGTCGAGCGCCGCATGCAGTCGAAGACCCGCGCCGACGCGCCGCTCCTGAAGGAGCTGCCCAAGCTCGGGCGTACCCTGCGCAAGTTCGCGCAGGCCGCGGTCGACCACGGCCGCGACGACCTGTCGAACATGACCCTGGCCTTCCTCGCCGGCCTGCAACGCGCGGCCGACGAGCTGCCCGACGAGGACGCCGCCCGCCCGCGCGGTCGTCGCTCGCGCGCGAACGCCTGAGCGCCACGCACGTCGCGCGCCCGCGCCGCGCCGACGGGGGCGCGTGACGCGCGCGACGTCGTCGGCACCGCTGCGACGTCGCCCCCCCACCCGAGCATGGATCTCCACCGCCACCCCAAGATCGAGCTGCGCTCCTCGACCCTGCGGCACGCGGGCTTCGTCTACGACGTACGGCGCGAGGAGCTGCGCCTGCCCTCGGGGCTCGAGCAGTGCATCGACGTCGTCGTGCACTCCGGCGCCGTCGCCGTGGCGGCGCTGGACGAGCACGGCCGCCTCGCGCTCGTGCGGCAGTACCGCCACGCGCTCGGCGAGTGGCTCGAGGAGCTGCCCGCCGGCCGCCTCGAGCCGAACGAGGCGCCGCTCGACGCCGCCAAGCGCGAGCTCGAGGAGGAGACCGGCCTCGTCGCGAAGCGCTGGTCGCCGCTGCGCCGGATCGTGCCCGCGCCCGGCTTCTGCTCCGAGGTCATCCACGTGTTCCTCGCGCGCGAGCTGCGCGCCGTCCCCGGCGGCGGCCGCCCGCACGACGCGGACGAGGAGCTCGAGGTGCTCTGGCGCCGGCCGGAGGAGCTGCTCGCCGACGAGGGCCAGCGCGACGCGAAGTCGCTGCTCGCCGCGGCGCTGCTGCTACGGGGCGCGGACGAGGGCGACCGCGAAGCGTAGGCCGCCCTGCCCCGGGCGCGGACGGCCGGCGCCGTCGAGGCCCAGCAGCGCGCCGGCGCAGACCGCCCAGAGCCCGCCGCGGCCGTCGCCGACGGCGGCCTCGACCCCGAGCAGCGGCAAGCTCCCGCGCGCGACGGGGCGCCGCGCGCGTCGAGCCGCAGCGCCGGGCCGCGCTCGTCCACGAGCCACACGCCGCCGCGGCCGTCGGCCGCGCCGGTCGGGCGTGCCCTCCACGCGAGACCGCGACGTCGACGCGCAGCGCGCCGCCGCCCGCGCGTCGCGGCGCTCGAGGTGCAGCGCGTCGTCGGCGGCGCGCCACGCCAGCAGGCGCCGTCCGCGTCGGCCGCGAGCGCGTCGGGCGCGCGGCGCGTCGAAGTCGGTCCACGCCGCGACGCGCGGCCCGCGGCGCCCGCGGCAGCGCACGAGGCCGAAGCGGTCCGCGACCCACAGCGCGTCGCCCCGGCGGCGAGTCGCACCGGCGCGACGTAGCATCCGAGGACGCGCCGCTCGCCGTCGGCGGCGACCTGGACGAGCTGCGCCGTCGCGCCGCGCGCGCGCCGCCAGCGCCCCGCGGGCGCGGGGACGAGCCGCCAGGCCACGCCTCCACGTCGAGCGTCACCGCGCCGTGCGCGTCGAGGCGCGGAAGGCACGTCGGCGCCTGCGCCCCCGGCGCGAGCGCGCGCAGCACCCACGCCGTCGACGCCCGCCGCGACCTCGAGCGGCAGCGGCACGCGCAGCGCGCTGCGCACCAGGCCGTCGTCGTCGAAGCCCACGAGCGCGTCGCCGTCGCGGTCCGCGACCCAGGTCGTCACGCGCGGCGCGCGCGGGCAGCGCGCTCCAGCCCACACGGGCGAGGCTCCAGGCCAGCGCCGCGAGGGCGCCCGCGCCCAGCCAGCGCTGGACGCGCGCGAGGTCGTCGGAGGTCCGCACGCCCCAGCGACCGCGGCGCACGCCCGCGGTCACGCGCGCGGCGACGAAAAGCGCTACTCGGCCTGCGCCTGGGCCAGCTTCTTCCGGTGCACGCGGAAGCTGTTCCAGATCAGGAAGCCGAAGCCCGCCGGCAGCGCCATCACGACGCCCAGCATCATCATGATGCTGTAGTTCAGCCCGTCCGAGAATCCCTGGTGACCGGAGGCGACCGCCTCCTTGCAGGAGTCTCAGGTGAAGCCCGCCGGCGCCAGCAGGGCCAGGGCGCCGAGGACGAGCAGGGTGCGCAGGACGAGGTTCATGGCGTCGCCGCAGTCTACTGCGCGGGCGGATTCCAGGGGTAGAGCATCAGGTAGACCAGCACGCCGGTCACCGAGACGTACATCCACAGGGGCCAGGTCTTGCGCGCCAGGCGCGCGTGGGCCTCCCAGCGCTCCTTGTGCGCCCGCCACAGCGTCACGAGCACCATGGGCAGGTTGACCGCGGCGCCGACCACGTGCGTGGCGAGCAGCGCCAGGTAGACGACCTTCAGCGCGCCCGTCGCGTTGTAGCGCGTCGGCCCGTGCTGCAGCGGGATCACGACGACGTGGTAGTAGAGGTAGCAGCCCAGGAACGCCGCGCTGACCAGGAACGCCGCGCTCATGATGCGCCCGTGCAGCTCGCGCCGGCCGCGGCGGATGGCGACCCAGCCCCACAGGAGCAGGAGCGCCGCGAGCCCGTTGAGCGTCGCGTTGACCAGCGGCAGGCGCGAGGTCGGCCGCGCCGCGCCGGCGAGGAAGCGCATGCGCGCCACCGCGGCGTCGAGCCCTTCCGCGCTCTCGCCGTCGTAGTAGCCGCGGATGCGGCCCTCGGCGTCCACCGCGACGAGGCGCGTCGCGTGCGTGACGCGCAGCGCGGCGACGGCGTCCGCGTCGGGCAGCTTGTCGACGCCCAGCGCGAAGTCGCGCCGCATCAGCGCGTGGATGGCGGCCTCGTCGCCGGTGAGGAAGCACCAGCACGCGAGGTCGGCCGAGTAGCTCTCGGCGTAGGCGCGCAGCACCTCGGGCGTGTCGTGCTCGGGGTCGACCGAGATCGACACGAGGCCGGCGTCGACGTCCGCCAGGCGCTCCTGCGCGCGGCGCATGTTCGCCGTGAGCACCGGACACGGGCCCGTGCAGCTCGTGAAGAAGAAGCCGAAGAGCTGCGGCCGGCCGCGCAGGTCCGCGCTCGTGCGCGGCGCGCCGTCCTGATCGACGAGCGCGAACTCCCCGACGCGGCCGAAGGCGGCCTCGGAGTCGGGCGCGGCGGCGAGGCCGCCCGCGTCCTGCGCCGCGCGCGTGGTGCACGCCGCGAGGAGCAGCAGGGCGAGGAGCAGGAGGACGCGCTGGAGGAGCTTCATGGGAACGCGACGGGGCCCCGCAGGGCCCCGTGCTCGTGCGGCTGGCGGAGGGCCTAGTGGCCGCCGGCCTCGTGGCTCGCGGCGTTGTGCGGGAGCACGCCGCGCATCTCGGACACGTCCTCGAGCTCGACCACCTCGGCCCCGTCCGACGAGGCCATGGAGCCGATCGGGTAGACGATCTTGTCGTTGAACGAGGTGTCGGGCATGTTCGCGAACACGACGATGCACATGAGCGGCAGCGTCGGCACCATCAGGCCCTTGAGGATCCAGCCCTCGAACTTCATGTGCATGAAGAACATGAAGATCAGGTAGCCCTTCCAGATCGCGAGGAAGATCAGGCCCAGGCGCATCGGCCAGATGCCGATGCCCAGCGGCTCGTGGACGAGCGCCCAACCCACCTCGACGGCGGTCAGGACGGCCAGCAGGATCAGGACGCGCGTGGCGTTGAACGTGTTGTGGTCACCGGACATGGTCGGCCTCCGCTACATCAGGTAGACGATCGTGAACAGGAGGACCCAGACCAGGTCCACGAAGTGCCAGTACAGACCGGCCAGCTCGATGCGCATCGCGCGGCGCTCGTCCATCTCGCCGCGCAGGGAGCCCAGCCACAGCAGGAAGAGCCAGAGCACGCCGACGGCGACGTGCGTGCCGTGGAAGCCGGTCATCACGTAGAACGTCGACCAGAACAGGTCGAGGTTCGGGACCGAGCCGTGGTGGAGCAGCTGGAAGTACTCGAACACCTGCACGCTCACGAAGAACGCCCCGAAGAACACGGTCAGGCCGAGCCACTTGAGCAGCTTGCCGCGGTCGCGCTGCTGCGCGCCCTCGACGCCCTTCACCATGCAGAAGGAGCTCCAGATCAGCACGAACGTGTTGAACGCCGTGAGGTCGACCGCCAGGCGCTCGCCCGGGTGCGGCCAGGCCGGCGTACCCATGCGGATCACGAGGTACGCGCCGATCAGGCCGGTGAAGAACATCACCTCCGTGGCCAGGAACAGCCAGATGGCGAACTTCCCGCGGTTGACGGGCGGGCCGCTGTCGTAGTCGTAGACCGGGTGGTGATGCGCGGGGGCATCGACGGCCGGGTCGTAGGCGGTGATGGCTTCGGTCATCTTGGAAGCGAAGTCGAGAGGTGCACGACGGGGTCGAACAGCACCAGGGACAGGAGCAGGGGCAGGTAGACGAGAGAGACGAGCAGCAGCGTGCGGGCGGTGCGCGTCGTCTGCGCGCGCGCGAAGCCGGCGGCCGCCGCCAGGTAGATCAGCGCGAGCACGAGCGCGCCGGTGCCGTAGACCGGCCCGGCCTCGCCCCACACGACGGGCAGCAGCGTGACCGGCACGCCGACGAGCGCGTAGAGCAGCGCGGCGCGCCCGGCCACGGCTTCACCGCCGGGCAGCGCGGGCAGCATGCGCATGCCGGCGCGGCGGTAGTCGTCGCGGTACAGCCAGGCGATGGCCATGAAGTGCGGGAACTGCCACGTGAAGACCGCGGCGAAGAGCGCGAGACCCCACGAGTCGACGCGGCCGGAGGTGGCAGCGAAGCCGATCAGCGGCGGCAGCGCGCCCGGCACGGCGCCGACGACGGTGTTCAGGCTGCTGACGCGCTTGAGCGGCGTGTAGATCGCGACGTAGAGGAACACCGCGGCCAGCGAGAGCAGCGCGGCCCCGACGTCGAAGCGCAGGGCGAGCGCGGCGGTCGAGCCCAGCACGAGCACGCAGGAGACGAGGATCGCGTCGCGCGCGGCGATGCGTCCGGTGACGAGCGGGCGGCGACGCGTGCGCTCCATCAAAGGATCGACGTCGCGCTCGAGCACCTGGTTGAGCGCGCCGCCCGCGGCGGCGGCGGCGGAAATCCACAGCGCGGCCTCGAGCGCGCGGCCGAGGTCGCCCTCGGGGCCGACGCCGAGCAGCGCGCCGACGAAGGCCGAGAACGCCACGAGCGAGGCGAGCTTGAGCTTGGCCAGCTCGGCCCAGTCGGCCGCGGCCTCGACCAGGCGCGCGCCGGCCGAGGCGGCCAGGGCCTTGGACCGGACGTCCTTCACGCGACGCCTCCCGCCTCACCGGCCAGCGCGCCCGCGGGCTGCGCGGCGCCGCGGCTCACGACCTTGCGCGACCAGAGGGTCGCGGTCACGCACTGCGCGAGGAGCAGCGCTCCCGTCAGCACGTGCAACGTCGGGTAGATCGAGCCGTGGATGGACTTCACCTCGGGGCCGACGTGCGTCCACACCACGAGGTAGGAGGCGAGCCCGAGCGCGAGCTGCGCCCAGAGGAGCGCCTTCAGGCGGCGCCCGGCGCGCGCGAGCGGCTCGCGCCCCTCGCCCTGCGCCGCCGTCTCGCGCAGCGTGCGCGCGAGCACGGTGACGAGCACCGCGGCGACGACCATGAACAGCAGGTGCCCCATCAGCGCGTGCACCGAGTGCTGGTGCCGCAGCAGGGCGCCCAGGAAGATCGTCGCGTAGACGGCGACGGTCGCGAGCGGCGCGACGCGCTGCAGGCGCGCGGCCGACTTGCAGGGGCGCGTGCGCTGCGCCTGCCAGGCCGGCGAGAGCAGCACCGCCGACGCGGCCAGCGTGGCGAACACGAGTTGCCCCACCGCGCCGTGCAGGAAGGCCAGCCCGCGGCTGTTCTCCAGCACGCGGAAGCCGCCCAGCACGCCCTGGCCGCACACGGCGAGGAGCGCCGCGAGCGACATCCAGCGCGCCAGCGGGCGGCGGTCCGCGAGGAACGCGGCGATCACGGTGCCGATCGCGAGGAAGCCGACGAGAGAGCCCACCAGGCGATGGCCGTGCTCGACGAAGGTGCCGAAGTCACGGAACCACACCTCGAGCGGCATGAAGAGCAGGAAGTAGTCGCCCTTGCCGCGCTCGACCGTCAGCCAGCCGTCCACGGCCATCCCCGAGTCCGTGCCCGTCACGGTCCCGCCGAAGATCAGCAGCGGGATCGCGGCGACGAACGTCGCGAGGGCCAGGCGCGACGGCCAGGCGCTGGGGGACGGGCTGGGGACGGACACGCTCGGTCGCTCGGAAGCTCAGCCGTCGACGCGCTCGGCCTGCATGTGGAAGT
Organism: Planctomycetota bacterium; assembly: GCA_020638875.1. Lineage (GTDB taxonomy): Bacteria > Planctomycetota > UBA1135 > UBA1135 > DUCM01. The sequence continues at coordinate 380,251 of JACKHS010000001.1, forward strand.
CCTCGTCCACCTCGGCGGACGCGTACTCGTACGGGCCGCGCTTGACCTCGATCTGGTAGTCGAAGTTGCCGTGGCCGGGGGGCGAGGGCGCCGTCCACTCGAGCGTCGTCGCGCGCCAGGGGTTCCGGCCCACGCGCTTGCCCCAGAACATGCTGTGGAAGAAGTTCACCACGAAGAAGATCTGCCAGGCGAACAGGCAGAACGCGCTGATCGAGATGAACTGGTTGAGCGGCTTCAGGTGGTGGAAGACCTCGTACGCGTACGGGTCGGCCGTGCGCCGCATGAGCCCGGCGAGGCCGAGCTGGTGCATCATGTAGAAGACGCAGTTCGTGAAGACGAACGTGCCCACGAAGTGGATCTTGCCGAGCGTCTCGTTCATCAGGCGCCCGAACATCTTCGGGAACCAGTGGTAGATGCCCGCGAAGATCGCGAACACCGAGCCGCCGAACACCACGTAGTGGAAGTGCGCCACGACGATGTACGTGTCGTGGATGTAGATGTCGACCGGCGTGGCCGCCATCCAGATGCCGGAGAGGCCGCCGATGATGAACATCGAGACGAAGCCGACCGCGTTCAGCATCGGCGTCGTGAGCTGGATGCGGGCGCCCCACAGCGTGCCGAGCCAGTTGAACACCTTCACGGCCGAGGGCAGCGCAATCATGATCGTCGCGACCATGAAGGTCATGCCCATCGCCGGGTTCATGCCCGAGGCGAACATGTGGTGGCCCCACACGATGAAGCCCAGGCCGGCGATGGCAGACATCGAGTAGACCATCGGCTTGTAGCCGAAGATCGGCTTGCGCGCGTGGACCGCGATGATGTCGGAGGCGAGGCCCATCGCGGGCAGCACCATGATGTACACGGCCGGGTGGCTGTAGAACCAGAACAGGTGCTGCCACAGGAGCGGCTGACCGCCCGCGGCGGCGCCCGCGGCCTCGCTGTTGACCTGGTTGATGACGAGGTTCGTCGGCGTGAAGAAGCCGGTGTGCAGCACGCGGTCGCTGAGCTGCATGAAGCTCGCGGCGGTCAGCACGGGCAGCGCGAAGAGCTGCAGGATGGCCGCGATGAGCAGCGCCCAGATCGTGAGCGGCATGCGCATCAGCGTCATGCCCGGCGCGCGCATCTTGGCGATCGTCGTCACGTAGTTGACCGCGCCCATCATCGAGGACACGCCCGAGAACGTCAGACCCATCAGCCAGAACGTCTGGCCGCCGCGCGAACCGGGGTTCGACTGCGCGAGCGTCGACAGCGGCGGGTACGCGGTCCACCCGGAGGAGGCGGCGCCGCCCTCGGCCGTGAACGACATGCACGCCAGGATCAGGCCGGGGATCATGAACCAGAAGCCGAGCATGTTCAGCTTCGGGAAGGCCATGTCCGGCGCGCCGATCATCAGCGGGATCAGGTAGTTGCCGAAGGCACCGGTGAGCAGCGGGATGATCACGAAGAAGATCATCACCGTGCCGTGCATGGTGAACAGCGACGTGTAGAACTCGGGGCTGATCGCCTTGCCGGTCTCCGGGTACAGGAGCTGGCCGAGCACGGGCATCTCGGTCCCCGGCCAGGCGAGCTGCCAGCGGATGGCCATGGCCAGCAGGCCGCCGACCACGAACATCACGAGGCCGACCAGCATGAACTGGATGCCGATGACCTTGTGGTCGACGGAGAAGACGTACTTCTGGACGAAGTTCAGCTCGTGGTGGTCGTGGTGGACGTGCACCGTCCCCGGCGCGCCCTCACCCGGCTGGATGGTCGTTGCGGTGGAGCTCACGGATCAGCCCTCCATACCAGTGTTCATGAACTCGGACTGCAGACCGGCCATGTAGGCGCGATAGTCCTCCTCGGAGACGACGCGCACCTTGCCCGCCATCTTGTAGTGGCCCCAGCCGCACAGCTCCATGCAGACCAGGTCGTACTCGCCGATCTCCTCGGCCTGGAACCAGACCGGGATCGCGAGGCCCGGCATCGCGTCCTGCTTCAGGCGGAACGCCGGCACCGAGAAGCTGTGGATGACGTCGCGCGAGTGGAGCACGAACTTCACCGGCTGATTGACGGGCACCACGAACTCGTAGGGCGACTCGAGGTCGTCCATCGTGCCGAACTCGCCGTCGGCGCCGGGGTACTGGAAGCGCCAGTCGAACTGCGAGGCCCACACGTGCGCGAAGGGCTCGCCCTCGGGGAAGCTGCCCTTGAAGCGCATCTCGGCCCAGGTGCTCATCTGGAAGAACGCGATCAGCACCAGCAGGCCGGCCGGGACGGCGGTCCACAGCATCTCCAGCTTGTGGCTGCCGTGCGTGTAGACGGCCTTGCTCGAGTCCTTCTTCGAGTAGCGCCACACGAACCAGAACAGCAGCATCTCGGTGAGCACGAAGAAGAACGTGACCATCCCGAGGATGAGGTAGAACAGGAAGTCGACGTCCTGGCCGAAGGTCGAGACCTCGGGCTGCATCCACCAGCCGTGGTCGGCGGCGGTCACGAAGGTGTAGACGCCGAGCACCGGCACGGCGAGCAGCAGCAGGGCGGTGAAGAGACGGGTCAGCATGTGCGGGGTCCTCGTTCGTGCTCGGGATCAGTGCGCCTGCGCGCCGCCGTGGTGCTCGTCGTTGGCGCCCTCGTGGGGCGCGCCGTGCTGCAGCGGATCGACGCCGCCGTCCATCGCCTCGACGACGCTGAACGCGTCGAGGCCGAAGCCGTCCTCCTTCTCGCCGAGCGACCGGACGTAGTGGACGAGCGCCCACATGTCGTCGCCGGGGAGCAGCGGGTCGCCGTTCGCGTCGGTCGACTTGCCCAGGCCGGGCATCGGCGTGCCGTTGATGCCGGCGTAGATGCGGCGGTAGATGTCGATCGGCTTGCGACCGAAGCGGAACACGCCGCGCACGAGGTTGCGCGGGATGATGTCGTGGCCCCAGTCGTCCTTGATGCGGTGCTTCACGCCGTCGGAGTCGGTCTCCCAGGCGGACGCGCCGTTGCCCAGGCCCTGCTCGCCGTGGCACGAGAAGCAGTTGCCCTTGGCCGGGTCCATGAACAGCTCGCGGCCGCGCGCGATCAGCTCGGGCGTGGGCGCGGGGATCTCGCCGTCGAAGGTGATGACCTCCTTGTTCGGGTCGGTCCACTTGGCCCAGACGTCGAGGTAGCTCTCCGAGACGTCGTCCGGCGTGATCGACTCCGCGTCGAGGAAGGCGTAGGTCAGGCGCGTCTCGACCTCGCCGCGCATCGCCAGCAGGCGCACGTAGTCGGTGACGCCGTTCAGCTCCGCGTCGCCGAAGCGGCGGAAGGACGGCATCGCGGTCGTGTAGACGCCCTCGGCGACGATGCGGAACAGGTCCTCGCGGCGCGGCGTGGCCTTGTCGGCCAGCGCGGTGAACTTGAACACGCCCTTGCGGTAGTCGCGCGGCAGCGGGCTGAGGAAGCGCGCGGTCGGGCCGTCGCCCCCGCCGCTGTTGCCGTGGCAGTGCAGGCACTCGCGGCGGTAGAAGTCCGCGCTCTGGCGCAGCGTCGGGTAGAACTCGACCAGCGTGCGGCGCGCCTCGTCCTTGAAGGCGGCCTCGTCGAACTTGCCGTCGGTGTCGAACTGCCCGGCCGCCTTGTCCTCCATCAGGCGCTTCCAGTTCTGCACCAACGCCTGCGGCAGGTAGGTGTCCGCCACCGCGTCGTAGTCCCCCGCCTCGACCAGCGCCAGCGCCTCGGCGTGGCGCGCGGTGTTGTCGGCGTAGAGCGCGTCGAGCTGCTCGTCCGTGAAGTCGCCGCCGCCGTCCTCGCCCTTGGGGTACGTCGGCCAGTTGGGGTTGTAGCCGTCGGAGCGCCAGTCGGAGGTCACCATGAACTTGGGCTCCTGCGGCGTGCCGTACAGCATCTCGAGCGCGCCGAGGATGGTGGCCTGCACGTCGGGCGCGTCGGCCAGCTCCCCGAGGTTGTTCTCGCTCAGCGCGTACTCGCGGTCGGCGGCGTGCGGCTCGAAGTCGCAACCGGAGGTCAACAGGAGCGCGGCGCCGGCGAGGAGCGCGGCCGAGCTACGACGACATGTAGTGAGATCCATCCGAATCCGGGAGGGGTACGCGGGTTCGCCATCGCGCGAGCGGCCCGGGGGCGGGGCCGCTGGCCTGGACGCGCGGGAGGCAGCGGCGCTGGAACGGGCCGCACGGGAGGACGAGGAGGGCGCCAGGCGCCCTCTTCCGCGCGCGAGTGTGCCGACGGGCGGAATCGTGTCAAGAAGGGCGGGTCCCAATCAGCCCGCGCGAATCAAAAGGACTGCTTGGTCCGAATTGAATCTCGCGCTGCCGTCGCGATGTCGTCACGGCGTACCATGTCGCGCCCCCCACCCAGGACGACCGTGCAACGCTCTCCCCTGCTCGACCTCCACGCGGCCGCCGGCGCCGTGATCGCCGCCGCCGACGGCCCCGCGCCGCTGCTCCTGACCTACGGCGACGTGCCCGGCGAGCACGAGGCCGCGCGCCGCGGCGCCGCGCTCTTCGACGAGACCACGCGCGGGCTCGTGCGGGTCCACGGCGCCGACGCGCGCGAGCTGTTGCACCGGCTGCTCGCCAACGAGGTGCTGCCGCTCGAGCCCGGTCGCGGCAACCGCAACCTCCTGCTCTCGCCCAAGGGCAAGGTGCGCTTCGACTTCCAGCTCACCGTCGCGCCCGACGGCGCCTACCTGCTGGACACCGAGCCCGACGACGGCGCGCGGCTGCGCGACGCGCTCGACATGTACGTCTTCAGCGAGGCGGTCGAGCTCGAGGACCTCGGCGACGAGGCCGCGCCGCTCCTGCTGGTCGGCCCGGCCGCCGCCGACGCCGCGCGCGCCGCCACTGGCCTCGAGCCGCCCGACGAGGTCGGCGCCTGCGCCTTCGCGAGTTCGACGGCCGCCCGCTGCGCGTGACGCGGCTGCGCGCCCTCGGCGTGGACGCGCTGCGCCTCGACGCGGGCCCCGCGGGCGCGCCCGCGCTGTGGCGCGCGCTGTCGGCGCACGCACGCCCCACCGGCCGCGTCGTGGCGGACGTGCTGCGCGTGGCGGAGGTCGCCGCGCTGCCGGGCGAGGACGTCAACGACGACATCTACCCGCAGGAGGCGCGCCTCGAGGACGCGTTCAGCCTCTCGAAGGGCTGCTACATCGGCCAGGAGGTCGTCGCCAAGATCGACACCTACGGCGGTCTCAACAAGCGCCTCTGCGCGCTGCGCGTCAGCCACGACGACCCGGTGTCGGCCGGCACGCGCCTCTTCCGCCAGGACCCCGAGAGCGGCGAGTGGCGCGACCTCGGCGTCGTCACGTCGTGGGCGTACTCGTTCGAGGACGACACGGGTCGGGTGCTCGCGTACCTGAAGCGACGTCACCAGGCGCCCGGCACCGTCTTCCGCCTGGGCGAAGGGCCGGCGACCGCCGAGGTCGTCGTGGGCACCGACGACGAGGCCTGAGCGCCCGCGCGGGCGCTACTTCGCGTCCACGACGCCGAAGGCCTCCGGCGTGCCGAGGTAGCTCGCGAGCTTGATGCGCGCGTGCAGGTCCATGATGTCGCCGAGCGGGACGTCGCCCTCGATGAGCACCGGCACGCCTGTGCTCTCGTGGACCCAGATCTTGATCGAGCCCTTGATGCCGAACAGGCCCGAGAACTTCGCGCCGCCGCCCTCCGCGCCCTCGGGTTGCGACACGCCGAGCTGCACCTCGCGACACGCGAAGGTGCCGGCGGGCACCTTGACGTTGCCGCTCACGCCGCGCGTCAGCGTCACGTCCCAGAGGTTCTCCTTCTGCAGCATGTGCAGCGCGAGCGTGTCGCGCTCCTCGCGCACCAGCGTGCGCGCGAGGTAGATCGCGCCGAGCACGTCCACGGTCTCCGGCGGCACCGCGAACTCCATCGGCTCGTCCCACAGGCGGTGCTCGGCGCGCTTGCACTTCTTGCAGTGGTAGTCGTCGTTCCACGGCAGCGTGGCCTTGACGAAGTGCTCGAGCCGGTCGCAGCCGGGGCAGTGGCTGTTGCCGCGGTAGTTGCCCGTCCACGCGCCGTCGACGAGGCCGATCTTGAGCTCGCGCTTGCGGTTCTCGCTGCCGGTCTGGACCTCGAGGTTGAGCACGCTCGGCCAGTCCTGCGGCAGGAAGCGCGTGGTGATCGAGTGGTCGAGCTCGTAGCCGAGGTGCCCGCCGCGCGCGACGGTGCGCACCCAGCCCACGAGCCGGCCGCTCTCGGCGGGCGCCTGCCCCGGCATGGGCAGACCGGCGACGAAGGGCTCCACGCCCGAGGACATCGTCACCGTGCCGACCGAAGCCTCGCCGAGGATGCCGAGGTCGACCTCGACCTGGAACTCGAGCACCTCGCCGGGCGGGATCCACAGCACGGGCTCGTCCCCGCGCTGGATGCGGTAGCTGCCCTCGACCAGGTGCGGGTCGCCCGGGCCGGCCAGGGCCGGGATCGCGCGGCCCACGACGGGGTCGTCGGCGGGCCGCGGCGCGAGCAACGGGAGGAGCAGGAGCAGGGCGCTGGGAGTCATGGTGCGGGCGCGGGGCGTGACCCGGCCGTCGGCTAGCCGAGCATGATTCGCGTGGCGAGACAAGCACCCGCCGCGCACGCCCGGCTCACGCGTCGTCGCGCGCGGCGGCGCGGCGCGCCTCGAGGCGACGCTCGGCCTCCACGAAGGCGAAGCGCGCCGGTGGGCGGCCGGCCGCGGCGGCGGCCTCGAGCAGCTCGGACAGCACCCCGCGGATGCGGGCGCCGATCTCATCGACCGAGAGGCGCCGGCCTTCCAGGTGGAAGTGCGCGCCGCGGATCAACGCGCCCGAGTTGATCACGAAGTCGGGCGCGTAGAGCACGCCGCGGCGGTGCAGGTCGTCGCCGTGCGCCTCGCGCGCGAGCACGTTGTTCGCGCCGCCGGCCACCACGCGACAGCGGAGCCGCGGGACCGAGATGCTGTGCAGGATGCCGCCCAGCGCGCAGGGCGCGAAGACGTCGCACTCGACGTCGAGCTCGCGGCTGGGGTCGACCAGCTCGAGCTCGAGCTCGCCCGCCACGCGCTGCGCGGTCGCTGCGTTCACGTCCGAGGCCAGCACCGTCGCGCCGGCCTCCACCAGGCTGCGCGCGAGGCGGCTGCCGACCGCGCCCAGGCCCTGCACCACGACGCGCCGGCGCGCCCAGTCGACCTCGCCGTCGAGGTGCTCGAGCGCCGCCGCCATGCCGTGGAACACGCCCGCGGCGGTGCTCTCGGGCAGCTCGCCGGGGCCGCTCTCGTCGGGCCGCGTGACGTACTCGGTGCGCTCGGCCACCCAGCCCAGCTCGCGCGCGCCGGTGCCCACGTCGGGCCCGGTGTAGAAGCGCCCGCCCATGCGCGCGACGACGCGGCCCACGTGGCGGTAGGCCGCGGCCCAGTCCACCTCGGTGCGCTCGAGCACGACCAGCTTCGCACCGCCGGCGGGCAGGCCGGCCAGGACGCACTTGTGCGTCATCGCGCGCGCCAGGCGCAGCACGTCGCGCAGCGCCTCCTCCTCGTCGCGGTAGCTCCAACGCCGGATGCCGCCCAGCGCCGGCCCCGCGCTGGTGTCGTGCACCGCGAGGAAGGCGCGCAGGCCGGAGCGGGCGTCGTGGAGGGCGACGACCTCCTCGAAGCCCCCGCTGGCGAGGGCGTCCAAGACGTGGGTGTCCATGCGGGGCGTGGGGAGGGGGACCGCCGTGCTTGGGCGGCGGGAACGGTCGAGTGTACCCTCTGCGCGCGCCGAGGCCGCCTCCACGGGAAGAGGACGTCCGCCGCGGCGTCCCTCGACGACCATGCACTGCCCTCCCCTCCCCCTGCGCGTCGTGGCCGTCGCGCTCCTCGCCCTGCTCCTCGCGCCGGGCTGCGCCTCGACCGACGACTCCCAGCTCGAGGAGGTCGACGTGTTCCAGCCGCTCGGGCCCGACTCGCGCCTGGACGACTCGATCGGCAAGTACCTGGCCGATCTGTCGACGTCCATGAACGCGTGGATGAACAAGACGATGGACGCGGCCACGCAGCAGGAGCGCAGCAAGCACGCCCTGCTCGAGACCTCGATCCGCGAGCGCGTGCGCAAGCGCAAGAGCGAGATCCTCACGCAGCTCGAGACCGGCCCCACGCGCAACCGCGTGATCGCGGCCACCGCGCTGGGCTTCAGCAACGACCCGACGATGCTCTCGCCGCTGCTGGCGTGCCTCGACGACCCCGACGAGCTCGTCGTGTCGAACGCGCTGACGGGCCTGGCGGTGCTCGGGCTGCCCGAGACGCCGCTCGGCCGCGTGGCCGAGCTGATGCGCTACGCGGAGGACCCCAAGACGCGCTGGAGCGCCGCCAACTGCGCGCGCACGTTGATCGAGGCGGGCGCCGACGGCCTGCCGGTGCTGACGTCCGCGCGCGCCGGCCTGGCCGAGGTGGCCGAGCCGATGGTGCGCACGCAGTGCCTGCTGATCCTCGCGCGCCTCGAGGACGCCGAGTCGATCGACGCGATGTCGCAGCTCCTCTACGACGACACGCCGCTGGTCGGCGTCGCGGCGGCGCGCTCGCTGGCCTACCTCGGCCGGCACGTCGACAAGGCCAAGGGCGACGTGGCGCGCGCGCTCTTCGCGGCCCTCGCCGAGGGCGACCGCGAGCAGCGCATCGTCGCGCACCGCGGCCTGGTCGAGCTCTCGGGCCGCGACTACAAGCTCGACGTCGAGGAGTGGCGCGAGTGGGTGCTGCGCCAACCCTGAGCGCCGGCTTGGTGTAGGCTGGCGCGCATGCTGCGCTCGCTCGCCCTCCTCGCGCTCCTCTCGCCGGCGGCCGCCGCGCAGACGCCCGACGCACCCGCCCCGTCGCCCGCGCCGGCGGCCGAGGACGCCGCCCCGCGCGCGCCCGCGCGGCGCCAGGCGATCGACGGCCTGGCCGGCTTCGTCGCGCGCTCGACGGTCGTCTTCGCGGGGCGCCCCGACGCGCCGCCGCACCGCCTCGAGATCGCCTACGACTTCCCCGAGCGCGTGCGCTGGCGCATCGAGCCCGTGCAGGACGAGCCCGCGCCCGGCGCGCGCCACCTGCGCTTCCAGTTCGGCGCGGCGGTGTGGTTGTGGTTGCCCGGCGAGAGCGCGTCGACGGCGCTCGACGGCGCCGAGGCGCGACGCGTGCGCCTGCAGAACGAGCTGCGCCGCGTCGCGCTGACGTGGCCCGCGGGGCTCGCCTGGTCCCCCGCCGAGGGCGAGACGCGCAGCGCGACGCTGCCCGAGCTCGGACGGCTGGTGGCCGAGTTCGCGCCGGGCGCCGCACACCCGCGCCGCCTGAGCGCGATCTTCGCGGACGACCGCGAGGGGCTCGAGGTCTACGACGAGCTGGAGTGGGGCGAGCGCGAGGGTCGCGCGTGGCCGACGCGCTGGACCTTCGTCGTCGACGGCGAGCCGGTCTGGCGCGAGACGCTCGACGAGGTGCAGCTCGGCGTGCGCCACCGCGACAGCTACTTCCGCCCCACCGACCGCCGCGCGGCGCAGGCGAGCGACCTGCAGCTGCAGGCGGTCGACCTGCCCGCGCGCGTGTACGTGCGCCGCACGCTCGAGCCGGGCTGCGCCTGGCCCGAGGCCATGCGCCGCGCCGAGGCGACCGTCGCGCGCTGGAGCGCCGAGCTCGGCCCCGACCTGGCCGTCGACCCGCGGCCGACCTACCTGCTCGACGAGCTCGCGCGGCCGGTGGGCTTCGAGGTGCGCCTCGCCCCGGGCGTGGAGCGCGTGCCCGCCGGGTGGACGCGCGGCGCGCGGCGCGAGGGCTGGACCACCCTGCTGACCGAGCTGGCCGACCTCGGCCCGGCCCCGCTGGAGCGCCTGCGCGCCGAGGTGGGCACCGTCGGCGCCGCCGCGACGCCCTACGCGCGCCTGCAGCGCGAGGGCGACCGCGTGGGCTGGGTGCAGCTCGTCCTGCCGCTGCGGCAGGAGCGCTGACCCCCCGGGAGGACAGCGCGCGCGAGGACGCGCTCGCCCCGAACGGCGTCTGGGCGGCCGGGCGGCCCTCGCGAGGCCCCGGTGGGCCGGCGCGGGGCGCTCTCCAGGGCTCCGAACGCGGTTTCCGGCCTTTTTGGCCGTGAGCCCCGCCCCTGGGCACCACTCTTGCTCGTTCGTGGGCACGCACGCAGCCGTCCCCCCACGACGGCCCCGCCCGTAGGAGATTCGACCATGTCGCGCCGCTCCCTGCTGATCCCCCTGATCGTCGCCCTCACCACCGGCCTCCTGCTCGACGGCACCGCGCTCGCCCAGCGTCGCGGCAGCACGTCCGGCGGCAGCTCCGCGAGCTCCGCCGGGCGTTCTTCTTCGGGCGGCGGGCGCTCGTCCGGCGGAGTCAGCGGTGGCAGCCGCTCGTCCGCCGGCAGCTCGGCGGGACGCAGCGGCGGCAGCTTCGGCGGGTCGACGAGCGGCCGCTCCAGCTCGCGCCCGAGCGTGAGCCCGCCGTCGCGCCCGAGCACAGGCTCGACCTCGGGCAGCACCTTCGGCTCGCGCTCGACGGGCCTCTCGGGCACGGGCAGCTCGAGCACGGGCGTCACTCCGCGCAGGACCTCGGGCACGGTCTACGGCTCCAGCGGCTCGTCGACCTCCGGCAGCCCCACCACCCGCTCGCTGCCCACGCGCAGCACCACGCCGACGCGCACCGACCTCACGCCGAGCGGCTCGACGAGCAGCCGCGGCGAGAGTCGCTCGACGAGCGGCTACACGCGCGACACGAGCGGCGGCTTCAGGGGCGACTCGCGCAGCGGCTACACGCGCGACTCCTCCGGCGGGTACACCGGCGGCACGCGCCTCGACTCGACGCGTCGGCCCTCGACGCTGGGACCCGACTCGGTCGGCGGCCGCGCGCCGGTGGTCGACCTCGCGCCCGCGCCCGCGCGGCGCTCGTCGAGCTCCACGGTGCCCTCGCTCTACGGCTCGGCCAGCGGGCGCGAGGTCCCCGCGCGCGCCGGCACGCCGACCGGTGAGCGCCGCCTCGCGCTGAGCGCGCGCCTCGAAGCGGCCACCTCGCCGGTGAAGAGCGGCGGCAAGCTCGAGCCCGCGTCCCTCGCGGAGCGCTACACGCCCGGCGCGCGCCCCGAGCGCACGCGCGCGAACGTCGCCCGCGCCGAGCTGCAGAAGTCCAAGGGCTCGAGCGCCGAGCCGCAGAAGCCCGGCGCGACCCGGCGCGACGCGTTGACGCCGCGCGAACGCGAGCGCGCGCGCGCCGCCGCCGCGAAGAAGGCCAAGGAGGCCAAGCAGCAGAAGGACGCCGCGGGCAACGACCCGGCCGCGCTGCGCAAGCGCTACAACGCGGCCAAGCAGAAGGACCGCGCCCTGCAGCACCGCATGGACCTCGCCGCGAAGGGCGCCGCGCAGGCGAGCGACCTGGCGACGCGCGCCGCGCTCGCGGCCAACCCGCTCACGTACGGCGTCTCCGGCTACGCCGCCGGCGGCTCCGCGACCTGCGTCGACGATCCGTGGTCCGGCTACTGCGGCGGTCAGTGGCCCGGCGGCAGCAGCTACCACTGGTACTGGAACCAGTGCTTCCCGGGCTGGTGGAGCTGGTGGGTCGGCTGCACCAACTGGTGGTACCCCTGCTACGGCTGGAACTGGTCGTGGAGCGTGAGCTGGCACCACGGTTGGGGTTGGGGCTTCGGCTGGCACCACTATTCGCCGTACTCGTACGCGTCGCGCTGCTGGTGGCCGACGTACGCGTACTGCACGCCGTCGACGCTGTACTCCTACGTCGAGGTGCCGGTGTACGTCGAGAAGGTCGTCGAGGTCGAGCCCGCGGTCGTCGCGGCGCCGGCCGCGCTGCCCGCGGCGCCGACGGACCTCGGCCACCGCGCGTCGGCCGAGTACATGGCGCTGGGCGACCGCGCCTTCGTCGAGGGTCGCTACGGCGACGCCGTGCACTACTACGCCAAGGCGATCGAGTACGCGCCCGAGGACGGCGTGCTGTACCTCGCGCTGTCCGACGCGCTGTTCGCCACGGGCGACTACCACTACGCCGCGTACGCGCTGCGCGAAGCGCTGCGCGAGTCGCCCGAGCTGGCCTCGCTGGGCATCGACAAGCGCGGCTTCTACGGCGTGGCCGGCGACTTCGAGCGCCAGCTCACGGTCCTCGAGAGCTACCAGAAGGACCACGCCCTCGACGAGGACGCGCGGCTCGTGCTGGCGGCCAACTACCTGTTCTCGCTCGACCACGAGCGTTGCCTCGCGCTGCTCGACCACCCGCTGAGCGAGGCCGTGCGCGGCACGCAGTCCGGCGAGCTGCTCGCGGCGGCGGCGCTCGGCGCGCTGGCCACCGAGTAGCCTACGCGACTTCGCGCGGCGGCCCCGCCGCGCGCACGTACCACGCCTCGGGCGCGCTCACGGAGCGCGCCCGAACGCTTTCGGCGAAGGCCGCGCGCGCACCGGTCGCGAGGAGGAACGCGGCGCAGCCGCCGAAGCCGGCGCCCACCAGGCGGCCGCCGAACACGCCGGGTGCCGTGAGCCCCGCGGCGACCAGCGCGTCGAGCTCGGGGCAGGAGACCTCGTAGTCGTCGCGCAGCGAGGCGTGCGTCGCGGTCATCAGCGCGCCGAAGGCCGCAGCGTCCCCGGCGACGAGCGCCGCGCGCGCGGCCCGCGTGCGCGCCACCTCGCTCACGACGTGACGCGCGCGCTGCGCGAGCGTCGCGTCGAGGCGCGGCGCGGCGCGCGCGAGGGCCTCCGCGTCGACCTGCGCGAGGCAGCGCGCGTGCGGCGCCTCGGCGCGCAACGCGTCGAAGACGCGCGCGCACTCCTCCACGCGGCGCCGGTACGCGCCCGCGGCGAGGCGGCGCTCGACGCCGCTGTGCACCACGGCGACCTCGACGTCGGCGAGCCCCCACGGCACGTGCTCGTGCGCGCCGCTCCAGGAGTCGAGCCACAGCGCGTGACCGGCGCGCGCGAGCTCGATCGCGCTCGGATCGAGCGGACCACAGGGCACGCCGACGAAGTCGCGCTCGGCGGCGAGCGCGACCTCGATCCGCTCGGCGGGCGCGAGCGCGAGCTCCCACGCGGCCTCGAGCGCGTGGCACGTCGCCAGGCACAGCGCGGCCGACGACGACACCCCCGCCCCCGTCGGCAGGTCGCCGCCGACGAGCAGCTCCACGCCGCGCACGCGCGCGCCGCGCGCCGCCACGGCGCGCGCCACACCCACGACGTAGTCGTCCCAGCCGCCGCGCGCCGCGGCCGGGAGCTGCGCGAGCGCGTGCCGCTCCTCGCCGCCGAGGCGCGCGCTCGCGACGCGCAGCACGGCGTCCGCGCGCGGCCGCGCGGCGACGAGCACGTGCCGGTCGACCGCGATCGGCAACACCGGCCCGCCGACGTAGTCGACGTGCTCGCCCATCAGGTTGACGCGGCCCGGCGCGGCGAACACGCGCGGTGCGGGGCCCGCGCCGAGGTGACGCGCGCACACCGCGCGCAACGCGGCGGCTTTCCGCTCCAGCCCCGGCTCGGCGCGGTCGATGGCGTCCATGCCCGCGATCCTACCGCACGCCTTCCCACGCCTCCGCCCCGGCGCTATCGTCCCTGCATGCGCTCCGCCGCCCGCCTGCTCCCCGTCCCGCTCCTCGTCCTGGCGAGCGCCTGCTCGTCGGTGGAGTTCCAGCGCACGTCGGAGAGCTCGGGGACCTTCGTCGCGACCGGCAACGCCGTGACGCTGCTGGGCGTCGACATCCCGCGCAGCGCGATGAACCAGGCGCGCGAGAACGCCTCGGACGCCGGCCTGCACAACATGCAGGTCACCGAGACGGAGATCTGGCCCTACCTGGGCTGGTTCGACTTCCTGCTCGAGATCCTCTCGGTGCGCCACGCGACGATTCGCGGCACGTGGGGCTACGAGAGCGGGAGCTGAGCGGACGGACCCCATGGCACCTCGGCTCCAGGTCCGCGCAGCCCGCCCCGGCGGCGACCCGTCCGTGCGCGCCTTGCTCGAGGCGGCCTTCGGACGCACCGACAAGGAGGCGCGCCTGTTCGACGCGCTCGCGACGCAGGACCCCGCGCACGACCCGGGCCTGGCCCTCGTCGCCGAGCTGCGCGGCGAGCCGGTGGGCTGCGCGCTGCTCTCGCCGCGCGACTTCCTCGTGCGCGGCGTCGAGCTGCCGCTCGCCGTGGCCGCGCCGCTCGCGGTCGCGCCCGACCACCGCCGCCACGGCGTCGCGCGCGCGCTGCTCGCCGCGGGCCACGCCGCGCTGCTCGAGCGCGGACGCCCGGGCGTCGTGACGCTGGGCGCGCCCGAGCTGTTCGGACGCATCGGCTACGGCGCAGCCTTCGACATGCGCGCCGTGCGCATGCCCAGCGCGTACCTGCCCGACGAGGGCGACACCTCCGCGTGGCGCGCGCTGCGCGGCGAGGACCTCGCGCCCTTGTGCGCGCTGCAGCGCGAGGCCTACGCCGAGCTCAGCGGCGTCGAGCTGCGCCGGCCGTGCGCGCTCGACTGGGAAGGTCAGGCGCCCGGCTGCTTCACGCTCGTGCACGGCGAGGTCGGCGCGCCCGACGCCTACCTGCGCTTCCGCCGCCGCGACGAGCTCGAGGTCACCGAGTGCGGCGCCCGCGATCCGCGCGGCGTCGACGCGGTGCTGCGCCTGGCGCGCCGCCTCGCGCGCGAGCACGCCGTGCCCGTCGTCCAGGTCACGCTGGCCCCGCCGCACGCGGTCGCGCTCGCGCTCTACCACCGCGGCGGCATGATCGAGCGCTGCAACTTCGGCGGCGCGGCCTTCCTCGGGGTGCTCGACTGGCCGGCGCTGCTCGAGCGCCTGCGCACCTGGTGGGAGCCCGTGCTGGCGGGCAGGCGGCTCAAGCTCACGCTCGCGGGTCGCGCGCTCGTGCTCGGCAGCGGTCCGCGCGCAGGGGCGCTGTGGATCCCCGACGGCTGGGGCCCGGCGCTGCTGACGGGTCAACGCACGGCGCAGGAGCTGCTGTTCGAGCCGACGGTGCGCGCGAACTCCGCGCTCGACGCCGAGGGCGAGGCGCTCGTGCGCGCGCTCTTCACGCGCCGCGACGCGCTGTGGACGTACTCGCCGGTCTACGAGCTGGCCGACGACTGACCGTCAACGCTCGCGCCGCGCGATCACGTAGCCGGCGGGCGTCGAGATCGGCTCGAGCAGCGTGCCCGGCGGCTGCAGGAACAGGCCCTGGAAGACGCTCGGCAGGTCGGGGTGGTAGCGGTGCAACCAGCCCAGGTCGCCGGCGCGCTCCTTGCCGCCCGGATCGTCGTTGAAGCGCCCCGCGATCGCGGCGAAGTCCTCGCCCTTGCGCACGCGCTCGTACACCTCGTCGGCGAGCAGCTTGGCCTCGCCGGTCGTGCGCTGCATGTCGACGTTCGCACCGAGCGCGGTGCGATAGGTGACGAGCACCGCGCGCACGCGGATGAAGTTCCGCTCCCACAGCTCGGGCGCGAGGCTCGCCGGCTCGACGCGCTCGACGAGGAAGAGCCCGACCGGCGTCTCGACCGGCCCGACCACCGCGCCGAGCGGCGCCTGGAACGCGGCCGCCTTGACGAGCATGTCGCGCGAGCCGCGCTCGAAGACCTTGAACGCGCCGCCGCGCGCGGCCGACTCGGGGTCGACCGAGTGCTCGCGCGCGAGCTCGGCGAAGTCGGCGCCCTGCGCGAGCTCGTCGAGCAGACGCGCGGCCAGCGCGCGGCCGGCGGCGTCCGCCGGGAGCTGGATCACGCGCGCGCCGGCGTACGTCTCCACGCGCTTGACGAGGTGCACGCCCTGCGGCGTGTCGAACACCGGCGACAGCTCGCCGAGCTCGGCGCCGAACAGCCACGCGTCGATCGGCTCCTTGAGCACGCCGCGCGCGTAGCTGCCGAGGTACCCGCCGGTCGCCGCGGTGCGCGCGCCGGAGAAGCGCCGCGCGACGTCCGCGAAGTCGGCGCCCTGCTCCAGCTGCGCGTGCAGCGACGCGGCGAGCTCCAAGGTCGCCGCGTGGTCGCGGCCCAGCGGGTGCCCGACGCCGGCGAGGTCGTCGTGCAACAGCAGCACGTGCTGAGCGCTGCGCAGCTCCGGCGGCTCCTCGTCGAGGAACAGCGGGTGCGACAGCAACGAGGCCTGCAGGCAGAGCGCGGCGAGGAGCATGCCGAAGTCTAGCAGCCCGCGACCGGCCGCGGCGGCGAGCAGCCGTGCCCGCGCCGGTCCACGCCGCGAACGAGCTCGCGCAGCTTCAACGCAACGTGACGCGCACGCGGCGCTCGTCGTCGCCCGCCTCGAGCTTCACGTCGGGCTCGCGGAGGCGTTCGGCGCCGCGCCAGACGCTGAGCTCGTACGTGCCGGGGACGAAGCGCCCCAGCTCGAGCTCGCCCGCCGCGTCGGTCGTGGCGCGCCCCGAGAACAGCCGCCGCACGGCGCCGCGCGGATCGCCGACCTCGAGGCCCGGCGCGTCCGTGCGCTCGAGCCGCGCGCCGGCGCCCGCGAGCGGCGCGCCGTCCGGGCCCGTCACCACGACCGTCACGAGGACGCCGCGCGCGAGGCGCAGCTCGAGCGGCTCGCCCGCCGTCGCGCGCACCTCGACGCCGTCGACCCGCGAACCGGCGTAGCCCGGCGCGGTGGCCTGCACGACGTGCGCGCCGACGGAGAGACCGGTCACGACGAAGCTGCCGTCGGCGCCGCTCGTGGCCTCGCGCGGCCGCGCCGCCGCGCCGTCCTCGCGACGGCACAGCACCGTCGCGCCCTCCACCGGCGCGCCGCCGGCGTCGAGCACCGTGCCCGCGAGCTCGGCCGCGCGCGCGAGGCGCAGCTCGACGTCGCGGCGCACCTCGTCCGGCCCGAGCTCGAAGCGCAGCGGCGCCGGCGCGGCGAGGGGCGGCTCGCCGCGCGGCTCCACGCTGAGCTCGTACGAGCCCGCGGCGAGCCGCGCGAAGGCGAAGCGCCCGTCGGCGTCGCTGCGCTCGCGGTACAGCGTGCCGCCCTGCTGGATCAGCGACGCGACCAAGCCCTCCCCGCGCACCTCGTCGAGCGGGCGCAGCAGCACGCGCGTACCGGCGAGCGGCGCACCGCTCGTGTCGTCGACGAGCCGACCTTCGACGCGCCCGGCGGGCACGGCCAGGTCGAAGCGATACTCGGAGAGGTCGGGCACGTCGACGGACAGCCGCACCGGCGGCCCGAGCCCCATGAGCTGGAACTGGTACTCGCCCGGCGCGAGGCCGGCGAACTCGTAGCCGCCCACGCCGTCGCTCTTGGCGACCTTCCACGCGACGCCGAGCAGGTTGTCGGCCTCCCAGCCCAGCGCGCTGACCTGCACGCCGGTCACCGGCTGACCGTCCTCGAGCACGCGGCCGAACACGCGCGTGCCGCCCAAGGACTCGTCGACGATGTCCCAGCGCACGCGCTCGCCCGCGGGGACGCTGATGAGGTCGAAGTCGAGCGTCGCGAAGAAGCTCAACGGGTTGAGCGCCTCGTCGCCGCGCGTCGAGACGAGGAAGTAGCTGCCGGCCGCCATGTGCTCGAGCTCGTACGCGCCCTCGGCGTCGGTCTGCGTCTGGTAGAGCCCGCCGCCGGCCGCGTCGGCCCCCGCGTCGTCGAAGCGCGTCGGCGAGACGGCGAGCACCATGGTGTCGGTCACGGGCAGACCGTGGCGGTCCTTCACGGTGCCGAAGACGCTCGCGCCGCGCGTGAGCTCGAGCACCACGCCCTCGACGTCGACGCCGGGCTCGAGGCGCAGCTCCGCGGAGGTCGCCGGCGCGTACTCGGGGTGGAACGCGACCACGTACTGCGGGCCCTCGCGCAGACCGCCGAGCTCGAAGCTGCCGTCGGGCGCCGTGCGCGCCGACTCGTCGACGAGCAGGCCGAGCCCGGCCGCGTAGCCGAGCAGCGCCGGCGGCAGGCCCTCGGACGGCCGCGGCAGGCGGTCGGGCAGGTCGAACGGGTCGCGCTGACCGCGCATGCCGCGCCGGAACTCGCCGCCGCGCTCGACGCGCGGGTCGAAGGCCATCACCGTCGCGCCGGCCACCGGCGCGCCCTGCTCGTCGAGCACCGTGCCGCGCACGATGCCGCCGCGGCTGAGCGTCACGATCAGGCCCTTGGTCGTCTCGCCCTCCTGCACGACGACGTCGCGCACGCGCGCGGGCATGTACCCGGGCGCGCTGAAGGTCAGCTCGACGCTGCCCGCGCTCATCGCGTCGATGCGGAAGCGGCCCGCGGGGTCCTCGAAGACCTGGCCGCCGGAGAACGGGTTGAAGCGCCCGGGCGCGTCGGCGCGCGTCTCGATGCGGTCGATGCTGCGCACGGAGAAGCTCGTCACGGGCACGGCCTCGTCGAGGTCCATCACCACGCCCTCGACCGCGCCGCCGGTCGAGAGCACGACCTCGAGCTCGCCGGCGTCGGGCGCGGCCTCCAGCGACGTCTCCTGGTAGCCCTCCTTGTAGAAGCGCAGCCGGTACGGCGGGTCGCCGGGGAACGGCCCGGCCTCGAAGCGCCCGTCCGCGTCGGTGAACGGGAACGCGAAGCCCTCGACCGCCTGCGCGAGGAACGGCGCGAACGTCATGTCCATGCCGCGCCGGCGCATGGCGGAGAAGTCGATCGTCGGCCAGAAGACGTGCACGCCCGCGATCGGCGCGCCGGACGAGTCCACCACGCGGCCGCGCAACGTCGCGCCGCGCTCGAGCACGATCGGCGCCGCGCTCGCGGTCTGCCCCTCGCCCACCACGACCAGCGCGCCCGCGCCGAGCACGTGACCGGGCGCGTAGACGACGACGTCGACGTCGCCGGGCGGCACGCGCGTCATCGCGTAGGCGCCGTCCTCGTCCGTGACGGCGTGCGTCTGCTCGAGGATCTCCTGCGCGAAGCGCAGGTCGCGCAAGCCGCGCGGCACCACGCCGACGTGCGCGCCGGGCAGCGGCACGCGCCCGCGCTCCGCGCCGTCCTCCTCGACGCGCGCGCTGAAGACGCGGCCGAGGATCGTGCCGCCGCGCCGCGCGCGCAGCACGACGCGCGTGTCCTCGCCGCGCGCCACGTCGACGCCCGAGAGGTGCGAGATGGCGATGCGCGGCGCCGTGGCCGTGACGTCGTAGCCGCGCCCGGGCGCCACGCCGCCGAACGCGAAGCGGCCCTCGTCGTCGGCCTCGGCCTCGAGCACGTGCAGGCTGCCCTCGCGCGCGGACTCGAGGAACAGGTTCGGGCCCGGCACGAGCACGACGCGCGCGCGCGCGACGGGGCGCTCCTCGCCGTCCACGACCTGTCCGAGCACGCGGCCGCCCTCGCGCACCCACACGTCGACCGGACCGCCGCGGCCGGAGGCGTAGACGCCCACGCGCTGCGGCGCCTCGAGCAGGTGGTAGTCGCTCTCGACGTCGACGTAGTACTCGCCGGCGCGCACGCCCTCGTACTCGAAGGCGCCGTTCGGGTCGGTGTAGGTCACCGCGACCGGCCGCACGCGCTGCAGGATGCCGTCGTCGAGCCGCGCGAGGCGCAGCACGCGGCCGAGCACCGACGCGCCGGCGGGCGGCAACGGCAGGAGCTCGACGCGCGCGCCCGGCAGGCCCGCGCCGCTGCCGCGCACGAGCACGTTGCCGCTCAGGCGACCGTCGCCGGCGAGGCGCACGCCGGCCGCGACCTGCGCGCCGCGCGCGGCGCAGGCGGCCAGCTCGGTCAGCGCCGCGGGCTCGTCGCGCGCGCGCGCCCGCGCCGCTCGCCAGGTCGCCGGCTTCGCGCTCGAGCGCGCCGTCACCGGCCGCGCGCGCCAGGCCCTCGTCGCCGCCGCCGACCCAGGCGCGCAGCGCGAGCCCGAGGGCCAGCAGCAGGACGACGAGCAGGACGAGGAGCGCGGGGCGCGCGGCGCCGGCGGCGGGCTGGGAGCGAGGGGACATGGTCGAGGATCAGGCGTCGGGCCCGGGCGGCGTCGCGGAGGTGCGCGCGAGCCCCAGCGCGGCGACGGCCTCGCGCAGCACGTCGCCGATGGGTCGCGGCGTCCAGTCGAGCTCCGCGCGCGCGCGGTCCGCGCGCACGCGGAAGTGCGCCGCGGTCATTCGCATGGCCTGCGGCGTCAGACGCTCGAAACCGTGCAAAAGGTCGGCGCCGCGCGCGGCCAGCGTCGCGGCGCGCCACAGCGCGGGCGGCACCACGAAGCGCGGACCGGGGACGCCACACAGATCGGCCACCTGCGCGAGCAGCGCGCGCAGCGGCAGCCAGGACTCGGAGAGCAGGTAGCGCCGCCCCGGCCGACCGCGCAGCAGCGCGGCCACCGTGCCGTCGGCGACGTCGTCCACCCCCACCACGCTGACGCTGCCGGGCGGCGCCACGGCCACGCCGCCGGCGGCGACGCGCTGCAGGAAGTACGCGCTGTTCGAGCGCGGGCCGGCGACGCCGAAGATCGCCGAGGGGTTCACGCACAGCGTCTCGAGCTCGCCGCCGCGCGCGAGCACGAGCTCCTCGGCGGCGCGCTTGGTGTCGACGTAGTCGACGTGCAGCTCGCCGCCGTTGAAGGGCGCGTCCTCGTCGAGGACCGCGGCGCCGCGCGCGTGGCCGACGGTGACGACCGAGCTCACGAACAGGAAGCGGCGCACGTCGCGCGCGACGGCGGCGTCGAGCACGTGCGCGGTGCCCTCGACGTTGACGCGCCGCTGCAGCGCGCGGTCGCGCGTGCGGTAGCTGATGACGGCGCCGCAGTGCAGCACGTCGAGCGGCGCGGCGCCGGCGGCGCGGCGCGCGGCCTTCAGCGCGGCGCCGAGCGCGGCGCGGTCGCACAGGTCCGCGGCGTGCCAGGTCACGGGCTGGTCGGCCAGCGCCGCGCGCGGCGAGCCCGCGCGCGCGGTCGCGTGGACGTGGAACCCGGCCGCGACCAGGCGCGGCACGAGGCGCGTCCCGACGAAGCCCGTCGCGCCAGTGAGCAGCACGTGCGGGTTCACGTCGGCAGCGTCAGCACCGCCTCGGTGCCGCCTCCCTCGGCCGAACGCAGCTCGATCTCGCCGCCCAGCTCGTCCACGACGCGCTTGCAGATCGCGAGCCCGAGCCCGGTGCCGCCCGAGCGCGTCGTGAAGTACGGCTCGAACAGGTGCGCGCGCACTTCCTCGGGCACGCCTTCGCCGGTGTCGCGCACGACCAGCCGCACGCGCTGGCCGACGGGCTCGATGCGCACCTCGAGGCGCCCGCCGTCGGGCATCGCCTCGAGCGCGTTGTTGACCAGGTTGATGAGCACGCGCCGGAACTCGGTCGGGTCGAGGCGCGCGGTGCCCTCGCCGCTGACCCCGATCTCGACGCCCAGCTCCTCGGCCCACGCCGCGGAGAGGTCGAGCACCTCGTCGACGAGCGCGCGCAGGTCGGTGGGACCCGGGTTGGTCTCGTGGCGCCCCGCGAACAGGTAGAAGTTCTGCGCGATCTCGCGCATGTTCTCCACCTGCCGCCCGACGAGCTCGAGCGTGCGCTCGAGGATCTTGTCGAACTCGGCGCTGTCCTCGTCGCGCGCGCGGCGCAGCAGGTTCATCGAGAGGCTGATGGGCGTCAGCGGGTTCTTGATCTCGTGCGCCACCTGCCGCGCCATCTCGCGCCAGGCGGCCTCCTTCTCGGCGCGCACGAGCTGCGAGCGGCTCTGCGCGAGCTCGGCGGTCATCTTGTTGAACGCCTCGGCCAGCTCGCCCAGCTCGTCCTTGGAGCGCACGTCGATGCGACTCTCCAGGTCGCCCGCCGCCACCGCGCGCGTGTGCTGCGTCAGCTCGAGGATCGGCCGCGTCGTGCGGCGCGCGATGAAGAAGGTCCACAGCACGACGACGCCCAGCACGACGATCGTCGCCTTCACGAGCAGGTTGTTGAGCTCGTTGACGGTCGCGTAGATGTCGCTGTTGTCGATGCCGATGCCGACCACCCAGCCGAGCCCGCCGCGCGCCGGGCCCTTGCAGTGGCGGAACGCGGCCTGCTTGCGCACGCCGCCGAACTCGTACTCGGGGAACATCGCCCACTCGTCGGCGTTCGCCGCGGCGACGAGCTGCGGCAGCGCGACCGGCTCCTCGGCCACGCGCTTGCCGTACAGCTCCTTGCGCGGGTGCGCGATGATCGTGTTGCCGTCGGACTTCCACAGCCACGCGTAGGACGAGGCGTAGATCTCCGAGCCGATCAGCCCCTTGAAGTAGCCGCTGCGCGAGGTGTCGAGGATGCCGGTCTGGAACACGGTCCAGTTGACCGAGCCGTACACGACGCCGATCACCTCGTCGGAGTCCGGCGCGCGCACCGGCTCGGCGATGCCGACGGCGTAGTCCTCGGGCCGCGGCACCTCCGACGGCGCCGCCGAGGGGTGCAGGTCGGTGCGGTGGAAGTCCACCAGCACGGACTCGCCGCCGAGCGCGCGGCGGAACCACGGCTCCGCGCCGTACGGCCGGCCGCGCAGGCGCGCGTCGAGCTCGGGGTCGAGCGGCGCGCCGGCCTGGTCGACGCCGTTCGAGACGACGCAGCGGCCGTCGCGGTCGAGCGCGAGCAGCAGATCGAACGTGCCGCTCCTGCGCACGAAGCGGTCGAAGCCCTCCTGCAGCAGCGGCACGAAGTCGTCGGCGTCGGGCCCCACCGACCAGACCACCAGCGGGTCGGTGGCCCACAGCTCCATGTCGAGCTTGCGCTCGTCGAGCTCGCCGTCCACGCGCGCCGCGAGGTCGGCGGCGAGGCTCAGCAGGTAGTAGCGGACGATGTCGCTCGAGAGCCGGTCCGCCAGCCGCACGTCCACGTACCAGGCGAAGCCCAGGAAGGGCACGACCACGCTGGCGAGGACGGCGAGCACCCACTTCGTGGAGAGGCGGCGGAGCATCGGCGACTATCCTACGCGGCCCGCGGCGACCGCGCCGAGCGCCATGTCCGAAGCCCGCCCCGCCCCCGACCTCGCCGGCCCGCCCTGCGCCGCGCTCGAGCGCATCGCGCTGGTGCGGCTGTCGCACCTGGGGGACGTGGTGCACGCGCTGCCGGTCTACCACGCGCTGCGCCGGGCGGCCCCGCGCGCGCGCCTCGCGTGGGTGATCCAGCCCGAGTTCGCCGACCTCGTGCGCCCGCTGCCCGCGCTCGACCGCGTCGTGCTGTTCGACCGCCGCGGCGGCGCGGGCGCGTGGTGGCGCGTGCGCCGCGAGCTGCGCGCCTTCGCGCCCGAGCTCTGCATCGACGCACAGGGCAACCTCAAGAGCGCGGCGGCCACGTGGCTCAGCGGCGCGCGCCGCGCCGCGCAGGGCTGGCGCGCGTCGACTGGCGCGAGCGCGCGCCGCGCGCGCGTGCTGAACGACGCAGCCCCGCCGGCGGCGGGCGCGACGCACGCGCTCGAGCGCATGCTGCACCTCGCGCGCGCACGTGGCCCGGTGCGGCGGCGGTGCATGCGCCGACGAGGACTGGCTCGCGCTCTCCGACGACGAGCGCGCGCGCGCGGCGCGCGCGCGTGGCGCGAGCGCATGGGCGCGCGCCGCGGCGCCCGTCGTGCTGCAGCTCTCGGCGCCGGGAGACGTGCGCGCCTGGCCGGTCGAGCGCCAGCGCGAGCTGCTGCGGCGCGCTCGCCGCGCGCGGCCGCGACGCGCTGGCGCTCTCGGGGCCGGCGAGGCCGAGCTCGGCGCGGCGTTCGCGCGCGAGCTGCCCGACGCGCGCCACTGGGTCGGCCAGCGCGGGCTGCGCGAGCTCGCGGCGTTCCTCGCCGCGCCGCGGCAGAGGCCGGCGCGCGCTTCGTCGGCGTCGACTCGGGTCCGCTGCACCTCGCGGCGGCGTGCGGCCTGCCGGTGGTGGCCTCGCCGGACCGCAGGACCCGCGCACCGGCCCGTGGCCCGTGCCCGGCGCGCAGAGCCCGCACGCGGTCGTGCGCGCCACGCCGGCGCCCGCCTGCGCGCCGTGCCTCGCGCGTCGCTGTCACCACGCGGCGGGTCCGGTCTGCATGAGCGAGCTCTCCGCCGCGGCGGTGGCCGCGGTCTGCTAGCCCGGTCGATGCACGAAGGCGTGCGCGTTCCTGAATCGTCCGGGCCAGGCGTCTGTCCGAGAACGCGCTTCGGGGGCCGACGTGGCGGCCTCCGCTTCGGCGCGGCGGTCGGAGACGCAGGCGAGGCGGTGGAGTCGTCGAGGCGCTCGGACGCCGCGCCGGCGCCGAGGGACGTCTCGAACGGGCTCCTAGCGCCGACGCGTCACTGCATCAAGGCGGCGATCTTGGTGCGCACGTCCTTGTACTCGGGCCAGAAGCCCTCGATCGCGCGCAGGTGCTCGATCTTCTTGGCCGAGTCGGTCTCGGCCTCGGCGCGCGCGTAGTAGCTCGCCGCCATCTCGACGTAGCCCTCGAGCGTCGACAGGCGCGTGCGCGCGTCCTCGAAGTAGTCCACCTCGTCGAGGATCGCGGCGTAGGCGGTGATGGCGTCCTCGAAGCGCTGGTCGTGCTCGAGGCTCAGCGCGTGCTCGTACTGGTCGCGCAGGCGCGCCTGCTGGAACTCGACGCGCGCGGCCGCGAAGTCGTCGGCCTGCTCGCTGCTCATGGCCGCGCCGCGGTCGAGCAACGCGGCGGCCTCGCCGAACTCCTTGCGGAAGGCGTACATCTCGGCCTGCTTGAGCAGCTCGCGCGCCTGCGCCTCCTCGCCGGTGCGGGCCATGCCCGCCTGCGCCTCGGCGCTGTTCGGGTCGAGCAGCGACGCCAGGCGGTACTCGGTCATGGCCGCGAAGAAGCGGCCCTCGGCCTCGAGGGTGCGCGCCACGACGAGGCGCTGGTCGGCGAGCTGCACGTCGACCTCGACGCCGCGCTCGTTCGCGCGCTCGTTGTCCGGCTGGTACTTCGCGGTGGCGCTGAAGTTGTGGCGCGCGCGCTCGAGCCAGTACTCGGCCAGCGAGCGCACGCCCTGCTCGTAGTACGCGTCGCCGAGCGCGGTGCGGTGGTTGCGCAGCAGCATCACGTCCTCGTAGCCCTGGATCGCCTCCTGGCTGTCGGGCAGGTAGTGCCGCGCGTTCAGGTAGGCCTCGGCGGCCGCGTCGAGGTCGTCCTCGGCGAAGGCGGCCAGGCCCTTGTCCAGCCAGCTCGAGGCGAGCTTCGCGCGCGTCTTGTCGACCCAGCCGGTGACGATGTGCGACTCGGGCGCCAGCTCCTGCGCCGTGCGGAAATCCTCGAGCGCGGAGAGGTCGTCGCTGGCGAAGGTGGCGCGGCGGCCGCGCTCGAGCAGCAGCGCGACCGACGCGAGGCGGTGCAGCTCCTGCGCCTGCGGGTCGTCGGGGAAGCGTTTGCGATGCTCGTCGGCGAGCTGCACGGCCTCGACGTAGCGGCCGTGGCGCACGGCCGCCTGGATCGCGTCGGCGTCGGCGTGCTCGCGGGCCTGGGTCGAGGCGCAGCCGGCGCCCAGCAGGGCGACCAGGGCGAGCGTGAGGGCGAGGGGGGTGCGCAACTGGCTCATGGGCGTGGAGGCGAGGTCGGCGGGTGGACGGAGCGGCCGCCCGGTCCTTCCCGCGGACCGGCAGGATAGTCGAGGCCCGCGGGCGGGGCCAAGCCGCAGCTCGCGGGCCGGGGGCGGCGCGCGGCGTGTCGTCCCGGCGTCGACGCGCCGGCGGGCCCCGCCGCCACCCGCGCCGCGCGCCGCTCAGGTCGGCAGGGTCTCGTACAGCGCGACCCCCAGGCTCCCGAAGAACAGCACCGGCAGCCAGCTCGCCAGCAGGGGGTCGAGGGCGCCCTGGACGCCGAGGTTGCGGCACACGAAGTCGGCGGCGAAGAAGAACAGGCACAGCAGCAGGCCCTTCGCCAGGCCCTCGGCGCCGCGGCCGCGCTCGTGGCGCATGAGCAGCGGCAGGCCCACCGCGAGCAGCACCAGGTTCGCCAGCGGGAAGGTCAGGTGGTACTGGGTCAGGGTCTGGTACTGGACGTTGTCCGGGTCGCGCGCGCCGAGCTCGCGCGCCTCGACGTAGGAGAGCTGCAGCGGGTCGTGCCGCGCGCGCAGGAAGGTCAGCGCGAGCTCGGGCGTGAACGCGAAGTCGTCGGGCCCCAGCCAGGCCTGCGGCGTGACCTCGCGGCGGTCCCCCACCTCGACGCGCTCGCCGCCCTCGAGCACGAGCCCACCCACGCCGTCGCGCACGGCCCAGGTCGCGCGGTCGGCGCGCACCGTGGCGACCCACTTGCCGTCCTCGCGCAGGTGCGCGGCGAGGTCGCGGCCCTCGGCCGGCCGCGTCGCGTCGCCCGGGCGGTACTCGCCCATGCGCAGCAGGCTGCCGTCCGGCGTGCGCATCCACAGCGCTTCGTAGCGCACGTCGTAGCTCTTCTGCTTGAGCACGTAGAGCAGCGACTCGCGCACCGGCTGGAACGTGGTGGTCGCGCTCTCGCGCACGACGACCATCCCGAGCGCCGCGAGCGCGCCGCCGAAGAAGATCGGCACGAGCAGGCGCCGCGCGCTGATGCCGGCCGCCATGGCCGCTTCGACCTCGTTGTTGCGCAGCAGCCGCGTGAGCGTGAACAGCCCGGCGATCAGCGTGATGAACGGCGCCGCCTGCAGGAACAGGAAGGGCGTGTTGGCGAGGTAGTACCTCATCACCACGGAGCTCGCCACGCGGCTGCCGTCGGGCCAGGGCTCGAGGAAGTCGTCGAGGTTCTCGGCCATGTCCATGATGAAGAACAGGCCCAGCACCACGAGCAGCGCGGTCAGGTAGCTCGAGGCGAAGATGCCCCCGACGTAGCGGTCCAGCTTGCCCCCGAGGGCGGCCCTGCGTTTCACGTACACGCCGACCTACTCCCGCAGCGAGCGGTGCATGAGGAAGAGGCCCCACAGCGTGAACGCGCCGAGCGGGGCCCAGGCGCCCACGGCGGGCGTGAGGACCTCGGACTCGACGAGCTGCTCCCCGAGGCGCATGGACAGGACCCAGTAGAGCATCGCGTAGCCGACCGCGACCGCGAGCGCGGCGAGCTGCGTGCCCTTGCGCATCAGCACGCCCGTGGACGCGCCGATCAGCACGAACAGCAGGCAGGTGCTCGCGTTCGCGAGGCGCTCGTGCCAGGCGTAGAGGAAGCCGCGCCGCTCGGCAGGGGTGAGCTCGCCGCTGGCGATCCGCTCGAGCAGCGCGGGTGAGCGCTGGTAGCGTGAGGCGCCGAAGTCGTGCTTGCGTTCGCCGCCGACGATCTTGTCGTACGGAACGACGATCGACAGCCGCTCGGCGGCGCCCTGCACCGAGTCCTCGGCGCCGCGCGCGTTGTGCAGGTGCACCGCCAGCTCGGTCTCCTTGAACTCGAAGCGCGCGGTCTCGGCGTAGAAGCCGCGCGGCGGCTCGTCGCCCTTGGACGGCAGCGACACGAAGCAGTCGTAGAAGGTGTTCTTCTGCACCGGATCGCGGTACGAGGCCTGCAGCAGGAAGCCCTGCTCCTCGATGTGCGTCAACCCCGGCGAGAGGTTCTTGAACGCGTTGCGCAGCGCGTCGATGCGCACCGTCTTCTGCTGCACGCGGATGCGCGGCAGGAGCTCGGAGTTCATCCCGTAGATGCCCACGCCCACCAGCGTCGAGAGCGCGAAGGCCGGCAGGAGCAGCCGGTAGGGATTCACGCCCGCCATGCGGATGGCGGTCCACTCGTTCTGCGCGGCGAGCCGGCCGTACGTCGACACGAGCGCCAGCAGCAGCGACACGGGCAGCACGAAGGGGACGAAGCCCGCAACGACCAGCGGCAGGAAGCGCAGCACGGCCACCATGCCCACGCTGCCGAGCTTGCTCACCGCGCCGACGGCGATGCCGGGCAGCGCGATGAACACCATGCCCACCGCCGCGACGACGAAGGCGAGCAGGAGCTGGCGCAGGAGGTAGAGGTGGAAGGTCATGCCGAGCCCGACAGTAGAGCCGCCCGCAGGGGCGATTACAAAGGGCTCGAAAGCGCGCGCGCCGGAGGCACCGGGAGGCAGCCGGGCGCTACCTTGGACGCGTGAGCGAGGCCCCCGGAGCGGAGACGGTGAAGCGCGGCTTGCACCGCGTCGTGCTGGCGCGCACCGCGCCCGACGGCGCGCGCGTGGTGGTCAAACGCTTCGCCAGCCGCGGGCTCCTGCGTCGGCTGGGTGACGGCGCGCGCGCGCGGCGCGAGCTCGCCGTGATGCGCGCCCTCGCCGCCGCCGGCGTGCCCGTGCCGCGCGCGCTCGAGGTGCGCCGCGTCGAGGGCGCGCGGGAGCTCGTGCAGGAGCAGCTCGACGGCGCGCGGACGCTGGCGGCGCTGCTGCGCGCGCGCCGACCTCGCGCCGGCGTCGCCTGCTGCGCCGCGCGCGCGACCTCGGCCGCGCGCTCGCCGCCGCCGGCCACGCCGCGGGCCTCGAGCACCCGACCTGCACGCGGACAACCTGCTCTTCGACGGCGCGGGCGCGCGCACTGGATCGACTTCGGCCGCGCGCGCGTGCGCCCGCCGCTCGCCGCGCGGCGCGCCTGGTGCGCGACCTCGTGAGTCTCGCCGCCGCGACGCGCGCGAGCGCAGCGCGAGGCGCTGGCGGGCGGCGACCTTCGCGGCGTGGTGGCGCGCGCTGCCCGCGGCGCTGCGCGCCCGGCGCGGAGCGCGCGCGGCGAGCTCGCGCGCGCCGTCGGCGCGACGCCGTGCCGCGGCGGAGCGCCGCGGTGCGCGCGCACGCCGACCGCTGGCTGCGCGCGAGCGGCGCTGCCGCGCGCTCGCGGACGGCGTGCTGCTCGCGCACGGCGAGGCTGGAGGCGCTCGCCGCGCTGCTGCGCGAGGCGGCGCCCGGCGCGCGCCTCCCGCACCCGACGGACGCGGCGCGCGAGCTCGTGCTGCACGCGGGAGCGGCGCTGCGCGCGGACTGGCTGCGCGCGCGCGCGCGCGCGAGCACGCGCTGCCGCGCGCGCTCGCGCCGGTCGCGCTCGACCTCGCACGCACGCGCGCGTTGCTGTCCTGGCGCTGCCGCGCGGTGCGGCGGCCGGCGCGCGCGACGGCGCGCGCGCACGCGCGCGCGCAGCGCGCGCGCGACGGCGCTGACGCGCGCGCTCGCCGGCGCGCGGCTTCGCGCCGGCGCCGGCGCTCGTCGGCGCGTGGCGCGCGCGCGACGGCGAGACGCTTCTGGGCCCCGGCGCGCGGCTCGAGGAGGCGCCGCGTGGCTGACCCGCTGCGCCGGCGCGTACGCGCCAAGCTGCTCGGTGCGGCGAGCGGCGCGACCGCGCTGCTGCCGCAGTGGCTGGCGCTCGGCGGCCTCGAGAGCGCCGCGTGGCTCTCGCGCTTCTCGAGCTTCGAGCAGCGCACGCGCGCCAACCTGGACCTCGCGTACGGCGAGACGCTGCCGCCGCGCGCGAAGGCGCGCATCGCCGCGGGCGTGCGCGCGCACACGGCGCGCCTCGCGTACGAGTGGCTGCGCCTCGCGCGCGGCGCGTCCGAGGCGGGCTGGCTCGCGGCGCTGGTGGAGGTCGACCCCTCGATCGCGATCCTCGAGGAGCAGCTCGCCGCCGGCCGCGGCGCGATCGTCGTCACCGCGCACCTCGGCAACTGGGAGGTGCTCGCCGCCACGATCGTGCGGCGCGGCGTGCAGGGCGCGGTGGTCGGCCTCGAGAAGCGCCGCGACCCGACGGCGCAGTGGTTGGTCGACATGCGCCGCGCGCACGGCGTCGAGACGTTGCCGCAGCACTCGCACCCGCGCGCGCTGGTGCGCGTGCTCGAGGAGGGCGGCTGCCTGGGCCTCCTGTGCGACCTCGAGGTGCGCCGCCTGGCGGGCGAGTTCCTGCCCTTCTTCGACCGGCCCGCGCTGACGATGACGGCCCCGGCGGCGCTGGCGCGCGCGCGGCGGCTGCCCTTGATCCCGGTGCGCTGCGTGTTGCCCCACCCCGACGCCGCGCACTACGTGTTGAGCGTCGATCCGCCGCTGTGGCGCGACGACGCGCTGCCGCGACGCGAGGCCACGCTCGACCACATGCGGCGCGTCAATGCGGTCTTCGAGCGCTGGATCCGCGAGGCCCCCGAGCAGTGGGCCTGGCACCAGGCCCGCTGGCGCACGCGCCCGGGCGATCCGCGCCCGACGGCACCCGGCGCGAGTTGACGGCGCGCGCTCCGCGGCGGACACTCCCGCCATGCACGTGGCCGTCCTGCACCCGCGCCTCGACGTCAGCGACGCGAGCGAGCGCCTCCTCGCGAGCGTGAAGGCCGCGAAGGCCGCCGGATGGCGCGTGAGCGTGCTCACGGCGCGCGGGGCGCTGGCGCGCGCGTTCGAGGCGGCCGGGGCCGAGCTCTACGAGGCCGAGCTGCCGCTCGAGCCGTGGCTGGGCTGGTTCGCGGAGCGGCGCACGACCGTGCTGCTCGGCGAGCTCGAGCCCGACCTGCTGCACGCGACCGAGGGCCTGCTCGCGCCGCTCGCCGGGCGCCTGGCGGAGCGGCTCGAGCTCCCCTACCTCGTCGAGGTGATGCAGCCGAACGCCGCGCTGCGGCTGGCGCCGACGCGCTGGATGCGCGCGCTCGTGGTGCCCTGCGAGACCTTCGTCGAAGGCGTGGTGAACCGCGGCGGCGCGCACCGCGCGCTGGTCGAGGTGCAGCCGCACCGCCCCTGCCTCGACCGCCCGTGGACGCCGCGTCCGCTGGGCGAGGTCGCGCGCCCGGTCGTCGCGACGCTCGGCACGCTCGACGACCTGCACGGCACCGAGGTGTTCCTCGAGGCCGCGCGGCGCCTCAAGGCGAAGGGCCGCAAGCTGAGCTACCTCGTGCTCGGCGAGGGGCCCAACGAGGGCCGCCTGCGCCAGCGCGTGCGCGAGCACGACCTCGGCGAAGAGGTCACGGTCGCCGCGCCGGCGCTGCCCGACTTCGGCCGCGCGCTCTCCCAGATCGACGTGCACGTCTCGTGCGTGTCGGCCGGCAGCCCGGGCTGGTGCGCGGTGCAGGCGCTGGGCCTGGGCGTGCCGTCGGTGCTCTCGGCGGTGAGCTGCACCTTCGCGCTGGTCGAGGACCGCAAGAGCGGCCTGCTCGTCGAGCGCAACCGCCCCGACAAGCTGGTCGAGCAGCTCGAGGTGCTGCTCGACAATCCGCAGGCCGCGCGGCGCATGGGCGACGTCGCGCGCCAGTCGATGCGCCAGCGCGAGCTCGCGCGGCCGCACGGGCGCGCGCAGGTCGAGCTCTACGAGCGCGCCGCCCGGACGGCGCCGCTGGCGGCGACGAGCTGAGCCGGCGCGGGGCCGCGCGCCGCGGCCCACGCGGGGCTCAGAGCAGCCCCGAGCGCTGCGCGGCCTCCTTCAGCGCGGGGACCTTGAGCATGTCCTCGAACTGCCACGGCCGGTCGCGCTTGTAGCCCTCCATGAAGCGGTCGGTGAGCGGGCGGCCCTGCTTGTCCACCATCTTGACGAGCGCGTCGGCCGCGCGGTCGCGCATCTCGTCGTCGCCGATCTTCGTCGCGACCTGCACGAGCCACTCGAAGGCCTGGCCGTACTCCTCGCGCTCCCAGTGCCAGCGCGCCTGCTGCATGCGGTCCTCGAAGTACTCGGTCCGCTCGGCCTCCTGCGTGTCGAGCATGGCGAGCGCGGCGTCGCGATCGGCCCCGTCGGCGCGCTTCACGACGTCGTTCAGCAGGCGGAACACCTCGGTGTAGTCGCGCGGCTTGCCGCCGGTGAGCATCTTCACCTCCCACGCGACGTCCTCGACGGTCGCGGGCTCGGAGAGGTCCGCGAGCTCCGACCAACGGTCGCGGAAGCGCGTCACCCACTCCATGTCCGGGTGACCGGGGAACTCGTGGCGAAAGTCGTCGCAGCGCTTCACGAACAGGCGCGCCTTGGCGCGCGAGACGTCGTTGCCGCGCAGGTACTTCTCCTCGTAGCGCTTGAGCTGCGTGTCGAGGATCTTCGTGGCCTGCACGTAGCGCGCCTCGATCTCCTGCGACTTGTCGCCCGCTTCGACGCGCGCGCGCAGCTCTTCGACCTTGGTCTTCAGCTCCGGCGTCGCGACGTCGAGGTCGATGCGGCCGAGCTCGGTCATCGCGCGGTTCACCTCGCCCTCGTTGAAGGCGATCACCGCCTGGTTGTAGCGCTCCTGCGGGTCGTAGGAGATCTCGCCCGTCTCGGCCATCCACTGGCGCACGACGAAGAAGCCGATCAGCGCCACGGCGCCGACGATGCACAGGACGGCCCAGGTCGGCATGCCGCGCTGCACCGTGCGGCGCTGCGACTGCACGCGCGAGCGGCTCTCGCCCGTGGGCGCCGGCGCGGCGGCCGGGCCGCGGCGCGCGGGGGCCGGCGCGGCGGGCTTCGCCGCGGGCGCGCGACAGGCTTAGGTGCGGCCGCGGCCGCGGCGAACGGCGCGTCGTCGGCCTGCAGCGTGATCGTCGCCGAGCCGAGCGTGAAGCTCCCGCCCAGCGTGAGCGTCGTCGCCTGCGTCACGGGCTTGCCGGCGATCTTCGGCGGCGTCACGCCCGGCCGCGGCACGAGCGTCGCGCGGTCGCCGGCGAGCTCGAGCTCCGCGTGGACCTCGGCCACGTCGGGCGAGCTCAGCGTGAGCGTGCAGCCCTGCCCGCTGCCGAGGGTCAGCTTGCCGTCGCGGAGCTTGAAGGCGCGCCGCTCGCCGTTCTCGTCGAGGATCAGTCTTGCCATGAGTCGAGCTCGGCCTCGAAGCCGCGTCCCGTGCCGAAGTTCTGGGTCCAGTAGCTGCCGGTCATGGCCGAGGCCATCTCGCGGTGTCCCGGCATGAGCAGGTTGCGGTGGTGACCGCTGGAGTGACACCAGCCGTCGTGAGCGCCTTCGGGCGAGCCGCTGCCCATGTGACAGTTCTCGCTGACGCCGTTCTCGTAGCCGGCGAGGCGCATGCGGTCGAAGGGCGAGCGCCGCTTGGGGTCGCCCTGCTCGAAGTGGCCGAAGTCGCCCGTGTCGGCCATGTAGTCGGAGTGCATGCCGGCCGCGACCTGGATCTTGGGGTTCCAGGCGAGCGCGCGGCGGCCGAACATCAGGCGGTAGTCGTTGGTGATCTGCACCTGGCGCTGCTCGACGTTGTCGGGGCGCTCGTCGTCGCCGAGCGACTTCGCGTCGGCCCAGGTGCGCGCGTTCCAGGCGCGCACCGCGCGGTCGTAGGCGAGACGCTCGCGCTCGGCCTCGTCGACGGCGAACTCGTGCAGCGACACGGCGTCGAGCTCGGTCGGCACGGCGCCGATCCACGCCGGCAGCTCCGCCGGGTGCTCGAGCGCGAGCCCCAGCGCGCCGGCCTCGCGCTCGGCCCACTCGAGGTCGGCGAGGCTCTCGCGGAACGACCCGGTCAGCTTCACGGGCTTGGCGGCGTCCCACACCTCGCGCACGGCGGCGACGAGCTCGTCCACGCGCTGTTGCACGGGCCAGTAGAGCCGCGCCTTCTCCGGCGGGCACTCCGGCGGGCGGTACGGGTAGAAGTACTTCTCCTCGTCGAAGATGAGCTGCAGCGCGACCTCGCGGCGGTGGTCGAGCTCCGCGCGATCCTGCGCCACGCGCTTGAGCGCGGCGAGCGTCGTGCCCTTCTTCAGCTCGGCGACGGCCTTGTCGAAGCGCGCGGCGAGCAGCTCGCTGCGCGCGCTGAGCGAGGCCGGCCCGAGGTCCTCGAGCTCGCCCCACACCGCGTCGCGGTCGGCCGCCGCGTGCGCCTTGCCGAAGCGCTTGGTGAGCAGCACGAGCGCCTCGGCCTGCGCGGCGTCGAGCACGTCCTGGCGGCTGATCCACGCGCCGCGCTGCCAGACGTAGCCGCCGTCGGGCACAGGCTCGCCGCGCTGCGCGGCGACGACCTCCCACGCGGCCCGCTCCTCGACGACGCCGTCCTTGACGAACTGCGCGAGCGTGGCGAGGGCGCCGTTCGCGCCGGCGACGTCGCCGCGCAGCAGGCGCTCGTCGAGCAGCCCGAGCTGCGCCTCCTGCGAGAGCGCGGCGCGCGCGGCCGCGCCGAGCAGCTTGCGCAGCGGCAGCGCGTCCCAGCTCGAGGGCCCGTCGGTCGTGCGCAGGAGCGTCGCGTCGCCGCCCAGCAGCCCGAGCTCGCCCTCGAACGCCTCGGGCGCGGCGGCCAGCGCGGCGAGGATCTCGGTGCGCAGGCGCAGGCGGCGCTCGGCGGCGCGCGCGCGCGCGATCCAGCGGTCGCGCTCGGCGCCCGGCGTCACCGCCAGCGCGGCCTCGTAGTAGGCGTCGAGCGCGGCCGCGAGGTCGCCGCCCGCCTCCAGCGCGGCGCCGCGCGCGCCGGGCCCGACGGGCAGGCGCTCGGCCGTCCCGCTCGCGGGCTCGCTCGCGCCGGTCGTCGCGGCCGGCGTCGCCACGCGCGGCGCGCGGCGCGGCGTGCGCGCGCGCTCGACCGCCGCGAGCACCTCGAGGCGGCCGTCGTACTCGTCGAGCGCCGTGCGCAACGTCACGCCGCCCGCGCCGGGCGGGAAGCGATCGAGCGCGGCGCGCAGCAGCGCGGCGGCGTCGCTCAGCCGGCCGTCGCGGTCCGCGTCCTCGGCGGCGCGGCGCAGCTCGACGGCCTCGGCCAGCGCGCCGTCGGCGACCTCGCGCTTCAACGCGCGGAAGCTGTCGGCCTCGCCGCCGGCCACCGCCAGCGTCATCTCGACCTCGCTCAGCGCCTGGCGCCACTCGCGCCGCTCGAGCAGCGTGCGCACGGCCGTCCGCGCCGCGGCGAGGTCCCCGCCGCCGAGGCCGCGCTCGACGGGCTCGCCGTCGTCCGTGCGTTCGGGCACGCGGTCGCCGAAGGGCGTCACCGCGGTGTGCTTCTGCTTCGAGCGTTGCGCGGCCGCGCGGTCCGCCGCGCTCGAGATCGCGACCTCGATGCGCTCGCGCGTGATGCCGTCCGCGGCCTGGGCCAGCAGCCGCTCGAGCTCGGGCTTCGCGTGCTCCGGGTCGACCTCGGCCAGCTCGGCCAGGCGCGTCTCCAGCGCCGCGCGCTGCGCGCGGATCGTCGCGATGTGCGCGCGCAGGTCGTCGGCGGCCACGCCGCTCGCGTCCGCGATCAGGCGCTCGGCCGTGTCGAGGTTGCCGAGCTCGACCTGCCGGCGGGCGTCGCCGAGGCCGCCGTCGCCGCAGGCCAGGCAGAGGAGCAACCCCAGGACGCCGAGGCGCCGGGAGCGGGAGCGCAGGGTGGAGAGCATGAGCGGGGAGCTGGAGCCGGGGGGGACCGGGGCGCCCAGGGTAGCCGATCC
Source organism: Planctomycetota bacterium (assembly GCA_020638875.1). Classification (GTDB taxonomy): domain Bacteria; phylum Planctomycetota; class UBA1135; order UBA1135; genus DUCM01. Next base: position 415,177 of record JACKHS010000001.1, read on the forward strand.
GGCCGCGGAGGGCGCCGCCCGGGCTATACCCCCTTGCGCACGTTCGGCGACAGTTCCTCCGGGCCGATCACGTCGTCGGCGAAGACGGCCGCGCGGCGCAGCTCGTTCTCGAGCTCGCGCACGTTCCCCGGCCAGGTCCAGCCCTCGAGCAGGGCCAGCGCGGCGGGGTCGAGCTCGAGCGGGCGGCCGAGCTCGTCCGCGATGCGGCCGAGGAAGAAGCGCGCGAGGTGCGCCACGTCGCCGGGTCGCTCGCGCAGCGGCGGGAGCTCGATCGTGATGACGTTGAGGCGGTAGTAGAGGTCCTCGCGGAACTGGCCGCGGCCGCACATGGCGACGAGGTCCTTGTTCGTCGCCGCGACGAGGCGCACGTCGACCTTGCGGACCTGGTTCGAGCCGACCGGGCGCACCTCGCCGTCCTGCAGCACGCGCAGCAGCTTGGCCTGCATCTCGAGCGGCATGTCGCCGATCTCGTCGAGGAAGACCGTGCCGCCGTCGGCGCTGACGAAGGTGCCCTTGCGGTCGGCGATCGCGCCGGTGAAGGAGCCCTTCACGTGGCCGAAGAGTTCGCTCTCGAGCAGGTTGGCCGGCACGGCGGCGCAGTTCTCGGCGAGGAAGGGCTTGCCCTTGCGCGGCGAGTGATCGTGCAGCGCGCGCGCGACGAGCTCCTTGCCGGTGCCGGTCTCGCCGTGCACGAGCACGGCCACCTGCGCCGGCGCGGCCTTCGCGATCAGGTCGTACACCGCGTGCATGCGCGGCGAGTCGCCCACGAGGCCGAAGCGGCGCGGGACCTCGCCCGCGGCCGGCGCGGGCGCGGCGACGCGCGCGAGCGCGCGCCACTCGGCGGCCAGCGCCTCGTACTCGCCGGCGGCGCGAGCCTCGTCGACGAGGGCGCGCAGGCGCGCCAGCCGCTCGTCGCTCACGAGAGCACCTCGAGCTTGGCGTACTGCAGCAGCAGCTGCTTGTCGCCGTAGCGCGGGAAGCTGACCGTCGCGCGCGCGTTGACGCCCGAGCCGAGCAGCCGCACCACGGTGCCCATGCCGAAGTGGTCGTGGCGCACGCGCGAGCCGACGGTCAACGCGCCGTAGCCGGCGCTGGGCGCCTCGAAGACGCCGAGCACGTCGGCCTCGTCGGCCTCGGGCTCGAAGCCGTCGAGCAGCTCGTTCGGGATCTCCTCGAGGAAGCGCGAGGGCAGGCGCGCGGACGTCTGCCCGAAGTGCATGCGGTAGGCGGCGTAGCTCAGGAACAGGCGCTCCTTCGCGCGCGTCATGCCGACGTAGAAGAGCCGGCGCTCCTCCTCGAGGCCCGACTCGTCGGCCGACTCCGAGACCGCGCGGAAGTGCGGCAGCAGCTCCTCCTCGAGGCCGGTGACGAACACCGCGGGGAACTCGAGGCCCTTGGCGGCGTGCAACGTCATCAGCCGCACCTTGTCGACCTCCTCCTCCATGCCGTCCACCTCGCTGACGAGCGAGACGTCCTCGAGGAAGCCGCGCAGCTTGCCGTCGGGGTACAGGCGGTCGTACTCGGCGGCGTAGGCGCGCAGTTCCTCGACGTTCGCCTGGCGCTCCTCGGCGTTGCCGTCGTCCAGCTCGGCCATCCACGCGTCGTACTCCATCTCCTGCACCAGCAGGTCGAGGGCCGGCGCGGCCGGCAGCTCGCGCGCGGGCTCGAGGCGCGCCAGCAGGTCGGCGAAGGCGACCAAGCCCTTCTTGGCCGGGCCACGCACGTTCAGGAGCGCTTCGCTCGAGCCCGCGGCGGCGAGCAGCGACGTGCGGCGGTCGGCGGCCCAGCTCGCCAGCGTCTCGAGGCCCTTCTCCCCCACCCCGCGGCGCGGCACGTTCACCACGCGCCGGAAGGCGACGTCGTCGGCGGGGTTGACGAGCAGCTTGAGGTGACTCAGCAGGTCGCGCACCTCGCGCCGCGCGTAGAACTCGACGCCGCCCACGACCGTGTACGGCACCTTCGCGAAGCGCAGCTGCGTCTCGAGCGCGCGCTGCATGAAGTTCGCGCGGTAGAAGATCGCCACGTCGGAGAGCCGCGTGCCGGCGGCGCGCAGCCCCTGGATCTGCATGGCGACCTCGCGCCCCTCGTCGTTCTCGTCGCCGCACTCGAGCAGCGTCACCTTGTGGCCCTGCTCGCCCTCGCAGTAGAGCGCCTTCGACTTGCGCTGCGTGTTGTGGCGGATGACGGCGTCGGCGGCGGCCAGGATGGTCTTGGTCGAGCGGTAGTTCTGCTCGAGCTTGACGACCTTCGGCGCGCCGAAGTCGGCCTCGAAGTCGAGGATGTTGCGGATGTCGGCGCCGCGCCAGGCGTAGATCGACTGGTCGGGGTCGCCGCACACCGCCAGGTTGCCGTGGTAGCTCGAGAGGTGCTTGGTGATGCGGTACTGGACGCGGTTCGTGTCCTGGTACTCGTCGACCATCACGTAGCGGAAGCGGCTCGACCACGCGTCGCGCAGGCCCGGCCGCGCGTCGAACAGCTCGAGCACCTTGAGCAGCAGGTCGTCGAAGTCGAGCGCGTTCGCCTCGCGCAGCGCCGCCTGGTACTTGGCGAAGGTGCGCGCGAGCACCTCGTCGTCGAGCCCGCCCTCGTCGCGCGGCGCGCTGTCGGGGTGCTCGTTCTTCCAGTTGCTGATCCAGCTCCCCACGACCGCCGGCCGGTACTGCGTGGCGTCGTAGCCCAGGTCGCGGATCAGGCGCTTGAGCAGCGTGTTGCGGTCCGACGTGTCGTAGATCGAGAAGTCGCGCGTCCAGTCGCCCAGGGCCTCGATCTCGCGCCGCAGGAAGCGCGCGCCGAAGGCGTGGAAGGTGCTGATCCACAGCCCGCGCGTCCCCGGCAGGATGCGCTCGACGCGCTCGCGCATCTCGCGCGCCGCCTTGTTCGTGAACGTGATGGCGAGCACCTCCTCGGGCCGCACGCCGCGCTCGGTCAGCAGCCACGCCAGGCGGTGCGTGACGACGCGCGTCTTGCCCGAGCCCGGCCCGGCCAGGATCAGGAGCGGCCCGTCCGCGTGCCGCACGGCCTCGCTCTGCGCCTCGTTGAGGCCCGCGAGCAGGTCCGGGCGCGCGCTCGACCCGCCCGCGGCGTCCTGCGCCGCGGACTCCGCGAGCCCCGCGAGATCCATCCAGTTCACCATGGGCGCGAGTCTACCCCGGGGCCGCGCGCGGTCCACCGGCGCCCGCGCGGAGTCCGCCCGACGAGCTGCTACAGTGCCCGCATGCACGCCGCCGTGGCCGACGCCGAGACCGCCGAGGAGACCTCCGAGGAGACCCGGACGCGACACACGCCGATGTGGAAGGTGCTCTTCCACAACGACGACGTGACCCCGATGGACTTCGTCACGGCGGTGCTCGTGCGCTGGTTCGGGCACGACCTGCAGGCGGCGCAGCGCATCATGCTGACGGTGCACCACACGGGCATCGGGCTGGCCGGCGTGTACCCGCTCGAGCTGGCCGAGCTGAAGCGCGATCAGGTGGTCTCGGCCGCGCGCCCGCACTACCCGCTGCGCGTGACGCTCGAGCCGGCGTAGCCGCCCCGCGGGTCCGCTGAGGGGGCGGCGTCGGGCCGCCCGGAGGGAACTCGCGGCCCCGCCTGGCTCGTCCCTCGGGACCGGGTTTGTCTGTCAAGACGCGGCACGCGCCCGCCCGATACGGGGTGCACGAGTGTGTCGCGCGGACGCCCCAGTGCCCCCCGCGCCCCCCATGTTCAGCTTCGGGAAGAAGAACGATTCGGGCGAGGCCGAAGAGCCGACGCCCCAGGGACGACCTGCGCCCGAGGCGGCGCCGGGCGACGTGCGTCCGCTGGAAGCCGAGGAGCGCCTCAAGGCCGAGGCCAAGCGCCTCAACCTGGTCGGCAACGCGCAGCTCGGCGCGGCCATCGCGGAAGCGGTGCGGCGCGGGCTCGAGGAGCACTTCGTCTTCGAGGAGGCGCAGCTCCGCGCGGTGGTCACGACCATCGGACGCACGCTGCTGACGCGCCTGCGCGAGCAGTCGCGCGCCGTGCGCGGCCTGCCCAAGCAGGCCTTCCTGCGCGAGGTCGAGGAGGACAAGCGCAAGATCGAGGCGCAGCGCGAGCGCGCGCGCAAGGAGCTCGACGCGCTGCTCTCGCAGCTCGAGTCGCGTCACTCGGAGCTCGGCCGCATGGAGGAGAACCTCGTCCGCGAGGCGCAAGAACACGCCAAGGTCGAGGACCGCGCGATCGCCGAGCACATCTCGATGCTGTTCGCGGGCTGCCAGACGCCCGAGGACTACGAGAAGATCCGCGAGCAGATCACGAAGCTCACCCTCGGCTCGCTGGCCGACGAGCGCGAGCGCTCCATCGAAGCGCAGCTCGCCGAGTACAAGCGCGACGTCGAGAACTACCAGCGGCGCATCTCCAAGCTGACGAACTCGCTCGAGCTCACCGAGGAGGAGCTCAAGCGCGTCGCCGCCGCGAAGAACATCGAGATCGGTGTCCAGTCGATCTACCGCACGGTCCAAGGCCTCGCGGGCGACGACACCAACTTCGAGACCAAGAAGGAGCTGATGTCCAGCATCTTCCAGGCCAACCTCGAGCTCCAGAAGGGGCGGGTGGCCAACTGACTGGAAGGGAGTGAAGAAGGCAACGGCGCACCTCCGCGGAGGGCGCCACAACCACGGGCCCCCCGGCCGGGAACCCACAGGCAACCATGAGCGAAGAGAACCTGACCGAAGAGACCACCACCACCGAGACCGTCGCCACCACGACGGGCTCGTCGACGCCGAGCAAGGACGGCGGCGTGCTGTACCTGGGCATCGACCTGGGTACGTCGCGCACGTCCGTGACGGCGAGCAACGGCGTGCGCGAGACCGTCGCGTCCTACGTGGGCTACCCCAAGGACGTCGTGTCGCGCAAGCTGCTGAAGAAGGACGTGCTGTTCGGCGACGAAGCGCTCGAGAAGCGCCTGTCGCTGAACTTCTACCGCCCGCTCGCCGAAGGCGTGCTGAAGTGCTCGATGGACGGCGAGGAGGAGGTCGGCAACCTGCAGGCCGCCCAGGACCTGATCGGCGAGATCATCCGCCGCGCGCAGCCGCGCAAGGACGAGCTGATCTACGCCGTGATCGGCGTGCCGGCCGAGGCGTCCTTCAAGAACCGCGACGCCATCATCCAGGCCGCCCGCAAGACGGTGGACTCGGTGATGCTGTGCTCCGAGCCCTTCTCGGTGGCCTACGGCCTCGACATGCTCGACGACGTGCTGGTGATCGACATCGGTGCGGGCACGACCGACCTGTGCCGGATGCACGGCACCATGCCGGAGGAGTCCGACCAGATCACGCTCACCTACGCCGGTGACACGATCGACCAGGAGCTCTCGCGCCTGCTCAAGCAGAACTACCCCGAGGCGCAGTTCACCATCCACATGGTGAAGTCGATCAAGGAGCGCTTCGGCGCGGTCGGCGAGCTGCTCGACGCGTGCGTCGTCGACCTGCCGGTCAACGGCAAGCCGACGCCGTTCGACATCACCAACGAGATGCGCGCGGCGTGCCAGACCATCATCGGTCCGATCGTCGAAGGCCTCGGCAAGCTCGTGGGCACCTTCGACCCCGAGTTCCAGCACAAGCTGAAGAACCGCGTGCTGCTCGCCGGCGGCGGCAGCCAGATCAAGGGCCTCGACAAGGCCATCGAAGCCGAGATGAACCGCATCCTCGGCGGCGGCAAGGTCATGCGCGTGGAGGAGCCGATGTACGGCGGCGCCAACGGCGCCCTGAAGATCGCCCACGACATGCCGGCCGAGTACTGGGAGCAGCTGAAGTAGCTCCCGCCTCGTCGCTCATGGGAGCGGGGGTCGCGCCGGCGCGCGGCCCCCGCTCGTCTCGTTCCAAGCGCCGGTGGCCCGCGCTCGCCGCGCCTGGCAGAGTGGTCGCGTGAGCGGCCCGGCCCCGTCCTCGCGCGCCTCCGCGCTCGTGCTCCTCGTGGGCGTGGCGGCCGTGTCGACCGGCGCGCTCTTCGCGCGCCTGGCCGAGGCCCCCGCGCTGGCCCTCTCGTTCTGGCGCTGCGCCGTCGCGGGGGGCCTCCTGAGCGCGTGGGCGGCGCCGCGGCTGGCGCCCGAGCTCGGCGCCCTGCGGCGCGGCGAGGTCGGCCTGCTGCTGCTCGCCGGCGCGCTGCTCGCGCTGCACTTCGCGAGCTGGATCACCTCGCTGGAGCACACGAGCGTGGCCTCGAGCGTGCTGCTCGTGAACACCGGGCCGATCTGGGTGGGCCTGGCGACCCCGTGGCTGACCCGCGACCGCCTGGGCCGCGGCGCGCGCCTGGGCATCGGTTGCAGCGTCCTCGGCAGCGCGGTGGTGGCCTGGGGCGATCAGGCGCTCTCGCCCGAGGCCCTGTGGGGCGACGCGCTGGCCCTGGTGGGCGCCCTGGCGGCCAGCGGCTACCTGCTGGTCGGCCGCAGGCTGCGCGCGCGGCTCTCCCTGCCGGTCTACACCGGGGCCGTGTACGGCAGCGCCGCGCTCGCGCTGCTCGTCGCCGCGCCGGCCGCGGGCGCCGCGCTGGTCGGCTTCCCGGCGGCCACCTGGGGCTGGATCCTCGCGCTGGCCCTGGTGCCCCAGCTGGTCGGCCACACGGCCGCGAACTGGGCGCTGGGGCACGTGAGCGCCGCCCTCGTCGCCGTGAGCCTCCTGGGCGAGCCGGTCCTGGCCGGCCTGGGCGCGGCCGTCGTCCTGCACGAGCTGCCGCCGCCGGCCTTCCTGGCCGGCTCTCCGCTGATCCTGGCGGGCATCCTGCTCACGGCGCGCGGCGAGCGCACCTAGCCCGCGTTGGGGATCCAGAGCAGAAAGCCTGGTGTTTCGAGGGACCCGAGCCTCCACCTCCGGCGTCTCAAGGCCTACCTTCCCGCACTTCGGCGCCACCCGATTCCACCGCTCCGCACCTCACCCCCGGCGCCCCCTCCCCCGAGCCGACGCGGCCGCGCCAATTGGGTCTTCTTAGCAATTCCTCCTACTTCCTGATATCTCAGGGCCTGAAGGAGGAAAAAACGTGGCGAAACGATCAGGTTGCCGGACCTCGCGCCCCGAAAGGGCCCGCGGGAAAGACGGGACCGAACGGAGCGCCAGACGGAAGAGCCCCCAGCGCGACCCCACCAGGCGAGCCGTTCACTGACGTGAGGTAACTGCGTGACTGCGAAGCACACTCCCAAGTGGCGCCAGCTTGGCGGCTGGTCGCTCCTGGCGATCTCCATGCTCGCCCCGACGGCGGCGGCGAGCGACCCGCCGCTCGAGCGCGAGTGGCTGGACGTGTATCCCGGCGAGACGTACTGGGACTACGGCGTCTCCCTCGGCGACTACGGCTCGAAGGTCCTGGCCGACACCGGCTGGACTGGCAGCAAGACGCGCTTCTACTCGAGCACGCAGGCGAGCAGCGTCCAGCCCGTCTGGGAGCGCTCGGTCAACCTGTGGAGCCTGGTGCGCGCGCAGGCCTCGGCCGACGAGGCCGACGTCCACGCCGTGCTGCGCCAGGAGCAACCGGTCGGCAGCACCGCGCGCACCGCGCACCTCGAGGTGTTCGACTCGCACAGCCCGACGCCGATCCTGAGCTGGTACTTCCCCGACCTCGTCGGCGGCAACGGCGTCAACTTCTGCGACGTCTCCTCGAACGGCCGCTGGGTGGCCGCGGCGGTCCGCGCCGGCGGCGACGCGCACGTGGTGGTCTTCGACCTCGCGTGGAGCCACACCCAGCCGGTGCTGGACACCTACCCCGGGCTCTTCGGCGAGATCAAGTTCCTGGGCGTCTCGGACAACGGCCGCCGCGTCAACATCACGAGCAAGCTCCAAGGGCGCGTGCTCAACGTGCAGGGCGGGCCCGACTACCACAGCGAGTACTACTTCGACACGCTCGAGGTCGGTCACAGCTTCTCGGACGACGGCAGCGCCTTCGCGCGCCCCACGGGCGCCGGCGTGAAGGTCAACCGCGTCGACGCCAGCGGCGCCTACAGCCTGGCGGGCGAGTTCAACCCGTACGCCTGGGACGCGCCGCAGCAGTCCTACGTGACCGCGCTCGACGAGACCGGTCAGACGCTCGCCGCGGCGTTCTTCACCGCGCCCGACTTCCAGGTCATCGAGGTCTTCGCCTGGGACGTGCTCTCGGGCGCGCAGCTCCTGCACGACACGCTGGTCGGCACGGGCACCTTCGACAACATGCCCTCGGCGCTCGAGCTGTCCGACGACGGTCGGCGCCTGGCGCTGGGCGCCTGGGGCGACCAGAACGGCCACGTGCCGGAGCTCACGATCTACGAGCGCTCGGCCTCGGGCGGCAGCTTCCAGCGCCTGGCCCAGTTCGACCTGCCGGGCTCGCTCGGCTCGCTGGACCTCTCCGGGGACGGCCGCCGACTGGCGTGCGCCGGACGCGACACGCACTTCAACGCGATCTCCGGCAACAAGTACGTCGCCTGCTACGACCTGGGCGCCGACCTGCGCGTGCACGGCACGCCCTACGCGGGCACTTCGGTGACGGTCGACTTCTGGCCGCAGACGGGCACGACGGCCGTGCTCGCCTACTCCTTCGCGGCGGCGCAGACGCCCTTGCCGATCGGCAACCTCGGCACGCTGTACCTCGATCGCAGCAGCGTCTCGCTGCAGGCGATGAGCCCCATCGACGCCACCGGCCGCGCGACGACGAGCCTGCTGCTCCCGTCCAGCATGGCGGGACAGACGATCTACCTGCAGGGCTACTCGGGCGTACCGCGCCGGCTCTCGCAGAACTGGATCCCGCTGCGCATCCAGTAGGCCGCAGCGTCGCGCACGACGCGACACTCCGCGCACCGCGCCCCGGCCCCGCGTCGGGGCGCGCTCGTTTCGGCGAGCGCCGCGCAGCTCACGACGTGACGGGCGCGAACCCGCCCGCCCCGGCGAGCGCCGTTCCCTCGTAGCCCACGCGCGGCCCTCCACGAGCCGCCTCGCGTCGCACGGCGCCTGTCGCAGGAGCACGCGTCGGGCATCGCGCGTCGGGCGTCGCGCATCAGGCATCGCTCGTCAGGCATCGCTCGTCAGGCATCGCTCGTCAGGCATCGCGCGTCAGGCATCGCGCGTCGGGCATCGCGCGTCAGGCATCGCGCGTCGGGCATCGCGCGTCAGGCATCGCGCGTCAGGCATCGCGCGTCAGGCATCGCGCGTCAGGCGTCGCGCGTCAGGCATCGCGCGTCGGGCATCGCGCGTCGGGCATCGCGCGTCGGGCATCGCGCGCCGGACAGCGGCGCGTCGGCTCTCGCGCGGCCTGCAGGGAGCGTTGGACAGCTCACGACGCTGTGGGCGCGAACGCGCGCCGCGGAGCGCGCCGTTCCCTCGTGGTACGCGCGTCGTCCTGCGCGAAGCGTCGCAGGGCACACGTCGCCAGGCGCGCACCGCTCGTCGGACATGCCACGGCAGGAGTCGCGCGTCGCAGGTCACAGGTCGCACGTCACGCTGGTGCGGCTGGTGTCGTGCGGCACACGTCCACGCAGGGACGGGGAACGAGGCGTCCCCGCGCGTCGGTGCGCCTCGGCGCGCGACGGTGAGCGGCGTGCGCGCCGCTCGCACGATGACGGCGAACGCCGGTGAGGCGAGTCGCGCAGGCCTCGGGCCGCTCGTCGCGCAAGGACGTGCCGGCGCTCGCCGACGCCGCCGGCGACCCTCGACGTCGTGTGAGACCGCGTCCACGCCGGGCACGCGCCAGGCCGCGGACTGCCTTCCGCTCGCGTGCGACTCGTCGTGCCCGCGCAGGCCGAGCGTTCGCGCGGACACCGACGCGATGGCCACGCGGCTTCGCGACTCGCTCGGTGAGGCCCACGGCCTCCGCGCGCGAGGCGCGCGAGGCGCGCGAGGCACGCGAGGCACGCGACGAGCACGACGAGCACGACGGGCACAACCGGCACAACGGCCAGCGAAGCTCGGCCGGAGCGCGACGGCGCGCGGGGCCGAGGGCCTCTCGCGCTCAGCGCGGTGTCGCGCTCGGCACGTCCTCCTGCGGCGGTCGCGCGGCCCGTCGAGTCCGGCGCGCGCCGAGGAGCTCGCGACGGCTCGCCACCGGTGCGGGCGCGAGGACGGGGCCGACGCTCGCGGCACGCTTCGCCCCGGGTCTCGCGTGCGGCCCGCGGCGCGCCCCGCGTCCCGGAGCGCGCTGGACGCGCGACGCTCGTGCGCGGGCACGAAAGAGGCCGAGCCGGGAGGTCCCGGCTCGGCCGATACTCACCTCGGAACAGGGTCCCCGAGGTCTTCGTGGAGAGAGCGGCCTACTGGTTGTCGCCGTTCACCGGGGTCGGGTCGCCGTCGCCGAGGATGCTCAGCGGCAGCAGCGCGCCGTTGGTGCGGGTACCACACTCGAAGGGCAGGTCGGCCACGCCGAACGTGCCGATGCGCTCGACGAGCGCGGCGTAGATCGCCGGGTTCTCGATGGTCTCCTGAGCCGAGGTGGCCAGGCAGCCCTCGAGGCAGATCCAGCCGGACTCACGCGACGGGGCGCCGATGATCTCGGCCGGGTCGTGGTCCGTCGTCTGCAGGAAGGAGTTGCGGAAGCCGAACGAGATGTCGTCCAGGTACGGCTTGTCCCAGCAGTGGAAGGTGTACTCGGCGCTGAACTGCTCCTCGTTGTCGTTCCAGAAGAGGAAGCAGACGTTGGTGTCGAAGCGGGCACCGCCGGTCAGACCGATCAGGATGAGCTGGCTGTGGAAGCCGTTCGAGTTGCCGTCCTGACCGAGGAAGCGCGGGATCGTGATCGAGTTAGGCGCCGGCTCGTACTCGCGGGCGTCCAGGTCACGAATGCCGTCGTTGTCGAGGTCCGTGGGCGAACCCGCGGCGGCTTCGGTGCCGTCGGTGGTGCCGAGGCCGCGGAACACGACCGGGTTCAGGCCGTAGTCGAAGGCCTCGAGGCCGCTGACGATCAGCAGGTTGCCGATCAGGTGGTTCCAGACCACCGGCTCGCCGTTCTCGTCCTTCGCGAAGACGTAGACGTAGCCTTGCTCGTGGTTCGGGTTGTGGAAGTTCGTCAGCAGGGTCAGCGTGTCGCAGGGCGTCAGCGTCTCCGTCTTGTTGAACTCGCTGCAGTCGTCGCCGTCGATGTAGATGAACTCGACGTCGATGTCGCTACCACCCGCGCCGGTGCAGTCGGTGTTGGTGATCGTGATGATCGAGACGTCGCCCTCGCGGTTGTCGAACTCGGGGAACAGCAGGAGGCTGCCCGGACGACGGTAGTGCGGCGACGGAAGCTCGCAGTCGCAGCCCGAGGGCGGCGGCGTCGTCGACTCGACGCAGTAGTGGTAGCGGACGCGGACGACCGCGTTGCCCTCGTTCTCGTGGTTCTCGGCCGAGTTGCCGCAGATCGGGTCGGCGAAGGTGAAGCCGGCCGTCGAGAACAGTTGGAAGTCCGCGGTCGTGTTGCCCGCGGAGGCGATCCAGTTGGCCAGGCCGGCGGTCTGCGTGTAGCAGGCGGTCGCGCTCTGGGGACCACCGCCGTCGGCGGTCAGGGTCCACTCGTAGTCCCACGGCGGCGGGGCACCACCCGACTGCGGCGGCAGGTTGAACGCGTCGCTCTTCGAGATCGGCGAGCTCAGGCCCACCTGCGGCGTGCCGAGGCCGGCGTTCGCGCCGATGAAGGCGTTCAGGTTGTACTGCCAGTCGATCGGGCACTCGGCACCGAAGTTCGAGTCGACCTGGACCAGGATCTCGGTGATGTTGAGCTGGAGCTGGAGCTCCACGCCCACCAGCGTGATCTTGTCCTCGGTCGTGCTCTCGAGCGCGGCGTAGGTGGCCTTGTCGAACTTCGGCACCGAGAGGGTGACGAAGGGCGCGCCGTTGCCGAACGGGACCTTGTCCTGGCCGGTCGTGTCGAACGACACGTCGGTGGTCTTCTTGACAGTGATACCGCCCTGTTGCGGCGGCGGGCACTGCGTGGTGATCGGGCACAGCTGCTGCGCAGCTGCCTGGGAGCTCACCCCAGCGACGATCGCGGCGAGGGCCGCATAGCGAGCAATGAACCGCATGTTGTTCATGACCCTGTTGTTCTCCTCCGTGAGTGATTGTTTGGCCGGAGTCCGACGAACCCCGACGGATCGGGACTGGACGCGGCTCTCCAAACGTCTCGTTGTCGTACTCCTTCCGTGGTCCGCCACACCCCCAGGTGAGGTCCACCCCGTCTCGGCTCCGAGTGATAGTCGATGGAGCTCCGAACCGTTGGCCTCGCGGTGAAGAGGGCCGCGCCTGTAGGCGCTCGAACCACCCGCGATGGTCGCACAGGGGGGAGGGGCAGTCAAGGCGTGCCGAGGCGAATCCGCACTCCTAGAAACGGCGCGCGAAACGCAGTGCAGCCCCCCACTGCAGGCAACGCGCGAGGGCCCCGTCCGCGCCCGCTCGGCCCACACAATGCAATCTCCTATCGCGCATGAACGACGCAGGACCAAGCGCCTGACGAGCAACGAGTTGTATCTCGCACGTCGGAGTCTCCGCACGCGAATGCCGCGCGGACGATAGGAACTCCCAAATTGCCCGAGCGCGTCCCGTGCGACGAGACGAAGGCGCCCCGGGCCTCGCCGTGGAGACCCGGGGCGCCCTCGCGCGCGGATCAGAGACCGCGCAGCTTCGCGGCCGCGCGCTCGGCGGCCTTGGTGTCGGGGTACTTCTTGACGATCGCCTCGAACTTGGCGGCCGACTTCTTCAGGCCGCGCTTCTCGACCGCCTCGAGGGCCTTGATCCAGGCCTCCTCCGCGGCGAGCTCCTGCTGCAGGTGGTCGTCCTTGGCGATCTCGTCGAGGCGCGTCTGCAGCGCGGCGCCGAGTTCGGTGCCCTTGAACTCCTTCTGCACCGCCTCGAGCACCTCGAGGCCGCGCACGACGCTGCCGCGTTGGATCAGCGACTCGGCCTGTGCGCGCAGCAGCTCCCCGAAGCCGAGCAGCTCGCCGGCGAACACCTGCGCGTCCTCACGCGCGGCCGCGTCGGCCTTCTCGTCCTGCGCGAGCTTCTGGGCCATGGCGTAGGCCTTGCCGAGGTCGCCCTCGAAGGCCGCCTGCGCCGCGCGCTCGAGCGCCGGCACGAGCTCGCGCTGCACGCGGTACGAGAGGTACCCGCCCGAGCCGGCCTTCGCGCCCTTCAGCGCGGCCTTGACCGTGCTGTCGGAGAGGCTGCTCGGGTGTCCGGTCCAGACGACCGTCCCCTCGGGATCGATGAGCGCGGCGCTCGGGTAGCCCGTCACGCCCCACTCCCCGCCCGTGGAGAAGCCCGCGGCGGCGCGCACGGTGACGCCCATGTCCTGGACGTACTTGGCGACCTTCTCGCTGTCCTCGTTGCTGAGCGCAAGCACCACCAGGCCTTGCGAACCGTAGTCCTCCTGCAGCTCCTGCAGGTGGGGCCAAGACCCCTTGCAGGGGCCTCACCAGGTGGCCCAGAACTCCAGCAGCAAGGTCTGACCGCGCAGGCTGGCGAGGTCGGGGTCGGCGCCGAGGTGGTTGAACCACGCGCTGGCCCGGATCTCGGGCGCCGGCGTGCCCGCGCCGGGCAGCTCGGCCGTCGGCCGCACCGCCGCGACGGTCAGCGCGGCGCCGAGCGCCAGGCTCGGCAACAGGTAGGCAAGTCTCATGGAAGCTCTCTCCGTGTGCAGGCGGCGCGCCGCGCCGCGCCCGTATCGTAGCAGGCCGGCGTGGAAGCGCCGCGGCCGTTCGCGGGGCGCTCTACGCCGCCGCGCCCGCCCGCGTGACCGCCGGGCTCGCGCATGCCGCGCGCGGGCCCAGGCCGTAGGATCCCGCGCGTGCCGCCGCTCTCCCGCCCAGCCTCGTGCCCCCACCCTCCCTCGTGCCCCCACTCTCCCTCGTGACCGCCGCGCGCGACAAGTGGCAGGCCCCCGCCGAGGCCGCGCACTACGTCGACGGGCGCTTCCGCGGGCGGCGGGCGCGCGAGCGCGATGCGCGGCTCGTCGAGCGCCTGCTCGCGCGCCACGCCGCGGGGGCCCTGCGCGCGCGCGCTCGACGCGCCCTGCGGCACGGGCCGCCTCGCGCCGCTGCTTCGCCGCACGCGCGGAGCGCTACGTCGGCCTCGACGTCTCGGCCGCGATGGCGAGCGCCGGCGCGGGCGCGCGCGTGCTCGGCGACGCGGCGCGCCTGCCCTTCGCCGACGGCGCCTTCGACCTCGTGGTGTGCTGCCGCCTGCTGCACCACCTCGACGAACGGGAGCTCGCGCGCGTCGCGGCCGAGCTCGTGCGCGTCTCGCGCGGGCTCGTGCTCGCGCGCCGTTCTGGGACGCCGGCTCGTGGCCGGGGCTGCGGCGCGCGGCGCGGGTGGCGCCGCGACGCGACCGGGCGCTGGCCGGTCGCGCGCGCGGTCGTGGCGCGCGCCTTCGCGGACGCCGGCGGGCGCGTGCTGGACTACGCGGCGTCGCTGCGCTGGGTCTCGATGCAGACGTTCGTCGCGGTGCGCGCGGAGGCGCGGTGACGCGCGCGCGGCGACGCCTCGCCGACGGCGAGCTGCGCGTGACGGCGCGCGACGACGCGCTGGCGCAGGCCGCGCTCGACTGGGCCGCCGCGCTCGCGCCGCACGCGCCGCGCGTCGCGGCGCTGCTCGCGCTGGGCGCCGAGGACGCGTGGGGCTAAGGCCGAGGCGCTGCCGGGCAAGGCCGCCTGGCGCCACGGCGCGCGCGCGACGTGGTTGCGCGCGCGCTGCTGCCGCGCGAGCGCGAGTACGCGAACCTCGCGTGGTTGCGCGCGCGCCTGTTCGACGCGCCGGCGCTGCTCGCCGCCGCCGGGCGTGGTGGCGCGGCGGCTTCCCGCGCTGGCAGTTCCTGCTCGCGCGGCGCGTGCCTGACGCGACGCCGCTCGACGAGGTGCTCGCGCGCGCGGCGCGGCGGACGTCGACGCGCTGCTCGACGAGCTCGCCGACGAGGTCGCGCGCCTGCACGCGCTGCGGTGCGTGCACCGCGACCTGTGGCTGCGCAACCTGCTCGTGCGCGCGGCGACGCCTGGCGCGCGGCGGCTGGTGTGGATCGACCTGGCGCGGCGGCGCGCGCCCGCAGCTGCGCGGTGCGCCCCACGACTTGGCGTGCCTGACGCTCGACCTCGCGGCGCGCGGCGCCGAGGCGCGCGTCGAGCCGTGGCTCGACCGCTACGTCGCCGGCCGCGCGGCGCAGGGGCGCGCCGTGGACGCGCGGGCTTCTGCGGCGCGCGATCGAGCGCGAACGCGCGGCGCTGCGGCGCCGCTGGGCACGGCGCGGCCGCGCGCACGAGCTCGCCCCGCCGCGCTGAGCCGCGCGCGTCAGGCGCCGAACTCGCTCTCCGCGTCCGGGCACGCGCGCTCGAGCTGCGCGCGCACCTCGGCCTGCAACGCGCGCGGCACCGCCACCGCGACCCACGTGCCCCCCAGCCGGAAGCGCAGGTGATCGCCGGTCAGCCGCCAGGCCTCGAGCGCCTCGAACGTCAGGCAGTCGATCCCGTACTGCACGCCGCTCGCGCCGCAGCGCTGGTCGTGCGGGGCGGGCAGCGCCCACCAGGCCAGCGCGAGCGGCGGGACGAGCAGCAACCCCAGGAAGGCGACGGCCAGCGCGGGCTCCGCGCCGCTCGACTTCGCGACGCCGAACGCGACGACGAGCGCCAGCGCCATCGCCGCGAGGCCGAGCACGCGCGCGCCGCGCGGCTGCAGCTCGGTGTGCAGCACGTCGCCCAGCACGCTCAGGCGGCGCATGCGCGCCGCGGTCACGAAGGCCGCCGCCGACAGCACGAGGCCGAAGGTCCAGAGGATCAGCAGGACGCCGAGGAGCTGCATGGCGCGCAGTGTAGCGCGCCGCGCGCGCCGCGGCTCAGGGCCAGAGCGCGCGCTGCAGCTCGGAGAGCGCGAGCAGCGGGCCGCCGTGATGCAACTCGCCTTCCATCCAGAGCGTCTCGCCGCCCGCGCGCGGCACGAAGGCCGACGCGTCGGTCAGCACCTCGCGCTCGCCGCCGCCGTGCAGCGACGCGAGCCGCGCCTCGCCCTCGAGGATGCACAGGCAGGTGCCGGCCTCGCTCACGTCCACGCCCAGCGCGCGGCCGGCCAGGTCGATCGCGGCGTCGGGCGTGCGCACGTGCACGCGGCCGCCGAAGTCCGCGCGCGTCGAGACGCGCAGCGCGCCCGCGTCGACGCGCAGCTCGAGCACGTCGGCCGCCGCGCCCGGCGCCGCGGCCAGGACCTCCACGCGCGTGCCCTCGCCGACCTCGAGCAGCACGCCGTCGGCGTCGCTGAGCACGCGCAGATCGCCCTCGACGGCCTCGACGGAGCAACCGTGCTGCAACGCCGGCCCCAACTGCGACGTCTCGTTCGCGGCGAGCTCGCGGCCGTCCAGGACGACGCGGCCGACGCCTTCGAGCGCGCGCCAGAGCGCGGGCGGCTCGGCGCCCCACGGGCGCAGCCAGGCGAGCAGCAACGCGGCCGCGGCGGCCAACGCGACGGCCGCGCCCACCAGCACGGGGCGCCCGCGACGCAGGCGCTCCTCGCAGCACAGGAAGCGCTCGCGGCACGCGGCGCGGAACTCGGGGCGCGCGTCGGGCACGTCCCACGCGTCGAGCGCGTCGTCGAGCGGCGCCTCGCCGGCGAGGAAGCGCTCGCGCAGGCCGTCGCGCAGCGCCGCGCGCGGCGGCGGCACGCGCCACGCGTCGAGCAGGCGCGCGAGGTCGGGGCGCGGCTCGTCGGCGCTCACCAGGACCCTCCCGCCGGACCGAGCTCGTCGGCGAGGCTGTCGCGCAACGCCTCGAGCGCGCGCGAGTAACGCTTGCGCACCGCCACCTCGCTGCGGCCGAGGACTGCGCCGATCTCGGCGAAGGAGAGCCCTTCGTAGTAGCGCAGCACGAGCGCCGAACGCATCGACTCGGGCAACGCCTCGACGGCCAGCGCGACCGCGCGCGAGGTCTCGTCGCTCACGAGCGCGGCGTCGGGCCGCGGCGCGCCCTCGTCCGCGAGCGGGCCGCGCTCCTCGCTCTCGACCGGCACCTCGCGCTCGGCCACGCGTCGCGCGCGGCTGCGCCAGTGGTCGCGCACCTTGTTGGCGGCGATGGTGAAGACCCACGGCCCGAGCGGACGCGCGGGGTCGTAGCCGGGCAGCGCCTGGTGCAGGCGCAGGAAGACCTCCTGCGTCAGGTCCTCGGCCAGGTGATCGTCGCGCACCATGCGGCGCACGTAGCCGTAGACGCGCTCGAACCACGCGTCGTAGAAGGCGCGCAGGGCCGCCGGGTCGCGGCCCGGCAACAGGGCGCGCAGGCCCGCGTCGAGGTCGCGCGACGACGCGGCCGCGTCGTCCTCGCCGACGACGCGGAACGCGCGGCGCCCGCCGAGGGCGGCCCGCTGCCGGGGCTCCTGCTCCATGACCAGCACCTTCGCACGTCCGAGGCCCGCAGCGCAACGTGACGTCGAGCTGACGTTCTTTTTGCGCCGGCTTCACGCCATCGACCGCGACGAGCGCGGCGCCGCCCTTGCCCGCGGCGCCGCCACCGGAGAGGATCCCCGGATGCGAACTCCGCTTCGAGGGGCCGCGCCGGCCCTCTTCGCCCTGGCGCTCCTGGCGCCCGCGCTGCTCGGCGGCTGCTGGGCACGCGACGCCGACGCGGCCGCCGGCGGCGACGGCCGGCACGTGCTGACCCTCCCCATCCGCTCGGCAGGCCCGGGCTCGATGGACCCCGCGCGCGGCTCGACGACGTACGACAACGAGGCGTGCTCGATGGTGTACGAGACGCTCGTGCAGTACGCCTACCTGAAGCGCCCGCTGGTGCTCGAGCCGCTGCTGTGCACGGCGGTGCCGGTGCCGACCGAGGACGGGCGCGTGTACACCTTCGAACTGCGCGACGACGTCCGCTTCCACGACGACGCGTGCTTCCCGGGCGGCAAGGGGCGGCCGATGGTCGCCGAGGACGTCGTCTACTCCTGGAAGCGGCTGGCGGACACGAGCATCGGCTCGAAGAACTGGTGGCTGCTCGAGAACACCATCGAGGGCTTCGACGACTGGCGGGAGGCGCAGAACGCCGCGGAGTCGTTCGACTACGACGCGCCGTGCGCGGGCCTGCGCGCGCTCGACGAGCACACGCTCGAGGTGCGCCTGGTCGAGCCGGTGCAGAGCTTCCTGAACAAGCTGGCGATGTTCCAGCTCTCGGTGGTGCCGCGCGAGGCCGCGGAGGCCTACGGCGAAGGCCTCTCGCGTCACCCCGTCGGCACCGGGCCGTTCACGATGGCCGAGGAGGACTGGAAGACCTCCAAGAGCCTCGACTTCGAGCGCAACCCGAACTACCACGACGACCGCTACCCGAGCGAGTGGATGCCCGAGGACGAGGCGCGCGGGCTGCACCTCGACGCGGGCAAGCGCCTGCCGCTGGCCGATCACGTGCGCATCAACTGCTACGTGCAGGACCAGCCCATGTGGCTCGAGTTCCGCACCGGGCTGCTCGACTACGCGCAGGTGCCGGCGGAGAACTTCGTCGACTGCATCCGCAAGCGCACGAAGACGCTGAAGAAGGAGTACCGCGACGAGGGCATCACCTTCCACCCGGTGCCGCTGCTCGACTTCATCTTCCGCGGCTTCAACATGGAGGATCCGGTCGTCGGCGGCTACGACGACCGCGGTCGGAAGCTGCGCCAGGCGATGAGCCTCGCCACGGACCTGAAGGAGTTCAACGACACCTTCTACAACAGCCAGAACATCGTCTACGACGGCATGATCCCGCCCGGGCTGGCGGGGTATCCCGCGGGCGGCCGCTGCGCC
The DNA here is from genome assembly GCA_020638875.1 of Planctomycetota bacterium. Lineage (GTDB taxonomy): Bacteria > Planctomycetota > UBA1135 > UBA1135 > DUCM01. Next base: position 433,851 of record JACKHS010000001.1, read on the forward strand.
GCGGCCTACACGGGGCCGGACCTCGAGCGCGCGCGGCGGCTGCTGGCCGAGGCCGGCTACCCCGGCGGCGAGGGGCTGCCCGTGATCGAGTACTACACCTCGCTGGCGGCCAACAGCCAGGAGCAGACCGAGATGACCGCGCGCCAGCTCTCGAAGATCGGCGTGCGCATCAAGCCGATCCTGCTCGAGTTCCCGCAGCTCATCGAGGCCATCAACAAGAAGAAGGCGCCCTTCTTCTCGTTCGCGTGGGGCTCGGACTACCCCGACGGGGAGAACAACCTCGCGCTGTTCTACTCGCCGAACGTCTCGCCCGGCTCGAACCACTACAACTACTCGAACCCGGAGTACGACGCGCTGTACGAGCGCATCCGCTCCATGGCACCGTCCCCCGAGCGCGACGAGATCTACGCGCGCATGCGCGACATGGTGCTCGAGGACGTCGCCTTCATCGGCAGCATGGCCCGCACGCGCGACTACCTCTGCACGCCGCGGCTGCGCAACTTCAAGCCGACCGAGGACTTCTGGAACTGGCCCAAGTACCTCGACGTCGGTCCGCCGCGCGAGCAGGACTGAGCCTCCCCCGTCCCCCGCGATCCCCATGTGGTCCTACACCGCGCGCAGGCTGCTGTACAACGTCCCGGTCTACCTCGGGATCGTGCTGCTGCTGATGGCCGCCCTGCGCATCAACGACCCCGCCTACGCCCACCTGGGCAAGAACGCCCGTCCCGAGGACCTGGAAGAGATCCGGCAGAAGCTCGGGCTCGACCGACCGTTCCTCGAGCAGTACTGGGCACTCCTGCGCGACGTGTTCACGCTGAACCTGGGCGTCAAGAGCTGGACGAACGAGGGCCTCAGCGTCGGCCGGATGCTGTCCGAGTCGATCAAGCCCAGCCTGGCCATCACGGTGCCCGCCCTGGTGCTGACGAGCGCGATCTCGATCTGCATCGCGCTCGTCTCGGCCTTCTTCCGCGGCCGCGCCGCGGACAAGTCGCTGATGTTCCTCGCCGTGCTCGGCATGAGCGTGAGCTTCCTCGTCTACATCGTCTTCGGGCAGTACCTCGGCGCCTACCTGCTGACGCGCGAGACGGGCTACGGCGTCTTCGCGATCGGCGGCTACGAGCCGGGCCTCGCCAACTGGCCCTACTACTGCCTGCTGCCCGTGCTCATCAGCACCATCGTCGCGATGGGCTACGACACGCGCTTCTACCGCGCGGTGATGGTCGAGGAGTCGGGGCGCGACTACATCGTCACGGCCAAGGCCAAGGGCGCGAGCAAGCGCAAGATCATGTTCGTGCACATGCTCAAGAACGCGATGATCCCGATCATCACGCGCATCATGACGACGCTGCCGTTCCTGATCATGGGCTCGCTGCTGCTCGAGGTGTACTTCAACATCCCCGGCATGGGGCGCGTGCTCTACAAGGCCATCCAGGAGCAGGACTTCCCCGTGGTGCAGGTCTTCGTGGCGATCTTCGCCGCGCTGTTCATCCTCTCGAACATCCTGACCGACGTGCTCTACGCGCTGGTCGATCCGCGAGTGAGGTTGTCGTGAGGGAGCGTTCCCGGAAGTTCCTGTCCGGCCGCGGCATGCGCAAGCTGCGCCGCGACCGCATGGCCATGGCCGCCCTCGCCGTCATCGGCGTCTACCTGGCCCTGGCGCTGCTCGTGCTGCTCGGCGTGCCATCGGAGGACGCCGTGCAAGAGCGCGTCGCGCCCGACAACACGCCCGGGTTCTTCGCTCGCGGCACGGCGGAGCGCCGGCTCGACTCCGCGCAGTTCCACCTCGACTCGATCCAGCGCAGCGTGCGCTCGAGCGACCCGGCCAAGGCGATCGCGGAGCACCGCCTCGGCACGCTGCAGCTCGTCCAGGTGTCGCCCGAGGAGCTCGAGTCGCGCCTGACCGAGGCGTGGCGCGCGTTCGACGCCGCGAGCGCGCTCGAGGACGACATCGAGAGCCCGGCCGCCACGGCGCGGCTCGACGAGCTCGACACCGCGATCGACGCGCTCTACGTCCAGCCCACGGGCTTCGCCGCGGCGACGCGCTTCGCGCAGCTCGCCCTCGGCACCGACCGCCAAGGCCGCTCGATCCTGCTGCGCGCGGTCTACTCCGCGAAGGTCGCCGTGCAGATCGGCGTCGTGTCGGCGCTGATCGCGGTGCTGATCGGCACGCTGCTGGGCGCGGCGGCGGGCTACTTCGGCGGTTGGGTCGACCACCTCGTCGTGTGGCTCTACTCGACCTTCAGCTCGATCCCCTGGATCGTGCTGCTGATGGTGATCGCGACCGTCTGCCGCGGCGACGCCTTCGCGCCGCTCGTCGAGCGCATGCCGCTGCTGCCGGTCTACGCCGCCTTCTGCCTCTCCTTCTGGATCTCGCCCTGCCGCGTGGTGCGCGGCGAGGTGATGAAGCTCAAGGAGCTCGAGTACGTGCAGGCCGCCGCGGCCGTCGGCTTCGGCCGCATGCGCATCCTGCTGCGCCACGTGATCCCCAACACGGCGCACCTCGCGTTCATCAACTTCTCGCTGCTGTTCATCGGCGCCATCAAGGCCGAGGTGATCCTGTCCTTCCTGGGCCTGGGCGTGCAGGGCACGCCGTCCTGGGGCGTGATGATCAACCACGCCAAGGCCGAGGTGCTGAACGGCTTCTTCTGGCAGATCGGCACGGCCACGGGCTTCATGCTCGTGCTGGTGCTCGCCTTCAACGTCCTCTCGGACGCCTTGCAGGACGCCTTCGACCCCAAGCACGTCTGAGGAGCTCGGAGCCATGAGCGCCACCAGAACGAAGGCCGTGCTCGAGGTGCGGCACCTGACCACCGGCTTCAAGACCGATCGCGGCGTCGTCACGGCCGTCGACGACGTCTCGTTCGACCTGTACCCGGGCGAGACGCTCGGCGTCGTCGGCGAGTCGGGCTGCGGCAAGACGGTCACGAGCAAGTCGATCATGCGGCTCCTGCCCGAGCACCTGACGATCTACGGCCCGGCGAGCGAGGTGCGCTTCGAGGGCGAGAACCTCGCCTTCGCCAGCGAGGAGCGCATGCGCCGCGTGCGCGGCGACAAGGTCGCGATGATCTTCCAGGAGCCGATGACCTCGCTGAACCCCGTGTTCACGGTCGGCTGGCAGCTCGACGAGGCCCTGCGCTACCACACCGACCTCGACGCCCGCGGCCGCCGCCAGCGCGCGATCGAGATGCTGCGCCTGGTCGAGATCCCCGAGCCAGAGCGGCGCGTCGACGAGTACCCGCACCAGCTCTCGGGCGGCATGCGCCAGCGCGTGATGATCGCGATGGCGCTGTGCTGCGAGCCGGACGTGCTGATCGCCGACGAGCCGACCACCGCGCTCGACGTGACGATCCAGGCGCAGATCCTGCAGCTCATGGCGAACCTCAAGGAACGCCTGTCGACGGCCATCATGCTCATCACGCACGACCTGGGCGTCGTCGCGCAGGTCTGCGACCGCGTGCTCGTCATGTACGCCGGTCGGGTGATCGAGTCCGGCACGGTCGCGGAGATCTTCCACGCGCCGCGCCACCCCTACACGCGCGCCTTGCTCGACTCGATCCCGAAGAGCGGGGCGCGCGCTCACAAGAAGCGCCTGCCCACCATCCCCGGCATCGTGCCGAGCCTCTTCGAGCTGCCCGCGGGCTGCCGCTTCCAGGATCGTTGCGCCTACAAGGAGCGGCGCTGCGTCGACGCCGAGCCCGGGCTCGAGGGCGCGCTCGGCGGGCGGCAGGTGCGCTGCCACTTCCCGCTCGACGGAGGTGCCGCGTGAGCGCCGACGCCCTGCTCGAGGTGCGCGACCTCGTCATGCACTTCCCCGTCCGCGGCGGCGTGCTCAACCGCGTGCAACGCCGCGTCCACGCCGTGAACGGCGTCTCCTTCGACGTGCGCCGCGGCGAGGTGCTCGGGGTGGTGGGCGAGTCCGGTTGCGGCAAGTCGACGCTCGGCAAGTGCCTGATCCGGCTGCTCTCCCCCACCGCGGGCTCGATCCGCTACGAGGGCACCGACCTCGCCGCGCTCGGCCACGGCGACCTGATGCCCTTCCGCAAGAAGATGCAGATGGTCTTCCAGGACCCGTACAGCTCGCTCAACCCGCGCATGACCGTGCGCGAGGCCGTGCGCGAGGTGGCGCTGTTCCACGGCGTCGTGTCGCGCGACGCGGCGGACGCCTACGTGTCCGAGCTGATCCAGAAGGTCGGCCTGCGCGCCGACGCGGCCGACAAGTTCCCGCACGAGTTCTCCGGCGGCCAACGTCAGCGCATCGGCATCGCGCGCGCGCTGGCCTGCAAGCCCGACCTGCTCGTCGCGGACGAGCCCGTCTCCGCGCTCGACGTCTCCATCCAGGCGCAGGTGCTCAACCTGCTGATGGACCTGAAGGACGAGCTCGGCCTGACCGTCGTGTTCGTCTCGCACGACCTCAAGGTCATCGAGCACTTCTGCGACCGCGTGCTGGTGATGTACCTCGGCAACGTCGTCGAGGAGCTCGACTGCGAGCGGCTGCACGCCGACGCGCGGCACCCGTACACGCGCGCGCTGCTGGGCGCGAACCCGATCAACGACCCGGCCGACCGCCGGCCGTTGACGGTGCTCGAGGGCGACGTGCCGAGCCCGTTCACGCTGCCGCCGGGCTGCGCCTTCGCGGGCCGCTGCCCCGTCGTCGAGCCGCGCTGCCGAGCGCAGCGTCCGCCGCTCGAGCTCAAGACCTGCGGCCACGCGGTCGCCTGCCTGCTCGAGCCCGGCGCGTGAAGCGCAGCGGCCGGCGCGGTGAGGGCTCACCGCGCCGGCCGCCGCGCTGGGCGCGAGCGCGCCTACGGGACGAAGACGACCTCGACGCCGTTCGAGAGGTTGAAGAAGGAGCCGCACGGCGAGCCCTGCGGGTCGCGGTACCAGGCCTGGAAGCGGCGCGTGTCGCCGGCCGACCAGCCGCCCGCGGGCGCGAGGCCCGGGCCCCAGCTCGCGGCGCCCGCGGCGTTCGCCGGCGTGACGCCCAGGCGCTTGACCGAGCCGCCGGCGCAGCGGAAGCCGTCGCCGAAGAGGAAGCCCGGGCTGCCCTGCGCGACGCGGTTGTCGGCCGAGAAGAGCAGCGCGGGCTGGTTCGGCGCGAGGCCGCTGCCCTGGAAGTTCAGGCTGTCCGTGGTGAGGCTCGCCGCGCCGAAGCCGCGCAGCTCCGCGCCCAGGCCGGTCGAGTTCGTGCAGCCCGTCTCGGCCGTCGCGTCGTTGCCGCACGGGCACGGCCCCGAGGTGCCGTCGCCGAAGCAGTAGCGCGCGTAGCCCTGTCCGGCGTCCACGATGAAGCTGTAGGTGGAGTTGCCGGCGATCGTGGTGTCGAACACCTGCACGACGTTGCCGGCGGCGTCGTAGCCGCGCACGAAGGTGTCGTAGTGCCCGGAGATCCAGACGACGCCGGAGTCGTCCACGGCCAGCGACCACGTCGAGGTCAGCGTGCTCCCGATCACCGCGGTCCACTGGTTCAGCACGGTGCCGTCCGGCTGACAGTGCAGCACCTCGCCCTCGCGGCCGATGACCCACACGGTCCCGTCGCCCGCGACGGCCACGTCCGAGGCGTCCCACGGCGTCGCGAAGGAGTGCAGCACGTTGCCGGCGACGTCGAGGTGCCAGACCATGCCGTCGGGGTTGCCCGGGTAGTTCATGAGGTCCGCCACCCAGAGCGTCTGGTCGGACTGCACCTGGCAGCCCATCGGCGCGATCATGCCCGAGGGCAGCAGCGTGCTCAGGAGCGCGCCGCTGAGCGGGTCGTAGACGAGGATGCCGTCGAAGCGCGAGCACAGCGCGATGCTGCCGTCCGCGTACGCGTCGATGTCGGAGGCGTAGAACGACGTGCTGACGGGGAAGCTCGTGAACAGCGTGCCGTTGGGCTCGAAGACGTGGATCTGCCGCGTCCCGCTGTTGTTGTGCACCGCGAGGCGTCCGTCGGGCAGGCGCGTCGCGGCGATCCAGCTCGACTCGTTGCCGGTGATCGTCTGGCTGACGACGCCGCCGGGACCGTAGCCCTGCACGGACGAGCTGCCACTGCCCGGGTAGACGAGGACGAGGTCGCCCTGTTGGAGATCGGCGTGGGCCGCGGAGGTCGCCGCGGCGAGCACGAGCGCGAGGAGGAGGGGCTTCGACATGGGAGCGGAGGGGTGCGGGCGAGGTCGGCCGGGTGGGCGGTGATTCCCCAGGGAAACCCCGAGGGACGACCTCAGGCTAGCTCGCCGGCGCGGATCGCGCCAGCCGCCGCCTCCCGCCCGTGCGCCACTCGCCCGTTTCCGGGCGAAGCGCACGCGCCTCGCGCGGGCGTCCCCCGCGCGACTCCGGTAGCCTCGTCGGCGTGAGCGCGGACCGCATCGTCGCCATCGACCAGGGCACCACCAGCACGCGCTGCCTGGTCTTCGACCCCCAGGGCCGCGTGCACGGCCTGGCGCAGCGCGAACACGCGCAGCACTACCCGCGGCCGGGCTGGGTCGAGCACGACCCGCTCGAGATCTGGCGCGCGACGCAGGAGGTCGTCGCCGGCGCGCTCGAGGCCGCCGGCCGCCCCGTCGCGGCCGCGCTCGGCCTGACCAACCAGCGCGAGACGCTGGTCGTCTGGAACCCGCGCACCGGCGAGCCGTGGTGCAACGCGATCGTCTGGCAGGACCTGCGCACGCAGGCGCTCTGCGCGGAGCTCGGCGGCGACGCCGGGCCCGACCGCTTCCGCGCCCGGACCGGCCTGCCGCTCGCGACCTACTTCAGCGGGCCGAAGCTGCGCTGGGTGCTCGATCACGTCGAGGGCGTGCGCGCCGCGGCGGCGCGCGGCGAGGTCTGCGCGGGCACGATCGACGCGTGGCTGATCTGGAACCTGACCGGCGGCGTCGACGGCGGCGCGTTCGTCACCGACGTGACCAACGCCTCGCGCACGCTGCTGTTCGACCTGGAGCACCTCGACTGGTCGGACGAGCTGTGCGCCGCGCTCGACGTGCCGCGCGCCGTGCTGCCGCGCGTGGTCGCGTCGAGCGTGCGCGAGCCGTGGGGCTACACCGCGAAGGACGGACCGCTCGGTGCGCGCGTGCCGGTCTGCGCCGCGCTCGGCGACCAGCAGGCCGCGCTGCTCGGCCAGGGCTGCGTCGCGCCGGGCGAGGCCAAGAACACCTACGGCACGGGCTGCTTCCTGCTGCAGCACACGGGCACGCGGCCGGTGCTGTCGAGCGCGGGGCTCCTGACCACCGTCGCCTACCGGCTCGGCGACGCGCCGGCGTGCTACGCGCTGGAGGGCTCGGTCGCGATCGCCGGCGCGCTCGTGCAGTGGCTGCGCGACAACCTCGGCCTCATCGCCGACGCGGCCGAGATCGAGCCGCTCGCGCGCAGCGTCGAGGACAACGGCGGCGCGTACCTCGTGCCGGCCTTCGCGGGCCTGTTCGCGCCACACTGGCGCGCCGACGCGCGCGGCGTGATCTGCGGCCTGACGCGCTACGTCACCAAGGCGCACCTGGCGCGCGCCGCGCTCGAAGCCGTCGCGCACCAGGTCGTCGACGTGCTCGCGGCGATGCGCGCCGACACCGGCATCGACGCCGCGGAGCTGCGCGTCGACGGCGGCATGGTGCGCAACGAGCTCTTGATGCAACTGCAGGCCGACCTGGCCGACCTCGCGATCGTGCGCCCGGCGCAGCCCGAGACGACGGCGCTCGGTGCGGCGTACGCCGCGGGGCTCGCGACGGGCCTCGTGCCCGACGTCGACGACCTGCGCGGCCGCTGGCGCGCCGAGCGGCGCTTCGAGCCGGAGCGCCCCGCGGCGTGGCGCGCGGCCGAACGCGCGCTCTGGGCCAAGGCGCTCGAGCGCAGCCTCGATTGGGCCTGAGACCGGAGCGGGCCGAGCGACCCCGCGCCGCGCGGCTACAGCATCGGCAGGTCGAGCCCGCGCGCCTTCGCGCAAGCCGTGGCCTCGTCGTAGCCGGCGTCGACGTGGCGCATGACGCCGGTGCCCGGATCGTTCGTCAGCACGCGCACCACCGCACCCTCGGCCTCGGGCGTGCCGTCGGCGACGGTCACCTGGCCGGAGTGCAGCGAGTAGCCGATGCCGACGCCGCCGCCGTGGTGGAACGAGACCCAGCTCGCGCCCGAGGCGACGTTGAGCATCGCGTTGAGGATCGGCCAGTCGGCCACGGCGTCGGTGCCGTCCTTCATGCCCTCGGTCTCGCGGTTCGGCGACGCGACCGAGCCGCAGTCGAGGTGGTCGCGGCCGATGACGATCGGCGCCGAGAGCTCGCCGCGCGCGACCGCGTCGTTGAAGGCCTTGCCGGCCTTCGCGCGCTCGCCGTAGCCGAGCCAGCAGATGCGCGCCGGCAGGCCCTGGAACTGGATGCGCTCGCCCGCCATGCGGATCCAGCGGCAGAGCGCCTCGTCCTCGGGGAACAGCTCGAGGATGATGCGGTCGGTGACGGCGATGTCGGCCGGGTCGCCCGAGAGCGCGGCCCAGCGGAACGGGCCCTTGCCCTCGCAGAACAGCGGGCGCACGTACTTCGGCACGAAGCCCTCGAAGTCGAAGGCGTTCTCGAGGCCGGCCTGCAGCGCGTGACCGCGCAGGTTGTTGCCGTAGTCGAAGGTGTCGGCGCCGCGCGCCTGCAGCGCGATCATCGCCTTGCAGTGGTCGACCATCGTGCGGAACGACTCGCGCTCGTAGCGCGCGGGGTCGCTCTTGCGCAGCGCGAGCGCGGCCTCGTAGCTCATGCCGTTCGGCACGTAGCCGTCGAGCGGGTCGTGCGCGCTCGTCTGGTCGGTCAGCACGTCGGGCACGACGTCGCGCTCGATCAGGCGGTGCAGCAGGTCCACCGCGTTGCACAGCACGCCGATGGACTTGGCGACGCCCTGCGCCTTCCACGCGAGCGCCTGGTCGATGGCCGCGTCGACGTCCTCGATGCACACGTCGCAGTAGCGCGTGTCGAGGCGCTTCCAGATGCGCGCGCGGTCCACCTCGGCCGCGAGGCACGTCGCGCCGTTCATCGTCGCCGCGAGCGGCTGCGCGCCGCCCATGCCGCCCAGGCCGGCCGTCACGACGAGGCGCTTCTCGAGCGAGCCGCCGAACAGCTTCTTGGCCGAGGCCGCGAAGGTCTCGTAGGTGCCCTGCAGGATCCCCTGGCTGCCGATGTAGATCCACGAGCCGGCCGTCATCTGGCCGTACATCATCTTCCCCTCGGCCTCGAGCGCGCGGAAGTGCTCCCACGTCGCCCACTTGCCGACGAGGTTCGAGTTGGCGATCAGCACGCGCGGCGCCGCGGGCGTCGTCTTGAACACGCCCACCGGCCGCCCCGACTGCACGAGCAGCGTCTCGTCCGCCTCGAGCCGCTGCAGCGTCGCGACGATGGCCTGGAAGCTCGGCCAGTCGCGCGCGGCCTTGCCGCTGCCGCCGTACACGACCAGGTTCGCGGGGTCCTCGGCCACGTCGGGGTCGAGGTTGTTCATCAGCATGCGCATGGCCGCCTCGGCGCCCCACGTCTTGCAGGTGCGGGAGCTGCCGCGCGGCGCGCGCTGCGGGCCGGTCGGGACGTGGTCGTAGCGGGACATGGGTCGCTCCGCGGTCAGAGGGAGAAGTGCGTCGCGCAGAAGGCCTCGACCTCGTCGGCCGACCAACCCTTCTTGCCGAGCGCTTCGCGGATGCGCTTCACGTCGACGTTGGGGTAGGTGTGCAGCGCCTGCGGCAGGTGCGTCTCGAGGTCGACGACGCGGAAGTCGTACTCGCGCTCGGGGCTCTTGAAGACCTCGTACGCCAGCTCCTGATCGACCGTGTTGTCGGGCAGGAAGGTCAGCACCTTCGCCTGCAGGTCGTACAGGTCGGGCGCGGTCAGGTACTCCGACGCGCAGATGATCAGCTCGTCGCCCGGCGCGCAGGTGCGCGCGGCCGCGCCGTTGAGCACGCAGCAGCGCGAGCCCGGCTCGCCGTGGATCACGTAGGTCGACAGGCGCGCGCCGGTGGTCTTGTTCCAGATGTCGACGAACTCGAGCGGGTAGAAGCCCGCGCGCTCGCAGTGCTCGGGGTCGAGCGTGATCGACCCGTGGTACGCGAGATCGGCGCCGGTGACGCGGATGCCGTGGAGCTTGGCGCGAACGACCTGGATCATCGAAGGGGGTGCTTCCGGGGCGGGAACGGGGGCCGCAAGCGCGGCAGGGTAGCACAGCCGGCGCGCGGCGTGGGCGCGGGCGACCGCGGGCGACCGCGGGCGGTGCTCAGGCCTCCAGGCGCCCGCAGGCGGCCTCGGCGGCGGCGGCGACGGTGCCGCCGGCGACGAGCTCGCGCGCGGCCTCGAGGTCGTCGCGCAGGTAGCGGTCCTCGCCCAGCGGCGCGACGCGCTCGCGCAGCGCGGCGTACACGGCCTCGGCGCCCTTGCCCGCGCGCAGCTCGCGGTGGAACTCGCGCGCCTGCGCGGCGCAGACGAGCTCGATGGCGAGCCCGCGCTCGACGTTGTCGAGCACCTCGCGCGCCTTGCGCGCCGCCGTGGTGCCCATCGAGACGTGGTCTTCCTGGTTGGCCGAGGTCGGCACGCTGTCGACCGACGCCGGATGCGCGAGCGCCTTGTTCTCGCTCGCCATCGAGGCCGCCGAGACCTGCGCGATCATGAAGCCCGAGTTCAGGCCCGGCCGCGGCGTGAGGAACGCCGGCAGGTTCGACAGGTCGGGGTTCACCATCTGCTCGACGCGCCGCTCGCTGATGTTCGCCACCGTGCAGAGCGCCAGCGCGAGGTAGTCCATCACCATCGACACCGGCTGGCCGTGGAACAGGCCCGCGCTGACGACCTCGCCGGTGTCGGGGAACAGCACCGGGTTGTCGGTCACGGCGTTGACCTCGTTGGCGAGCACCTCGCCGACGTGCGCGAGCGCGGTCTTGAAGGCGCCGTGCACCTGCGGGATGCAGCGCAGGCAGTACGGGTCCTGCACGCGGTCGCAGTTCTTGTGGCTGGCGAGCACCTTCGAGCCCTTCAGCAGGCGCGCGAAGTTCCGCGAGACCTTCCCGTGGCCGTCGTGGCCCTTCAGCTCCGCGAGGCGCGGGTCGAAGGGCTTGAGGCTGCCGAACAGCGCCTCGAGCGAGAGCGACGCCACCGCGTCGGCCGTCTTCGACAGCACCCACGCGCGCAGGCAGTTCGCGGTGCCGATCGCCTTCATGATCTCGGTGCCGTTGATGAGCGCGAGGCCTTCCTTCGCCTGCAGCACGACCGGCGGCTCGCCGACGGCCTTCAGCGCGGCCTTCGCCGTCATGCGCTTGCCGCCCACGAACGCGTGGCCGTAGCCCATGTACGCGGCCGAGATCTGCGCCAGCGGCGCGAGGTCGCCGCTCGCCCCCACCGAGCCCTTCTGCGGCACGTCGGGCACGAAGCCCTTGTTGAACAGGCGCACGAGCGCCTCGACGAGCGCCGGACTCACGCCCGAGTGTCCGCGCACGAGGCCGTTGAGGCGCAGCACCTGCGAGATGCGCACCTCGTGCAGCGGCATGCTCGGCCCCATGCCGCAGCAGTGCGAGAGCACGAGGTTGCGCTGCAGCGTCTCGAGGTCGGCCGCGTCGATCGCGACGCTCTTCAGCTTGCCGAAGCCGGTGGTCAGGCCGTACACGACGTCGCCCGCGGCGACGTGGTCCTCGACGACGCGGCGCGCGGCGTGCACGCGCTTCATCGCCGCCGGGGCGACGGCGAGCTCGAGGGGCTCGCCCCACGCCAGCGGCGCGAGGTCGGAGAGGGACAGGGAGCGCCCGTCCAGGGTGAGTCGCTTCACGAGGCGGGCCGGCCGGCGCCGGCGGGAGAGGGGGCCGCGGGGACGTGCCGCCCGGCGAAGGCGCGCTTCGCGGGCCGCAGGGGCGAGGAGTCTACCCGCGCCTCCCCCCGCGCGCATGCTGCGCCTTCATGGAGTCGATCAGCTCGCGCGGCTGGCCCTTCACGGCGCCTTCGGGCAGCGGCACGAACAGGTCCGTGTCGCCGTCGAGCTCGATCACCGTCGGCTTCTGCAGGTCCTCGCCGCCCCAGCGCGCCGAGTAGCGCCACGCGCCCTTGCCGAGGCCCTCGATCACGAGCCGCTCGCCCGCGGGCAGCACGACCGCGTAGGGCCGGCCGTCGACGACGTACTCCACCGGCAACGCCTGGTGGCGCGTCGAGGTCTCGATCGTGAGCGTCACGTCGCCGTCGCGCGCCGGCTCGAGCGTCAGCTCGACCTCGCGCTCGCCGGGCTGCACCGCGCGGCCGCCCCACAGCCGCCCGTCGTCGCTGCGCGCGGTGAGGTAGCGCACCGCGGAGAGGTCCTCGTTCGCCGAGAGCGTGAACGTGCCGTCGGCCGCCGTGAAGACGCGCTGGCGCGTCGCCGGCGCGTGGTCCATGAGGTCGAGCTCGGTCTGCGCGCGCCCGAGCGCGCCGCCGCGCGCGACGACGCTCGCGCCGGTCAGGTCGGGCATCTCGAGCTGCACGAGCGCGTGGTGCGCCGGCTTGCCGTCGATCAGCACGCGGCCGGTGAGCAGCGGCGCGGCCTCGAGCTGGAAGGTCAGCGCGCTCGTCTCGCCGGCCACCAGCGTCACCTCCTGCGTCGCCGGCGTCGCCGTCGCGCCGGGCTGGTAGACCTGCACGCGCACGCGCCCGGCCGGCAGCCCGTCGATCTCGACGCTCTCGCCCGCGTACAGCGTCGTCGGGTTCTTGAGGTGCCACGGGTACTTGCGCTCCTGCCCGCCGTACTGCGGCTCGAACGGCGTCGAGAGGATCACCTGCGCGGGCGCGCCGGTGCCGACGCGGTCGGGCAGCGACACGCGCAGCGACGCGCCGCGGTCGAGCACGTACTTCAGCTTGCCGATCGCGATCGTCATGCCGGCGGTGATCGGCTCCAGCGCGCGCAGGTCCGCGAAGCCCGGCTTCGAGAGGTAGAGCGGCACCTTCCCGCCGGCGACCGCGGGGAAGTAGAAGACGCCCTGCTCGTCGGTCTCGCGCTCCTGGCCGTCCATCTGCACGTGCACGCCGGCGAGCGGCTGGTTCGCGCGGTCGACCACCGTGCCGTACACCGCGGCCGCGCGCCCGAAGCCGAGGTTGAGCTGGGCCGAGCGCCCCTCGCGCAGGAGCACCTCGCGCAGCGCGCCGGGCACGCCGCGGCCGTGAACGCGCGCGAGGCTCAGGCCGGCGTAGAGGTCGTTCGCGCCGAAGCGCCCGCCCTCGATCGGCAGCACGCGCCCCGCGTTCGGACCGGCGACGAACTCGACCTCGCCCTCGACGCCGAGCCCGGCCGCGTCGTGCGCCGAGCCCGTCAGGCGCGCGGTCGCGTCGCTGCCGAGCGGCGACGCGTTCGGCGCGCTCAGCCGCCCCGCCGCGGCGACGACCTCGAACTCGAGCTTCAGCGGCACGACCACCGTCGTCGCCAGCTCGGCCGCGGCGGCCTGCTCCTCGGCGGTGAGCTGCCGCGGCGCCGCCGCCTCGACCGCCGGCGCGAGCTCCGCGGTCGCGGTCGGCGTCGCCGCGCTCGGCCCGACGAGCTCGTCGCGCCGCGGTTCGGCGCCCTCGCGCAGCATCACCACGGCGACGGCGCCGAGGGCGGCGAGGAAGACGGCGAGGGCCAGGAGCAGCAGGCGTTGGGTCATGCGGGGCAGGGGTACGAGCGGACAGGATAGCGGGACGACGCGGCGCGGCGCGGTCGGTCCCCTTTCGCGCGGAAGTCGGCCGCGCGGGAGTGCAAGCGCCGCGCCAGCGCCGCCGACGATGGCGGCCGCGCGCCCCAGGGCCCACAATGCGGCGCCCCGCCGCGCCGCCATGTCGCCCTCCTCCGCCCCCTCCCGCGGCCCCGCGCCGCTGCTCGCGGCCTCGCGCTGGTCGCCTGCGGCGGCGCCGGGCCGGACGCGCCCGGCGTGCCGGCCGCCGCGCAGGCGCCCGCGCGGGAGTGCGGCCCCCGCACGCCCGGCGAGCGGCCCCGCCCTCGACGCGCGGCTCGAGCTGGAGGTCGTCGGCAAGCCCGAGGGCGTCGCCGCGTGCGACCTCGACGGCGACGGGCGCGACGAGCTCTGGTCGTCGTGCAGCGCACGCCCGGGCGGCTGACGCGTTCACGCGCCTGCCCGAGGGCTGGCGCCTCACGGCCGAGCGGCGCGACCTGGAGCTGGGCGACTATGCGCTCGGGCCCGCGGTGCTGCGCGCCGGCCACACGGCGCCGCTCGTCGCCTGCGCGCCGCGCTCGACGTCGGAGCTGGTGCTCGTCGACCTGCGCGACGGCGCGCGCCGCACGCTGGCGCTCGACGCGCCGCCGCGCGCGCTCGCGGTGCTGCGCGCGGACGGCGTCGACGCGGCGCTCGTCGCCACGGCGGCGGGCGAGCTCGTGCGCTGGAGCGGCGAAGGTGCGCCGGTGACGCACCCGCTCGTCGAGCGCGAGGCGAGCGCGCTGCTGCCGCTCGCGGACGGCGGCCTCGTCGTCGCCGACCGCGGCGCGCGCACGCTGCGGCGCTACGACGCGGATGGCGCGGCGCTCGCCGAGCGCGCGCTCGACGGCCTGCCGCGCGCGCTGCTCGCGCTCGACCTCGACGCGAGCGGCGACGACGAGCTGCTCGTCGCGGCCGGCGACTACGACGTGCTCGTGTTCGGCGCGGGCGACGAGCGCGGCGCGGACGGCTGGCTCGCGGACGAGGCGCCGCGCGTGCTGGCGCTCGACCGCGTGCCGCTGCGCCTCGCGCGCGGCGACGTGGACGCCGACGGGCGCGACGAGGCGCTGGCGCTCTTCTTCGGCGAGCTCGCCTACCGCGCCATCGGCCGCGCGGGCGCGGGCCGCGCGGGCTACGCCGGCCAGTCGCCCTGGGACCTCGCGGCCGGCGACTTCGACGGCGACGGGCGCTGCGACCTCGCGCTCGCCAACCGCGACGCGCGCCGCGTGAGCCTGGTCTACGGCGCGCCCGGCGGCGGCTTCCGCACGGACGAGCGCGTCGAGGCCGGCCGCGCGCCGCACAGCTTCGCCGCGCTGCCGCGCACGTCGTCGCAGCCCGCGCGGCTCGCCGCGCTCAACTCGCTCGAGGACACGCTCGGGCTCTACGCCGAGTCCGCCGGAGGGCTGGCGCGCGCGCGCCGTCGTGCCGGCCGGCCCGGGCGCGAACCACCTCGTCGCCTTCGCGCTGCTCGGCGACGGCACGACGACGCTCGCGTGGACGACGCACGACGCGAACGGCGCGCGCGTCGTGCTCGCGCCGCCGCCGACCGAGACGAGCAGCGCGCCGCTCGGCGGGCCGTTCCCCGTCGGGCGCAGCGCGGCCGACCTCCTCGCCCACGACGTCGACGGCGACGGCCGACCCGAGCTCGTCGCGTGCGACGAGGAGGCGCACGCGCTGCGCCTGCTGCGCTTCGACTGGGACGACGCGCTGCAGGCCGTGGGCGCGCGCGTCGAGGCCCTCGAGCTGCCCGCCGGGCCGACCGCCGCGGTCGCGCTGACGGACGGCCGCCTCGCGGTGAGCTGCGCCGACGCGTCGGGTGGCTCGGGCGTCGCGCTCGTGGCGCTGCGCGACGGTCGGCTCGTGCTCGACGAGTACGCGCCGTCCGCCACGCTGTGCACGGACCTCGCCGCCGCCGATCTCGACGGCGACGGCGCCGCGGAGCTGCTCGTGCTCACCAAGGCGAGCGCGCTCGACTCCGCCGGCAACCTCGAGGTCTGGCGCCGCAGCGACCGCTGGCAGCGCGCGCTCGCGGTGCCGACCGGTGCGCGCCCTTACGGCGTCGTCGCCGCCGACTGGAGCGGCGACGGCCGCGCCGAGGTGCTCGTCTCCGCGCAGAACAGCCACAACGTCGGCCTCTGGCGCGTCGCGCTGGCCGACGGCGTCCCGCGCCTCGAGCGCCAGGCCGACCTCGGCGTGGGGTTGGGCCCACTGGCCCTCGCGCTGGTCGACCTCGACGCGGACGGCGTGCTGGAGCTCGTCGTCGCGAACGCCTTCAGCGACGACTTGTCGATCGTGCGGCGGCGGTAGCAAGTGCGGACGATGGCGCCGCCACCGTGCCGGGCTCGAGGTAGGTCCGAGAGCCTGGGGAGTCCAAGCCCGCGGTTGCCCTGCGACGCCGCCTCATGCGATGCACCTGCCTCCATCCAGACGGGTTCGTCGCTGAAAGGTGGTCGCGGCCTCATCGCGCGCGCATGTCCTGTCGCCCGGCCCGGCTGGGAGACTCGGTTGCCGGGCCGGCGGCCCTCTGTTCAACTCGCTCGAAGCCCGCTCGATGTCGCGCCGCTCGCTCTCGGTCTGACCACGAGGAGATCCGCGTCCGAGCGCTGGAGGAACCTCCCATGAACCACTCCCCGTCCGCGAAACCACCGGGGGCTGTCTCTCGTCTCGCCGCCCTCGTCGCAGCCGTCGCGGGAGCCACGATCGGCTGCGATGCCCAACTGCCCGCCGCCCTGGTGCCCAACACGAACGTCGTCTACGACTTCGAGGATCCCGCGTACGTCGTCGGTAGCCCGCCGCCGCTGTTCACCGCAGAGTCAGGTCATTGGTCCGTGAGCGGCACGCCGACCGATGGCAAGTCCGTCGTCCATGAAGCACCCGACAGTCCGCCTCCGTCGACTGCAGCCGTGCGTGAGTTCGACCGTCTCGTGTACCCGGACTCATTCTCGTCGGGAAGCGAGTTGTGGGTCGCCTGTCAGCTCGAGTTCGGGACCCCTGAGCGCACGGCACACGACACCGCCGGCGTCACCTGGGGAACTGGCGACGGGGGCGCGATGGCGCTGGTCGCGAAGCGAAGTTCGGGTACGGCGGAGCTCTTGAGATTCGAGCCGGGAGGATCCTCGACGATCGTTCTCGAGTCCTGGCCGATCGACGTCGACCTGAGTGTCGACACGACGCTCGGGGTCAGGTCCCGCTCGGGCGAGCTGGAACTCTTCGTCTCCAACGACAGGTGGGCGCTCTCGAGCAGCCGCCCACTCGCCCGGCTCGCCAACCCAGAAGGATGGCTGCGCGAAGCCGCAGGTGTCCTAGCGGCGCGGCAAGCCGTGGTGCGCTTCGACGAGATCGAGCTCGGCGTGTTCTATCCCTGAGCGCGGCGCAGAATCGGGTTCGCGCCCGATGCAGTGACGGCCAGCCTGCAGCGAGCCGGCTCGCGACTGTGACTCGGGCACCGAGGTGCCTCGTGGCACTCGGACGCTTCGCCTCGGCGGGCCGTGGTCGGAGTCGTTTCGCGGATCCGGTCGAGCGCGGTGTCGTCTCCGCCGGAGTCACCTACTCTCGCGCGCGCAGCTGTACGTCGCACCCGCGCGGCGCGCCCGGGCGGCCGCGCTCGAGCCACGTCGTCCGCGACAGGCTGCGGAACTCCTCGGCGCGGGGTTCGCCGCGCTTCTGGACGACGGCGTCGCCGGCGGGGTCGCGCTCGTAGCCGCAGCGCTCGAGCACGCGCACCGAGCCCTCGTTGCCGGCGAAGGTCTGCGCGTAGCAGAGCCAGGCCTCGAGGTGCTCGAAGGCGAGCCACGTGACCAGCGCGACGGCCTCGGTCATCCAGCCGCGGCCCCAGCAGTCGGGCGCGAGCCAGTAGCCGAGGTCGGCCTGGTACGGGTGCCCCGCGAAGCGCAGGCCGATGGCGCCGTGGAAGAGTTCCCGTTCGGGGTCGCACACCGCGAAGTGGTAGTCGCAGCCGTCCTCGTCGCGCAGCGCCCAGCGCGAGTACCAGGGCACGAGGTCCAGTTCGGCGCTCGGGCCGTCCCACAGGAGCCAGTCGGTGATCGCGCGGCCGTCGCGCAGGAACGACCACGCGCGCGGCACGTCGGTCACCGCGAGCGGGCGCAGCACGACGCGCTCGCCGACGAGGCGCGCGTGCTCGAGCTCGGGCTGGCGCGGCGCGCTCACCGGCGCGCCTCCGCGAGCGCCTCCAGCATGTCGACGAGCGGCACCGCGAAGCGCAGCGAGCCGCCGCCGGGGTTGGCGCCCTTGCGCGCCGCGCGCGTGACGAGGTAGCCGTAGGGCTGGCGGTAGTGCTCCTCCGACGAGCGCATCACCGCGGTGAACATCGCGCGCGTCTCGGCGCGGTCCGTGAGCCCGCTCGCGTAGTTCGACGCGAGGCCCTGCAGCAGGTTCTGCGGCATGCCGGGCAGGTCGCCGACCTGCAGGCCGGCCTTGGGGTCGAAGCCGAAGATCGTCACGTCGCCCCAGGCGCCGTTCTCGTACTGCTCGCCCTTGAAGTGCACGCGCTGCGCCGCGGCGAGCAGCGGGGCCACGTCCTTGGCGAGCGCGGGCTCGAGCTCGGCCAGCCCGGCGAAGATGAGCCAGCCGCGCACCTGGTCGGCCGCGACGTTGCCGCCCAGGCGCAGCGCGTCGCGCCAGAGCGGCGCGTAGTGGTCGTAGCCGCCGCGCACCACGCGCCGCAGCACCGGGTCGTCGGGCCACGCGCGCGACATCTGCAGCGCGCGGTCGCCGTAGTGGCCGTAGTCGTCGTCGAAGCCGGGGTCGATCGCCTCCCACGTGCCGGGCCAGGTCCAGGTGTACTCGAACTCCCCCACCGCCTCGCGCGCGAGGCGCAGGTAGCGCGCGTCGCCGTCGAGCGCGCCCAGCCGCGCGAGCGGCGCGCACACGTCGAAGCGGCGCAACTGCGAGTAGTTGAGCACCGGCTCGCCGGTGCCGGGCACGTAGCCCGCCGCGACCTGACCGTCGGGCATCGCGCCGTGCGCGAGCACGTGCTCGCCGATGCGGCGCAGGCGCGCGAGCGCCTCCGCGCGCCAGCGCTCGGGGCCGTGGTCGGCGAGGTCGAGCAGGAAGTCGAGCACGGCGTGGATCTCGAGCGGACGCTCGTCGCGCGGCGCGTTCGCCTCGACGTCCCACGCGCGCGGCAGGCCGGTGTCGGGGTGGAAGCCCTGCGCGAACCACGTCTCGAGGAAGCGCTCGAGCGGCGCGGACCAGGCGGGGTCGGCGTGCAGGCTCGTCGCGCGCAGGAGCACCTCGTGCGCCGGGCTGAGCTGGCCGTCGCGCACGCCCAGGCGTTCGCCGGTGACGACGTCGTGCGCGTAGCAGGCGTAGCCGGTCTCGGGGTCGAGCACGTGCGCGCGCCAGAGCGCGAAGATCGCGTCGAGGCGCGCGACGAGCTCGGCCTCGAGCGCGGCCTCGTCCGGGCACGGCAGCGGTACGTACGCAGCGAGGTCGCTCCAGTACGCCACCTCGGCGTCGGAGCTCGAGCCGAGCTCGAGCACGAGGCGCGGCACGGGCGCGGTGAAGGCCGCGAGGTCGCCGCTCACGCGCACGCCCGCGGCTGCGGGCAGCTCGGCGAGCTGGTGCGCCTCGCGGAGCCGCAGCTCGAAGCGCAGCTCCTGCGTCTCGCCGCGCGGCGTGTACGCGACCGTCAGCGCGTGCCCCGCGCCGTCGCGCAGGCGCAGCTCGCCGGGCCCGCGCACGACGCCCACGAGCCGCACGTCGCCCGCGAGCGGCGCGAAGGCCGCTAGCGGCTGGCGCGCGCGCACCGCGCCGAGCGTGCCCAGCGCGACGCGGCCGTCGACGCGCACCACCTGGTCCGCGCCGCGGTCCGCGCGCCACCACGGCACGCGCTCGGCGCCCTCCGCGCCGGCGGCGACGGTCTCGGCGAAGGCGCCGTTGTCGAGCAGTTGCACCTCGAGCACCGGCTCCTGTGCGCGGAGCGGGCCGACGAGCGTCGCGCAGGCGAGGGCGAGCGGGAGGTGGGGTGCGGTCATCACGAAAGGCCGGTATCCTCTTCGCCCGCATTCTGTCACGGACGGCCGCGGAACGCCCCCCGCGCGGCCCGAACCCGCCCGGCTCGTCGCTCCGCTCGACGGCCCGGCCCAGCCCGCCCCAGCGCCCATGACCCGCTACAAGATCGTCGAGCTGCACGGCGACGGCATCTCCGCCGAGCTCTCCGCGAGCGTCCACCGCATCGCCGCGAGCCTGCCCTTCGAGCTGGAGTTCGTGCCCGTCGACCTCTCCGACGAGCACCGCGCGGCGCGCGGGCTCGAGCTGTACGACGAGGCCGTGAAGCTGATGCGCGAGGTGGGCACGTCGATCAAGTACCCCACCGCGACGACGCGCGAGTCGCCGAACAAGGTGCTGCGCGAGCGCTGCCAGTTCTCGGTCATCCACCGGCCCGTGACCTCGATCCCGGGCATCGAGACGAACTTCACGCGCAAGCTCGACATCGACGTGGTGCGCGTCGCGACCGGCGGCACCTACGACGACGCCGGCCAGCGCGTGGGGCGCGACACCGCGGTGTCGCTGCGCGTCATCTCGCGCGGGCCGTGCAAGCACGCCGCCCGCTTCGCCTTCCGCCTGGCCATGCTGCGCGGCGCGGGCGTGTGCTCGACGTCCAAGTGGACGATCCAGCGCGAGACCGACGGCTTCTTCGAGGAGATCGTCGGCCGCGTCGCGCAGGACTACCCGGCCGTGGCCTACCGCCGCGAGCTCTTCGACGCGCTGCTCGCCGGGATGATCATGCACCCCGAGCGTTACCGCGTGATCGTCTGCCCCAACGAGTACGGGGACTTCCTGTCGGACGCGGCGTGCGGCCTGATCGGCTCGGTCGGCCTGGGCGACTCGTCGTCCTTCGCCTTCGACGACGAGGGCCAGATCACGACGGCCATGTTCGACCCGGCCGGCGGCACGGCGCCCGACATCGCCGGGCAGGACAAGTGCAACCCGACCGCGGCGCTGCTCGCCATGAGCAACCTGCTGCGGCACCTCGGCGAGCGCAAGGCCGGCGACGCGCTGCGCGCCGCGCTGCTCACGTGCATCGAGGTCGGCGAGCGCACGGCCGACATCGGCGGCGTGCTCGGCACGCGCGCCTTCACCGAGGCGGTGGCGCAGCGGCTCGCGGCCGCGCTGGCCTGACCTCGCGCGCGCCCGCGCTCAACCGCGCGGGTCGCGGCCGCTGAAGGTGTCCTCGCCCCAGGCTTCCTGGAGCAGGGAGATGGCGTCGTTCAGGCGCTCCTTCGGCACGAGCAGGCACTGCAGGCCTTCCGCCGAGGAGCCCTCGAGCACCTGCAGCATCTCGGCGCGGTCGGTGGCACCGACGACGTACGGGATCTGCGCGCCCTCGAGGAGGTCGCGGCCGAGCTCGAGCTCGACGTTGTTCTTGGGCACCAGTAGCGGAACGAATTCGGCGGTCACGGTCGTCACTCCTTGCGTTGCCGTCGGCGGAGTCGCGTTCGGGGGGGAGGCGCCAGAGTACGACTTCCGGCGCGCGGAGACGACCGGTTCCGGCGCCGGAATCGCCGCGGACGCCGCTACGCTCCTGCGACCATGCCCCCCGCCGACGTCACGCCCGAGCCCGCGCCGCACCGCCGCGTGCGCGCCGGGACCGTCTGGCTGGTGCTCGGACGCACGTGGGGCTCGGCGTGCACGTTCGCGTACCTCTGGCTGCTCGCGCACGCGCTCGCGGACGCGGCCTTCGGGCGGCTGACCTTCTACCTGGCCGTGTTCCTGGTGCTCGACAGCCTGGTCGACCTGGGCACCGGCGCGATCGCGGTTCAGCGCACGGCCGACGACGAGGACGCCGTGCCCGAGGTGCTCGCCGCGACGCGCCGCATCCGCCTGGTGGCCGGGCTCGCCGGCGTCGCGCTGGTCGGCGGCACGGCCTTCCTCGCGGGCGAGCCCGGCGCGGGCTGGATCCTGCTGGCGAGCCTCTACCCGCTCACGCACGTGCTCGAGCTCTCGGCGACGGTCTACCGCAACCGCATCGCGTGGCGCACGCCGGTCGTGATCCGCGCCGGCGCGAGCGCGCTGAGCCTCGCGCTCGTCGTCGCGCTGCTCGCCGCGGGCGCGCGCGAGCCGGGGCTGTTCCTGTGCGGCGTCGCCGCGGGCAGCGCCAGCGCGAACCTCGCGCTGCACCTCGCCGCGCGCCGCCACCTGCCGCACCGCGCGCCGACGAGCGTGCCGTGGCGCGAGGTGCTGCGCCCGGCGCTGCCGCTCGGCATCGCGGGCCTGTGCCAGCAGACGTACTTCTACGTCGACAACCTGTTCGTGCGCGCCTGGCGCGGCGACGAGGTGCTCGGCCACTACAACGTCGCCGTGCGGCTGATGTCGTTCGCGATCATGGTCGGCGTCTACGCGGCGCTCGTCTCGCTGCCGTGGTTCCGGCGCGAGCACGCGCGCGGCGCGCTGGGCGCGGCGGTGACGAAGCTGACGCAGCCGCTCTTCGCGACCGCGTGCCTGGGCGTCGGCGTCGCGTTCGCGTGGACGGGCGAGCTGCTGGGGCTGTTCGGGCCCGAGTTCCGCGAGGCGAGCGGCGCGCTGCGCTGGCTGCTCGGCGCGGCGGCGCTCGTGTACGTCGGCGCGAACCTGCTGACCGCCGTCGTCGCCACCGGGCGCACGGGCGCGGTGCTCGTCATCGCGGCCGGCGGCCTCGCGCTCAACCTCGCCGGCAACGCCTGGCTCGTGCCGACGCACGGCATGGACGGCGCGGCGCTGGCGACCTTCGCGACCGAGCTGTGGGTCGCCGTCGCGGCCTTCGTCGCGCTCGCGCGCGGCGGCGCGCGCGAGCTCCTCGGCGCGGGCGCGTGGCGCTGGCTGGGCGGACCGGCGGGCTTCGCGCTGGGCGCGGTCCTCGGCACGACGGCGCACCGCCTGCTGGTCGGATGAGCGCGTCGTCGAGCGCGATCCGCGTGCGCGCGTGGGGCGAGCCGAGCGCGCCCCCGGTGCTCGTGCTGCACGGCGGCCCGGGCGCGCCTGGTTCGGTCGCGGCGCTCGCGCGCGCGTCGTCGCCGAGCGCTTCCACGCGCTCGAGCCGCTGCAGCGCCGCGCCGACGCGAGCGCGCGCGCGTCCGCTCACCGTCGCGAGCCACGTGGCCGACCTCGCCGCGGTCGCGCGCGCCGCGCGCCGCGCTGGTCGGCTGGTCGTGGGGCGCGATGCTCGCGCTGTCGTACGCGGCGCTGCACCGAGAGCGCGCGAGCGCGCTCGTGCTCGTCGGCTGCGGCACCTACTCGCTCGCGTCGCGCACCGAGTACCAGCGGCGCATGGCGGCGCGCTACGGCGCCGCGGAGCGCGCGCGCGAGGAGGAGCTGCGCGCCGCGCTCGCCGCCGCCGAGCGACCCCGCCGAGCGCGCGACGCGCTGCTCGGCCGCTGGGGCGCGCTGGCCGAGGCCGCGCAGGCGTACGCGCTCGACGACGCGGCGCCGCGCGCGGACGACGCCCTCGCCTTCGACGCCGCCGGCCACCGCGAGACCTGGGACGACGCCCTGCGCCTGCAGGCCGAGGGCACGGAGCCCGCGCGCTTCGCGGCGATCCGCTGCCCGGTCACGCTGCTGCACGGCGCCGACGACCCGCACCCCGGCGCGCTCGTGCGCGACGACCTGCTGCCGTGCGTGCCCCGGCTCGAGTACGTCGAGCTCGCGCGCTGCGGCCACCAGCCCTGGCGCGAACGCCACGCCGCGGACCGCTTCCGCGCCGAGCTGCTGGCGCGTCTCGCCCGGGCGCACGGCGCGGAGTAGCCTGCGCGCCATGCTCGCCGTCGCCGCCGCCCCCGAGGTCTCCGTGGCCCTCTGGGCCTGCGCCGTGGCCGGGCTCTCGACGATCGTCGGCGCGCTGCCGGCGCTGTTCGTGAAGCGCTTGAGCCCCTTCGCCACGTCGCTGCTGCTCGCGCTCGGCGCGGGCGTGATGCTCGCGGCGACCGCCTTCTCGCTGATCGCGCCGGCGCTCGAGCTGCACGCGCAGCTCGGCCTGCCCGGCCCGCCGCTCGTGAGCGTGTGGGCCGGCGTGCTGTCCGGCGCGGCGCTCGTGCACGCCGGCGACCGCGCGATCCCTCACGAGCACTTCGTCAAGGGTCGCGAAGGTCACGAGGCGCGCGCGGTGAAGCGCGCGTGGCTCTTCGTCGCGGCGATCGCGCTGCACAACCTGCCCGAGGGTCTCGCGGTCGGTGCAGGCTTCGGCGGCGAGAGCGCGGATCCGGGCCTCGTCATCACCGCGGGCATCGTGCTGCAGAACCTGCCCGAGGGCCTGGTCGCGGCGGTCTCGCTGCTCGCGGTGGGCTACGGCCGCGGCACGGCGGTCGGCGTCGCGGCGCTGACCGGCGTGATCGAGACGCTCGCCGGGTTGGCCGCGCTCGGCGCCGCGACGCTGGTGCAGGCGCTCGTACCCTTCGTGCTCGCGCTGGCCGGCGGCGCGATGCTCTACGTCGTCGTGCAGGAGGTCATCCCCGAGGCCTACCGCCGCGGCGTCGAACGCCCCGCGACGTGGGGCCTCGTGCTCGGCTTCCTCGCGATGCTGACGCTGGACCAGGCGTTGGGCTGACGCGCGCGGTCAATCGAGCACGAGCCACCAGCCGTCGCCGAGCGCGCGCAGGCGCTTGGCGCGCGCGCGCTCGACCTCGCTCGGCGCGAGCACCCGGCGGTAGCGGTTGAAGGTGTCGCTCGCGAGCGTGTAGGCCGGCGCGCCCGCGTCGCGCTCGCGCTGCAGGCGCCGCCCCCCGGGCAGCTCGAGGACCTGCGGTGCGCCCGCGCCGGCGTCGGCGAGCTTCGGGCGCAGCTCCGCGAAGCGCCGGCGGTTCAGCGCGTCGGCGATGGGCGTCGCGTCCAGCGCGTGCAGCGCCCACGGGAGCGCGACGAGCGCGAAGCACCCGAGCGACGCGAGCCGCTCGCGCTGCCGGCCCGCCCGCGCGTGTCGCATCGCGTGCGCGAGCGAGCCGAAGCCGACCAGCAGGCACACCCCGAGCCCGCCCCAGCGCAGGCTCCCCGCGAGAGAGAAGGCGAAGGTCTCGCCGCTCCAGAGCTGGCGGCTCGCGACCGGCTCCCACGCGAAGTAGACGCCGAGCGCCAGCGCGACCGGCACGAAGCGCGAGCGGAAGAGCCAGCGCAGCCCGGCGCGCAGCGGTCCGCGCGGCGGCGCGTCCTCGGAGCGAGCGACCACGGGGTCGTGATAGCACCCGCCGCGCCGCGAATCCAACTCCGCCCCACGGCGCGCCGGCTCGCGCTCGGCGCCGCGACCCTCGTACAAGCGCTCGTGTCCTTCGTGCTCGCGCTGGCCGGCGGCGCAACACACTACGTCGTCGTGCAGGAGGTCATCCCCGAGGCCTACCGCCGCGGCGTCGAGCGTCCGCCGACGCGGGGCCTCGTGCTGGGCTTCCTCGCGATGCTGACGCTGGACCAGGCGCAGGGCCGGCGCGGGGTCAGTCGTAGTAGAGCCACCAGTCGTCGCCGAGCTCGAGGCAGCGATTCACGCGCGCGCGAAACTCGTCGCTCGGCTCGTGGACGAGGCCGGAGACGTTGAAGCTGTCGCGCGCGATGCGATAGGTCGCCTGACCCCAGTGCTTGTGCTGATCCAGGACTGTGCCCCAGGGGAGCTCGAAGTGCTCGGGCCTCCGCGCAGCGGCCTCGGCGAAGTCCGAGCGCACCTGGTCGAAGCGTCGCCGATTCAGGAAGTCCTCGATCGGCCTCGCGCCCAGCGCGTTCCATGCACAAGGGAGCGCGACCAGCGCGAGGCGACCGAGCGAGGCGAGACCCTCGCGCCGCCGGCCGGCACGTGCGTGCAGCGCCGCGCGCACGACCGAGCCGAGGCCGACGATCAGGCACAGCCCGAGCCCGGTCGTTCGCAGGGTCGCCGCGAGCGAGAGCGCGTAGTCCTCGCCGTTCCAGAGCTGCCGGCTCGCGACCGGCTCCCACGCGAAGTAGACGCCGAGCGCCAGCGCGACCGGCACGGAGGGCGAACAGCAGAGCCAGCGCAAGCTCCCACGCAGCGGGCCGCGCGACGGCGCTTCGTCGGAGCGAACGACCATGGGCTCGTGATACCAGCAGCTCCGACGCGAATCCAACTCCGACCCGCCGCGCGCCTCGCGCCTCGCTATCCTGCTCGCCCCGCGCACCCCGCGCGCCCCCATGAGAGTCGGAGTCGACTACCGCAGCGCCCTGGTCAACCGCGAGGGCATCGGCCGCTACACGCGCGAGCTGGTGCGCGCGCTGGTGGAGCTGGGCTTCGACGCGAGCCTCGGCCTGTTCGGCTACACGCTCGCCGGGCGGCGCTTCGACGACCGCGAGCTGGGCCTGGCCGGCAGCCGCGCCGAGCTCCTGCGCCTGCGCCTGCCCTCGCGCGCGGTGCCGTGGCTGCTCGGCAAGCTCGGCAAGGGCGTCGACGACCTCGTCGGCGGCTGCCACGTCTACCACCACACGCAGCCCAACCTGCTGGCCGTGCGCGAGGCGGTCGAGGTCGTCACGATCTTCGACTGCATCTACATGCTCGACGCGGGCTACCTGGAGCCCGCGGCCGCCGCGCGCATGACGGCCGTCGCGCAGCAGCAGGTCGCGCGCGCGCGGCGCATCCTGGTGCCGAGCCGCTACGTCGGCGCCGAGGTCGTGATGGCGCTCGGCGCGCACCCCGCGCGCGTCTCGGTCACGCCGCTGGGCTGCGACCACGTCGTGCGGCACCTGCCGCCGGGCGGCTTCGGCAAGGCGGCCGAGCCCTACGTGCTGACCGTCAGCCGCGTCGACCCGCGCAAGAACCACGTGCGCATCCTGCAGGCGTTCGAGCGCCTCGTCGCGGAGGGCCTGCCCCACCGCTGGGTGGTCGCGGGGCCGCGCGGCTGGGGCGCGGAGGGCTTCGAGCGCGCGCTGGCCGCCTCGCCGGCGCGGCACCGCGTCGAGCTGCGCGCCGAGGTCGGCGAGGCCGAGCTCGCGCGCCTCTACGCCCAGGCCGACCTGTTCCTCTTCCCCAGCCTGAACGAGGGCTTCGGCCTGCCGCCGGTCGAGGCGATGGCCTGCGAGACGCCGGTCGTGACGAGCTGCGTCACCTCGACCGGCGAGATCTGCGCCGACGCGGCCTGGCTGGTCGAGCCGACCGACGTCGACCAGATCTTCGAGGCCGCGCGCAGCGTGCTGACCGACCGCGACCTGGCCGAGGACCTCGTGCTGCGCGGCAAGCGCCGGGCGCGCGAGCTGACCTGGAAGGCCTGCGCCAAGGCCACGCTGCTGGCGTACCAGGCGGCGACCGAGGCCGACCCGGCGGAGGAGCCGAAGCTGCACTACCGGCTCTGAGCGAGCCTCGCGTGCGCGGCGCGTGAGATTCGAGCGCGCGCCTCATGGACTCCGCGGGGCGACGGCCTAGCTTGGGGCGCTCCGAGCCCGGCGGAGCTGTCCGCCGCCGCGCCGCGTGCTCCCGATCCCGCCCCAGCCGCCGCTCCGCTCCATGTCCGAACGCCCTGCGCAGGGACGCGTCCTCTCCCACCGCTTCGGCGCGCTCGCGCTGTTCGCGGGCCTGTTCCTGCTGGTCTCGACGCTGACGCGCGTCGTCCTGCTGGCCAAGTCCGCCGACCAGGTGAGCTGGGACGCGAGCCTGCCGGCCGCGTTCGCCTGGGGCGCGCTCTACGACCTGGGCGCGGCCGCGTGGGCCAGCCTGCCGCTGGCGCTCGCGCTCGCGCTGCTGCCGGCGCGCGCCTTCGAGCGCCGTTGGGGGCGCGCGCTGGTGCACGTGGCGCTCTACGTCGCGCTCGTGCTGATGATCTTCCAGGGCACGGCCGAGTGGTTCTTCTGGGACGAGTTCGGCGTGCGCTTCAACTTCATCGCGGTGGACTACCTGGTCTACACGACCGAGGTGCTCGCCAACATCCGCGAGTCCTACCCGCTGGAGCTCGTGCTCCCGGGCGTGGCGCTCGGCGCGCTGGTGCTGCACGTCGCGGCGTGGCGCACGGGGCTCTTCCGCGCGTGGCTGGGGCACGCGCCGCTCACGGCGAAGCCGCGCCTCGCGCTGGGCGCCGCGTACGTCGCCGGCGTGGCGGCCTTCGGCCTGACGCTGTCGAGCGACCTGCTGCCGGGTTTCGCCAACCGCTACAACCGCGAGCTCGCCAAGGACGGCCTGTGGAGCCTGTTCGCGGCCTTCTGGGACAACGAGCTCGACTACGAGGAGTTCTACGCCGCCGAGCCGCTCGAGGAGTGCTACGCGGAGCTGCACGCGCAGCTCGCCGAGGACGGCTCCAAGCTCGTCGACCCGAGCGGGCACGACACGCTGCGCTACGTCGCCGACCCGGCCGAGGAGCTGCACCTCAACGTCGTCCAGATCACCGTCGAGAGCCTGAGCGCGGACTTCCTCGCGGCCTACGGCAACGAGAACGGCATCACGCCGCACCTCGACGCGCTGATGGCCGACAGCCTCGTCTTCGACAACCTGTTCGCGACCGGCACGCGCACGGTGCGCGGCATGGAGGCGCTGACGCTCGCCATCCCGCCGACGCCGGGGCGCTCGATCGTCAAGCGGCCGAAGAACGCCGAGATGTTCACGCTCGGCTCCGTGCTGCGCACGCGCGGCTACGACACGGCGTTCCTGTACGGGGGCTACGGCTACTTCGACAACATGAACGCCTTCTTCGCGGGCAACGGCTACCGCATCGTGGATCGCGCGAGCGTGGCCGACGAGGACGTGACGTTCGCGAACGCGTGGGGCGCCTGCGACGAGGACCTCTACGCGTGGACGCTGCGCGAGGCCGACGCCAGTCACGAGCGTGGGACGCCGTTCCACTACTTCCTGATGACGACGTCGAACCACCGGCCGTACACCTACCCCGAGGGCCGCATCGACCTGCCGCCGAAGGCGTCGGGCCGCAACGGCGCGGTGAAGTACACCGACTACGCCATCGGCGAGTTCCTGCGCCAGGCCGCGACGCGCCCGTGGTTCGAGGACACCGTCTTCGTGATCGTGGCCGACCACTGCTCGACGAGCGCGGGGCGCACCGAGATCCCGCTGCAGAAGTACCACATCCCGATGCTCATCTACGCACCGGGCGGCCAGATCGCGCCCGGTCACGTGGACACGCTGATGAGCCAGATGGACTACGCGCCGACGCTGCTCGGGCTCCTGCACTGGAGCTACGCGTCGCGCTTCTTCGGTCACGACGTGCTGCGTGTGCCCACGGAGGACGCGCACGCGCTCGTGGGCACGTACCAGCTCCTCGGCCACATCGAGCACGACGTGCTGACGCTGCTCTCGCCGCGCCGCGAGCCGAGCTGGTACGGCGTCGACTGGGACCAGCTCGCGCTGCGGCCGCACGAGGAGTACCCGCTCGGCACCGACGAGACGATCGCGTTCTACGAGACGGCCAGCGACATGTACCGGCGGCGCGCGTACCGCGAGCTGACGCCCGGGGAGCTCGCCGCCGCCTACGCGCTCAGGTAGGCCAGGGCAGCCGGCGCCGGAACGCGAGCGCCCAGATGGCCAGCACGACGCTCCACGCGACGAGCCCGGCCCACAGGTTGTGCGAGGCGTAGTGCGCGCCGCGCACGAGCTGCGTGCCGCCGTACACGGTGCCCATCGCCCAGCCGACGCCGTAGCCCCACCACGCCGCGCGCCGGCCCCACGGCCGCAGCGCGAAGAAGAGCGACATCAGCGCGTAGGCGCCCGCCGCGTGCGCGCCGGGGAAGCACTTGCCGGGCGTGACGCCGTCGGGGTACGGCTGCGGGAAGGGCCGGTGCTCGAGCGTCCCGCCGTAGCGCAGCGAGTTCCAGGGGCAGGGCACCGCGCTGTAGTGCTTCCACACCGCCACGAGCCCGACCGTCAGGCCGACCGACAGGAAGACGAAGAGCGCCGGCTCGCGCAGCCGCCGCCAGCGCGGGCGCAGGTGCCCGACGACCGCGACGACGAGCGCGGACGCCGCCACGACGAAGATCAGGTCGCGCGCGCGGTGGTGCAGGATCCACTTGGCCCACAGGCCGTGCTGGTGCGGCCAGACGCCCTCCGCGCGGTCGAAGAACAGGTCCGAGACCCGCGCGTCCAGGTCGCCGCACGCGAGCGCGACGAGCAGCGCGCCGTGGACGACGTACGGCGCGAGCAGCGCCAGCGCCTCGCCGCGCGACAGGCGTCCGCCGCAGAGGCGGGACGCGGCGAGCGTCTCGGCGGCGTCGGTCGGCATCGGGGCAGACCCTAGCCACGGCGTCGCGCGCGTTCACGGGCCTTTCGCGTGAAGCCGTCGAGGGCGGTCGTCTACGTGGCGCTGCCGAGTCGGGGCAGGGACGCTGTCCAGGTCCCCTGCCCCCCGGCCTCGATGGGCGCCCAACACGACGACCCCGATCCTCGTGCTTCACCAGCTCTGCTACCGCTACCGGAACCACCTCGCGGGGCTGCCGCTGCTCTTCGCGCTCTTCTCGAGCTACGGCGAGTGGACGTCCGAGCCGGGTACGTGGACCGTGGCGCTGCTCCTCGCCGCCGCCGGCATCGGCATGCGCGTCTGGGGCATCCGGCACTGCCTGTACTCCTACCGCAAGGTGCCGCGCCTGGCGACGACCGGGCCCTACGCGTACGTGCGCAACCCGCTCTACCTCGGCAACACGCTGGTGATCGCCGGCGCGACCGCCGCCTCCGAGCTGATGTGGCTCGTGCCGTTCAGCGTGCTCTGGTGCCTGACCGTCTTCACGCTCACGATCCGCGACGAGGAGCGCCGCCTGCTCGACGACTACGGCGACGAGTACCGCGCCTACCGCGAGGCCGTCCCCGCCTGGCTGCCGCGCTGGACGCCGTACGGCGGCGAGGTGCCCGCGCGCGTGCCCACGCTGCCGATCGTGTTGCGGCAGAGCACGCAACTGCCCTACCTGGTGCCCTTCGTCGCGAAGGAGTTGCTGTAGCGGCGGGCGCCCGTCACGCCGGCTCCACGTCGACGCGCGTCGAGTAGTACGTCGTGCCGTCGCCGAGGTCCGAGAGGTCGTCGGCGTTCAGCGCGTTGAGCGGCAGCCCCTCGGGCGTGTCGGCGGCGCGCGGCATCCCGTCGACGCGCACGAGCCCGGGCGGCACGTCGGCGTCGAGCGTCGCGGCGAAGGTCAGGGCCGCGAGATCGTTCACCAGTCGCACGGGCCGCCCCTCCTCCACGCCGAGCGCGCGCGCGTCCGCCGGGTTGAGGTGGCAGCGCGCCGGCCCGCGCCGCGCGAGGTGCAGCGGGCTGTACGAGTAGGTCGAGTTGTGCGTGTGCTTCGACGGCGCCGAGACGAGCGAGAAGGCGCGCGCGCCGCCCGTGGGCCGCTCGGGCACCCAGGTCGCCATCGGCGGGTGGCCGGCGGCGGCGAGCGCGGCGCTGTGGAGCTCGACCTTGCCGCTGGGCGTGCCGCGCTCGGCGGGCGGCGCGATGCGCGTCGGCTCGCCCGCGAGCAGGGACGCCGTCGCGGCGGCGCCGTGGCGCGCCTCGGCGTCGCGCACGAGCTCCTCGGCGAGCCGCTCCTCGTCGACGTCCCAGTCGCCGGGCAGCGCGAGCGCGCGCGCGATCGCGCTGAACGCGCGCACGTTGCTGCGCGGCCCCGTAGGCGCCGCGACGGCCCGCCGGCCGAGCTGCGCGACGCGGTGGCCGTAGCTGCGGTAGACGTCGGTGTGCTCGACGAAGAAGGTCGCCGGCAGCACGACGTCGGCGAGCTCCGCCGTCTCGGTGCGCACCTGCTCGTGCACGACGACGAAGACGTCCTCGCGCGCGAGGCCCTCACGCACGGCGCGGCTGTTCGGCAGCGTGACGGCCGGGTTGTGGCCCCACACGAAGACCGCCTTGAAGCGCCCGGCGCACAGCTCGCGGCCGACCTGGATCTGGTGCACGACCTCGGGCGGCCGGCCGCCGCGCAGCTCGGGTCGCGTCACGAAGGCGCGGTCGAAGCCGAAGACCTCGGCGCTCTCGTAGTGGACGCGGTCAGCGTGGCCGAGCACGGCCGCGAGCGTGCACACCGCGCGCATGCCCATCGCGCCGTTCGTGCGCCGCGTCCAGCCCGAGCCGGTGCGCAGGAACGGCCGCCGCGCCGCGCGCAGCACCTCGCCGAGGTCGAGGATCTCCTCGGGCGTGAGCCCGGTGACGCGCGCGGCCTCCGCGAGCGTCGGCGCGCCGCCGAGGTGCGCCTCGAGCTCCGCCGCGCCGACGCACTCCGCGGCCAGTCGCGCGCGGTCGACCCAGCCGCGCTCGAACGCGAGCCGCGCGAGGCACAGCGCCAGCGCCGCGTCCGTGCCGGGCCGCAGCACGAGCCCGCGGCCGCCCAGCTTCTCGAAGGCGCGCAGCGTCTCCGTGCGCCAGACGTCCACGACGCGCACCGGGGCGCCGCGCTTGGCGAGGCGCTGGAGCTGCGGCTGCAGGTGCTGGATGGTGCGCTTGACGTCGCTGCCCCACACGACGAGCGCGTCGCTCTCCTCGGCCGTCTCGACGTCGGGGCCCACCAGGCGCCCGAGCACGGCCGCGTAGCCGGCGCTCGACGTGTTGTCGCAGACGCCCGCGTCGTGCGTGCAGGCGCCGAGCGCGTTCATGACGCGCAGCGGGAAGTTCGCGGCGAGCAGGCCCATCGAGCCGGCGTACTGCAGCGCGAGGATCTCGCGCCCGTCGAGCGGCTTCACCGCCGCGGCGATGCGCGCGAGCGCCTCGTCCCAGCTCGCCGAGCGCAGCGCGCCGTCCGCGCGCACGAGCGGCGTCACCAGTCGGTCCGGCGCGAGCATCAGCTCGTGCGCGACGCTCGTCTTCGAGCACAGCGTCCCGCGGCTGTAGGGGTGCGCCGGGTTGCCGCGCAGGCGCACGAGCCCGCCGGCCGCGTCGGTCTCGACGAGCACGCCGCACGCGTCGGGGCAGTCGAGCGGGCAGGCCGTGGGGTGGAGCGCCATGGCGCGGATTCTAGCCGCGCGCGGGCAGACGGCAAGGCGCGCGCGGGCCGCGGCGGGCGCGCGCGGCGGCGCCGGGTCCGCCGTGCGCGCTCGGGCAGGCGGCGCCAGGCCCACAGCGCGACGGGCGCGAGCGCGACGGCGAGCACCTCGTGGGACCAGGGCACGGCCTCGAGCGCGAGGTGCAGCCCGCCCACGCCGACGATCACCGGCATCGACAGGAACATCAACGCGAGGTTCGAGCGCGCCTCGCGCTGGCTGAACTTCTCGGAGAACGGCAGGTGCGAGAACCAGCCCAGGATCCAGACGCCGGTCACGAACGCGCCCTCGCCCGCCGCCACGACGCCGACGAGCTGCGCCGGCTCCGCCAGCGCGGCGACGGCCACGACCAGCAGCGCGAGCGGCACCGCGAAGAAGCGCACCAGCGCCGCGCGGCGGGCGCCGCGGACGACCTGCCGGCGCTCCTCGTCGTCGAGCACGTCGAAGACGCGCTGCGCCTCCCAGGTCTCGCTGAAGCGCGCCGTGTCCCAGATGCTCGGCAGCAGGAACAGCGCGAGGTAGGGCATGTACTCGATCATCGGCAGGAACGCCGCGGCCTCGGCCCGCCCCGGCCGCATCACGATCATCACGATCGGCACGATCATGAAGCCGAGCATCGGCATCGTGCGCAGCTTGAAGCCGCGCTCGGAGCCGGTCAGCGCCGTGAAGAAGCCCCATCCCGCGCGCTCGAGCTCGCCGCGCGCCAGGCGTCGCGCGAGCCGCCCGGTCACGCCGTGTCGCCGCGGGTGCTTGCGCGCGCGGCCGCCCGAGGACTCGATCTCGGCCAGGCGCGCGAGGAAGCCCTCGCGCGAGAGCCACGCGGCCCAGACGACCAGCGCGAGCGTCACGCCCAGCCCGGCGAGCAGCACGCCGAGCTCGGGGCCGCGCGCGCCCTCGCCGCGCAGGAGCTGCGCGAGCGCGCCCGGTGCGCAGGACGGCCACAGGTAGCGCAGCTCCGGCCGCTCGAGCAGGCGCTGCAGCTCCTCCGACTCGGCGACGAGCCGCGGGCCGAGCTGCATGCCGAGGTAGAACAGCATGAACGCGCCCACCTGCAGGTAGACCATCGCGTCGCGGAAGCGCGAGAGGTCCAGCGTCTTGAGCGCCGTGAGGTACAGCACGAGCACGCCGGCCAGCGCGAGCGCCGCGCTCTGCAGCGCGGCCAGGAGCAGGCACGGCACCATCGTCAGCGGGCCGAAGGCGACGCTGCCCAGCACGAGCGGCCCGAGCGTCAGCGCGCCGAGCAGCGCGAGCACGTAGGTCCCCACGTGCGTCACGCGCAGCGCGATCACCGTGCGGTCCTCCACCGGCAGCGGCGAGAGCAGCCGCACGTCGTCGGTGTCGAGCAGCGCGGCCGAGAAGTCGACCAACAGCGGCAGCAGCAGCAGGATCAGCGCGCTCGTGCCGTAGAGCGTGACGAAGCTCGCCGGCTCCTCGTCGAGGAACGCGAAGGCCCCCACGCCGACGCCGAGCGCGAGGTACAGCACGACCATCATCGCGAGCCCGGCGTTCTTGAGCATCCCGATGCTGGACTCGCCGCGCGTCTGGCGGCTCTCGACGACGAGCTTCGCCCGCAGCAGCACCTCGAGCTGGTACGGGTCCACGCGCAGCGCGCGCTGCAGCGGCAGGAACACGCACGCGACGCGCAGCAGGAAGCGCACGCCGAAGGGCTCGTCGCCGTCGAGCTGCCAGGCCGGGCGTCGCCTAGGCGCCATCGCGGGCCTCGCGCGGCGTGAGCGCCAGCGCGTCCATCAGGAGCTGGATGCGCTCGTCGGGCGCGCCCGCGCCGGTGAGCTTCGAGAACAGCTTCTCGAGCGAGCCCTCGTTCGAGCGGTGCGCGAGCTCCTCGAACGTCCCGTCGGCCGCGATGCGGCCCTGGTCGAGGATCACGATCCGGTCGCACACGCGCTCGACCACGTCCATCATGTGCGAGCAGTAGAAGATCGTGCGCCCCTCGTCGGCGAGCCGCCGCAGCAGCTCCTTGATGAAGATCGTCGAGTCGACGTCGAGGCCCGACAGCGGCTCGTCGAGGAACAGCACCTCGGGGTCGTGCAGCAGCGCGGCGCAGAACATGACCTTCTGCTTCATGCCCTTCGAGTACGTCGAGAGGCGGTTGTGCGCGCGCTCGCCGAGGCCGAAGACGTGCAGCAGCTCGACCGTGCGCGCCTCGATCAGGTCCTCGTCCAGGCCGTGCAGACGCCCGACGAGCTGCACGAACTCGAAGGCCGTCAGGCCGTCGTAGAGCACCGCGCTCTCGGGCACGTAGCCGATACGGCGCTTGACCTCGCGCGGCGCCGCCGCGACGTCGATGCCGGCCACCTCGACCTCGCCGCCGAAGAGGTCGAGCATGCCGGTCAGGATCTTGACCGTCGTCGTCTTGCCGGCGCCGTTCGCGCCGAGGTAGCCGAACACGGTGCCGGGCGCGACTTCGAGGTCGATGCCGCGCAGCACCTCCTTGCCCGGGTAGCGCAGCGTCAGCCCGGAGCAGCGGATGGCCGGGCGCGGGGCCTCGGCGCTCATCCCTCGCTCACCAGCGCCGGCCGGCGCGCGCCCTCGGGCGCGAGGTCGCGCAGGTAGCCGCGGCGCTTGAGCCGCAGCGTGCCCCCCTCGTCGAACACGAGCACCAGGCCGTGCAGGCGGCTGGCGACGTCGTCGTAGTTGAAGCTGGCCGAGCTGCTCGTGTCGGCGAGCGGCACGCTGATGCTGACGCCGTACTCGCGCTGCTTGTCCCAGCCCCACGCGAGCGCGAAGCGCTGCGCGCCGACCTCCCAGGCGAGCACCGGCGCGCCGAGGCGCTCCAGGCACGAAGCGAGCGTGGCCTCGCCCTCGACGAGCGCGGCGTCGTCCTCGGGCGCGACCTCGCTGTGCAGGTCGTGGCGCTCCCACGAGAGCTGCACGCAGGACGCGGCGCCCAGCACGAGCGCGAGCACCGCCGCGCTGCGCAACGGCGCGCCCATCAGTCCTGGAAGGGCATCTTGTACGACGCCTCGTCCGCCTCGAACGTCCCGCTCAGGTGCGTGAGCACGTCGTTCTCGTCGAAGAAGGCCCACACGCGGTCGGTCTTCACGTCGCTGTTCACGAGCGTGACGATCAAGATCGTGAACGCGGCCGTCTTGCCGGTCGAGTGGTCGTAGCGCCACGCCGAGCGGCGGCCGAGCTGCACGACGTCGGACGGCGCGCCCAGCGCGTCGAGCACGTCGTCGGCGGTGCTCTGCCCGGGCGCGAGCGCCTGGATCTTGGCCTCGTCGAGCGAGGTGTTGAGCTGGTTGCGCGAGAGGAAGCACGCGGGCGTCGTCGCGAGCGCGAGCGCGGCGGCGAGCGGCAGGAGGCGTCGGGTCATGGCGCAGACTCTAGCAGGAGTCGCTCCAGCCGTCCCAGCCAGGCGTCCAGTCCGCGGTCCGCCACCAGGGCGCGCAGCGCGGCGCGGTCCGGCGCGCC
Organism: Planctomycetota bacterium; assembly: GCA_020638875.1. Lineage (GTDB taxonomy): Bacteria > Planctomycetota > UBA1135 > UBA1135 > DUCM01. Next base: position 469,766 of record JACKHS010000001.1, read on the forward strand.
GGCGCGCAGGCGCGCGAGCTCGGTCGCGAGCGCGTCGGCCAGCTCGCGCGCGTCGCCGTCCGCCGTGACCACCGACCCCCGCCGCCGGCCCGAGGTCAGCGCGCGCCCCGACCGCGTCGCTCGCGAGCACGAGGGCGTACGCAGGCGAGCGCCTCGAGCACCACCAGGCCGCACGGCTCGCGCCGGCCGGGCAGCACGCACAGGTCGGCGCCAGCACGCGAGGTCGAGGCCGTCGAGCTCGGCGCGCACCGCGACGGCCTGTCCGCGCCCAGCCCCAGCTGGCCGCGCGCGCGCCGCCCAGCGTCGCGCGTCGCGCGGCCCGGCGACGACCAGGCGCCAGGGCTCGCCGGCGAGCCGCGCCAGCGCCTCGAGCAGCCGCGGCAGGCCCTTGAGGCGGCGCGTTGCGCCCGACGAACGCGAGCAGCGGCGCGTCGCTCGCGCCGCCGAACAGCGCGTCGAGGCGCGCGCGCGCCGCCGGCCGCGCGGCGGGCGTGAAGCGCGCGAGGTCGACGCCGTTGGGGCACGCAGACGAGCCGCGGCGCGCACTCGGGGTAGGTCGCGAGGGCCTCGCGCTCCATCGCGCGCGACACGCACACGACGCGCCGCGCGCCGCCCGCGTAGGCCGCGCGCTCGAGCGCGAGGAAGGCGCGGTGCCGGCCCGCCGCGCGCTTGCCGAGCGCGGCGAGCGTGCCCGCGTGCGTGCCGCCGTGCGCCCACAGCACGTCCACGCGCGCGGCAGGTGCCGCACCCCGACCGTCACGTCGCAGCGCGCGCGCGCGCGGCCGCGTCGAGCAGGCGCTCGGCGAGGTCGCGCTCGCGCGCCCGCGCGTCCAGCCGCGCGGGCGCACGGCCTCGAAGCGCCCGGGCGCCGCCTCGCCCGCGCGCGGCCCGGCGACGCCGAAGGCGCGCATCGTCGTGCCCGCGCGCCGCGAGGAAGCCGGCGAGCTGCGCGAGCGCGCGCTCGGCCCCGCCGCGGCGCGGCTGCCAGCGGTCGATCAGGAAGCCGACGCGCACGCCGCGCTCCCCGGCCACGGCCCGCGCCGCAACACCTGCCGCTCGTGCACGCGCCCGAGCAGCGCCAGCGACGCCGACGCGCCGACGAGCGCGAGGAACATGTCCCACTGCGTATCCCACTCGTCGCCCTGCGTGCCGAGGAACGCCTCGGCGCCCGCGCCGAACGCGAGCGCGGCCCACCACTCGACGAGCTCGTAGAAGGCCGAGAACGCGAGCGCGCAACAGCCGGCCTGGAACGCCAGCCAGCCGCCGCGCAGCGGCGTGAAGCCGCGCAGCACCTCGCGCGCGAGCAGCGCCGGCACGAAGCCCTGCGCCAGGTGGCCGAGGCGGTCGTAGGGGTTGCGCTCGAAGCCGAGCAGGTCGCGCGCCCAGAAGCCCGCCGGCACCTCGGCGTAGCTGTAGCGCCCGCCCACCATCAGCACGAGCCCGTGCAGGAAGAGCAGGAAGTAGAGCAGCGGCGTCGCCGGCCAGCGCCTGCGCGTCGCGACGAGCAGCGGCGCGCCGATCATCACGGGCACGGTCTCGAGCACCCAGGTGCCGAGGTCGCTGGGGCCGAAGAAGGACCAGACCAGCACGGCCGCCGTGGCGACGAGGTAGAGGCCCGGCAGGCGCACGCCCTCACTCCCCCACCGGCAGGAGTTCGGCGCGCAGCGCCGCGCGCTCGGCCGAGCGCTCGGGCGTCTGCCGGTCGATCACGTCGTTCGCGGAGTCCCACAGCGAGAGGTAGCCGAACAGCGCCCAGCCGCCGTAGCGCTGCTCCGCGTCGCGCAGGCGCCGCGTGACGAGCGCCGGCTCGCCGGCGCGCGCGCTGATGCCCATGCGCACGTCGACGTCGCGCGCGTAGTCGTCCCACGCGACGCAGCGCGGGCCGTAGCGCTCGGGCGCGGCGGCGTAGTTCATCGGCATGAGCGCGTCCACGAGCCCCTCGTCGATCCAGCGACGCCAGTCCTGGAAGTGCCGCGCGGCCGCCTCGGGGTCGGGCCCCACGGCGGCGCTCAGCACAGCGCGCGGCGCGAGCTCGCGCTGCGCGGCGCGCACGTCGCGCACGAGCTCGGTCACCTGGTCCGCGCGCCACGCGTCCCACGCGCGCGGCGCCGCGTCGGGCGTCGCGCCGCTCGCGGCGTGGAAGAGGTCGAGCGTGCGCGCGTCGCGCGGGTAGTCGGCCCCGTCCGGCCCGTCCACCAGCTCGTTGGGGAAGCGCACGTAGTCGAGGTGCAGGCCGTCGACGTCGTAGCGCGCGAGCACCTCGCGCACCACGCCGACCACGTGCGCGCGCACCTCGGGCAGGCACGGGTTGAGGCTGACGTAGAAGCGCTCGCTGTAGGGCTGCGGCCGCCCGGCCGCGTCGTACCACAGCCACTCGGGGTGCGTGTTCACGACGTGCTCGGCGCACGCCGGCGGCCCGGGTCCCCACCACGCGGGCGTCACGTTCATCCACGCGTGCAGCTCGAGGCCGCGCGCGTGCGCCTCCTCGAGCGCGACGGCGAGCGGGTCGTAGCCGGGCGAGCGGAAGTCGAACTGCTCCGCCCACGGCTCGAGCTCGGACGGGAAGAAGCAGGTGGCGTTGCCGCGCACCTGGAAGAGCAGGCCCTCGAAGCCCGCCGCGTCGGCGTCGGCCACGACGCGGCGCACGTCGGCCTCGCCGCGGAAGTCCCAGCGCGTCACCCACAGGAGCCGCGCGGGGGCCTCGTGCGCGCGCGGCGCGGCGCAGCCGAGGACGAGGGGTGCGAGGAGCAGCCAGCGGCCGAAGCGGGTCGTCATCGGCGCGAGGGTAGCGCAGCGGGCGGGTCGCGCGCACGCGCTCTCCGCCGGGCGGGCGCGCGCCGGGCGGCCGATTGCGGGGGCTGGTGGGCGCGCTCGCGCGCGGGCCGGGCTAGGATCCCCGCCCCGATGCCCACCGTCCTGCTCACGAGCGCGCCCGTGCCGACCTTCGTCGTGGACGACCCGCGCGACGCCGCGCTGGCCCTGGCCGACCAGGTCGCCGCGCTGCTCGCGCGCCCGCAGGGCTGCGTGCTGGGGCTCGCGACGGGGCACACGCCGATCCTGACCTATCGCGAGCTCGCGCGCCGCGCGGACGAGGAGGGCCTGAGCTTCGCGCGCGCGACGACGTTCAACCTCGACGAGTACGTCGGCCTCGCGCCGACGCACCCGGCGAGCTTCCGCAGCACGATGCAGCGCGTGCTGTTCGACCACGTCGACCTCGACGCGGCGCGCGCGCACCTGCCGCACGGCGACGTGCCCGAGGAAGAGCTCGCCGCCGAGTGCGCGCGCTACGAGGCCGCCATCGCCGCGGCCGGCGGCATCGACCTGCAACTGCTCGGCGTGGGCCGCAACGGCCACCTCGCGTTCAACGAGCCCGGCTCGCCGCGCGCCTCGCGCACGCGCGTGGTCGAGCTCTCCGCGTCCACGCGCGCGGCGAACCGCCCCGACTTCCCGCCCGGAGAGGAGGTCCCGCGACGCGCGCTGACGATGGGCCTCGGCACGATCCTCGAGGCGCGCCGCCTGCGGGTGCTCGCGTTCGGCGAGTCCAAGGCCGAGGTCGTGCGGCGCCTGTTCGACGAGCCGGTCGGGCGGGACCTGCCGGCGAGCTTCCTGCGCGAGCACGGCGACGTGGAGCTCTGGCTCGACGCCGCGGCCGCGGGCGACCTCGCGGGCTGAGCCGTGCGCGTCGCCTTCGACACCGCGCCGCTGCTCGCCGAGCGCGCGTACCCGCTGGGCGTGCGGCGCGCGTGCGCGGGGCTCGTCGAGGCGCTCGAGCGCGGCGGGCGCCTCGAGGTCGTGCGCCTCGCGCCCGAGCGCGGCGAGAGCGAGAAGGCCTGGCGCCAGCGCCGCGTCCCGGCCGAGCTCGCGCGCACGGGCGCCGCGGGCTTCCACGCGCTCGTCTCGGCGTTCCCGCTGCGCGGCCCCGGCCGCCGCGTGCAGACCGTGCACGAGCTGCCGTGGCGCCACGGCGCGCACGAGAACGCCGACCTGCGCCACCGCCTGTGGGCCGCGCTCGGGCCGCGCCGCGCGGACGCGGTGCTGTGCCCGAGCGAGCACGTCGCGCGCGACCTGCGGCGCGGGTGGCTGGTGCCCGCCGCGAAGGTGCACGTCGTGCCGTGGGGCGTCGACGCGCGCTTCGCGGACGAGGCGCCGCCCGGCGTCGTCGACGAGGTCGTGCTGCGCCGCTACGCGATCCCCGACGGCCCCTTCGTGCTGTGCCCGGGCGCCGTGCGCGCGAAGAAGGACCTCGCCGCGCTGCTCCAGGGCCTGCGCGCGCGCCTCGACCGCGGCGAGCGCGGCGTGCACGTCGTCGTGACCGGCCCGGACACGCCCGACCTGCGCCGCGACCTCGGGCTCGTGTCGCGGCTCGAGCTCTCGCGCTGGGTGCGCACGCCCGGCCTCGTCGCCGACGAGGACCTGCCGAGCCTCTTGCGCCTGGCGAGCGTCGTCGCCGTGCTCTCGCGCTCGGAGGGCTTCGCCTTCCCGGTGCTCGAGGCGCACGCGTGCGGCACGCCCGTGCTCGTGCCGCGCGCGAGCGCGCAGGCCGAGCTCGCCGGCGCGGCGGGCTTCGCCGTGGACGCGCGCGACCCGGCGTCGGTCGCCGACGGTCTCGCCGCCGCGCTCGAGCGCCGCGAGGCGCTGCGCTACCGCCTGGCCGACGGCGCGCGCGACTTCACGTGGGAGCGCTGCGCGCGCGCGGTCGAGGACCTCTGGCTGGAGTGGGAGCGCTGACGATGCGCGTGCTCGTGCTCGGCAGCGTGCTCGGTCAACCGGCCGGCGGCGTGCGACGCCACGCGGCGGAGCTCTTGCCGCGCGTCGCACGCCTGCTCGCGGAGGACGGCGGCGCGCTCGCGGTCGCGGTCGGCGCGGGCGGGCTCGGCTTCGAGCTGCCCGAGTCGATCGAGTTGCTGCACACGACGATCCCCGCGCGCCCGCCGCTGGTGCGCGCGACGCTCGAGGGCCGCTGGGTGCGCCGCCTCGTGGACGAAGCGCGCGACGCGGGCCGGCCCTTCGACCTCGTGCACACCGCGCACCACCCCGTGCCGCGCCACCTGCCGGTGCCGCACGCGCTGCTCGTGCATGACCTGCGCGCGCTGTCGCTGGAGCACTCGCCCTTCTCGCGGCGGCTCTTCGCGCGGCAGATCCTCGGCCAGGGCGTCGAGCGCGCCGCCGTCGTCGCGACGGTCAGCGAGGCGGTGCGCGCCGAGGTGCTGCGCACCTTCCGCGTGCGGCCCGAGCGCGTGCACGTCGTACCCAACGGCGTCGACCACCTGCCCGTCTCACCGCGCGCGGCGGCGCCGGACGCGCCGCTGCTCGTGCTCGGCCACCTCGAGCCGCGCAAGAACGCCGCGCTCGTGCTCGCCGCGCTCGCGCACGACACCACGCTGCCGCGCGTCGTCTTCGCCGGCGCCGCCAAGGGCGACGAGGAGGCGCGCCTGCGCCGGCGCGCGGACGAGCTCGGCGTCGACGCGCGCGTGACCTTCGCCGGTCCGGTCGTCGACGCGGAGCTGCCGCGCCTCTACGCCGAGGCCGCCTGCGTCGTGTGCCCCTCGGCGCTCGAGGGCTTCGGCGTCGTCCCCGCCGAGGCCGCG
>JACKHS010000010.1 GCA_020638875.1 Planctomycetota bacterium
CTGGGCCGAGGGCGGCGCGCAGGGGCGCGGCGGGGGCAGGGGTGGGGGAGTCGCTCATGCCGGGGGGGAGTACGGCGCTCGGGGCGGGGTGCGAGCCGTCAGAGTGTACTTCGGCGCACCGGCGGGCTGTGCTGTGGACCGGGGTCGCGGACTCGGCCGTCGACCCGGGGGCCGCCGCCCGCGCGCGGCGTCCGAACCCGACCGGCCGCGTCGGTTCTCCAGTGGTCGCCGCGCACCGTCGCGGTCATGATGGTCCGCCATGTCCGAGGAGCCCACCCCCCCGCTGCCCCGCTTTCGCCGCCTCGGCGGCTTCCAGCTCCTGATCGCGATCGTCGTCCTGGGCCTCCTGGCCGGCGCGGTGCCCTTCCAGTGCAAGGCGCCCAAGGTCAAGGCCGGCGTGATCGGCGCGCTCGAGATCGACAAGCGCGTGATGAGCGAGCTCGACACGCCCGAGAAGCGCGTGCAGGCCTGGCTGACCTTCGGCGCGCCGCAGGTGCACAACCGCCTGCGCATGCTCGCCTTCGCGCCCAACATGCCCTTCCTCGTGACGCACGGGCTGCGCACCGAGGGCGGGCTCGTCGAGATCTGGGGCATCGACTTCAAGGACCCCGGGTCGGTGCGCGTCGACGCCGCCGGCCGCACGATCACGGTGCACGTGCCGCGCCCGGTCAGCCTGGGCCTGGGGCGGCTCGAGGGCGACAACGCCGAGCGGGTGCCGCTCTACGACGCCTCCGAGGACGTGCCCGACCCGTCCGCGCAGGCGGTCAAGCTGATCGAGTGGTTCCTGCAGGGCATGCGCGACGCCGTGGCCCGCGACATCGACGGCGCCCGCCTCGAGATCGCCGTGGACCTCGAGCCGCCGCCCGCCGCCGCGGGGGGCTGAGCGCGCCGCCCGGACCCGGCGCCCCGCCCGCCAGGGGCTTGCCAGCCCCGCGCCCATCCGCTACAACCTTCGGCTCGCCATTCGCCGGGCGACCCTCCGCCCGACCCGATCCAGCCCCCAGAGACTCCCATGGCCAAATCCCAGTTCAAGTCCGGTGGTCCCACCCGCGGTCGTCGTCGCATCCGCAAGATGGGCATGGGCTCCGGCAAGACCGTGGCCACGCTGAAGGCCAAGGGCAACACCAAGTACAAGAAGTAGGTCGCGCGCACGCGCGCCTGCGGCACACGCGGCCCCCGCGCCCCCGTCGTCGTCGGGAGCGCGGGGGCCGCGCGTCGTGTGCGGTCCGTGCGATCCGTGCGCGACGCCGGGGCGCGGCCGCCGCCGACCGCGCGGCGTTGTCCGCGGGAGGCGGCGGCGCGTAGAGTGCGCGCTCGCGAGGGAGACGCATGCAGGAAGAGCCGCAGGAGCGCGAGGTCGAGGGCCCGGACGCGACGTCCGCCGCAGGGACGCCGGACGCGGCGCGCGAGGACGCCGCGCTCGACGCCGCGCCCGAACCCGCCGAGGCGCTCGAACCGCCGCCTCCGCCGCCGCTCTCGATCGCCGTCGACCTCGACGGCCGCGTGCACTTCGCGCTGCAGCAGAACGACGTACCCGTGCTCAAGCGCGTGCGCCTCGCGAACCTCGGCGACGAGGACCTCGAGGACCTCGAGCTCGTCGTGCGCGCCGAGCCCGCGTTCGCGCGTCCGCTGACGCTGCGCCTCGACCGCCTCGCCGCGGGCACGCTGCACGAGCTCGAGCGCCCGCCGCTCGAGCTCGCGCCGGCCTGGCTCGAGGACGTGAGCGAGCGCGTGCGCGGCGAGCTGGTGTTCGAGGTGCGCCACGGCGACGCGCTGTGGCTCGCGCACGTCGAGCCGGTCGAGGTCTTCGCGCGCGACGAGTGGAGCGGCCTCGGCTCGCTGCCGCAGGCCCTCGCCGCCTTCGTGCAGCCCAACGACCCGGGCGTGGCCGAGGTGCTCGGCGAGGCCGCGCGCCTGCTCGAGCGCTGGGGCGTCGACCCGTCGCTGCGCGGCTACCAGCACGCCGACCGCGCCGCCGTCGCGCAGCAGGCGGCGGCCGTCTACGAGGCGCTGCGCGCGCGCGGCCTGTCGTACGTCTCGCCGCCGGCGAGCTTCGAGCAGCGCGGCCAGCGCGTGCGCCTGCCCGCGCGCGTGCTCGCGGGCGGCATGGGCACGTGCCTCGACCTGGCGCTGCTGCTCGCGGCGGCGTGGGAGCAGATCGGCCTGCACGCGCTCGTCGTGCTCGAGCAGGGCCACGCCTACGCCGGCGTGTGGCTCGACGAGGCGAGCTTCCCCGACCCCGTCGAGGACGTCGCGTCGCGGCTCGCGCAGCGCGTGGAGCTCGGCGAGCTGCTGTGCGTCGAGGCGATCGGGCTCTCCGCGCGGCCGGCGCTCGACTTCGAGGCCGCGGCGCGCGAGGGCAAGCGCCGCGCCGTCGCGCTCGAGCGCTTCGTCGCCGCGCTCGACGTGCGCCGCGCGCGCCTGGGCGGCGTGCGCCCGCTGCCCGCGCACGGCACGTGGCGCGACGAGGTCGCGGGCGGCGCGCGCGCGGCGGCGAAGCGCGCCGGACCTCGCCGCGCTCGGCGTGGACGCGGCCGCCGCGCCGACGCCGACCGTCGAGACGCCGGCCTCGCGCCTCGACCGCTGGCGCACGAAGCTGCTCGACCTCTCGCTGCGCAACCGCCTGCTCAGCTACCGCGACACGCGCACGACGCTGCCGCTCCTGGTGCACGACCTCGCGGCGCTCGAGGACGCGCTCGCCGAGGGCCGCGCCTTCCGGCTGCGCGCGCGGCCGCCCGAGCTGGGCGCGCGCGACCCGCGGGCCGCGCTCGACGACGCCGCGCGCGACGCGCAGCGCCGTGAGCTGCTCGACAGCGAGCTGCGCAGCGGGCGCCTGTGCGTCGACCTCGAGGCGCCCGCGCTCGAGCGCCACCTCGTCGAGCTCTACCGCGGCGCGCGCACCGAGCGCGAGGAGGGCGGCGTCAGCGCGCTGTTCCTCGCGGTCGGCTTCCTCGCCTGGTACGAGGAGTCTGGCGCGGCGAGCGAGCGCCTCGCGCCGCTCCTGCTGCTGCCGCTCGAGCTCACGCGCAGCTCCGTGCGCGCGGGCTTCTCGCTCGCGCTCGCCGACGAGGAGCCGCGCGTCAACGTCACGCTGCTGGAGAAGCTGCGCGTCGACTTCGGCGTCGACGTGCCGGGCCTCGACCCGCTGCCCGGCGGCGAGGAGGGCGTCGACGTCGCCGCCGTGCTGCGCGCCTTCCGCCACGCGATCCGCGACCAGGACCGCTGGAGCGTGCGCGAGGACGCGGCCGTGGGCCTGTTCTCGTTCTCCAAGTTCCTGATGTGGAGCGACCTCGCGCAGCGCGCGGGCGAGCTCACCGCGCACCCGCTCGTCGCGCACCTCGTCGAGCGGCCCGGCGACGCCTACGAGCCCGACGCGCGCTTCCCCGCCGCGGCCGAGCTCGACGCCGCGCACGCGCCGGGCGAGACGTGGTGTCCGCTGCCGGCCGACTCGTCGCAGCTCGCCGCGGTGTGGGCCGCGTCCGAGGGCCGCAGCTTCGTGCTCGAGGGCCCGCCCGGCACCGGCAAGTCGCAGACGATCACGAACCTGATCGCGCACGCGCTCGCGAGCGACAAGCGCGTGCTGTTCGTCTCGGAGAAGATGGCCGCGCTCGACGTCGTGCGCGCGCGCCTCGAGAAGCTCGGGCTGGGCGAGTTCTGCCTCGAGCTGCACTCGAACAAGACCAGCAAGCGCCACGTGGTCGAGCAGCTCGGCGCCGCGCTCGAGGTGCGCGCCGGTGCCGACGCCGGGGCGCGCGAGGCGACCGCGCGCGAGCTCGGGCGCCTGCGCGAGGAGCTCGACGCCTACGTGCGCGCGCTGCACGCGCCGCGCGCCTCGGGCGAGACGCTGTGGACCGGCCTGGCCTTCCTCGCCGGCGCACCGGCGGCGCCCGCGCGCGTCGCGCTCGAGCGCGACTACGACGCTGCCGGGCTGGCCGCGGCGCGCGCGAGCCTCGAGCCGCTCGCGCTGGCCGACGAGCTCTCCGACGCCGCTCGCCGCGCACCCCTGGCGCGCCGCGCGGCTGCGCGAGGTGTCGCCTGGCGACCTGGCCGCGATCGAGGACGCCGTGGCGCGCGTGAGCGAGGCGCTCGCGGCGCTGCGCGCGCGCGCGCGGCGCGGCCGCCGCGCCGACGCTGGGGCTCGACGTCGTCGCCGCCAGCGCGCTGCAGCTCGAGGCCGTCGACGCGCTCGCGCGCGAGCTGCTCGCCGCCCTGGGCTCGCGGCGGCGCTGCTCGTGTGCGCCCTGACGCCGCGGAGGCCGAGGCCGAGGCGCGCGCGCTGATCGAGCGCGTGGAGGATCGCGCCGCCCGCCGCGCGCGCGTCCGTCTCGCGCGCCACGAGCCCGCGTTGCTCGAGCTCGACCTCGAAGGCCTGCGCGCGGCGTGGATCGAGGCCGAGGCGCGCTTCTGGCCGCTCGCGTGGTTCGGGCGGCGCAAGGTCACGAAGACGCTCGCGCTCGTCACGAAGGGCGGCGCCGCGCCCGCGCGCGAGGAGGTCGCGGCCTTGCTCGGCGAGGCGCTCGAGCTGGCGCGGGTCGAGCGCGACCTGCGCGCGCGCCGCGACGAGGCCCGCGCGCTCTTCTTTCGGCGCCTGTGGCGCGACGGAGAACCGGACGCGCGCGAGCTCGCCGATGCGCTCGCGTGGGCGCTCGGCCTGCGCGAGCTGGCGCGGCGCCTGGCCGGGCGCGCGCGGCGCGGCGAGCCTGCGCGAGGCGTGGGCCGGCCTGCTCGCGGAGGAGCGCGCGAGCGCCTCGCGAGCGGCGGCGACCTCGCGCGCGAGCTCGAGGCCTTGCGCGCGGCGCTGGCGACCGAGCGCGACGCGCGCGCGGCGCTTCGCGCAGCGGCTGGAGCTGGACGAGGCGCGCGCCTTCGGCGAGCCCGACGTGCCTGGCGCGCTGGAGCGCCGCGACGCGGCCTGCGCGGGCTGGCGCGGGCGTACGCCGAGCCTGCGCGAGTGGTGCGGCTGGCGCCGCGCGCGCCGCGCCGCCGAGGAGGCCGGGCTCGAGCCGCTGCTGCGCGCGCTCGAGGACGGCGCGCTGCCGGTCGCCGACGCGCGCGCCGCCTTCGACCACGCCTGGTACGCGCGCTGGTGCGCCGAGCACTTCGCCGGCGAGCCGGCGCTGAAGAACTTCCTGCGCCCCGAGCACGAGCGCCGCGTGGCGGACTTCCGCGCGCTGACCGCGCGGCTCGCCGAGCTGACGCGCGACGTGTTGCGCGCGCGGCTCGCCGAGCGCGTGCCGCCGCCGGGCGCGCGCGACCTCGACTCCTCGGAGACCGGCGTGCTGCGCCGCGAGCTGCGCAAGAAGGCGCGTCACAAGCCGGTGCGCGCGCTGCTGCGCGAGCTGCCGAACCTCGTGCCGCGGCTGAAGCCGGTGTTCCTGATGAGCCCGCTGTCGGTGGCGCAGTACCTCGAGCCGACGCACGCGCCCTTCGACCTCGTCGTCTTCGACGAGGCCTCGCAGATCCCGGTGTGGGACGCGATCGGCGTGCTCGCGCGCGCGCGCCAGGCCGTGATCGTGGGGGACCCCAAGCAACTCCCGCCGACGAGCTTCTTCCAGCGCGGCGAGGACGAGGACGGGCCCGAGCCGGACGACGCGGTGCCCGAGGACCTCGAGTCGATCCTCGACGAGGCGCTCGCGTCGGGCCTGCGCACGCTCACGCTCGACTGGCACTACCGCAGCCGCCACGAGAGCCTGATCGCGTTCAGCAACCTGCGGTACTACGACGGCCGCCTGGTGACCTTCCCCTCGCCGCTGCTCGCGCGCGAGGGCGTCGCGTGGCGGCCGGTGCCCGCGGGCGTGTACGACCGCTCGGGCACGCGCACGAACCGCGCCGAGGCGGAGGCCGTGGTGGCCGAGGTCGTGACGCGCCTGAAGGACCCCGCGCACGCCGACCGCTCGCTCGGCGTGGTGACGTTCAACCAGGCGCAGCAGACCTTGATCGAGGACCTGCTCGAGGTCGCGCGTCGCGAGGACGCCGCGCTGGACGCCGCGCTCGCCTCCGAGGCGCGCGAGGCGCTCTTCGTGAAGAACCTCGAGAACGTGCAGGGCGACGAGCGCGACGTGATCTTGTTCTCGGTCACCTACGGCCCGGACGAGCGCGGGCGCGTGTCGCTGAACTTCGGCCCGCTGAACCGCGACGGCGGCGAGCGACGCCTCAACGTCGCGGTCACGCGCGCGCGGCGCGAGGTGCTCGTGTTCTCGTCGCTGCGGCCCGAGCACGTCGACCTCGCGCGCACCACCGCGCGCGGCGTGGCCGACCTCAAGGCCTTCCTCGAGTACGCCGACCGCGGCGCGAGCGCGCTCGCCGGCGACAACCGCTTGCGACCCGCGGCCGGCGCCGCGCACGGCCTCGCGGCGCGACTCGCCGAGGCGCTGCGCGCGCGCGGCTACGAGGTCGACGAGGCCGTCGGCGCCAGCCGCTTCCGCGTCGACCTCGCCGTGCGCGACCCGCGCGACGCCGAGCGCTACCTCGTGGGCCTCGAGCTCGACGGACCCGGCTACGCCGCGAGCCTGACCGTGCGCGACCGCGACGCCTCGCGCCCGGGCGTGCTGGCCGGGCTCGGCTGGCGCCTCGCGCGGCTGTGGTCGTGCGACCTGTACTTCGACGTCGAGGCGGAGGTCGCGCGCGTGCTCGCGCTGGTCGACGCCGCCCGCGCGGCGCGCGAGGCCGAGGACGCGCCGGGCCCGAGCGCGGCCGTCGAGGCGCCGCTCGCGGCGGCAGGGGGACGGCGCCGACGCGGCCGCCGCGCTCCCCGAGGACGCGCCGCGCCTGGCGAGCGCACCGCCGCCGCCGCCCGCGCCGCCGGCGCCCGAGCCCTACGCGCCCTTCGATACGAGCCGCCCGCTCGGCGACGCCGACGCCTTCCACGAAGGCCGCACGAACCGCAGCCTGCGCGCGGCGATCAAGCACGTCGTCGCGCAGGAGGGCCCGCTCTCGCTGGACCTGCTCGCGCGGCGCCTGGCGGCGCTGTGGCAGCTCCCCAGCGTGCGCGCGAAGACGCTCGAACGCGTGCGCGAGCTCGTGCCGCCGGAGGTCGTCGCCCGCGAGGAGTCGGGCGCGCTCTTCCTGTGGCCGGCCGACCTCGACCCCGCGGCGTGGGAGACCTACCGCCCCGCGCGCGAGGGCGACGAGCCGAGCGAGCGCGCGCTCGACGACGTGCCGCTCGCGGAGCTGCGCAACGCCGCGCTCGCGCAGCTGCGCGCGCACGTGGCGCTGCCGCGCGAGGACCTGGCGCGCGAGACGGCGCGCGTCTTCGGCTTCGCGCGCCTGGGCAGCGCGATGCGCCCGCGCCTCGACGCCGCGCTGGACCTGCTCGTCGCCTCCGGCGCCGCGCGCGCGGACGGCGACGCGATCGAGCTGGCGTAACTCGCTCGGGCGCGCACCGGCGCGCGGCGCCTTCCGCACGTGGCCCGCGGCCCGCTCGCGGGGCGTCGCGAGCACCGTTCCCAACGCGAAGCGGGCCGCTCCCTTCCAATCGGCGGCTGTCGCGCCTCTCGAGGGAATAGCGCGCCGTGCGCGCGCAGTGCAGGGCTCGGAGACGCGGTCGACTCGCGACACTTCGCAAGCGACCGCGGCGATCGGAGGAAGCTCCTCGCGGTTCGTAACCCGGTCCGCTCCGAGCCCTACGCTCGTGGGCGGTCCCCCCATCGCCGCCCCGCTCGCACCCTCGTCGATGGGACCTCATCTCGCAAGGAGGTAGACATGTCGTCGCTTCGCTACTCGCTCGTCCCCGCGCTGCTCTTCGCAGCCGACGCGGCTCTCGCGGCCCCGCAGTGGGAGTCCTTCGAACTCGGCGCGAACCGCCAGTACATGTGCGGCTGCACGCTCGACGATCTCGCGTTCGTCGTCGGCGGCAGCGGCTTCTCGACCGTCTCGGACCACGTCGACATCTACGACGCGTCCACCGGCCTGCTCACCGCCGCGCACCTCCCGGTGGCGAAGTCTCGGGCCGCGGCCGCGGCCCTGGGGCGCAAGGTGTACATCGCTGGCGGCACGCTCGGCGGTCCCTACACGGATCGCGTGGACATCTACGACGTCGACACCGGCGCCTGGAACCTCGAGACGCTCAGCCTGTCCCGGGGCGCGCTCGCGGCGGTCGCGCTGGGGACCAAGGTCTACTTCGCCGGCGGCTTCTCCAATCTCGGGTACACCGACCGGATCGACGTCTTCGACACCGCGGCCGGCACGTGGTCGACGGATCAGCTCCCGTCCCCGCGCGCGTACGTCCGCGCCTTCACGATCGGGCAACGCGTGTTCTTCGCCGGGGGCACCCACTTCAGCGTCCTGACCGACGAGATGCGTGTGCTCGACACGACGACGTCGACGTGGTCGACGGTCACGCTCCCCGCGCCGACGGCCTCGCTCGACGTCGCCGTCGTCGGGAACCGCGCCTACCTCGGCGGTGGTCTGCTGACGGACGCGATCTGGGAGTACGACGACCTCACCGGGACGATCACCACGATCCCCACGCCGGTCCTCGGAGAGGGGCGCGGCTTGGCGCGTGCCGGAGACCGGATCCTGCTCGCCGGCGGGTGGCCGGTGCCCCAGGTGGAGGTGGGTGTCGACCGCGTCGACGTGTACGACCTCACCACGGGCACGTGGCAGGTGCAGCGCCTGTCCCTCGGGCGCGCGCGCATGGTGGCGCTCTCGCTCGGAGAGCGGGCGCTGTTCGCCGGCGGCGACCTCCCGTTCCTGAGCTTCACGCCGCGCGTCGACGTCTACACGGCCGGCCCGGGCCACGCGTACTGCTCCGGCGACGGGACGGGGCAGGCCTGTCCGTGCGGCAACGGCGGCCTGGAAGGGCAAGGCTGCGCCAACTCGACGGGCGCGAGCGCGCTGCTCACGAGCTGGGGCTCCGCCAGCGCGGCGCAAGCCGCCCTCGGCTTCGACGTCGCCGGCGTTCCCGCCGCGCAACCGATCCTGCTCTTCGCCGGCTCGAGCGCGATCGCGGGCGGGGCGGGCGCGAGCTTCGGCGACGGCCTGCGCTGCGCCGGCGGGACCGTCGTGCGCCTGGCGACGCGCCTGGCGGACGCGCAAGGCGCGACGAGCTTCCCGCCCGCGCAGACCGGGAGCTTCGCCGCGGGCACGCAGGTGCGGTACCAGGCCTGGTACCGCGACGTGGCCGGCCCGTGCGGACACGGCTTCAACACGAGCAACGGCGTGATCGTCGACGTGCTCCCGTAGCCCGAGGGTAGAGAGAGCTGCGAGGCCCGCGGCGCCGCAACGGCCGCGGGCCTCGCGCTCGTTCGAGGTCGCCGACGGTGAGCGCGATCCGGCGCAGGGGCGAGCGGCGGGGCGTCCCGCGGGAGCGCCGGGTGAGGGTGGAGTCGAGCGAGGCGGGCGCGCGACCCGCACTAGCGCCGCGGCACGACGAGCTCGAGGTGATTCTCGTCGCCGCGGCGGCGGTAGCGCATCGCGCTCACGACGGCCCGCACCATCTGGATCCCGCGGCCGCCGACGGTCGCGTCGGCGATGCTCTTGGGCTTGGCGGGGGGCGGGTACCCCGTGGGGTCGAAGGGCCGGCCCGCGTCGACGAGTTCGACGAGGAGGTCCGAGGCGCGCGGCGTGATCGCGACGCGCAGCACGCTGGTCTCGCCGTCGAAGCCGTAACGGATCGCGTTGCCCACCAGCTCCTCGAGGATCAGCTCGACCGCGTCGAGCGCGCGCACCTCGACGTTCGCCGCGCTCAGCGCCGCGCGGGCGCGGGCCCGCGCGTCCTCGAGCGCGCGCAGGTCGTTGGGCAACTCGAGGCGCACGAGCGCGCGCGCGCCGTCGCGCGGAGCGCGCTCCTCGGCTCGGAGCTGCCGTTCGCGGCTCACGTCGCCAGGACGGCCTTGGCCTGCTCGACCGCGCCGACGATGGGCAGGATCTCGTCGAGCGAGGAGTGCTTGAGCGCTCCGTCGACGAGCTGCGGCGCGGCGACGAGCACGAGCTTGGACGCGCGCCGGTCGAGCAGCTTCGCGATCGTGATCAGGAGCCGCACCCCGAGCGAGGACAGGAAGGACACGTCCGTCAGGTCGAGGATCGCGTCGCCGCTCTTGGACAGGAGCGCGGTGAGGCGCGTCTCGACCTGGTCCACACCGGTCGAGTCCAGCTTGCCTTCCAGGCGGATGCAGCTGAGGCGCGCGGTCTGCTCTACGACGTCGAGGTTCATGCGGGGAGGGTGGCCAGGAGCAGGGAGAAGTCGTCTTCGAGGAGGCTCGCGCCGGTCGCGGCGAGCGATGCTTCGTACAGGCGCTGCGGCTCGCCGGGAGAGCGGTCGGCATGCGGAGCGGTGAGGACGCGCTCGAAGTCCTCGAGGCTCCGCTCGCGCCCGTCGCGATCCTCCAGCTCGTAAGCGCCGTCGCTGAACACGTACAGGCGCTCCCCGCGGCCGAGGTCCGCCTCGTCCTGCGCGAACGCGCGCGCGGGGAAGGAGCCGATCGGCGGGTTCTTCGTGCCCAGCCGACGCAGCGTCGAGCCGTCGGCCGAGAGCGCCAGCGCGGGCGGGTGACCGGCCGAAGCGAAGCGAACGCGACCGCGCTCGGCGTCGAGCACGCCGTACCAGATCGTGAACACGAGGTCGTTGTGCGTCTCCATGGCGAACGCCGTGTTGAGGCGCGCGAGGACCTGTCCGGGGTCGCCGAAGTCCGTCTCGGGCAGGCTCTCGCCGCGGATCGCGTTGAGCACCGAGGCCGCGTGCAGCGCCGGCTCGACGCCGTGCCCGCAGACGTCGACGACGTAGAGCGCGAGGCGGCCGTCGGAGAGGGCGTGATGACCGAGCGCGTCGCCGCCGAGCACCGACGAGGGCACGTAGACCCACTCCGTACGCACGGGGCCCGCGTCGAGCGGCGGCGGGATCAACGCCTCGACGTAGCGCCGCGCGCGGTCGAGGTCCGCCGCGAAGCTCCGCCGCGCCGCGACGTCCTCGTCGGTCAGGCGCTCCAGGCGCAGCCTGCGATCGCCGAGCTGGAGCGTGGCCCCGGTGGGGAGCTCCACCTCGCCCTCGACGCGCTCGCCGTCGACGAACGTGCCGTTGGTCGAGCCGAGGTCCTCGACGAGCACGCGCGCGCCCGAGCGGCGCACGCGGCAGTGCCGCCGGGAGATGCCGGCGTCGGCGAGGTGGACGTCCAGCGTGGCGTCGCGACCGAGCACGAGCGGGGCGTCCGTGAGCGCGACGAGGTCGTGTCCCGCGAGGCCTCGGACCAGCGCCAGGTAGGGCTTCGGCTTGGGCTGCTCGCGCGGCGGCGCGGCGTCGGCGACCGTCTTGCACGGGTCGAAGCCCGCCACGGGGCGCGGGGGCGGAGCCGGCGGTTGCGCGGCGCGAAAGAGGCTCAGGAAGCGCTTCAAGCTCGCCGAGTCTAGCAGTGTGAATTTCCGGCCGTCCAGGTGCGCGAAGCCCGCGCGGGCGCGCTGGACACGGATTCACGCGTCGTTCACACGATCGCTCGCGCGCGCGACGCGCCGCTCAGGCTGCCGCGCCGAACAGCGCGCCCACGCCCGCCGTCGCCGCCATCGCCAGCGCGCCCCACAGCGTCACGCGCGCTGCGGCCCGCACGGCCGGAGCTCCGCCGACCCACGCGCCGGTCGCGCCCAGCGCGGCGAGCGCGAGCAGGGACGCGCTGGCCACCGCGGCGAGCGCGGCGGTCGGCGGCACGAGCGCGAACACGCCCAGCGGCAGGGCGGCGCCCGCCGCGAAGGCCGCCGCGGAGGACAGCGCGGCCTGGACCGGGCGCGCGGTCGAGACCTCGGTGATGCCCAGCTCGTCGCGCGCGTGCGCGGCGAGCGCGTCGTGCGCCATGAGCTGCGTCGCGACCTCGTGCGCCAGCGTCGGCGTCAGGCCGCGCGCGACGTAGATGTTCGCGAGCTCGTCGTGCTCGTGCTCGCCGTCGGCCGCGAGCTCCGCGCGCTCACGCGCGAGGTCGGCCCGCTCGACGTCCGCCTGCGAGCTGACCGAGACGTACTCGCCGGCGGCCATCGACATCGCGCCGGCCACCAGGCCGGCGAGCCCGGCGGTCAGCACGCTGCCGCGCGTCGCCTCCGCCGCCGCCACACCGAGCACGAGGCTCGCGGTGGAGACGATGCCGTCGTCGGCGCCGAGCACGGCGGCGCGCAGCCAGCCGACGTGTTGCGTGCGGTGCGACTCGGAGTGCCTCACCGCGATCCGCTCCGCTGCGCGCCGCCCGCGTCGCTCAGGGCAGCCAAGCGACCTCGACGCCGTTCGTCAGGTTGAAGCCGCTGCCGCAGGGCGAGTTCGCGGGATCGCGGTACCAGAGCTGATAGCGCTTCGTCTCGCCGGCGACGACGCCGCCCAGGGCGACGACGTCGAGGCCCGCGGTCGAGGACGAGCCCGCGGCGTCGGCGGCGCGCACGCCGAGGCGACGCACGCCGCCGCCGGCGCAGCGCAGGCCGTCGCCGAACAGCGCGCCGCTGCCGCCGCCCGTCGCGTTGTCGCCCTGGAAGTAGAGGCCGGGCTGGTTCGACACCAGGCCCTGGGCGACGAGCACGAGGTCCGCCGAGCTCGTGTGGGCCGAGCCCGAGGCGGTCAGCGCGGCGCCGCCCGCGACGTGGCTGTTGGCGCAACCGGCCTCCCCGTCGGCGACGCTGCCGTCGTTCTCGTTGGCGCAGGGGCAGATCGAGCCGAGCCCGTCGCCGAAGCAGTACGTCTGGCCGACGGAGCCGCCGTGCTCGAAGTCGTCGATGCCCCAGGAGTCGTTGGGGCTGGCCGAGGAGATCTTCACGCCGAAGAACGCCGTGTCGCTGAGGAGGCCGCAGAAGGTGTCCGGCAGCGCGCGCGCGGGGAAGGTCTGGACGCCCAGGCTGACGCCGCCCGCGTCGAGGGGCTCGATGCGGAAGACGTCGACCGGACTGCCGTCGGCCACGAACAGACCGACCGCGGTGCGCGCCTGCGTGAACACGAGCGTGATCGTCCCCGTCGCGTAGGTCGGGGAGTCGCGGATGTTCGCGAAGTAGTTCGGCTCGCTCGGCAGCGAGCCGGCCCCGAACATGGGGAAGTTCATCGTGCACGAGCAGTAGGCGAACTGCGGCACGGCACCGCCGCCGTGGGTCGAGTCGCCGAACGTGTCCGCGACGCCCCACGGCAGCAGCGCGCCGGTGCCGGTGACGAGCGTGCCGTCGGCCAGCGCGTCGAAGTCGACGCGGGTCGGCGTGCTCCCGAGCGCGGTGAGCCAGGCGGTGCGGCTGGTGAAGCCGGTCAGCACCGCGGGACCGGGCAGCGCGGCCAGGCCCGGGCCGGCGGCGGCGCCCGCGCCTGCGGCGGGGTTGGCGCCCTGCGGCCGGGCGGACGCGGCGGGCACGAACGAGGCGAGGACGAGCAGCAGCGAGACGGTCGACTTCATGGAGCGGGCGTGCGACCGAGACTCGTCGTACCACGCCGCCGTGGACTCGCGCGCGGAGAGGGAGTCCCGGTCGCTTCGCGCTCGTGGTCTCTCCGCGACCGCCTCGCGCGGGCTGCTCCGCGAGGCGACGTCGAAGCTACTGCGGGGCGGCGAACCCCGCAAGGCGGGCCGCGTCGCCGCGCGCGGGGCGTTCGCCTCTCAGCGCAGCGGCCGCCAGCGCAGCGGACCGACGCGCGCCGCGGTGACGTAGCTCGAGACGGCGAGCGGCGGGCTGGGGAGCACCTCGGTGCGCAGCGAGAAGCGGTGCCCGGCCGTGGGGACGTCGACCACGAGCTCGCCGTCGACCCAGGCGCGCACGCGCGCGGCCTCGACGCGGACGCGCACCGCGTAGTCGCGCCCGGCCTCGAAGCCGCGATAGCTCTTCGTCGCGTTGTCGGAGGCGTCGGCGCCGTCGACGCACGACAGGCCGCACAACCCGCCGCCCCAACCGCCGAGGATCAGCGTCGCGTGCTCGTCGCCGATGGGGAACGTGAGGCCGCAGAAGAAGTCGTTGCCCCAGCGGCGCGCGGCGGTGAGCTCGAGCTCGTAGTCGAGCGTGCGCGGCAGGCCGACGGGGTAGCGCATGCCGGTCAGCGTCGCGCCCATGCCGAGCAGCGCGCAGCCGTCGACGAGCTCGAGCTCGCCCTCGCCGCCGTAGGCGATGCTCTCCCAGCCGGCGAGGCTCGCGCCGTCGAACAGCGGCGTCCACGCCGGCGCGGGCGGCGGCGGGCCCGCGCACGCGAGGCTCAGCGCGAACAGCGCCGCGCCGACGCGGGACGGAGCGCGCCGCACCGCGCGGGCTCAGGCGCCGGTGCGCAGCACGTAGACCGCGACGACGGCCAGCGCGAGGAAGGCGATGGCCAGCAGCGTCAGCAGGCCGACCTTCTCGGGCTTGCGGAAGGCGATGCCGCTCACGGCCGAGAGGCCCAACCAGGCCAGCAGCTTGGCGTGGATCCAGCCCTCGTCGAAGCCGTGGTGCAGCGTGTGCATCAGGCCGATGCCGAGGATCAGCACCGCGAGCGACAGGATGCCGGTCACCATCATCGTGCGCGCGCGGCGCTCGGGCGTCGGCGCGGCGAAGGCCTGGAAGGTGAAGCCGGTCAAGAGCAGGACCGCGAGGACGTGCAGGACGTACAGGTAGGGGGCCATCGTCGACGAGGAGGGCGGGGGGGCGGGACTCGGCGCGCGCGCGGCGCGCGGGCCAAGAGGGTAGCCGCGCGGCCCCCCGCGGTGCAGCGCGGCCGGCCGAATCGGCGCGCGCGCGCCGGCCGCATCCAGAGGACCGGGTAGGGAGCGCCGGGCCGGCTCAGGCCGAGCGCGCGCCCGCGTCGCGCAGCGGCCGCCACACGGCGATCCAGGCCGGGCCGAGCAGCAGCGTGCCGACGATCACGCCGAGCACCATCTGGTAGCCGAAGTCGGTGATGATGTGCGCCTGCTTGCCCACCGCCGCGAGCACGAAGCTGAACTCGCCGATCTGCGAGAGCAGCGCGCCGACGTACAGGCTGCTGCGCCAGCTCCGCCCGAGCGCCTTGAGGATCGCCGCCGTGATGAGCGTGTTGGTGACCAGGGCCGCCAGGATCAGCGCGGCGATCGCCTGCCACTCCTGCGCGAGGAACGGCAGGTCGACGAGCATGCCGACCGAGACGAAGAACGCGGCGACGAACAGCACGCGGTAGGGCTCGAGGTTCTCGCGGATCCAGTCCGTCTCGCGCGCGGTCGCCACGACCAGGCCGGCGACGAAGGCGCCGAGCGCGGTCGACAGGTAGCAGATGCCCGTGAGCCACGCGAACAGGAAGCACAGGAGCAGCGCGCCGAAGAGCTGCAGCTCGTGGTCGCCGCGCAGCAGCTCGCCGAGCGGCAGGTGCAGCGACTTGCGGCGCACGAGCGTCGCCACGAGCGCGACGACGCCCAGGCCGCCGACGAGCTGCGGCACCAGCACGGCCGCGGTCGGCGGCTCGCCGCCCAGGAGGCCGACGACGATCAGCATCGGCGCCAGCGCGACGTCCTGCACGAGCAGCACGCCGACCGCGTCCTGGCCCGCCACGGTCTCCATCTCGCGCCACTGCCGCAGCATGGTCACGACGAGCGCGGTGCTGCTCAGGCTGATGGCCAGGCCGACGAGGACGATGCGCGGCGCGTGCCAGCCGAGCAGCGCGCCGATGCCGGCGACGGCGGCGACGCTGAGCAGGACCTGCAGGAGCGTGCCGAGCACCGAGACGCGCCAGCCCGTGATGAGCCGGCCCAGGTCGACCTCCATGCCGACGAAGAACAGCAGCAGGATCACGCCGAACTCGCCGACGAGCGCGACCGACTGCTCCTCGAACAGCGCGAGGCCGGAGGGACCCAGCACGACGCCGACGAGCAGGTAGGCGATCACGTGCGGCTGGCCGAGGCGGCGCACGAGCGCGCCGATCACCAGCACGACGCAGATCGACGCGACCAGCGCCGGCAGGAGCGGGTGCATGTGCATGGCGTGTCAGGCGGTGCGCGGCGCGCGCGCGGGCACGCAGGCCAGCAGGACGGCCGGGAGGAGCAACCAGGGCACCCACGGCGCCGCGAACCAGCTCGTCCGGTCGCCGAGGATCAGCAGGCCGTTGTAGGTCGCGTGCAGCACGACCGCGGGCCACAGGCTGCGGCCGCGCAGCACGAGCGCCGCGAGCAGCGCGCCGAGGCACGCGGTCGGCGCGAAGCGGTAGATGGAGGCGTGCACGGCGCCGAAGAGCAGCGCCTGCCACGCCACGACGCGCCACGCGGGCAGGTCGCGGCGCAGCCCCGAGAGCACCGCGCCGCGGAAGAAGAGCTCCTCGCAGATCGCGGGCGAGAGCGCCAGCAGCAGGAACGTCGCGCGCGGCGAGAGCTCGAGCAGCTCGGACGGCAGGCCGCCGCCCTGCGTCATCGAGGAGGGCAGCGGCAGCACGCGCTGCTGCCACTCGATCCACGTGCCGGCCAGGCGCGCGAGCGCGGGCGCGGCGAGCAGCGCGGCCGCGAGGTGTGAGGGCCGCGGCGCGCGCAGGCCGAGCGTCGTCACGAGCCGCTCGCCCGCGCGCCGCGCCGTACCGCGCGCCGAGAGCACGGCCAGCGTCGGCAGGAGCACCCACAGCGTCGCGACGAGGCCCCACACCGCGTGCAGGCTCTGCACCAGGCCGCCGAGGACGTAGACGAGCAGCACGCCGGCCCAGCCGTACGCGAGCGCGTTCTTCGACTGCACGCGGCGCGCGGCGAGCTCCTCGGGCGTGCCGCGATCGGCGAGCACGCGCTCGGCGTCGAGCAGCGAGCCCAGCTTCCGCAGGCACAGCGCGGCCCACACCAGCGTCGAGCCCACCGCGAACGCGCCCGGTCCGAACGCGAGCTGGCCGACCATCGCGTCGCGGAAGGCGAGCGCCGGACCGGCGAGCGGCACGCACGCGAGCAGGAGGTCGAGCTCGACCTCGGGTTGCGTCGCGAGCGCCGCGGGCAGCATCGCCACCAGGCTCAGCGGCAGGAGGTAGTGTTGCCCCTCGCGGAAGCTGCGCGCGCGGCCGCACACGAGCGAGAGCAGCGCCGACAGCAGCAGGCACAGCGGCGCGAGGATCACGCCGCCCACGGCGAAGCGCGCGAAGCCCGGCCCGCCGACCTCGCTGCCGCCGCCGGGCAGCTCGCCCAGCCCCAGCGCGACCGAGCCCAGCAGGCTGACGAGGTTCAGCACGAGCGCGGCGAGGCCGGTCAGCAGCACCGCGCTGAACTTGCCCCACACGAGCGCGCTCGCGGGCACCGGCTGCACGAGCAGCGTCTCGAGCGTGCCGCCCTCGCGCTCGCCGGCGAAGGCCGAGAGCGCGGCGTAGCTGCCGCCCGAGAGCAGCACGAGCACCGCCATCAGCGGCAGCAGGCGTCCGAGCAGCGCGCCGCCCTTGTCCTCCTCGCTCGCGAGGTCGCGCGTCTCGGCCACCACGAGCGCCGCGGGGTCGCCGCCGAGCAGCGCGTCGAGCTGGTGCGCCTCGAGGTCGCGGCCGAGGTCGTCGAGCACCTCGCGCGCGCGGTCGCGCGCCTCGCGCGCCGTGTCGTCGGCGCCGTCGTAGTGCAGGCGGTAGAGCGTGCCGTCGGGGCTCTCGGGGTCGGGGGCGGCCCACAGCAGCGCGTCGCCGTCGCCGCCGAGCTGGTCGAGCACCAGCTCGCGCTCGCGGAACCAGGCCTCCTCGGTGCCCTCGTCGATCGCCTGCTGCACCGCGCCGAGCGCGCCCGGCGCGAGCGCGCGCAGCGTCGTGGCCGGGTCCTCGGCGAGGCGCGCCTCGATACGCGCGGCCTCGTCGGCCGGCGCCGCGGCGAGCTCGGTGACGACCACGACCTGCTTGGCCTCGAGCGTCTCCTGCGCGATGCGCTCGAGCCAGCCCTGCCCGAGCAGCAGGAACGGGTAGAGCACGAGCGGCAGCACCAGGCCCGAGAACAGCGCCCGCCGATCGCGCAGCAGGCCGCGCAGCTCGTTGCGCAGCACGGCGCCGCGTTGGCGCGCCGCGCTCAAGCGCGCGCCTCCCGATCGGCCTCGCGCACGAGCGCCAGGAAGACGCCGTCGAGGTACGCCGCGCCGGTGCGCGCGCGCAGCTCGTCGTGCGTGCCCTCGGCCAGGAGCCGCCCGCGGTACAGCACGCCGAGCCGGTCGCACAGCCGCTCGGCCTCGCTCATGATGTGCGTGCTGAAGAGCACGCACGCGCCCTGGTCGCGCGCGCCCTCGATGAACGCGATCATCGCCGAGCTCGCGAGGATGTCGAGGCCGGTGGTCGGCTCGTCGAGGATCAGCACCGGCGGGCGGTGCAGCACGGCGCGCGCGATCGAGATCTTCTGCTTCTGGCCGGTCGAGAAGCCCTCGGTGCGCCCGTCCACGAACGCGCCCAGGTCGAACGCCGCCACGAGCTCCTCGATGCGCGCCTCGAGCGCGGCGCCCGCCATGCCGTGCAGCTCGCCGAAGTAGCGCAGCGTCTCGCGGCCGGTGAGGCGCGGGTAGAGGCCCGTGCTCGTCGAGAGGAAGCCCAGCCGCCGCCGCGCCTCGAGCGGGTCCTCGGTCACGTCCACGCCGTCGAGCCACGCGCGGCCCGAGCTCGGCGCGAGGATCGTCGAGAGCATGCGCAGCGACGTCGTCTTGCCGGCGCCGTTCGGGCCGAGCAGGCCGTAGACCTCGCCGCGGCGGCACGCGAGGTCGAGGCCGTGCACGGCGACCACCTCGCCGCGCTCGGGGTCGTGGTAGACCTTGCGCAGGCCGCGGGCGAGGAGCAGGACGTCGGGGTCGTGGGCGGGTTCGTGCATGGTTCGTTCAGCGCGCGCCGCGCTCGGAGCGCAGGTAGCGCACGAGGCTGCGCAGCGGGATGGTCTCCGCGGCGACCGACAGGGACTCGCGCGACAGCACGCGCACGGCGAAGGCGATGGCGAGCAGCGCGTAGCCGCACAGCGACAGCGCCGTCAGGGTGTACTCGAGCGGCAGCACCTCGCCGCGCAGGATCGAGCGGAACGCGAGCACGACGTTGACCACCGGCACGAAGGCCGTCACGGGCGTGAGCTCGAGGCCCGGCATCGCGGCGGCCATCGCCGGCACGAGGAACACGAGCTGCACCGGCCCGAGCAGCGCCTGGCCCTCCTTGAAGGTCTTGGCGAGCGCGGCGATGCCGGTCAGCACGGCGCTGACCGAGAACGCGAACAGCAGCGCGAGCGGCGCGATGGCCGCGAAGGCGAGCAGCGGCAGCTCGATCTCGAGCGCGGCGCCGGCCGAGATCATCTCGAGCAGGTGGCCGGCCGAGAGGCCCAGCGCCAGCAGGTTGAGCGACGTGGCGACGAGCGCCGAGACGCACACCGCGACGATCTTGCCCTGGTGCACCGCGAGGCGCGGCACGGGCAGGATCATCGTCGTCTCGAGCGTGCCGCGCTCGCGCTCGCCGGCGGTCAGGTCGACCGCCGGGAAGAACGCGCCCATGACCGCCATGACGACGAGCAGCAGCGGCAGCAGCATCGACAGGACGTAGGCGCCCATCTCCTCGTCGGGCGCGAGGTTGCGCTCCTCGACGCGCAGCGGCTCGAGGCTGCGCGGGTCGGCGCCGCGCGCGCGCGCGAGCTCGACGCGCAGCGCGTGCGCGAAGGCCTCGACGCGCGGCTGCACGCGGCGTCGCGCGAGCGAGGAGCGGCCCTGGCTCGAGTCGTAGGCGAGCACGCTCGCGCTCGCGCCCTGCGCGTCCTCGGCGAGGTAGAGCAGCGCGTCGCGGTCCTCGTCGGCGCGCGCGGTCCACTCGCCCCAGGCGCTCTCGGCGTCGGGGAAGACGCCCAGCAGGGCGACCTCGACGCGCTCCAGCTCGACGGCCTGCGGCTCCGCGGGCGCGGGCTCCGCGGGAGCGTCCTCGCCGCCGGCCTCGTCCGCCGCGCGCGGCGGCGCGACGAGTGCGTCGACCAGCCCGGCCGGCACCTCGATCCCCGGGGCGTGCGCCACGCCGACGCGCACCATGGTGTGCTCGCGCCGGCCCTGCACCAGCATCGCGCCCTGGATCATCAGCCAGAACAGCGCCGGGTACAGGCAGATCGGCAGCACCACCGAGTAGATGGCCGTCTGGCGGTCGCGGAAGCTCGAGCGCAGCTCCTTGCGGGCCACCTGCCAGGTGGCGCGCCAGAGTCCCGGGGCTCGGTGGGGGGGCGAGGGGGGCATGAGGCCCCCTTTGTTCCGAGTCCGAGCGCAAAAGGCAAGCCGCGGGGTGGCGGGAAGCCGGGCCTTCAAGTCCCCGGCGGGGCGCGACCGAAGAAGGGAGCCCATGCCTCCCCGGGACCTCGAGGATCGGGAGGGGGTCGTCGTCCCCGAGACGCCCTCCCTGGTCGGAACGCAGGACGACGCGCGCGCGCGCATCGCCGCGTCCCGCGCCTCGATGCAGCTCGACGCGAGCGACCTCGAGCTCATCGCGCTGCGGCGCGCCGCGGCCTTCGAGGCCTTCACGGCGCCGGACGTCGCGCACGAGCCCGCCGCGCCGCGCCCCGCGCTGCTCGCCGAGGCGCTCGAGCAGGTCGCCGACTGGCTCTACGCGCTGCGCCACCCCGCGCGCGTCCTGTTCGTGGGCCTCGTCGCCTACCTCTTCGCGTTCAACCTCTCGATCGTGCGCGGCAGCTCCATGGCGCCGGGCATCCACGACGGGGACCGCATCCTGATCGACCAGCTCAGCTACGTCTTCACGGGCATCGAGCGCGGCGACATCGTCGTGCTGCGCTACCCGCTCGATCCGAGCGTCGACTACATCAAGCGCGTGGTCGCGCTGCCGGGCGACGAGGTCGTCATGGCCGCCGGCACGTTGTGGGTCAACGGCGAGCGCGTCGACGAGGGCTACGTCGCCGAGCAGGACGTCTTCGCGCACGTCCTCACGCGCGTGAAGCCCGGCCACTACTTCGTGCTGGGCGACAACCGCCCGCACTCCTCCGACAGCCGCGAGTTCGGGCAGGTGCCCGAGGAGCTGATCCGCGGCAAGGTCGACCTGCGCCTCTGGCCGCCGAGCCGCATCGGGACGCTGGACTGAGCCGCGCCGCCCCGCGCACGCCATCGCGTACGATGGCGGCATGAGCGACGCCGACTCCGCGGCCCGGCCGCCCGTCTCCCTGGTCACCGGCAGCGTGCGCGGCCTGGGCCTCGCCGTCGCGCGCGCCTTCGCCGCGCGCGGGGACCACACGCACGTCGTGTGGCGCGGCTCGAAGCTGCTCGCGGCCGAGCGCGAGCTCGAGTTCCCCGGGCGCACGCACCGCGCCGACCTCGCCCGCGCCGCCGACGCGACGCGGCTCGTGGACGAGGTGCTCGCGCGCGACGCGCGGCTCGACCACGTCGTGCACGCGGTGGGGGCCTACGCCTCCGGCCCGCTGGAGAGCACCGGCTTCGCGGTCTGGCGCGAGATGCTCGAGAGCAACCTCGAGACGGCCTTGCACCTCGTCGACGCCGTGCGCGCCCCGCTGCGCGCCGCGCGCGGGACGCTGGTGCTGTTCGGCTGCGCCGGGCTCGAGGGCCTGGGGGCGCGCCGCGAGGCCGCGGCCTACGCGGGGGCGAAGAGCGCGCTGCTCGTCTTCGCGCGCTCGCTGGCGCTGGAGGAGGCGCCGCACGGCGTGCGCGTGAACGTGCTGTCGCCGGGCCTCGTGCCGCACGCGCACGCGCACCCCGAGACCAGCGCCCCCGCGCGCGTCGCCAACGTGCCGCTCGGCCGCGCCGGCACGGCCGAGGAGGTGGCCGAGGCCGCGCTCTGGCTCTCGTCGCCGCGCTCGTCCTACACGCTCGGCGCCGACCTGCCCGTGTCGGGCGGTTGGCTCCTGTAGCGCGTCGGCGCGCGGGCCGCCGAAGGTAGACTGGGCGGCCCATGAAGTACCTCTTGATCGCGGTCGCCGTCCTGCTCGTGGGCTGGCTGGCGTGGACGCGCCTGCCGGGCCTGCGCACGCAGGTGAGCACGAAGCTCGACGAAGTCGGCGGGTGGACCGAGGAGGCGCGCCGCGCCGACCCGGTGGGCTTCCTCACGTTCGCGGAGGAGAAGCTGCAACGCGACCTCGAGACGTTCCGCACGAGCCGCGAGGCGCTCGCCGAGACGAAGACCTCCGCCGAGGCCGAGGGCCAGCGCAACGCCGGGCTGCTGCGCGTCGCCGACGAGCTGGCCGCCGAGTTCCGCGCGGCGTTCCAGGCCGCCGAGGCGAGCGGCGCGTGGCCGACCAGCCTGCGCGGCGCGAGCTACACGCGCGAGCAGCTCGTCGAGCAGGTCGACAGCGTGCTGCGCGAGCGCGTGACCTACGCGCGCGTGACGGACATCTACGCCGAGGTGGTCGCCTCGGCCGACGAGCAGCGCAAGAAGCTGCGCGACCGCATCCAGTCCACCGAGGCCGCGCTCGTCGAGCTGAAGGCCAAGAAGGAGCTCGTGCGCGTGGACGCGCTGACGGCCGAGACGGACGCGCTGCTCGGCCAGGTCGAGGCGCTGCTCACCGGCAACCAGAGCGCGCTCGGCGCGCTCGACGAGCCGCGCAGCGTCGAGGAGCTGTTGAAGGCCTCCTCCGGCGCGCCCGCGCCCGACGAACGCCAGCAGGCCCTCGACTTCCTGACGCAGGAGCGCTGACCGATGCTCGACTGGGGACTCACCGCCGCCGCGCTGCTGCTCTTCCTCTACGCCGTGCGCGCGTCGTGGGTGGCGCAGCGCGAGGGCAAGGAGTCCGGCCTCGGCTGCGGCTTCGGCGTCGTCGCGTGCGCGCTGTGGGCGTGGGTGCTGCGGCGTCACCTCGACGATCCCTGGCCCGCCGTGCGCATCGCGCTCGGCGTGCTGCTCGTGCTGCCCGCGGTCGGCGCGCTCGCGCGGCCGAAGGGCGCCAAGATCCTGCAGGCCGCGCTCGCGCTGGTGCTCGCCGTGGTGCTCGCCGGTCCGCCGCTCGTCGAGGTGTGGCACCGCTACGGGCCCGATCCGCGCAGCGCGCGCGAGCGCGAACTCGACGACGCGGTGGCCGAGTTCGAGACGCTGCGGGGCGACCTCGAGCTGCGCCACGACGCGCTCGAGACCTTGCGCGGCGAGGAGCGCGCCGCGCTGCAGGCGGCGGGCAAGAGCTGGGACGAGGTGCGCGCCGATCCCGACGCGCTGCAACACCTCGCGCTGCTCCAGCGCATCGACGCCGAGCTCGCCGCGGTGCGCGACGACCTCGCGCAGGTCGAGGCGCACCTGGTCGACCTGCGCGCGGCGCGCGAGCGCGGCGAGCCCGAGGCGGCGATCTCCAAGGAGGAGGCGCAGCTCCAGGCGTTGCGCGCCTCCCTGCGCGACGCGACGCCGCTGGACGAGCTGGGCGTCGTCGAGAAGCACGCCCTCGAAGCCGAGCTGCACGACCTGTACGACTCCGAGTTCTGAGCCGAGATCCATGAGCACCCTGCGCGACCTGAACCCCGCCACCGGCGAGTGCCTCGCCGAGATCCCCGTCACGAGCTCGGCCGAGCTGCACGCCGCCGTGGCGCGCGCGCGCGCCGCGCAACCCGCCTGGGGCGCGCTGACGGTCGAGGAGCGCGCCGCGCGCCTCGAACCGCTGGGTGCCGCGCTCGCGGCCGCGGCCGACGAGCTGGCCGACCTCGCCACGCGCGAGATGGGCAAGCCGCGCGCGCAGGCCCTGGGCGAGGCGCAGGGCTGGGCGAAGCACGCGCTCGTCGAGCTCGCCGAGGTCGTCGAGGCGCTGCAGCCCGAGCGCCACGAGACGGCGCGCAGCGTGACGACGCTCGTGCGCGCGCCGCTCGGCGTGGTGGCCGCGATCACGCCCTGGAACTTCCCGGTGGGCATGCCGCTGCAGATCCTCGTGCCGGCGCTCGCCGCGGGC
Organism: Planctomycetota bacterium; assembly: GCA_020638875.1. GTDB lineage: Bacteria > Planctomycetota > UBA1135 > UBA1135 > DUCM01. Next base: position 23,679 of record JACKHS010000010.1, read on the forward strand.
AACGCGGTAGTGTTCAAGCCCAGCGAGCACGTGCCGCTCGTCGGCGCGAAGCTGGCCGCGCTGCTGCAGCCGCTCGTCCCGGCGGGCGTGTTCGAGCTCGTGCAAGGGGACGGCCGCGTCGGCGCGGAGCTCGTCGCGGCCGACGTCGACATGGTCGGCTTCGTCGGCAGCCGCGCGACCGGCAAGCGCATCATGGAGAGCGCCAGCAAGGAGCTGAAGCGGCTCGTGCTCGAGCTCGGCGGCAAGGACCCGCTGGTCGTGATGGCCGACGCCGACGTCGCGGCCGCCGCCGAGTGCGCCGTGCGTCACAGCCTGCGCAACAGCGGCCAGGTGTGCTGCTCGGTCGAGCGCGTCTACGTCGCCGCGCCGATCGCCGCGGAGTTCGAGCGCCAGGTCGTCGAGAAGGCGCGCGCCTGGCGCTGCGGCGACGGCTTCGACGCCGAGGTCGACATGGGGCCGATGGTCAGCGTCGAGCAGCGCGCGAAGGTCGCCGAGCAGGTCGACGCCGCGCTCGCCGGCGGCGCGCGCCTGGCCTTCCGCGGCGAGGTGCCGAGCGGCCCGGGCGCGTGGTACCCCGCGACCGTGCTCGCGGACGTGGGCGAGGAGCTCGCCATCTCGCGCGAGGAGACCTTCGGTCCGGTCGTCAGCCTGTCGGTGTTCTCCGGCGACGAGGACGAGGGCGTGCGCCTCGCCAACGCGACGCCGTACGGGCTGGGCGCGAACGTCTACACCGGCGACGCCGCGCGCGGCGTGCGCATGGCGGCGCGCATCCACGCCGGCCAGGTCGGCGTGAACCAGTACCTCGGCTCGGCGCCCGGTCTGCCGTGGGTGGGCGCGCGCCAGTCGGGCTTCGGCTTCCTGGGCGGCAAGGAGGGCCACCGCCAGTTCACGGTGCCCAAGTCGATCTCGGCCCCGCGCGAGGCGTGACGCGGCTCGCGCTGCTGCTGGTCGCCGCGCTGGGCCTGCTCGCGGGCGCGCGCGCGCAGGCCGTGACGCTCGCGCCGCCGCAGGCCGAGCTGCGCGGCCGCGTGGTCGACCGCCGCACCGCGCAGGCCGTGCCCGAGCTGTGGGTCTCGCTCGAGCGCGACGGCGCGCAGCACGTGCTGCGCACCGACGCGCGCGGCGAGTTCACGGCGCCCGCCGCGCTCGCGGCCGGCCGTTGGCGCGTGTGCGCGCGCTCGTCGCGCCGCACGGCGACGCGCTCGCCACGCACCCCGCCCGCCTCGTGCACGACCCGCGGCCGACCCCGCGCGCGTGCACGTGCTCGAGGTCGACGTCGGGCCGGCCGTCGCGCTGCGCCTGGGGCGCGCGGGCAGCTCGCCCGAGCGCTGGGAGGCGCGACTCGTCGAGCGCGACGCCGCCGGCCGCGACCGCGCGTGGAGCTGGCGTCGCCTGGTGCCCGGTGAGCTGCCGCTCCTGCGCTACCCGACGCGCGAGTTCGCGCCCGACCCGGCCTGGCACGCGCGCGTCGAGGTGCGGCTCGTCGAGGGCGACTGGTTCGGCCGCGCGCCCGTGCGCTCGACCGCCGGCGTCGCGCCGCTCGAGGTGCCCGTGCGCCTCGTGCAGTACGCGGCCTTCGGCGGCCTGGTGCAGGACGCCGCCGGCCGCGCGGTCGTCGGCGCGCGCGTGCGCGTGCGCCAGGAGTCCGGCGACGCGCTGCCGCTCTACGCCGCGCCGTGGCGCGAACAGGTCACCGACGCCGACGGCAGCTTCGCCTTCGACCAGCAGCTCGAGCCCGGCCAGTACCACCTGCGCCTGCTGAGCGAGGGGCGCGCGCCCGTCGACCTCGACGTCGCGCTCGAGGAGGGCGGCCTCGAGGGCTACGTGCTCGAGGTGCGCGAGGTCGACGCGACGCACGCGCTCGTCGGCGAGGTGCGCCCGCACGGCGCCGCCGCGCCCGCGCTGATCCTCGGCCTGCGCAGCGCCGACGGCAGCGTCGAGCGCGTGCTGCACCCCCTGCAGGACCCCGCGCGCGCGCGCGCCAGCGGCGCGGTCGTCACCAGCGACGGCGCGCTGCGCTTCCGCTTCGAGGCGCTCCCCGCCGGCCGCTACGAGCTGGTGCTCTTCGCGCTCGACGGCCTGCCCTACGCGCCGAGCGCGCAGACGGTGGAGGTGCCCGGCGACCCGCTCGTGATCGCGGCCGTCGCGGCCGGGACGCCCGAGGTCTTCGCGTTCGACGTGCGCGGCGCGGAGGGCGGGCCGCCGATCGAGCATTACCACGCGCTGTTCCGCGCGCCCGGCTGGTGGACGCCCGGCGCGCACGGCCTCGCGCCCGGTCAGCCCGTCGCGGCGCTCGCGCCCGACGCGCCGGTGACGTGGATGGCGTGGGCGCACGGCTACCGCCCGGCCTACGGCGACGCGGGCGCCTTCGCGCCGGACGAGGCGGGCGGCCCGCGCCGCGCCGCGCTCGTGCTCGAGCCCGGCTGGGGCGCGGAGCTGTACCTGCGCGAGGCCGGCCCGGCCGGCGCGCCCGACGACGCCGACGCCTACGAGCAGATCGCGCTCGCGCGCCTGCGCCCGCCGGTGCCCGGCGTCGAGGTCTGGGCCGACGGCGCGCTCGCCGGCACCAGCGACGCCGCCGGCCTCGTGCGCCTGTCGCTCGCCGCGAAGCCCGCGCGCCTCGAGCTGCGCAAGCCCGGCTGGCGCGCGCTCGACACCGCGACCTTCGCCGACGGCGTCCTCGTCGAGACCCCGCCCGAGGAGCAGCGCTGCGCGGTGCTCTGGATGGAGGGGCGCTAGGCGACCGTCCGAGAAGTGCTTCGGATGCCGGAGTGGTAGACGCCGCGACGGCGCCGGACGTCTCCTCGGTCGGGCTCCTAGTCGGCGTCGAGCGCGTGGCGCTCGAGCACCACGCCGCCCTCGCGCGTCGCCAGGACGGAGACGCCCGCACCGCCGCGTTCGAGGCGCAAGCTGCCGAGCGACCAGGCCGGGTCGGTCGCGATCGGTGAGAACGAAGAGAGACCGCTCGGCGTGCGACGGGCCAAGTGGAGCGGCGAGCCGACGAGGAGCACGACGTCGCCGCTCGCCTCGACCGCGAACGCCGACGTCCGGGGCGGGAGCGGCCGGCGCTGGACGCGACGGATCTCGAGCGGCGCGGCGAGCTCGAAGAGGAAGAGCTCCATCCGCATGTTCGCGGACTCCGTCGTGTGCGAGGCGAGCGCCGCGAGCTCGCCGTCTTCGGCGAACGCCAGTGAGCCGAAGAGCGAGAAGACGCCGTCGCGGTACTCGACCGCGTACAGCAGCTCGCCCGCGCCGGGTGGGTCGAGGTCCACGGGCACGAGGCTCCAGCCGTCGCGCACTCCGACCAGCGCGCCGCTCGGCGCGACGGTCACGTGCGTAGCCTGTAGGTCGACGAGCGCGGCGCGCCCGTCGACCGCGACGCGCAGAGCTCGCCCGTCGCGACCCTCCGCTCCACGCAGCGGGACGAGCCAGCCGCCGTCGGGGAGGGGCGTGGGCGCGCCGTGGAAGTCGATGCGCTCGTGCAGCTCGGGCGGCAAGGCGAGCTCGGCGCTCAGCGCCCCGGCGGCGTCGAAGCGCTGCAAGGCGCAGCGCTCCCAGCACAGGCACGCGACGCCGTCGTCGGGCAGGATCCTGGCCGAGCTCCGCTGGGACGGCGTGGCGAGCGGGAACGCGACCGGCGCGGGCACCCCGCGCGTGGCCGGCGGCGCGGGCGCCGTGGCGCAGGCGCCTGTCAACGCTGCGACGAGCAGGAGGCGGGCCGCGGCGGAGGGGGACGACATGCGTCGCTCCGTAGCCCGGCGCGACGCGGCGGTCACCCGCGCACCCCGGCGGCTACGGCCGCCGGATGCGCGTCACCAGCTCGCCCAGGCCGTCGATCGTGCACGTGACGACGTCGCCGTGCTCGAGCGGGCCGACGCCGGCGGGCGTGCCCATGAGCACGAGGTCGCCGGGGAAGAGCGGCAAGTGGTGCGAGAGGTACGAGAGCGCCTCGGGCACACTGACGAGCATGTCGCGCGTGTTGGCCTGCTGGCGCAGCTCGCCGTTGACGTAGGCGCGCAGCTCGAGGTTCGCGGGGTCGAGCTCGCGCGCCGGCGCGAAGCACGGCCCGAGCGGCAGCGCGCCGGGGAAGTTCTTGCTGCGCAACCACGGGTGGCCGCGCTTGCGGTCGAGCCCCTGCATCGAGCGCAGCGTCAGGTCGTTGGCGATCGTGTAGCCGCCGACGCAGGCCATCACGTCCTTCGGCGAGAGCGCCTGCGCGGGGCGCGCGAGGAAGACGGCCAGCTCGACCTCGTGGTCCATGCGACCGGTGTAGCGCGGTGGGGGCGAGACGACGGCCTCGGGGCCGACGATCGTCTCGGGCAGCTTCGTGAAGAAGATCGGTTCCTCGGGCGGCGCCTCGCCGAACTCGGCGGCGTGCTCGCGGAAGTTCTTGCCGAGCGCGAGCACCTTGCCGACCTCGCGCGGGAGGATCGGCGAGAGCAGCTCGTCCTCGGCCGCCAGCGGCCGCGCGCGCGGTAGGTCGGAGTCGCCGAGCAGCGCGACGAGCGCCTCCTCCTCGAGCATGCCCCGTGCGCACAGCGCGCGCAGGTGCACCGGCATCTCGCGCCGCCAGCGGAACTCGGTCAGGTCGTAGAAGTCGTCCCCACGCTGGAGCAGCAGCTTGCCCTCGTGGATCAGGTCTCCTTCGACGCGGCGGTGGAAGCGCACGGCGCCGCCGCGCTCCTCGGGCGCGAGGTCCAGGTCGAGGTCGGCCTCGGAGAACTCGTCGCCTTCCATGACCGCAGACCCTAGCACCCGAACGAGGTCGAGCGAAGGGCCTGCGCCGCGCGTCACGCCGCGCTCAGTGCTCGGTGCTCTCGGCGGGGAGAGCGGCGCCCAGGGTGAGCAGCGCGTAGGCCGTGGCCATCACCGGGTTGCCCTCCCACCAGCGCGGCGAGTTCTCGTTGAGCCACGAGCCGTCGTCCTTGCGCTGCATCGCGACGAGGCGACCGCAGAGCTGGCGACGCCACGCGTGCGACTTGCCTTGACCGTCGACGATCACCTCTTCGCCGTAGAGGTCGAGCGCCTTGGCCATCGAGTGGAAGTAGTAGAACAGGCCCTGGTAGGACGCCGAGGGGTCCTCGGCCTGTTCGAAGCCGGGGTTCACGTCGAGCGTGTAGTGTTCGCGCACCCACTTCCAGGCGGCCTGCATGCGCGGGTCGTCCTTGGAAAGGCCAACGAAGACGTAGCCGCGCAACAGGGCGTACGACATCGAGCCGTAGGAGCGCGGGACCTTCGTGCCGTCGGCCAGCGTCTCGAAGCCGGCCTTCGAGTCGGCCGGCGCGTAGCCCGCGCCGCCGTCGTCGCCGGAGTGGATCACCGTGCCGCCCTTCTCGAGGCGCGTGTCGTTGGACTCGCTGCGGTTCTGCACGCGCTCGAGGAACTTCAGCGCGCGCCGGAAGGCCTCGTCCTTCGAGGTCATGCCCGCGGCGTCGAGGGCCTCGAGGGCCATCTGCAGGTTCGACAGGTCGGGGCGCTCGTCGTCGCCGTAGCCGATGCCGCCGTAGTACAGGTCGCCGTCGCTGTAGCCCTCGCCCTCGTCGGCCTGCAGCCGCACGACGAAGTCGCGCGCCTTGGCGATGTTCGGCGCCCACTGCGGGTCGCCGCTCTTCGCCAGCGCGAGGATGGAGGCCGAGGTCAGGTAGTTCTTGAGCTTGCCGTCGTGGATCGCGCCGTCCGCGTCCTGGTGCGCGACGAGCCACTTCAGGCCGTCGTCGATCACCTTCTGCACGCGCGCGTCGCGCGGCGTCGGCAGCTCCTCGAGCGCGCCGAGCACCATCGCCGTCAGGCCCAGGTCGGGGTGTCCGGGCGCGCCCCACAGGCCGTCCTCGCCGGTCGCCACGAGGAACAGCGCGCCGCGTCGCATCGCGTCGAGCGCGGCGGCGCGGTCGACCTCGGTCACGGCGGGCAGCTTGGTGGTCGGGCGCGGTGCGGACGCCTCCTGCAGCGCCGCGCGGCAGCGCGTGAGCGCGAGGATCGCGCGGCTCGTCTCGATCACGGCGCCGTCTGCGCCGCCCCAGCTCTTGTCGGCCTGGCGCGCCTTCAGCAGGCTCACGGCCTGCTCGCGCGCCTCGGCCGGCGAGAGCGCCGGCGTCTCCTCGGGCCGGATCGGCAGCGCGAAGAACCCGTTGAGCTTCTTCAGCGTCGCCTGCGTGCGCTGGTCGTCGAACTCGCGCAGCGCCAGCCAGGCCAGCGTCGACTGCGTGCTCTTCTCGACGTCGCTCGCGCCCTCGGCGTAGATGCCGCCCGAGTCGTGCTGGTGCGCCTCGAGGTAGGCGAAGGCCTGCTCCATGAACGGCCCGTCGCCGCGCACGTACGCGCGCGGGCCGCGCGCGAAGGCGGTCAGCGCCCACGCGGTGCCCTCGATGCCGCCGCCGTAGCTGCCATCGGCGCCCTGGTGCTGCCGCAGCCAGCGCACGCTGGCGTCGATCTCGTCCTTGAGGTCGAGGCCCTCGACCTGCGGCGCGGCGCCGGCGAGGAAGGTCAGGAAGACGGTGAGGAACGCGGTGAGGAGGTTGCGGAGCAGCATGTCGAGTGGGGGGGGGGAGCTGGACCCGCGCGCAACGCGCGGCGCGCGACGGGGTTCATGCCGGAGCGCGTCGAGGATACCCTTTTCGCTCGCGCGACGGCGGCGCGGGCGACGGCAGCGCCCGCGGCGATCCCTCCGCCGAGCGCCGTCCCCCCGCCCGCCTTCGCGAGGCCTCGCTCCGATGTCCGATCCCCGCTTCGTGCCCCTCGACTTCCAGCGCCGTCCCGAGCCCGAGATGATCGCGCGTGCGCGCGCCTTCGACGCGGAGATGCAGCGCCGCCGCAGCGTGCGGCACTTCCAGGACACGCCCGTCCCGCGCGAGGTGCTCGAGCTCGCGCTGCGCACGGCCGGCAGCGCTCCCTCGGGCGCGCACCAGCAGCCCTGGACCTTCGTCGTCGTCACCGACCCCGCGCTCAAGCGCCGCATCCGCGAGGCGGCCGAGGCGGAGGAGCGCGAGAACTACGAGCACCGCATGAGCGACGCGTGGCTCGAGGTGCTGCACCCGCTGGGCACGAACGCCGAGAAGCCCTTCCTCGAGACCGCGCCCGCGCTGATCGCCGTCTTCCTGCAGACGGTGCACGTCGAGGCCGGCCGCAAGGTGAAGCACTACTACACGCAGGAGTCGGTCGGCATCGCCGTGGGCTTCCTGCTCATGGCGTTGCACCACGCCGGCCTCGCCAGCCTGACGCACACGCCCAGCCCCATGGGCTTCCTCGAACAGATCCTCGAGCGCCCCGCCAACGAGCGCGCCTTCGTGCTGCTCCCGGTGGGCTACCCGGCCGAGGGCTGCCGCGTCCCCGACCTCGTGCGCAAGCCGCTCGAGGAGATCGCGGTCTGGCGCTGAGCGGGCCTACTCGTCCGCCAGCTTGACCGCCGTGCCGTACGCCAGGATCTCGGCGGCGCCGGCGGCGATCTCGGAGCTCGCGAAGCGCATGCTGACGATGGCGTCGGCGCCGCGCGCGCGGGCCTCCTCCTTCATGCGGTCGAGCGCCTGCTCGCGCGACTCGGCCAGCAGCTTGGTGTACTCGACCATCTCACCGCCCACGAGGTTGGTGAAGAAGGCGGTGATGTCCTTGCCGACGTGACGCGCGCGGACCGCGTTGCCGCGCACGAGGCCGAGCACCTCGACCACGCGCTTGCCGGGGACGATCTCGGTGGTGACGACGATCAACGCTGCACCTCGGTGTAGGGGTCGTACGGGAGCAGGCGCATCCGGTCGCGGAGCTTGACGAGGAAGACCGCCGTCGCGCCGACGAGCACGAGCGCCAGCGCGGCCTTGCCGCCGGTGCCCATGTCGGACTTGTAGACCTCGAGCGAGAGCCAGCCGATCACGCCGACGCCACCGCAGAACAGCGCGATCAGGCCCAGGCCGAGCAGCGCGCGGCGGCCGTCGTCGTCGCGCAGGCGCGCCCACTCGTAGTCGGCGGGCTCGGGCGGCGCGCACTGGCGCGCGACCAGCTCGAGGCGTTGGTACTCGGCCACGCGCAGCGCCAGCGCGGGCTCGCGGCCCAGGCGCGCCTGGAACTCGGCGCGCGCGTCGGGCGTGAGCTCGTCGTCCACGTAGGCCATGGCCAGGAGCTCGTCGCGGCTGGGATGTCCTCGGTCCGTGGTGTCCATGTCGAACGCTGGGGTCGCGGTCAGGGCTTCGCGGCGCCCTCGTCCAGCTCGGGCTCCCCGAGGCTGGCGCGCAGGCGCTCGCGCAGGCGGCGGCGGGCGTGGAACAGGCGCGACATCACGGTGCCCTGGGGGATGCCCAGCGCGTCGGCGATCTCGCGGTAACTCAGGTCCTCCTCGTGGCGCAGCACCAGGATCTCGCGGTCCTTGGCGGAGAGCTGGCGCAGGCCCTCGTGGAACGCGGCGGCGCGCTCCTCCGCGACGAGCCGATCTCCGGGCTGCGGCGCGCCCTCGTCGATCAGCTCGTAGTCGGCGTCGTCGTCCTCCGCGCTCATCGCGGAGACGGAGACCTGCTTCAGGCGGCCCTTCTGGCGCAGGTGACTGAAGCAGGTGTTGCGCAGGATGCGGTGGAACCAGGGCAGGAAGGGCTCGCCGTCGCGGAAGGTGTCGCGCGCGCGGAAGACCTTGAGGAACGTCTCCTGGGCCAGGTCCATCGCGTCCTCGCGGGAGCCCACCAGCGAGTGCGCGACGCGGAAGGCGCGGGCGCGCAGGCGCGCGACGAGCTCCGTGAAGGCGCCCTGGTCGCCGCGCTTGGCGCGCAGCATGAGGCTGTTGATCTCGGCGCTCATGGGGTCGGCGTCGTTCGCCGTCGCCCCCGCCTTCTTCAAGCAATCCTCGGGAAAGTCCGGCGTGGCGGGGCTCATGGGCGGGGGGCGCCCGACCAGGGGCGCAGGGCGGCGAGGGCGGCGCGGCGCGTGGCGCCGGCGGGGCCGAGGCGGGCGAGGGCCGCGTCGAGCCCTTCGCGCACGTCGGCGCGCCAGGCGGCGTCGTGCAGCCCGCGCGAGACGGCTTGTACCAGATCGCCGGCCGGGGCGGGGTCGCGGAAGAGGAACTCGGGGTACAGCTCGCGGCCGGCGAGCAGGTTGACGGAGCTGAACCAGGGCGCGGTCAGCAGCTCGCGCGCCATCCACATCTGCCGCGCGTGCTCGGCGCGGTAGACGACGACGGCGGGCAGGCGTCGGTGCAGCAGGTGCACGAGGATCGTGCCCGAGACCGACAGCGCCAGGTCGCTCGCGTCGAGCACCGCGTCGAGGTCGCCGCAGGCCAGGCGCACGCGCTCGGTCGCGCCGAGCTCGGCGAGCAGGCCCTCCAGCAGCGCGCGGTGCGTCGGGTCGCGTTGCGCGACGACGACCTCGAGCGCCTCGCCGGGGGCGCGCGCCGCCTCGAGCGCGCGGAGCATCGTCGGCAGGTTGCGTCGGATCACGCCGCGGCGGCTGCCGGGCAGCACGACCACGCGCCGCACCTCGGCGCGCGCGGCGATCGGCGGCGGCGGGCCGAGCTCGTCGAGCAGGGGGTGGCCGACGTGCGCGACGCGCACGCCGCGGCGCGCGAACCAGGCCGGCTCGAAGGGCAGGATCGAGAGCGCCAGGTCGACCGCGCGCGCGTAGCCGCCCACGCGCCAGGGCGCCCAGCCCCAGTACTGCGGCGTGACGAAGTGCACCGCGCGCACGGCGCAGGCGCGCGCGACGTGCGCGAGCGGCACGTGCAGCGCGGGCGAGTCGACCGGCAGGAACAGGTCGTGGCCGCCGTGCTTCAGCTCGCGCGCCGCGCGGGTGACGAGCCCGAGGTAGAACGGCAGCGCGCCGAGCACGCTGGCGAAGCCCATCGCCGAGCGCGACACGGGGTCGCCCACGACGCGCACGCCGGCCGCGGCCAGCGCGGGGCCGCCCAGGCCGACGACCTCGGGCGCCGGCGCACCGGCCGCGCGCGCGACCTCGCGCAGCGCCGTGACCAGGTTCACGGCGTGGATCTCGCCCGAGGCCTCGGCGCAGGCGACGAACACGCGCAGCGGCCGCGCGGGCAGCGCGAGCGCGGCGACGTCGGGCGCGAGCTCGGGCACCGCCGTGAGGTCCTCGAGCAGCTCGGCGCGCTCCGCGTCGCGCGTCGCCCAGTACTCGAGCAGGCGCCAGGGCAGGCGCGCCAGGTCGAGCAGGGCGCGCAGGACCTCGCGGGCCACCAGGAGGCGCGGCGCGAGGCGCGTGGGCGTGCGGGGCTTCGTGCTCAAGGGGCGGCTACGGTACCCTCTGCCGCGTGCGTTTCCTCGGGTACTTCCTGCTCGTGTTCGCCGCGCTGGCGCTCCTGCGCGCGGTGCCGGTCGTGGGGGAGCTGTTCCGCGTGCCGCTGTTCGGCTTCTTCCTGGCCGCGGCGCTGGTGAGCGCGCTGGTCGCGCGCGTCGGCGACGAGCTCACGCGCGGCCGCAAGCTCACGAACGAGCTCACGCGCCTCGGCGCGGTCGACACGCCGCACAACCAGGGCAAGCTCGGCCGTCTGCTGGAGCTCTCGGGTAAGCCGGCCCGGGCCGTCGCGCCGCTCGAGGCCGCGTGCGACGGCGAGCCGGAGGTGGCCGAGTGGCCCTACCGCCTGGGGCGCGCGCAGCTCGCGCTCGGTCGGCTCGAGCCGGCGCTCGCGGCGCTCGAGCGCGCGCGCGAGCTCGACGAGGAGCACGCCTACGGCGACGTGCTGCTGAGCCTGGCCGAGGCGCGCCGACGCCACGGCGACGCGCGCCGGGCGCTCGACGTGCTCGGGCGCTTCGAGGTGCTGCACGGCCCGAGCCCCGAGAGCGCCTTCCGCCGCGGTCAGGCGCACGCCGCGCTGCGCGACGCGCAGGCGGCCAAGGCGGCCTTCGCCGAGGTCTCGACGCTCGCGGCGAACGCCGCCAAGTACCAGCGCGCCGACGCGCGCCGCTGGGCCGCGAAGGCCTTCTTCGCGCGCCTGCTCGCCTGAGGACGCGCGGCCGACGGCCTACGGCACGCGGCGCGCGAACGCGCGCTCGGCGGCGAGGAGCATGAGCGCGCTCGCGGCGAGCATGCCGCCGACGAGCGGCAGGTCCAGGCCGTGCGTCGACATGATCGCCGCGTAGTCGTCGAAGTCGACCAGGCGGAAGAGCGACCAGTGCGTGATGCCCTTCACCAGGTAGATGGCGAACTCGAAGATCGAGACCATCAGCACGCCCAGCGCGATCGGCATGGGGTTGCTCGCGAGCGACGAGAGCAGGAACGAGAACGAGTACAGCATCAGCGCGAACACCGACGCGTGCACCGCGCACAGCATCACGCCGGCGAGCGCCATCTCCTGATCGACGTAGGTCAGGAGCCACGGGATCGTGGCGCTGGTGGCGAAGATCGGGACGACCAGCGCGAGCGCACCGGCCGCGTAGCGCGAGAGCAACAGGCGCCGGCGCGAGAACGGGCGCGCCAGCCAGATCTCCAGCGTGCCGCGGTGCACCTCGCCGGCGACCGCGCCGCACGAGAACAGCACCGCGGCGAGCAGGCCGAGCGTGTTGACGCCCTTGAAGAAGTGCTGGCCGTTCACGTACGCCTCGACGCCGCCCTGCGCCAGCGTGTCGACCATGTCCTTGAGCACGTCGAGCGGCGCGAGCATCTTGATGGCGCCGACGTTCTTCTCGAACTCCGGCCAGTACAGGATCGCCGCGGCGAGCATGACCTCGAGCAGCACGAAGAACACGAGGCCGAGCAGCGGGTAGGTGCGCAGGCGCTGGTCCATCAGCAGGCCTCCTCGCCGTACAGCTCGCCGAACAGGTCCTCGAGCGAGAGCTCGCCGTACTCGACGCGCCGCGGGCGCGGCAGCGCCGGGTCGGCGCACAGCGCGGCGAGCACCGCGCGCGGGTCGTCGCCCGCCAGGCGCAGCGTCAGGCGCCCGCCGTGCTCGCGCGCCTCGAGCGCGCCGGCGCGGCGCGCGGCGGCCGCGACAGGCGCGAGGTCGGCGCCGGGCTCGTAGCCCACGCGCAGGAGCTCGCGCGAGTGCCGGCGCACCGCGGCGGCGGCCTCGTCGCTGACGAGCCTGCCGTCGCGCACGAACACCATCCGGTCGCAGACGCGCTGCACCTCGCCCAGGTGGTGCGAGGAGAGCAGGATCGTCGTGCCCGCTGCCGCGTCGGCGCGCAGCAGCTCGTGCACGGCGCCGCGCTTGGTCGGGTCGAGGCCCTCGGTGATCTCGTCGAGCAGTCGCACGCGCACGCGCGGGGCGAGCGCCGCGGCGAAGAAGAGCTGGCGCTTCATGCCGTGGCTGAACGTGCGCATGCGCTTGGCGAGCGGCAGCTCGAAGGCCTCGCACAGCTCGCGCGCGCGGCGCAGCGCCTCGCGGCCGCGGCCGTCGAGCAGCCACGCGAGGTGCGCGTCGGCGCGCAGGCCGCCGTAGCAGGCCAGCTCGCCCGGCGAGTAGGTCACGCGCCGGCGCACGGCGAGCCCGTCGCCGGCGAGGCGCACGCCGTCGACCCAGACCTCGCCCGCGTCGGGCCGCACCAGGCCGACCAGGCAGCGCAGCAGCGTGCTCTTGCCGCTGCCGTTGGGGCCGAGCAGGCCGGTGATGCCGCCCGGGCCGACGTCGAGGTCGAGCGGCGCGAGGGCCGTGCGCTCGCCGAAGCGGCGCGTCAGGCCGCGCACGCGCAGCGTCCCGGGGGGCGCGGCGGTCTCGGGCTCGCGAGTCGTCATGGGCGGGTGGACGCGGGGCGCCGCGAGCGCGGACAATAGGCGTCGCATGACGAGCTGGCAAGTCGAGGCGGAGCTCAAGCGCGACGCGCTGGGGCGCGTCGAGCTGCTGCGCGGGCCCGGCGGGCGCGTGCTGCGGCGCGTGGCCTGCGGCGGGCGGCTGCGGGTCGCGCGCGGTGGCGCACCTGCTGCTGGCGCGCGAGCGCGCGCGCGCTCGCGGCGCTGGACGGGCTCGCGGGCTGTCCGCGCGCGGTGCGCGACGCGGCAGCGGTCGCCGCGCCGAGCCTGGACGGCCGCGTGCCCGCGGCGCGCGACGTGCTGCTGCGCTCGTGGCTCGACGGCGCGCCGCTGCACGAGGCGCGCGCGCTGCCGCGCGACTTCTTCGACCACCTCGACGCGCTGGTCGAGGCGTTGCACGCGCGCGGCGTGTGCCACAACGACCTGCACAAGGAGCAGAACGTCGTCGTGGCGGCGGACGGCGCGCCGGCGCTGATCGACTTCCAGCTCGCGAGCGTGCACGGCCGGCGCGGGCGGCTGTTCGCGAGCCGCGTGCGCGACGATCTGCGCCACGTCGCCAAGCACCGCCGGCGCTACACGCGCGACGGGCGCGGGCCGGCCGGCGAGGCGGAGCAGCGCGGGCGCGGCAGCGAGCTGAAGCGCGGCGGCGTCGCGCTCGTCTGGCGACGGACCGGCAAGCCGCTCTACAACTGGCTGACGCGCCGCGTGCTGCGCACCCGCGACGGCGAGGCGCGCCGGCCGAGCAGCGGGCCCTGGCCGGAGTGGACCGCGCCGCTCGGCGCGCCGGACGCGCTCAGGCGTCGAGCAGGTTCCTGAAGAACGCCTCGCCGGCCTCGCTGAGCACCGACTCGGGGTGGAACTGCACCGCCTCGATCGGGAGCTCGCGATGGCGCAGGCCCATGACCTCGCCGGCGGCGCTGCGCGCGCTAACCTCCAGCGCGGGCGGCAGGCTCGCGGGGTCGACGACGAGCGAGTGGTAGCGGCCGACGGTGAGCGGCGACGGCAAGCCGCGGAACAGGCCGCGTCCGTCGTGCGCGACCGCGTCGGCGTGCCCGTGGACCGGACGCGCGGCGCGCACGACGCGCGCACCGAACGACGCGGCCAGCACCTGGTGACCCAGGCACACGCCGAACAGCGGCACGACGCCGCGCAGCGCGTGCGCGAGGGCGAGGCTGCACCCCGCGCCCTCGGGACCGCCGGGGCCGGGGCCGATCAGCACGCGCTCGGGGCGCAGCGCGACGAGCTCCGCCGCGCTGGCCGCATCCGCGCGGACGACGCGCACGTCGGCGCCCAGCGCGGCGAGCGCCTGCACGAGGTTGAAGCTGAAGGAGTCGCGGTTGTCGACGAACAGCAGCACGGCCCCACGGTAGCCGCCCGCGCGGGCGCCCGCACGCGCGGCGCGGCCGCGGCTCGAAACCCGGCCGGCCGGACACTAGGCTCCGCGGCATGGACATCGCCATCGTCGGGGCGGGGGAGGTGGGCTTCCACCTGGCGGGGATCCTCTCGCGCGAGGAGCACCGCGTCAGCGTGATCGACGCCGACCCGCTCAAGGCGCGGCGCATCCTCGAGTCCCTCGACGTGCAGGTCGTGGTGGGGGACGCGACCAAGGCGGACGTGCTCAACCGCGCCGGCGTCTCGCGCTGCGACCTCGTCGTGGTGGTGACCGACGACGACAAGGCCAACCTGCTCACCTCGGTGCTCGCGAAGGCCCTGGGCGCCGGCCGCATCATCCTGCGCCTGCACGACCTCGAGCGCCTCGAGGACTACCGCTACTTCTACAAGCAGGCCATCGGCTTCGACGTGGTGCTGTCGACGGAGGAGTTCGCCGCGGAGGAGATCGTCAACACCGTGCGCGAGCACCACGCGCTCGAGGTGGAGAGCTTCGCCGGCGGGCGCATCCAGCTGCGGCGCTACCGCGTCGCCGAGCACTCGCGCCTGCTCGAGAACACGCTGGCCGAGCTGGACCTCCCAGCCGGCATCCTGATCGGCGGCGTCTCGCAGGGCGAGGCGTTCGTGATCCCGACCGGGGACCACCGGCTGCGGCCGGGCTGCCAGATCTACGTGATCGGCAAGAACCACGCGCTCGACGCGTTCGAGCGCATGAACGGCGCGCCGGCGCTGGCCCGCCGCAGCGTGGTGCTCATGGGCGCGGGCGGCATCAGCCGCGCGATCGTGCGGCGCCTGAAGGACGTCGAGGGGCTCTCGCTGCGCGTCATCGAGCGCGACCCGGTGCGCGCGCGCGCCTTCGCCGCGGAGTTCCCCGGGCAGGTGATGGTGCTCGACGGCGACGCGACCGACCTCGACCTGCTCGCCGAGGAGCGCGTCGGCGAGGCCAACATCTTCATCGCCACCTCGGGCGGCGACGAGCAGAACATGGTGGCCTGTCTGCTCGTGAAGTCGATGGGCACCGAGCGCGCCGTCGCGCTGGTCAACAAGCCGTCCTACCGGCAGATCTACGACCTGCTCGGCATCGACCAGGCCATCTCGCCGCGCATCCTGTGCGCCAACCGCATCCTGCGCTTCGTGCGCGCCGGCACGGTCGGCTCGGTGGCGGTGCTGGCCGAGGGGCGCGCGGAGGTGCTCGAGCTCGAGGTGCGCCTGCCCTCGAAGCGGCAGGGCGGCGCCAAGATCAAGTCGCTGGGCCTGCCCAAGGGCACCGTGATCGGCGCGCTCGTGCACGAGTCCGAGGTCAGCGTGCCCAGCGGCGAGTCGGTCGTGGTCGACGGCGACCACGTCATCGTCTTCACCCTGCCCGACAACGTCGAGCGCATCCTGGCCGTCTTCGGCGCCGAGCACGAGTCGTGAACCTGCGCGCCGTCGCCTGGCTGCTGGGCTGTGTCAGCCTGATCGTGGCCGCCTTCCTGCTCGCGCCCGCGGCGGTCGCGCTGTACTACGGCGAGAGCGTCGGGCTGTGGGCCTCGCTGGCCTCGGCGCTCGTGTCGGGCGCGGTCGGCGGCGCGCTCGTGCGGTGGAACCGCGGCAGCCGCCTGACGGCGGACGGACGCCCGAACTACTTCCGCCGCGAGGGGCTCGCCGTGGTGGGGCTCTCGTGGCTCGTCGCCGGCGTGCTGGGCGCGCTGCCGTACATGTTCTCGGGGCTCTTGCCCTCACCGGTCGACGCGGTCTTCGAGGCCGTCTCGGGCTTCACCACGACGGGCTCGACGGTGCTGTCGGGCGAGCAGATCGACTCGCTGCACGAGACGGCGCGCGCGATGGGCTTCTGGCGCTCGTTCACGCACTGGCTCGGCGGCTTCGGCATCGTGATGGTGTTCGTGGTGCTGTTCCCGACGGGCGGGCGCTCGCTGTTCCGCTCCGAGATCCCCGGCATCGCGCGCGAGGCCGGCCACCAGCGCGTGCGCGACAGCGCCATCACGCTGATGAAGATCTACGTGGGGCTGTCGGCGGCCGAGTTCGTGCTGCTGGTCCTGGTCGGCATGGGTGGGTTCGACGCCGCGCTGCACACCTTCGGCACGATCGCGACGGGCGGCTTCTCGGACTACAGCACCAGCGTGGCCTGGTTCGCGTCGTTCAAGGTCGAGCTCGTCATCGGCGTGTTCATGTTCGTGGCGGGCATCAACTTCGCCTACTACGACCTCGTGCTGCGCAGCGGGTTGCGCTCCGGCTGGCGCGCGATCGTCGGCTCGGCCGAGGTGCGCATGTACTCGCTGCTGACCTTCGGCTCGATCGTGGTGATCGCGACGGTCCTGTGGTTCTGGGGCGGCAGCAACGGCCTGGCGGACAGCGCGCTGCCCGACTACCGCTCCTACGGGCTGGCGCTGCGCGACTCGTTCTTCTCGGTCATCAGCCTCGTGACGAGCACCGGCTACGGAACGGCCGACTTCGACCAGTGGCCGCAGGTCTGCCGCGTGTGGCTGATGGTGCTGTGCGTCGTGGGCGCCTGCGCGGGCTCGACGGGCGGCGGCGTGAAGGTAGTGCGCTTCATCATCGTCGCCAAGGCGGCGCTGCGCGGCGTGCGCCAGTTCATCCGCCCGCGCGCCGTGCACATGGTGCGGGTCGACGGCGTCGCGCTCGAGCCGGCGGTGGTGTCCTCGATCACCGGCTACTTCGTGCTGTGGGTCTTCGTCTTCCTCGGCGGCACCGTGCTGCTCGCGACGTACGGCATGGACCTCGAGACGGCCTCGACCGCCGTGGTGGCCACGCTGAACAACATCGGCCCGGGCCTGGCCCACGTCGGGCCCACGCAGAACTTCGCGGCCATGCCCGAGCTGGTGAAGGTCGTGCTGACCGTGTTCATGATCCTCGGCCGGCTCGAGTTCTACGCCGTGGTGGCCCTGTTCGTGCCGGGCTTCTGGAAGGGCTGAGGCCCGGCCGGCTGCGGAGTTGCCTCGCGGCGGCGTGAGGCCTAGCGTGAGGGCCGCGTCGCGCGCCGCGGCGCCGCGTCCCACGCCCCCGAGGGAGTCTCCATGAAGCGCGCTTCCACCGCCCTGCTCACGGCCGTGCCGCTCGGCCTCGCCGCCTGCTCCGAGACCGTCGACGTGCCCGCCACGCCCACCTTCGTGGCCTTCTCGACGAGCGAGGGCACGCTGCCGGTGCCGAACGACCTGCTCTTCAGCGGCACGCTCGACGCGACGCTGAACTTCCCGGACGCCGAGGATCCCCTGCAGCAGCCGCTGCTCGACGCGCTCAACTCGCTCGATGGCTGGTCGACCGTCGCGCCGATCTCGTTCTCGACGAACCAGCCCTTCGACCCGGCGACGTTGGTCGCGGGCCAGAGCGTGCGGCTCTTCGTCGTGACCACGGCCGTGAACCCGAACACCGGCCTCACGCTGGGCACGCCGGTCACCGACGTCGTGCGCGAGCTCGCCACGCCGGCCGAGTACGTGGTCGTGGGGCAGCCCGGTGACACCACGGCGGTGGTGTTGCCGACGCGGCCGCTCGCGCCGCGCACCAGCTACATGCTCGTCGTCACCAACGCGCTGCAGGACGCCGACGGCGCGCCGGTGCGGCGCGGAGAGAGCTACCTGATCGCGAGCCTGGACGACGCCGACAACCCGCTGCCGAACGACCACCCGCTCGTCGCGCTGCGGCCGCTGGTGCACGCGATGGAGGGCGCCGCCGCGACCGACGGCGACGTCGTGCCGCCGATCGCGCGGGAGGACATCGCCGTCACGGCGACCTTCACCACGCAGTCGACTGCCGACGCGCTGAGCGTCGTCGCGACGGTCGCCCTGGGCGGCGAGGCGCTGGTGACCGCCGGGCTGTGCCCGCAACTGCCCTTCGGCTGCGACGACCCGACGCCGGCCAACACGGTGCCCGCGGCCGCCGTCGTGCCCACGGCCATCGGGACGACGGCCGACTTCATCCCGTTCAGCGCGGGCCTCGCCGACGTCTACGTGGGCTCGCTGACGCTGCCGTACTACCTCACGGCGGCGGCGAACTCGGGCGGCCTGGTGCAGGACACCGCGCCGCTGACCGAGCACTGGCGCGCGCGGTACGCGTTCTACCCGGGCGACCCCGACCGCAACGTCACGCGCTACAACCCGCTGCCGCTCGAGACGGGCGCCGAGACCGTGCCCGTGCTGATCACGCTGCCCAACGGCGCGAGCGGGCAGACGCAGCCCGGCGGCGGCTGGCCGGTGGTGATCTTCCAGCACGGGATCACGCGCAACCGCAGCGACCTGCTGGCGCTCGCCGACGCGCTGGCCCAGCAGGGGCTCGCGGCGGTCGCGATCGACATGCCGCTGCACGGCATCCCCGACGCCGCCAACCCGCTGCACGTCGGCGTCGTCGCGGGCGGCCTGCGCGAGCGCACCTTCGGCCTCGACCTGGTCACGCAGGACGTGGACGGGAACCTGCTCGCCGCGGCGCCGGACGGCGTCGCCGACAGCTCGGGCGCGCACTTCATCAACCTCACCAGCCTGCAGACGCAGCGCGACAACCTGCGCCAGGCGGTCGCGGACCTGTTCGCGGTGGAGAAGCTGATCGTCGACAACCTGGACGTGGACGGCGTCGGGCTCGCGGCGGACTTCGACGCGACGCAGGTGAGCTTCGTGGGGCAGTCGCTCGGCGCGATGGTGGGCGCCGTGTTCACCGCGGTCGACGCGGGCCAGCCGACGCCGAGGCTCACCTGCTCGGCGCTCAGCGCGCCGGGCGGCGGCATCGCCAACCTGCTGCTCGCGTCGGAGAGCTTCGGGCCGACGATCCTGGCCGGGCTCGCCGCGCTCGGGCTCGAGCCCGGGACGGCCGACTTCGACCGCTTCGTGTTCGCCGTGCAGACCGTGATCGACTCGGGCGACCCGATCAACCACGCCGCGATCCTCGCCGGCGGCGCCACGACGCCGGTGCTGCTGCACGAGGTCGTCGGCGGCGGGCCCGGCGGCGGCCTGCCCGATCAAGTCATCCCCAACGCCGTCGCGACCGCGCCGCTGTCGGGCACCGAGCCCTTGATCGCGGCGCTGGACCTGTCGGTGGTGAGCGCGACGACGGTGACGCCGGCCGCGGCGGTGCGCTTCTGGGAGGGCACGCACGCCTCGCTGCTGAACCCCGACCCCGACGGCGACCTCGACCCGCAGAACCTCGTCGCCACGGTCGAGATGCAGGCCGAGGTCGTCGGCTGGATCCTCGCGGCGGGCACGCAGGTCACCGTCGGCAACAACGGGCCGAGCGGCGTGGTCGCGCCCTGACGCGCGCGCTCGCGCCGCCCGGGAACGCAGACCGCCCGGGAACGCAGAGGGCCCGCGCGGCGGCGGGCCCTCGGGCGCTCGTCAGAGCACGTCTTCGCGGTAGACCCGCGGCTTGCGCTTGGGGTAGTGGCGGCGGTGCGTCACCAGGCGCCACAGGTCGCGCGGACCGACCACGGTCAGGTAGTCGCGCGCGCCGTCGGCCGTCTCGAGCGTGAGCCGCCCGGAGACCAGGCCGAGCAGTTGCAGGCGCTCGGGGTCCTCGCGGATGTAGCGGAAGACGCCGGCACCGATCTGGTCCTCGCGACCCGCGAGGCGCGCCGGCACGTCGAGCAGCAGGCCGAGCACGCGCGGGTCGGAGCGCAGCTCGAGCACCTCGCGCCACTGTCCGCTCTCGTCGCGGCCGATGACCACCACGTACTCGCCCGGCGCCGGCTCGTCGAAGAGCAGTGGCACCGCGGGCAGCGCGATCTCGGTTTCGGCGGTGTAGATCGTCCCGCCGACGGGCTCGATCACGCTGGGCTCGACCGACGGACCGTCGCCGAACCAGGCCGTGACCTCGACCTCGCCGGCGCGCGCCGTGCGGCCCAGGAAGACCACGCCGTAGTCGGTCGTGACGCCGAGCTCGCGGCCGCCCACGGTGTCGATCTGGACGACGGGGTCGACCAGGTTGCGGGTGCCGTAGCAGCTCGTGAGGAGCGCGAGGCCGAGCAGGGCGGGGGCGTGTAGGGCGGAGGGGAGTCGCACCGGGGTCACTCGAAGCGCTGGTACCAGGACTTGAAGGAGTCGTTCTGCGGATCGAGCTCCATGGCGAGGCCGGCCTGCGTCTTGGCCTCCTCGTCGGTGTACTTCTCGTCGTCGCCCACGCTGATGCTGAAGCCTCCGCTGGAGAGACTCCCGACCAGGAGGCGCGAGAGCTCGGCGCGGAAGGCGGCGTTCAGCGGGTCGCGCTTCACGGCCTCGCGCAGGTCCTCGATGCCGGACTTGGGGCCCTTGGTGAAGGCCTTGGCGCGGCCGCGGTAGGCCCACGCGCGCGGGTCGGTGGCGCCGAGCTCGATGGCGGTGTCGAGGTCGGGGATGGCCTCCTCGAAGTCCCACATCATCACCGAGCGCAGGCCGCGCTTGAGGCGCGCGTCGCGGCCCTCGATCGGGACGGCCTTCACGAACTCCTTCCACTCCTTCTCGAGCGTCTCGACGTCCTTGGCCTTGATCGCCTTCAGCAGCAGGTCGCGGATGTCGGCCGGCTCGACCATCATGCCCACGCCGGTGGGGCCCGCCGCGGGCACCGACTTGTACGGGATGCCCTTCTTGCCCGAGTAGAGGTCCTTGAAGAACTTCTTGAAGCCCTTCTCGTACTTGCCGTCCTTGTAGGTGTTGAGGAAGTACACGAAGGACCAGGCGTGCGCGTACTGGAAGCCGTCGAAGGAGTCGCGCGAGATGAAGAAGAGGTCCTTCAGCTTGGTGTCGTTGCCCTCCTCGATCGCCTTCTGCACGGTGAGCACGCGGTCGGTCTGGAGCTGACCCGGCTCGATGTCGATCTTGCCCTTGTCGTCGATGACGATCTTGGCCGAGCCGAAGAAGTCCGCGACGGCCTCGTTGAGCCAGATCTGCGGCTGGTACTGCTGATCGATCAGGAAGGTCAGGAGGTGCGTGCACTCGTGCAGCGCCACCCAGTCGCTCTGCGCCGGCTCTTCGTAGTTGTGGAAGAAGTTCAGCGTGTCGTCCGCCGACCAGAAGTAGCCCAGCACGCTGCCGCCGGCGCCGCCGGCGTTGAGCTTGTGGAACTCCTCGCGCGACTTGTAGATGTTCACCGTCATCTTCTTGCGCTGGTAGGACAGCGTCGGCTTGATGCCGACGCGGTTGTCCATCAGCTTGTAGTACGCCTCGAGCAGGTCACCGTAGTACTCGAGGAGCTCGGGCGAGCTGTTCGTCTTGATGATGAAGTGCTTCGTCTCCTCGGTCCAGCAGTTGAACCAGTCCGAGTGCTCGGCGAGGAACGCGGTGCGCTCCTGCGCGTCCTCGAACTCCTTCTTCTTCTCGGTCTCGTAGCGCGACTTGGACATCCACTGGCCGCGGTAGCGCACGAAGCCCTGCTCGAGCTTGTCGCGCTCGTCGTCGTTCTGCGGCACGTAGTCCGACATGTCGCCTTCCATCTCGATCGAGGCGATGCGCTCGTCGGCGGGGGCGAGGATCTCGCCGTGCTCGAAGATCAGGCGGTAGTGGTCGCCCTCCTTGCGGGCTTTCTTGACCTCGACGACGCGGCCGTCGTTGGTGATCAGGCGGTCGGCGAGGAGCTCGGGGGCCAGGACGGCGGCGAGGGGCAAGGCGAGGAGGAGGTGCGGCGCTCTCACGGTTCAGCTCGGTGTAGGGGCGTTGCGAGGACGAGCGAGCGCCGCCCGGGATCGGCGGGGCGGCGCTCGCGCGGGCCAGCAGGGCGGGCGCTCAGAGAGTGTAGGCCTTCCAGCACTCTTCCATGGCGTCCCAATCGACGCCCGCGAAGGCGGTGTCGACGGCCTTGTCGAGGTCCTCGGTCGCGGCCAACGTCTCGAAGTAGACGTTCAGGATGTTGTCCCAGGACGCGTCCCAGCCCGACGCCTTGCCCTTGCCCGTGCGCAGGAAGTAGATGAAGGACCAGCCCTGCGCGTAGTTCTGGCCCGGGTCGGCGCCGAACTTGTTGTTGCCGTAGTACTCGCTCTGCGTGAAGCGCACGAGGTCCTTCAGCGGGACGTGTTGGTTGGCCTTGATGGCCTCGCGGATGGTGTCCTTGCGCCACGAGTTCGGCTTCAGGTCGAAGCGCTTGTGCTTGTACTCGTAGCCGCTGAAGAAGTCGCCCGTGCCCTCGTTGTACCAGGAGTGCGGCGCGATGCTGCCGTACAGGTAGAAGATGTACTGGTGGAAGGCCTCGTGGTTGAGCACGATCCAGGTGTCGCGCCGCCCGCCGCCGGCCTTGTCGTCGTAGATGACGAGCTCCTCGTGGAACGAGGCCCAGTAGCCGGCCGAGCCGCCCGGGCCGCCGTACTCGTGGTACTGCGCCGCGTTCTTGAAGACGCGCAGCACGCTGCAGCGGCTGAGCTCGCGCGAGGAGACGTCGGTGGACGTGCGGCCGTCGCCGACCTCGATCTCGGGCTCGTCGTCGTCGCCGACGTCCTCACCGCGCTCCTTGCGCTCCTTCTTCTCCTTGGCGGCCTGCAGCTTGATGCGCTCGGCGTCGGCCCAGGGGTAGAGCTGCTCGTAGACCGCACGGATCGCCTCGATGCGCTCCATCAGCTCCTTGATGAACTCGCGGTCGTCGTTGTCGGTGATGATGAAGTAGTTCTCGGTCTCGTAGAGCTCCCAGCCGGGCGTGCGCGCGCACTCGGCCTCGAGCTGGCCGCGCTTCTTGGAGCGGGCGGGGGAGTCGCCCTCCTTCGGCCCCGAGTACTCGGGCTCCTCGATCTCGAGGCGCTTGAACGACTTGGCCATCTTCTCGACGGCCGACTCGTACTTGCGCCACTTCTTGTCGTCCTCGGGGCCGTTGAAGACCACCGCCACGTCGAGGTCGGGCTCGAGGTGGTAGACCATCGCGTAGACGTGGAACGGCGAGCCGCTCTTGTCCGCCTGGTACAGGAACTCGGTGGAGGGGACCTTGTCGATCTTCAGGTCCTTCTGCTCCTTCACGCGGTAGCCCTGACCCCACCGGCTCGACTCGAGCCACTCCTTCAGGTCGCCCTGCGAGCGGTCGCCGAGCTGGATCTCGATCTTCTTGTTGCCCTCCCCGTCGTCCGTCACGCTGACCTCGTCGGTCTTGGGCTTGCGGCGGTCGAACTTGAGGACGTAGGCCTCGAGCCAGAGCACGGTCTCCGGCGAGATGTTGATGTACTTGTTGTAGGTCGGCGTGTACTTGCCGATCAGGTTGCCTTCGCCGGGCTGGGGCGGCGTGAACTCCCAGTCCTTGGGCATCTTGACCTTGAAGCCCAGCGAGACGGCGTCCTCGTAGTAGTCGCCGACCTTGGGGGCCTGGGCCAGGACGAGGGTGGGCAACGCGAGGGCGAGCGCGAGCGTGAGGCCGAGGAGGCGCAGGGTGCGAATCATCTCTTCTCCTGGAGTCGTCGAGGGCGGGTTGCGAAAGCCGGGGGATCCGGTGGCGGTCGGAGCGCGCGTGGGGGACTCGCGACCACACCTGCCTTCGTGCGGTGGCTAACGCGCGGGAAGTCGTTTCCTTGGCGTCGGTTCCGCGTTTTTCGGGCCTGGGTCCATCTGAGCAACTGCCGCGCGGAGCCACAAGGGGCGCGCCGTAACGCCTAGGTCACGCCTGGGCGTGACCCCAGAGCGTGTACGTTCGCGGTCAAAGCGGGAGAGCGCTTCCCGCGCGGCGCCCACGACGGCAGGATGTACGACGTACGAAGGCTTTCGTGGATGCCCCGGCGCCCCGCGCGCCCCGACCCCAGCCCCTGCGCCCCATGTCCCTGCAGCGCCTGCTCCTCGGCCTCTTCGCCCTCGTCGTCCTGGCGGGCGGCCTGTGGTACGCCTTCGACGCCTCCAGCACGCCCTCCGCGCCGCCGGCGCTCGAGCACGGCGCGGCGCTCGAGCCCGAAGCGCCCGCCACGGCGCCGGCCGAGCTCGCCGCCGGGCCGGCGGGGCCCGCGCGCCCCCGAGGACGCCCGCCGCCAGAGCGAGCCGACCCAGCCCGCCGCGGCCGCGCCGCGCGAGGTCGACGAGCGCCCGGAGCGTCCGCGCCAGCGCCTGCACGGCCGCGTCGTCGACGAGTTCTCGAACCCTGTGGCCGACGCGCGCGTCGTGCTGGCGACCGGCCTGCCCTTCCCGGGCCTGCGCGTCGACGAGCTCCCCTCCGGCGGCGGCGCCTTCGTCACGCCGGTCGAGACGCAGACCGACGCGGACGGCGGCTTCGAGCTCGAGCTCGCGCTGCGCGGCGACGTCGCCTGCGCCGTGCGCCACGCCGGCTTCGCGCCGCTGCGCTTCGAGCGCACGCTCGAGGCGCGCGACGACGGTTGGCTGGGCGACCTCGTGCTCGAGCGCGGCGCCGTGCTCGCCGGGCACGTGGTCGACGCCACCGGGCGCGGCGTCGCCGGCGCGACGTTGCACGACACCTCGCGCAGCGGCGGCATGAGCTTCTCCTTCGCGGGCGGCGCGACGCGGCCGCTGGCGACGACCGACGACGGCGGCGCCTTCCGCGTCGACGAGCTGCCGGCCGGGCCCTTCCGCCTGCGCATCGACCACCCCGACCACCCCAGCGCGCTCGCGAGCGGCCACATCGCGCGGCCCGGCGAGGAGCTCGGCGCGCAGCGCTACGTGCTCGAGACCGGCGGCGTGATCGAGGGCCGCGTGCTGGGCCTCGAGGTCGGCCGCGCCGGCGAGCTGCTGGTGCGCGCGCAGCCGAGCCAGGCCGAGTTCGGCGACGCGCTGGGCGGCCCCGCGGCGGTGCGCACCGCGGCGCTCGACGCAGGCGGCCGCTTCGCGCTGCGCGGTCTGCGCCTGGGCGAGACGTACCGCGTGAGCGCGATCGACGCGCCGCGCGAGGGCTTCCCCGAGCTCTTCGCTGACGCGCGCTCG
Source organism: Planctomycetota bacterium (assembly GCA_020638875.1). Classification (GTDB taxonomy): domain Bacteria; phylum Planctomycetota; class UBA1135; order UBA1135; genus DUCM01. Next base: position 48,539 of record JACKHS010000010.1, read on the forward strand.
AGCGTGGCGCTGGCCGAGTGCGGCCGGCGCGACGTCGAGCTCGACCTGCGCGCCACGCCGACGCTGCTGCTGAAGGTCGTCGACGCCGAGAGCGGCGAGCCGATCGAGCACTTCCGCCTCGAGGCCGGCGCGCCCTGGCGTCAGCCGCTGCAGGACGCCGAAGGGCGGGTGAAGAGCGAGTTCCCCGGCGGCGTCGCGCGCTACGCGGACGTGCCGCTGCGCGGCGAGGCGGACACGATCTCGGCGCGCGTGACGGCCGACGGCTACGTGCCGTGGGAGCGCGAGGACGTCGCGCTCGCGGCCGGCGAGGTCACCGACCTCGGCGAGGTGCGCCTCGAACGCGCGCCGCGCCTCGTCGTGCGCGTCGTCGACGCGAGCACGCGCGAGCCGGTGCGCGGCGCGCGCGTGCGCGTGCGCGCGGCCGAGAGCGACGACTTCGAGTTCGGCTTCGACGTCGACGACGCGCCCGAGGGCTCGCCCTTCGCTCCGCCGAGCGACGGCACCAGCGGCCGCACCGACGCGGACGGGCGCGTCGCGCTCGACCTGGTCACGGAGGGCGAGGTCGTCGTGACCGCGCGCGCCAAGGGCTTCGCCGAGCGGCGCACCGCGCCGCAGCTGCCGCCGTCCTCGGGCGAGCTCGAGCTCGCGCTCGCGCGCGGCGGCACGGTCGTCGTGCGCGTGCTCGACCCCGGCGGCCGGCCCGTGGCCGGGGCCGAGGTGCGCCACCACGAACCCGAGGCCGAACCCGGGAGGGTCGTCTTCGGCGGCCCCGGCGGCAGCAAGACCGACGCCGACGGCACGCTGACCTTCGCCAACCTGGTGCCCGGCCGGCACGCCTTCGAGCTCGTCGAGACGAGCGGCCCGCGCATGGCCTTCGGCGGCGCGCGCATCCGCATCGGCGGCCTGGGCGGCGACGAGCCGGCCGCGCCCCCCGGCGAGGCGGTCGTCGTGAGCGAGGGCTCCGAGCACGAGGTCGTGCTGCGCGCCAAGCCGCGCGGCGTGCTCGACGGCGTCGTCAGCGAGGCCGGTCAGCCGCTCGCCGGCGCGCGCGTGAGCTTCGAGCGCAAGCAGGACGACGGCGGCGGGGCCGCGGGGCTGGCCCTGTTCGGCGGCGACGACGGCTACACCACCAACGGCAAGGGCGAGTACCACGTCGACGGCTTGACCGTGGGCGAGTACACCGCGCGCATCACGCACCCCACGCGCGCCATGCCGAGCACGTGGGACGTCAGCGTGGCCGAGGGGCCGCAGACCTGCGACTTCCCGCTCACGATCACGAGCCTCGAGGGGCACGTCGTCGACGACGAGGGCCACGGCGTGGCCGGCGTGGAGGTCCGCGCCGTGCGCGACGGCGGCGCCTCGCAGCCGGCGCGGATGGGCGCGATGGTCCTCGTGAGCAGCGGCGGCGGCGGGGCGATGACCTTCGGCGTCGGCGACGGCGCCGCGGAGCCGACGCGCACCGACGCCGAGGGGTACTACCTCCTGCGCGGCGTCGAGCCCGACGTCGACCTGCACGTCGCGACGAGCTCGCCCGAGCACCAGGACGCGCGCTCCGCGTCGGTGCGCGTGGCCGCGGGCGAGGCCCTCGGCGGCGTCGACGTGACGGTGCACGGCGCCGGCTCGGTGAACGTGCGCGTGCTCGACGCGGGCGGCGGCGCGCGCGGCTTCTGCCTCGTGCGCGGCACGTACCTCGAGGAGCTCGAGGAAGGCGACGAGGTCGAGCCCGTCCGCGAGTTCGCCGGCGAGGACGGCACGGCGCACCTGGCCGGGCTGCGCCCCGGACGCTGGCGCTTCCTCGCCGAGTCGCTCGGCGGCGGGCCGGGCGGCCCCGGCGGGCCGGGCGAGCGCGCCTCCTCGACCCCGCTCGAGCTCGAGGTGCGCGCGGGCGAGCCCCAGGAGCTCAGCCTGCAGCTGCCCTGAGCGCGCCCGCTCCCCGGCTCGCACCGGATGCGGGACGCTACACGACCGTGACTTCCGCTCGGGCCCGCGTGCGGTAGCATCGGGCCTGCTCCAGCTCATGTCCTCGCGTTCCAACTTGCTCCTGCCCGCCCTGGCGCTGCTGCTCCTGGGCGCGCTGTACCTCTGCACGCGGCTGCTCGACACGGCCGACGCCGGCCACCTCGTGCACGGCGGCGCGGGCGAGGTCGGGACGAGCGAGCCGGGCGGCCTGCGGCCCGTGGAGAGCGAGGTCTCCGGTAGCGGCGACCGCTCCGGCTCGGGTCGCGTGGAGATCGCCGCGTTGCCCGACGCGCCCCTCGTCGATCCCGATGCGGTCGTCGAGGAAGCGCCCAGCGGGCCGCGCCTGTTCGGCACGGTGGTGCGCGCGGGCGGCGTGCCGGTGCCCGGGGCGCGCGTCGTGCTGCGGCGCTCGCAAGCGTGGCTGTCGGTGCCGGCCGACGTCGAGGAGATGTCGGCGGTGTGGCGGCCGGGTGCGGTGCACGAGGCGACCTGCGACGACGAGGGCGTGTTCGAGCTCTTCGGCGTCGAACCCGGCGACGTGGCGCTGTCGATCAGCGGCGACGGCCTCGCGCCGCTGCACCGCTTGCGCCTGACCGTGCCCAAGCACGAGGAGTACGACCTCGGGCGCTTCGAGCTCGAGCTCGGCGTGCGCGTGGCCGGCGTCGTCAACGGACCGCGCGGCGGCGGCGTCGAGGGCGTCACGGTGGTGCGCGCGGTGTCGCCCGACTCGGGCTCGCTGCGCCTGGACCTGCCCGGGCACGGCGTGCCGGTCGCGACGACCGACGCCGAGGGCAAGTTCGAGGTCGCCTCGCTGCCGCCCGGCGCGTGGCACCTGATCTTCGATCACCCGGACTACCGCGTGACCGAGCTGAAGGGCCGCACGGAGCCGGCCGGGCAGCGCGAGAGCGGCCTGTTCGTGTCGCTCGAGCAGGGCCTGTCGATCGAGGGGCGCGTCGAGGGGCTCGACGTCGCCGCCGAGGGCCCGCTGCGCGTCACGGGCCGGCGCGACCGCGAGCAGGGCGCCGGCGCGGCCGACGCGGTCGAGGGCGCCGAGAAGTTCCGCCCGCGGCACGCGGAGGTGCGCGTCGACGGCAGCTTCGAGCTCACCGGCCTGGCGCCCGGCCAGCAGTACAAGCTGCGGCTCTACAAGCTGCGCAAGCCCGAGGCCGAGGACCCGCCGAACCTGCCCGAGCGCTGGGTGACCGTGACCGGCGTCGAGGACGCGCGACAGCTCGCCGGCGCCAAGGGCGTCGTGCTGGAGTACCGCGCCGAGGCGACGGTGCGGCTGGTGGCGCGCGACGCGGGGAGCGGCCGCGCGCTCGAGACCTTCACCGTGTCGGTGGACGGCGACTCGCTGTCCGGCGGCGGCGTGCTGGAGGAGGAGGGCAGCGACGCGCCGCGCACCGCGTTCCCCGGCGGCGTCGCGCTGTACGCCGGCCTGCGCCCCGGCGCCGACGGCGCGAGCGCCACCGTGCGCGTGCGGGCCGACGGCTACGTCGACTTCGAGAAGAAGGGCGTCATGCTCAAGCCCGGCGACGAGGTCGACCTCGGCGAGGTGACGCTCGAGCGCGCCAAGCTGGTGAGCGTACGCGTGGTGCGCAAGGGCACGCAGACGCCCGTCGCGAGCGCGCACGTCGTGCTCGCCAAGAGCACCGACGCCGACGCGCTGGAGCGCTGGACCGGCCAGGAGGAGAAGCGCGCTTGGGGCGACGCGCGCGTGCGCGACGCGTTCACCGACGCGGAGGGGCGCGCGCGCGTGACGGCGTGGCCCGACGCGATCTGCGTGTTGGCCGCCGGCGCGCCGGACTACCTCGCCGGCGAGCAGGAGCGCAGCGTCCCGCCGCACGAGGAGGAGGTCGTGATCGAGCTCGAGCGCGGCGGCCGCGTGACCGTGCGCATCGTCGACGACGAGGCGCGACCCGTGCCGGGCATGTACGTCGAGCACACCGCCGCCGACCGCCGCGACGGCAACGAGTACATGGACTGGGGCTGGGACCCCGGCGGCAACGTCGAGAACAAGTCCAACGAGGACGGCGTCGTCGTCTTCGCCAACCTCACGGAAGGTCGTCACGAGTTCCAGGCGCTCGAGAAGAAGAACGCCTGGGGCGGCGGCGGCGAGACCTCCGGGCGCGAGGCCGAGGGCGAGGTCTACCTGGCCAAGGGCGAGGAGAAGGAGCTCGAGCTGCGCGTCGCCGCGCGCGGCGGCTACGACGCGACGCTGCTCGAGGCGGGCCTGCCGCTCTCCGGCGCCCTCGCGCAGCTCACCTCGCTCGACAGCGACCAGGCCGGCAACGGCTGGTACTGGGGCGGCGAAGGGCAGGAGGACCCGCGCACGCGCATCTCCGACCACACCGGCCGCGTGCGCTTCCAGGGCCTCAAGGTCGGCCGCTACGACCTGAAGATCTCGCACCCCGAGCGGCGCATGTCGATCCACCGCGAGGTGCACGTCACGCGCGAGCCGCGCCCCGAGGTGCTGGACCTCGGCCTCGCCGTGATCGAGGGCCGCGTGCTCGACCCGCAGGGCGAGCCGATCTCCGGCGTCGACATCCAGGTGCAGGAGATCGGCGACAACGACTGGGACGGCGGCGACTACCGCGTGCGCATCAGCGAGGACGCGGAGGGCGACGCGAACTGGGAGTACGAAGAGGTCAAGCCCTGGAGCATCCACACGGGCGAGGACGGCGCCTATCGGCTGCGCGGCGTGCGCCCGGACGTGAAGCTGCAGGTCGGCCTCAGCGACCGCTACGTCGTCGGCGAGTCGCGCGAGCTGGGGCCGCTCGGGCGCGACGAGTACCGCGCCGGCGAGGACTTCACGCTCGAGCGCGCCGGCGCGGTGCGCGTCGACTTCTCGGGGCTCGTCAACGACAACCGCCGCCGCACCCAGGTGCAGCTCGTGCGCGACGTGCCGCAGGGCGAGGGCGTCGAGCCCCGGCGCGAACAGCACCGCACGAGCGTGCGCCCCTGGCGTCCGCGCGCGGACTTCTCCTCGGTGCGCGCCGGCACGTGGACCCTGCGCGTGACGATCGACGGGCAGGAGGAGCCGCTGTACGAGGGGCAGGTCGAGGTGCGCGTCCGCGAGACGCAGCGCGTGCGCGTGAACCTCTGAGCGGCGGTGGCTGTCGCGGGGACGGCCGCAGCGCCGTGCGACGGCGTCGGCGCGTCGAGGTTCCGAGCGCGCGGAACGCGCGGCGGCGCAGATCGCGCGGCGCGCCGTTCCTTCGCCCGGCGCGGTCGCGTAGAGTCCCGCCGTGACCTCCGAACGCCGCTACGACGCCGTCCTGCTCGACCTCGACGGCACCCTGCTCGACCAGCACGAGGTCGTCCGCCCGCGCAACGCCGCGGCGCTGCGGCGGCTCGTGGACGAGGGCGTGCACGTGATGATCACCACCGGCCGCTCGGTGCTCGCGACGCTGCGCGCGGTCGACGGCCTGGACCTGCCGGCGCCGATGGCGGTCTTCAACGGCGCGGCGATCTACTGCCCGGTGAAGGAGCGGCTGCTCGAGGAGCGCGTGCTCTCCAACCGCGCCGTCGCGCGCGCGCTGGCCTTCGCCGAGGCGCGCGACCTGCTCGTCGTCTGCCAGACCGGCTTCGAGAAGTTCGGCACCGCCCCGCGCGACCCGCACGAGGACGACGCGCTGCGCGGCTTCCTCGAGCTCGAGGTGCGGCCGCGCGAGGAGCTGCCGCGCGAGTACCTCGTGCGCATCGTGCTGTTCTCGCGCGACCACGCGCGCTCGGCCGACTTCCGCGACGAGGTCGTCGCCGCGCTCGACCTGCCCAGCTACCTCACGCACTTCCCGCTGCGCGCGCTGGTGCGCCACGCGGGCTCGCCGCTGCACGTGGTCGACGTGCACCCGCCGTGCCTCGGCAAGGCCGAGGCGCTGCGCTGGCTGACGGAGGAGCGCGGCGTGGCCCCCGGGCGCGTCGTGGCGATCGGCGACGCCGGCAACGACGTGCCCATGTTGCGCGCCGCTGGCCTGGGCGTCGCGATGGGCAACGGCCACCGCAGCGCGCTCGAGGCCGCCGACCGCGTCATCGGCGCGCACGACACCGACGCGATCGCGGAGCTGGTGGACGAGCTGTTCTAGTCGGCCTTCTTCGGGGCCTGCTTCTTCGCCGCCTTCGCCTCGGGCTTCGACGGGCAGCTCTCGCAGGCGGCGGGCTTGGACTCGGTGGCGTCGGCCTTCTTGGCCGAGTGGTAGTCCTTCGAGCGGTAGTCGGTCTGGTAGAAGCCGCTGCCCTTGAAGAGCACCCCGGCGCCCATGCCGATCTGGCGCTCGAGGCCGAGCTTGCCGCACGCGGGGCACTTGCGCTTGGGCGCCTCGCTCATCGACTGGAAGAGCTCGAGCGCGTGGCCGCAGTGCTTGCAGACGTAGTCGTAGGTGGGCATCTCAGCTGTCCTGCGCCGTCGAGCCGGGCGCGGCGGCGACCTTGACGTTGGCGTAGCGCAGCACGTCCTTGCCCAGCGTGTAGCCCGAGCGCGTCGTCGCGAGGATCGTGCCCGGCGGCACCTCGTCGGTCTCGACGGTCTCGACGGCCTCGTGACGCGACGGGTCGAAGACGCCGCTGGTGTCGATCGGCTCGACCTCGCGCTGCGTCAGGAACTGCATCATCTGGTCGCGCGTGAGCTGCACGCCGTACTTGAGGTTCTGGCCCTCCTGCGTCTCGACCGGCGTCAGCAGCGCCATGTCGAGGTAGTCGAGCACCAGCAGCAGCTCGCCGAGCAGCTCGCGCTTGGAGGCCAGCACGGAACCGGCGATGACCTCGGCCTGGCGGCGGCGCAGGTTCTGGAAGTCGGCCTGCGAGCGGCGCCAGTTCTCGTAGTACTCGTCGCGCTCGCGCTGCACGCGCTCCTCGGGGCTCAGCGCCTCCTCGACGACCTCCGCCTCGGGCAGGTCGTCCTCGTTCTCGGCGGAGAGGTCGCGCTCGAGCTCGTCCGGCATGTCGTGGTCGGTGTTCGCGGTCATCTCGTCAACTGAAGTAGCTCGCGATCTTCTCCAGGAAGGACTTGTGGCCCGACTTCTCGAGCTCGATGTCGCCGAACTCGGCGAGCAGCTCCTTCTGGCGGTCGGTCAGCTTGGTGGGCACCTCGATGAAGACGCGCACGAGCAGGTCGCCGCGCCCCGAGCCCTGCATGTGCGGGAGGCCCTGGCCGCGCAGGCGCAGCATCTTGCCGCTCTGCGTCCCGGCCGGGATGGTCAGCGTGACCTTGCTCGACAGCGTCGGGATCTCGACCTTGTCGCCGAGCGCGAGCTGCGGGAACGAGCAGGGCACCTCGGTCATCAGGTCCGCGCCGGCGCGCTGGAAGACCTTGTGCGGCTTCTCGCGGATCACGCAGAAGAGGTTGCCGCGCGGCGCGCCCGGGTCGCCGGCGTCGCCCTCGCCGGCCACGCGCAGCTGCACGCCCTCCTCGATGCCGGCGGGGATGCGGATCTCGATCTCGTTCGACTCCTGCACCTTGCCCTGGCCGTCGCAGGCCTTGCAGGGGTTCGTGATGACTTGGCCCGCGCCGTGGCAGGCGGGGCAGGGCGTCGCCATGGTGAAGAAGCCCTGGCTGCGCTGCACCTGACCGCGGCCGCCGCAGGTCGTGCAGGTCACGGGCTTCGCGCCGTCCTGGCCGCCGGTGCCGGAGCACGGCTCGCACGCCTCGAAGCGCTTGAGCGAGACGGTGCGCTCGACGCCGGTTTCGATCTCCTCGAGCGTGAGGTCGAGCACGATGCGCAGGTCGCGCCCGGGCCGCGGACCGCGTCGACCGCCGCCGCGGCGTTGACCGAAGAGGTCGCCGAGGCCGCCGCCGAAGATGTCGCCGAAGGCCGAGAAGATGTCCTCGAGGTTCGAGAAGCGCGCGCCCTGGAAGCCGCCGCCCTGGCCGAACGCGGCGTGGCCGAACTGGTCGTACTGCGCGCGCTTCTCGGCGTTGCCGAGCACGTCGTACGCCTCGGCGGCCTCCTTGAACTTCGCCTCCGCGCCCTTGTCCCCCTGGTTCTGGTCGGGGTGGAACTGCATGGCGAGCTTGCGGTAGGCCTTCTTGATGGCGGCCTGGTCCGCGTCGCGGGGGACGCCGAGGACCTCGTAGTAGTCGCGCTTCTCGCTCATGGCTCGTTCGGTCGGGCGGGTGGGGGGCGAGCCCCGGAGGTCGTGGAGGCGCTCCGGGGCTCGGCAAGGGGGAGCGCCCGCGGCGCGGCGGCCGCGGGCCGCGGGCTCAGCTCACGCTGCCGTCGACCTGGTCGTGCTCCTTCTTCAGCTCGGTCACCATGGTGTCGGTGGTGAGCAGCAGGCCGGAGATCGACGCGGCGTTCTGCAGCGCGGCGCGCACGACCTTCGTCGGGTCGATCACGCCGGCCTTGAGCAGGTCCTCGTACGCGCCGGTGAGGGCGTTGAAGCCCTGGGCGTTCTTCTTCTCGCGCACGTTCTCGGCCACGACCGAGCCGTCGAAGCCCGCGTTCGAGGCGAGCTGACGCAGCGGCGCGGAGAGGGCGCGCAGGACGATCTGACCGCCGAAGGACTCCTCGCCCTTGTAGCGGACCGCCTTCACGGCCTCCTCGGCGCGCAGCAGCGCGACGCCGCCGCCGGGGACGATGCCCTCCTCGATGGCCGCGCGCGTGGCGTTGAGCGCGTCCTCGAGCAGGTCCTTCATCGCCTTCATCTCGGCTTCGGTCTGGCCGCCGCAGCGGATCACCGCGACGCCGCCGGTCAGCTTGGCGAGGCGCTCCTCGAGCTTCTCGCGGTCGTAGTCCGACTTCGTGTTCTCGATCTGCACGCGGATCTGGTCGCAGCGGTCGGCGATGGCCTTCTTGGCCCCGCCGCCCTGCACGATCGTGGTGGCGTCCTTCGTGACGCGCACCTTCTTGGCGGTGCCGAAGTGCTCGGCCGTGACGTGCTCGAGGCTGAGACCCAGCTCCTCGCTGATGGCGGTGCCGCCGGTCAGCGCGGCGATGTCGCCGAGGTAGGCCTTGCGGCGCTCGCCGAAGCCGGGCGCCTTGACGGCGCACACGTTGAGGATGCCCTTCAGGCGGTTGATGACGAGCGCTGCGAGCGCTTCGCCCTCGATGTCCTCGGCGATGATGAGCAGCGGACGCCCGGTCTGGGCGGCGTTCTCGAGCACCGGCAGGAACTCGCGCACGTTGCTGATCTTCTTGTTGTAGATGAAGATCAGCGGGTCCTCGAGGATCGCCTCGAGCTTGCCCAGGTCGGTGGCGAAGTAGGGCGACAGGTAGCCCTTGTCGAACTCGAGGCCCTCGACGACCTTGAGCTCGGTCTCGGTGCCGGTGGCCTCCTCGATGGTGATGACGCCCTGGTCGCCGACCTTCTCGAAGGCCTCCGCGAGCAGCGCGCCGACCGCCGGGTTGTTGTTGGCGGAGATGGCGCCGACGTTGGCCTTCTCCTCGCGCGTCTTGACCTTGCGCGAGAGCTTGGCGAGCGACTCGACCGCGGCCTCGACGGCCTTGTCGATGCCGTTGCGCAGCGCGATGGTGTTGACGCCCTTGTTCAGGAACTTGAGGCCCTCGGTGAAGATCGCCTCGGCCAGGACCGTCGCCGTGGTGGTGCCGTCACCGGCCACGTCGTTGGTCTTGTTGGCGACCTCGTTCACGAGCTTGGCGCCCATGTTCTCGAAGGGGTCCTCGAGCTCGATCTCCTTGGCGACCGAGACGCCGTCCTTGGTGACGGACGGGTTGCCGAAGGACTTCTGCAGGATGACGTTGCGGCCGGCCGGGCCCAGGGTGACCTTGACGGTCTTGGCGAGCTTCTCGATCCCCGCGCGCATCTTCTGGCGCGCGTTGTCGTCGAACATGATCTGCTTGGCCATGGGAGTGTTCTCTTCTTCTGGGTCGTGGGGTGTCGTTCGTGTTCGCGGGGGAGCGCTGCGGGCTACATGCCCATGCCCATGCCGCCCATGCCGCCCATGCCCATGTCGTCCATCCCGTCCATGCCGGGGGGCGTGGCGGGGGTGGGCTCGGGCTTGGTGGCGATCAGCGCGTCGGTCGACAGCAGCAGCGTGGCGACGCTGACGGCGTTGCCGAGCGCGGCCTTGGTGACCTTGGCCGGGTCGACGACGCCCATCTCGAACATGTCGCCGTACTCGCCGGTGAGCGCGTTGTAGCCGTACGACGCGCTCTTCTCGCGCATCACGCGGTGGGCCACGACGGGGCCCTCCTCGCCGGCGTTCGCGGCGATCTGCTGGATCGGGAAGGCCAGCGCCTCGTGCACGATGTCGAGGCCCAGCGCGTAGTCCTCGTCGGCGTCCTTGCGCAGCTTCTTCACCGCGTCGCGGGCGCGCAGCAGCGCCACGCCGCCCCCGGGCAGGATGCCCTCGGCCACCGCGGCGCGCGTCGCGTGCAGCGCGTCCTCGATCAGCGCCTTGCGCTCCTTCACCTCGGTGTCGGTCGCGCCGCCCACGTTGATCTGGGCGATGCCGCCGGTCAGCTTGGCGAGGCGCTCCTGGAGCTTCTCGCGGTCGTAGTCCGACGTGGTCGTCTCGATCTGCGCGCGGATCTGCGCGACGCGCGCGGCCACCTCGGCGGCCTTGCCGGCGCCGCCCACGATCGTCGTGTTGTCGCCGTCGATCACCACGCGGCGGGCGGTGCCGAGCACCTCGACGCCGACCTCGTCCAGCTCGGTACCGGTGTCCTTCATCACGGCGTCGGCGCCGGTCACGGCGGCGATGTCGAGCAGCATGGCCTTGCGGCGCTCACCGTAGCCGGGAGCCTTCACGGCGCAGCACTGGAGCACGCCGCGCAGCTTGTTGACGACGAGCGTGGCCAGGGCCTCGGCCTCGACGTCCTCGGCGATGAGGAGCAGCGGGCGGTGGCTGTCCTTCACGGCCTCGAGCAGCGGGAGCAGCTTCTGGATGCTGCCGATCTTGTCCTCGTGCACGAGGATCAGCGGCTTCTCGAAGACGACCTCCATCGAGGCGGTGTTCGTCACGAAGTTCGGCGAGAGGTAGCCGCGGTCGAACTGCATGCCCTCGACGATCGAGACCTCGGTCTCCATCGTCTTGCCGTCCTCGACCGTGATGACGCCGTCCTTGCCGACCTTGTCCATCGCGTCGCTGATCAGCTTGCCGATGGCGGCGTCGTTGTTCGCGGAGATCGTCGCGACCTGCTTGATCTCGGCCTTCTGCACCGGACGCGCGGCCTTGTCGAGCGCCTTCACGACGGCGGCGGCGCCGTCCTTGATGCCCGCGATGAGGCGGGCCGGGGCGGCGCCGGCGGTCACGGCGCGCAGGCCGCGGTTGAACAGCGCGTCGGTGAGCAGGGTCGCGGTGGTGGTGCCGTCACCGGCCACGTCGCTGGTCTTGCTGGCGACCTCGCGCACGAGCTGCGCGCCCATCTGCTCGTAGGGGTTGGAGAGCTGGATCTCCTCGGCGACCGAGACGCCGTCCTTGGTGACGGTCGGCGCGCCCCAGCCCTTGTCGAGGATCGCGTTGCGCCCGCGCGGACCGAGGGTGGTGACGACGGCCTTGGCGAGCTTCTCGACGCCGCGCTGGATCGCTTCGCGCGCGTCCTCCTCGAAAACCATTTGCTTGGCCATGGGACAGTTCTTCTTCGCTGGCTGTGGGGGTGGGGAGGGTGTGTTCGGGCCCGCGCCGAGGCCGAAGGGCCCCGGGCGCGGGCTGTGCGGTGTGGCGGCGCAGGCCGCCGAGGCCCCCGCCCGAGCAACTAGGGTGCCGAGGGGGCGCGGTGCCTCGAAAAGGGCCTCCACGGGGCCTCCAGGGCCGCTCGGGGGCCCATCGCGGCGCCCCGCGCGAGGCGCGAGCTGTCATCTTGGCAGCCCGCGGGCGACCCTCCCAGGCCGCCTGCCATCCTGACAGACGAGCCTCAGGGACGGCGCACGAGGTCCACGCGCCAGGGCTCGAAGCCCGTCCGCTCGAGCCGCACCGCGAGGTCGCGCACGTCCTCGAAGCCGGCGAAGCCCGTCACGTCGAGGCGATACGCGCCCGGCGCGGGCAGGAACAGCGTGCCGTGCGAGTCCCAGCTCGGCGGGACCGGCGCGCCGGCCGCGTCGCGCAGCGCGAGGCGCGCGCCCTCGTCGAAGGGCACGCGCGCCGCGCCGTCGCGGAACTCGAGCGCCAGGCCGCACTCGAGCGCGAGCTCGACGCGCAGCTCCTGCTCGCCGGGGCGCGCCTCGAGCTCGCGCACCGCGGACGCGCGCCCGTCGACCCGTGCGAGCAGCTGCACGTGGCCGGCGCACAGCGTCGCGGCGTAGCGCCCGGGCGCGTCGGCAGCGCGCGCGCGCCAGGAGCGCGCTCGGCGCGTGCTCGCCGAGCAGCGTCACCGCCGCGCCGGCCAGCGGCGCGCCGCTCTCGGCCGCGACGAGCCGGACGACGACGCGCGCGAGCTCGGGCACGCGCAGCTCCACCTCGGCGAGGCCGCCGGGCGGCACGTCGAGCGCGGTCTGCCAGGCCAGCTCCGCGACGCAGGCCAGGTAGGGGCCCGCGTCGGGCAGCTCGATCTCGAACGCGTAGCGCGCCGCACCGCTCGCCTCGCCGCGCGCGCGCGCGTCAGTCGCGCGCGCGGGTCTTCCACCGTGCGCGCCGCCGCCGACGGGCGCGAAGCGCTGCAGCGTCGCGCGAGCGCGTCGTGGCCGGGCGGCAGCGCGAGCGTGCCGCGCACCGTCACCGGCGTCGCCGCGACCGGCGCGGGCACGAACAGCGCGAGCTCCTCGTCCGCGGCGCCGACGCGCGCGCGCTCGCGACCGGCGGCGGGCGCAGCGCCGGGCCGGCCAGCACGTCGACGACGAGCGCGCCGCCGCGGCAACGCCTCGAAGCGCGCGACGCCGTCCACGGCCCACGTCGCGTCGGCGGCCGCGCTCGCCGCTTCGTCCTCCGGGTCGCGCACGCACGCGCGCAGCGCGCGCCCCGCGACCGCGCGCGTCCAGGCGCACGAGCAAGCGCGCGCGCGCGCGTCGAGGCGCAGCTCGCGCTCGCCGCCGGCGGTGTGGTCGACGGCCAGCGCGCCCCACGCCGCGCGCGCGCGCGCACCCAGTAGCGCACGACGCCGCGCAGCTCGGGTCCGGCGCTCGGCGGCAGCGTGACGGGCGAGCGCGCGCCCCTGCGCGACCCAGGCCTCCGGGCGTGCGGCCGCGCTCCCAGACCGAGAGCTGCTCCGCGGCGACGACGTCGACCTCGTCGAGCTCCGCGCCGTCCGCCGCGGCGCGCACGTGCAGCCGCACCGCGTGCAGCTCGCGCCCGACGAGCGCGCGATCGTCGCGCGTCGCGCGCGACCTCGAAGCCCGCCTCCTCGAGCGCGAGCGCGCGACCGCCGAGCTCGAGCGCGCGCGTCGACCCACGCGAAGCCCGTCCTGGCGCGACGGCGAGCGACCAGCGCGCCCGCGCGCACCGCGACCTCGGCGCGCGTCCACGCCGCGCCTTCGAACGCGAGCACGCCGCGGCCGTCCTCGCGCGGAAGCGCGCGCCGGCGCGCGCATCGACGCGCTCGGCCGTGCCCGCCAGCGTCCAGCGCGACGCGCCGCCGCGGCGGCGAGCGCCGCCGTCGCGCGCGTCCCGCGCGGCCTCCTGCGCGCGCGGCCGCGACCTCGGGCGGTCGGCGCGCACGTCGCGCGGCGCGCGCCGGTGGCGTGCGCGCGTGCGCGTCAGGTGCCGCGGGCGCCACGCGCCGCGCCGCGCGTCGCGGCTCGGCCAGGCGACGTACGCGGCGAGCGCCGCCACGACCAGCAGCAGCGTCGACACGGGCAACGCGGAGCGCGAGCGCATGCGACCAGCCTAGCCCGGGCTCTTTCAGGAACGCGCACGCCGCCGCCGTCGCCGGCCCCTCGGCTCACGGCGGCCCCGCGCGGTTCCTCCGCTTCCTCGACGACCCGTTCGGGGTCGCCCGCGCCGCCGGCAACCGCGCAGCCCCGCGGGAACCGAGTTGCCGTGCCTGGCACACGCCGTGAGGATTCGACCGGGCTAGGATGCCGGCATGACCTCCCGCCTCCGCTTCGCGCTCGCGTTCGCTCCGCTCCTCGCCCCGCTCGCGTCTCCCCGGCGCTCCGTCGCAGGAGCTCGTCGGCGACGGCGCGCCCGCGGTGGTGCTCGAGGCCCGCAGCGGAGCCACGCGCCGCGTGCCGCTCGAGGGCTTCGAGACGCGCAGCCTCGCCGAGCTCGAGGCCTGCCTCGTGCGCTTCGAGGGCCTCGCCGCGCCGCCCGCGTCGAGCGGCCGCGACGGCTGCGAGGTGCACCTCGTCGGCGACCGCGGCCTGGTGCGCGGCGAGCTGCTCGGCGGCGACGGCGAGGACCTCGAGGTGCGCCTCTACGGCGGCGCGCGCCTCGGCCTCGGGATCGCGGAGCTCGCCAGCCTGCGCGTCCCCGGGCGCGTGCCCGACGACTGGACCGAGGCGCTCGTTCCCGCCGACGAGGGCGACCGCCTGTACCGCGCGCGCGGGCTGGGCCTCGACCGCATCGACGGCACCGTCGAGCGCTTCAGCGCCGAGGGCGTGACGCTCGACTCGGCGCTGGGCTCGAAGCTGTTCCCGTGGAGCGAGGTCGCCGCGCTGTTCGTCGAGGCGCTCGAGGAGGAGCGCGCGCCGGTGCGCGGCGAGCCGGTGGTGGTGGACCTCTACGACGGTTCGCGCCTGCCCGCGGGCTTCGTGCGCCTCGCCGACGACGGGCTGGACCTCGTCACGAGCGGCGGGCGCGGCCTGCGCCTGCCGCTCGGCGCCGTGTCGGAGGTCTTCCTCGAGGGCGCCGGCCTCGCGTTCCTGTCCGACCTCGAGCCGGCGGAGAGCGCGACCACCTCGCTGTTCGGCGACGACCTCGGCATGACGTGGCCCGTGCGGCGCGATCGCTCGACGACCGGCGGACCGCTGACCGCCGGCGGACGCACCTGGACGCGCGGCCTGGGCGTGCACGCGCCGAGCCGCCTCGTGTACGCGCTGGGCGGCGCGTGGTCGGGGCTGCGCGGCAGCGTGGCCGTCGACGACGAGGTCACGCACCTGCCGGCGCGCGGCTCGGTGCGCTTCCGCGTGCACGGCGACGACGTCGTGCTGTGGGAGAGCGCGGTGCTGCACGGCGGCGATCCGCCGGTGGCGTTCCCGCAGCTCGACCTCACCGGCGTCGAGCGCCTGGTGCTCGAGGTCGACATGGCCGACGAGCTCGCGGTGGGCGACCGCGCCGACTGGCTGCGCCCGGTGCTGGTGCGGTGAGGCGCGCCGCGCTGCTGCTCGCCGCCGCGCTACCGGCCGCCGGCGTGCTCGCGCAGGAGCGCGCCGCGCGCGTCGCGCCCGCGCCCGCGTCGTGCTGGTCGAGGTCGACGCGCTGATCCCCGAACAGCTCGAGCGGCTCGACCCCTGGCTGACTGGCGGGCTGCGGCGCGCGCTCGACGCCGGCGCGGTGTTCGTCGAGGCCGAGCTGCCCCTACGGCACCACCGACTCCGCGCCGGGCGTCGCGACGCTCGCCACCGGGCGCCTGCCGCGCGAGCACGGCGTCGTGTCCGACGCGCCGTGGTTCCGCGACGAGCGGCGCCAGCGCCTGTGCGTGGCCGACGCGGCGACGCGCACGGTCAGCTCGTACGACTGGGTCGTCGCCGAGGGCGCGAGCGCGTCGTCGGCGGTGCTCGTCGGCGACGGCTTCGCCGAGCTGTTGCGCGCGGCGGCGCCGGGCGCGAAGAGCGTCGTGCTCGGCGCGAAGGGCCTCGACGTCGCGCTGCTCGGCGGGCGCGCGCCCGACCTCGCGGCGTGGTGGGACCCCTACGGCCGCGGCTTCGTCAGCTCGACCGCGTTCGTCGACGCGCTGCCCGCGTGGCTCGCGGCGTGGAACGCGCGCTGGTTCGAGCCTGTGCGCGACTGGAGCTGGACGAGCACGTTGCCGGCCGCGCCGGCCGAGCTCGCCGCGGCCGCCGACGAGCGCGCGGGAGGAGCCGCTGGGCGGCGCGCCGCCGCGCCTGCCGTTCCCGCGCCCGAGCTGCCGGCGACGCTCGCGCCCGTGCACCAGGCGCACCTCGCCGCGCGCGCCTTCGCGTCGCCGCTCGTCGATCGCCTGTGCGTCGACGCGGCGCTCGCCGCGCTCGACGGCGCCGCGCTCGGCGACGACGACGTGCCCGACCTGCTGGCGCTCGCGCTCGGCGGCAGCGACCTCGTCGTGCGCGCGACGGGACCCTACAGCGTCGAGACGACCGACGCGGTGCTGCGGCTCGACCGCGAGCTCGGGCGCCTGTTCGACGCGCTCGACGCGCGCCTCGGGCGCGACGGCTGGCTCGGCGTCGTGGCCTCCGAGCGCGGCGTGCTCGAGCTGCCCTGAGGGCGCGCCGCTCGCGCGCGAGGGCGCGGTGCGCGTGCCGTGCGTGCGCGCGCGGCGCGAGGCGCAGCAGGCGGTGCGCGACGCGCTCGAGGGCGAGCTGGCGAGGACCTCGGGCGCGACGCTTCGACTTCGCGGCGCGCGAGCTCTACCTGCCCGGCCTCGCCGACGACGACGCGCGCGGGCCGCGCGCCCGCGTTGCCGCCGCGCGCGCGTCGCGGCGCAGCCGTGGGTGGCCTCGGCCTGGACGCGCGAGCGCCTGCTGGCCGCGCCCCGCGCCGGAGGCGACGGTCCCTGGATCGCGCTGGCGCGGGCCTCCTACTTCCCGCGCGCGGCGCGGACGTCGTCGTGCGGCCGGCCGCACTGGCACCTCGATGGCGCGGCCCGAGGGCACGGCCTGGGGCTCGCCGTACCGCTACGATCGGCGCGAGACGCTGGTGTCCTGGGGCCCCGGCGTGCCCGGCGGGCGGCGGCGCGGACCGGCCAGCGCGCTCGACGTCTTACCGACGCTGTTCGGTCTGCTGCATCTTTCTCGCCCGGAAGGGGTTACGGGGCGCGCCCTGCTGGGCGAGTAGGCCCCTTCACGCGATCTTCGGGCGACTCCTGCGCAGCAGTGCGTAGCCGTCCCACGCGGCGCCGCTAGCATCGGAGGCGGCCGCCGCTCCCTCGCGCGGCCGTTTCCACCCAGCACCCCTCTCCAGACCTGCACCCCCGAGGTCGACCATGTCGCGGATCCTGCCCGGGCTCCTCGCCCCCGTTCTGCTGACCGCCCTGGCCGCCGGCCAGACGGACTTCCAGCCCCGCCAGGGCGAGCCCCTGCGCCTCCTGTCCGCCGCGGACCTGGCGCTGTTCTTCGAGGGCCAGGCGGCCTTCAACACGCCGCTGCCCGAGGCCGACGGCCTGGGCCCGATCTTCAACGACGGGAGCTGCGGCAACTGCCACAGCCACCCCGCGATCGGCGGCTCGAGCACGCGCACCGTGACGCGCTTCGGCAAGGCCGCGACGGGCGGGCTGCCCTTCGACCCGCTGCTGTCGCTGGGCGGCACGCTGCGCCAGGAGCAGGCGCTGAGCCAGCCGTGCGAGGAGGTCGTGCCGCCGGAGGCGACCGTGACCACCGAGCGCCTCACGCCGATCACCTTCGGCGCGGGTCTGCTCACCGCGATCAGCGACGCCGACGTGCTGAACAACCAGCTCGCGCAGCCGTCGGGCTACTTCGGCGCGGTGAGCACCGTCTCGCCGCTCGAGGGCGGCCCCGCGCGCGCGGCCAAGTTCGGCTGGAAGGGCGGCGTCGCGACGACGATGAGCTTCTCGATCGACGCGAGCCTCAACGAGATGGGCCTGACCTCGGTGTTCCTGCCGCAGGAGAACGCGCCCAACGGCAACGCGGTCACGCTGTCGAACTGCGACGCGGTCAGCGACCCCGAGGACGCGCCCGACGTCAACGGCCGCACGCGCATCGACAAGTTCACCAACTTCCAGCGCTTCCTCGCGCCGCCGCCGCAGACGCCGCAGAGCGGCACGAGCGGCGAGGCGCTCTTCGACGCCGTGGGCTGCGGCGTGTGCCACACCTCGAGCGCGTACGTCACGCAGCCGACGGCCTGGCCCGCGCTCTCGGGCGTCTCGATCAAGCCCTACAGCGACTTCCTGCTGCACGACATGGGCGCGCTCGGCGACGGCTTCGTCGAGGCCAACGCCAGCGAGACGCAGATGATGACGCGCGCGCTGTGGGGCGTCGGCTCGCGCACCGCGCTGCTGCACGACGGCTCGGCCACCGGCGGGAGCTTCGGCACCAACGTCGACACGGCGATCCAGGCGCACGACGGCGAGGGCGCCGCGTCGAAGCTCGCGTACAACGCGCTGACGGCGGGGGACCAGGCGCTGGTCGTCGCCTTCCTGCGCTCGCTCGGCCGCGCCGAGTTCGACTACGAGGCCGACAACGACGTCGACGAGTTCGACTGGTTCTTCATCCGCCCCGACTTCACCGGCCCGCTCGGCAGCTTCACGCCCGACGACCCGGGCGCCCTGTCCGACGTGGACCAGGACGGCGACTTCGACCTCGCCGACTTCGCCGTGACCCAGCGCGCCTACACGGGGAACCTGTGAGCCGCCCCGCCGAACGAGGAACCGACGCCATGAAGTACCTGACGAGCACCCTCCTGGCGGCCGCGCTGCTCCCGAGCCTCGCGCTGGCCACCGACGTGAACCTGGTGATCAAGAGCTCCGGCGCGACGGTCGTCCCCGCCGCGGTGGGGCAGACCCTGGACTACGAGGTCTGGGTCGAGCTCTCCGACGCCGCGAACGCGGGCCTGGCCCTGTGCTGCTTCGACCTCGCCTTCGACGGCGGGGCGCTCGCGCAGGCCGACGCCGCCAGCGGCGCCGCGCAGCTCAACTTCGCCACGCCGCTGGGCCTGTGCAACCCGGCCGGCTACGGCGGCACGCCGCACCTCGGCGCGCTGCTGCAGGTCGGCGGGGCGCAGAACACGATCAAGAACGTCTTCGCGTCGTCGCCCACCGGCACGGTGATGCCGGGCCTCGCGCAGCCCGGCGCGAGCCTGCTCTTCGCGACCGGCAGCGTGACGATGCCCGCGAACGCCGGCACGTTCCACCTGACGCCCTCGAACCTGATCGCGAACGTGATCCGTCAGGGCGAGACCGGCACGGGCAGCTTCTGGGCCGTCGACGCGGCGCAGCCGGGCGTGCTCGGCGGCCTGACGATCGTCGTCAGCGACTGCGCGCCGGTCACGTACTGCACCGCAAAGGTCAGCTCGCAGGGCTGCACGCCGACGATCACGACGAGCGGCACGCCTTCGCTGAGCGGCGCGGACGACTTCCACCTCGGCGCGTCGAACGTGCTGAACCACCAGTTCGGCCAGCTCTTCTACGGTCCGCAGGGCGCGAGCACCCCGTTCATGGGCGGCACGCTGTGCGTCTCCGGCGGCCTGACGCGGACCGCGATCCAAGCCTCGGGCGGCAACGCCGGCGGCCCCGACTGCAGCGGCGCCTACGACCTGTTCGCCTCGCAGACCTTCATGGCCTCGCAGGGCTGGACCGCCGGGCAGACCGTCTACGCGCAGTACTGGTACCGCGACCCCTTCCACTCCGACGGGACGGGCTTCGGCCTGACGAACGCCGTGCGCTTCACCGTCTGTCCCTGAGCGAGTCGCTCCTTCCACCTCATCCCCGACCCGGAGGGTCTCTCCATGACTCCGTCCCCCGCGCGACCTCTCGCCCTCCTGGGCGTGGCGCTCTTGCCCGGCCTGGCCCTGGCGCAGTTCGACGACCAGTGGGTCAGCTTCCACAAGGACAACTCCAAGCTCGTGGCCGCTCCCGACCTGGGCCTCTCCGACGTCGAGGAGAAGGACTACGCCTGGGACGACCTCGACAACGACGGTGACGTCGACCTGGTGTGCGTCCGCAAGCAGCCCTTCACCAGCTCGGGCCGCTTCCCGAACGTGCTCTTCATGAACGAGGGCGGCACGCTCGTCGATCGCTCCGCGCAGTACGCCAGCGCGACCGACGTCCCCGGCGACCAGGGTTTCCTGACCGCCACGAACGACCGCGACGTGGTGATCTTCGACCTCGACAACGACGGCTGGAAGGACGTGGTCACCGCGACGACGCTCTCGGCCGGCCAGCCCAAGTCGATCTCGCACCCGCGCGTGTACATGAACCTGGGCCAGGACGGCTCGGGCAACTGGCTGGGACTGCGCTACGAGGAGGGCCGCATCCCGCAGCTGCTCCTCTCGGACGGCACGCCCTCGTGGCCGCGCTTCTGCTCGGTCGACGCGGGTGACGTCACCGGCGACGGCTTCGCCGACCTGTACTTCGGCGACTACGACTCGGGCGGCTCCGGCGGCGGCGACATGAACGACCGCCTGCTCATCAACGACGGCACCGGCCACTTCACCGACGAGAGCAACGCGCGCATGAGCGCGACGATGCTCGCCTCCAACTTCGGCAACTCGGTGGCGATCCGCGACTTCAACGTCGACGGCAACAACGACATCCTCAAGGGCACGTCGCTGAGCGCCCCGACGCTGGTGAAGATCAGCTACAACGACCCGAACAACGTCGGCACGTTCAACATCTTCGACGACTTCCAGCTCGGCGCGCCGTACCACACGAGCACCGGCGACCTGAACAACGACGGCCGCCAGGACGTCGTGGTCAGCGACGACGGCGCGGACCGCTACCGCGTCAACCTGTCGACCGACGTGTTCGGCCGCGCGGTCTGGGGCAACAACAACGCCTTCCAGTTCGTCACCGGCGGCGACGACGGCTTCGGCAGCAACAACCTGATCGTCGACCTCGACGACGACGGCTGGAACGACATCGTGATCTGCGACGTCGACGTCGACATCGGCGGCTGCAGCCGGCGCATCCACATCTACCACAACCGCGGCGGCGCGATCGGCGGCGAGGTGACGATGCGTGAGGAGGCCGGCTCGGTCTCCGGCAGCTGGCGCGGCGTCGTCGGCATCACCGCGAACGACCTGATCGGCGGCCACGACGTGGCGGTGTTCGACCTCGACGGCGACGGCGACAACGACATGGTCCTGGGCCGCTGCAACGGCACCGACGTGTGGATCAACGACACGTACCAGGGCGCCTCGCCGATCACCGCGTACTGCGACTGCGCGGCGACCTCGGCCTGCAGCAACCCCGGCGCGGCCGGCGCGGGCTGCGCGAACTCGACCGGCAGCGGCGCGACGCTGGGCGGCTCGGGCTCGGCGAGCGTGGCGGCCGACGGCCTGCAGCTCACCGCGAGCCACATGACGCCCAACCAGCCGGCGCTCCTGTTCCGCGGCACGACCGCGATCAACGGCGGCAACGGCGTCGTCTTCGGCGACGGCCTGCGCTGCGCGGGCGGCACGGTGGTGCGCCTCGGCGTGGCCTTCGGCGACCTGTTCGGCGACGCGTTCTGGGGCCCGGGCCTCGGCGCGGCCGGCGGCTGGAACGCCGGCGACGTGATCCGCTTCCAGGCCTGGTACCGCGACCCCGCGGGCAGCCCCTGCGGCAGCGGCTTCAACCTCACCAACGGCGTGGAGGTCACCTTCCAGCCGTAGCGGTGCGCGACTCCTGGGCCGCGGCCCGAGGGAGTGAACCGGCGGGGCGGGCGCGACGCGCTCGCCCCGCGTTCGTTCGCGCGCCGGGCGAGCGCGGACGCCGAACGCGTCAGCGCTGCAGCGAGCGGTAGTAGACGCCGCGGTCGCCGCCGCAGCGCTTCGCGTGGCGCAGCGCGAGCTCGGCGTGGCGGCGCAACGTCGCCGCGCTGTCGACCTGACCGCCGCGCAAGGTCTCGAAGCCGAGGCTCGCGCTGACCTCGAGCTCGAGCTCGGGCGCGCCCACGCGACCCGAGAGCGCGCGCAACGTGCTCGCGAGGCGCTGCACGGCCGCGGCCGCCTCGAGCGGACCGGCGAAGGGCAGGATCACGGCGAACTCGTCGCCGCCCAGGCGGCCGGCCACGTCCTCGGCGCGCAGGCACTCGCGCACCGCGCGACCGACGCGCGCGATCACGAGGTCGCCGACGGTGTGGTCGTGCTCCTTGTTGATCCGTCCGAAGCGGTCGAGGTCGAGCAGCACGAGCGCGAGGTCGAAGCCGTGGCGCTGCGCGGCCGAGACCTGCTCCTGCAGGCGCGCGTCGAAGAAGCGCGGGCGCAGCAGCTCGGTGCGGTCGTCGTGCGCCGCGTGGTAGCGCAGGTCGTCGAGCTCGCCGACCTGCTCGGCCTGCGCGAGCAGCCGCTCGATGCGCACGGCGTACTCCTCGACCGGCGCGTCGCGGTGCACGAGGTCCCAGGGCCCGCCGCCGAGCGCGCGCGCCGCCGACAGCGCGGCGCGCGAGTCCTCGGGGTCCGCGACGAGCAGCAGCGGGGGACGCCCGGCCGCGCCGCCCAGGCGCTCGAGGTCCTCGAGCTCCACCAGCCCGCCCGGCGCCAGGGGGTCCAGGACCACGAGCGCCGGCCGCGCGAACGCCAGGCGCTCGCGCGTCTCGAGCAGGCCCTGCGTGGCGTCGAGCGTGAAGCCGGCGGTGCGCAGGGGGGCCAGGCGGGCCTCGAGGCCCAGCCCGCGGTGGTCGCAGAGGAGGATCATGGGGGGCGGCGGCGCGCCTCCCCGGGCGGGCGGGAGGGCCTGCGAAGTCTATCCCTCGGCGGCGCGCGACGCGTGCTTCTGCCCGTGATCACGGGCGAGCCGCGCGGCGTCCCCGCGGCGTCCGCGCGGCGGCGGCGCGGGCGACGGGGCCCGCGCAGGTCCGCGCGGGCCGACGCGCCGGCGTGGCGTTGACTCGCGCGGGCGTCACGGTAGACTCTTCGGCCTCGCATTCCGCCGCGGTCGAACCCGGAGCCGTCTCCGGTGCCGGCCGCGAGGCTTCGTTCCGCGCCTCTCGCGCGGGCGGGCCGGAGTGCCTCCCTCCGCGTCCCGCACGGGGCGCGGCTCCCCGAATCCTCAGTCCCAGAGCTCCGATCTACATGGAGACCGTCTCCGTCCAACAGCTCATCGAAGCAGGTGTGCACTTCGGATGCCGCGTGTCGCGGTGGAATCCGAAAATGGCGCCGTACATCTACGGCCGACGCAACCTGATCCACATCATCGACCTGCGCGAGACCTTGCGCGGGATCCTGCGCGCCCAGAACGTGCTCTACCACCTCGCCACCGAGGGCTCGTCGATCCTGTGGGTCGGCACCAAGCGGCAGGTGAAGGGCGTCATCGCCGAGGTCGGCGAGCGCACCGGCATGCCGATCGTCACCGAGCGCTGGATCGGCGGCACGCTCACCAACTTCTCCGTCATCCGCTCGCGCCTCCGTCGCCTGGAGGAGCTGGAGCGCATCGAGGAGGACGGCGGCGCGTCGTCGCAGTACTCGAAGAAGGCCCTCGCCACGCTGCGCCGCGAGCGCCGCAAGATCACCCGCAACCTCGGCGGCATCCGCGAGATGAACGGCATCCCGGGCGCCATGGTCGTGGTCGACCCCGCGCGCGAGTACAACGCCGTGCGCGAGGCCCGCAAGATGGGCCTGATCGTGATCGGCATCCTCGACACGGACTGCGACCCGTCGATGGCCGACATCGTCATCCCCGGCAACGACGACGCGCTGAAGTCGGTGCGCCTGCTCATCGAGCAGCTCGCCGAGGCCGTCGAGGAAGGCAGCGCCAACCACCGCGAGAACATGGCGTCGGTGGGCGTGGCCGAGAAGCGCGAGGAAGGGGACGAGGGCGGCGTGCGCCCGACGCGCGCCATCCGTCCGATCCCGCCGATGGTCAAGGCCAAGCCCGAGGACGCCGACGAGGCCGCCGAGGGCGACGCCACCGTGACCACCCCCGCCGCCGAGGGCGGCGAGGAGTAGGCCCGCCGCCGCGTTCGCGCGGCGCACGACCTCCCGGAGCCCGCCGCGCGCGAGTCGCGGCGGGCCCCGCAGCTTTCCGAGCGCGACGCGGCGTCGCGCGCCCCGAACTCCACTTCCCCCCAGACCGAGCTCCGACTCCCACGACCCTTCAGGAACCGTCCCATGGCCATCACTGCTGCTGACGTTCGAAACCTGCGCGACAAGACCGGCGCGCCCATGATGGACTGCAAGAAGGCGCTGGAGGCCACCGGTGGCGACATGGAGGCCGCCGAGGACCACCTGCGCAAGCTGGGCCTCAAGGCCGCCGGCAAGAAGGCCGGCCGCGCCACCGGCGAGGGCCGCTGCTTCTTCAAGGTCACCGACGACGGCAAGCGCGGGGCGATGGTCGCCGTCGCCTGCGAGACCGACTTCGTCGCCGCGACCGCCGACTACAACGCCTTCCTCGAGGCGCTGTGCGACCACGTGCTCGAGCACCGCTCGAACTGCGCCGAGACGATCCTCGCCGAGCCGTGGGCCGGCGGCGGCACCGTGCAGGACGCGCTGACCGAGACGATCGGCAAGCTCGGCGAGAACATGACGATCGCCAACGTGAAGTTCATCGCCGAGGACCAGGGCTTCGTCGGCGGCTACATCCACCACAACAACAAGGTGGGCGTGCTGGCCGGCATCCAGACCGGCGCCGACCGCGAGAAGACCGAGGCCATGCTGAAGCAGCTCGGCATGCACGCCGCGGCGCTGCCGCCGACCGCGCTCAAGCGCGAGGACGTCGACGCCGAGCTGATCGAGCGCGAGAAGGCGATCTACCGCGAGGAGGTCAAGGGCAAGCCCGAGGACATCCAGGACAAGATCATCGCCGGCAAGCTCAACAAGTTCTTCGCCGACACCTGCCTGCGCGAGCAGCCCTGGGTGATGGACGACAAGATCTCCGTCGAGAAGGCCGTCGAGCAGGGCCTCGGCAAGGGCTCGGTCATCAACGACTACGCGCGCTTCGCCATCGGCGCCTGAGCGCTCCGCGTCCCGACCCGCGAGCCCCGCGTCTCCCCGAGAGGCGCGGGGCTCGCCGCGTTGGGGAGCTCGCGGCGTTGCGGGGCGGGAGCGCCGCGCTACCGTGGGGACATGGACTCCGCCGGGCGACGCGGTCGAGCTGAGCCGCGCGCGGCGCGCGTCTGGCTCGAGCTCGCGCCCGACGGTCGCAGCGGCGCGCTCGTCGGGCTCGCGGGTCCGAGCGCGCTCGCGGTCGCGACGGCGGCCTTCCACGATCTCGCCGTCGCGCTCGCACGCACGGTGCTCGAGCGGCGGTCGGCGGACGCTCGGGCGCTGCTCGCGCGGCCGCTCGCCGGCTACGACGCGGCGCGCCTGGCGCTGGACCTGCTGGCCGTGCGGGTCGGCGGCGCGGTCGAGCTCGTCGACGCCGCCTTCCTCGAGGTCGAGGACGGCTTCGTCGGCGGGTACCTGCACTACGAGCGCAGCGTGGGCGTGCTCGTCGGCGCGCGCGGCGCGCCTGCGCGGGACGGGGCGCAGGAGTTCCTGCGCTCGCTCGCGATGCACGTGACCGCGTTGCCACCGCGCTGGTGCACGCGCGAGCACGTGCCGGGCGCCGTGCTGCGGGAGCTGCGCGACGCCGTGGAGCGCAGCTGTCGCGGCGAGCCCGAGGGGGTCGTGGAGGAGCGGTTCCAGCGCGAGCGGCGCCGCCTCTGGCGCGACACCGTGCTGCTCGAGCAGCCCTGGGTCCTGGACGACGCGCTGCGCGTGGAGGAGGCCCTCGCGCGCGCCCTGGGGCCCGCTGCGAAGCTGGTGGACTTCGCGCGCCTCGACCTCCGGCACTGAGCGCGCGCCCTTGTTGCCGCTCGGCGCTCCGGTTCGAGCGGACGAGGCGCTATCCTGCGCGGCATGACCTACCGGCGCGTGCTCCTCAAGCTCTCCGGCGAGGCCCTCGGCCACCCCGAGAGCGGCCACGGCATCCACCCCCCGATGGTGAAGAAGCTCTCGGCCCAGGTCGCGCAGGTCGCGCGGACCGGCGTCGAGGTGGCCATCGTCTGCGGGGGCGGCAACATCCTGCGCGGCGCCCAGTTCTCCGAGCTCGGCGCCGAGCGCGCCAGCGCGGACTACATGGGCATGCTGGGTACGATCATCAACGGCCTGGCGCTCTCCGACGCGCTCGAGCAGGACGGCGTCGAGACGCGCGTCATGACCGCGCTCGAGGTGCGCTCGGTCGCCGAGCCGTACGTGCGCCGCCGCGCGCTGCGCCACCTCGAACGCAAGCGCGTGACCATCCTCGCCGGCGGCCTCGGCACGCCGCTGTTCACCACCGACACGGCCGCCGCGCAGCGCGCGATCGAACTCGGTTGCGAGGTGCTGCTGAAGGCCACCAAGGTCGACGGCGTCTACACCGCTGACCCCAAGAAGGACCCCGGCGCGCAGCGCCTCGAGCGCCTGACCTACATGCAGGTGCTGCGCGAGCAGTTGCGCGTCATGGACGGCACCGCGATCACCCTCTGCATGGAGCACGAGCTCCCCGTGGTCGTGTTCGACCTCTTCGAGGACGGAAACCTCGAGCGCGTGGTGCGCCAGGAGATGGACCTGGGCACCGTCATCCACAAGAGCTGACCCCTCGATCGACGAGCCCCGAAGGACATGAGCTACGACAACATCGTCAAGGAAACGACCGACCGCATGGACAAGGCGGTCAAGCACCTCCAGGACCACCTGCGCAGCATCCGCACCTCGCAGGCGTCGCCCGCGCTGGTGGAGAACATCCGCGTCGACTACTACGGCACCGCGACGCCCCTGGCGCAGCTCTGCTCGATCTCGATCCCCGAGCCGCGCCAGCTCATGCTCAAGCCCTTCGACGCGTCGGCGCTGCAGGAGATGAGCAAGGCCATCCAGAAGTCCGACCTCGGCATCAACCCGCAGAGCGACGGCAAGGTGCTGCGCCTGAACCTCCCGCAGCTCTCCGGCGACCAGCGCAAGAAGTACGCGGCCAAGGTCAAGGAGATGTGCGAGGAGGGCCGCATCGCGATGCGCAACACGCGCCGCGACATGAACAAGGCCGCCGACCTGGCCAAGAAGGACGGCGAGCTGACCGAGGACGAGAACAAGCGCCTGCACGACGAGATCCAGAAGCTCCTCAAGACGTACGAGGAGAAGGTGGACAAGGTGCTGGACTCCAAGACCAAGGAGGTCATGGAGCTCTGAATCCCGGGCGCGGAGCGCCCGGGATTCAGACTGTCTTTGGCCCAACACCTGGCGGTGTTGGCGCCGGGTGCTGATCGCGTTCGAATTCGTTCGAGACGGGTTCGCTGCTGCACGCAGCTCGATGTCCGACGTCGCGGGTACTGCACCTGGCGGTGTCGGCGCCGGGCGTTGATCGCGTTCGAATTCGTTCGAGACGGGTTCGCTGCTGCACGCAGCTCGATGTCCGACGTCGCGGGTGCTGCACCTGGCGGTGTCGGCGCCGGGTGCTGATCGCGTTCGGATTCGTTCGAGACGGGTTCGCTGCAGCAGGCAGCTCGATGTCCGACGTCGCGGGTGCTGCACCTGGCGGTGTCGGCGCCGGGTGCTGATCGCGTTCGGATTCGTTCGAGACGGGTTCGCTGCAGCAGGCAGCTCGATGTCCGACGTCGCGGGTGCTGCACCTGGCGGTGTCGACGTCGGGCGAGGAGCGCGCTCGAGCTCGATCGCCGGGCGCACGGCGTTCGACGTGACGGGTGTGGTGCGCGGCGCCGTACGCGCACGCGCTCGTTCTCGGCGCCAGCGCGCGGCTCGCGCGCCGCGTGGCGCGTCGCGGCCCGTGGCGCTGTCGTCGCGGCGGTGCGCGACGCGGCGCGGCGTTGCGCGCTCGAGCTCGTCGTCGTAGACTGGGGACGCCGTCGCTCCCTGCGGTGCGGCGCGGCCGCGCGATCCGTGTCGTCGCGGCCCACTGGGGCGGCGTAGTGGCACGGGCCGTTGCGGCGTGCGGCACGGCACGCGCGGCGGCCGGGTGGGGGTGTGGTGCGTCGCGCGTCGGCGGGTGTCGGGGGCCCGCGCGGGGCCGCTCGCGGCGCGGCCAAAATCCGCGCCGGGGGCTTCAACTCGGCGAGCCGTTGTGTATTCTCCTGCCCCCCGCGACGGAGGCCCGCACCTCCGCACGGGCGCGCGGCGTCCCGCCGCCGCGCGTGACCTCGGAGTGGGCGCGTAGCTCAGTCGGCAGAGCAACTGGCTTTTAACCAGTAGGTCCCAGGTTCGACCCCTGGCGCGCTCACCACTCCGCTCCCGGCCGTGTCCTCCGGCCGGCCGCACGACGATGCCTCGGGCGAGCGGTGCGTCCGCGCCCGCCCCGACGGACGCGCGCCGCGGCCCGCGAGGGGCGCACGGCGCGCGCAGGGGCGTTCGGCCCGAACGGGCTCAGGCCACGGGCTCGAGGCTCTCGCGGCCGCAGGCCGACTCGACGTCGTCCACGGTCTTGGGGATGCCCGCCGTCAGCACCTCGTGGCCGCTCGCGGTGACGAGCACGTCGTCCTCGATGCGCACCGCGATGCCGCGCCAGCGCGGGTCGACCTCGTCGTCGTCGGCGGTGATGTAGAGCCCGGGCTCGACCGTCAGCACCATGCCGGGCTCGAGCGGGCGCGGCTCGCCGTCGAGGCTGTAGGCGCCGCAGTCGTGCACGTCCAGCCCGAGCCAGTGGCTCGTCTTGTGGATCGTGAAGCGCTGGTGGGCCTTGGCCTCGTAGAGCTCGTCGGGGTCGCCGTCCAGGAGGCCGAGGCGCACCAGGCCGCGCACGAGCACGCGCTGCGCCGTCTCGTGCACGAGGTCGACCGTGGCGCCGGGGCGCACCGCGTCGATGGCGGTCTCCTCGGCCTCGAGCACGAGGTCGTAGATCGCGCGCTGCTCCAGCGTGAAGGTGCCGTTGACCGGGAACGTGCGCGTGACGTCCGAGGCGTAGAAGTCCACCTCGCAGCCCGCGTCGAGCAGCAGCAGCTCGCCGTCGACGAGCGGCGCGTCGTTCTCGACGTAGTGCAGGATGCAGCCGTTGTTGCCGCCCGCGGCGATGGTCGTGTACGCCATGCCCGTCGAGCCGCGCCGGCGGAAGGTGTACTCGACCAGCGCGTCGATCTCGTGCTCGCCCACGCCCGGCGCGGCGGCGGCCATCGCGGCGCGGTGCGCCTCGCCGGTGATCGCGGCGGCGGCGCGCATCTTGTCGAGCTCGGCCGGCGTCTTGAAGAGGCGCAGCTCGTGCAGCACCGGCGCCGGGTCGACGAGCTCGACCGGCGGCAGCACGCCGCCGCGCGCGCGCTTGCGCAGCGTCGACAGCGCGTCGAGCACGCCGCGGTCGCGCGCCTCCTCCAGACCCGCGCGGTACAGCACGCGGCGGTAGTTCTTGAGCAGCTCGGGCAGGCGCTTCCAGAGCTCCTCGATCGGGTACGCGGCGTCCACGCCGAGCGCCTCGGGCGCGGCGTCCACGCCCAGGCGGCGACCGGTCCACGTCTCCATCTCGGGGTTCTTCTCGCGCAGGAACAGCACCGTGCGCACCTCGTGCGGGTCGCGCTCGCCGTCCTTCGCCGTCGCGTCGACGCCGCGCGGCAGCAGCACCAGCGCGCTCTCCGGCTCGGCGAACCCGGTCAGGTACCAGAAGTCGCTGTCGGGGCGGAAGCGGTACTCGCAGTCGTGGTTGCGGACCTTGTGGGTGGCCGTGAAGACGAGGGCGGCCGTGCCGCTCTCGGCCAGGCGCTCGAGCAGGCGCTCGCGGTGGTCTCGGTACATGGACATGGGCGTGACGGGGGAGCGCGCTCGCGGCGCGCGGGCCGGCCAAGGGTAGCCCGCCCCGGCCGATGCGCCAACTCAGCGCGTCGCGCCGGCCGTCAGCCGGCGCTCGAGGCGCGCGGCCACCTGGGCCAGCAGGCGCCGCGCGGCGCCGGGCTCGTACGCGAGGTGGACGAGCGTGGGACTCCACGGTCCGCAGCCCGGGGCCTCGCCCGGGGCCACCACGCCGCCCGGCACGCCCAGCGCCGCGGCCATGACCTCGGCCGCCGCGCGCACCTCCTCCAGCGCCTCGTCGGCGCCGCACTCGAACCACAGCCCGCCCTCGCGCAGCGCGCGCGGCAGCTCGCCGCGCGGCGAGGCCGGCAGCGGCGTGCGGCGCGGCGCGAAACGGCCGAAGAGGTTGTGCTCCTCCTCGCCGGGCAGGAGCTCGACGAGCATCGCCTCGCGCACGGCGTCCTGACGCATCCAGTCGAGGTACTCCACGCGGATGGCGAGGCCCTCGGGCTCGGGCAGCAGCACGCGCACCGTCGCCGGCCCGCCGCCGGTGTGCAGGAGGTCGACCTGCACGCCCGAGCCGTCGAGGCTCACGCGCACGTCCACCGTCGCGTCGCCGATGCGCAGCCCGTGCACCTCGGCCTGCGTCGGCTCGACGTAGCTCGCGCTCGGCGCCCAGCGGCTGGGCGGCAGCGCGGGCGTGAGCAGCACGCCGTCGGGCAGCGCGCTCGGCAGCCCGCCGTGACCGGGCGGCGTCCCGTCGGGCACGCCGGGGAGGAGCAGCGGCAGCACGGCGGCCGACCACTCGGGGTGGCCGCCGAGGTGTTCGAGGTGCGCCCACGCGTCGCTCCAGCGGCCCTGCGCGCGCGCGAAGAGCGCGAGGCCGGCGCGATCGGCCGGCGCCTCCTCCGCATCGCCGGCGCAGCCCGCGAGCGCGGCGCCCCACGCGCGCCAGGTCGTCGCGTCGGCGCGCGGCGGCGCGCGAGCGCGGCGCGCGCCGGCCCCAGCACGGCCGCGAGGTCGACCGCCGCCGTCTCGGGGCCCACGCCGGCGAAGGCGCGCTCGTTGGGACCTTTCGGGCAACTGCACGCCGACGTCGGCGCGGGGCGCGCTGAGCGCGAGCGCGACGAGGGCGCCGGCGAGGGCGCTGCCGAGGGCGGGGAGCGTCATGGGGGAGCGCCGCGGCGCGCCGCGGTCCGCAGAGCCTCCGCCGCCGGGCGCGCGGAGTCAAGCCGCGGGAACGCGGGCGCGCGCCGCGCGTTCACCGGCCCGCGTCGCGCGGCCCGCCGCGCCCGACGTGCTATCCTGCGCGCTCGGCCTCCAACCCCTCCGAGACCTTGAGCGACTCCAAGCCCGCAGACGCCGCGCCCGTGATCGACCCCGGCCTGCTCGAGATCCTCGCCTGCCCGGCGACGCACCAACCGCTGCGCGTGGCGCAGGCGGCCGAGCTCGAGCGCGTGAACGCGCGCATCGCCGCCGGCGAGCAGAAGACCGCGGGCGGCGAGGTCGTCGGCCAGCGCGTCGCGGCCGGGCTGGTGCGCGAGGACGGCGCGGTGCTCTACCCGATCCGCGACCGCATCCCCGTGCTGCTCGTGGACGAGGGCCTGCCGCTGTAGCGGCGCGGCGGCACCCGTGCGCCTGACGCACCCCGCGCACCCGGGCCGCGCCGTGCGGCTCGCCTACTGCATGAACCTGCACGCGGGCGAGACGCCCGCGGAGCTGTTCGCCGGCCTGCGCGCGATCACGTTGCCGCTGCGCGACCGGCTCGCGCCGCGCGGCGCGTTCGGCGTGGGCCTGTACCTCTCGGGCGCGCTGGCCGCGCACCTCGCGAGCGACGCGGGCGCGGCCGAGCGCGAGGCGCTGCGCGCGACGCTCGCCGCCGAGCGCCTGGCGCCCTTCACCTACAACGCGTTCCCCTTCGGCGGTTTCCACGCCGCGGGTCTCAAGCGCGCGGTCTTCGAGCCCACCTGGCTCGAGCCGGCGCGCGCGCGCTACACGCTCGACGTCGCGCGCCTCGCGACCGAGCTCGCCGACGAGCCGCGCGTGACGATCTCGACGCACACCGGCCGCTTCGGCGCGTTCGCGCCGGGCGAGCTCGACGCCGCCGCGGCGCAGTGGGGGGCGGTGCTGGCCGAGTTCGCGGAGCTGCGCGAGCGGGGCGGACCGCTCGTCGTGCTCGCGCTCGAGGCCGAGCCGCGCTCCGCCGCCGGCACGACCTCCGCGGCGCGCGCGCTCGACGAGGCCTTGCGCGCGCGCCTGCGCCCGCGCCTCGGCCACGCGCTGCTCGACGCGCACCTCGCGCTGTGCCTCGACACGTGCCACGCGGCGGTCGAGTTCGAGGAGCCCGCGCAGAGCCTGGCCGACGCGCGCGCCGCCGGGATCGGCAAGGTGCAGGTCTCCTCGGCGCTGCGCTTGCCGCGGCCCGGCGAGCACGCCGCCGGCCGCGCGGCGCTCTGCGCGCTCGACGAGCCGCGCTATCTGCACCAGACCACGGGGCGTCGCGGCGCCGAGCTTCTGCGCGTCGACGACCTGCCCGAGCTCGCCGCGCGCGCGGACGACGCCGCGTGGCTCGCGTGCGACGAGTGGCGCACGCACTTCCACGTGCCGATCGACCTCGCGCGCCTCGGCGACGACGGCCTCGCGACCACGCGCGACCACACCGACGCGCTCGTCAGCGCGCTCGTGGCGGAGCCCGCGCGCTGGGGCGCGGACGAGCTGCAGCTCGAGCTCGAGACGTACACCTGGGACGTGCTGCCCGGCGCGGCGCGCGGCGCGGGGGAGCTCGTCGACGGCCTCGAGCGCGAGTACCGCCACGCGCTGGCCCTGCTCGGCGCGGCGGGTTGGCGCGTCGCGGACGAGGCCTCGAAAAACCCGTCCGCGGAGCGTTGACACCCCCGGGGAGGCCCCGTACTCTCCCTCGCCCGCGTCGACCCAGACGCGGGTCCCAACGAGTGGCCCTATCGTCTAGTCAGGCCTAGGACACCAGGTTTTCATCCTGGCGACTGGGGTTCAAATCCCCATAGGGTCACCACTCTCCCCGCCGGCGTCGAGCCCCGCTCCGCCCGCGCGAGAGGCTCCGCCGAAGACGTCTTCGAAGGCTCCGCTACTGGCGTGCTCGGCGCGTTTCGATCGGGTTCCTCGCCCCCGGCGCCCGCGTCAACTCCGCGACCTCGCGCGCGCCGCGAGGTACGCCTCGATGCGCGCGCGCTGCTCCGCGCGCCCCGCGTCGAAGTCGAGCTGCGGCTTGCGCACGGCGAGCAGGAAGAGGTCGTCGGCGCTGGGCGCGTCGCTCGCGAGGATCGCCTCGACGGCCTCGTCGAGGTGCTCGTCCCAGTGCGGCTGCGCGCCGTCGACGTCCGTGACGCCGTAGTGACGCGCGAGGTCCCAGCACGTCAGCGCGCGGCCGGCGTAGGCGGCGGCGTCGGGGTCGGCCGCGAGCGCGGCGACCACGCGGCCCACCAGCAGCGGCGTCTCCGAGTGCGCGAAGTGCGGGTCCTGCGCGATCGCCTCGCGCCAGGTCGCCTCGGTCACGCCGAAGTGGTCGAGCACGGCCTCGGAGCGCAGGAACCCCGGCGTCAGCGCGACGGCGGTGACCGGATGCGCGGCGAGCTCGACCGACATCGCGTAGGCGAGGCGGATCGCCGTCGCCTTGCAGAGGTCGTAGAAGAGCTGCCCGCGGTAGCCCGCGAACGCGCCGTCGGTGACCTCGACGACCAGGCCGCCGCGCTCCAGCATCAGCGGCACCGCGTGGCGGCTCGTGACGACGTGCGTGTGGATCGCGCGCTCCATCATCGCGAAGCCCTGCGCGAGGTCGAGCTCCCAGAACGGCTTGCCCCACTCGGTCAGCGCGTCGCCGCCCCAGATGTCGTTGACGAGCACGTCGAGCCGGCCGTGGTCGGCGCGCACGCGCGCGACGAGCGCCGCGACCGCGGCCTCGTCGGTGTGATCGACGCGCACCGTGACGCCGGTGCCGCCGGCCGCGTCGACGAGCTCGGCCGTCTCCTCGATCGTCTCGGGCCGCGCCGCGTCGAGCGCGCCGGCGCGGCTGCTGCGGCCCGTGCAGTAGACCGTCGCGCCGGCCTCGCCGAGGGCGCGCGCGATGCCGCGCCCGGCCCCGCGCGTCGCCCCGGCGACGAGCGCCACCTTGCCTGCGAGCGTCCTCATGCGCGGAGCCTAGGCGGCGGTCGACCGGCGCGCCAGCGCGCGCCTACGCACACCTCCCGCCCTCCGCTACGGAGCCGGTCCGCTGCGGGGCGCGCGCGGCCGGTCGACAATGGAGCGCCCCGGGCGCGCCGTCGGCGCGGCGCGTCGCGCGGGTGCGGAGACCACCATGGAAGTACGCGAGGTGATGAGCGCGCGACCCGTCCTCGTGGACGCGAGCGCGAGCTTGGACGAGGCCATGCGCCTCATGGACGATCACGACGTGCGCCACCTGCCCGTCCTGCGCGACGGGAGCCTGGTCGGCGTCGTCTCGGACCGCGACGTGATGAGCGCGACCGGCTGGCTGCCGGCCAACCTGCGCGAGCCGAGCGGACCGTCGACGGTGGGGGACCTGGTGCGCAAGAAGGCCGTCACCGCCACGCCCGACGACAGCATCGTGATGACCGCCGTCGACATGGTCTCGCGCGAGATCGGATGCCTGCCCGTGCTGGAGGACGGCGCGGTGGTCGGCATCGTCACCGAGATGGACATGCTCTCGGCCTACATCGACGTCAGCGAGCAGGACAACGAGTCGCTCGCGCTGCACGCGCCGGTCTCCGAGCTGATGAGCGCGAACGTGCTCACCGTGGCTCCGAACACGAGCCTGTGGGCGGCGATGGACCTCGCGAAGGAGCGCCACGTGCGCCACCTGCCGGTCGTCGAGGACGGCCGCGTGGTGGGTATCGTGTCCGACCGCGACCTGCGGCGCGCGGCGGCGCGGCACTCCGAGCCCGGCGTGCCGGTGAACGAGCTGATGAGCCACGACCCGCTGACGCTCGACCCCGAGGAGCCGCTGTCGCGCGCGGCGGCGTGCATGTACGAGGCGCGCATCGGCGGCCTGCCGGTGGTCGACGACGGGCGCCTGGTGGGCATCCTCACGCTCACCGACCTGCTCGACTACTGCATCGCGAACCTGCGCCACCCCGACAAGCGCTGAGCCCGCGGGGCGCGGCGACGCGGAGCCCGCGGCGTGCCCGCCGGCTCCGCGTCGTCGTCAGGCGAGCAGCTCCTGCAGCACGCGCGCGAGCGCCTCGAGCTTGAAGGGCTTGGCCAGGAAGCGCACGCCGAGCGCGGCCTCGCTGTCGTCCTCGCTCGGGTGGCCCGAGATCAGCAGGAAGGGCAGGTCGGGGTGCGTCGTGCGCACCTGCGCGAGCACCTCGAGACCGCCCAGCTTGGGCAGCACGCGGTCGCAGATGACCGCGTCGGCGCCCTCGACGAGCCCGAGCGCCGCGAGGCCGTCGGGCGCCTCGCGCACCTGGTAGCCGCGCCGCGACAGACCTTCGCGCATCATGCGGCGCAGGCCCTCGTCGTCCTCGACGATGAGCACGCACGCCGCGCGCTGCACCGGCCGCACGCGCGCCTCGGGCGCCTTGGCCTCGACGACGCCGGCCGCGCAGGGCAGCAGCACCTCGACGGTCGTGCCGCGCCCCGGCGCGCTCTCGACGCGCACCGTGCCGCCCGACTGGTGCACGATGCCGTGCACGGTGGAGAGCCCCAGCCCGGTGCCCTTGCCGGGCTCCTTCGTCGTGAAGAACGGCTCGAAGGCGCGCTCGCGCACCCTGTCGTCCATGCCGGTGCCCGTGTCGCTCACGCGCAGCCGCACGTAGTCACCGGGCGGCAGCGGCACGGGCGTCGTGACGCGCGGGTCGGGCAGCCGGATGCGCGTCGCGCGGAACTCGAGGCGGCCGCCCTCGGGCATCGCGTCGCGCGCGTTGATCGCGAGGTTGATGAGCACCTGGTCGAGCTGGCCGCGGTCGGCCTGCACGACGAGCGGGCCGCCGCCCGCGCGCTCCTCGACGACGTCGACGAAGATGCGCTCGCCGAGCAGGCGGTCGAGCAGGCGCTCGAGCTCGGTCAGCACGCGGCCGACGTCGAGGCGCGTGGGGCGCAGCGCCTGCTTGCGCCCGAAGGCCAGGAGCTGCACGGTCAGGCGCGCGGCGCGCGAGGCGGCCTCGAGGATCTCGCGCAGCGAGTCGTGCCCGGGGTGGCCCTCGGGCAGCTCCTCGAGCAGCAGCTCGCCGCGGCCGAGGATGACCGTGAGCAGGTTGTTGAAGTCGTGCGCGACGCCGCCGGCGAGCCGGCCGATGGCGTCCATCTTCTGCGCCTGCCGCAGCTCCTCCTCGAGGCGTGAGCGCGCGAGCTCCGCGCGCACCAGCTCGTCCACGCGCGCTTCGAGCTGGTCGTTGGCCTCGACGAGCTGACGCGTGCGCTCGGCGACCAGCGCCTCGAGGTCGGCGCGCACCCGCGCCTGGTCGCGCTCGCGCTGGCGCAGGAGCTCGATCTGGTGCATGCCCTGCAGGTTCTCGGTGGTGCGCCGCGCGTCGCTCGCGTGGAGCTCGAGCATCAGCTCGATGCGCCGCTTCGCGTAGCCGAGCGCGCGCTCCGGCAGGCCGGCGGCCTCCGACGCGCGCACGCCGAGGTCGCACAGCTCGGCCGCGCGCGCCGGCGGCAGCCCGCCCGCGAGCAGCGGCTCGCACTCGACCAGCAGCTCGAGCACGCGCGCGGTGTCGCCGAGCGCGAGGTGCGCCTCGAGCAGGCCCAGCTCGTTGCCCGTGAACGGCCCGCGCTCGCCCGCCGCGCGCACCAGCGCGCGGCTCTCCTCGAAGCGCGCGATGGCCTCGCGGTAGCGCTTGCGCTCGTACTCGAGGTTGCCGAGCGACGTGAGCGCGCGCGCCTCCTGCACGCGGCAACCGGTCTCGCGATTGATGGCGAGCGCGCGCTCGATGGCCGTCTCGGCCTCGTCGAGGCGTTCGAGGTGCACCAGCGCGAACGCGCGGTCGAGCTCCGTCTTGGCCATGGCCGCCGCGTCGCCCTCGCCCCCGCGCAGCGCGAGGCTCTCGGCGTACACCTCGAGCGCCTCTTCCGAGCGTCCCAGGCGGTCGAGCTCGACGCCGACGTTGTGCAGCGAGTTGGCGAGCTGCCCGCGGGCGCCCTGCGCGCGCAGCAGCTCGGCACAGCGGCGGTGGCTGTCGAGCGCGCGCTCGTGCTCGCCGAGCTGCCCGTACAGGTTGCCGAAGTTGCCGAGCATCAGCGCGCGCCGGCGGTCGTCGCCCAGCTCGGTCGCGAGCTCCAGCGCGCGCGAGAGCGGCTCGAGCGCGCGCGCGGGGTGGCCCGAGTAGAAGCCGAGCGCGGCGAGGTTGCCGTACAGGCGCACGATCTCGACGTCGCGCACGCCGCGCGCCCGGCCGTGCGCGAGGCCCTCCTGCAGGTAGCCGCGCGCCTCGGCCAGGTGGCCGAGCTGCATCAGCCCCTCGGCCAGCGCGTTCGTCGCGCGCAGCAGCGTGCGCGGGTCGTCGTCGAGCTCGGCGAAGCGCAGCGCGTTGCGCGCGAGCTCGACGCCGCCCTGCAGGTCACCCGCGTGGAGCTGGAAGCCCGCGCCGATCGCGTCGCGCGCGGCGAGCAGGGGCGCGCGCACGTCCTGCGGCAGCGCGGCGAGCTCCGGCTGCAGGGCCGCGAGCTCCTCGAGCCCTTGGCGCGGCGCCTGGGCGCAGCGCACCTGCAGCTCCTCGAGCGCCGCGCGCAGCGCCGCGGGAGCGCGCGGCGTGGCCGGCGGTGTCGGGGTCGGGGGCGACGGTTCGCTCACGGACGCCACCGTAGCAGATCGGCCGCGCGCGGGCGCGTGCGGCGGGGCGGCCGGGTCGCTAAGCTCTCCGCCCCGATTCTCGCCCGGAGACCCCGCGATGCCCGACACCCCCCGCGACGCCGAGCCCGAGCTGCCGCCCTTCATCATCGAAGGCGCGCGCTCTGGCCGCGCCAAGTGCAAGACCTGCCGCCGCCCGATCGCCAAGGACACGCTGCGCCTGGGCATCCTCGTCGAGGGCCCGTACGGGGTCGGCCACATGTGGCACCACCTCGCGTGCGCGGCGAAGCGCCAGTTCGCGAAGGTCGAGGAGGCCTACGCGGCCGAGGCCTGGACCTTCGCCAAGGAGGTGCCGCCGGACCTGCCCGAGCTGGCCGAGCTCGCGGCGCTGCGCGACAAGGCCGAGGACGAGCGCAGCAAGAAGAAGAGCCTGCCCTACGCCGAGCTCGACCCGTCGGGCCGCGCCAAGTGCAAGCAGTGCGACGGCGCGCTGACCAAGGGCGAAGCGCGCGTCGTGCTCGGCCGCGCCGTGGAGTTCGGGCAGCAGACGCGCACGGCGCCGATCCAGGTGCACCCCGGCTGCGTGGCCGACGCGCTGCGCGCGCCCGACTCCGCCACGCAGGCCGACGGGTTCGCCGACGCGTTGCGCGCGAACAGCGAGCTCGACGACGCGGCGCTCGACGCCGTGCTGGCCGAGGTCGGCGAGCTCTAGGGGCCCTCCGCGACGTGCCTCGGACGCCGCGACGGCGCCGACTGACGTCTCGAACCGGCGCCTAGGAGCCCGCGAGCCAGTCGCACGCGGCGCGCACGCCGCGGTCGGGGGCGCGGCTCGTCGCGGGCGCGGCGAAGCGGTCCGCGCAGCGCGCCTGACGCGCGCCGCCCGCGAAGCTGCCGCCGCGGAACACACGCGCCTCGCTCGCGGCGCCGCCGGACGGCGCGGCGTACGCGCGCGGCGCGTCGGCGCACCACTCGGCGACGTTGCCGAGCGTCTGGTGCAGGCCGAAGGCGTTCGCGCGCCCGCGTCGACGCGCGTCGGACCGGCGGCGTCCAGCCACGCGGCGCCGGCGAGGCTCGCCGCGTCCGCGCCGCTCCACCAGGGCGTGTCCGTGCCGCCGCGCGCGGCGTCCTCCCACGCCGCTTCGCCGGGCAGCGCGAGGCCCACGGACGCGAGCGCCGCGCCGGCCTCCGCCTGGCTGACGTCGGCGACGGGCAGCAGCGCGGCGTCTTCTGCCGGCGGCGCCGCGCCGACGAGGCGCGCCCACTGCGCGCGCGTCAGCTCGTGCTTAGCGACGAGGCGCGGCGCGAGCGCGACTGTGCACGGGCGCCTCGCTGGCCTCGGCGGCCGGGTCGTAGTGCGGCGCCGCGGGTCGGCGGCCTGCGCGCCGACGGTCGCCGCGCCGCCGGGCAGCAGCACGAGCACCACGGCGCTCGCCGGCGCGAGCACGAGCCGCGCCCGCCGCGTCGCGCGTCGGGGCCGCGCCGGTCGCGAGCGCGGCGAGCTCCTCCAGCCCGCTGCTCGGGTCGGGCCCGAGCGGCAGCAGGCCGAGCCGCGGCGCGAGGTCGCCGTAGCGCGCGTCGCCCGCGCGCGCTGCGCGAGCCCGGCCCACGCGGCGCGCGCCTCGAGGCCCTCCAGGCTGGCCTCGACGAGCGTGTCGCACAGCGCGGCGCGGCGCTCGACGAACGCGACCGCGCCGGTGGTGGCGTCGCCGAAGGCCTCGAGCGCGCGCACGAGCTCCTCGAGCGGCCGCAGCTCCCAGGGCTCGGCGCCGGCGCGCGCGAGGTCCGCGAGCAGGCTCGCGTGCAGCGGCAGGCGGCTGTACAGGCTGTTCGCGCTGCGCAGCCAGTCCTGGTGCGCCTCGCGCGCGGCGGGGCCGGGCGGCGGCAGGCGCCGCGCGTCGCGCGCGAGCTCGTCGAGCAAGACCTCGTCGGCCGCGCGCAGGTTGCGCACGAGCTCGGCGGCCTCGGCGCCGCGCAGGTCGCGCTCGGCGCTCGAGAGGCGCTCGCTCGCGCGCAGCTCCTCGCCGGCCTGCGCGAGGTTGCGGTTCTCCTCGGCGAGGCGGCCGAGCTCGGTGCCCAGGAGCGTCGCGGCGAGCAGCACGGCGACCGCCGCGGTGGCGGCGAGCGCGCGGTTGCGCGCGGCCCACTTGCGCAGCTCGAACCAGGCGCCGCCGCGGAAGGCGGAGACCGTGCGCCCCTCGAGGAACGCGCGCAGGTCGGCGGCGAGCTCGGCCGCGCCGGCGTAGCGGTCGAGCGGGTCGCGGGCCATCGCGCGCTCGCAGATCGCGACGAGCTCCAGCGGCGCGCGCGGCGCGAGCTCGCGCAGCGGCCGCGGGGGACCTTGCAGCGCGAGCAGCAGCACGCGTTGCGCGCCGAGCTCCTCGCCGCGCGGCACGTAGGGCGGCGTGCCGGCCAGCAGGTGGTAGAGC
Organism: Planctomycetota bacterium; assembly: GCA_020638875.1. Classification (GTDB taxonomy): domain Bacteria; phylum Planctomycetota; class UBA1135; order UBA1135; genus DUCM01. The sequence goes on from JACKHS010000010.1 coordinate 88,008, forward strand.
GTCGCGCCCAGCGAGTAGACGTCGGCGCGCGGCCCCAGCTCGTCGACGCGGCCCTGCGCCTGCTCGGGCGCGATGTAGGACGGCGTCCCGACGACGTGACCGTCGAGCGTGATCACCGGCGAGTCGTCGCCGCGCACGCCGCGCACCTCGTCGCTCACCTGCGCCGACACGGCCAGGCGCACGTCACGCGGGTCGGGCCGGCCCTGCACGCGCGCGAGACCCCAGTCCATCACGTACACCTCGCCGAAGCGGCCGACCATGATGTTGGCCGGCTTGAGGTCGCGGTGGATCACGCCCTTCGAGTGCGCGTAGGCGACGGCCTCGGTCGCCTTCAGCACGACGTCGACGAGGCGTTGCGTGCTCCACTCGGCGTCGCCGGCCGCGTGGCGCTTCAGCACCTCGCGCAGGTCGATGCCGCGCACGAGCTTCATCGTGAAGTAGCAGCGGCCCTGGTCGTCGACGCCGAGCTCGTGCACGGCCACGACGCCGGGGTGGTCGAGCTGCCCCGTGACGCGCGCCTCCTCGAGGAAGCGACCGAGCGTGCGCGAGGCGGCCGCGGGATCGCGCGGGCCGTCGCGCTCGGCGGGGGAGAGCACGACCTTCATCGCGAGGTGTCGCTCGAGGTCCTTGTCCCACACGCGGTGGACCGCGCCCATGCCGCCGCGCGCGAGCTCCTCGCCGACCTCGTAGCGCTCGAAGGGCGTCGCGCGCTCGGCCAGCGTCGCGCCCAGGCGCGTGCGCGCGTCGAGGCCGGCGCTGTCGGGCCGCCCCGCGCCGAGCAGCCCCGCGAGCTCCTCGTACTCCGCGTGCAGCCGGCGCAGCTCCTCCACGTCGCCGCCGAAGCCCGCGCAGAGCGCCGCGAAGTCCGGCGCCGCGCCGGTCTCCTGCAGGTACAGGAACTCGGCGAGGGCTTCCTCGGGGTCGCTCGAGCGCTCGTCCATCGCCGCAGAGGCTACGCGCCGCGCGCCCGTCGCCGCCAGACCCCGGCCGCGCTCAGGCGCGCGCGCGCGGGTGCGCCAGCTCGTAGACCTCGCGCAGCCGCTCGACCGACACGTGCGTGTAGATCTGCGTCGTGACGAGGTGCGCGTGGCCGAGCAGCTCCTGCACGGCGCGCAGGTCCGCGCCGCGGTCGAGCAGGTGCGTCGCGAACGAGTGGCGCAGCGTGTGCGGCGTCGCGCGGCGGTGGATGCCCGCGCGCAGCGTGTACTTCTCGAGCAGGTGACCCAGGCTGCGCGTCGTCAGGCGGCCGCCGCGCAGGTTGAGGAACACGGCGCCCGCGTCGGCCGCGCGCGGCCGCGGGCGCGCCGGGTCGCGCAGGTAGCGCTCGAGCGCCTCGACCGCGAAGCGCCCCAGCGGCGCGAGGCGCTCCTTCTTGCCCTTGCCGCGCACGCGCGCGATGCCGTCGCGCAGGTCGAGGTCGGCGCGGTCGAGGCCGACGGTCTCGGCGGCGCGCGTGCCGGCCGAGTAGAGCGTCTCGAGGATCGCGCGGTCGCGCCGCCCGGCGGGCGTGTCCTCGTCGGGCGCGGCGAGCAACGCCTCGACCTCGCCGACCTCGAGCGAGCCGGGCAGGCGCCGCGGCGTGCGGCGCTGGCGCAGGCCCACCGCGGGGTGCTCCTCGATCTCGCCCTCGCGCTGCAGGTAGCGGAAGAACGCGCGCACCGCCGAGAGCTTGCGCTGGACGCTCGTCGGCGCGAGGCCGCGGTCGTCGAGCGCCATCAGGTAGCCGCGCAGCGTGCGCGGGCCGACCTGCGCGGGCGCGACGACGCCGCGCTCGTCGAGGAAGGCGAGCAGCTCGGCGAGATCGCGGCCGTAGGCGCGCAGCGTGTGCGGCGAGGCGCCGCGCGCCGCGCCGAGGTGCTGCAGGAAGCGCGCGTGGTGCTGGGCGAGGTCGGCCACGCGGCCAACCTAGCACGTGCACCGCGCGAGGTCAGCGCCGCGCGCTCAACGGCGCGTCGGCTTCGCGGGCGCGGCGGCGGGCTTCTCCTCGAGGCCCTTCTGCGCCTCGCCGAGCGCCTTGCGCCAGCCGGCGAGCAGCGTCACGCGGCTCTCGAAGTTGATGCCGGCCGTGAAGCCCTGGCGCTCCGCCTCGTCGAGCGCCTTCGCGAGGCCGTCGGCGGCCTTCGCCTGCGCGTCGGCCCACTTGGCGACGCGCTCCATGCGCGCGCTGGCGGCCTCGACCTCCTGCTTCAGCCCGACCAGCTCGGCGCGCGCGGCGACGAGCTCGTTCTCGAGGGCCTCGACGCGCTGGTCGAGGTCGGCCTGCGGCGCCCGGGCGTTCTGGGCGCTGCCGGAGAGGGCGAGGAGGCCGGCCGCGAGGGCCAGACCGACGAGGAGCTGCGGCGCGTTCTTCATGGCGAGTCCGCTATCGGCCGGACCCGCCGCCGGGCTTCAGGCGGCTTCGGCCGCCGGCTCGTGATCGGGCACGGGGGGCAGCCCCAGGGCCAGGACGAGGGGCCACAGGATCAGCACCGCGCCCACCAGGTAGGGCGCCGCGCTGCCGTAGAGCCAGTACAGCGCGCCGCCCAGGAGCGGGCCGACGGCGCGCGCCAGGGCGCCCACGGAGCGGAACGAGCCCAGCACGAGGCCCTGCACGTTGCCGGGGGCGTAGCGCGAGATGAGCGACGAGAGGCACGGCATGGCGAGCGCGCTGCCGACCGCCATGCAGGCCAGGCCGGCGTAGAGCACGGTCGTGTCGTGCGAGAGCCCGACCAGCAGGAAGCCCGGCACCAGGATCGCGAGGCCGCTGATGGCGACGCGCTTCTCGCCGAGCTTGGGCGCGAGCCGCCGCACGACGCCGCCCTGCACGAACGCGATCGTGAGCCCGATGAACACGAACATCTTCGCCATGTCCTGCGGCTCGTAGTGGAAGCGCTCGGCCGCGAGGAAGGTCAGCGTGAACTCCATCGCGCTGAACGCGGTCAGGTAGAACAGCGAGAGCAGCGTCGTGCGCTTCACGCCGGGGAAGTCGATCGACTCGAGCGCCTTGAACGGGCGCAGCGTGCGCTCGCTCTCGGTCTTGCCGCGGCGCTCCTCGGGCAGCGTCTCGGGGAAGTGCGTCACGGCCCAGACCCAGTTGAACAGCGCGAGCGCGAACGCGACGGCCGCGGCCAGGCTGAACGGGTTGACGCCCAGCGCTGCACCGCCCGGCCACGACGCGGTGAGGTCGTACAGGCTCGCCGCGCCGCCGATCGCCGGCCCCACGACGAAGCCCAGGCCGATCGCCATGCCGAGGATGCCCATGCCCTTGGCGCGGTCGGCGCCGCTGGTCGTGTCGCTCACCACCGCCGACGCGATCGCGATGTTGCCGGCCATGATGCCGCCGACCAGGCGCGCCGCGACGAGCAGCGCGAAGTTGCCCGCGAAGAACCAGATCACGTAGGACAGCGCCGTGCCGGCCAGCGTGAGCAGCAGCGTGCCGCGGCGGCCGCTGCGGTCGGAGAGGTGGCCCCAGAACGGCGCGAACAGGAACTGCAGCAGCGAGTACACCGAGCCGAGCAGGCCGCCGAAGAGCGTGACCACCGCGAAGTCCGCGTTGTCGCGCCCGCCGACGAGGTCCATCAGCCACGTGTGCAGCTGACCGATCAGGCTGTCCGCGCCCTCGAGCGTGACGTAGTGCTCGAGCATCTTCGGGAAGAGCGGGAAGATGATCGAGAAGCCGACGAGGTCGATGAAGACCGTCAGGAAGACGAGCCCGAGGACGGAGCGGCGCTGGGGGGGCGGAGTCATGGCGGCCACCTTGTACGTCGGCGCGTCGCGAAAGCCCAAGGCCGCCGCCGAGGAAACCCCCGGGCGTGGCAGAATCCGCGCCATGGAGCCGAGCGCAGGCCGGCCCGCGGCGCTCGTCGCGCGCGAGCTCGCGGGCGTCCCCGACGTCGCCGCGTACCTGAGCGCCCTGCGCGGGCGCGCGGGGCTGGTGGCGCTCGACAGCGCGGCCGGCGCGCCGCGGCGCTGGAGCTGGGTGGGCTTCGAGCCCTGGTGTCGCGTGGACGCGGCGCAGCTCGACGCGGCGGCGCTGCGCGCGGCGTGCGCCGCGGGCCCGGCGGCCGACGTGCCCGGGCCCTTCCGCGGCGGCTTCCTCGGCGCGCTGGCGTACGACCTGGGCGTGGCCGGCGAGGCGCTCGCGCTGCCCGACGACCCCTGGGGCGGCCCGCGCGTCGTGGGCGGGCTCTACGCGCGCTTCGTCGTCGTGGACCACGCCGCGCAGCGCGCCTGGCTCGTCAGCGAGGCGGCGCTGCCCGAGGCCGCGCGCGCCGCGCTCGCCGCGACGCTCGAGGGCGCGCGCGTCGAGCGCCGGCCGTTCTTGCGCACGAGCGCGCTCGCGCGCGCGCGTGCCGCGCGCCGAGCACCTGCGCCGCGTCGAGGCCGTGCGCGCGCTCGTCGCCGCCGGCGAGGTCTACCAGGCGAACCTCGCGCACCCCTTCGAGGCCGAGACGCTCGGCGATCCGCTCGACCTGTACCTGCGGCTGCGCGAGACGAACCCCGCGCCCTACATGGCCTACCTGCGCCACGGCGCGCGCGCGCGCTGTGCTCGTCGTCGCCTGAGCTCCTGCTCGAGGTGCGCGGCCGCGACGCGCGCACGCGGCCGATCAAGGGCACGCGCGCGCGCGGCGCCGACGCGGCGTCCGCGCGCGCGCGGCGGCCGAGCTGCTCGCGAGCGCGAAGGACCGCGCCGAGCTCGCGATGATCGTCGACCTCGAGCGCAACGACCTGGGGCGCGTCGCGCGGCCCGGCAGCGTGCGCGTCGACGCGTTCCCCGAGCTCGAGAGCCACGCCGGCGTGCACCACCTCGTCGCCGACGTGCGCGCGGAGCTCGCCGAAGGCCGCGACGCGCTGGACGCGCTCGCCAGCCTGTTCCCCGGCGGCTCGATCACCGGCGCGCCCAAGCTGCGCGCGATGGAGGCGATCGCCGCGCTCGAGGGAGCGGGCCGCGGCTTCTTCACCGGCTCGGCGGGCTTCGTGTCGTGCGACGGCGCGCTGGCCTTCAACATCCTGATCCGCACGCTCGAGTGGCGCGCGGAGCCCGAGCGCGGCGCCGAGGCCGGCCGCGTGCGCTATCAGGTCGGCGGCGGCATCACCTGGGACTCGCGCGCCGAGGACGAGGACGACGAGACGCTGGTCAAGGGCGCGCGCCTGGCCGCGGCGCTCGCGGAGCAGGCGGCGGAGGTGCGCGCGTGAGCGACGCGTGCGCGTTCGTCTGGGCCGACGGCGAGCTCGTGCCCGCCGACCGCCCGGTGGTGCGCGCCGACGACCCGGGCTTCTTGCTCGGCCGCGCGGCCTTCGAGACGTTGCTGTGGGAGACGCGCGTGCTGTACTTCGTCGAGGAGCACCTCGCGCGGCTCGCGACGAGCGGCGCGGGCCTCGCCCTGCCGACGCCGCGCTGGGCGCCGCGCGCCGCGCTGCGCGCGTTCTGCGCCGCGCTCGGCGACGAGCCCACGGCGGTGCGCGTGACCTGGACGCCTGGCGCGCCGGGGCGCGGCGCGAGCCTGATCGTCACCGGCCGCCGCACCGTCGCGCCCGACCCGCGCGGCGTGGGCGTGCTGCTCGTGCCGCGCGCCAAGCTCGCCGGCGATCCGCTCGAGACGTGGAAGACCTCCAGCCGGCTGCGCAACGCGCTGGCCGGCCGCGCGCGCCGCCGAGAGCTCGGCGCGTGGGAGGCGCTGCTCGGCACCGACGCGGGGGACGTGCTCGAGGGCACCGTCACGAACCTCTTCGCCGTGCTCGACGGCCGCCTCGTCACGCCGCCGACCGCGCGCGGCGCGCTCGCCGGGACGGTGCGCGCGCAGCTCGTCGCGAAAGCGCCGGCGCGGGCCTGCCGGAGGTCGTCGAGGCGCCGCTGACGCCCGCCGACCTCGCGCGCGCGAGCGAGGTGCTGCTCACACAACAGCCTGGGCGGGTCGTGCCGGTGCGCTGGATCCACGGCCTGCGCGACGACCTGCCGGGCGACGCCGGGCCCGTGGCGGCGGCCTGCGCGGCGCGGATCCGGGCGCTGGAGGCGCGCTACCGCGCCGCGGCGGCCGAAGAGGCTTGAGGAGCGCGGCGCCGCCGCCCAGGAGCCCTGCGCGGAGCGCCCTTCGCGCCCCGCGGCCCGCGGCGCTATCCTCGGCGTGCGAGGCCGCGCCCCCCCCACCCACCCGCCGGTACCCTCCACCCGCCCAGCGCATGCTCACCACTCTGCTGCTCTTCGCGCTCGCCAGCTCGAGCGCGGGCTCCGTCTCCGCTTCGCCGACCCCCGTCGCCGTCGTGGCGCCCACCGCCGCGCAGACGCCGGAGGAAGGTCCGGCCGACAAGCGCCCCGAGGTCAAGGAGCTCCTCGACACGCTCAAGGCCCACACGGACAAGCGCGGCGAGGAGGACCGCGAGGCCATCACGGTCGTCGACAAGCTGCTGCAGGAGTTCCCGCAGAGCGGGCCCAAGGACCGCGCCGACATCGTCAAGGGCCTGGGCAAGTGCTTCGAGCTCAAGCGCCAGGACCTCGAGGACGGCGTCAAGAACAACCAGCTCTTCCTGGCCTGCGCGGTCGCGCTGGGGGAGATGGGCGCCGACGCGACGAAGACGCTCGACAAGTACATCGGCAACAAGAAGCTGCGCCAGGACGTGGCGCTGCAGCGTCAGCTCATCCTCTCGCTCGGCAAGACGAAGGACCCCGCCGCGACCAAGCGCCTGATCGACCTGCTCAACGACGACGACCACGTGCTCGTCGGCGCGACGGCCGAGACGCTGGCCAACTTCAGCGGTGCGGAGCAGAAGCTGCGCAAGGAGCTCTTCAACGAGCTGCTCAAGCTGATGATGACCACCAAGACGGCCAAGGACGCCGACGCGAACGACATCGTCGCGCGCGAGAAGTGGGACGTCATCGCCGCGCCGATCATCACCACGCTGCAGGCGCTCTCGGGCCACGACGAGCGCAAGCCCGAGGAGTGGCAGCGCTGGTGGAACAAGAACAAGAAGGAAGACTGGGACGCGGAAGATTGAGGCGCGCGCGACGTCGCACCCGCGCCGACGCCCATGAACGCCTCCTCCTCCCGCTCGCCGCGTAGGCCGCCGGCCCTGCCGGGGCCGGTGCTGCTGCTGCTCCCGCTGCTCCTGCTCGTGCTGATCGTCCAGATCCAGCGCGGGCGCCGCCCCGCGCCCGGCGCGCCGCCGGCCGAGCCGCACGCGGCCGCCGCGGCGGCCTCCGTCGAGGGCTGGGGCGGCGAGCTCGAGCTCCCCGGCGGCGGGCGCGTGCGCGCGCGGCTGCTGCGCCTGCACGCGGACGCCGAGCGCCAGGCCTTCGACGCGCGCAGCCTGCGCCGGCGCCTGGCCCTCGACGAGGGCGAGCCTGTGGCGCGTGGAGCTGACCCTCGCGGGGCCGGCGGAGGGCGCGCCGCTGGCGCTCGACGCGCTCGTGGTGCGCGACGCCGCGGGCGACGCACGCGCGCGGGCTGCCGGCCGAGCACCCCGACGCCGCCTACGGCCTCGTCGACCCGCTGTGGGGCGCGCTGGCCGCGCCGCCCGCGCTCGCGCCCGGCGGCAGCGCCACCGCGCTGCTGTGGGGCCGCGCGCCCGAGGGCCCCGCGCGGCTCGTCGGCGCCTTCGGCGAGGTGCCGCTGTTCGCCGAGGCGCTCGCCGCCGGCCGCGACGACTCGGTGCTCGCGCGGCTCGAGGAGGAGCGCGAGTGAGCGCGCGCGCGGCAGCGGCGTGCTGCTCGCCCTCGGCTGGAGCTTCCTGGGCGTGCTCGCCGGGCTGGGCCTCGCGCGCGCGTTCGCGCCGCACCCGCCGGCGCCGCGCCGTCCACGGGGTCGCGCCCGCTCCGAGCGCCGCGCTCGAACCGGCACCCGCGCCCGTCGCGGCGACGACCGCGGCGGACGACGAGCGGGTCGCGCTGCGCGCCGAGTGCGACGCGCTGCGCGAGCGGCTGGCGCGCGCCGAGCGCGAGCGCGTGGAGCGCGAGGAGGAGTTCCTGCGCTACGCCGAGATGATCACCGCGATCACGCCGCCCGAGCTGCCGCCGGAGATCGTGCAGGCGCTGGGCGGCGAGGTGCCCGAGAGCTCGCTGCCGCAGGAGGACCCCGCGCTCGTCGCCGAGCGCGCGCGTCGCCAGGCGCGCGCCGACGAGCTGGCGAGCGCGTTGCGCGCGCTGATGCGCGTCGAGCAGTTCGACTCGCTCGACCTGCTCGAGGCCGGCACGCTCGGCGACGGCTGGCTCGGGCCGGTGGTGTTCCGCGTCGTCGACGAGCGCGGCCGTCCGTCCGGCAGCCTGAGCGCCGACCGCCTGCGCCTCGAGGGCAGCGCCGCGGGCTGGACGCTGACGTTCGTGCTCGAGGGCGGCTACGAGCGCCGCGGCGGACGGCGCGTCGCCTTCGAGGGCACGCAGCCCGACGAGGAGCGCGGCGGCGTGCGCCGCATCGTGCTCTCGCAGACCGACCCCGCGCCCTGGTACGAGGCGCTGCCCGAGCTGTTCGGCGCGACGCCGCCCGCGCCGCGCCTCGACGACGGCCGCTGGGAGCTCGCGCTCGTCAAGAACGGCCTGAACGCGCTGCTGGGCGCCGACGCCGCGCTCGGCAGCTACCGCCTCGAGCGCCTGGGCGGCGTGTTCGAGGACGAGCTGCGCGCGGTCGAGCTGACGCAGCGCGACGTGGACGGCCGGCTGCTACAGCGGCTCGTCGCCGACCGCCTCGCGATCGCGCGCGGCGAGCGCGGCGTCGTGCTGACGCTGCACGACGGCGTGATCCTCAAGGGCTCGCGCAAGCACGCCTTCCTCGACGGGCGCTACCGCATCTTCCTGCCGCGCGCCGACGTGCCGAGCTGGGAAGCCGCCGGCCTGCCCGGGCTCGTGCCGGTGGCCGAGTCGAGCGCGGCCGCGGCGCCGCTCGGCCTGCGCTGAGCGCGCGGCGGCGCCGCGCGTGAGGCGCGTGATTCGTCGCGACCCTCTACGCGGGCCCTCGCGCGCGCTACCCTCTCGGCGATGCACGACGCCCCTGGCGATCCCGGACCGCGCGTCCTCACCGTCACCGAGCTCAACGACGCGGTGAAGGACCTGCTCGGCGGCCTCGGCCGCGTGGCGGTCGAGGGCGAGGTCGCGGGCCTGCGCCGGCCGGCCTCGGGGCACGTCTACTTCAACCTCAAGGACCGCCGCAAGGGCATCGAGTCGGTGCTCGGCTGCGCGATCTGGCGCAGCCAGGTCAGCCGCGCGACCAAGGAGCCGCTGCGCGAGGGCCAGCACGTCGTCGCGCACGGTCGCCTCGACGTGTACGCGCCGCGCGGCACCTACTCGCTGATCGTCGAGCGCGTCGAGCCGCGCGGGCTCGGCGCGCTGCTCGAGGAGCTCGAGCGCACCAAGCGCGAGCTGCGCGAGCAGGGCTGGTTCGACCGCGCGCGGCCGCTGCCGCGTCTGCCGCGCGTCGTGGGCGTGGTGACCTCGCGCGACGGCGCCGCCTTCCAGGACTTCCTGCGCACGCGCTCGCTGCGCTGGCCCGGCTACCCCGTGCGCCTCGTGCACACGCCCGTGCAGGGCCCGGGCGCGGCGGCCGAGATCGCGGGCGCGCTCGCCGACCTCGACCGCAGCGGCGTCGACGTGATCGTCGTCACGCGCGGCGGCGGCTCGCTGGAGGACCTGTGGTGCTTCAACGAGCGCGTCGTCGCCGAGGCCGTGTGGGCGGCGAGCGTGCCGGTGGTGAGCGGCGTCGGCCACGAGACCGACGTCACGCTGTGCGACCTCGTCGCCGACCACCGCGCGCACACGCCGACCGATGCGGCGCAGACCGTGATCCCGCTCGAGCGCGAGCTCGAGCAGGAGATGGAGCGGCGCTTCAACTACCTGCTCGCCGGTGTGGACGAGGCCGTGGCGCGGCGCGCCGAGCGCCTCGAGCGCGCGGCGCGCTCGCGCACGCTGCGCGGCGCCGACTGGATCCTGGGCGACCGCGCGCGCGCGCTCGCCGGCTCGGCAGCGGCTCGCGCGCGGCGCGCCGCCACGTGGGCGACACCGACGCGGCGCTGCGTCACGCCGCGCGCGCGCTTCACCGCGCTGGGCCCGCGCGTCAGCTCGAGCGCCGCGCCGCGCGCCTGCAGCACGCCGCCGCGCGCTGGCGTGCTGGCGCGCGAGGCGCTGCGCGCGAGGCGCACCGCGTGGACGCGGCCGGCGCGCGCTGGAGGCCTTCTCGCCGTACGCCGTGCTGCGCCGCGGCTACTCGATCACGCGCGTCGCGGGCGGCGCACCGCTCGTCTCGGTGCGCGGCGTCGCGCCGGGCGCGCGCTCGAGACGCGCCTCGCCGACGGCACGCTCGAGTCCGAGGTCGCCGCCGCGCGCCCCGACGAGGGGGCCGCGTCGTGAGCGCGCTCGGCGGCCTGTGGGCCGTGGTCGTCAACTGGAACGGCGGCGAGCTGAACCTCGCCTGCCTCGCCAGCCTGGCCGCGCAGGGCCTCGACCTCGGCCACGTCGTGTTCGTCGACAACGCCTCGCGCGACGGCTCCCGCGAAGCTGTCCGCGCGGCGCACCCCGCGGTCGTCGTGGTCGAGAACGCCGCGAACCTCGGCTTCGGCGAGGCCGCCAACCAGGGCGCGGAGCTCGCGCTCGCGCGCGGCGCCGACGCGGTGATCTACGTCAACAACGACCTGGTCTTCGAGACCGGCTGCCTCGCGCGCCTCGTCGACTACCTCGCCGCGCACCCGCGGGTCGGCGTCGTCGGCCCGCGCGTGCTCGACGGCCACGACCCCACGCGCGTGTGGTGCGCCGGCGGCCGCCTCGACCACCGCCAGAACCTCTCGAAGCTCGTCGGCCTCGGCGAGCGCGACGGCCCGCGCTTCCGCGCGAACGGCCCGGTCGACTACGTGCCCGGCTGCGCGCTCGTCGTGCGCCGCGAGGTGCTCGAGCGCACGGGCGGCTACGACGCCGAGTTCTTCGCCTACATGGAGGACGTCGACCTGTGCCTGCGCGTGCGCGCCGCGGGCTGGGAGGTGCACCTGGTGGGGGAGGTCGCCGCGCTGCACAAGAGCTCGTCCTCGACCGGCGGCGGCTACAACGCGCGGCGCAAGTACATGATGGGCGTCAACACCGTGCGCTTCCTGAGGAAGCACGGCGGCGCGCGCGCGTGGCTGGGCTTCTGGCTCTACGACGTGCTGCCGTTGCCGCTGCTGTGGCTCGCGGGCCTCGCGAACGGCGCGCGCGCGCCGTGGCGGCGAAGGCGCGCGGCATCCGCGCGGGCCTCGCCGGCGCGCGCGTCACGGCGGCCGACGCGGCCGGCTGAGCCGCGGCGGAGGCGCGCCGCTCAGGGCGCGAGCGCGCACGTGGCGGTCTCGCCCGCGCGACCGTGACCTCGCCGCGCAGGTCGAGCGTCTGGGTGCGCAGCCGCAGCGCGTAGCGTCCGGGCGTGACCCAGCCCAGCCGTGGCGCGCGCTGCCCGCGGTGGTGCCCGGTTCGGCGCCGGCGAGCAGCACGGACTGCGGCGCGGCGTTCGCCACGTCTGCGCGCGTGACCTGCACGACGCGCAGGTCGAGGCCGAGGTCGGCCGGCACCTCGAGCGCGAGTCGCCGGCGGCGAGGTCGAGCGCGGCGACGCGCGCGGCGCCGCCGGCCAGCGCGACGGTGGCCTCCGCGCGGCCGAGGTACAGCCCCGCGGGGCCGTAGGCGTGCACGCGCGCGTCGCCTTCGCCCGGCGCTTCGAGCACCGCGAGGCCCTGCGCGTCGGTGCGCACGCTGCGCGCGGCGGCGCGGCGCGGCGCGGACTCGAGCCGCACCTCGACGGCGACGTCGGGCGCGGGCGCGCCGTTCAGGCGCACGCGCACCTCCAGGCGGCACGGGACGCGCTCGGGCAGCTCGAGCAGGAGCGGGTGCTCCTCCCCGTCGGCGACCTCGACCGGCACGGGCGGACCGGCGAGCACGACGCCGGCCTTCGGCTCGACCCAGACGTGGTGCGTACCGGCGGCGAGGTCGTCGAAGCGGAAGGCGCCCGTCGCGTCGAGCACCTGCGCGCTCTCGTCGTCGGCGAAGTGCTCGTCACCGAGCGCGACCGACACGCCGGCCGGCGACGTCGCGCCGAGCAGCAGGCGGCCGACGATGGACGCGGGTCGCGCGAGCGCGACGTCGCCGAGGTCGCGGGTCTCGCCGACCGCGACGACGAGCCGCTCGAGCGTGCGCGGCGCGAGGCCGCGCGCGCGCAGCACGAGCTCGTACGTGCCCGCGGCGAGCGCCGGCAGCTCGAAGGCGCCGGTCTCGTCGCCCGTCGCCTGGCGCAGGCGGCCCGCGAACGCGTCGAGGTCGCTGCCCCAGTCGGACGAGAAGATGTCGTCCTCGTCCGAGGTCACCCCCGGGCGCAGCGGGACGCGGTCGGCGCGCAGCTCGAGCAGCGGGAAGGGCACCGGCGCGCCGCCCGCGGTCGCGCGCCCGCGCAGGCGGCCGCCGGGCTGCAGGCGCACCGTCACGACGGGAACGCCCGCGACGTCGAACGCGACGCGCCCGCGCTGGTCGGCGTAGCCGGGCGCCACGACGGTGTAGTCGTCCCAGCGCGGATCGCCCGGGCGTTCGACCTCGCCGTCGGCGTGCTCCTCGACGCGCGCAGGGTCGTGGTCGTCGCTGCTGCTCGTCCCGCCGTCCGCCGAGCGCACGCGCAGCACGCGCAGGCCGAAGCGCGTCACCGGGGCGTCGGTGCGCGCGTCGCGCACGCGGTAGGTGACGAGCGCCGCGCGGTGCATCACGAGCTCGAGGTCGCGCGTGTCCGGCTCGTACCAGACGCCGGCGCGGTCGGAGATCGGCTCGTAGCCGCGCAGCGTCGCACCGAGCGAGTACGCCGAGCGCTGGGGGAGGTGCACGGTGAACGTGCCGTCCGCGCGCGTGCGCGCGCCGGCGCCGGTGCCGCTGGAGCGCGGCCAGCCCCACAGGCGCACGTCGGCGAGCGGGGCGCCGTCGTCGTCGACCACGCGCCCGCGCAGGGTCGGCGCGGCGCGGAGCGTGAAGTCCACGTCGCTCGTCACGCGGCCGTCCTCGATCTCGACGCCGGCGACCTCGGCGTTGAGCCAGCCCTCGGCGAGCGCCTTCGCGACGTAGCGCCCCGCCGGCGCGCCCGCGACCTCGTAGGCGCCGCTCGCGTCGCTCGTTCCCGAGACGCCGTAGCCGCCGGGGAACACGCCCTCGAGCCGCACGCGCGCGTCGCCGACGGGGCGCCCGGCCTCGTCGAGCACGCGGCCGCGGAAGGCGCCCGCGGCGGCGAGCACGAAGTCGCCCAGGTCGTTGTCGCCGGGCACGAGCGGCGGCTCGTTGCGCCCGCCGGCGAGGCCGAAGTCGCGGCCGCTCTTGACGTGGAACGGCGGCGCGCCGACGCGCAGCGAGATCCACGACGAGCTGGGCAGCGCGACGTCGAACGCGAAGCGGCCCGCGGCGTCGCTCGTGGCGCGCGTCGCGCCGACCTCGCCGTCGAACTCGTGCGGCTGCACCCAGGCCTCGCCGACCGTGTTGAGGCGCAGCTCGGCGCCGTCGATCGGGAGGCCGTGCACGTCGAGGACGCGGCCGCGCACCTGACAGCGCGGCCAGGCGGCGCGCGCGGCGTCGGCCGCGGCGTCCGCGGCGGCGAGCTCGGTGCGCGCGTCGGTCGGCGCCGCCTCGTCGGGCCGCGGCGCGCGGTCCACGGGCGGCAAGTCGCGCGGCGCGAAGGGCTCGGCGTCGCTCGGCGCGCGGTCCGCGGGCGCCAGCGCGTCACGCGCCGCGAGTGGACGCCACACGAGCACCGCCGCGACGATCGACAACAGGACGACGCCCGCGACGGCGAGCTTGCGCATGGTTCTCTCCCGCCGGGTCCGACCCGGCCGCTCTCAACAGCGCTCGGCGATCACCGCGCGCAGCTTGTCCTTCAGCGCGTCGCGCTGCTCGAAGAGCCGATAGCCGTCGGTCGGCCGCAGGTAGCCCTTCGCCTCGGGGTGGCGCTGGAACAGCACCTCCTCGCCGAGTTCCGCGCGCAGGCGCTCGAGCTTCGCGCGCTTGTCGAGCAGGGCCTTCGTCACGAGCGGCATCAGCATCGAGTAGTCGCCGGGCACGCTCTCGCACGTCGAGCGGTGGTGGTCCTTGTCGACCTTGCCCCAGGTCACCGCCTCGGCCGGCGGGCACGAGGAGAGCGAGCCGTCGGTCACGGGCGCCGTCGTGATCTGGATGTCGTAGAGGTAGCCGCGCACCTCGTCGAGCCCGAAGATCTGCGAGAGCGCGGGCTCGGGCTGCAGGTTGAAGTTCTTGGGCACGCCGCCGCCGAGGATGAGCGTGCCGAGCGCTTCGGTCTCGGTCTCGTGCTGGCCCCACCAGTGGTAGGCGCAGGACTCGAAGACCTCGTCGTGCAGGTCGAGCTCGAAGCGGTAGGCGTCCTCGCTCGCGCGCAGCGCCCAGAGCTTCACCGAGTTGAGGAAGACCGAGCCGTCGGCGGGCGCGCCGACGAAGACCGGGATCGCCTTGCGCGCGCAGAGCGCCAGCAGACCCTCGCGCGCACCGACCTTGCGCTCCTGCTCCGCGTAGAGCTTGCCGAGCAGGTGGCGCATCTCCGTGCCGGTCATCTTGCGCTGGAACTCGGGCCGCGCGAGGCACGTGAGCAGGAACGCGTCCTGGTCGAGCAGCACGTCCTCGTCGAAGCCGATGTCGGTGATGCGGATGATCTCCTCGTCGCGCAGCGCCGAGTCGTCGCCGAAGATCGGCACCTCGAAGAAGGGGTGCTCGCGCGCCGAGTCCAGCGAGCGGTGACCGTCGTGGTAGCAGACCGCGTCGGTGGTCGAGACGAGCACGAACCAGCCCGTGTCGAGCAGCGGGTTGAGCCACGCGTGGTGCTGGCCCGACGCCGTCACCGGACCCGCGACCGCGAGGCTCATCGGCACGCCGCGGCCGACGGCTTCGTCGAGCAGGCCCCACAGGCGCCGGAGGTACGCGCCGCCGAACGACGGCAGGCTGCCGTTGAAGAGCTCCTCGAGGGAGCGGGCCTCGGTGACCGGGCGGGTGACGAGCTCGTGGCGCGCGCCGCCGTCGCGGCCGCTGGAGGAGCACTGGTCCTTGCGGGTGGGCGTCATGGCGGGAGTGTAGAATCCCCGGCCGCCTCCCCGTACCCCCAGCCCCCCGGACCATGGTCGAGTTCAGCGCCGACGCCGCCCGCCAGTACACGAAGCAGGACTACTCCCCGAAGACGCCGATCGCCGGCGTCGAGATCGTCCAGCTGCGCCGCTTCAACGACGACGGGGGCGCCATGACCGAGCTCGGCCGCGTCACCGGCGGCCTGCACGAGGGCCTCGCGGGCTTCGAGGTGCGACAGGTGAACTACAGCGTGGTCGAGCCGCTCGCCATCAAGGCCTTCCACCTGCACCAGCGCCAGACCGACGTGTGGTACGTGCCGCCCTCGGACAAGCTGCTGCTCGTGCTGGCCGACGTGCGCAAGGGCTCGCCGACCGAGGGCACGCTCACGCGCCTGGTGCTCGGCGACGGCAACTCGCGCCTCGTGCGCATCCCGCCGGGCGTGGCGCACGGCTGCCGCAACCTGCGTCCGGCGAGCCCCTCGGCCATCATCTACTTCGTCGACGTGCAGTTCTCGGTCGGCGCGGACTGCGACGAGGGCCGCCTGCCCTGGGACCACTTCGGCGCCGACGTCTGGGAGGTCGCGCGCGAGTAGGGGCGCGCGCTACGGCAACCAGGTGACCTGCAACGCGTTCGTGAGGTTCCAGCCCGTGCCGCACGGGCCCTGCGTCGCGTCGCGGTACCAGAGCTGGTAGTAGCGCGTGTCGCCGGCCGCGACCTGGTTGCCGCCGGCCGTGCTGAGGTCCAGCGTGGTCTCGCTCGTCGTGCCCAGGCCCGGCATGACGGTCTCGAGGCGCACGACGCGCAGGCCGGTGCAGCGCAGGCCGTCGCCGAAGAGCAGGCCGTGGCCGCTGTTCAGCTTCTGCTCGCCCTGGAAGTAGATGCCCGGCCAGCCGGCGACGAGGTCCTTGCCGTGCAGCTTGAGCGTCGAGGCGCCGACGCGGGCCAGGCCCGAGGCGTACAGCTCGGCGCCGCCGGGGTACATGCTGTTCGCGCAGCCGCGCCCGGACTGACCGACGTTGCTGCACGGCGCCGGCATGCCCGTGCTGTCGCAGAAGCAGAAGGCGCTGACCGTCGGGACGATCGACACCTCCATGTCGTCCATCATCAGGTAGCCGCCGTTCGAGTGGTTGCCGATCAGCTCGATCGACTTGACCGGCACGCCGCCCGTGTCCCAGCCGTTCCAGGTCCACGTGCAGTCGTTGGGCGCGACGACCAGGTCGTTGTGCAGCAGGGTCCCGGCCGCGTCGTAGAACAGGATGACGCCGTCGCTGGCGCTCGGGCTGTTGGTGCCGAACCAGCCGCCGAAGCGGTCGATCGCGTCGTCGAAGGTGTAGCGCACGGGGTTGCCCGCGCCGCCGAAGAAGCGCACGCCGGAGCGCTCCTGGATCGTGCAGCCGAAGCTCCAGCCGCCGGTGATGTGCGCGCCGGTGTTGCCGTTCGCCGTGCAGAGGTCGGCCTGTCCGCCGAAGACCCGGTCGGCGACGCAGACGGGGAACGCGCCGCCGGAGGTGTTCTGGGTCTCGAAGCCCTCCGCCGCGCTCCCCGTGAAGGGGCCGACGGTGGTGAACTGGGCCTGGGCGAGGCTCGCGGCGCAGAGCGCGGCCAGCGCGACCGAGAGGCGGCGAGGCAGGAGCATGGGGACCTCCGACTTGTCAGGGGGGCCGGCGCGGTGCGGGCCGACCCCGGGGCTCACTCGAGGCGTACCCGCGACTCCGCGCGGCCACAAGGGCGCGTGGCGCGGAATCGACGGCAGCTCGACCCGCGGCCCACGCGCGGGACCTCGACGCGCCCTCGCCCCGATCGGGCGCGCGCCGCGGCGCCGCGCGAACGAACGAGGGCGGCGCGCCCGCGAGCGCGCCGCCCTCCGCGTCCCCGAGCGGGAGACTACGGGAGCCAGGTCACCTCGACGCCGTTGGTGAGGTTGAAGAACGATCCGCACGGCGAGCCGGCGGGGTCGCGGTACCAGAGCTGGTAGCGGCGCACGTCGCCCGGGACGAGCGGCTGGATCTGCGCGGCGACGACGTCGGCCGTCGTGGCCGAGTTGCCGCTCGCGTCGGCCGCGATCACCTGGATGCGCACGACGTTGCCGCCCGCGCAGCGCAGGCCGTCGCCGAACAGGTTGCCGCCGCCGCCGTTGACCGCGTTGTCGCCCTGGAAGTACAGGCCGGGCTGGTTCGGTACGAGGCCGCTGCCGTGCAGCACGAGGCTCGACGCGCCGACGCTCGCGAAGCCCGTGGCGCCGAGGTGCGCGCCCGCCGGGTCCGCGCCGTTCGCGCAGCCGTTGCCGGCGGCGCCGGGGTTGCCGCAGGGCGACGCGGTGCCGCCGCCGTCGCAGAAGCAGTACTCGACGCCGGCGTTGCCGGGCACGATGTCGGCCTCCATGCCGTCCATCATCAGGTGGTCGCCGTTGCCGTAGTTGCCGATGACGCGCACGGTGGTCACGAGCGCGCCGCCGGTGTCCCACCCGTTCCACGTCCACGTGCAGCCGAGCGGCGCGTTGACGACGTCGCTGTGCAGCAGCACGCCGCCCGCGCCGTAGAACTCGATCGTGCCGTCGCCGATCGTCGGGTTGTTCGTGGCGAACCAGCCGCCGAAGCGCGTCACGCCCGTGTCGAAGGTGTAGTTCAGCGCGCCGCCGGTGCTGCCGACCTGCCGCGAGCCCTCGAAGGGCTGGAGGGTGCAGCTGAAGCCCCAGCCGCCCGTGATGTGGGCGGAGCCGGCCTCGGCGCAGAGGTCGGCCTGGCCCGCGAAGACGCGGTCGGTCACGCAGGTCGGGAAGGGCCCGGAGGCCAGGGACTGGGTCTCGAAGGTCTCCTGCGCGTTGCCGGTGAAGGCCGCGACGGTCGAGAACTGAGCGGCGGCCAGGCCGGCCAGCGCGAGCGGAGCCGCGGCGGCGAGGCCGAGGCGACGAAGGGTGAGGCTCATGGTGTGGTCCTGCGCCAGGGGTCGACCCCTGGGATCGAGGGCTGGAGTCGGGGGTGTCGGACGACGGGGGCGCGGGGGGAGCCCACCACGTCCGAAGCCTACCCCGGCCCCGCGGCGCAGGTCGGGAGCGCCCGCGCGTCCGCTCGGCGCGGCCGGGCCGCAGCCGCCGGGCCGGCGGCATCCGCCTCGGTGCGTGCCGGGAGTCGCCGGCGGAGCGCGGGAGTCGACGAGGCTCCCCGCGGCCGTACCGGGGCGGTGGTCGCCGCCCGGGCGCCGGACAGGCTCCTAGCCGCGCTCGGTGATCGCGATCATCGCCTCGAGCGCCCGGCGCGCGTCGGCCACCAGCGCGGCGCGCTCGGCCGTGTCCAGTCGATCGCGCGCGCCGCTCAGCTCGTCGACCGCGTCGCCCGCGAGCACGCGGTTCAGGTCGGGCGCTGCGCCCTTGCGCAGGAGATCGAGCAGGCCCGCGAGGTGCGGCGGGTCGTTGCGGCTCATCGTCGCGCAGCCGCAGCCGCCGCTCGCGCTGCCGGGGATCTCGGCGAGGTGGCGCACCTCGACGCCGCGTTGCGCACCGAGCGCGGCCGCGTTGCGCACGAAGTGCCCCTCGGTGCCGATCGCGAGCTTGTCGCCCGGCGCGGCGGCGAGCACCTGCTTCCACAGGTAGTCGGTCGAGCCCACGCCGTCCGCCGCCTGCACGGCCTCGAGCGGCGACTCGGGGTGGATCAACACGCGCCAGCCCTGCGCGTGCCACCACGCGACCTGCGCCGCGCTGAAGATCGTGTGCACGCCGCAGAACGAGCCCCACAGGATCATCTCGGCCGCGTCGAGCGCCGCGAGGCCGCCCGCGACGACGGCGTCGTCCAGCGCGTAGCCGCCGCCGAAGACCTGCGGGTCGGGCAGCACCGCCAGCTTGGACAGGTCCATGCCCAGCCGCGCGGCCGTGTTGCGCCCGAGGTGCTGGTCGGGGACGAACAGGATGCGCCGGCCCTGCGCGCGCGCCCACTGCACGACGAGGTGCGCGTTCGAGCTCGTGCACACCGCGCCGCCGGTGCGGCCGGCGAGCGCCTTCAAGCGCCCCGACGTGTTCATGTAGGCGATCACGCACAGCTCGTCGCCGTAGCGCTCGAGGAGCTGGTCCGCGACCGGCAGGACCATGTGGTCCTTGGCCAGCATCTCCATCGTGCAGCCGGCCTTGGGGTTGGTGATCCAGACCTGCTGGTCGTCGCCCGCGAGGATGGCGATCGACTCGGCCATGAAGTGCACGGCCGACTCGACGATGACCTTGCGCTCGGGGTTGCGCGCGGCCTGCAGCGCGAGCGCGTAGGAGTCGGCCACCGCGCCGCCGTAGCGCTCGACGAGCTTCACGATCTCGCCGCCCATGTAGAAGTGCGCCAGCAGCAGCAGCGCCTCGCCGAAGTGCTCCTGCGCCGGCCGCACGTAGCGGTCGAGCCAGGGCAGCACCGTCTCCGGCGTGCGGTCGGGCAGCGCGAGGTACTCCTCGGCGTAGGGGCGGAGCTCGGGCTGGTACCAGCCCAGCGGGAGGTCGGTCTGGCAGATCGGCAGCTCGGCCTGCAGGGCCAGACCGCTCGCAGAGGTGCCGGCGGGGCGTCGGGGGGCGTTCACGCCGCGGAGCGTAGCGAGCGGGCGCCCGCGCCGCAGCGAATCCCGCGAAGACCTGCAGCCCGGGCCGGCCCGCGTCCGACGTACCAGGGCCCCTCTCGCTCCGCGAGCCGCCCCCGTCCTGTCCAGCCGTCCGCACGCCATGGTCCGCCCCACGTCCAGCTCTCTCGCCCTCCGGCTCCTCGCGCTCTCCGCTCTGGCCGCCTGCGCCGGATCGCGCGGCGCGCGCGGTCCCGAGCGTGTCCAAGACGTGCCGACCGTGTCCGCGCTCGAGGCGCTCGCGCCGCGCGGCGAGACGCTGCAGGTGCGCGCCGACGCGCGGCTGGAGCCGGGCGAGTACGAGCTGCCCGCGCCCGGCCCCGACGGTCCGCGCGCGGTGGTGGTGCTCGAGGGCCTGAGCGACGTCACGCTCGACCTGCGCGGCGTCGTGCTGCGCGGCGGCGCGCGCAACGCGCGCTGCGATCAGGCGCGCGGTGTCGGCCTCTACCTGCGCGACTGCAGCGCCGTGCGCGTCGTCGGCGGGACGTTCAGCGGCTATCGCGTGTCCGTGCTCGTCGACTCCTGCCGGGACGTGGTGCTCGAGGAGGTCGAGGTGGAGCGCGGCTTCGCCCGCCGCCTGGCCAGCGGCGCCGCGGCCTTCGACGAGACCGACCGCCTCGCGCTCGCCAACGACGGCGAGCGCTGGCTCGAGGCCTACGGCGCGGGCCTGTTCGTGCGCGACTCGTCCGACGTCACCGTCGCGCGGTGCCGCGTGCGCGCCGCGCAGAACGGCCTGGTGCTGTCGCGCTCCGGTGACTGCGTCGTGGAGGACAACGACTTCGCGTGGCTGTCGGGTTGGGGCGTCGCGCTCGACGCCGCCGAGGGCTGCGCGCTGCGCGGCAACCGCTGCGACGCCGTGGCGCGCGCGGTCACGCCCGCGGGGCGCGCGGAGGACTTCGGCGCCGCCGGCTTCCTGCTGTCGGGCGGCAGCGCGCGCAACGAGCTCGTCGGCAACAGCGCGCGCGGCGCCAGCGTCGGCGTGCGCCTGGCCGGCACGCCCGCGGCGCCGCTGCACGACAACCGCCTCGCGCGCAACGACCTCTCGCGCCCGCTCGTCGCGGCGCTCGTGGTCGAGGACGCGCTCGACACCTGGGTCGCGGACGGCCTGGTCGAGCACAGCCCGACCGCCGGCTTCCTCGTGCAGGACGCGACGCGCACGCTGCTCGTCGACAACCGCCTCGCGCACGTCTACGGCGCGGGCATCGCGCTGCAGGACGGCGCGGACGCGCTCGTCGCCGGCAACGAGTTCGTCGACTGCGATCAAGGCGTCGTCGTGCGCGGCGGCGCCGGCCACTGGCTCGGTCAGAACCGCTTCGAGGACGACCTGCTCGAGCTGGTGCTCGAGGGTACGCGCGCCCTGCACGTGGCGCGCAACGACTGGGCCGCCGACGACCCCGACCTGCACCTGCGCGACCTGCGCGGGCTCGGCGCCGAGGACGAGACCGCGCGCGTCGCCTGGCGGCGCCTGGCCGACGCGCAGGGCGACCTGCCCGGCGGTCGCGCGCTCGACGTCGAGTTCGCGAGCGGCGCCGCGCGCGACCTCGCGGCGCTCGACGACGTGCGCCGCTGGGCGCGGCGCGCAGGGCCCTGACGCGCGCGCCGCTCGGGACGCCGGCGGCGAGGTCGACGTCGTGCTGGGCGAGTTCACGCCGTGGGACCCCGCGAGCGGCGCGCCGCGGCCGCCGTACGACGACGCGGACCCGCTGGCGCACGCCGCCTGGGACGCGAGCTGGTTCCTGTGGACCGACGCGCAGGACCCGCGCGGCGACCTCGAGGCGTGGCGCTCGCTGCGCTTCCAGGCCGTGCGCCGCGCGACCGTGCGCGCGTGGCGCGACCCCTGGGGCGGCGCGGAGAGCGTGCGCGAGGCCGTGGGGGCGGAGCGCTTCGGCCTGCACGCGAACGCGACGATCGTGCTGGCGGAGGCCGGCACGTGGCGCCTGCGCACGCGCTCCGACGACGGGCTGCGCCTGACGATCGACGGCGTGGTGGTCAGCGAGGAGTGGACCTGGCACCCGACGCAGGCCGTGGTGCGCGAGCTCGAGCTCGCCGCCGGCCGGCACGAGGTCGAGCTGGAGTACTTCCAGATCGACGGCGCGGCCGAGCTCACGCTGGAGCTCGACCGCGCCGAGTAGGACCTGCGCGTCGGGCCGCTACCCGAGGAACGGGTAGCGCCAGTCGGTGGGCGGGACGAAGGTCTCCTTGATCGTGCGCTGGCTCGACCAGCGCAGCAGGTTCAGGATCGAGCCGGCCTTGTCGTTGGTGCCCGAGGCGCGCGAGCCGCCGAAGGGCTGCTGCCCGACCACGGCGCCGGTGGGCTTGTCGTTGACGTAGAAGTTGCCCGCGGCGAAGCGCAGCGCCTCCATCGCCTGCACGACGGCCGCGCGGTCGTCGGCGAAGACGCAGCCGGTCAGCGCGTACTCGGCGGTGCGGTCGCACAGCGCGAGCGTCTCGGCGAACTTCGCGTCCTCGTAGACGTAGACCGTCAGCAGCGGCCCGAAGTACTCGGTCTTCATCATCGTGTGCAGCGGGTCGCTGACCTCGACGACGGTGGGCTGCACGAAGAAGCCCTGCGAATCGTCGCAGCGGCCGCCGGCCACGACGCGGCAGGCGGGGTCCTGCCGCGCGGCCTCGATCACGCCCTTCAGGTTGTCGAACGAGGCCTGGTCGATGACCGCGGCGACGAAGTTCGAGAAGTCGCGCACGTCGCCCATCTTCACCTGCGCGAGCTCGGCCTTCAGGCGCTCCTCGACGCGCGGCCACAGGCTCTTCGGGACGTAGGCGCGGCTCGCGGCCGAGCACTTCTGGCCCTGGTACTCGAACGCGCCGCGCACGAGCGCGATCACCAGGCCCTCGAGGTCGGCCGAGGGGTGCGCGAAGACGAAGTCCTTGCCGCCGGTCTCGCCGACCAGGCGCGGGTACTGCTTGTACTTGGCGATGTTCTCGCCGATCGAGCGCCAGATGCCCTGGAAGACGCCCGTCGAGCCGGTGAAGTGCACGCCCGCGAGGCGCGGGTCGGCCACGACCGGGTCGCCGACCTTCGAGCCGGAGCCGGGCACGAAGTTGATGACGCCCTTCGGCACGCCCGCGGCCAGCAGCAGCTTCATCACGAACCAGTTCGAGTAGACCGACGTCGAGGCCGGCTTCCACACGCACGTGTTGCCGAGCAGCGTCGGCGCGGTCGGCAGGTTGCCGGCGATGGACGTGAAGTTGAACGGCGTCACGGCGAACACGAAGCCGTCCAGCGGGCGGTGCTCGACGCGGTTCCAGCAGCCCGGCGACGACTGCGGCTGCGCCTCGTAGAGCTCCTGCAGGAACTTGGCGTTGAAGCGGTAGAAGTCGATCAGCTCGCAGGCCGAGTCGATCTCGGCCTGGTGCACCGTCTTCGACTGGCCCAGCATCGTCGAGGCGTTGACCACGTCGCGGTGCGTGCTGGCGAGCAACTCGGCCGCGCGCAGGAAGATCGCGGCGCGCTCCTGCCACGGCAGGCGGCTCCACTCGCCGCGCGCGGCCTCGGCCGCCTCGATGGCGCGCTGCACCTCGGCCGCGCCGGCGCGGTGGTAGCGGCCGAGCACGTGACCCTTGTCGTGCGGCATGATCATCGGCGCGAGGTCGCCGGTGCGCACCTCCTCGCCGCCGATCAGGAGCGGCACCTCCACTTCCGTGCTCGCCAGCTCGGCCAGCTTGGCCTCGATGCGGGCGCGCTCCGGGCTGCCCGGCGCGTAGCCGCGCACGGGCTCGTTGACGGGGGCGGGGACCTGGAAGACTCCGTGGGACATGGCGGGCAGCGGGGGGTCGGGGGGCGCGAGGCGTGCCGCGGCGGGCGCGCGCGAGGGGACGACCGAGCAGTATGACCGGGGGGCGCGGCGTCGTCGAGGCGCGCGCGCCTTCCCCGGCCCGCCGCCGACCGGCACAATGCCGCGCGTCCCCGAGCCCTTACGAACGAGCCCATGAAGCCCCTCCGTACCCGCACGCTCCGCCTCGCGCTCCCGCTCCTCGCCGCCCTCGCCGGCGGCTGCTACACCCCCGGCCCGCAGACGTCGGCCGAGCCGTCGCCCGCGCCGAAGGCGGCGCAGGCCAAGTCGGGCGAGGCGGGCGACGAGGACCTCGCGCAGAAGATCGGCGACGCGGAGGTCGCGCTGCAGCTCGCCGAGATCGACCTCGAGGTGACGCGCCGCAAGGTCGCCGCCGAGGGCACGAGCGCCGCGTCCGACGTGGCCGAGGCGGCCTTCGAGCGCGAGAACGCGGCCGCCGCGCTGGCGCACTACCGCGACCTCGAGGCGCCCAAGGACGTGGCCGAGAAGCAGCTCGGCGTGGACGGCGCCGCGCAGCGCCTCGCCGAGCAGCGCGCCGAGCTCGAGCAGATGATCGCCGACTACGCCGAGTACGACGACGACGAGAAGTCCGCGGTCACGCGCGACATCGTGGTCGGCCGCGAGCGCGTTCAGGTGGAGTTCGCCGAGCGCCGCCTCGAGCTCGTCACGCAGGAGCTCGCCTCGCTGCGCGAGTTCGAGGTGCCGCGCAAGGTGGCCGAGCTCGAGCGCAAGCTCGTCTCGAAGGAGGAGGCCCTCGAGGCCGCGCAGCGCAAGGCCGAGCGCGGCGAGCTCGAGGGGCGCGCCGACACGCTGCGCGCCGAGGACAAGCTGCGCCGCGCGCGGCGCGAGCTCGAGGAGCTGCGCGCGAAGGCGGCTCGGGAGCGCGCCGAGTGAGCGCGCGCGCCGCGGCGCTCGCCGCCGCGCTCTGGGGGACCGCCGCGCTGTGCGGCGCGCCCGCGTCGGCGCAGGACGTCGCGCCGGACGCGCCGCCCGCGAGCGAGGAGGGGCGCGACCTCTCGCCGGCGCAGGCGCGCGCCGCGCTCGACCGCGCGCTCGGCTACCTCGTCGCCGAGCAGCGCGAGGACGGCTCGTGGGGCGCGGGCGTGCCCAGCGACCTGCGCGAGCTCGGCTTCGCGTGGGACACGTTCTACGCCTGGAACCAGGCCGCGAACGCGATCGTGCTGATGGCGTTGCTCGACGCGCCCGAGACGCCCGAGCGCCGCGCCGCGCTCGAGCGCGGGCTCGAGTGGCTGTGCAGCGCGCGGCCCGCGCACCGCGGCGACACCTGGGACGTCGACTCGACCTGGGCCTCGCTCTACGGCTTCACCTGCCTCGTGACCGTCGCGCAGGACCCGCGCTTCGCCGACGAGGCCTGGCAGGCCAAGCTGCGCGAGCGCGGCCTGCGCTACTACGCGGACCTCGTGCGGCGGCAGACGCTGCTCGGCGGCTGGGCCTACTACGACGACCCGCCGATCACCGCCAAGCCGACCTGGGCGACGAGCTTCTGCACGGCGCTCGTGATCCCGGCGCTGCTCGAGGCGCGCGACGCGCTGGGCTGGCCGGTGGACGCCGTCGTGGCGGAGCGCGCGGTGCGCGCGGTGCAGCGCTGCAAGCGCCCGAACGGCGCGTACACCTACAACGTCGAGCTGCGGCCCAGCGGCCACGGCGGCGTGAGCATCGACCAGGTGCCCGGCAGCCTGGGGCGCATCCAGGTGTGCAACTGGGCGCTCTCGACGGCCGGCGACGCGAAGGTCACCGCCGACGCGATCCGCGAGGGACTCGAGGAGTTCTTCACGTTCCACCACTTCATGGACAGCACCCGCATGAAGCCGATCCCGCACGAGGGTCCCTTCGCGAACGCGGGCTACTTCTACTTCTTCGGGCACTACTACGCGGCGCGCGCCATCGGCCGGCTCCCCCTCGAGGAGCGCGAGCTGTGGCACCGCCGCCTGCGCTATCACGTGACCAACACCCAGACCGCGAGCGGCAAGAGCTCGGACTTCCTGACCTCGGACTACGTCGAGAACGCCTGCACGGCCTTCGCCGCGCTCGTGTTGAGCCGCGGCCTCGCCGACGCCGAGGCGGCCGCCGCCGCGGCGGAGGTCGGCCGGTGAGCGCGCCCGCCGACGTGCGCGCGTGGCTCGACGACGCGCTCGCACCGCACCTCGACGCGCGCGGCAGCGCGTGGGCGCGCGCCGCGCGCGAGGAGCTCGCGGGGGGCCGACGCGCGCCGCTTCGCCGCGCTCGTCGCGCTGGCCAGCCGGCACGCGCGGCGGCGCCCGCTCGACGCCTCGCCGGCGCTGCGCGCGCGCGCCGCGGAGCTGGTGGAGGGCTGGGATCCGCTGCGCTGGAGCGTGCTCGACGCGCTGCGCGTGAGCCTCGTGCTCGCGCGGCCCGACCTGGACGCGCCGGGCGGTCCCGCGGCGGTGCTCGAGGTCTTCCGCCTCGGCGACGTGGGGGAGCAGTGCGCGCTCGCGCGCAGCCTGCAGTTCCTGCCGCGCGCGGAGGACTACGTCTGGCAGGCCGGCGAGTGCTGCCGCAGCAACATGACCGAGGTCTTCACCGCGATGGCCTGCGACAACGCCTTCCCGGTGCGCTGGTTCGACGACGTCGCGTGGCGCGCGCTGGTCGTCAAGGCGATCTTCGTCGGCGCGCCGCTCGCCAGCGTGTACGGCCTCGACGAGCGCTTGTCCGAGGACCTCGCGCGCATGGCGCTCGACCTCGCCGACGAGCGCCGCAGCGCGGGGCGCGAGGTGCAGCCGACCCTGTGGCTGTGCCTGGGGCACTTCGGCGGCGAGCGCGCGCTGGCCTCGCTGGAGCGCGAGCTCGCGGGCGGCCCTCCGCGGGCCGGCGCGCCGCGGCCCTGGCGCTCGGACGCGCCGGCGCGCGCGCGGCCCTCGAGCGGCACGTCGCGCGCGAGCAGGACCCCGAGGTGCTGGCCGCCCTGCGCGCCGCGCTCGACGCGCCGCCGACCCAGGCCGCGTTCCTCGCCCTCCAGCCCGCGCCCTGAACGCCGAGCGGGTAGACTCCTCGCCGCCATGAAGTTCTTCGACCCCCACATCCACCTCACCAGTCGCACCACGGACGACCTCGCGGCGATGGCCGCCGCCGGGATCCGCGCGGTCGTCGAGCCCGCCTTCTGGATCGGGCAGCCGCGCACGAACGTCGGCAGCTTCGTGGACTACTTCGCCAGCCTGATCGGCTGGGAGCGCTTCCGGGCCTCGCAGTTCGGCATCGCGCACTACTGCGCGATCGGCCTCAACTCGAAGGAGGCCAACAACGAGGCGCTGGCCGAGCAGGTGCTCGAGCTGGTGCCGCGCTACGCCCTCAAGGAAGGCGTCGTGGCCATCGGCGAGATCGGCTTCGACGAGATCACCGCGGCCGAGGAGCGCGCCTACCGCGTGCAGCTCCAGCTCGCCGTCGACCACGAGATGGTCGTGATGATCCACTCGCCGCACCGCGACAAGAAGCGCGGCGTGCAGCTCAGCATCGACATCGCGCGCGAGATGGGCCTGCCGATGGAGCGCCTCGTCGTCGATCACAACAACGAGGAGACGGTGCGCGACACGCTCGAGTCGGGCGCCTGGGCGGGCTTCACCATCTACCCGCACACCAAGATGGACTCGGCGCGCATGGTCGAGGTCGTGCGCCAGTACGGCCCCGAGCGCATCATCGTCGACTCGTCCGCCGACTGGGGCATCTCCGACCCGCTCGCCGTGCCGCGCACCGCGGCGCTGATGCGCGAGCGCGGCCTCGACGAGGAGGCCATCCGCCTCACCACCTGGCAGAACGCGCTCGACGCCTACGCCCAGTCGGGCCAGATCGACGTCGACGCGCTCGCCGGCGACGCGGTCATCGACCAGACGCAGACCTTCCTCGACAACTCCGTGCTGCGCGGCCAGGAGCCGCAGCGCACGACGACGGGCGCCTGAGGCGCCGCGCCGGGCTCACGCGTGGCCGAACAGCCGCAGCGTGTTGCCCGCCATGATCTGCTGCAGGTCGGCCTCGCGCACGCCGCAGGCCGCGAAGGCCGTCTTCTGCTCGTCGAAGCGGTCGATGCGCCAGCCGGTGGGGAAGGTGCCCGAGTCGGTGCCGAACAGGATGCGTCCGGGGCCGAAGACGTCGAGCGCGCGCTCGAGCACGTCGGCCAGGCGCACCTGCGGCAGGAGCACGCGCATCCACGAGTTCGACGACGACGTGTCGACGTGCACGTTCTCGCACTGCAGGCCCGCCATCAGCGTCTCGCGCAGGAACCCCGCGCCGAAGTGCGGCACGATGAAGGGCACGTCGGGGTGCGCGTTGGACGCCGGGATGAGGTGCAACGGGTTGGCGAGCTGGATGTCCTGCGTGCGCGGCAGGCCGAGGAAGTCGCGCAGCGGCACGGTCAGGAGACCGCAGCTCGCGTAGCAGGGCGCGCGCCGCGCGGCGAGCACGGCGAGCAGCTCCGCGCACTCCGGCCCGTCGATGCGGTAGCCGTGCTGGGCCGGGAAGAGCAGCACGCCGCGGTAGCCGCGCTCGTCCAGCAGCGCGGCGATCTTCTGCGCGCAGCCGGGCGCCTTGGGGTTCGCGACGGCGACGCCGGAGACGCGCCCGTCGGCGGCCTCGATCACGCGCGCCACGTCCTCGTACTCGGAGGGCAGGCTCGCGAACGTCACGAGGTGGTCGACGCCCTTGTCCTCGAGCTCGGCCTCCCAGCGCTTCCAGTGCGCGAGCGGGTCCGGGTCGGGCAGCTCGAGGCCGCGCGTGCGCGCGACGCGGGCGAGCTTCTCCGCGACGGTGCCCTCGAGCGGCGACTCCTCCGCGAGGGCGCGGTAGAACGAGTAGCCGAAGAAGTGCGCGTGGCTGTCGGCGACTTGCATGCTGGACTCACTCCTCGCGCAGGCTGCGCAAGACGGACTTCAGGCGCGCCTTGGCGCCGAGGACGTGGAACGGGAGGCCGCGCACCGCGTAGAGGTCGAAGCCGCCCTTGACCGGGTCGCCGTGCGAGGCCTGCTGGAGCAGGCGCGCGGCGCTGATGGGGTAGGGCGCCGCGGTGGCCTTGCCGAGCGTGAAGCCCTGCTGCACGAGGAAGTCGAGCAGCGCCTTCGGCTCGCAGCCGCGAAGCGCATAGGGCCAGAACTCGAGCAGCAGCGCGAGCTGCGGGCTGGCGGCGAGCAGCTCGCGCGCGCCCTGCAGCGCCAGCCACTCCGACCCCTGCGTGTCGATCTTGAGCACGCGCGCCGGGCCGGACACGAGGTCGTCGACGCGCTCGACGCGGATCTCGAGCTCCTCGGCGCCGGCGAGGTCGGCCGGCGCCGCGCCGCCCGCGTCGAGCACGCGGTTGTCGCCGTGGTTGTCCTTCGCCAGCACGATGCGCGCGCTGCCGGGCGCCGCGCCGGCGGCGCAGCGGTGCAGCACGCCGCGGCCCGGGCCGCGCGCGTTGGCGCGCTCGATGTTGCGCTCGGCCAGGTCGGCGATGAAGGGCACCGGCTCGAACGCGTGCACCTCGGCGCCCGCGAGGACGGCCTGCACCGCGAACCAGCCCACGTTCGCGCCCAGGTCGACGACCTTGCAGCCGGGCACGAGGTGCGCGCGGAACAGGGCCGTCTCGTGCGCCTCCCAGCTCCCGCCGGCGATGGCCGGACCGATGATCGTGTCGTCGGCCAGGATGTCGAACTCGATCCCCAGGCCGGGGACGGTGACGGTGCGCGCGGCGGTCTGCATCGTGGCGGAGAGGGTACGCGGCCGGCCGGGCGCGTGCCAGGACGGACCGCGGCTCCGGGCGCGCTGGCGCGCGCCGTGCGCGCGCCGTACCCTCCCCGCCATGGAGCGCTGGTCGATCGAGGTGCAGAAGGAGTACTTCAAGTTCTCCGCGGCCCACTTCCTCATCTTCCCCGACGGGAGCGCCGAGCGGCTGCACGGCCACAACTACCGGGTGTTCCTCGAGCTCGACGCGGGCCTCGACGAGCACGGCCTGGTGGTGGACTTCAAGCGCATCAAGCCCATCGTGCGGCGCCTGGTCGACGCGCTCGACGAGCACTTCCTCGTGCCCGGCGAGCACCGCGAGCTGCGCGTCACCGAGGCCGAGGGCGACGCCTTCGAGGTGCGCTACCGCGATCGCCGCTACGTCGTGCCGCGCGAGGACGTGATCGTGCTGCCGATCAACAACACGAGCTCCGAGAACCTGGCCGCCTGGCTCGGCCGCGAGCTGCTGCGCCTCCTGCCCGAGAGCTTCGCCGACGTGGTGGTCGACTCGCTGCGCGTCGGCGTGGAGGAGACCTCCGGTCAGCGCGGCGTCTACCGCTACACGCGCGACTGACGCGGCCGCGCAGGCGCCTCAGCGCGCGTCGGCGAGCGCCGGCGCCTCGACCACGAGGCCGAGCTCGACGGTCGCCTCGCTCCACGGCAGCGTCACGCGCGCGCGCACCGGCGACGCACCGCTGAGGTCGACCGCGACGGTGCCGTGGCGGCCGAACAGGCGCTGGGCCGTGTCGAGCAGCGCCTCCGGGTAGAGCATCAGGATCGTGCGCAGCTCGCGCGCCGTGAGCGCGCCGTGGATCGCGCGACGCCACGCGACCGGGCCCGCGTCGGTCAGGCCGGCGGCCTCGAGCAGCCAGGCGCGCGGCACCTCGTCGCGCTCCTCGCGCGCGGCGCGCAGGCAGAGCTCGTGCAAGCCTTCGTAGCCGACGCGCGCGACGATGCGCTCGACCAGCAGGAAGCTCAGGCCGTAGAGCGCCTTCTTGTCGTTCGTGGCGAGGCGCGTCGAGGAGAGGCCGGCGGACACGTCGAAGACGTCGCTCGGGTCGAGCCCCTCGCTGACCTCGCCGAACAGGCGCAGCCGCGTCAGCGCGCCCAGCCCCAGGCCGTCCGGCCCCGCGTCGATGGGCACGCGCACCTCGACGTCGAGCTCGAGGCCGCCGGTCGCGAAGGCCGCGGCGGACAGGCGCCCGGCGCGCATCTCGACCGCCTGCTCGGGCGCGAGCGCCACGGAGACGAGGTCGCACAGGCCCTCCTCGAGCGAGCCGGGCAGGCGCTCCCAGCTCGCGCCGAGCGAGGCGTGCACGAGCTCGTGCGCGAGCGTGCGCCGCAGGGTGTCGGGGGCCTCGCGCAGGTGGATGCGCCGGTGCGTCTCCGACCAGAAGCCGTCGGCCTCGGCGTAGACGTCGCCCTCGAAGCGGTACAGCGCCGGGCGCGCCTGCACCCAGACCTCGAGCTCCGGTGCGTGCGCGTCGGGCAGCAGCGCCTCCACGCGCGGCGCGAGCTCGCAGAGCGCGTCGCTGATCTCGGCCGCGCGGGCCGCGCCGCCGGCGCGCACGAGCCCGGCGGGCCCGCGGTAGCTGGCGGGCGGGGGGCCCACTTGGCACGCCGTGAGGGCGCAGAGGGCGAGCAGGGCGAGTCGGATTCTCAAGGCAGGACGCTCCGACCAAACCTATCCCGGGATCGGCGGCGGGGTCGGCCGACGACGGCGCGGGGGGCCGAGGCGCGTGCCTCGACCCCCCGCGCGGGTGGGACGCTCGGCGGGTCAGCGCGTCAGCGTGCCCGTCAGACGCACGGGCTCGGCGCCGCCGTCGACCAGCAGCTCCACGCGCCGCGGCGCGTCCGCCGCCGGGATCGCCGCGACCGCGCGGTAGGCCTCGAACTCGCGTCGCGCGTCGGCGCTCGGCGCGCTCGCGAGCGCGGCGTCGGCGTGCGCCGCGAGCCCCGGCGGCAGCGGCTGCGCGTCGAGCGCGAGCACGTAGTTCGTATCGCCGAGGTAGGAGCGCACGACGACGTGCAACTCGCCCGGCCCTTCGAACGCGAACACCCCGGCTTCGGGGTGCAGGTCCGTCTCCCAGCACGCGATCATCTCGTCGAGCGTCGGGTCGTAGATGCAGAAGTCGAGGTCGGCGTCGAGGTCGAGCTCGTACAGCGCGACGTGCAGCTCGACCGGCCCGGGCGCGTAGAAGGCGAAGCCGTCGTACGGGTCGGGACAGCACTCCGTGATGTGGCCGCCGATCTCGACGTAGTCGCCCGGGCGCAGCTCGCCGATCCAGTCCGCCGTCAGCGCCGTGTCGTTCGGCTCGCGCTCGTAGAGGGAGTCGGCGCGCGGGCGGTCCACCACGACGATGTGGTCCTCGTGGTGGTAGCAGCTCACGAGGACCAGCGGCAGCAGGGCGAGGAGGGGCGTGGCGAGGGGCAGCTTCATGGGGGACCTCCGTGGGGTTCGGCCGTAGCGGCGCTGACGAAGCGGGCGGGCAAGAGGCGTGCCGCCCCTCGGCGCACGCGTCGAGCGCGGTCTTTGCCGGGCGGTGCGCGCGGGCTGTCCCCGGCGACGGACACCGCGGAGGACGCCGCCGCGGGCCTCCGCGCGCGCTCAGCGCTGCGCGGCGATCGCCGCGTGCACGCGCTCGACCGCGAGCCCGGTCATGCACGGATGCCCGGCGACGTTGCAGTGCCGCCGGCGACAGGGCGCACACGGCACCGCCTCGCGCAGCACGGCGTCGGGGCGCAGGTAGGGGCCCGTGCGCGCCGGATCGGCCGCGCCGAAGAGCGCCACCACCGGCGTGCCCACGGCCACCGCCATGTGCAGCGGGCCGGTGTCGCCGGCGACGAAGACCGCGCTCGCCGCGAGCAGGCCGGCGGTCTGCCGCAGGCTCAGGCGCCCGACCGTGTCGACGAGCCCTGCGGGCACGCGCGCGAGCACGGCGTCGGCCGCCGCGCGGTCACCCGGCCCGCCGACGAGCGCCACGCGGCCGGGGCCGTGCTCGGCGACCAGGCGCGCGGCGAGCGCGGCCCAGTGCTCGAGCGGCCAGAGGTTCGCGGGCTTCGACGCGCCGAGCCCCAACGCGACGCGCGGCGCCGCGTCCGTCCACGCCACGCGCGGCAGGCGCCACTCCGGCGGCGTCGCGGGCAGCCCGAGGTGGTCGGCGAACTCGAGGTACTGCGCGACCGTCGTGCCGGGGGCGGGGTTGGGCGCGATGCGCTCGTTCGTGAAGAGCCAGGCGAGCTCCTTCGTGCGGGCGCGGTCGAAGCCGAGGCGCCGCGGCGCGCCGCTCAGCCGCGCGATCACGCCGCTCTTCAGGATGCGCTGCAGGTCGATCACGAGGTCGTGGCGCCCTGCGCGCAGCGCGCGCAGCCCGGCGCGGCGGCGGGCACGGTCGCGCACGTCGAGCACGAGGAACTCGTCGACCGCGTCGTGGCCGCGCACGAGCTCGTGCGCGAGCGGCGCGATCACCCACGTCAGGCGCGTCCGCGGCCAGCCCGCGCGCAGCCGGCACACGAAGGGCAGCGTGTTCACCACGTCGCCGATGGCGCCGAGCTTGACGAGGGCGATGCGTTCGGGCGGGGCCGGCATGGGCACGCGCAGCGTACGCCGTGGCGCACGGCGCGGCGAGCCCTCGGGGCGGCGCGGTGTAGGTGCGCGGCGCCGGCGGCGCTACGGGCACGACTCCCACGCCCCGACCCCAGCTCCCCATGTCGCCCCTCCGCTCCACGCTCGCGCTCCTCGTCTGCTTCGTCGCCGCCTTCGCGCCCGAGGAGCTGCGCTACGAGCCGCGCCTCGCCACGCCCGTGACGGCCACGCTCCACCTGACCCGCGAGACCGCGCAGGACGGCGCGCGCGCGACCTACGACGGCGAGGAGCAGGAGCGCGAGGCCGCCGGGACGACGTACCAGGTCGAGGAGCGGCTGACGGTCGTCGACGAGGTGCGCGCGGCGGAGGCCGGCCGCGCGACCGTGCTCGGCCGGCGCTTCACCGAGCTCGCGCGCAGCACGAGCTACTCGAACCCGGCGTTCGAGGGCGAGCTCGACGAGACCGCGGAGTTCGCCAGCCCGCTCGCCGGCCGCGCGGTGCGCCTCGAGCGCGACGAGGACGGCGCCTGGTCGGCCGCGCTCGACGACGAGGGCGAGCTCGAGGACGACGCCGTGCTCGCGGAGCTCGCGGGCGAGCTGACGCTGGCGTCCTTCCTGCCCGACGCCGCGGTCGAGCGCGGGGACTCCTGGACGGTCGCGCCCGAGCGGCTGTTCGAGCTCTTCGAGCCGCTCGGTGGGCTCGCCTGGACGCGGGTCGGCGTCGACGCGAGCGGGTGGAAGACCTTCGCCGGCTTCGGCGAGGAGGTCCCCGAGCCCGTGCCCGAGTACGAGGGGGAGGTGCGCGCCACCTTCGCGGGGCGCAAGAAGGTCGACGGCGTGGCCGTCGCGATCGTCGAGCTCGAGGTCGACGTCGTTCGACGCACCGACACCACCGCCAACCAGCGCGCGTTCCTGCGCCTGATGGACCCCAGCGAGCGCTGGACGCTGGAGGCGGCCGAGTACACGGTCGCCTACGAGGGCAGCGGCCGGCTCCTGTGGGACCGCAAGGAGCACCGCGCGGTCGGCCTCGAGCTCGCGCTGGAGCTCGTCGTGACCGACCGCAGCGAGCAGACGACCGAGGAGGACGGGGAGGTCCACCGCGCGCTGGAGGAGAGCGTCTCGCACGGGCGCTGCAGCCTCGAGTTCGCCTTCGAGTAGCCCGCGCGGGGTCCCGGCCGTGGCCGCGCGGGGCGGCGCGCGCGACGAGGTCGCGGGAGCCCGCCCACCTCGCGCGCGCCTGCGCTATCCTTCCGCCGTGACCACCACCCGCTTCCAGTCCGAGGCGCGGGCCGACGGCCCCGCCAGCGCGCCGAAGGTGCACGTCGTGACCTTCGGCTGCCAGATGAACAAGTACGACTCGCTGCTGGCCGAGGGGCGCTTCCGGCGCCGCGGCTACGTGACCACCGAGTCGATGGACGACGCGGACGTCGTGCTCTTCAACACCTGCTCGGTGCGCGAGCACGCCGAGGAGCGCACGTACTCCTGGCTCGGCGAGATCAAGCGCGCCAAGCAGCGGCGCCCCGAGCTCGTCATCGGCGTGATGGGCTGCATGGCGCAGCGCGTCGAGGAGGAGGTCTTCCGCCGCGCCGGCCACGTCGACCTCGTCGTCGGCACGCGCGAGTTCCAACGCCTGCCCGAGCTCGTCGACGAGCTGCGCGCGCGCCGCGCCGACCCCGAGCGCTTCGCGCCCAAGGAGCGCCGCATCCTCGCCGTCGACGGCGGCGTGGACGTCGAGGTCGACCGCTCCGACGAGGAGTACACCGGCGGCCGCCACGGCTACCTCGCCGTGATGCGCGGCTGCGACCTCAACTGCACCTACTGCATCGTGCCGACGACGCGCGGCCGCGTGCGCTCGCGGCCGATCGAGGCGCTCGTCGAGGAGGCGCGCTGGATGGTCGCCCAGGGCTGCCAGGTGATCACGCTGCTCGGCCAGACGGTGAACAGCTACGGCGAGGACTTCCCCGCGCCCGCCGAGGGCGAACCGCGCTTCCTCGGCCGGCAAGGCCGCCCGTCGCTCGCCGACCTCTTGCGCGCGCTGCAGGCGCTCGAGGGCCTCGAGCGCATCCGCCTGATCACGCTGCACCCCGCCTACCTCACGCGCGCGCTGGCCGAGGCGCTGCGCGACTGCCCGAAGGTCGATCGCTTCCTACCGCTCCCGGCCCAGGCCGGCAGCGACCGCGTCCTGAAGGCGATGAAGCGCGGGTACACGAAGGACCTCTACCGCGAGCGCATGGCGATGCTGCGCGAGCTCGTGCCGGACGTGGAGCTCGGCTCGGACTGGATCGTGGGCTTCCCGACCGAGACGGACGCCGAGTTCGACGAGTCGCTCGCGTTCCTCGACGAGATGGACTTCGTCGTCAACTACGTCTTCAAGTACGACCCGCGCCCGGGCACCTCGAGCGCCGACGGCCTCGCCGACGACGTGAGCACCGAGCAGAAGAAGGCGCGCAACCAGGCGCTGCTCGCGATGGCCGAGCGCGTCGGCCTGCGCCGCATGTCGAGCTACGTCGGCCGCGAGGTCGAGGTCTTCGTCGAGGAGCCCTCGCCGCGCGCGGAGGGCATGCTGGTCGGCCGCAGCGTCCACGGCCTCCCCGTCAGCCTGCCGGGCGGGCTCGAGCTGTGCGGCCGCACGCTGCGCGTGCGCGTCCAGGAAGCCACCGCGTACGGCATGAGCGGCACGCCGGTCGAGCCGGCCGCACGGGCCTGAAACGGCGCCCGCCGCGCCCGCGGCTCCGTGCGGAGGCGCGAGCGCGGCGGGCGCGTGGGCGACCGGGGCCGCTACAGCAGGTCCTTGACGAGGTCGCGCTCGGACTCGAGCTCGGCCACCGTCGCGGCGAGCTTCTGCTTCACGAAGGCGTTCAGCTCGAGGCCCTGGACGATCTCCCAGCCCCCGCGGCCGTCGGCGCGCACCGGGAAGCTCGAGATCAGGCCCTCGGTCACGCCGTAGGAGCCGTCCGACTTCACGCAGACCGAGCGCCACTCGCCGCCGGGCGTCGCGTGACGCAGGTCGCGCACGTGGTCGATCAGCGCGTTGGCGGCCGAGGCGGCCGAGGACAGGCCGCGGGCCTCGATGATCGCGGCGCCGCGCTTCTGCACCGTCGAGATGAACGCGCCGTTCAGCCAGTCGTGGTCGGCGATGACGTCGACCACCGGCTTGCCGTCGATCGTCGCGTGGTAGACGTCGGGCACCTGCGTGGCCGAGTGGTTGCCCCAGATGAGCGCGTTCCTGACCGAGGTGGTCTGCACGCCGGCCTTCTGCGCGAGCTGCGCCTGCGCGCGGTTCTGGTCGAGGCGCGTCATCGCGCTGAAGCGCTCGTCGGGCACGTCGGGCGCCGAGTGCATGCAGATCAGCGCGTTCGTGTTGCACGGGTTGCCGACGACCGCGACGTGCACGTCCGAGGCGGCGTGCTCGTTGATCGCGCGACCTTGGCCGGTGAAGATCGGGCCGTTCTCGCGGATCAGGTCGCCGCGCTCCATGCCCGGGCCGCGCGGCTTCGAGCCGACGAGCAGCGCCCAGTTGACGTCCTTGAAGCCGACGTTCGGGTCGCTGGTGAGCACCATGTCGTGCAGCAGCGGGAAGGCGCAGTCGTCGAGCTCCATGGCGACGCCCTCCAGGGCCTTCATCGCCTTCTCCATCGGGATCTCGATCATCTGCAGGATCACGGGCTGGTCGGGCCCGAACATCTGGCCGCTCGCGATGCGCGGCAGCAGGGCGTAGCCGATCTGGCCGGCGGCGCCGGTCACGGCCACGCGGATGGGTGCCTTGGTCATGGTGGACTCGCTCCGGTCGAGCCGGGCTCGTGGGAGCCCTGCGGGGTAGGGGGGCGCGGGACGCGTTCGTCCCGGGGGACGACGTGTCATGTTCCCGCGCCGCCGCGAGAATTCCAGTACGTCCCTGGGCGCATTTTGTCGAGGAAGGCGTAGCCCGGGGTACGACTCGTGTAGGCCCTCTCGTACGGCGCGAGCGCCTATACTAGAACGTGCGACGACTGCGACGGCGCGCGCCTCCGAGGCGCGCCCCCGGCGCGACGCCTCGGGCACACGACCACAGCTCCATGACGCACAGCGCGACCCTCGGCCTCGACGAAGCCCTGCTCTGCGAGCTCCTGCGGGAGCTGGGC
>JACKHS010000011.1 GCA_020638875.1 Planctomycetota bacterium
GCCCCGCGCGGCGCCCGCGCGCGCGCTCGCGAGCGCGCCCGCGCCGAGCTGCACCGCACGCTCGCCCCCGAGACGAAGTGGGCGGCCTTCGCCCAGTCCCTGTTCCTGTGCGCCGAGTTCCGCTACGCGGGTTGAGGACGAGCGTCATGCAGCACCGAGACTTCGACACGACCACGCGTCCCTCGCGCCGCGCCCTGCTCGCCGCGAGCACCGCGGGCTTCGGCCTGCTCTCCCTGCGCGGCCTGGCCGCCGCCGCCGGCCGCGCGCCGGCGCGGGCCAAGCGCGTGATCTTCCTGTGCATGTCGGGCGCGCCCTCGCACGTCGACACCTTCGACTACAAGCCCGAGCTCGGCGCGCGCGACGGCCAGGGCGCGCCGGGCGAGTACCGCCGCGGCGCGAAGCTGCTCGGCTCGCCCTGGAGCTTCGCGCAGCACGGCCGGAGCGGCCTGTGGATGAGCGAGCTGTTCCCCGAGCTCGCGCGCCACGCCGACCGGCTCTGTCTGCTGCACGGCATGCACACCGACGTGCCCGCGCACGCGCAGGCGACGGTGCTGATGCACACCGGCTCGTTCCAGTTCGTGCGGCCCTCGATGGGGGCCTGGACGCTCTACGGGCTGGGCAGCGCCAACGAGGACCTGCCGGGCTTCGTCACGATCAACCCGCCGGCCGGTCAGGGCGGCGCGCAGAACTACGGCAGCGCGTTCCTGCCGGCGCGCACGCAGGGCCTGCGCCTGGGCATCGAGCGCGAGAGCCGCGCGCTGCGCCGCGACGAGCGCTCCGAGCCGGTCGAGAACCTCGCCAGCCCGCGCGGCACCAGCGACGGGCAGCGGCGCCAGCTCGACCTCGTGCGCGCGCTCGACAAGGCCGGTCACCGCAAGGACGCGCGCGAGCACGACGCCGAGGCGCTGGTCGAGTCGATGGAGCTCGCCTTCCGCATGCAGGCCGAGGTGCCCGAGCTCGTCGACCTCGACGGCTTGCCGCAGGAGACGCTCGCGCTCTACGGCGTGGGCGCCGAGGAGACCGACGGGTTCGCGCGTCAGTGCCTGCTCGCGCGCCGGCTGGCCGAGTCCGGCGTGCGCTTCATCGAGGTCAACCAGGGCGGCTGGGACCACCACCGCAACCTGCGCGAGGCGTTGCCGGCCTCGTGCCGCGCGGTCGACAAGCCGATCGCCGGCCTCTTGACCGACCTCGCGCGCAGCGGGCTGCTCGAGGAGACGCTGGTGCTGTGGGGCGGCGAGTTCGGCCGCACGCCCTACGCGCAGAACGGCGACGGCCGCGACCACAACAACCGCGGCTTCACGACCTGGATGGCGGGCGGCGGCGTGCGCGGCGGATTCGCGCACGGCGCGACGGACGAGCTCGGCATCGAGGCCGTCGAGGGCCTGGTCTCGATCCACGACTGGCACGCGACGGTGCTGCACCTCCTGGGCCTCGACCACGAGGCGCTGACCTACCCCTGGGCCGGCCGCGACTTCCGCCTGACGGGCTTCGAGGGCGAGGGCCGCGTGGTGCGCGAGGTGCTCGCCTGAGGGGCGACCCGGGCGCCCGCAGGACGCGCGCCCGGCCGCCCAGGAAAGCGCCAGGTCGCGTACGGTTCGGCCGCGGCGGGGGACGATGAGCCGGGGGCCCCCTGCCCCCATGCGCCGCCTCCTCCCCACGCTCCTCGTGGGCCTCGCTCTCGCCTGGCCCCTCGCGCCCCACGGTCCCGCCGCGCCCGAGGGCGCGCTGCTCACGCGCATCGAGCTCGAGCGCGGCCGCGCCCTGTTCGTCGACGACACCGGCGTCGTGCCCCTCGAGCGCCACGCCGGGCCGCGCAGCCACACCGGCCCGGGGCACTTCGAGCTGGCGCCCGGCTCCACCGCGGTGGTGCGCTGGGCCGGCCGCGGCAGCGTGCGCGTCGAGGGCCCGACCTCGCTCTCGTGGGACGAGCTGACGGCCGAGGACGAGCTGCGCCTGCGCTTCGGCACGGTGGCCGAGGCCGACCTCGAGCTGCGCCGCGGCGGCGCGCGCGTCGACCTGCCCGGCGCCTGGCGGCTCGAGCTGGGCCCCGGCGCCGTGAACCTGCGCTCGTTGCCGGTGGGCGGCGTCGAGTTCGTGCACCACGCCGGCGTCGCCGCGCGGGCCTCGTGGATCGGCGGCCCGGGCGTCAGCGCGCCGCGCTGGATCGGCCCGGGCAGCGCGCACGCCTCGCGGGCACGCCTGAGCCCAGCCGCACGCCCGACGTGACCGCCGCCGCCAGCGCGTGGCCCGTGGCCTCCTGGCCGTGGGGCGCGGGCGGCGTGCCCGACCGCCCGAGGCCGGCCGCGCCGGCGCGGCGGCGTGGGCGACCCCTCCTGGCCCTGGGGCCGCCTCAGCTCGAGGCGCAGCCCTGGGAGCGCTGGGACTGGCCCTGGCAGCCGCAGCCCGCGGTCGAGCCTGAGCTCAGACGGGCGCGGACCCCGCGGTCGAGGCTGGCTGTCGCGCCCGCGCTGGGCGACGACGCGCCGCAGGCTGACGGGGCATCGAGGACGAGGACGGGAACTCGAGGACGAGTACCAGCCGTTGCTCGTGCCGAGCGCCGCGCCGGAGGACGCCGACGTGCTCGACCCGCCGATTTCCTGGCCGTGGGGCGAGGTGCCTGAGCCTCCGCCGGCGAGCGAGTCCGCGGAGAGCGCCGCGCCTGCGGTCGAGGCGACGCTGCCCGTCGAGCCGACGCCCTGGCCGAGCGCTGGCCTGAGATCGCCCCCGAGCCCGAAGTCGTCACCGAGCCCGAGCGCGTCTCTGAGCCGCAGCCCGAGCCGCAGGCGACCCGGAGCCGAGGTCGTGCCGCCGCGGCCGCGCGGAGCCCGAGGTGGCCCCGAGCCGCCGCCCTTCCCGCCTACCAGTGGCGCGGCCTGCGCGCGCGAGCAGCTCGTCCCGCTCGGAGACTTCGTCGTGCAGGCGAGCGGAGCGTGGCAGCGCGAGGAGCTCGAGGGCGGGCTCGTGCGCCTGTCGCTACCGGTCGACGCGGGCGAGCCGGCCTGGCTGTTCGGCGCCGAGTACGACTACCGCGCCTTCCTGGGGCCTCGCTGCTCGTCGAGCCCGACGGCACGGTGCGCAGCCACGAGGGCTGGGTGCGCGTGCTGCTGCGGACGCCTGGCCGCGTCGCGCGCGCCGCTGCGCGCCGTGAGAGCCGCGGCGGAGCACCGCGCGTCGCCGCTACCGCCGGCGGCGCGTCGTCCGTGGGCAGGCCGCCCTGGATGTACGAGGTGATCGCCTCGACCTCCTGGTCTTGACCTGCAGGTCGTGGCGCAGGAGGTCGCGCAAGCTGAGCACGCCCAGCACGCGGCCCTCGGCGACCACGGGCACGTGACGGATGTGGCGGCGGTGCATCTCCTCGCGCACCGCGCTGGCGCCCTCGGTGGGCGCCGCCGTGTAGAGGCTGCGCGACATGACGTCGCCGACCCGCGTGGCGCCGGGATCCTGTTCTCCACGACCACGCGCACCATCAGGTCGCGCTCGGTGAAGATGCCGGCGAGGCTCCGTCGTCGGCGAGCACGAGCACGGCGCCCACGCCGGCCGACTGCATCGCTCGGGCGGCCCAACGTGCTCGCGGACGTGGGGAGGCTGAGGGTCTCGGGTCTGGTGAGGAGGTCTCCGATCGGCTGCATGCTCGTCTCCGGCGTCGCGACGGGGCCCGTCCCCGTCGGCTCTGGTCATACGGCGCGGAGGGGCCTACGCAACGACGCGCCGCGCGTTGGAGCGCACGGCGCGGAGCGAGCGGAGCGGGGCACGGTCGGCGGGAGCGGGCCGCTCAGGTGCGGGTCGCCAGGCGCATCAGGATCTCGTTCAGCACGCCGGGCAGGTCGTCCCCCGTCAGACTGGGGTCGATGGCGAGCTCGCCGTCCGCCCCGGCGAGACCCGTGCGCACCGCCGCGGTGCGGCACCCGGCGCGCCAGCCCGCGGCCAGCTCGAGCGTCGAATCGCCGATGACCCACGACTCGGAGAGCCGCACGCCGTCGTGCTGCATCGCGTGGTACATCGCGCCCGTGTTCGGCAGCAGGAAGACCGAGTCGCGCTGGCGCTTGCCCTTGCCGTGCTCGGGGTGGTCGATGCAGGCGTAGCAGCGGGCGACCGGGACGCCCATGCCGGCCAGGTGGGCGAGCAGGGCCGTCTCGAAGGCCTCCCAGGTCTCGACCTTCAGGCGCCCGCGCGCGACCGCGTCCTCGTTGCCGAGCAGGTAGATGCGCCAGCCGGCCTGGTGCGCGCGGAAGAGCGCGTCGACGGCGCCCGGGACGAACTCGGCGTTCTCGAACTGCGCCTCGAAACCCTTGCCGGGCAGCTCGAGCAGCGTGCCCCAGCGGTCGACGAACAGGCCCCGCGTCGGGGGCTCGGTACCGGGCAGGGCGGGGCGGATCGAGTCGAGGGGCGTCGAGATCGGGCGCATGGAGGCTGGGCGGCGGCTGAGGTGCGTGGACGAGGCTGTTCTCGGCCGCGCGCGGGGCGCCTTGAGCGAGAAGGCGCGAAGCGTCGAAAAGCCGCCGGGGAGGGGCTAGCCTGAGCTTGCGAGCCCTCCCTTCGGCCCGGGGCGGGGCTCCGCGCCCGGCCGCACCGCCCGCCGCACCCCGTGACGTCCTCCCTGCGCTTCGCGATCGTCCTCAATCCCTTCGACCTGGGGGTCAAGGGCGGGGACTACGCGCCCGAGCTGGCGCGCGAGCTGCTCGGCCGCGGGCACGCCGTGCGCGGCTACGGCGCCCCGGCGGGCGTCATCCCGCGCTCCGGCGAGGAGGGCGAGGCGGCCCTCGTCGGCCTGAAGGGCTTCGCGCCGGACGCGATCGTCGCCTACGACGCGCTCTCCCCGGCGGCCTTCGCCGGCGCGCGCGCCGCGCGCCAGCTGAGCGTGCCGCTCTTGCTGGTCGAGTCGGGCTTCGACGGGCCGGGCCGCTGGCACGAGCGCGCGCTGCGCTGGATGGGCGAGAAGCTGTGGGGTGCGTACGTGCGCCACACCGCCGGCCGCGTGGTCGCGCTCGACCCGCTCGCCCGCGACCAGGCGCTCGAGGAGGGCTTCGACGCCGAGCAGATCGTCGTGCTCGCGGCCGGCGTCGACCTGATGCGCTTCCGGCCCGGGTTGACCTCCAGCCTGGTCAGCGGTCACCGCATCCGCGGGCGCATCCTGCTGTACTGCGGCCGCATCGGTCCGCACCGCGGCCTGCAGGTGCTCGTGGACGCGTTCGCGCGCACGATCGGGCAGAGCCACGACTGGTCGCTCGTCCTGGCGGGCGAGGGCTCGAGCCACGAGCGCAAGGTGCTGCGCGCGCACGCCGACCGGCTCGGCGTGGGGGCGCACGTGCACCTGCTCGCGCGACCGCGGCCCGAGGAGCTGCCCGGCCTGATGGGCAGCGCCACCGCGCTCGCCGTCCCGGCCGTCGACGACAGCGTGCGCGGGCAGCAGATCCCGCGCGCGATGGCCTCCGCGCTGCCGGTGCTGGCGTCCGACCGGCCGCGCCTCAGCTTCCTCGTGCAGGACGGCGAGACCGGCCTGCTGGTGAAGGCCGCCGACCTCGGCGCCTGGAGCGACGCGCTGACGCGCCTGGCGACCTCGCCCGAGGCGCGCAAGCGCTGGGGCCGCCGCGCGCGCGAGGAGGCCGAGCAGCGCTTCGACTGGGCGCGCGTCGCGCAGCGCTACGAGGAGCTCGTGCGCGAGGTGGCCGAGGCGAAGGCCGTGCACCGCGCGTCCCGCCCGCACGAGCCGGTCACGCACGACCTGGGCTGAGCGGCCTCCGCGCGCCGGAAGCGGCGCACCGACACGCGCCCGAGACGTCGCGAGCCCGCGGCGCCCGGGGCGCCGCGGGCTCGCGCGTGCAACCGAGCCGGCTCAGGCGTCGGTGGCCTTGCGCAGCTCTTCCTTGAGGTAGGCCATGTCGGCGGCGTACTGGCGCACGGAGGCGCGCGTCTCGTCGTCGATCTCGTGGAAGGTCGCCTGCACCTTGATGCCGTCGGCGCGCTCCTCGACCTCGCTGATCTGCGCCAGCGCCTCGCAGTAGCCCTTCTTGAGCAGCGGCAGGCGGAACTTGATGCGCCACTCGGTGCCCAGCGCGACGAGCTGCGCCATCGCGAAGGGCTCGAGGTCGGTGTTGCCGCCGTTCCACGTGAAGCGCACGTTGTTCTCGTCCAGCCCCGCCATGCGCCCGATGCCGCTCCAACGGTCGCCGAAGCTGTGGCCGTGGACCGGGTTGACGACCTTGTCGCCCTTGGCCACGAAGTGCGTGATGCGGTCCATGTCGACCGGGCTGAAGATCACCGAGGAGCTGTCCTCCTCGAAGCCGCCGCTGTCGGTCGGCACCGGGACCGCGGCGCCGAGGTTCGCAGCGGCTTCCTCGTCGGTGTCGTACACCGGCACCACGCGGTCGAGGCCGACCTTCTCGAGGATGTCCCGGCTGAACTTGCTCGGGCGGCTGATGACCAGCTTCCCCCCCTCCGCCGAGAGCTGCTTCGAGGCCTTGAGGATCGCGCCCAGGGCGGTCGAGTTCAGGAAGCGCACGAGGCGCATGTTGAGCACCGCGTTCGGCACGCCGGCCTTGAGCAGGCTGTCGATCTCCTCCTGGAGCAGCGGGACGTAGTACGTGTCGAACTCGCCGCGCAGGTGC
Source organism: Planctomycetota bacterium (assembly GCA_020638875.1). Taxonomy (GTDB): domain Bacteria; phylum Planctomycetota; class UBA1135; order UBA1135; genus DUCM01. The sequence continues at coordinate 6,606 of JACKHS010000011.1, forward strand.
AGGATGGCGTAGTTCTCTCGGGGCTCGACGGTGATGTGCATGGGAGCGGGTGGGGAGGCGGGTCAGCGGGGGCGCCTAGTCTGAGGCCGGCCCGAGGACGAGGCAAGGCTTTCCGGTCCCGCCCGAGCGCCTGCGGGGTTGTCTCGCGGCCCCCGCCTGGGATCCTCTGGCCATGGTGTTCTGGCGCAAGAAGGGGCCGCCGACCCGCGGCCCGAAGCGGTTCCCCGCGGCGACGAGGCCGAGGACGGCGGCGCGTCCACGCAGTTCCTGACGGGGACGCGCGCGAGGACCAGCGCCGGACCGACAGCCTGCTCTCGGAGGTCGCGGCCATCTCGAGCCGCGCCGCGGGTGACCGGCAAGGCCGACCTCGAGCAACTGCTCGGCTACATCGTCGACGCGTCGATCGCGCGCACGGGCGCCGAGCGCGGGCTGCTGCTCATCGCGCGCAAGGACGGCGAGCTGGACGTGCGCGTCGCGCGCCAGCGCGGCGGCGAGGAGATCGTCGGCAAGCCGCGCTTCTCGACCAGCGCGGTCAAGCGCGTGCTCGAGACGCGTCAGCCGCGCAAGGACATGTTCAACTCGAGCGGTGACGGCGGCGACCTCGCGGCCAGCGTGGTGGACCTCAAGCTGCGCGCGCTGATGTGCGTGCCGCTCGAGGTGGGCGAGGGCGAGCGCGCGCTGCGCGGCGCGCTGTACGTCGACTCGCGCGCCGCGACCCGCGAGTTCGACGCGCGCGACCTCTCGTACTTCTCCGCGCTCGGCGTGCAGATCTCCGTGGCGCTCAAGAGCGCCGCCTCGCACGTCGAGTCGCTGGAGCGCGCGCGCCTGGAGCGCTCGCTCGAGATCGCCAAGGCCGTGCAGTCGAACCTCATGCCGCAGGTGCCGCGCGACGTGCCCGGGCTCGACGTGTTCGGCTGGTACCGCGCGGCGGAGCGCACGAGCGGCGACTTCTACGACTTCTTCAAGACGCGCGACGGCCGCCTGGCGGTGATGGTCGGCGACGTGACCGGGCACGGTCCCGGCTCCGCGCTCATCACGTCGCAGGCGCAAGCCAGCCTGCGCGCGTCGATCCGCATCCTGCCCGACCTGTGCGAGGCCGTCACCGAGGTCAACGCCGACATCAGCGGGCGCATGGACGACGGCAACTTCGTCACGCTGTTCGTCGCGCTGATCGCGCCCGACGGCACGACGCAGGTGCTCAACGCCGGCCACACGCCGCCGCAGATCTTCCGCGCGGCGACGGGCGAGATCCAGCGCATCTCCGCGCACGGCCCCGCGCTCGGCATGATGGGGGACTTCGACTACTCGTTCAGCGACACGTTCCGCATGGAGCCCGGCGACACGCTGCTGGTCTTCACCGACGGCTTGACCGAGGCGCGGCCCGCCGATCAGCCCGAGAACCTGCTCGGCGAGGACGGCCTCGCCGCGCGCTACGCGCCGCTCGCGCGCGACGCGCAGGACGCGCAGCGGCTCACCGAGGCGCTCGTGAAGAGCGTGCTCGACTTCGCGGGCGGCAACTGCGAGGACGACATGACGGTCGTCGCGGTGCGTCGCACGCAGGAGACGTGAGCGCCGCCGCGCGCCCGGCGACGCCGCGACCGCTGAACGACGCGCGCGCGCGCCGCGTTGCCGCTCTCGCCGTGAGCTCGACCGTCCCCACGCTGCCTTGCCCCGCGGTGCGCTTCGGCGAGGACTTCGCCCGGCGCCTCGACGCGCTGCACGCGCGCCTGGCCGCCGGCCGGCAGGTGCGCGAGGGAGCCGCGGGCGCGCGCCTCGCGGGCGGCGGCGAGGAGTTCGCCGGCCACCGCCCGTACCGCCCCGGCGAGGACCTGCGGCAGCTCGACTGGGCGCTCTACGCGCGCCTCGACAAGCCGTTCGTGCGCGTGACGCAGCGCGAGGCCGGCGAGACGTGGGCGGTGCTGCTCGACGCCAGCGGATCGATGGGCGTCGGCCCGCCCGGCAAGCTGCAGCGCGCGCCGAGTGCGCCGCGGCGCTCGCGTCCCTCGGTGCTGCGCCAGGGCGCGCGCGTCGCGCTGCTCGTGTCGCGGCGACGGCGGCGTCCGCCGCCTCGACCTCGCCGGGCGGCCAGGACACCGGCGCGGCGCTCGACGTTGCTCGGCGGCCTGCGCGCCGCGGGCGCGGCCGGCCTGGCGCAGCTCCTGCGCGCGCGCGCGCTCCTTCCACGGCGCGCCGCGCGCGTGCTGCTCGTCGGCGACCTGTGCGACGTCGCGCCGCGCGACGTGCTCGCGCTCGCGCGCGCGCGGCGCGCGCTCGGCGCGCTGCAGCTCCTCGCGCCCGCCGAGCTCGAGCCCGCGCTCGGCGCGCGGCGCCTGTGGGACCCGAGGGCGGCGCGGAGCTCGTGCTCGACGTCGACGCCGAGCTGCGCGCGGCGTACCTCGCGGCGCTGGAGGCGCGGCTCGAGGAGTGGCGCCGCGCCGCGCAACGCCACCGCCTGCACTACGCCTGTCGCTCGACCGCGGTGGCCTTCGAGGACCTCGTGCGCGAGCTGCTCGGCGCGTGATGGGGCCGACGCCGTGGATCGCGCTCGAGCTGCTCGGCGTCGCCTGGACGCGCCCGCTCGGGCTCGCGGCGCTCGCGCTGCCGCTGCTCGTGTGGCTCCTCGCGCGCCGCCCCGAACCGCCGCGCCTCCGAGGCCAGCGGCAACGCTCGCGCTGTGGCGCGAGCTCGCCGCGCGCCGCCTCCGCCGGCGGGGCGCACGGCGTCGCGGCGCGCCGCGTCGCGCTCGCGTGGCTGCTGCTCGCGCTCGTCGCGCTCGCGCTCGCGCTGGCCGGGCCGCGCCGCGCGCCGAGCCCGCGCGCGCGCGCGCTGGACGATCGTGCTCGACCGCAGCGCGTCGATGACGCTGCCCGCGGCGGGCGGCGCGCGCGCGCAGCGAGCGCGCGCTCGACGCCGAGGCGCGCTTGGCTGGACGAGCGCACGCGTCGCCGACGACGAGCGCACGTGGATCGACGACGCCGGGCGGCGCGCGGCGGGCGCGCGTCCGCCGGCGTCGTGGGCTACCGCGCCCGCGCGCCCGCGCCGACGTGGTCGCGGCACGACGCGCGCGGCACGCTGTGGGTGACCGACGCCGCGCCGACCGTCGCGCCGCGCGCGGCGTCGTGGATCGCCGTCGGCGGCGGACGCCGCGCCGCTCGTCGCGGACGGCCTGCGCTGGGACGGCGCGCGTCCGTCGAGGACGTCGCCCGCGCCGCCGGGCGAGGTCGTGCGCGCGGCGTGGCCGTCGCTGCTCGCCGAGCTCGCCGCGCTGTGGTGCGCGGAGCGCGGCCTGCGCCTCGTCGACGCGAGCGCTGCGCCGCGGCTCGTGCTGCGCGCCGCCGCCGCGGCAGAGGGCGCGCGCGCTGCGCGCCGAGTTCGACGGCTGGTGGCTGGAGGGCGAGGCGAGCGCGCCGCGCGCGCGCCGGAGCGCCTGCCGCCGCGGTCGAGCGCTGCCGCCGCTGGCCGCCCGGGCGAGGTGCTCCTCGGCGCCGAACGGCTCGTGGCGTCGCGGCCGCGTGCGCGCGACGTTCGCGCGCTGCTCGCGCGCGCTCGACGCGCTGGGCGTCGTGACCCGACGAGCGCCGCGCGCGCGCGCCGGCGAGCGTGAGGGCGCGCGCTGCTCGACGCGCACCCGCTGCGCCCCGCGCCCGACGTGGCGCGCTGGCGGCGCTCGCGCTCGCGGCCGTCTGGGCCGGGGACTGCGCCGTCGGGCGCGGACGCCGCCCGCGAGGGCAGGAGCGCGCACGCCAGGCGACGCCACCGGCCGGCGTCGCCTGGGGCTCGGCCCCTGGCGGTACGTTGCGCTCTTCGCGTCTCGACGCTCGCTCGGGCGCCTGTGGGTGGCTCCGCGACGCACCACCAGGGATCGAGTTGCTGTGCCTGGCGCACGCCTGCGTGAATCGACCGGGCCAGCGGCCCGTCGACCGAGCGCTCAGATCGCGCGCAGGAGCTGCAGCGCGGCGTCGCTCGACACGCGCGCCTGCGCGAGCAGCGCGGTGCCGCCGGACTGCAGGATCTGCAGCCGCGCGAGCTGCGCCGTCTCGTGCGCGAGGTCCGCGTCGCGGATGCGGCTCTCGGCCGCCGTCAGGTTCTCGCGCGCCGACAACGCGGTCTCGTGCGCGGAGAGCAAGCGGCTCTCCGCCGCGCCGCGCGCGCCGCGGTAGCCCGCCACCTTCACGACCGCCTTGTCGATCGCGATCAGCGCCGAGCCCGCGCTCGACGCGCTCGTCACGGCGTGCGCGGTGAGACCGAGCGTCGACGCGCGCACGTCGACGTTGTCGAGCGTGACCGGCAGCGCCTTGCCCGCGCTCACCTGGAACTCCACGGCGTCGGTGTTGTCGAGCAGCGCGTGGCCGTTGAACTCGAGGCCGGAGAGCTGGTCGAGCTCCTGGACGAGGCCCTGGAACTCGAGGTCGGTCACGCCGCGGTCCTCGCCGGACAGCGTGCCGCTCGCGGCCTGCACGGCGAGCTCGCGCAGCCGCACGAGCAGGTCCGAGATGCCCGCGAGCCCAGCGTCCGACGTGCGCACGTAGCCCAGCGCGTCGGCGCTGTTGCGCGCCGCCGCGTCGAGCGAGCGCACGCGCGCACGCATGCGCTCGCTGATCGCCAGCCCGGCCGCGTCGTCGGCCGCGGTCGCCACGCGCAGGCCCGACGCGACGCGCGCGTAGCTGCGCGCCAGCGCGCCGGTCGAGGCAGAGCTCAGGTGACGCTGCACCGTGCGGGCGGTGAGGCTGGAGTCGAGGCGGAGGGACATGCGCCGGGGAGGACGAGTGCCCTCCATCGGAAGCGCGTTCGGCGGCGCTGGCGGCAAATGCGTCATTCTTCGCTCGGTTCGGGGCGGAGCGCCTCGAAGGCGCCCTCACGCGCACGCCAGCGCCTTCGAGGCGTCCGGTTGGACACGGAAGGGAGCTCGAATCTCGCGCGCGGGCGTCTTTCCAGGAATAGGAGGTTGCATTAGGCTCGACCGCTCGCGGCGGGGCTCGGGCTCTGGCCGCACGAAGAAGAGAGAGAGACAGAGGAGGAGAGGCATGAAGGGTGCGGCGAGGCTCCTCGCCGCCGTCCTCGCGTGCGGCGGGGCGGCCAGGAGCGGCATCGTCGAGGGGTCCTTGGCGGACCTGCCGGCCGCGGGCTTCGAGCTCGGGCTGGGGGACTGGACCCAGACCGCCAGCGACGGCGGTCAGCCCTTCGTCCTCTCTCCGGCGCCGGGGGGAGGCGGCTGGGCGGCGAGCGCTGTGCTCGCGCTCGGGGTGGACGCACGCCTGGCCCTCGAGACCCCGGCGCTCTTTCCAGTCGGCACCAAGCTCGAGGCGCGCGGCCGCGTGCACCTCGACGCGAGCGTCGGCGCGGGCGACGGCGCTCGAGCTCGAGGCGCGCGTGGGCGCGCGTGGGTCGTGCTCGCGCGCGCGGCGCGCTCGCCACGGCGACGCGCGCCGCGCGGCCGCTGGCTGCCGCTGGTGACGCTGCCGTTCGGCGCGACCGACGCGCGCGTGCCGGCGGGGACGAGCGCGCTGCGCCTCGCCTTCCGCGCGTCCGCGCCGGGGGCTCACCACCTTCGACGCGGCAGCGCTCGGGCGGCACGAGTACGCCCAGGCGCCGCTGCGGAACGCGAGCTTCGAGGGGCCGGCGCCTGGACGGGCGACGGCCCCTGAGCTTGACAGGCGACGCCGCCGCAGCCCGACGGCTACTACGGCCTCGCGCACCTCGCGCTCGCGCCCGGCGGCGCGACGGGTCGCGAGGCAGACGCTGCGCTGCAACGCGCCCGAGGGCGACGCGCTCGCGGCCGGGCGCGAGCTGGAGGCCGGCGCCTGGCTGCGCGCGGCGGCGGGGCAGTGGCTGCCGCTCGCGCCCAGCGACGCGGTGCGCTGCGAGCTGCGCGTGCTCGCCGCCGACGCGACCGGCGCGGAGACGCTGCTCGCGCTCGGCACCTGGCGGCCGGTGCTCGGCGAGGAGGACGCGTGGCGCTACCTCGAGGCGACGCCGCTCGCGCCGCTCGAGGCGCGTCACGTGCGCGTGCGCGTCGAGGTCGCCTCCACGCTCCCCGGCGTCGCGGCGGTCGACCTCGTGCAGCTCGGCGAGCGCTGGTCCGTGGACGGCAACCCGCCGCGGCGCGTCGGCGCGAACTACGTCGGGCGCTACGCGTCGCCGCTCTTCCCCGGCGCGGACCCCGCGCCGGCCGACGCGCAGGACCGCTGGCGCAACTGGCGCTGGACCGCGCCGCCCGCGTGCGACGGCGCCTACGCCGGCTTCGCGCACGACCCCGACTGCTCGACGAGCGGCGGCTGCGTGCGCGCCAACGGCCGGCGCGACCTCGCGATCTCGACGGTGGGCGGCGCGGACCTGCTGCCGCTCGTCGGCGCGTACGACTCGCGCGACCCGGCCGTGCTCGCGTACCACGTCGACCTCGCACGCGCGGCCGGCCTCGACCACTTCGTCTACGACTGGCAGGGGCACGTGCTCGCGCAGCAGACCGTGGCGCAGGGGCGCGACCCGCTCAACGAGCAGACGTTCCAGGCGCTGATGGACGTCGCCGAGGCGGACGGCCGCGACTTCAAGGTCGCGGTGATGTACGAGCCCAAGGTGCACTTCCTGGGCTGGGTCGCGGGCGAGCCGACGCTGGCCGACAAGGTCGCCGGCATCGTCGAGGACCTCACCTGGCTCGTGCAGCACCAGCGCGCGCGCCGCGCCGCGCTGCGCCGCGAGGGGCGCCTGGTGATCTTCCTGTTCCGCGACGAGAGCTGCACGCCCGACGGCGGCCAGTGCCTCGACGAGGCCGCCTGGGCGCAGGTCGCGCAGGCCGTCACGGCGGCGACGGGCGAGGAGCTGTGCCTCGTGGGCGACCTCGTGCCGGGCGCGGGCTCGCCGATGGAGGGCGTGGCGCGCTGGCGCCTCGTGGACCGCGCGTTCCTCGTGCACCGCACGTTCGCCGACGCGCGCACCGGCGTGCCGACCGCGCCTGCGCCGAGCCTGGCGAGCCTCGAGCAGCACGCGCGCGACGTGCACGCGGTCGGCGCCGCGTGGGCCGCGCAGGACGACGCGCGCCGCGTGCACGTGGCGCTCGTGTGGCCCGGCTTCGACGACAGCGGCGTGGCGGGCTGGGGCGCGCCCAACGTGATCGGCGAGGACGGCGCGCCGCTGTGCGTGCGCGTGGCCGACGACTTCGCCGGCGCGTTCTACCCGACGACGGTGGCGAGCGCGCTCGACAGCGGCGCGAGCTGGGTGCAGGTCTGCACCTGGAACGATTGGAACGAGGACACGCAGCTCGAGCCGGCGTGGCTCGCGGGCGCGGCGGACGGCTTGCGCGGCGCGGCGGCCTTGCCGGCCGGGATGCGCGCGCACGTCTTCGGCCGCCTGCTCGCCACGCAGCAGTGGGTCGCGGACTTCAAGGGCGTCGCGCTCGATCCGCGCGACATCGCCGTCGTGGCGCGCGACTACCTCGCGGCGGCGGCCGGCGCGGGCGGCGTCGCCTACGACTAGGAGCATGGGACTCGGTCAGTCTCCGTGAAGGTGAGCCCTCCCTCGCGCGGACGCGCGCGGGGGAGGTGCCTCATCCTCTCCGGCGCCGAACCCAGCCGTGCAGGCCGAGGGCCGCGAGCCCGACGGCCACGGCGAACCATAGCGTGCAGAGGCGGATCACGAAGGTGGCCGAGAGCGCCTGCACCTTCGCCGTCTCCGCCGCGAGGCCGGCCTGCTCGAGGCGCCGCGCGAGCAGACCGCCCATGGTCGCCTCGGTCGGCCCCAGGCCGCCGGGGAAGAGGATCAGCACCGCGCCGACGATGGCCGAGAGCGCGTAGGTGTAGACCGCGAAGAGCGGCGTCGTCGCGCCCGGCGCGAGCGCCTCGCAGACGAGGAAGAAGCCGTAACACTCCAGGCCCCAGCCGAGCGTCGCGGCGAGCGTGGCGAAGGGCAGCTCGCGCGGCGTGAGCAGCTCGCGCGAGGCCTCGAGCGCGCGCTCGACGTTGGGCGCGAAGCGGTGGAACAGCGGCAGGCGCTCGAACGCGAGCAAGAGCCAGCGCGCCACGCGCCGCGACGCGACGAGCGCGAGCAGCACCGCGCACAGCGCGAGCGTGGCCCAGAAGACCCACACGTACTCGGGCTGGCTCGCGATGCCGCCCACGGCGACGAGGATCAGGAAGCCGAGCAGGTCGGTGAAGCGCTCGGCCAGCACCATCGGCGCGCTGCGCGAGATCGGCGTGCCGTCCTCCGCGCGAATCAGCAGCGAGCGGAAGGCCTCGCCCATCTTCCCCGGCGTGACCGTCAGTGCGAGGCCGGCGAGGTAGATGCGGAACGACGTGAGCCGCGCCATGCGGATGCCGAGCACGGCGCGGTAGCGCTCCCAGCGCGCGAAGCGCACCACGTAGTTCGTGAAGGCGAGGCCCGTCGCGGCCGCCACCCAGCGCAGCGGGAAGTCGCGCAGCGCGCGCGCGATGCCGGGCCCGTCGCCCCACAGCGCGAGGCCCAGGTAGAGCACCACGCCCAGCGCCAGGCCCAGGGCGAGGCGCCCCTTGAGCTTGGGCGAGAGCAGCGGCTCGGCGTCGGTCACGGCGTCGGCGCGCCGTCCTCGGCGCGCTCCCCGAGCACGAACAGCGTCCCGAGCAGCACGGCGGCGCCGGCGGCGAGGCTCACGAACGGGTGCAGCCCGAAGGCCGCCGCGGGCAGGTAGCCGACCGCGATCGCCACGCACATGGTGAGCAGCGCGTAGGGCCCCTGCGTGCGCACGTGGTCGATGTGGTCGGAGGCGGAGGCCACCGATGAGAGCACCGTCGTGTCGCTGATGGGGGAGCAGTGGTCGCCGAAGATCGAGCCCTCGAGCACCGCGCCGATGGAGAGCACCATCAGCATGTGGCCGCCGATGTCGGTGCGCTCGCCCAGCGTGAAGGCCAGGCCCACGACGAGCGGCAGCAGGATCGACATCGTGCCCCAGGACGAGCCGGTCGAGAACGAGATCGCGCTCGCCAGCAGGAACAGGATCACCGGCAGCGCCAGCGGGTAGAGCACGTTGTCGAGCATCACCGTCAGGTAGCTCGCCGTGCCGAGCGCGCCGCAGACCGCGCCGATCATCCACGCGAGGTAGAGGATCGCGAGCGCGATGCCCATCGAGCGCAGCGTCTTCCAGGCCGCGTCGACGATCTCGTGGGTCAGGCCGGCGGCGAGCGACAGGACGACGGCGACGACGAGGCCCGCGCTGGAGCCGTACCACAGCGCCTGGTAGCTGCTCGCGTTGCCGAGCACCGTGTTCAGCCCCGTGAGCGAGCGCAGCGAGGGCGCGTCGGGCGCGAAGGCGCCGCCCGTCGAGAGGATCGTGTAGAGCGTGACGCCGATGAAGACCGCGAGCGGTACGAGCGCGTTGCGCGCCAGCACGCGCACGCCCTCGGCCGGCTCCATCGCCGTCGCGGCGTCGCTGACCATCGGCTTGCCGCCCTCGCGCACGACCTTGCCCGTGGTGCGCGCGCGCCGCTCGGCGGTCAGCATGGGGCCGAAGTCGCGCCCCGTGCCCGTCACGAAGAGCACGAGGAACAGCGTGAAGATGCAGTAGAAGCGGTAGGGCAGCGTCTCGATGAAGACCGCGTAGCCGTCGCTCGCCGACATGCCGGCGAGCGGGAGCTGCGCGCTGAACGTCGAGACCTCGAACGCGATCCACGTGCTGAAGATCGAGAGCCCCGCGACCGGCGCCGCGGTCGAGTCGACGATGTACGCCAGCTTCTCGCGCGCGATGCGGAAGCGGTCGGTCAGCGGGCGCATCGTGCTGCCCACGAGGATCGTGTTCGCGTAGTCGTCGAAGAAGACCGCCAGGCCCATCAGGTACGCCGCGACCTGCGTCGAGCGCGGGCCGCGCGCGAAGCGCGCCACGAGGTTCATCAGGCCGCGGATGCCGCCGTTCTTGGTGATGACGCCCACCATGGCGAGCATCGCGACGACGAAGCCGATGACCTGCAAGCGGTCGCCGTCCTGGAACTCGTTCCAGAAGAAGACGGTGCCGACGTCCTTCAGGCCGCCGAAGAGCTTGGTGAGGAGCCCCTGGTCGGCGCCCCAGCGCAGCAGCAGCGCGCCGGCGAGCACGCCGGCGAAGAGGGAGACGACCGGCCGGCGCAGCAGCACGGCCAGCGCGATCGCGACGAGCGGCGGCAGCAGCGCGAGGGCGCTCGCCGGGCGCCAGTCGAAGGGACCGAACGTGAGCGCCTCGCTCGGCACCGGCCGGTAGAGCAGCTCGAGCCCGCCTTCGTCGCGCAGGATCAGCGTGAAGGACAGGCCCTCCACGTCGGCGTGCTGCGTGCGCACGACCTCGAGCTGGCGGCCGCGCTGCTCCGCCACCCTGCTGCGCAGCCCGCGCAGCACGGCGTCCTCGAACTTGACGTGGTCGGGCGAGAGCGCGTCGAGGTCCGTCGCGAACAGGCGCGCGTAGCCGAGCACGAGCCGCGCCTCGCCGTCGGCCGGCTCGCTGTAGTTCGGCGAGCGCAGCACGAGCTCCCAGAGCGGGACCGTCGCGCCCTCCGCGGCGTCGGGGGCCGGGTCCGGCACCTCCTCGTCGAGCAGCGTCTGCCCGTGCAGCGCCGCGAGCGCGGTCGGTCGCGCCTGCGGCAGGAAGAAGAGCCCGACGAGGGCGGCGAGGACCAGAGCGAAGGCGAGGACGCGGGACATGGCGGCTGGGGCGCGGTGCGGCGGCGCGCGGATGCTACCTTGTCGCCCAGCCCCATGCGACGTCTCCGCCCCGACCGACGCGCAGCGCGAGGCCGCCCATGACCGACACCATCCAACTGCTGCTCCTCACCGCCATCTGCTGGCTCCTGTGGACGCTCGTGAACCGCCAGCGCGGGCTGGAGGACGTGACGTCGCGCCTCGATCGGCTGGAGGAGATCCGCGCGCAGGTGGCGAAGCTCGCCGCGCGCGGGGGCGACCTCGACCTGCGGCGGCTCGAGCACGTGCTGATCGACATCCGCGACGGCCAGAAGCGCCTCGAGGAGCGCCTGCTGCAGCTCGCCGAGGCCGCGCAGTCGAGCGCCTCGAGCGGCGCGCCGACGCCGACCGCGGCCGGCGAGGGCGAGCGCAAGAGCGCCGTGACGCTGGGCGAGCGCGTGACGAACCGCCTGCTCGCCATGGGCTACGAGCGCATCCAGCTCGTCACCTCGCACGACGAGTTGCAGGGCGTGCTCGACGCCGGCGGCTCGGGCGACGTGCTCGTCGAGGCGCGCCGCGCCGGCGCGACCTGCAAGGGACGCGTCACGCTGCGCAACGGCGGCATCGCCGGCGTGGAGCTGAAGAGCACCCACGCCATGTTCCCCTGACCCTCACTTCGACTCCGCTCCGACACCCCCCGCACCGGCTCCCATGTCCACCGTCACCACGATCAAGCGCCTCGGCGAGCACGTCGGTCAGACCGTCACCTTGCGCGGCTGGCTCTACAACAAGAGCTCCAAGGGCAAGCTCCACTTCCTGCAGGTGCGCGACGGCAGCGGCATCGTGCAGTGCGTGGTGTTCCAGAAGAACGTGCCCGCCGAGGTGTTCGAGGCCGTCTCGCACCTCGGCCAGGAGTCGAGCCTGTCGGTGACGGGCGAGGTCAAGGCGGACGAGCGCGCGCCCGGCGGCTACGAGCTCGGCGTCAGCGCGATCGAGATCCACCAGAGCGTCGACGGCTACCCGATCACGCCGAAGGAGCACGGCGTCGACTTCCTGCTCAGCCAGCGCCACCTGTGGCTGCGCTCGAAGAAGCAGAGCGCGATCATGCGCGTGCGCGACCGCGTCGCCTACGCGCTGCGCACGTTCTTCCACGAGCGCGACTTCGTGTGCATGGACTCGCCGATGTTCACGCCGAACGCGTGCGAGGGCACGAGCGAGCTCTTCGAGGTGCCGTACTTCGAGCGCAAGGCCTACCTGACGCAGTCGGGGCAGCTCTACGCCGAGGCCAGCGCGATGGCGCTCGGGAAGGTCTACACCTTCGGGCCGACGTTCCGCGCCGAGAAGTCCAAGACGCGCCGGCACCTGACCGAGTTCTGGATGCTGGAGCCCGAGATGGCGTTCGCGACGCTCGACGACGTCTGCCAGCTCGCCGAGGACATGATCTGCTACGTCGTGCGGGACGTGCTGTCGAACTGCCGGCGCGAGCTCGAGGACCTCGAGCGCGACCCCGCGAAGCTCGAGTGCATCGTGCCGCCCTTCCCGCGCCTGACCTACGCCGAGGCGTCGGAGATCCTGCTGGCGCACCCCGACTCGGAGTTCGTCGCGGGCGACGACTTCGGCGCGCCGGACGAGACGATCCTCTCGGAGATGCACGACCGTCCGGTGATGGTCACGCACTACCCGAAGGACGTGAAGGCCTTCTACATGAAGCGCGACCCCGCGGACGACTCGAAGGTGCTGTGCGTCGACGTGCTCGGCCCCGAAGGCGTCGGCGAGATCATCGGCGGCAGCCAGCGCGAGGAGGACATCGAGGTGCTCGAGGGGCGCATCCGCCATCACGGGCTGCCGATGGAGGCCTTCGAGTGGTACCTCGACCTGCGGCGCTACGGCTCGGTGCCCCACGCCGGCTTCGGCCTGGGCCTCGAGCGCTTCGTGGGCTGGATCGCGGGCGTCGAGCACATCCGCGAGTGCATCCCGTTCCCGCGCACGATCCAGCGCCTCGAGCCCTGAGCCGCGGTGCGCCGCCGCGCGCCCAGCACGTCCGCGCTCCGCGCGCGGACCGCGCCTCGACGCTCGCCGGAGCGCCGCGTAGCCTGGGAGCTCGCGGCGCCCCGCGCCGTTCCCCGGATGTCGTTCCCGCTCCTCCGTCGGTCGATCCTCGCGGCGACGGTCGCGCTGTGCGCCGGTGTGGCCGCCGCGTGGCCCGCCGCGACGCAGAACCTGCGCACGCAGACGCTGACCGAGTTCGAGGGGCTGCCGAGCACCGAGACCTGGAGCCTCGCGCTCGACCGCGAGGGTCGCGTCGTCTTCGGCACGCGCGTCGGCATCGGCGTGTACGACGGCTTCGAGTGGGAGCTGCACCTGACCTCGGACGAGCTACCTTTCGCCAGCGGCTGCTCCGCCGTCGCGGTGGACGACGACGGGCGCTTGTGGGCGGCCGGCGCGAGCCTGCACGAGGGCGTGTGCGTGCGCGAGCCCGACGGGTGGGTGTTCCACCGCCGCTGGCCGGACGAGACCGGCGTGTGGGTCAAGGACCTCTCCGTGCTGCCGTGGGAGGGCGGCCACCTGGCCGTGCTGACCACGCGCGCCGGGGGGCTCTTCGCGTTCGACGGTAGCGCCTGGCGCGACGACACGCTGGCGGCGGGCTTCCACGGCGTGCACGACCTCGAGCGCATCGGCGACGAGCTGCTCGTGGTGCAGGCCGACGGCCTGCGGGCGCTGCCCGCGGACGGCGCGGTGAACGCGCGCTGGTGCAGCGTCGCGCTGCCGCCCGGCGAGCTGCTGGCCGCGGCGTACGAGGCCGACGACGTCGCCGGCGAGCGGCTCTGGCTGCTGTCGCGCACCTGGCTCGGCTACGTGCGCGACGGCCGCTGGTACGCCGTGCGCGAGGACCTCTCGCTCGAGGGCGCGGGGCTCCTGGACGGCATCGAGCTGCTCGGGGACGGTCAGGGCGGCGCGTACTACGGCGGCGCGCTGGGCCTCTGGCAGTACCGCCCCGACCTCGCGGAGCCGCGCTCGCTCGGCCCCGCGCAGGGCATGGTCTCCGAGGGCACCACCGACCTCTTGCGCGACCGCGAGGGCAACACCTGGATCGCGACATTGCGCGGTGTCACGCGCGTGCCGACGCAGGTCTTCGACGGCTTCGACTCGCGCCAGGGGCACTTCGCCGACGAGGTGACCTCGATCCTCGAGCTCGACGACGGCGCGCTGCTGCTCGGTCACGTGTTCGGCCTGACGTTCCGCGACCGCGACGGTGCCACGCCGCTGCCCTTCGAGATCGGGCCCGAGGTCGACCGGCTCTCCGTGCGCGCGCTCGACATGCTGCGCACGCGTGACGGGACGGTCTGGGTCGTGAGCCACGGGCTCGGGCTCGGCCGCGTCGATGCGGCGCGCGAGCTGACCTGGCGCACCGCGCCCAAGCAAGCCGACCTCAACGCGCTCCTCGCGCTGGAGGACGGCCGGCTGCTGCTCGGCTGCGGCGACGGGCTGCGCGAGTTCGACCCGGCCACCGAGCGCTTCACTCCGCTGCTCCCGCAGGTGCGCGAGTTCGTGCGCCGCCTCGAGCGCGGCGCGTCGGGCGCCGTCTACGCCGCGACGGCGTCGCGCGGGCTGGCGCGGCTCGAGCGCGCGGGCGAGGGCTGGTCGCAGGAGACTTGGCTGCGCAGCGCGGCGGGCGGGCACGAGGACAACGTCTACGCCGTGCTCGAGCTCGCCGACGGCACGCTGCTGGTCGGAACGCTGGGCGGCCTGATGGAAGCCGAGGGCGAGCGCCTCGTGCGCTCGCGGCGCTTCGACGCCGAGGGGCTGCCCGTCTACGCGCTGCTCGAGGACGACCGCGGGCGGCTGTGGGCCGGCACGGGGCGCGGCGTGCTGCGCTGGGACGGCGGCCAGCGCCAGGAGTACGGCTTGCAGGACGGGCTGGCGTCGCGCGAGTCGAACCGCGACGCGCTCGTACAGACGCGCGACGGCTCGATCTGGATCGGCGGCGACCGCGGGCTCTCGCGCTACCGCGAGGGACAGGAGCGCCGGCGCGCCACGCCGGCCGTCTTCGACCTGCGCGTCTCCTCCGACGGCGTGCCGGTGACCGGCGCCGAGCTGCCCAGCAGCCGCGACGATCTCGAGTTCTCGTACGGGCTCGTCCACCTCTCGCAGGAGCCCGTGCGCGTGCGCGCGCGGCTGGTCGGCTTCGAGGACGACTGGGGCGTCGAGAGCGGTCCCGGGGAGCGCACGCTCCGCTACACGAGCCTGCCGCCCGGCGAGTACCGGCTCGAGCTGCAAGCGCGCCTGGCCGGCGGCGCGTGGGGACCGTCGACCTGGAGCCCGAGCGTGCGCATCCTCAGCCCGATCTGGACGCGCCCGTGGTTCCTCGCGCTGGGGCTCGCCGGCATCGTGGCGCTCGTCTCCGGCATCGCCACGCTCATCACCGCGCGGCGCCAGGCGAGCTCGCTCGCCACGCTGGTCGAGGTGCGCAGCGCGGACCTCGCCGCGAGCGAGCAGCGCTATCGCGACATGTTCACGCGCACGTCGCAGGTGCAGCTCCTCGTCGCGCCCGAGGACTGGCGCGTGCTCGACGCGAACCCGGCCGCCTGCCGCTACTTCGGCACGGCCGCCGAAGAACTCGTCGGCAGCGGCCTCGAGGCGTGGATCGACGTGCCGCGCGCGCGCCTCGAGGCCGAGCTCGCGCGCCTCGCGGACGCCGGCGGCGAGGTCGTGCTGCGCCTCGGCGCGGCGGAGCGCGGCGCGGGACCGGTGCTCGAGCTGCGGCTCTCGCAGTACGAGCTGCACGAGCAGCGCGTGGTGCACGTGTCGGTGCACGACGTGACGCGTCAGTCGCGGCTCGAGGAAGAGCTGCGCGAGGCTCAGAAGCTGCGCGCGGTGGGGGAGCTCGCCAGCGGGATCGCGCACGACTTCAACAACCTGCTGACGACGATCGAGGGCTTCGCCGACCTCGCCGAGGAGGAGCTGCCGGGCGACGCGCGCCTGCGGTCGCACCTCGTCGGCATCCGCGAGGCGACCGGGCGCGGCGACGAGCTCGTGCGGCACTTGCTGGCCTTCGGCCGCAAGCAGCACATGGTCCCCGAGGACGTCGAGGTGGGCGAGCTCGTGCAGAGCTTCGCCGCGCTGTTGCGACGCCTGCTCGACCGCCGCATCGAGGTGGTCTGCGACATGGACGCGCGGCCCTGCCTCGTGCACGCCGACCGCGGCGGGCTCGAGCGCGTGCTGATGAACCTCGCGCTCAACGCGCGCGACGCGATGCCCGAGGGCGGCCGCCTGACGCTGCGCGTGCGCCGCCGTCCCGCGCGCGACGGCGCCGAGGCGCGCGTGCTGCTCGCCGTCGCGGACACCGGCTGCGGCATGGACGAGGAGACGCGCGCGCGCATCTTCGAGCCGTTCTTCACGACCAAGGGCGCGGGCAAGGGCACGGGGCTCGGCCTCTCGACCGTGCACGGCATCGTCGGTCAGAGCGGCGGCACGCTGCAGGTGACCAGCGCGCCGGGCCGCGGCACGACGCTGGAGCTCACGCTGCCGGCGCTGCCGCGCGCGGGCGCGAACGGGAACGGCGCGGCCGCGGCGCCGGGGTCCGACGGACTGCGCGTCCTGCTCGTGGACGACGAGCCCGGCGTGCGCCTCTCGGTCGGCGCGCTGCTGCGCAGCCAGGGGCACCGCGTGCAGGAGGCCGGCGGCGGCGCCGAAGCGCTCGCGCTGCTCGACCGCGGGCACGCCGACTACGACCTGCTCCTGACGGACGTGCGCATGCCCGGCCTGCGCGGGCCCGAGTTGGCGCGCCGCGCGCGCGAGCTCGCGCCGTCCCTGCGCGTCGTCTACATGTCGGGCTTCCCGCAGGAGCTCAGCGAAGTACGCGAGGTGCGCGAGGCCGTGCTGCAGAAGCCCTTCAGCGCGGCGCAACTGCACCGCGTGCTGCACGAGGCGCACGGGGCCGGTTGAGCCGCGCTCGGCCCGCCGGCGTCCGCGCGCGCCGCGCCGTCAGGCTTCGCGGGCGCGCACGAGCTCGCGCGCGGCGTCCACCCAGCCCTCGCGCGCGATGCGCTTCTCGGGCACCTCGATGTCCGCGGCGAGGCGCGCCACGTCGTCCGGGTCCAGCCCGGCGAGGTCGTCGAAGCGACGCACGCCGACGGCGGCCAGGCGCTCGGCCATCTTCGCGCCGATGCCCTTGATCTGCGTGAGGTCGTCGGGGTCGGCGGCGACGCGCGCGCGGCGCTTGCGCTGACTGCCCTGCGCACGCACCTCGCGCGCGGGTTCGCTCGACTCCAGCGCGGCGTCGTCCTGCGGCGCGGGCGTCGGGTCGGCCGCGACGCGCGGCGGACGCTTGCGGCGGCTGCCGCGCGCGCGCACCTCGACCTCCGGCTCGGCGTCGGCGGGGTCGCGCTCGGCGGCGGCTCGGGTGCTCCGGCGCGCGCTCCTCGCGCGCGCGGCCCTTGGCGGTCGCGGCCCTTGCGATCGCGGCGCTTGGCGCGCGCCGGGGCCGGCTCGGCGTCGAGCGCCGGCGCCTCCGCGTCGCTGGCGTCGGGGGCCTCAGCGACAGGCGGCTCCGCGACGGGCGGCTCGGCGAGCTCGGCCGCCTCCTCGCGCACGTCGACCTCCACGACGGCGACGACCTCGAGCGCGGCGACCTCGACGATCGCCGGCTCCGCGTCGGGCACGAGCGGCGCGCGCGCCGCGTCCTCGCTCTCGGGCTCGTCCGGCGCGGCGTCGTCGTGCGCCTCGGCGAACAGCTCCGCCGCGCGCTCGTCGGCCACGTCGGGGTCGAGCGCGGCGTCGGCCTCGTCGAGCGCGGCGGCGAGCTGCTCGACCTCGGCGCCGGCGTGCGCCTCCGCGAAGCGCTCGGCCTCGACCTCGTCGGCGGCGTCCTGCGCCAGCGCGAGCGCGGCCTCCTCGGCCAGCGGCTCGGCCGGCGGCAGCTCCGCCGTCGGCGTGGCCTCGGGCACGAGCTCGGTCGCGGCGACCAGCGCCTCGGCGGCGGCCAACGCCTCGGCGAGCGCCTGGTGCTCCTCGAGCTCCGCCGCGAGGCGCTGCTCGAGCTCGTTCAGGTCGGCGCACAGCGTAGCCTCGCGCGCGGCGGCCTCGCGGGCGCCTTGCTCGAGTCGCTCGTCGAACTCGACCGCGCGCGCCGCGAGTTGCTCGCGCAGGCCGCGCAGGTCGACCTCGAGCGCGATCACGCGCTGGCTGGTCTGGATGGCCTCGGCGCGCGCGGCGGCGAGCTCGCCCGTGCGCTCGGCGAGCGCCTCGTCGGCGGCGCGCCGCGCGTCGCGCAGCTCCTCGAGCTCACGCGCGAGCGCGGCGCGGGCGCGCTCGGCGCCTGCGCGCACGTGCTGCTCGCGCTCGAGCTCCTCGCGCAGGTGCCGCTGGCGCTGACCGACCTTGTGCAGCGCGGTCTCGCGCGTCTCGACGAGCGCGCGCAGCTCGCGCTCCTGCGCGACGCGGGCCTCGCGCTCGGTGCGCAGCGCCTCGCGCGCGGCGGCGACCTCCTCACCGCGACGGTAGACCGCCTCGGTCATCGGCGTGAGCTCGGCGATCCAGTCGGTCAGGCGCGCGATCTCGGCGTCCTTCTCCTCGGCCAGCTCGGCCAGCCGCACCTCGAGGCGCGCGACGTCGGCCTCGCGGTCCTGCAGGCGCGCCGGGTAGGCGGCCAGGCTCTTCGCGCGGCGTTGCAGCTTGGCGAGCACCTCGGCGTCGCGCTGGCGCACCTCGCGCAGCTGGCGCAGCTTCTCCTCGAGCGCCGCGTGGGTCGCGCCGGCCGCCTCGAGCTCGTCGCGACGCGCGGACAGCTCGTGGCCGAGCCGCTCGTTCTCCAGCTCGACGTCGGAGACGCGGTGCTCGAGCTCCTGCGCGTGGGCGACCGCCTTCTGCATGCGCTCGCGCGCCGCGGCCTCGTTCGTCGAGGCCTGCGTGTGGCCCTGCTGCGCCAGCGCGGCGGCCTCCTCGAAGCTGCGGATCTTGCGCGTCCAGAGCTCGTCGAGCACCACGCGCTGCGCCAAGTGGTAGCGGCCGCGCAACCACCAGCCCACGCCGCCGCCCCCGGCCAGGGCCGCGACGGTCAACATGCCGATGTTCCAGGTGTTCCACTCCATCGCGCTCGCTCGGGGGCCGTCGCCCGGGACCCGCCCTGCACGGATCGCCCGCCTCGGGCCCCGTTGTAGCGACCGGCGGGGGGCGGAAGAAGCCCCAAGCGGGGCGTTCGGCGGCGGTCCCGGTCAGTCCGCGGGCAGCAGGGCGCGCAGGGCCTCCGCGGTGCGCACCTGGTGCTCGAAGGAGCCGTCCGGGCGGAAGGTGTCGGGGACTCCGGCGCGCCGCGCGAGGGCGCCCGCGGCGCGGTACTTGGCCCACGCGAGGCGATCCTCGGGCACCCAGTCGATGGGGTGCTCGCGCTCGGCCGGCGTGTCCGCGGTGAGCACGCGCAAGAGGAAGTCGATGCCGTCGTCGCGGCCGGCGTCGAGCGCGACCGCGGCGCACTCGACGCGCACCTCGAGGTCGGGGTGCGGCGCGGGGCCGGCCCCCAGCGCCGCGAGGCGCGCGGCCGTGTCGGCGCCGCCCATCACACCGAGCGCGGTGGCGGCGATCATGTCCGCGGCGTCGGACTCGCGCAGCGGACCGCGCACGCGCGCTTCGAGGCGCTGCAGGAGCTGCTCGCGCGACGCGTCGCCGCCGTGCGCGAGCAGGACCGCGGCGCGTACCGAGCGCAGGTCCTGCGCCGCCAGCGCCGCGACGAGCGTCGCGCGGTCCGGCGCGCTCCACTCGGCGCGCTCGAGCGCCGCGACGCGCCGCTCGAAGGTCCACGCGCCGCTCGTGTCCCAGTCCGCGTCCAGCGCGTGCCGCTGTGGCGCCGGCGCGGGCGGCGGCGCGCTGGGGGCAGGCTCGACGGCGCGCGGCGCGGCGCACGCGGCGAGGACGAGCGGGAGCGAGAGAGCGGCGCGGCGCATGGCCGGAGCATAGCCGCGGCGCGCGGGCGCGTCACTCGCTCCCGCGCGCCGCGCGAGGTTTGGGAGGGCGAGCGAGCGCGTCGCTCGCCCTCCAGTGGAGCGGACGGTGCGAGGTCCGTTTCACGACCTCACCGCTCCCGTCGCGCGCGCAGAACGCGCGCGGCGTTGTCGCAGGCGTCGGCCGGGTTCAGGGCGTGTAGCCCGCGAGGCCGCCGCCGTCGGAGATCCACAGGCGACCTTCGGGCAGGCCGGCGTGCGGGGCCTCCCAGGCGAGGAAGGTCCAGTCGCCCTGGCGCTGCACCGCGAAGCCCGACGCGTCGTCGTGGCCGCGGCGCACGCGGAAGACCTCGTCCGTGATCTCGACCGACCAGTCGGTCCACGGCGAGTCGTGCTCGCGCCGCGCGCCCTCGGCGCGCTGCAGCACGGCGAGGCCCGAGGTGGCGCCGTGCTCGGCGCCGGCGGGCAGCGTGCCGCCCTCGGCGAAGCTGGGCTTGAGGCGCGTCGTCCAGGTGGCGATGCGGCCGTCCTTGGTGCGCGCGTGCACGGCGTCGGCGCTGGCGACCGGACCCTCGACGGGTTGGCTGCCGAGCTTCACCGGACCCTCGAGCGCGCCGCTGGCGGCGTCGACGAACCACGCCTCGCCGTCCTCGGTGAGGAGCAGCAGCGTGTCGGGCTTGGCGGGCAGGAAGACGGGCGCGCGCGCCACGCCGCCGATCGAGCCGAGCTCGACCTGCCAGCGCGTCTCGCCGCCCGGGCCGAGTCGCGCGAGCAGGCCCTTGCGGTCGCACACGACGTGGTCGCCCTCGACGGTCACCGGCAACGCCTCGACGCGGCCGGAGGCCTTCCACGCGCGCTCGGGCACGCGGCCGAGCCACAAGAACTGATCGGCGGGCGCGTCGGTGACGAGCTCGACGGTCACGTGCCCCGCGGCGCGCACGACGAAGCGTTGCTCCTGGCCGTAGCGGCTCTCGACCTCGAAGGGCGAGGGGCGCACGCTGCCGTCGGGCAGCTCGACCAGCGCGCCGGGCGGGAACGTCTCGAGCTTCCACGGCAGCGGCTCGTCGTCGGGGTCGTCGAGGTTCTCGACGAGCACGGCGCGCGCTTCCTCGTGGCGGCCTTGACGCGCGAGGTCGCGCGCCTGCTCGACGGCGCCGAAGCGGCGGCGCACGTCGGCGATCTCCTCCTCGAACAGGCGCGAGATGCGGCCGGTGTCGTCGCTCGCGAGCAGCTCGTCGTAGTACGACAGCGCGCGCCCGAGGTCGCCGGCTTCGGCGTGCGAGCGCGCGGTCGCGAGCAGCAGGTCCTGGTCGGAGAGCAGGTCGCGGCGTTGCTTCTCCTCGAGGCGCTGCGCGCGCTCCTTGACGCGCGCGTGCACCTCGTCCTGGAAGCCGTGGACGCGCTCGCGCAGCTTCTCGAGGTCCTTGCGCTCGCCCTGCTCGGCCAGCACGGCGGCGACCGCGGTGAGGCGCGCGTCGAGCGCGGACTCCTTCTCGATCTGCGCGGGGGTCTCCAGCTCGACCTCGCCGAGCGCGACCATCTCCGAGCCCAGGCGCGCGCCGAGCCCGTTGAAGAGGTCGATCACCAGCGGCCACGGCTCGGTCACCGTGGTGAGCCGCGGCGGCGCGGGCAGGTCCAGCGACATGCGCAGGCCTTCGGCCGGATCGCCCAGCGTGCAAGCCTGCTGCGCGGTGCGGTAGGCCTCGTTCCAGGAGTTGCGCTGCTCCGCCTCCTGGAAGCGCCAGCGCGCGTCGATGTCCTTGCGCAGCGCCACGACGCGCTCCGAGTCGTCGCCGGGGAAGTACTCGTCGAGCAGCGACTGCGCCGCCTGCGGCGAGTTGATCAGCGCGCTGACCTCGGCGAGCTTCGAGTCCGTGTCGTGCTGCATGTGCACGCGCACGAACGCGCCGCTGCCCAGCGCGAGCAGGATCGCGCCGCCGACCAGCGAGTTCTTGCGGATGAGCTGCTTGCGCACCGTGAGGTGGCGCAGGCGCCCGAGCAGGCGGCGTGCCTCGCGGATCTCCGGCGCGGCGTCGACGAGCGCGCGCAGCGGACCGACGGCCTTCGCCGCCGCGCCGCTCGCGATGAGCATCTGCGCCGCGTCGATGATCCAGGCGGCGCCCTCCTCGACCAGGCCCGCGGCGAGCATGCCGAGGCCGATGTCCATGCGCGCGTGCGCCTGCGCCGGGTCGCGCGAGGCGGCCATGCGCAGGAAGGCGGCGGCGCGCCCGGGGTGACCGGCGTCGCGCAGCTCGCGCGCGGTCTCGAGCAGCTCGCGCAGCGAGGGCACCTCCTCGTCGTCCTCCCAGCGGAACTCGGTCCCGAGGCGGTGCAGCTCGGTGATCGGGCAGGAGCGCTTGAGGCGCGCGAGCTCGCGCCAGTGCTTGACCGACTGTCCGGTGTCGCCCTGCGCGTGGTCGAGCCGGCGCAGCAGCGTGCGCGCCTCCTTCGCGGGCATGCGGTTGAGCAACGCCGACATGCGGTCGGCCTTGAACTCCGCGGCGAGCAGCGCGGCGTCGCCCTCCTCGCAGGGACCGGGCGGCGAGACCTGGATCCAGCCGACGAGGCGCGCGGCGGCGCGCAGCACGTGGCCCTGCGCGAGCTCGTGCTGCGCGAGCGTGAGCAGCTCGTGGTAGCGCGCGGGCCGCAGGTGGCCCTTGCGCAGGTGATCGACGTAGGTGAGGCGCGCCTGGCGTCGCGTCCAGCCGAGGCGATCGGCGATCTCGGCCAGCGTCGACTGACCGTCGCAGTGCCCGAGGAAGCTGCGGCCGCCCTGGTCGGGCGCGTCGTGGCTCTGCGTGCGCGGCACGACGTAGTCCGTCAGCGTCGCGAGCTCGGGGCAGCCCGTCGCCTCGTCGCTCATGCGCGCGAACTCGAGCAGCACGATCTCGACCGGCATGCCCTCGCAGTGCACCTGCGGCATGCGCTTCGCGTCGGCGTTCTCGCCGCTCGCGTGCGCGTCGGGCCGCGGCAGTCCGCCGGGCTCGAAGCGGAAGTGCACGCCCTCGCTGTCGAGGATGGCGTACAGGTTGTCGATGCGGTGCGCGCGCGCGATCTCGGACATGCGCATCAGGTCGATGCGGTAGTCCTGGTCGTGGATCCAGGCCTGGCGCGCGCGCTCCTTCCAGATCACCGGATCCTCGTCCGTGTCCGGCAGGAAGTACACCACGCCGTCCGCGAGGCCGAGGTTGGCCGAGAGCCCGGTGCCCGTGTGCAGCCTGAGAACGCCCTCGCGGCGGCCGCGCGAGAGGCTCTGCAGGAGTTCGGCGAGCCCGATGCCGCCAACGTCGCCCTGGAAGCTCATGGGGTGTGTGCGTGGGTGTCCTGGGCGCCGTCCGGGGGGACGACGCGGGCGTCCACGCCGGGTCTCGAACCCGGGTGGTCCGGGGCCCTATCGGCCGCCGCCCCGGCGCGAATGGAGCGTCACTCGGATTCCAGGCGCGCGCGCAGGCGCTCCAGGTCGGCGGGCGTGTCGAGGTCGTCCAGGACCTCCGCGGCGCTCACCTCGACGTCGAGGAGCGGCCGCGCCAGGCCGCGCAGGTCGCGCAGCGTGAGCGCGGGGGCCGCCGCGAGGCGCCCGGCGAGCTCGGCCAACAGCGCGCGGCCCGCGACGATCGGGTGGCCGTGCCGCCCGGCGCAGCGCGGCGCGAGCCAGCCGCGCTCCGGCGCGCCTGCGGCTGCCCACGCGGCGGCGAGCGCCGCGAAGACCTCGGCCGGCACGAGCGGCACGTCGACGGGCGCGAGGCACAGGTCGCGCCCCGGTCGCGCGGGCCACGGCGGCGGCGACCGTGCTCGTGCGGCCCGCCGCCCAGCCGGGGTGGTGCGCGTACGCGACGCCCGGCGGGAGCGCCGCGCGCAGCCGCGCGCGTCGTCGGCGCCGCCCACCACCAGCGGCGCGTCGGCGTCGAAGCTCGCCGCGCCCGCCCGCGCCAGGCGCTCGAGCGGGGTCGCGCCGGCCAGCTCGACCAGCGCCTTGCAGCACCCCAGGCGCCGGCTCGCGCCGCCGGCGAGCAGCACGAGCGCGGGCTTCACGAGCCGACGTAGCGGTCGTAGACCGCGAGCGCGCGGTCGACGTCGTCGGTGCCCTCGATCAGCGCGCGGCCGTCGTGGAACACTGTGACCACGTGCTCGTCGACGCGGAAGCGCAGGATCGGCCCGGCGCGGCGCAGGTCACGCGCCACGCCGGCGAGGCGCTCGCCGAGGCGATCGAGGTCCGGGCTCGAGCCGTTGCCGCGCACCTGCACGGTGTTGCGCCCGCACAGGATCGTCGCGCGGCGCCCGAGCGGCGCGTGCAGCCAGGGGAACTCGCGCTTGCCGCAGCAGGCGCACTCCTCGAGGCGCGACAGCACCAGGCGGCGCACCTCGCCGGTCCAGACGTCGAGCTCGTACAGCGCGGGCACGAGCGGCGCCGCGTCGGGCGCGCCGCCGAGCAGGCGCAGCGCGAGCCCGGCCTGCAGCGAGGCCACGGCACCCACCGCGGGCAGCAGCACGCCCGCGGTGTCGCACGTCGCCAGCGTGCCGGTGGGCGGCGGCGCGTCGAACAGGCAGCGGAGGCACGGCCCGCGGCCGGGCAGCACCGGCAGCACGAGGCCGCCCGAGCCCACGACGCCGCCGTAGATCCACGGCACGCCCTGCTCGACGCACCAGTCGTTGACGAGGTAGCGCGTGCCGAGGTTGTCGGTGCCGTCGAGCACCAGGTCGCAGCCCTCGGCGAGCTCCTCGAGGTTGTCGGCGTCGAGGTGCTGCGCGTGCGGCTCGAGCCGCGTCGGCCCGCCGACGCGCGCGAGGGTCTCGCAGGCCGCGACGACCTTCAGCTCGCCGCGCGCCGCGTGCGCCGCGTCGAACAGCACCTGGCGGGGGAGGTTGGTCTCCTCGACGACGTCGCGGTCGACCAGCACCAGCTCGCCGACGCCGGCGCGCACCAGCGCCTGGGCCAGCACGCCGCCGAGCGCGCCGCAGCCGACCAGCAGCACGCGCGAGCCCTCGAGGGCTTGCTGCCCGCGCTCGCCCAGCGGGGCGAAGCGCACCTGACGATCGAAGCGGCGGTCGCTCATCCCGCCGAGCGTACGGCGGCGGCCCGCCGGCGAACAGGGGGCGCGGGAACGCGCGGATGGCGAGCAAGGACGGGCGCGCGGCTACCGATGGTCTCTGCACATGGACACCACCGCCCAGCCGAGCACCACGTCGCCGCGTCCCCTGCGCATCGCCGCCCCGCGCGCCGTTCGGCGCCGCGACGACCTGCCGCCCGACGGCGGCGAGCCGGTGGTCGAGCTCGTGCCGCGCGTGGTCGGGCCCGGGCGGCGCGAGCGCGCCTACCTCGCGCGCCAGGCCGAGCTCGAGGCGGCCCTCGTCGAGGAGCGCGCAGCGGCGCGCGCGGCGCGCGGCGGCGCTCGAGGTCGCGCAGCTGCTCGAGCGCGGCGCCGCGCGGCGGCTCGACCGCCTGGAGGGCGAGCTCGACGCCGAGCGCGGGCAGCAGAAGCGCCTGCTCGTCGCGCTGGGCGCCATGCAGCAGGAGCTCAGCGCGCTGCGCGCGCGGTCGGCGCTGCTCGAGGCGCGCGCGGCCGAATCCGCGCCGCCCTGGTGGCGCCGCCTGCTCGGGGCGCCGCGCAAGCGCTGAGGCGCGCGCGGCGATTTCCGCGGCGTCCCTGCCCTTGACAGGACGCAGGCGCCGAACGAAGCTCTTGCGCCCTCGATCTCCGTGATCGGGGGGCGGAGCGCCCACGCGGGCCTCCGAACACGGTTGGTGGATGTAGCTCAGTCGGTTAGAGCGCCAGATTGTGGTTCTGGAGGTCGGGGGTTCGATTCCCCTCATCCACCCCAGCCGCGCCCCCCGCGCGGCGCGGCTCGCGGGCGCGCGAGGTGAGCTCGACGCGCCGCGCGCGGCCCGATCCGCTCGGCGCCCGGACCGAGAGGCTCCGTGCCCGACCCGGGTCGCTCAGCGCAGGCGCAGCAGCGCGTTCGCGCCGTCCCACCACGTGCGTCGCTGGACCACGTCGAAGACGCGTCGCTCGGCCTGCGGGCGCGCCTCGTAGGCCTCCAGCGCCGCTGCGTCGACGAGCACCCACGCGCCGGGCTCGAGCGTCGTCCACTCCGGGTCGTAGCGCACCTCGTGCTCGACGTACAGCAGCGTGTTGAAGTCGCGCCAGAACGTCACGTGCAGCGGCGCGTCGGGCGGCAGCAGCGCGTCGACCTCGCGCGCCTGCGACCGGCGCTCGTGGCGCGCGGCGTTGGCCGCGGCGGGCTGGCTGCGCAGCACCTGACCGCCGAGCAGCGGGATCGCGAAGAGCGCCAGCAGCACGCGCCGCGCGACGAGCTCCTCGCGCCACGCGCGCACCGCCACGGCGATCAGCGCGAGGCCGAGCCCGGCGCCCAGCGCGTTCGTGCGGATCTCGCCGAGCGGCGTGACGAGGCCCACGAAGCAGCCGAGGGCGAGCAGCACGGCGACGAAGGCGAAGGCCGAACACAGGCGCTGCACGCGCGTCGCGTAGACCCGCCAGTCGGCGCGCTCGCCGACCTGCGCCAGCAGCGCGCCGGCGAGCAGCGCGAGGAACGGCAGGCAGGGGTACACGTAGCGCACGTTCGTGCCCGGGAAGACGAGGAAGAACAGCCACCCCGAGGCCGCCGCCCAGAAGGCGAAGCTGGCGTCCGCCTGCCGGCGCAGGTCGCTCCACGCGGGGGTGCCGAGCGCGAGCAGCACCACCAGCGCCGCGGGGGCCAGCCCGACCAGGCTGCCGGCGACGAGCTTCAGGCGCTCGCCGGCGTAGTGCGCGAGCGAGCCGCCGCCCTGCCCGCCGACCTCGCCGGCCCAGTGCGCGAGCGCGCCCTCGCGCCCGATCGTGCCGAACAGCGCGGCGACCCACAGGCCCGCCAGCGCCGCGCCGACGCCGAGCACGAAGAGCGTGCGCGGGGCGAAGAGCGGCCGCCACGAGCGGCGCGCGAGCGAGAGCGCGACGGGCGCGCCGAGCGCGTACACGAGCGCCGCGGGGCCCTTGAGCAGCAGCGCCGCCGCGAACGCGAGCGCAGCGGGCACGGCCCACGCGCGCGAGCCGGCGAGCGCACGCCACCACAGCGCGACGGCCAGGAAGACCGCGAGCGTCAAGCTGGCTTCGATCTCCGCGAGGCGCGCCTTCGTCAGCGTCTCGAAGGCCAGCACGAAGAGCGCGCCGCCGTACAGGCCCGCGCGCAGCCCGAAGGCGCGCGCGCCGCTCCACGCGACGGCCCACGACGTCGCGAGCACGGCCAGCACCGAGCCGAGGCGCGCGACCAGCTCGCTCTCGCCGAAGGCGCGGAAGAGCGCCGCGAGGTACCAGAAGTAGCCCGGCGGCTTGGACAGGTACGCCTGGCCCCAGATGCGCGGCACGATCCAGTCGCCGGTCG
This sequence comes from Planctomycetota bacterium, assembly GCA_020638875.1. Taxonomy (GTDB): domain Bacteria; phylum Planctomycetota; class UBA1135; order UBA1135; genus DUCM01. Next base: position 33,527 of record JACKHS010000011.1, read on the forward strand.
CGAGCATCTCGCGCGCGGGCAGCACGCGCCGGCCTTCCTCGCGGTGGAAGTCGACGAGGTCCAGCCCGGGGACGAGCTGCACCACCACCAGCAGCGCGAGCACGCCGAACACGAGGCCGAGGCCGCGCGGGGAGCGGGAGGGGGTCGACATGCCGAGAGCGTCGGCACCGACCCGCGCGAAGTCAACCGGCGGCCGACGCCGGCTCAGGCGACGTCGACGAGATCGCGCGCCTTGCGCAGCTCCGCGAGGAGCGCGTCCTCCATGCGCTCGAAGCGGCCCGGGTCGAAGCCGACGAGGCCCATGGCCGAGTCCGAGAGCGCGTACGCCAGGCCGTCGAGGCCTTCGCCGAGCGCCAGCGCGTAGGTCACGCACTCCGCGAGGTGCACCACGGCGCACAGCCGCTCGTCTTCGCGCGCCTCCTCGGGGCGGTGGTGGTGCTCGATCGTGTCGGCGATCACTTCGGGCAGCGACCAGCGCCGCGCGAGGCGCGCGCCGAGCTCGGCGTGGTCGATGCCGAGCACCTCGCGCTCCGCGGCGAGCATGTCACGCCCCGCGGCGCGCGCCGCGTCGATCTCGGCGCGGTAGCTCTCGAGGTGCGTGTCGATCACCACGTGCCCGATGTTCTGCAGCAGCGCGACGGTGTACGCGAGGTGGCGGTCGATGCCGCCGTCGACCGACGCGAGCAGGTTCGCCGCGAGCGCGTTCATCATCGAGCGCTCCCACAGCCGGCGCGCGCGCTCGCTCTCGCGTCCACCGCCGGGGCGGAAGTAGCGCTGCGCGCACGACGTCATCACCAGGTTCACGAGCGCGCGCGTGCCGAGCAGGTTGCCCGCCTCCGAGAGCGTCGCGATCTCGCGCTGAAAGCCGTAGTACGCCGAGTTGCACAGGCGCAACGCGCGCGCGGTGAGCCCGGCGTCGGTCTGGATCACCGCGACGAGCTCGGACGGCACGACGTCGGGCTGTTGCGACAGGCGCAGGACACGCGTCGCCACCGGCGGCCACGGCTCCACGTCACGAAGGCCCTCGAGGACCTGGCTCAGGCGGTCGTTCTCCATGGGGAAGCGCTCTCGTCGACCCCGGCGGGGACGCGCCTTGACCTTCTCGGGGCGAGGCGCGGAATCTCCAGGGAAGGCTTGCCGTCGCGTAGGAAGTTGCTTATGGTGACGGAGCCCGAGTCGATGCCGCCTGCGTGCCGAGGCGACGCGTTCTTTGTCGGCCCCCTGGGCCCGACCGTCTTTCCGATCGTGCTTCCGGCCGGGCTCCTCGAGAGCCCGCGGGCCCTCGAACGAGGGCCTCGCTCGCGGTCCTCGCCTCGCGGTAGAGGATCCTTCCCCGCCCCAGGGAGGGGAGAGAGAGTGTTGGCTGATCGTCAACTCGACTCACGGTAGCGAGGGTTGCCGCTATCGTCGTTCTGCATCGAAGGCGTGCTCCACTGTGTGGTGGCACGCCTTCCTCCATTGACGGGGAACTGGCCCCCTTCGATGGGCACGCGCCCGGGGCGAGGCGGGGCGCGCGGCGACCTCGACGAGGCGGGCCGGGCTGCGCGCCCGCCCGGCGCCCGTTCCGGGGCCCGTCCCGCGCCGGTCTCGGGGCCGCGCCCGGCGCCTCGCGCGCCCGGCCGCGACACCGCCGCGGCTTGCGCTCGCGTCCCGCGGGCGCGGGCCCACGGAAGGGGGCCAGTCCCCCGGGGTTCTCAGGAGGGCGGCGCGGGGCTAGGTTGATCCCCCGGGCCCACGGCCCCGAGTTCCGAGCGCCGGCGCAGCCGGGGGAGGCAGCATGGAACCCATCGAGCGAGGTGCGCCCGTGCGCGCGCTGCGCGTCGCCTGCGCGGCGGCGCTGTTGGCGGGCGGGGCCGCGGCGGGCGGCTTCGTCGAGAACCTGGGCCAGTGGCGCGGGCCTGCGCGCTTCGTGGCCGAGCGCGGCGGGGCGCGCACCTGGGTGACCGAGGACGGGCTGGTGCTCGACCTCGGCGCGCGTGCGGCAGCGGACGCCGGGCGGCGGCTGGCGCTGCGACTGGAGCTGCTGGGGGCCGCGCCGAGCGCGGTGCGCGGCGGCGCGGAGCTGCCCGGGCGCCACCACTTCCTGCGCGGGCGCGCTCCCGAGGGCTGGCGCACGGGCGCGCGGGCCTTCGGCGAGGTGGTGCTCGAGGGCGCCTGGCCGGGCGTGGACCTGGTGCTGCGCGAGGGCGACGCCGCGCTCGAGTACGACCTGCACCTGGCGCCCGGCGCCGACCTCGCGGCCGCGCGCGTGCGCGTGAGCGGGGCGCGCGGGCTGCGCCTCGAGGCGGGTGCGCTCGTGGTCGCGACCGAACTCGGCGAGCTCGTGCAGCGGCCGCCGCGCTCGTGGACGCTCGATGCGGCGGGCGCGGCGCACGCGGTGGACGCGCGCTTCGTGCTGCTCGGCCCGACGGAGTACGGCTTCGAGGTGCCCGGCGGCGCGCCGGCCGGCGCGTGGGTGCTCGACCCGGGCGTCGAGTGGTCGACCTACCTCGGCGCCTTCGACGAGGACCTCGTCGCCGACGTCGCGCACGCGTGGAACGGCGACGTCGTCGTGACCGGCACGACGGTCTCGCTCGAGTACCCGATCACCACCGGCGCCTACGACGTGTTCCCGACCGGCGGCTACGACGCCTTCGTGACGCGCCTGCGCGCGGACGGCACGACGCTCGTGTACTCGACGTTGCTCGGCGGGAGCCTGGACGACGCCGGCGTCTCGCTCGCGGTGGGCAGCGGCGGACACGTGTGGGTGGCGGGGGACACGCACTCGCCCGACTTCCCGATCCCGGCCGGCGCGGCGGACCCCAACGCGCACGGCGGCAGCGACGTCTTCGTCGCGCGGCTGGGCACCAGCGGCGCGACGCTCTTCGCGGCGACCTACCACGGCGGCGCGGGCGACGACCACGCGACCGAGCTCGTGCTGGCGCCGGGCAGCGAACCGCGCATCGCGGGGTGGACGACCTCGACGACGTTCTCCGTGGGCCCCAACGCGTTCCAGGCCGTCTCCGGCGGCGGTCGCGACGCGTTCGTGCTCGGCTGGAGCGCGGACCTCGCGACGCTGCAGCTCGGCAGCTTCTACGGCGGCGCGGGCAACGACATGGCGCGTGCGCTGGCCGTGGGCGCGTCGGGCGAGCTGGTGCTCGTCGGCAACACGAGCTCGGCGAACCTGCCGGTCAGCGCGGGCGCCTTCGACACGCAGCTCGACGTGGGCCCCAACTCGTCGCAGGACGGCTTCGCGTGCGCGCTCGGGAGCGGCGCGTCGACGCTGGCCTTCGGCACCTACCTCGGCGGGAGCGACGAGGACGCCTGCGAGGGCGTCGCACGGGCGGCGAACGGCGAGCTCTGGCTCGTGGGCAGCACGCGCTCCGGCGACCTGCCGGTGACGAGCGACGCCTGGCAACCCCAGCTCGCCGGCGACACCGACGCGTTCGTCGCGCGCCTCGCGGCGAACGGCGGCGCGTTGCTCCACGCGGGCTACCTGGGCGGCGCGGACTTCGACCGCGCGCTCGACCTGCGCGTGTTCGCGGACGGCGCGCTCGCGCTGGTGGGCGAGACGCGTTCGGCCGACTTCCCGAGCACGCCCTGGGCGTTCGACCGCACCTTCAACAGCCCGGTGGGCGGCGGCGTGGCCGACGCGTTCGTCGCGCGCCTCGCGGCGGGCGGTGCGTTGGACTACGCGGGCTTCCTCGGCGGCGTGGACGAGGACTTCGCCGTCGCGCTCGAGCTCGACGCGCAAGGCGTCGCGAGCGTCGCGGGCGGCACGAACTCCTTCAACTTCCCCACGACGCTCGGCGCGTGGGATCGCAGCTACGACCTGACGTACCTGTACGACGGCTTCGTCACGCGGCTGGACTTCGCGCGCTTCCCGTTCAGCTACGGCAGCGCGAAGGTGAACTCGCAGAGCTCGTGGGCCGCGCTGGGCTTCGGCGGCTTCCCCAGCCTCGCCGCGGGTGCGTTCACCGTCTACGTCGACGGCGGGCTGCCCTTCGGGCACGGCTTCCTGTTCTGGTCGGACCAGCCGGGCGGCATGCCGTTCATGGGCGGTCAGCTCCTGATGGCGCCGCCCTACACGCGCTCCACGCCGCTCGTGTTCGACTGGTTCGGCGGCGTGAGCCTGAACGTCCCGGTGACGCCGGCGCTGGTCGGCAGGACGCGCTACTACCAGGCGTGGTACGTCGACGGCGGTGACCCCTGGGGCGTCGGCCTCAGCGACGGCCTGCAAGTGACCTTCTACCCCTGAGGGACCGACGGTCTACCCCTGAGGGACCGGCCCGGCGCGCCCGCGGGAACGAGCGAGCGCCCGGGGGGCAGGGCCTCCCGGGCGCTCGCGTGCGGTCTCGACGGGCCTGGTCCGCCGTCGCTCAGAAGGCGAGCGACTGGAACATGAGGCTGTCGTCGCCCTCGGCGTAGATCGGCATGCCGGCCGGCTCGCGCACGCGCTCCACCGCGAAGTAGAGGCGGCCCTGGCCGCGCGGGATCGACGTCGGGAGCGAGACGCGCAGCACGCCGCGTCCGGCGACGTTGGTGAGGATGCGCTGCGGCCCGAGGTCGACGTGCACCGAGTCGTCGTTCGAGGCGTAGTAGATCACCGCGCGCATGTCGTAGCCGACGGCCGGCACGCCGGCGTCGAGCTCCATCGAGAGGCGCACGGCGAGGTCGGCCTCGGGGCCGCCGTTGGCGTTCTCCACCAGGCTCAGGTTCAGGTCGGTGACGTGCGCCGGCGTGGGCTCGACGAAGCCGAGCGTGTTCACGCCGAAGTGCGGCGTGCTGACGTTGCCGGCCAGGTCGGTCAGCGAGATCTGCACGTCGTAGAAGGTGCTGGGCTCGAGCTCGTTGAGCACGATCGAGAAGTGCTGGCCGTGCTTGGGCTTGAGCGGCGCGCGCAGCACCGGCGGGCCGCCGTTGTACGAGAACAGCGCGCGCGACGGCTCGTCCGTGTGGAACTCGAACTTGATGGTGTTGGTGGTCACGTAGACGACCTGCACGCCGCCGACGAGCGCGGGACCCGCCTGGTCGGGCGAGGTGTTGTCGTGCACCAGCGGGTTCATCTGCCAGTCGAGCTCGTAGCCGTCGAAGAAGCCGTCCAGGTCGGTATCGCCGTCCTCGGGGTTCGTGCCGGCGAGCAGCTCGTCCAGGTCGTAGAGGCCGTCGACGTCGCGGTCGAGCGCGAACGGCTCGCCGACGAAGGGCGGCACGCCGCGGAAGGTGACCGGGCGGCCGGCGGCGGCCTGCGCCATCAGGTCGGCGTCGCTGAGCGGCGCGAGCGTCGTCGACGCCGGGATCCACACCCCGCTCGCCGGGTCGTAGCGGCCCGACATGTAGACCGTGTGCCCCTGGAAGTCGATCGGTCCGAAGTGGAAGACGAGGTCGCAGGCGCCGTGCTGGGCCTGCAGCTCGAGCGGCTGGAGCACGTTCGCGACGAACGAGGCCTGGTTGGCGGCGGTCGCCGTGACCTGCGTCGCGGCGGCCGGCGCGTGACCCGTGTCGAACGCCTCGAGGAAGGCCGTGATCTTCTCGATCTCCGACGCCGAGAGCGGCGGAGCCTGCGGGCCGCTGCTCGAGGACGGCGTCGTGTGCGCGCGGATCATCTCCTCGATGCTCGTGCGCACGCCGGTGTGGCCGAACGCGATGCCGGCCTCGGTGCGCACGCCGAACGGTCCGCCGACGACGTGACGCGGCGAGGACTTCTCACCGACCTCGCGCAGCGAGGGCACGACGCCCGAGGGCGCGAGACCCTCGGAGCGGTTGTCCGCGATCTCGCCGCGCGTGCCGAGCGGCAGCGTGTGGCAGTCGTTGCAGGTCATGCCTTGCACGACGGGGCGCAGCTGGAACAGGCTCAGGCCCTCCTGCTCCTGCGGCGTCAGCGTCCGGTTGGCGAGCTCGCGCGGGTTCGGCCCGATCGCGAGCGTCTCCATGTACTGCGTGATGTAGCGGAACTTCACGCCGAGGTCCTGCGGCTGCCCGTTCTCGACGCGCTCCATCAGCGCGGTGAAGGTGCCGTTGAAGTCGAGCAAGGACTTCTTCTCGCCGCGCCAGTGGTAGGGGCCGACCTCCTTCAGGCGCCGGGTGCTCTGCGTCACGAGCGGGCCCTTGTTGTCGATGGGGAACGCCATCTGGTAGGGCTGCACGCCCTCGGCGTCGAGGTACCCGCCCAGGTCCCACGCGATGCCGTCGACGTGGCCGTCGACGTGGCACGTCATGCAGGAGCTCGTGTTCGAGAGCGAGTTCTGCGTCCGGTTGAAGTGCACGCGGCCCTGGTTGATGTCCCCGGGCAGCGGGTCCCAGCCGAGCTCGCGCGACTGCGCGGCGGTCGTCTGGTAGACGAAGCCCGGCGACGTCGGGAGCTGCGCGAGCGGCACGCGCACCATGCCGTTCTCGCCCTTGTTGTGGACGTAGAGGAACTGGCCGTCGGGCGAGACGGCCAGGCTGCGCGGGCCGGAACCGTCGGGGTACCCCGCGTGCGGCGTCACGACGATGGAGCCCATCCAGGTCGCGCCGATGGCGTCGACGTGCAGCACGGCGACGCGGTCCGAGCCGTAGCCCGCGACGAAGGCGGTCTGGCCGTCGCTCGTGAAGGCGACGTCGGTCGGGGTCGAGGCGCGCTGTTCGAGCGGGATCAGCGCGTCGAGGTCGAGGATCGACACCGCCGCGGCGTTGTCGCCCTGACCGAGCAGCGCCGTGTCCACGATCGCGATGCGGTTGCGCGTCACCTGGCCGGCGACGAAGGCCTTCTCGCCGCGGAAGTCCGCGTTCAGCGCGTCGGTGTGGGGGATCCACAGCTCGGTGCTCTGCGGGCGCGAACGCAAGTTGTAGAGCACCGTGCCGAGGCCGCGCACCGTGCGGTCCATCTGGAGCACGTCGGTCGAGGCCTGACCGGTCACGAGGATCGAGTACAGGTCACGGTCGGGCAGCGCGCGCACGCCCTGCGCGGGCTGCGGGAACTCGATCGTCACGGCGTCGTCGGTGCGGCCGCTCTGCGCGTTGCCGCGCGGGACGCTGCCGTTGCCGGAGAGCAGCGGCGTGACGTAGACGTGGTCGCCGAGCAGCGCGAGGCCGCGCGGGGCGCGACTGGGCACCTCGTGCGAGGCGACGACCGTGCGCGTGGCGGTGTCGATCACGTCGACGCGGCCCGCCGCGGAGCACGAGACGTAGGCGCGGTCGCCGGAGGCCGTGAAGACGAGCATGTGCGGCTCGGCGCCGACCGGGATCGTCGCCACGAGCACGCCGCTGTTCGTGTCGAGCACGGAGACCGTCGAGGTCACGCGGTCGACGACCCACAGCTCGTCCGCCGCGGGGTGGTGCGCGATCGACGCGGTGCCGGGGCCGACGGGGATCTCCGTCTGGACCTGGAAGGGCCCGTTCGCCAGGCGCAGGACGCGCGCGCCGGGCTGGTTGAACGTGTAGACCCGGCCCGTCGAGGGGGCGAACGCGAAGGCGTTCATCGTGCCCACCTCGTAGTTCATCCAGTACCCCTTGAAGTCGTCGAGGGGTGCGGTCTGCGCGCTCGCGAGCGGGGCGGTCACCGCCGCGGCCAGGGCGGTGGGGACCACGAGGGCGAGGCCGGTCAGCAGGCGCGAGAGAGCGTTGGACTTGGCTGCGTTCATAAGGGATCGCGGCGGGGTGCGCGCGAGCGGACGCCGCAGGGCGGCGGCTGCATCGAGGAGCGGGTCGGAACCTACGACGGTTCCCGGGCCGGTCGCGTGCCCGGCCTTCGGCCAAGAATACGTGAAGATGCGCAGCTTCGCCTCGGGGGAATCTCCCGGGAGCAGGGCTTTTCGGGCCTGGGGGGGCCTCGGGGGCCGCCTCGCGAGGACGGGGCGCGAGCGGGGCGGAGCGGCCCGCGGGCCGCCGCGGCTCAGCGGAAGCCGGCGCGGCGGGGACCGGCGGCGCGCGCGTCGCCGCGGGGGGCGGCGGCACCGGCCGGGCGCGCGCCCAGGCGGCGGCGACCGCGCAGGCGCTCCTCGGCGTCGGGCCAGGGCTCGTGCACCAGCGGGTCCTCGCGGCCCTGGCGCTCGCGCTCGAGGACCTGGAGCTCCTTCTGCGTCGGAGGGCGCCCGAACAGGCCGCCCTCGTCCTCCATCGACTCGTTGAGTTCCTGCCAGACGGCCTTCAGGAAGGGCCACCAGAACGGAGCGCTGGCGAGCACGAGGAAGCCCTTGAGGAAGAAGGCCTGCAGGTCGGACATGGCGGGGGGCCCGGGACGGGGCCGGGGGCAGGGGCTCCTATCGTCCCCGCGACCCTGCGGGTGAAGGGCCCGAGGGCGAAGACGGGGCGCGGCCCCGGGTCAGGCCTGCGCGGGCCGCTCGCCGCCCTTGGCGCGCCACGGACGGCGCTCGCCGCAGCGCACGCAGCGCTCGAAGAAGCGCGGCTCGCCCTCGACGGTGGCGTGCAGCTCGACCTGGTCCTTGTCGGTGTTCCAGCGGATCTTGGGCGACTCGACGTCGTGGATCCAGGTGTGCCCGTAGAGGCGGCAGAAGATGCTCATGGTGGCTCGGGGAGCGGGGGGGGAAGCCCCGGGTTCTACGGCCCGCGACGAGCTCTCGCAAGCCGGTAGTGCCGCTCCTCGCGCGCGCAGGGCGCGCGGCCGCGTCCGAAGGCGTCTCGCAGGCGGGAGGGCGGCGGCGCGCTCCCTCAGGGCCGCCCGCGTTTCGGACGAAGGGGACGCCGAACGCCCGCCCCGATCGCCCCCCGCACATGAAGATCCAGCTCTGCGCCCCGACCCTCACCCGCGTCCCGTACACCGCCTGCCCGCTCTGCTCCGGCACCGCCTGGATCGAGCTGCGGCGCGACGACTGCACGAGTCACCCGCTCTACCAGCCCGACCTGCCGGCCACGATCGGTTGGCTCGGCTGCGAGACCTGCGGTCACGTCTTCACCGAAGGCTGGTTCGACGACGAGGCCTCCGCGCGGCTGATGGAGCGCGCGAACCCGTTGCAGCTCGCCTCGGCCGCGGCCGAGGAGCACCGCATCACCGCCGCGCGCCTCGTGCAGCGCGTGAGCGTCGTGCGCGGCGCGCTCGGCGGTCGTTGGCTGGACGTCGGCTTCGGCAACGGCGCCCTGCTGACCACTGCGGAGGAGTTCGGCTACGAGGCCGTCGGTCTGGACCTGCGCGGCGAGGGCGCGGCCGAGCTGCAAGCGCTCGGGTACGACGCGCGGCTCGGCTCGCTCGCCGACCTCGACGCGAGCGAGCGCTTCGACGTGATCTCGTTCGCCGACGTGCTCGAGCACACGCCCTTCCCGGCGGAGACGCTGACCGCCGCGGCGGCGCACCTCGCGCCCGGCGGGCTGCTCTTCGTCTCGATGCCGAACGTGGACTCCTATCCCTGGAAGGTCCTCGATCGCAAGGGCGCCAACCCGTACTGGACCGAGATCGAGCACTACCACAACTTCAGCCGCGAGCACCTGTACTGGCTGCTGCGGCGCACCGGCTTCGAGCCCTGCGACTACGCCGTGAGCGAGCGCTACCGCGCCGGCATGGAAGTGATCGCGGTGCGGCTCGGCGACGAGTCCTGAGCGTCGGCGCCGCGACCCGCGCGGCGCAGACCGACCTCCACGATGCGCTCGAGCACCTCGGGCGGCGTCAAGCCGAAGGTCGAGGCCGCCTGCGAGTACAGCACGGTGGCCTCGGTCAGCGCGCACAGCGTGTTGGGCTCGAGCAGCAGCACGCGATCGCGGTGCCGGTCGTAGAACAGGTCGAGGCGCGCGTAGCCCTCGATGCCGAGCGCGCGGGCGAGCGCTTCGACGCGCGTGCGGATCGTGCGCACCAGCACCGGGCCGAGGAACGCGTCGAGCTCGAGGTTGGTGCCCACGCCCTGCTGGAACTTCTCCTCGAGCGAGAGCTCGCCGGCGACCGCGACGGTCAGGCTCGGCACGGCCGCGACGAGCGCGCCGCTCGCCGGGTCCTCGAGCACCGCGCAGGTCAGCTCGACGTAGCGCGTGCCCTCGAACCACGGGCGCAGGTTGCGCGCGTTCAGGTCGCCGCGCGGCAACGGCGGCGCGGCCGGATCGACCAGCGCCTCCTCGAGCACCCAGCGGCGCGGCGCCGGGACGGGCAGCTTCAGCGGCCGCGAGCCCGCACCGAGCGCCCCCGCGGGCAGCTCGCTCACGCCGCTCAGCACGGCGCGGACGAACCCTTCGAGCTCGCGACCGTCGCGCAGCAGCTTCACGCCCGTCGAGCAGCCGTCGGCGGCGGGCTTCATCACCAGCGCGTGCGCGCCGAGCGCCTCGCAGAGGACGCGATGGCGCAGCGCGAAGTCGCCCTCGCGCGTCCAGTCGAGCAGCTCGCCGAGATCGACCTCGCGCTGCGCCGGCACGCCGACGCCCGCGAGCTCTGCGCCCGCGGCGCGCCGTAGCGACGCGACCTTGTCGCTGCACAAGCAGGACGCCTCGGGGCCGCAGCCGTTGTAGGGCTTGCCGAGCACCTCGAGCGCGGCCTGCAGGCGCCCGTCCTCGCCGGGGCCGCCGTGCAAGCCGAGGAACACGAAGTCCGCGTCCTGCACCGCGGCGGGCAGGTCGGTGGTCGGGCCGACGCGCAGGTGGCGCGTGCTGCGCGCCGTGTCGAAGCCGAGCTCCGCGCCGATCTCGCGCGCGAGCGCGGCGATGCGCGCCCGCGTCTCGGGGGCTTCGACGAGGGCGCGGATCTCCTCGACGTCGTGGTGCAGCGCGAGGAACAGGCCCACCTCGGTGTAGCGCCCCGAGAGGTCCATCAGGAAGAAGTGCACCGCGTGGCCGCGAGACAGCAGCGAGAGGCCGGCGAACACGCCGCTCTGGCGCGAGACCTGGCGCTCGCTGGTCGTGCCGCCGAAGAGCAGGTGCACGCGGCGGCCCGCGGCCTGCGACTCGGCCAGCCGCAGGCGCTCCGCGCTCCCGGCGCGGCGCAACGCGCGCTCGACGAGCAGCGTGATCAGGTCGCCGTGCGACAGGCCGCACATCGACGTCTGCAGGAAGCCGAAGCTCGAGAAGCCCATGCCGCTGATGCCGTTCACGTCGGTCACGAGCACGCGCCCGTCCGGCGTCAGGAATCCGTCGAGGCGCGCCATGTCGCGCAGGCCGAGCGCGTGCCACGCCGCGAGGGCCGCCGAGCGGACCGCGCCCACGGCCTCCGACGAGCGCAGCGGCGTGTGCAGCCGCGCGCCTTCGCCGTGCAGGTACTTGGCGCGCGTGTCGTACAGCGGCGCGCGCGTCTCGACCTCCGTCGGCGCCAGCGCGACCGGACCCTGCTCGCCCTCGAGCACGATCACCGAGAACTCGCCGCCCAGGACGCGCTCCTCGACCAGCGCCGTGTCGTCGTGCTCGAACGCGCGCGCCAGGGCCGCGCCGAGGTCGCTCGGGTCGCACAGCGTGACCCCCAGCGAGGAGCCGCCGCGCAGCGGCTTGACCGCCAGGCCCGGCGCCTCGGCCGCGGCGAGGCCGCGCACGTGCAGCAGCACCTGCTCGGGCGCGGCTCGCCACGCCTCGCGGGTCACCGGCAGGTGGCGCGGCCCCTCGAGGCCGGCCTCCGCCAGGCGCGCGTAGCAGGCCGCCTTGTCCAGCGTCCGCTCCAGCGCCTCGGGGGTGCTGAACACGTAGCTGACGCCCACCCGCTCGAGCCGCCGCTGGAGCTCGCCGTCCTCGCCGAAGGCCCCGTGCACGAGGGGGACGACCACGTCCTGGGCCGCCAGGAGGGCGTCCAGCCCGGCGTCGTCGAGGCGCCGCTCGGGGTCGAGCTGGCTCTCGAAGTCCTCGCAGGTGTTCGTGTGCCGGTACGCCGCCGGCAGGCGCCAGGCGCGCCGCTCGCGGTCGAAGAACAGCACCTCGAGCTCCACGTCCGCGCACCCGGACAGCCAGCTGACCCAGGGCTTGAGCGAGCCGGCGGAGATGTTCCGTTCGTCCGAGGGACCACCGAAGGCGAGGCAGAGCTTCATCGCGGGGGCCAGTCCTAGCATTTCCGCGGCCCGGTCGGAATCGCCGGCCGAGCCTTGCCGGGGCCCGTTCGGGGCCGCTGGGGGGCCCCGAAGCGAGGGGCCGGGGGCCCGCGCGCCGGCCTCCCCGGGAGCGGACGCCCGGAACGGAGCCACGCCGGGCCAAAGCTGGGTCCGGAGCCCGGGATCCGCATGACCTGGCGAGCCCGAGCGACCGATGTACGACGAGTCCCAGGCCAGGTACCTCAGATCATGCCCGTCTACCAGCCGATCGATCTCGACGAACTCATCCAGCACGCGAACTCCCTGGAGCCGCTGCCGGCCAGTGCCACCCAGCTCGCCTCGATCCTGTCCCAGGACGAGTGGGACCTGGACGACGTGATCCCCGTGGTGAGCCTCGACCAGGGCCTCACCGGCAAGCTGCTCTCGGTGGCCAACTCGGTCGCCAGCGGTGCGCAGGATCCCGTCGTGACGGTGGAACAGGCCGTGGTGCGCCTCGGCGCCGGTCAGGTGCTCGCCCTGGCCATCGGCACCGGCCTGCGCGCCCGCACGAACGTGGCCCTGCCCGAGTACGGCCTCGACGAGGGCGAGCTCTGGGACCACTCGGTGGCCTCCGCCATCGTGGCCGAGGGCCTGCGCGGCTACACGCAGCGGCGCATCCCGCTGGAGGCGGCGACGGCCGCGCTGCTGCACGACATCGGCAAGCTCGTGCTCGCGCGCTACCTCGACACGAACCTGCAGCACTACATCAAGCTCGCCCGCGAGTCCGGCGGCCTCTCCGAGCAGCGCGCCGAGATCGAGATCCTCGGGGTGAACCACGCGGAGCTGGGCGGCCTGATCGCGCAGCACTGGAACCTGCCCTCCAAGATCGTCGAGGGTGTGACCTACCACCACACGCCGCAGGACGCCTACTTCGACCACCAGGAGTCGTTGATCGCCCACGCGGTGCACCTCTCGAACACCGTCGCGCACTTCGTCACCGACGAGGAGGCGCCGCTGCCCGAGAACTCCGCCGGCCTGGCCGCCTCGAAGATCCGGCTGGGCCTGGCCCGCAAGGACTTCGAGCGCATGTGCTACGACATGCGCGAGCGCTTCATCGACGTCGCGTCGATGTACGGTTGATCCGCGCGGCGACCGCCTACCGACGCGCCCGCGTCGCCTGTCCGGCGGCGCGGGCGCGCGGCGTTCGCGGAGTTCGCGGGGGGGGGCGTGGGGGAGCGAGCGCGGTCGATCGCGCCGTCGCCGCGGGCCTCAGGCCGCGCGCTCGGGCGCGCAGACGCGATTCTTGCCCGAGTTCTTGGCGCGGTAGAGGTAGGCGTCGGCCTCGATGAACAGGCGCTTGGCCGAGCACAGGTCGCCGCCCTCGGTCACCGCGACGCCGAACGACCCGGTGACCGGCAGCCGCTCGCCCTCCCAGTGCACCTCGCACTCGTCGATCAGCCGGCGCAGGCGCTCGGCGCACAGCCGCGCCTCCTCGAGCGAGGTCGAGCGCAGCAACACGGCGAACTCCTCGCCGCCGCAGCGGGCGAGGAGCTCGTCCTCGCGCAGGTGATCGTCGAGCACGGCCGCCACGGTGCGCAGCACGTGGTCGCCCGCCGCGTGACCCCAGGTGTCGTTGAGCACCTTGAAGTCGTCGAGGTCGAGCATCGCCAGGCCGAGGCACGAGCCGTGGCGCTGGGCGTGCGCGAACTCCTGCTCGAGCCGCAGCTCGAAGTAGCGCTTGTTGTGCACGCCCGTCAGCGGGTCGCGCGTGAGCGTCTCGTAGAGCTCGCGCTCGAAGCGCTCCTCCTCGAGGTCGCGGAACGAGAAGCGCAGCACCAGCGCGCCGCCCACCTGGAGCTTCGCGCCGTCGCGCAGCTCGACGAACTCCGGGCCGAGGCTGCGCGAGCCGATCAGCGTCCCGTTGGTGCTGCCGGCGTCGCGCACGCTGGCGGTGCCGTCGTGCGAGATCTCGATCTCGACGTGGCGGCGCGACACCTCGGACTCGTTGAACACCAGGTCCGCTTCTCCCGAGCGGCCCAGGAGCCAACGGCCGGGCGAGAGCGAGTACACGCGCCCGGCCTCACCGCCCGCGAGGACGGTCAGCCAAGCGCGGCGGCCGCGATCCTGGATCCCCGGCGGAACTCGTCTCCAGAGCGAGGTCCGGCCCAGGTCCTCGGGCGTTTGATCGTGCGACATAGGTGCGGATAGAGCGCGTCCCTGCGAGGGCGGACGCGCGCCTTCCATCGGCACCTGGGGGCCGGCTCAATAGGCAGAATCCCTGGAACCTGCCAGGGATCGTGCGACCTCCCGGGGAGCGGCCGCGAGGGCTATTTGCCCGGAAAGGGGTCATACCAGCGGCACATGCCCTTGCCGTTGCGGATGCCCTGCGGATCGACCTGGCGAGCGCCCACGACGGCGTGCGCGCCGTCCAGCGCGACGGCGAGGCCGAAGTCGTCCTCCGCGACGGCCAGCGGGCGCGGCAGGGCGCGCAACGGGCCCCAGTCGGCGCCCTCGCGCAGGCTCAGGAAGGCGGCGCCGGAGCGCACCGGCTCCGTGCCGCCGTAGCGCGCGCCGACCAGCGCGGCGGCGTCGGAGAGCGCGACGGCGCAGCCGAAGTACTCGCCGCCGCGCGCGCCGGGCTGGGTCCAGCTCGCGACCCGCCGCCAGGCGCGGAAGCCGCGCTCGTACAGGTGCACCGCGCCGCTGTCGCGGCCCGCGCCGTCCTCCCAGGGCGCACCGACGAGCAGCTGGTCGCCGGCGAGCGCGACCGACAGCCCGAAGCAGGCGCCGACCTGCGGCTCGGGGGCGGTGAGCCGCACGGCCTCGCGCCAGCGCGCGGCCTCGCGCTCGTAGACGCGCACCTCGCCGCGGCTCTCGCCGGCGGCGTAGGCACCGACCGCCAGCCGGTCGCCGAGCAGGTCGAGGGCGAAGCCGAACTCGTCGCCCTCGGCGCTGCTGGCGCCGTCGAGCTTGGTGTGCTGGCGCCAGCGGCCGTGATCGAGCTCGAACACGTACACCGCGCCCGTGCGCCGCGTGCCGGCGCCGCCGAAGCGCGCGCCCACCGCGAGGCGCGTCCCGTCGAGCGCCACGCTCACGCCGAGGTTGTCGCCCGCGCGCGCGTCCTCCGCGTAGAGGCGCGCCGCCTGGTTCCAGTAGGCGCCGTCCCACTCGAAGACGAACACCGCGCCGGCCTGGTCCGCCCGCTCGTCGTTCCAGGGCGCGCCGACCACGAGGCGGTCGCCGTCGAGCGCGACCGCCATGCCGAAGTAGTGGTCCCGCCCGCCGGTGGTGGGCGCGATCAGGTCGATCTGGCGCCAGCCCTCCGGGCCGAGCTCGAAGGTCGCGGCGGAGCCCGAGTTGCCGCCGGAGATGTCGTCGTAGGGCAGGCCGACGACGAGCCTCCCGCCGTCGAGCGCGACCGCCGCGCCGAACCAGTCGTCCACCTGCGCGTCCCAGGCGCCGAGCACCTGGGTGCGGAAGCGCGTCTCGCCCGTGCCTTCGAGCAGCACGGGCGCGGGCGGCGCCGGCGGCGCCTCCGAGGAGGCCCGTCGAGGCAGGCCCAGGAACGCCAGCAGCGACACCCCTGCCGCGAGCGCCAGATCCCGGCGTCGGCGGCTGCGGAGGCGTGCGGGTCCGGCTCGTGCGTTCACCTCCTGCTCATCGGGTCGCGCGCCGGGCGCGGTGGACGCGACCTCGGGGGCATTTGCCCGGGCGCTCGAACCTGTTGGAGCGAAGCGGCTCCCCACGCGCTGCCCGACGGCCCGTCCGAGGCGGGCCTCGGAGGTCTCCTCGCCGATCGGCGACGCGTGGCCGTGGACGGAGAGCTACTCCTCGCGTGCGAGGTCGAGCTCCATGCCGGCGCGCAAGAGGTGCAGCGCGACGCCGCGCGCCGCGTGCGCGTCCCCGGGCTCGCTCGCGCTGACCTCCGCGTGGCGCGCGTCGAACACCGCGACGTTGCTGCGGCCGACGACCTCGAAGCGCGTGCCGCGCACGACCACCGCGGTGCGCTCGTCGATCGCCACGCCGACGTCGTCGGGGTGGTCGAGCACCGCGCTCCACAGCCGCTGCAGGCGACGGCGCCGCAGCGCGTGCTGGTCCACGATCACGCCGGGCCACAGGCCGAGGCCCGCGGCGAGCTCGGTGCCGCCGGCGCGCACGGCCTCGAGCTCCGCCTCGCCCGTGAGCATGCGCGCCGACATCACCGCGGCGCCCGCGCTCGTGCCGCCGAACACGACGCCGCGCGCGTGCAGCGCGCGCAGCACGTCGACGAGGCCCGCGGTGTCGAGCGCCTCCATCAACGCGTTCTGGCTGCCGCCCGGCATCCACACCAGTGTGGCGCGCTCGAGCTCCGCGCGAGTGCGCGTCGCGGTGAGGTCGTCGAGCACGAGCGCCTCGGCGGCGCCGGCCTCCAGGAACATCTCGGCCGAGCCGAGGCCGCGGTCCTCGGCGTTCGAGGCGTGCGGCAGCACCGCGACCACGGCGCGCGCGCCGCCGGCGAGCTCGAGCGCGCGCGCGATCGCCTCGGGCGGCGTGCCGCCGCCGCCGACCACGACCAGCGCGCCGGGGGCGCGCGCCGCCGTCCCGCGCGAGAGGCCCAGCGTCAGCGCCAGGCAGAGGACCAGGCCGAGCGCCAGCCCGCTCGAGCGGAGGGCGCGTCCGTGAAGGTCTCGCATGCAGCGCTCCTGGCCGCCGCGCGGCCGCTCGGGTGGCCCGCCCGCCAGGACTCGAACCTGGGACCCTCGGATTAGAAATCCGATGCTCTATCCGGCTGAGCTACGGGCGGCGCGCCGGAAGGATAGCGCAGCGCGCGGCGGAATGCGGCGCCCGGGCGCGCGAGGAATCGCGGCGGAGGCGGGCGCTCAGAAGAGCCCGGCGATGCGCGGCGCGGGCATGGGCAGGCGGAAGGAGTCGAGCAGGGGCCACTCGACGCGCGCGAGCGCCTCGCCGGGGGTGGCGCCGTGGCGCGCGCAGACCGGCAGGCCGAAGCGGCGCGCGACGCGCACGCGGAAGCGGCGCGCGGGCGCGGCGGCGGCGTCCTCGTAGAGCTCGACCGTCAGGCGGTAGGTGCGACCGTCGGGCGCGACGCGCTGGGCGACGAGGCTCCCGCTTCGGGCGCGCAACACCTCGCAACCTTGAGCGCGGAGGACGACGGCGAGGCTTCCTTCGTGACGGCGCGTGGCGTTCTTCATGTCGCCGAAGCTACGCGTTGCGACCGCGCGAGTTCGCTGGGGAATCTACCCGAGGTGCGCGCGACGCGCGTGGTCGGGGAGATGGGACTCGAACCCACGACTCGTAGCACCCAAAGCTACGCCTCTACCAACTGAGGTACTCCCCGCCTGCGCGGTCGCAGAGCGTAGCAGGCGCGCGCCTCCGCGCGTACCGCGGAGCGCGACGCGAAACGGCGCGGAAGCTGCCGAACGGCGCAGCGGACGTGGCATTTCGGTGGTCGCGCCCGAGGGGCGCGGATACCCTGTCGCGGCTATGAAGGTCCTCGTCGTCGGCGGCGGCGGGCGTGAGCACGCCCTCTGCTGGAAGATCGCCCAATCGCCCAAGCTCACCAAGCTCTACTGCGCCCCCGGGAACGCGGGCACGGCCGACGTGGCCGAGAACGTGGACCTCGCCGCGACCGACGTCGCGGGCCTCGTGCGCTTCGCGGTGAGCCAGTCGCTGGACCTCGTCGTCGTCGGCCCCGAGGACCCGCTGGTCGCGGGCCTCGCCGACGAGTTGCGCGAGGCCGGCATCGCGGTCTTCGGTCCGGGCGCGCGCGGCGCCGAGCTCGAGGGCTCGAAGGCCGCGACCAAGGACCTGCTCGAGCGCCACCGCATCCCGACGGCGACCGCGCGGCGCTTCGACCGCTCGGGACAGGCCAAGACCTACCTCGAGAACTGCACGGTCTGGCCGCAGGTCGTCAAGGCCGACGGCCTCGCGGCCGGCAAGGGCGTGATCATCTGCAAGGACGCGCGCGAGGCCTGTCGCGAGATCGACTCGCTGATGGAGGAGCGGCGCCTGGGCGGCGCCGGCGAGCGCGTGCTGATCGAGGAGTTCCTCGAGGGCGAGGAGGCCAGCGTGCTCGCCATCACCGACGGCGAGGCGATCCTGATCCTGGAGCCCGTGGTCGACCACAAGCAGGTCGGCGAGGGCGACACGGGGCCGAACACCGGCGGCATGGGCGTCTACTCGCCCGCGCCGAGCCTGACGCGCCGCCTGCTGCGCCAGATCGAGCAGCGCGTCGTGATCCCCTCGATCCACGGCCTGCGCCGCGAGGGTATCGACTTCCGCGGCGTGCTCTTCATCGGTCTGATGATCACCGAGCAGGGCCCGAAGGTGCTCGAGTACAACGTGCGCTTCGGCGACCCCGAGATGCAGGCCGTGGCGCGACGCTTCAAGAGCGACCTGCTGCCGTACCTGCACGCCACGGCGACGGGCAAGCTCTCCAAGATGGCGCCGCCCGACTGGGACCCGCGCTTCTGCGTCGGCGTCGTCGCGGCCAGCGAGGGCTACCCGGGCTCGTACCGCAAGGGCGACCGCATCCGCGGCCTCGACGAGGCCGGCGAGCGCCAGGACGTCGTCGTCTTCCACGCCGGCACCTCCGAGCTCGAGGGCGAAGTCGTCACCAGCGGCGGCCGCGTGCTGTGCGTGACGGGCATGGGGGAGACCATCGACGCCGCACGCGACGCGGCCTACGGCGCGTACGACGACATCGACTGGGCCGGCAAGTTCTGCCGCCGCGACATCGGCACGCGCGTCGAGCACCGCAAGGAGCGCATCCGCAAGATGCTGGGCGCCGGCCGGACCAAGGGCGGCGCAGGGCGCGAGCCCGTGCGCGACTGATCCGAGCCGAGCCTTGATCTGGGCCGACGCCCGGACGATGCTGCGCCCCGCGCCCGAGGGCGCGCCAGGACCGTGGAACAGGACGCCATCCGCAAGCGCTTCGAGGAGTTCCTCCGGGGACGCTCCCTCAAGCTGACCAGTCAGCGCGAGCGCATCTTCGAGCGCGCGTTCGACACGCTCGAGCACTTCACGGCGGAGACGCTCTACACCTGGATGCGCGAGGTGCCTGGAGCGCGCGTGTCGCGCGCGACGGTCTACCGCACGCTCAACCTGCTCGAGGAGGGCGGCTTCGTCACCTCGATGAACAACGGGTTGGGCGACATCGTCTACGAGCACGTGCTCGGCCACGAGCACCACGACCACCTGGTGTGCCTCGAGTGCGGTCGCATCGACGAGTTCCAGAACACCGAGATCGAAGCGCTGCAGCTCGAGGTGGCGCGTCGGATGGGCTACGAGCTCGAGAGCCACATCCTGCGCCTCGAGGGCCGCTGCGCGGCCTGTCAGGCCAAGCAGGCGGGCACGGGCTCACGCCGCTGACGCGCGCCGTCGCGACGCGTCGAGAGTCGCGCGTCGGTGCGCGCTCGCGCCCGGCGCGTCCTGTGAGCGAGGCACCGCGCCGGCACCGCGGGCGCAGCCCGCGCGCGGGCTCAGTGCGCCAGTCGGTCGAGGATGCGGTCGAAGACCATCTCCGCGATCTCGCCGTTGGCGACGCCGAACTTGCGCGCCGACACGGCCAGGCGCGTCTGGTCGAGGTCGAAGGCCTCGACCGAGACCGTCACCGTCGCGTCGTCGACCATGCCCACCGCGGTGCGCAGGTCCTCGTCGACGTCGATCGGGTCGCTGGCCTGCTGGCTCAGCGACGCCTTGGCGACGGCCCACGTGACGTCCACGCTCTCGCGCACCTGCGCCACGTACGTGTTGTTGTCCATCATGTCCTGGCTGATGACCACGCCCGCACCGACGCCGAGGACGGCGAGGCAACCGGGGGTGACGAGAGCGAGGAGCAGGGCGAGGAGGGCGGAGCTACGCATGGCGGGTCTTCGGGACGGGCGGAGGCGGCGCGGCCGGCGCTCGTCGTGAGGGAGCGGGGTGCCGTCGGGCGGGAGAGGGGGTCGGGTGGTCGGGGCGCGCCCGACCGCCGGCGAAGCTAGCGAATCGCGCGCGGCGATTCAGCCGTGGATCCGGGCTTTCTGCGGCGCCTCAGGGCACCAGCGAGCCGGCCGCGGTCGCGACCATGCGGCGGTAGAAGGCGAGGCCCTCGCCCTCCGTGCGCGCGCCGAGGCGCGTCCAGCGCGGGTGGTTCCACGGGTCGAGGTTGCGTTCGGGGTGCGGCATCAGGCCCAACACGCGGCCGGTCGGGTCGCACAGGCCGGCGATGTGCGCCACGGAGCCGTTGGGGTCGGCCGGGTAGGCGGGCTCGCCGCCGGCGGGGTCCACGTAGACGAGCGCGATCTGGCCGTTGGCCTTCAGGCGCGCGAGCGTCGCGGCGTCCTTGACGACGAAGCGCCCCTCGGCGTGCGCCACGGGCACCGGCATGCGCTCGCCGGCGACGATCCACGGGCACGCGCAGGGCTGCGCCTCGAGCTCGACCCAGCGGCACTCGTAGTGGTTCGAGGCGTTGTTGGTCAGCGCGATGTCGCGCCGGCCCTGCGCGTCCACGCTGCCGAAGAGCCCCGAGTCGACGAGCACCTGGAAGCCGTTGCAGACGCCGAGCGCGAGGCCGCCGCGGTCGACGTACGCGCGCAGCGCCGCGGCGAGGCGGTGGCGCAGGTCGAGGCCCCACACGCGGCCGGCGCCGACGTCGTCGCCGTAGCTGAAGCCGCCGGCGAAGACCACGATCTCGAGCTCGTCGAGTCGTTGCGGCTCGGCGACGAGGCGGTTGTGGTGCAGGACCTCGACCTCGGCGCCGCCGAGGCGCAGCGCGCGGGCGGTCTCGGCCTCGCAGTTGGTGCCTGCGGCGCGCAGGACGAGGGCGCGGGGAGTCGTCATCGGATCAGCCTTGGAAGGAGGAGAGGTGGGCAGCGCGCAGGTCGCCGAGGTCGAGACGCGCCAGCACGTCGCCGCCGGCGCCGCGCAGCTCGAGCACCTTGTCGGCGCGTACGCGGCCCACGAGACCGAGCGGCAGACCGTCGAGGCGCGCCTCGAACTCGGCCTGGTGCTCGGGCGCGACCTCGACGAGGAAGCGCGTGCAGGACTCGGAGAACAGCGCCGTCGTGTCCGCGTCGTAGCCGCTCGGGAACGGCGTCGCCGGCACGCGCGCGAGGTCGACGTCGAGGCCCAGGCCGCCGGCGAAGGCCATCTCGGCCGCCGCCACCGCGAGGCCGCCCTCGGAGAGGTCGTGGCACGCCTGCACGTAGCCGCCGGCGATCGCGCGGTGCAGCGCGCGCAGCAGCGCGGGCGCCGCGGCGAGGTCGGGCGCGGGCACCACGCCGCCCGCGAGCCCGCGCACGCGGTGGTGCTCCGAACCGCCGAGCTCGGCGCGCGTCAGGCCCACGACGTACACGAGGTCGCCGGCGCGCTTGGCGTCCATCGACACGGCGCGGCGTACGTCGGGCACGATCGAGAGGGCCGAGATGAGCAGCGTCGGCGGGATGGCGATAGAGCGGTCGCCTACGCGGTACTCGTTGTTGAGGCTGTCCTTGCCCGAGATGAACGGCGTGCCGTACGCGAGCGCGGCGTCGCGGCAGGCCTCGGCGGCGAGCACCAGCGCGCCGAGGCGGTCGGGCTTGTCGCAGTTGCCCCACGAGAAGTTGTCGAGGATCGCCGTGTGGTCCGGGTCGCCGCCGACGGCCACCGCGTTGCGCAGCGCCTCGTCGATCACGGCGAGCGCCATGCGGCCCGGGTGCAGCAGCCCGTAGCGCGGGTTCGCGCCGCAGGTGATCGCGACGCCCTTGAGCGAGTCCTCGAGCGGGCGCAGCACCGCGCCGTCGCCGGGCGCGTCGCTCTTCACGCCGACGTTGGCCTTGAGCACGCTCATGCCCTGCACCTCGTGGTCGTACTGGCGCACGATCCACTCCTTGCTCGCGACGTTGGGCGTTCCGACGAGCGCGAGCACGGTGCGCGCGACGTCGTCGCAGCGCGGCGCGCCGGGGTCCGCGAGGTCGGGCGCCGTCCAGCTCGCGCGGCGCACGGGCCGCGGCGTGCCGTCGTGCAGGAACGCCATCTCCATGTCGCCGACCACCTCGCCGGCGTAGCGCAGCACGAGCCGGCCGCTGTCGGTGAAGCGACCGATGCAGGTGGCCTCGACCTCCTCGGCGGCGAACACGGCCATGCACGCCTCGAGGTGCTCGGGCGGCACGGCCAGCACCATGCGCTCCTGCGCCTCGCTGATCCAGATCTCCTCCGGCGTCAGGCCGGGGTACTTGAGCGGCACGAGCTCGAGGTCGACCTCGGCGCCGCAGGTCTCGCCCATCTCACCGACGGCCGAGGAGAGGCCTCCCGCGCCGCAGTCGGTCACCGCGCGGTAGAGGCGCAGGTCGCGCGCGCGCAGCAGGCCGTCGAGGACGCGCTTCTCGGTGATCGGGTCGCCGATCTGCACGGCCGCGGACGAGACCATCTCGGACTCCTCGTGCAGCTCGGCCGAGGAGAACGTCGCGCCGTGGATGCCGTCGCGGCCGGTGCGCCCGCCGACCACCAGGATCGCGTCGCCCGGGTGGACCTCCTTGTGCGCGGCCCAGCGCGGCATCAGGCCGACCGTGCCGGCGTAGACCAGCGGGTTGGCGACGTAGCCCTCCTCGAACCAGACGCCGCCGCTGACGGTCGGGATGCCCATGCGGTTGCCGTAGTCGCGCACGCCCGCGACGACGCCGCGCAGGATGCGACGCGGGTGCATGCAGCCCTTCGGGAGCGCCTCGCTCGCGAGGTCGCTGGGGCCGACGAAGAACGCGTCGGTGTTCGCGATCGGCTTGGCGCCCAGGCCCACGCCCAGGATGTCGCGGATCACGCCGCCGATGCCGGTGCCCGCGCCGCCGTACGGGTCGATCGCGCTGGGGTGGTTGTGCGTCTCGACCTTGAAGCACACGTCCCAGTCGCCGTCGAAGCGGATGATGCCGGCGTTGTCGTGGAACACGCTGACGCACCAGTCGCGGTCGAGCTCGTCGGTCGCGCGCTTGATGGTCGACTTGAGCAGGTTGTCGATGCGCCGCCCGTCCATGTCCACGATGCCGGCGAAGGTCTTGTGCTTGCAGTGCTCGCTCCACGTCTGCGCGAGCGTCTCGAGCTCGCACGCCGACGGTTCGCGGCCCTGCGCGGCGTAGTGCGCCTGGATGGCCTTCATCTCGACGAGGTTCAGGCTCAGCGCGCCGCGCTGGCTGATGTCGAGCAGCGTCGCGTCGTCCGCCGCGAGCAGCGGCACCTCGACGCGGCCGTGCAGCTTGGCCGGCGCGGGGCGGCCGTAGTGCAGGCCCTCGCCGCCGAGCGTCACGCTCTCGATGGTGTCGTTGGCGAGCACGCGCGAGGCGAGCTCCGCCAGCTCCGCTCCGCCGAGCGCGCCTTCGAGCTCCCACGCGTGGAAGGTCGAGACGAACACGTCGACGCCCGCCGGGACGAGCTCCGCCTTGCGCAGCGCGCGCTCGATCGTCAACGCGACGGGGTCCATCACGCCGGGCTTGCGCGCCACGAGCACCCGCGCGCCGGCGCCGACGTGCGGCTCCTGCTCGGGCGGCGTCGTGCGCACGTCGTCGAGCACGGGATCGGCCAGCAGCTCGCGCGTGATGCGCGCGACGTCCTCGGCCGAGAGCGCGGGGGGCAGCAGGAAGCCGCGGCCCAGGCGCGCGCGTTCGAGCCCCGTGATGCCCAGCTCGCGCGCCGCCGCGGGCAGGTGCGCGCCGTCGGGATCGTCGGCCGCGGACTTGCGGAACAGCTCGACGCGCCAGGCGTCGGGCAGGGTGGCGGCGGCGGTCGCGGAGGAGGTCGCGGCGGAAGAGCCCATGGGTCGTGGCGGTGTGCGGGAGGGCCGTGGCGGGACGAGCGGCGGCCATGGTACTGCGCCCGCGAGAGCGATTCAGCCCGCCAGCGCGGCACCTTTCGCGCTCCTCGGCGCTTGCGTCCGTGCGGCCCCTCCAGGAACATGCGCTGCCGTGCCCTCCCGCAGGAGGCACGCCTACCGCGGGAGCGCATGAACTTCGAAGCCGACATCCAGGAGCTCGAGTCCCAGCTCGCCGAGCTGAAGGAGCTCTCCGAGCGCACCAAGCTCGACCTCACCGACGAGATCGCCACGCTGACGCAGCGCCTGCAGGCGGCCATCCAGGCCACGTACTCGGGCCTCGGCGCCTGGGAGCGCGTCAGCGTCGCGCGGCACCCCGAGCGGCCGGTCGCCTCCGACTACGTCGGCACGATCCTCGACGACTTCATCGAGCTGCACGGTGACAAGGTCTTCGGCGACGACCGCGCCATGCTCACCGGCCTCGCGCGCATGGGCGAGCAGCGCTTCATGCTGATCGCGCACCGCAAGGGCCGCACGACCAAGGAGCGCCTCGCGTGCAACTTCGGCTGCGCGCACCCCGAGGGCTACCGCAAGGCCCTGCGCAAGATGCGCCTCGCCGAGAAGATGGGCCTGCCCATCGTGACCATGATCAACACGCCCGGCGCGTACCCCGGCATCGGCGCGGAGGAGCGCGGCCAGGCCGAGGCGATCGCCGAGAACATCCTGCAGATGTTCGACATCCGCGTGCCGATCCTCGTCATGGTGATCGGCGAGGGCGGCTCGGGCGGCGCGCTGGGGATCGGGATCGGAGACCGCGTGCTCATGATGGAGTTCGCGTACTACTCGGTCATCAGCCCCGAGGGCTGCGCCGCGATCCTGTGGAAGGACGGCAGCCGCACGCCCGACGCGGCCGAGGCGCTGAAGCTCACGGCGGGGGATCTGACGCAGCTGGGTCTGGTCGACGACGTCGTGCCGGAGCCGGTGGGCGGTGCGCACCGCGATCGCGAGAAGGCGATGGCGACGGTGCGCGCGACGGTGATCCGGGAGCTGGAGGCGCTGAAGCAGGTGCCGATCGAGGAACTGCTCGAGCGGCGCATGCGCAAGTTCCGCAAGGCCGGGGAGATCGCGGGGCGGTTCCCGGAGGTCGTCGGGTAGAGGGGGGGGGCGCGGCGGCGGGGAGTGGCGCTCGGGCTCGGGTTCGAGCAGAGCGTGGTGCGGAGCGGCGGGGACGCCCCACCGCCCGTCCGCGCCTGCCGTCACCGTCGCCTTCGGCCCGGACCTCGCAAGCGAGGGCCGAAGGCGACGGTGACGGCAGGCGCGGACGGACGGCGGGGCTGGGGGGAGGTCTGTGCAGTTGAGCCGGGTGAGCTGCGACCGATCGGGGCCGGGGGCGCGGGGGGATTGCGCGAGAGCCGGCGAGTCGGAGATGTATGGGGAGTCGCGGATTTCGGCGAGGGGCGGAGTGTCGCGTAGGGCAGGGCCCGAGCTGGCGAGTGTTCCGCGCGCGCCGCTGCGCGCGTCGTGATGCGGGCGTCGTGAAGTGCCCGCCGTGAAGTGCCCGCCGTGAAGTGCGGCGAGAAGCGTGGCCTGTTGCGCGACGGAGGCCGAGCGAGCGCGCCGAGGAGACGCCGCGCGCCGTGGGCGCTGGGCGCGCAGGGCGGTTCGCGCGAGTCCTGCAGGGCGAGCGGCGGTGTGCCGGTGGTGGAGTGACGGTGCGCCGTCGACCCCGCGTGCGCGCCGTGCGCGGGGGGGAACTCGTGGCCGCGTCCGCGCCGCGGCTGCGACGCGTGGGCGCCGGAGCGTCGGCGAAGAGCGCCGGCTCAGGCCGCGCGGACGACGCGTGGCTTCGGCGTGAAGTGCAGCGAGAAGCGGCCGTAGCGCTTCACGCACTCGCGCAAGGTCCACGGCGGGGGAGCGACGTGGGAGCCGCGAGCGCGCGGGTCCCAGTCGGCCGCGAAGTCGGACCAGCCGTCGAAGTAGCGACCGGACGAGAACAGGTCGGGCGCGACCGCGGCGCGGCCGGCGCCCGAGCCGTGCTTGTTGTGGTTGCAGAGCACGTAGCGCAACGCGTGCCACAGGCGGCCGAGCGACTTCAGCACCTCGTCGTGGAAGCGCTGGGCGAAGACGCGACCGGCTCGTCCCCAGCGCTGGTTCAGGTTGCGAGCGATGCGCGTGCACAGCGACTTCATGCCGCGCGCCAAGGCGTCGCTCGAGTCGGCGGCGAGGACGAGGTGCAGGTGGTCGTGCTGGATCGAGAAGTGATGGATGCGGAAGTCGGCGCGCTGCGCGGCGCGGATCGCCTCGACGCAGACCTCGCCGCCGTCGGGCGAGCGGAGCGAAGGCAGGCCGGCGCAGAGCTTCGTCGTGACGAGGCGCAGGTGGCTCTTGCAGACGGAGCGACGCGGAGCGTGGGGGACGTGGCCGTGCTTCTTCTTGCGGCCGGCGTTGTCGCGCGCGCCGCCCCAGGTCGGCGCGTCGACGAAGGCGAAGGTCGATTGCTGTGCGAGCGTCATGCTTGTTAGACGTGCGGCGTGGCCAAGGGTTTGCCGATACCTCTCGAAAACGATGTCCATTCCGCGAATGGAGTCGATCTTGATGACGGCTCGATGCTCTCGGCCAGAGCCCGCCGCACACGCGTCGAGTCGCTTTCATGCCCAGAGCAAGTCGACTCTCTCATGCCGGCAGAACTCACAACTCGCGCCTCGCTCCGCGATGCGACTCGGGCCGAATGAAGATCGAAGACGAACCTCGAACGCCTCGAGCGCCCGCGGCTTCGCCGCGGCGCGAGGCGTTCGAGCTCGATGCTGTCGATCGATCCGACCGACGCTGCGTTCGCACTTCGGTCTCGAACTTGATTCCGGCGCTCTTCCGCTTCGGCCCTCGGCTCGGCCGGTGCGAAGCTCGTGCCACAGCTCTCGTCCGAGTTCGACATGCCGTTCCTCGAGCACGGGTCCCCTCACTGCGGCGCGCGCGTTCGATCGCCTCGTGGCGAAACGACGGCGAGCGCTCCCATCGCCTTCTCGAACTTGATTCCGGCGCTCTTCCACTTCGCCACTCGACTCTGCCGGCGCGAGTGGCGGCCGCACTCTGCCCGAGTTCGACACGTCGATCTTCGATCGCTTGCCACCTCCCTGCGGCGCGCGACGTTCGAGCGTCTCGTGGCGGAGAGACTCCGCCTGCGGCGGTCACGGCGCCTTCTGGAACTGGACTCCGGCGCGCCTGCGCTTCGCCCAGCGAGCAGATGCGATCGATCGTCGAGCGCCGCCGCCGACCTCGCCCCGACCCGCCTCGAGCTCCGACCCGTCCGGGCTCCCCGCACCACGACACCACGGGCCTTCCCTGCCCGCTGCACCAGCCCAGACCTCCCCCAGCCCCGCCGTCCGTCCGCGCCTGCCGTCACCGTCGCCTTCGGCCCTCGCTTGCGAGGTCCGGGCCGAAGGCGACGGTGACGGCAGGCGCGGGCGGGCGGTGGGGCGTCCCCGCCGCTCCGCCCGACGTTCTGCTCGAACCCGAGCCCGAGCGCCGCTCCCCCCGCCCCCGCCCCCGCGCACCGCCTCCACCCTCCCACCCTCCCCCGATCCCCTGAACTCCCCCCAACACCCCCCTCCCCACCCCCGTACCCCTTCCCTCACCCTCCTCCTGGCCGTACACCACCTCTGCCAACCTCTCCGGCAGCTCCCCCCGCGCCGAATCGTGGCCCTCAGTCCGCTGCAACCCACCGAGCCCGGCCCCGCCGCCTCTCCGACGCCCTCGGCACCTGTCGAGGATCCGAGAGCCGAGGACCACGCCCTCGTGCGCCTGGCGCAGACGGGGGACGAGGCGGCCTTCGCCGAGCTCTACCGGCGGCACGATCGACGCGCCTGGAGGGTGGCGCGCAACCTGGTCCCTTCGGACGAGGACGCGCGCGACCTGGTGCAAGAGGCCTTCTTGCGGGTGTTCAAGAACCTCGAGCGGTTCGACTTCAACCACGCGTTCAGCACCTGGCTGTACCGCATCGTCACCAACCTCGCGATCGACCACCTGCGCAAGCGGCGCACGGCCTTCTCCACGTCCGGCACGGACGAGGACGAGCCTTCGCCGGAGCTGGTGGACACGCGCGTCGAGGCGCCCTCGGCCGAGCTCGAGCGCGAGGAGACGGTGAGCGAGGTCCAGGCCTGCTTGGACTCGCTGGCGCCGCACTTCCAGTCGGCGCTGGTGTTGCGCGAGCTCGAGGGGCTCCCGTGTCAGGAGATCGCCGAGATCGTGGGCGCGACCCACGTGACGGTGCGCTGGCGTCTGCACCGCGGACGCAAGCTCTTCCAGGACGAGTGGGAGCGGCGGCAACGCAGCCGGGAGTCCGGCGGGCCGACCAACAGCGGGGACGACTTCCCCGTACACGACGACCTCTCCGAGGACTTCGACGACTGAGACCGGAGTCAGGAGCACGACCATGACGATCCACTGCACCGAAGCGCTGAGCGAGCTGCCCCTGTTCGTGGGCGGCGACCTCGAGCCCGAGACCCAGGAACGCATCGAGCGCCACGTCGAGCGCTGCGCCTCCTGCCGCGAAGCCCTGACGCGCGCCGAGGCTGCGCGCGGCGTGCTGCGCGATCACTTCGCAGCGCCCGGGATCGAGCTGCACACGCCCGACGTCTGGGGCGGCGTTCGCGCGGGCCTGCTCGAGGCCGGCCTGTTGCGCAGCGCGGCGTCCGCCGCTCCGGCGACGCCCGTCCTCGAACCCGCGCGACCGCCGCGCGGTCGCCTGCTGCGCTGGGTGCCCGTCGCGGCGGCCGCCGCGGGCCTGTTCTTCCTGGGCACGCGCTTCGGAGGCGGCTCGGGCGAGCTGCCGGCGCCGCCCGCCGGCGGGTCTGCGGGCCCGCAGCCGCTCGTGGCCGTCGAGACGCTGCCCGGCGGCGTGCTGCCGAACGCTGCGGGGCCGAACGGCGGCGAGCTGCTGGTGCCGCTCGAGGAGAACGCCTCGATGCTCTACGAGGCGCAGCCCTGGCTCGAACAGGGGCTCCCGCTCATCCCGCACGGTCCCGGCGGCGGCGCCTCGGCGGTGAGCTACTCGCCCGCGACGCGCGACGGCGTGCGCTAGGGAGGTCGACGTGCGAACGCGCCGTCCGAATCGCCGCCGCGGCCTGCGCTGGTCGACCGGCGTCGCGGCCTGCCTCGTGGGCTTCTCGCTGGGGCTGCACGCGCAAGGCCTGGTCGAGACGTCGCCGAGCTCGCGCGCGCTGCGCCCGGTGCAACCCGAGGAGGACGTCGCCGCCCGCTGGCGCGCGCGGCTGACGAGTCAGGACCTCGACGCGCGCGAGGCGGCCTTCGGCGAGCTGGCCATCGCGGCCGCCCGCGACCCGCGCCTCGTGCAGGCGCTCGAGGAGTGGGCGGCCGGCGACGCGAGCTCGGAGCTGGCGTGGACCGCGCGCCTCGCGCTGCGTGAGCTCGACCACCCCGCGACCTTGCCGGCGCTCCTGCGCCTGCGCCTGCAGCCCGCCGCGCTGGAGAGCGATCCGCTCACGCCGACGAGCCCGTTCTGCCAGACGCCCAAGCTCAGCTTGCTGTCGCCGCGCGTCGTCGACCTGCCGCACGGCACCGGCCGACTGCGCGTGATCGAGACGTACCGACTGGAGATCAAACCCGACGCGGCCACGCTGACCGTGACCAGCGAGGGCGCGCAGGGCGCCGACGAGCGCGTGTACGCGAGCGCCAGCTTGGCCGACCTCGTGGCCGAGCACCCCGACCTCGCGCGCGACGTCCCCGGGCTCGAAGAGCTCGCGACGCAGCCGATCGCCCACGGCGTGTACTACCAGTGGAAGGCGCGCAGCACCGCGCCCGTCCCCGGCAACGGTCCGCGCGTGCTGGCCTCGTCGCCGCTGGACGCGCTCTCCCGTGCGGAGACGCTGCCCACCGACATCCTGGGCGTGAAGTGCGTGCCCGTGACGACCGAGATCCACGGCGTGCTGCTCGGCCCCGGCGTGGGCTTGCGCGTCGAGCGCCGCGAGCCCGGCACGATCGCCGACCAGCTCGGCCTCGCGCGCGGCGACATCCTCACCGAGTTGAACGGCGTGCCGCTGTGCTCGGCCGACGAGCTGAGCCACCTGCTCTCCGAGGCGCAGGGCACGGGCCTGCAGGTGAAGATCCTCGACCGCTCGGGGCTCGAGCGGACGTTGACCTGGCTGCCGTCGCCCGGGCCGGCGCCCCAGCGGCGCAGCGAGTAGGGTCCGGCCCCGCGGGAGCGGGCGCACGGCGCGCCGGCGGGTTGCCCCGCGGCGGGGGAGCGGGCAGGATCGGCGGCGGACCCACCCCCCGCGACCTCCGCCCCGCACGCCATGCGCCACCTCGCACCGCTCGCGCTCGTCCTCGCCCTGCCCTTCGTCCAGGAGCGCGTCTCCAAGAAGGCGCCGACCTTCGAGGAGCTGCACCCCGCCATCGCCAGCGCCTACGCCGAGGGCCGCTACGGCCTGGCGATGAACAAGACGCGCGAGCTCCTCGCCGTGCTCTCGCCGAAGTGGACCGAGAGCATCCTGGCCGCGCTGCCCGCCGCGCCGGAGGGCTACGAGATCGTGCCGCAGAAGAAGCCCGCCGGCGGCAGCGCGATGGCGAACGGCGCGCTCGCCGCGATGGCCGCCTCGGTGGGCACCGTCGTCGAGCAGAAGTACAAGGGCGACGGCGACACGCTGCAGGTCACCGTCACCGCCGACTCGCCCATGGCGCAGATGTTCGCCATGTGGATCACCAACCCCGCGCTGCTCGGCGAGGGCGCCGAGGCCGTGAAGTACGGCGCGTACGACGCGATCCTCAAGCAGGAGGGGCAGGGCTGGAGCCTGCAGATCCTGATCGGCAGCAGCCTCGTCGAGGCCAAGGGGCGCAAGGCGACCGACGAGCTTCTGCTGAAGCTGTTCGACCAGCAGGCGGTCGACAAGCTCGCGAAGGAGCTGGTCTTCTAGCAGCCTTCCGAGACGTCACGCGGCGCCGCCGCGGCCGCGGCGACGCGCGCGCGGCGCTCAGGCGTCGTCGCGCGCGGCGAGCGCGCGCTCGCAGTCGCGGCGGATGCGCCACGCGCGCTGGATGTCGGGGTGCTCGAAGTCGAGCCCCGCGAGACGCATGTACGCGTCGATCGAGGCGATGGCCTCCTCGTAGCGTCCGAGCTTGAGCTGGAGCTGCGCCTTGCGGCTGTACGTCTCGGGGATCGACGGGTCGAAGGCGATGATGCTGTCGAGGTGCTCGATGGCGCGCTCGGGGCGGTCGAGCTGGTTCGCCAGCGTGGCCGAGGCGGCGAGGTGCACGGCGAGCTCGAGCTCCTCGAGCTTGCGCACGTTGTCGCGCATGCGCTTCTCCTCGCGCGGGTTGATCTCGGGCCGGCGCAGTTGCTGCTGCCAGAACGCGCGGTCGGCGGCGGTGATGTTCACGATGGCCTCGCCCCACTGGAGCGACGTCTCGTAGTCGCCGCGCAGCGCCGTGACGCGCATCAGCCCGTTCAGCACCTCGGTGTCGTTGGGCTGCAGCTCCCAGGCCTTCTCGTAGTCCTTCTGCGCCTTCTCGATCAACGCCTGCGCGTCCTTGGCCAGGACGTCGGCGCGCGCCTCCGGGTCGGCGGCCTCGGTGTACTGCTCGCCGGTGCGCACCGCGGCGGAAGCCTCCTGCAACGCGACGCCCATGCGCTCGCGCGCCTCGCCGAGCGACAGCTTCACGCGGAAGTCCTCGCCGCTGGGCAGCGTGGCCAGCACCTGCTCGGCGCGCTTGAGCTGGCCGGGCTGATCTTGGTAGAGCAGCGCGCGGCCGAGGTAGAGCTTCAGCGTGTAGTCCTTCGGCGCCAGCCCGAGGCCGCGCAGCGCCTGATCCTCGGCCTGGGCGTACTGGCCCATGGCGAGGTAGGACGCGCACGACTCGGTGTGGATCTCGACCTGGCGCGCCTTCTCCTCCTTCGTGGGACCGGTGGAGCTGCAGCCGGCCGCCAGCAGGGCGACGAGCAGGAGAGCGCTGGGGGCGGTGCGGGGGAGCGGCATGGAGCGGAGGGCGGAGCGGTGAGGCGGAGAGGACGCGCGGCGGGCCTCAGGAGGCGCGCTCGGGGCGGACTAGCCTAGCGATCCGCTCCGGTTGCATCCTGAGTTCGATCCGGCGGCCCCCGGAGAGGGTCACCAGGCCCGCCTTCGCGCCGCGCGGCTTGTGCACGAGCTTGCGCGGCGCGACGTGCACGGAGGCCACCTTGGCCTCGCGCAGCGGTGAGAAGTGCACGGCGAGGTGCGCCGCGTCGAGCAGCTCCTCGGGATCGGGCTCGCCGCGCCGGCCGCCCATGCACAGCACGACGTGGCTGCCCGGTGCCTCGGCGGTGTGCAGCCAGAGGTCGTTGCCGCGCGCGTGCTTGAAGGTCAGCGCGTCGTTGTCGCGCGCCGTGCGCCCGACGCGGATCTCCGAGCCCTTGCAGCCCTGGAAGACGCGGTAGGGCACGCGCGGCCCGGGCGCCTTGCGCTTGCGCGGGTCGCCCTCCTGCGCCGGGTCGAGCAGACCCGCGTCCACGGCATCCTCCTCGAGCGCGTCGAGGTCGCTCGCGTCGTCGAGCGTCGCCGCGCGCAGCGCCTCGAGGTCCGCGAGGCGTCGCCGCGCGCGCTCCAGCTCGCCGGGCAGCTCGGCGCGCGCGCGCTCGAGCTTCTTGTAGCGCTCGAAGTAGCGCTCGACGTTCTCGCGCGGGCCGCGCTTGGGGTCGAGCTCGATGCGCCGCTGCGGCGCGCCCTCGCTGTACCAGTCCTCGACGACGACGTGGTCGAGGCCGCGCGCGAGGCGCCCGAGGCACGCGGTGAGCAGCTCGCCGTCGAGGCGCACGCGTTCGGCCTCGCTCGTCGCCGCGAGCTTCTGCTCGAGGCCGGCGAGCAGCGCGCGCGCGCGGCCGAGCTTGCGATCGACGCGCGCGAGCAGCTTCTTCGAGGCGGCGGCGCGGTCGCGCTCGCGCACGTCGGCCGACAGCGCGGCCTCGACGCGCCACGAGAGCGGCGCGCGCTGCGGGTGCCCGGCCGCCACCGCGGGCGGCGGCGCGTGCGGCTCGGGGAAGCCCGCGACCACGCCGTCGAGCTCGGCCGCGGCGGGGGGCTTGCCCGGCGGCGGTTGCCAGGCTGCCCCGACGACGAGGCGCGGCGGGCGTCCGTCCTTCGGCGGCGGCGGCGCGACGAGCAGCGCGAGCACCTCGTCGTTGCGGCCGAGCAGCACGAGGTTCGCGTGGCGGCCGGTCAGCTCGGCGAGCAGCGCGCGGCGCTGGTTCGCGGCTGTCTCGCGGAACTCGAGGAGGACGATGCGGTCGCCGCGCACCTGCGCGAGCGAGACGAGGCGCGCGTCCGCGAGCTCCGCGGCGACGCGCTGGTAGAACGGTCCCGCCGGGCCGCTGGGGTTGCGTTGCCGGCCTTGCTGCAGGTGCAGGCGCGGCGCATCGCCGTCGGCCGAGAGACGCAGGCGCCACACGGCGGGCCCGGCCGGGTCGAGCGGGTCGGGCTCGAGCACCAACAGCACGTCGCGCGGCGGCAGGGCCACCAGGTCCCGCAGCCGCGCGCCGGAGAGGAGCGGGGCGAGCTCCGCGACGAGCTCGCCGATCTGCTTCGCGTTGAGGCTCAAGGGCCTCGCCGGCCGCTCAGGCCAGCTCTTCGTCGACGTTGTAGGTCCAGCCGAGATCGACGGGTTCCCAGTCGACGAGGTCGCCCTCCTCGGCGAAGAACAGCGCGAGCTCCTTCGCGGCGGCCTCGGGGCCGTCGGAGGCGTGCACCATGTTGTTCGAGAAGGACATGCCGAAGTCGCCGCGGATCGTGCCGGGCGCGGCTTCGCGCGCGTTGGTCTTGCCGACGAGCGTGCGCACGACGGAGATCGCGTCCTTGCCGTCGAAGGCGAGCGCGACGACCGGGCCCGAGGTCATGAAGCTCACCAGGTTCTTGTAGAACGGCTTGGCGGCGTGGTCGGAGTAGTGCTTCTGGATCGTCTCGAGCGGGAAGCGACGCAGCTTGAGGCCGACGAGCTTGAGGCCCTTCTGCTCGAAGCGGGTGAGGATCGGGCCGATGAGGTGGCGCTGGACGGCGTCGGGCTTGAGCAGGACGAGGGTGCGTTCCACGGCAGGTCTCCGAAGGGCCCGGGCAGGGCGAGTGGGGGGAGGCGGGAGCTCCCCGGCGAGGGCGCCGGGGCGCGAATCGAGCGGAAGAGCATAGCGTCGACGCGCGCGGACGGGGAGGGCGGTGCGGCCTCGCACGCGGCGCTCCGCACGGGCTGCTCCACATTTCCCCCGGCTCGGGTTGACCTCACCGGGCGCGTCCCTACAGTGTTCGCCCATCGAAGTCTGCCGACGCGGTCGCGCCTCCCCCGGCGGCCGTGGCGGGCCTCGGTGCCAGGCTCGTGGAGCGGTCGCCGCGGCGTCCGCGCCGTCGGCCCCTCCCTGACAAGCAGAGGCCTCCCCCGGAGGCCGTCGATTCCACGCACCTCCCGGCCGCCGCGCGCACCGGAGACGCACCCCACCCGATGTCGCTCCCCAAGACTCCTCTCGACCGAGAGGGCCTCGACGGTGAGGGCGCCGCGGCGCTGAACGCCTACGCGCGGTACGCCTCGCTCGGGTTCCAGTTCGTCGCCGCCATGGGCCTGTTCGGGTGGTTGGGGTGGTGGCTCGACGGCAAGCTCGCGACCTACCCGCTGATGATGATCGTCGGGTTGTTCCTGGGCGCGACGGGGGGCTTCATCTCCCTCATCAAAGCCATCCCCCCCTCGAGCTCGCGCCGCGTCCCGCCGCGCGACGACGACACCCCCCCGACGCCGTGACCCGCACCCACCTCGTCACCCTGGCCGTGCTCCTCGCCGGCGGCTTCGTCGCGCTGCGCGCCGAGGGCCGCGAGGGGATGGGGGTGCTCGCGGGCGTGCTGTGCGGGACGGGCGTGTCGCTGCTCGGCGGCGCGTGGATGCGCCACGTCTTCCGCACGCGGCCGCAGCGCGCGCTGCAGGCGTTCGTGGAGACCTTCCTGTTCAAGCTGGCCTTCGTCGCCTTCGGCGCGGCCTGCTTCCGCTACGTCCCCGCCGCCTACGAGCGCGTGGACTGGCGCGCCTTCCTGGTGGCCTTCGCGGCGAGCGTGCTGATCGTGCACACGCTGGCCGTGTCCGAGAACGTCCGGCTCCTCACCCGCCCGGCGACCTCCGGGGAGTCCCTCGAGTCCTAGCGACCCTGATCGAGAGGCAGAACACACCGTGAACCTCCTGCGCCCGCTCCTCGCTCTGGCCGTGATCGCGGCGGCGATCCTCTTCACGGGGAACTTCTCCGAGCACCACAGCCACGAGAGCCCGTTCCAGCAGCTCTACCTGCACCTCATGCCCGCGCGACTGGTGCAGCACGTCGAGGGCGCCGAGGAGCACGCGGCGCCGAGCGCGCACGAGGCGGCCGCGGAGCACGGCGCCGCCGATGCGCACGGCGCTGCCGATGCCCATGGGGGCGGCCACGCCGACGCCGCGTCGCTGGTCGCGCTGCCGCTGCCCGCGGCGCTGGCCTTCTTCGGCCGCGAGACCGACCACGGGTACGAGCTCGCGATGACGAACCTGCAGGTGTTCCAGATCGCCGCGGTGCTGTTGATCTTCGTCCTGATGAGCGGCATCCCGGGCTACCTGCGCACCGGCCGCGGCGACTGGCTGACCAAGCTCTTCGCGGGCTTCGCGATGTACGTGCGCGACGAGATGGTCGTGCCGGTGATGGGGCGTCACACCGCCAACAAGTACCTGCCGTACTTCCTGTCGGTGTTCTTCTTCATCCTGTTCATGAACCTGATGGGCCTCGTGCCCGGCAGCGCCACCGCGACGGCGAGCATCTTCGTCACGGGCGCGCTCGCCGCGACCACGCTGCTCTCGATGGTGCTGTGCGGCATGGTCGTCCAGGGCCCCGTGGCCTTCTGGAAGAACCTCGTCCCGCACGTGCCGCTGGCGCTCTGGCCGCTGATGTTCGTCGTCGAGCTGCTCGGCCTGTTCGTGAAGCCCTTCGCCCTCATGATTCGTCTCTTCGCGAACATGACCGGCGGGCACCTGGTGGTGCTGAGCTTCATGGGCCTGATCTTCTTCTTCGCGAACTCGATGGGCGCGGGCGTGGGCTACGCGTCGTCGCCGGTCGCGGTGGGCTTCGCGGTGTTCATCATGATCATCGAGAGCTTCGTCGCGCTGCTGCAGGCCTACATCTTCACGCAGCTCACGATCATCTTCGTGAACGGCTCGATCCACGCCGAGCACTGATCCAAGCACGCCCCGGTCGACCGCCGCGTCGGCACCCGGTCGGGGTCTCCGTTCCTAACTCTCAGCAACCCAACCCTTGGCGGCCTCTCGGGCCGCGAGCAGGAGAAACTCCAGCATGAACCTCCCGATTGAAGACGGCGTCAACGCCGCCATGGACCTCTCGAAGTTCGGTGCGGGCATCGGCGCGGGCATCGTCGCCATCGGCGCCGGTCTCGGCATCG
Organism: Planctomycetota bacterium; assembly: GCA_020638875.1. Lineage (GTDB taxonomy): Bacteria > Planctomycetota > UBA1135 > UBA1135 > DUCM01. The sequence goes on from JACKHS010000011.1 coordinate 69,592, forward strand.
GCAAGATCGGCGCCTCCGCCAACGAAGGCATCGCCCGCCAGCCCGAGGCCGCCGGCGACATCCGCGGCGGCTCGATCATCCTCGCCGCGCTGATCGAGGGTGTGTCCCTCTTCGCGGTCGTGGTGACCCTGCTCATCGCGCTCGGCTGATCTTCGATCGAGGAACGGTACGGGGCGCCCCACGCGGGGCGCCCCCGGCCCCTCGCCCTGCGGCCCGCTCTCTGCCCCCTGGCTCTGGGCCGAGCCCGTCGGTGCCCTCGCCGACGCCCACAGAACACACCCCACCGAACCTGACGTGATGCCGAACATCCTCGTCCTCGCCCTGAGTGAAGGCGGCAGCAGCTTCAACCCGCTCGACCCGGGCGGCTCCGGAGGCATGCTCTGGACCTGGGTCATCTTCCTCGTCGCCCTGCCCTTCATCTGGAAGGTGGTGATGGGGCCGGTGACCACGGCGCTGATGGCGCGCGACGCCGAGGCCCTCGCGGCCATCGAGAGCGCGGAGCGCGCCAGCAAGGAGGCCGAGAAGGCCCGCGCCGACATCGAGGTCAAGCTCGGCGAGGCCCAGGCGGGCGCCGCCAAGCTGCTCTCGGAGGCGCGCGAGCGCGCCGAGGCCCGCGAGCACGAGATCGTCGAGCTGGCCAAGAAGGAGGCCGAGGAGCTGCGCGCGCGCGCCAAGGCCGACATCGAGACGGCCAAGGACCAGGCGCTCACGGCGATCCGCGCCGAGGTGGTGGACCTGACGCTCGCCGCGGCCGGCCAGGTGCTGAAGCGCCGCGTCGACTCCGAGGACGACCGCCGCCTGGTCTCCGAGCTGGTCAGCACGACCAAGGCGAGCTCGTGATCACCGGCGCCGTCACCACGCGCTACACCGAGGCGCTCTTCGCCCTCGCGACCGAACAAGGCGCGGTGGACGCGGTGCGCAGCGACGTGGAGCGCCTCGCGGCCGAGGTGGCCGACGAGCACGTCGCGGCCTGGCTCTTCGACGCGCGCGTGCCCACGGGCGACAAGCGCGCGAAGGTCGCCCAGGTGACGGCGAGCTTCCACCCGCTCACGCGCAACTTCGTGTCGCTGCTGTTCGACAAGCACCGCGAGGAGGTGCTGCGCGGCCTCGGCACCGCCTTCCGCCACAAGTGGCTCGAGAGCCGCGGCGCCGTCGAGGGCTGGGTCGAGAGCGCCCGCCCGCTCGGCAGCGGCGAGGTCTCCGAGCTGGCCGTCGCCATCGGCGCGAAGGTCGGCAAGGAGGTCCTGCTCGAGAACCGCGTCAACCCCGACCTGGTGGCGGGCGTGCGCGTCTTCGTGGCCAACAAGCTGATCGACTTCTCCGTGCGCGGCCGCCTGAAGGGCCTCGAGCGCACCCTGATGGAAAGCCCGCTGCCGTCGGCGAGCTGACCGCGACCTCCCAGGCGGATCCCACCCACCCCGAACACGAGCCCGCCCCGCACCGGGGCGACCTGAACCCCACGGAATAGAACGATGGACCTTCGACCCGCGGAAGTCACCTCGATCCTCAAGAAGGAGATCGAGTCGTATCAGGGCGAGACCGCCATGCAGAGCGTCGGCACCGTGCTGTCGGTGGGCGACGGCGTGGCGCGCATCTACGGCCTCGACGACTGCATGATGAACGAGCTGCTCGAGTTCGCCTCGGGCGTGCGCGCCGTGGCGCTGAACCTCGAGGAGGACAACGTCGGCTGCGTGCTCCTCGGTGACGCGACCAAGGTGAAGGAGGGCGACGAGGTCCGCTCGACCGGGCGCATCATCTCGGTGCCGACCGGCGACGCGCTGCTCGGCCGCGTGGTCAACGCCCTCGGCGACCCGATCGACGGCAAGGGGCCGCTCGCGGTGAGCGAGAGCGACTACCTGCCCATCGAGCAGGACGCCGCCTCCGTGGTGGAGCGCCAGCCGGTGCACGAGCCCGTGCAGACCGGCATCAAGGCCATCGACGCGATGATCCCCGTCGGCCGCGGCCAGCGCGAGCTCGTCATCGGCGACCGCCAGACCGGCAAGACCGCGCTGCTGATCGACACGATCCTGTCGCAGAAGATGACCGGCGGCGGGGACCCGAAGAACCCCGAGCAGGTGCTCTGCGTGTACGTCGCGGTGGGCCAGAAGCAGTCGACGGTCGTGGACCTCGTGCGCCGCCTCGAGGAGCACAACGCGATGGCCTACACCATCGTGGTCTCCGCCTCGGCGAACGACGAGGCCTCGATGCAGTACCTGTCGTGCTACGCCGGCACGACCATGGCCGAGCGCTTCCGCGACGAAGGCCGCCACGTCGTCATCATGTACGACGACATCTACAAGCAGGCGCTGGCCTACCGCCAGGTGATGCTGCTGCTGCGCCGTCCGCCGGGCCGCGAGGCGTTCCCCGGCGACGTGTTCAACCTGCACAGCCGCCTGCTCGAGCGCTCGTGCAAGCTGGCCTCGAACGCGCCCGAGATCAACTCGCGCTACAAGAAGGGCGGCGGCTCGATCACCGCGCTGCCCGTCGTGGAGACGCAGGAAGGCGACGTGTCGGCCTACATCCCCACGAACGTGATCTCGATCACCGACGGCCAGATCTTCCTCGAGGCCAACCTGTTCAACTCCGGCATCCGCCCCGCGGTGAACGCGGGTATCTCGGTGTCGCGCGTGGGCGGTTCGGCGCAGATCCCGGCGATGAAGAAGTCCGCGGGCGGCCTGCGCATCAACCTCGCGCAGTACCGCGAGCTGGCCGCCTTCGCGCAGTTCGGCTCGGACCTCGACGCCGCGACGCGCGCCACGCTGACGCGCGGTGAGCGCCTGGTCGAGATCCTCAAGCAAGGCCAGTACGCGCCCGTCCCGGTCGCCAACCAGGTGATGATCATCCACGTCGGCACGTCCGGCGGTCTGGACCCGATCCCGGTCAAGCAGGTCGGCGAGTTCGAGAAGCAGTTCCTGCAGTACATGGCCGACTCCAAGCCCGAGGTGGCGCAGGAGATCAACTCGACCGGCAAGCTCTCGGACGAGGGCAAGAAGACGATCGAAGAGGCCGCCAAGGCCGTGCGCGCCCAGATGGGCCTGTAGGCACCCGACCCCCACGAGCCCATGGCTTCCGTCAAGGAACTGCGCGTACGGATCAAGTCCGTAGGCAACATCAAGCAGATCACGCGAGCGATGGAGATGGTCGCCTCGACCAAGCTCCGTCGCTTCCAGGATCGCGCGGTGTCCTCCCGGCCGTACGCCGAGGAGATCGCCGGCCTGGTGGAGAACCTGGCCGGCGTGCTGGGCGGCGAGGTCGAGAACCTGCCGCTCTTCAACGACGGGGCCGGGAGCAAGATCGCCGTCCTGCTCGTCTCCTCCGACCGCGGCCTCTGCGGCGCCTACAACTCGAACCTGTTCCTCGAGCTGGAGCGCTGGATCAAGGCGCGCAAGGAGGAGGGCCTGACCGAGGCGGACGTCGACTTCTTCGTCTACGGCCGCAAGGGCTTCCAGTACCTCTCGAAGCGCAGCCTGAACGTCGAGCGTTTCCTGGTCGACCCGCCGCTCGAGGCGGTCAGCTTCGCCCAGGCGGCCGCGACCGCGCGCGACCTCGTGACCGCGTTCCTCTCCGGCGAGTACCGCCGCGTCGAGCTGTGCTTCACGGCCTTCGAGTCGATGGTGAAGTACGTCCCGCGCGTGGTGAGCTTCCTGCCCATCGCGCCGCCCGCGAGCGCCGACGCGGGCGCCGGCGCGGAGAGCGACGTGATCCTCGAGCCGGACGCCGAGACGATCTTCGACTCGCTCGTGCCGCGCTACCTCGAGACGCGCATCTACAACGCGCTGCTCGAGTCGCTCACCAGCGAGTACGCCAGCCGGCGTGTGTCCATGAAGGCCGCCACCGACGCGGCCACGGACATGCAGAAGATCCTCAAGGGTCAGTACAACCGCCTGCGCCAAGAGGGCATCACCAAGGAGCTGCTCGACATCGTCGGCGGCGTCGAGGCGCTCAAGTAACCCGCACAGAACCACCCGTCCTCCCAAGAGTCCACTCTCTCCGAGCCAGACAGATGACTTCCTCCAACACCGGCACCATCGCCCAGATCTTCGGTCCCGTGGTGGACGTGCGCTTCCCCGCCGGGCAGTTGCCGCCGATCTACAACGCGCTCACGGTGGTGGACGCCTCGCGCGGCATCGACCTCGTGCTCGAGGTGTCGCAGCACCTCGGCAACGACATCGCGCGCTGCGTGTCCATGGCCACGACCGACGGCTGCCGCCGCGGCATGGTCGCGACCGACACCGGCGCCGCGATCTCGGTGCCGGTGGGCGAGCGCACCAAGGGCCGCATCTTCAACCTGCTGGGCCGCCCGCTCGACGAGCTGACCGCCGGCAAGATGGAAGGCGGCGACTCGTGGCCCATCCACCGCCCCGCGCCGACCTTCGAGGAGCAGGAGGCCGTGTCCACGGTGTTCGAGACCGGCATCAAGGTCGTCGACCTGCTCTGCCCCTTCGCGATGGGCGGCAAGATCGGCCTGTTCGGCGGCGCCGGCGTGGGCAAGACCGTGCTCATCCAGGAGCTGATCCGCATCACCGCGGTGGAGAAGGGCGGCTTCTCCGTGTTCTGCGGCGTGGGCGAGCGCACCCGCGAGGGCAACGACCTGTGGCTCGAGATGAAGGAGGCCGAGTACACGGCCCCCGATGGCTCGAAGGCCTCGGTGCTCGACAACGCGGTGCTCGTGTTCGGTCAGATGAACGAGCCGCCCGGCGCGCGTCTGCGCGTGGCGCTCTCCGGTCTGACCATGGCCGAGTACTTCCGCGACGCGAAGGGCCAGGACGTGCTGCTCTTCGTGGACAACATCTTCCGCTTCGTGCAGGCCGGCTCCGAGGTGTCCGCGCTCCTCGGCCGCATGCCCTCCGCGGTGGGCTACCAGCCGACGATGGCGTCGGAGATGGGCGCCCTCCAGGAGCGCATCACGTCGACCAAGAAGGGCTCGGTGACCTCGATGCAGGCCGTGTACGTGCCCGCCGACGACATCACCGACCCGGCGCCCGTGGCGACGTTCGCGCACCTCGACTCGACCATCATCCTCGACCGCGCCATCTCCGAGCTCGGCATCTACCCCGCGGTGGACCCGCTGAAGTCCACCTCGCGAATGCTCGACCCGAACGTGGTGGGCGAGGAGCACTACCGCGTGGCCCGCGAGGTCCAGCAGACGCTGCAGCGCTACGCCGACCTCAAGGACATCATCGCGATCCTCGGCGTCGAGGAGCTCTCGGACGACGACAAGCGCGTCGTGCACCGCGCGCGCCGCATGCAGCGCTTCCTCGCGCAGCCGTTCTTCGTGGCCGAGCAGTTCACCGGCACGCCCGGCATCTTCGTGCCGCGCGAGGACACGGTGCGCTCCTTCAAGGAGATCCTCGAAGGCAAGCACGACGACCTGCCCGAGCAGGCCTTCTACATGATCGGCTCCATCGACGACGCGCGCGCCCGCGCCGAGTCCATGGCGGCCAAGGCCTGATCCACGCGAGGCGTCGCCATGGTCAAGGAACTCACCCTGCGCATCATCACCCCCGAGCGGGTGGTCCTGGACACCACGGCCGAGTCCGTGCGCGTCCCGGCCACCGACGGCTCGATGGGGATCTTCCCGCGCCACGCCGGCATGGTGGCGGCGCTGGACGCGGGCGAGCTGATCTACCAGGAGGGCGGCCGCGAGCGCCGGCTCTTCGTGGCGGGCGGCTTCGCCGAGGTGCGCCACGACACGATCCGCGTGCTGACCTCCGCCGGCGAGAAGCCGGGCGAGATCGACGTCGAGCGCGCCCGCGCCGCCGAGGAGCGCGCGCGCGAGCGCCTGAAGCCGCACCGCACGGGCCTCACCGCCGAGGAGGCCACGATCGACATCGCGCGCGCCAACGCGGCCCTGCGCCGCGCGATCCTGCGCCTCAAGGTGCACGGTTACGCGAACTAGCCGCGCCTCCCGTTCGACACGCACCCCCCAGGCCTCCGCGGTCCGGGGGGTGCACGACATTCCGGGCTCCGCGTTCCAGGGCGGCGGAGCCTGGCGTAGTCTTCTCGGCCCCCCGCGCGGGGCGGCCCCCCTTCCCTCGGACCACGGCTCATGAGCACCCCCGGAGAGATCGACACGACCGACTGGCGACGGACCCACACCTGCGGCGAGCTGCGCACCGCGCACGTCGGCGCCCAGGTGCGGCTGAACGGCTGGGTGGACGGCCGCCGCGACCACGGCGGCGTCTACTTCCTCGACCTGCGCGACCGCTACGGCACCACCCAGGTGGTCATCGACGAGGAGCTGACCGGCGAGGTCAAGCTCGGCCCCGAGGACGTCGTGGGCGTGTGGGGCGAGGTCGTCGCGCGCGGCGCCGAGAACCGCAACCCGGCCCTCGCGACCGGCGAGATCGAAGTGCTGGCCAAGCGCGTCGAGGTGCTCTCGAAGTCGAAGGTGCCGCCCTTCGAGGTCATCGACGACCTCGACACGGCGATCGAGACGCGCTTGCGCTACCGCTACGTCGACCTGCGGCGCCGGCCGCTGCAGCGCAACCTCGCGCACCGCTCACGCTTCATCAACGCGCTGCGCCGCGCGTTCGAGGACGAGGGCTTCCTCGAGATCGAGACGCCCGTGCTCAACCGCGCCACGCCCGAGGGCGCGCGCGACTACCTCGTGCCGAGCCGCGTGCACCCGGGCGAGTTCTACGCGCTCCCGCAGTCGCCGCAGCTCTTCAAGCAGATCCTGATGGTCGCGGGCTACGACCGCTACTTCCAGGTCGCGCGCTGCTTCCGCGACGAGGACCTGCGCGCCGACCGTCAGCCGGAGTTCACGCAGCTCGACATGGAGATGAGCTTCGTGGAGGAGGAGGACGTCTTCGCGATCTGGGAGCGCGCGCTGCGGCGCACCTTCGCCGAGACGATGCAGCTCGACCTGCCCGCCACCTTCCCGCGCATGCGCTGGTCCGAGGCGATGGAGCGCTTCGGCGTCGACAAGCCCGACACGCGCTTCGGCATGGAGCTGCAGGGCATCGACGCGTGGGCCGCGGCCAGCGAGTTCGGCGTGTTCCGCGACTGCGTCGCGGGCGGCGGGCGCGTGATGGCGATCGTCGTCGCGGGCGGCCGCGAGGGCGTCAGCCGCGGGCAGATGAAGCCGCTCGAGAAGACGGCCAAGGAGTTCGGCGCCAAGGGCCTCGCGTGGTGGAAGCCGGGCGAGGAAGGCGGCGCCGCCGGTCCGATGGCGCGCTGGTGCGAGGGCGCGCCGGGCGCGCGCCTGATGGAGCAGCTCGGCGCGAGCGCGGACGACCTGGTGCTGTTCTGCGCCGACCGCCGCGAGATCACCTGGCGCGTGCTCGGCCAACTGCGCCTGGTGCTCGCGCGCCAGCTCGGCCTCGTGCCCGAGGGCCGCTGGGACTTCCTGTGGGTCACGCACTTCCCGATGTTCGAGCGCGACGAGGCGAGCGGGCGCTGGGCGTCGTCGCACCACCCGTTCACCGCACCCGAGGACTGGTCGCTCTCCGGCGACCCGGGCGACATGTGCAGCCGCGCGTACGACCTCGTGCTCAACGGCTGGGAGCTCGGCTCGGGCTCGGTGCGTATCCACCGCGGCGACGTGCAGCAGCGCGTGTTCGACCTGCTGGGCATCGGCGCCGACGAGCAGCGCCAGAAGTTCGGCTTCTTCCTCGAGGCGCTGTCCTACGGCGCGCCGCCGCACGGCGGCTTCGCGGTGGGCCTCGACCGCCTGGTCGCCCTGACGCTCGGGCTCGACAACATCCGCGACGTCATCCCGTTCCCGAAGACCACCTCGGCCTCGGACCTGATGTGCGAGGCGCCCAGCCCCGTGGCGCCCGAGCAGCTCGAGGAGGTGCACATCCAGCTCCGTCCGGGCCTCTAGACCGACGGAGCTGCAGCGCGAGCGCCGCGCCGCACGATAGAGCCCCCGGCCGGCCGGGGGCGCTCGGCTGGCGCCGGAGAGCCGCCTGGGCTACCCTAGCGTCGCCCGGCGCCGGCGCCGGACCGAGACAGAGACAAAGCGGGGGGAGCGGAGCGGCCGCCACCCCGACCACCGATCCATCGATCAAGGAGCTCCGTGGGAGCACAAGACTACCGACGCAACCGACAGATCCGAGTCCCCGAGGTCCGGCTCATCGACGAGCACGGCGAGCAAGTGGGAGTCGTGAGCACGCGCGACGCGCAGCGCCGCGCCGAGGAAGCAGGCCTCGACCTCGTGGAGGTGTCGCCGACCGCGCGACCCCCGGTCTGCAAGATCCTCGACTTCGGCAAGTTCAAGTACGAGGCGCGCAAGCGTGAGCAGAAGACCGGCACGAAGAAGACCAGCTCCCAGCTGAAGGAGCTGCGCGTGCGCCCGGCGATCGACAAGCACGACCTGTCCTATCGCCTCGATCAGGGCCGCAAGTTCCTCGCGGCGGGTCACAAGGTGCAAGTGGTGTGCGTGTTCAAGGGGCGCCAGATGCGCCACCCCGAGCACGGCTACAACGTGATGAAGGACGTCGAGGCGCAGCTCGGCGACGTCGCCAAGGTCGAGTCGCAGGCCAAGCTGATGGGCCGACGCATGACCATGCTGCTGAGTCCGCTGTCGCAGAAGCCCGGCGCGCGTCCGGGCGGCGAGGCGCCGCCCGTCGCGGCGAAGCCCGCTCCGGCGCCGAAGCCGGCGAGCGAGGCGAAGCCCGCGCCCGAGGTGCAGCCGACCGCGGAGGCCCAGCCCGCGCGCGCGGCCAAGTCCCAGGAAGCGTAGGACCTCCGCGCGCGACGCCGCGCGAAGCCGAACCCAGACGCCCGAGCGGAGCGCTCCGCTCGGGCGTCGTGTCTTGCGCGCCGCCGGGCTCGAGCTCGCGCGCGCGCACACGGCTCCGATCGCGAGCGTGAACCCCACGGTCGTGCCCGCCGGCGCGGCCCTGGGGACCGAGTGCTGCTCGCCTACGGAGCGCCACCGCGGCGCCCGCCCGCCGAGCCCGGTCGCGGTCGCGCCCGGCGCGCACCTCGCCAGTGAGGTCCCGCGCCCCGGGCGTCGCGCGGCCGTCGGGGCCGCCGGGTGGCTCGTACGCGCGCAGAAGTCCCGGCTCGGGTCTAGGCGGCGGGGGCCGCGCCCGCTACCCTCTTGCGCTCCAAGTCCGGGGTTCCCCCCGGCTCCCGCGAGCGGCCCCAGGCAGGCCGGCGAGCGGGGAGTCTCCCTCCGAGAGGAATCGAAATGCCCAAGATGAAGTCCAAGGGAGCGGTCAAGAAGCGCTTCCGCATCTCCAAGAACGGCAAGGCGATCTCGAACCGCCCGTCGCGCGGCCACATGCACGCGAAGAACGACGCGTCGACGCGCCGCCACCTCGACAGCCGTCTGGTCCTAGACCCGACCTGGAGCCGCCTGGTGCGGCGACTGATGGGGGGTAAGTAGACATGGTGCGCGTGACCTACGGCGCTCCCCGCCGCCAGAAGAAGAACCGCTACTTCAAGGCCGCCCGCGGCTTCCGCGGCGGACGCTCCAAGCTGTGGCGCACGGTGCGCGAGGCGATGACGCGCGCGTGGGCCTTCTCCTTCCGCGACCGCAAGCAGCGCAAGCGCCACTTCCGCCGCCTGTGGATCGTGCGCATCAACGCCGCGGCGCGCATGCGCGGGATGACCTACTCGCAGTTCATGGCCGGCCTCAAGCGCGCCGGCATCCTGCTCGATCGCAAGCAACTCGCCGAGGTGGCCGTCAACGACGCCGCCGCCTTCGACGCCCTGGTCGAGGCCGCCAAGTCCGCCAAGGCCGCGTAGACCCTGCGCGATCCCCACCACCCGCGGGCGGCCCGGCGACGACGTTCGACCGGGCCGCCCGCGCGCTTGGGCGCGGGCTTGAGCCGCGCCCCCCGGGACTGTTCGATGGTCCCGTTCCGAGCCCAGCACATCCCATGGAAGACCGCCTGAACGAGCTGCGCGCCGAGGCCCTCGCGCGCGTGGCCGCCGCCACCGACGAGGCCGCGCTGCGCGCGGTGGACAAGGACTACAACGGCAAGGAGGGCGCGGTGACGCTGCTCCTGGCCTCCGTGCCCGGGCTGCCGCCGGCCGAGCGGCCGGTCGTCGGCAAGGGCGCGAACGTCCTCAAGCGCGACATCCAGGGCGCGATCGCCGCGCGCAAGGAGGCGCTCGAGCAGGCCGCCGTCGAGGCCGAGCGCAGCGGCGCGGGCTTCGACGCGACGTTGCCCGGTGCGCCGCAGTCGCGTGGCTCGCTGCACCCGCTGACCCAGGTGCGCCGCGAGGTCGAGGCGATCTTCACCTCGATGGGCTACGCCGTGCTCGACGGCCCCGAGGTCGAGCTCGACTACTACAACTTCCAGGCGCTCAACATCCCCGCCGACCACCCGGCGCGGGAGATGCAGGACACGTTCTACTGCGACCGCGAGGGCCGGCTCGTGATGCGCACGCAGACCTCGCCCGTGCAGATCCGCGCGATGGAGCGCCTCGCGCCGCCCTTCCGCGTGATCGCGCCCGGCCGCGTGTTCCGCAACGAGGAGCAGGACGCGACGCACGAGCACACCTTCCACCAGGTCGAGGGCCTCGTCGTCGGCGAGGACATCACCGTCGGTCACCTGTCCGGGGTGCTGAAGGGCTTCCTGCGGCGCTTCTTCCTGCGCGAGCTCGAGGTGCGCCTGCGCCCCGGCTACTTCCCGTTCGTCGAGCCGGGCTTCGAGCTCGACATCCGCTGCCCCTTCTGCGACGACGGCTGCCGCGTCTGCAAGCACACGCGCTGGGTCGAGTTCTGCGGCTGCGGCATGGTGCACCCGCGCGTGCTCGACGCCGGCGGCGTGGACCCCGAGGCGTGGACCGGCTTCGCGTTCGGCTTCGGCCTCGACCGCCTGGTGATGCTGCGCTACGGCATCGACGACATCCGCCACTTCATGGGCGGCGACCTGCGCTTCCTGGAGCAATTCTGATGCTGATCTCCTACCGCTGGCTCGAGCGCCACGTGGACCTCTCGGGGGTCACGCCGCAGCAGCTCGCCGAGGACCTCACGCTGTCGACCTGCGAGGTGGAGGGCGTCGAGGCCTTCGCGCCGCACCTCTCGGCGGTGACGGTCGGGCACGTCGTCACGCGCGAGCAGCACCCCGACGCCGACAAGCTGAGCCTGTGCACCGTCGACGTGGGCGCGGGCGAGCCGCTGCAGATCGTGTGCGGCGCGCCCAACGTGCGCGCGGGCCTCAAGGTCGCCGTCGCGACCGTCGGCACCGTGCTGCCCGGCGACTTCAAGATCAAGCGCAGCAAGATCCGCGGCGTCGAGTCGTGCGGGATGATCTGCTCGATCCGCGAGCTCGAGCTCGGCGACGAGCACGACGGCATCTGGGAGCTGCCGCAGGAGCTCGCCGTCGGCACGGCCGTCGCGGAGGCGCTCGGCGTCGCCGACTGGGTCTTCGAGGTCGACAACAAGTCGATCACGCACCGCCCCGACCTGTGGGGCCACCGCGGCATCGCGCGCGAGCTGGCGGCGATCTACGGCCGCGAGCTGAAGCCGCTCGACACCTCGCTGCCCGCGCACGGCGACGCGCCGGGCCTGCCGGTGAAGGTCTCCGCGGGCGCGTGCGCGCGCTACGTCGGCCTCGCCGTCGACGGCGTGCAGAACGGCCCGAGCCCGCTGTGGCTGAAGCTGCTGCTGCTCGCGGTCGGCCAGCGGCCGATCGACCTGCTCGTCGACGTGTCGAACTTCGTCATGCTCGACCTCGGCCAGCCCAACCACCTGTTCGACCGCACGCGCCTCGACGCGCGCGGCATCGAGGTGCGTCTGGCGCGCGCCGGCGAGACGATCACCACGCTGGACGGCGAGGAGCGCAAGCTCTCCGACGCGGACCTCCTGATCTGCTCGGGCGATCGCCCGGTCGCGCTCGCCGGCGTGATGGGCGGCGAGGACTCGAAGGTCGAGGGCGACACCGGCCAGCTCCTGCTCGAGTGCGCGAGCTTCGACGCGGTCACGATCCGGCGCACCTCGTCACGTCTGGGCCTGCGCACCGACTCGTCGGCGCGCTTCGAGAAGAGCCTCGACCCGACGCTGCCGCTGCAGGCCGCCGGGCACCTGGTGCGCACGCTGCAGGCGCTGCAGCCGGGCGTCACGCTGCCCTCCGCGCCCGTGGAGGACGGCGACTGGAGCGACCCCGCGCACGTGCTCGAGCTGCGCGGCGCGCGCGTGCGGCGCCTGCTGGGCGTCGACCTCTCGGACGAGCGCATCGCGACGCTGCTCACGAGCCTCGACTTCGGCGTCGAGCGCGCCGGCGAGGTGCTGCGCGTGCGCGTGCCGTCGCGCCGCGCCACGAAGGACGTCACGCTCGAGCAGGACCTCGTCGAGGAGGTCGGCCGGCTCTACCGCTACGACAACGTGCCCGAGCGCGCGCTGCTGGCCGAGGTCGCGCCGCCGCCGCACGACGCGCGCCGCGAGCTGGTCACGCGCCTGCAGGACCGCCTCGCCGGCGGCGCGGCCTTCCACGAGGCGCTCTCGTACTCGTTCGTGCCCGACGCGCTGCTCGCGACGCTGGGCCTCGCCGAGCGCGAGTACGTGCGCCTGGTGAACCCGGTCGTCGACGGAGAGCGCTGCGTGCGCCGCAGCGTCGTGCCGAGCCTGCTCGCGCTGCTCGAGAAGAACCGCCGCCTGCGCGCGGACGTGCGCCTCTTCGAGCTGGGCAAGGGCTACCTCCCCGAGCGGTCCGACGCGCGCGGGCTGCCCAAGGAGGTGCACGAGCTCGCGCTGGTCTGGACGCGGCCGAAGCCGGGCCAGGACGCGCGCTTCGACGCCGGCCTGCTCGCGCAACTGCGCGGCGTGCTCGACGACCTCGTCACGGCGGTCGGCTACCCGGCGCCGAGCTGGGAGCGCCCGCCGGCCGAGCTCGCGCTCGAGCCCTGGATGCACCCCGGCCGCACGCTGGTGGGCGCGATGCGCCTGCCCGAGGCGCAGCAGTGGAGTCTGCCGATCTTCCTGTGCGAGCTCGAGCCCGGCCTGCACCGCCCGCTGGGCCTCGTGAACGAGCTGGCCGGCGAGGTCGCGATCGCGCGCGTCTCGCTGGACGCGTTGCTCGCCTGCGCCCCGCGGCCCTCGGGCTACGTGCCGCTGCCGCGCCTGCCCGGCAACAAGGTCGACGTGGCGCTCGCGCTGCCGGTCGACGTGCCCGCCGGCGACGCGCGCGCCGCGATCGAGCAGAGCGGCAAGGGCCTCGTGCGCGAGGTCGAGCTGTTCGACGTCTACCAGGGTCCGGGGCTGGCCGAGGGGCGCAAGTCGCTCGCCTACCACGTGCTGCTGCAGTCCGACCAGAAGACCGTCAGCGACGAGGAGGCGCACAAGTTCTTCAAGCGCCTCGAGCGCGCGGTCGGCGAGCTGGGCGGGGAGCTGCGCAAGGAGTAGCGTCGTCCGCGGGCGCGCGCGGCGGGCCCGCGTCGCCCGCGCTGCGCCGCAGGATCTCCGCGAGCGGACGGACGCGGTAGCCGAGCTCCGCCTCGGCCTTCGCGCTCGTGTACCAGCCCCGGTACGCGAGGCCGCGCAGCAGCTCGGGCGTCCAGCCCGGGCGCGTGAGCCGCAGCGCGTCGAGCACCTCGGTCGCGCCGCGCAGCAGCGCGAGCGTGCGCCGCGACGTGACGCGCCGCGGGGCGCGGCCGCCGAAGCGCGCGTGCAGCGCGGCGTACAGCTCGGCGTAGCCGAGGTTGTGCCCCGCGAGGACGTAGCGCTCGCCGGGGCGCCCGCGCCGCAGCGCGGCGACGATCGCGTCGGCCGCGTCGCGCACGTCGGTGACCGACAGGCCGCCGGGCGGCGTCCAGCGCAGGCGGCCGGAGAGGTGCGCCGCGACCAGGCCGCTCGGGCCCGGGCGATCGAGGCGCGGGCCGAGGAGCGCGGCGGGGTTGACGACGACGACGGGCAGGCCGCGCGCGGCCGCGGCGAGCGCGCGCTCCTCGCCCTGGCGCGTGGAGAGCGCGTAGTGCACGCGTGCGAACTCGGGCGCCCACGCGGCGCGCTCGTCGAGCAGCGCGCCGTCGCACGTCGCGCCGACGGCTGCCACCGACGACACGTGCACCACGCGCGCGACGCCCTGCTTGCGCGCGGCGCGCAGCAGCGCCGCGGTGCCCTCGACGTTCACGCGGCGCTGCGCGGCGCGATCGCGCGACCAGTAGCCCAGCCGGCCCGCGGCGTGCACGACGCCCTCGACGCCGCGGCAGGCGGCCTTGAGCGAGCGCTCGTCGAGCAGGTCGCCGCGCGCGAAGGCGACGCCCTCGCGTTCGAGGTGGGCCGCGGGGCGGTCGGAGTGCAGCAGCGCGCGGACGCGGTGACCCGCGTCGACGAGGGCGTGGACGACGTGCGCGCCGAGGAAGCCGGTGGCGCCGGTGACGAGGACGTGCATGGGCGGGGCGGTGGGGCAAGGACAGCGTCCCGTGGCCGCCGCCGCGGTTCTCGGGCGCGATTCCCGGGAATCTCCGCCCGGAAGTCCGGGCCGCGGCCACCTCGCCCCGTCGGCCGCGCGCGGCGGTCGGCGCCTCGAACGCCCGCCCACGCCGATCATGATCCCCGCTCCGCTGCGCGACGTCGTCCGCCGCAACCTGCTGCTCGAACGCCTCGTCACTCGCGCGCGCACGCTGCGCACCGCCCGCCGTCACCCCGAGGGCCTCGCCCCGCCCGCGCCGCGGCGCGTGATCGTCGAGCCGACCAACGCGTGCAACCTCGCGTGCGTCTACTGCGGCAACAAGGACATGCTGCGCCCGGCGACCTACCTCGACCTCGGCGTCTACGAGCGGCTGCTCGACGAGATGGTCGAGCACGGCGTGCCGCGGCTGACGCTGCACACGATCGGCGAGCCGACCATGCACCCCCAGATCGCGCGCATGATCGAGCTGGCCGTCGAGCGCGACCGCTGCGTGATCATGAGCACGAACGGCACGCTGCTGACCGAGGAGCTCGCGCGCGCGATCGTCCGCGCGGCCCCGGACGTGGTGAACGTCTCCGTCGACTCGGCCGACCCGGACGTGATGAAGGTCCTGCGCCCCGGCCTGCAGCTCGACGCGCTCGTCGAGAACCTGCGCCGCTTCCGCCGGATCCGCGACGAGGAGGGCCGCGCGCGCGGCGGTTCGGCCGGCGCGCTGAAGCTCCCGACCATCAGCGTCACGTGCGTGCTCACGCGCTTCTTCACGCGCGCGGCGGAGCGCGAGTTCTTCGCCACGTTCGGCGAGCTGGCCGACGACTTCGACTTCCACCTCGCCAACAACCACGGCGACTACGTGCATGAGGACCCCAGCGCGCCGCGGCACAAGCTGCCCCAGGCCCTGCGCGATCGCATCTACGGCGCGGTGCGCTCGCCCTGCCACTTCCCGTGGGACGCGCTCTACCTGCTCAGCGACGGCTCGATGTCGGTCTGCCGCTTCGACTTCGACGCGCGCGTGACGGTCGGGCGCTACCCGGACAGCTCGCTCCTCGAACTCTGGAACTCCGACGCCATGCGCTCCCTGCGCCGCGCGCACATGGCCTTCGACTTCCGCGACTGGGAGCAGTGCCGCGACTGCACGGCGACCTACTACTCCAGCCGGTCCGAGCACGTGGCCACCACGCGCCGCATCAAGGCGCGCAACGGCTTCGTCGCGCGGCGCACGGCGTGGCTGGCGGAGGACCCCAACCGGATCGCGGAGGCCCGCTGAGGGACGGCAGCGGTGGGCGCGGCGCGGAGGGGGGAGTAGAATTCCTCCGCGGCCGGGCCCAGGAGGCGCGGTCGCGCTCAGGCGCGGCCCCCGCCGGCGCCGATGCACCTCGCGCCGCCGCCCCGTGAAGATCGTCCTCGTCAATCCGCCCAGCCCGCCCGAGTACCGCGTCAGCCGCGGGCTGATGGGGGGCTTCGGCATGGCCGTGAACCCCGGCCTGCTCTACCCGCCGATCGAGCTGGCGCACGTCGCCAGCGTGCTCGAGGCGGAGGGGTACGAGGTCGTGATCCACGACGCGGACGCGCGCGGGCTCGACGTCGCGGGCTCGCGCGCCGCCATCGTGGCCGCGCGGCCGGCGCTGGTGGTGCTGGACTCCTCGAGCACCTCGTTGTCGCAGGACCTCGCGCTCGCGCGCGGCGTGCGCGAGGCGCTCGGCGTGCCGGTCGGCATCCTCGGCTCGCAGGTGACCTACACGCCGGCCGAGGTCTTCGAGTCGGGCGCCGTCGACTTCGTCGTGCGCGGCGAACCCGAGCACACCGTGCGCGACGTGGCGCGCCGCGTCGCCGCCGGCGAGGACCTCGCGGGCGTCGAGGGCACGAGCTGGACGCGGCCCGACGGCGAGGTCGTGCACGAGCCCGAGCGCGAGAAGATCCGCGACCTCGACGCGCTGCCGCTGCCCGCGCGGCATCTGCTCGACAACCAGGCCTACCACTTCCCGGGCCTCGACGGTCCGGTGACGACGGTCAAGTCCTCGCGCGGCTGTCCGCTCGACTGCTCGTTCTGCGGCTACACGCTCGCGCAGGGCGTGCGCTTCCGCTTCCGCTCGCCCGAGCACGTGATCGCCGAGCTGGTGGACCTGCACCGCAACCACGGCCTGCGCCACGTCGTCTTCCGCGACCCGATCTTCACCACGCGCGCCTCGCGCGTGCGCGAGATCTGCGAGGGCATCCTGCGCGAGGGCCTCGACCTCGAGTGGCAGTGCGAGACGGCCGTGAAGGTGCTCGACCGCGAGCTGCTCGAGGTGATGGCGCGCGCGGGCTGCAAGCACATCTCGATGGGCGTCGAGTCGGGCAACGCCGAGATCCAGAAGAAGCACTGCGGCGCGAAGCTGCTCGACCACGACCACGCCGCGCGCGTCTTCCAGGCCTGCCGCGACTTCGGCATCGAGACGCGCGCCTTCTGCATGATCGGCTTCCCCGAGGAGACCGAGGCGATGGTGGACGAGACGCTGCGCCTCGTCGAGCGCCTCGACCCCGACCAGGTGCAGTTCTGCGCCGTGACCGCCTACCCCGGCACGCCGCTCTACAAGATGCTCGCCGGCACGCGCGAGTTCGACTACGCGGTCATGACGGGCTTCACCGCGCTCGAGGGCAACGAGCACATGAGCAAGGAGGCGATCGAGGCCAAGATCCGCGAGGCCTACCGCTCGTTCTACCTGCGCCCGCGCCGCATCGCGCGCGAGCTGGCGCACCCGCGCCAACTGCTCGGCAAGGTCTCGCGCTACTTCACGCTCTTCAAGCGGCGCGCGTAGAGCGCACGCCGCGCGAGCGGGAGCGCACGCGCGCGGCGCGTGCAGGCGGGCGGGGGGCGTGTCGCGCGGCGGCACCCGACTTGCTCGCGGCGCGCATGACCTGCCGAACGATCTCGGTCGTCCTCGCCCTCGCTGCCCTCGGCGCCTGTTCCGATGACGAGCCCGCGCCCGCGCCGGCTGCGGAGGGCCTGACGACGCTGTGGGCGTGCGACGCGCTCTACGAGTGGGAGCGCCCCGAGACGCTCGACTGGGTCGCGGGCGGCGGCGGCTTCGAGCTGGCCGCCTGGTTCGACGAGGGGAGCGAGTCGATGTGCTGCCTCGTGCGCAACGGGAGCGCCGAGCCGCAGTGGTGCGCGGATCCTTCGTGCCTGCCATACCTGTGCGACGTCTCGTGGCGGCGCGTCGATGGCGGAGACTGGTCGCCGGTGCCGCGGGGGCCCGGGGTGCTCGGCTGCATCGTCTCCGTCGAGGTGCCGGCGGGAGCCGAGGTGACCTCCCGGCTGTCCTCGCTGCTCGCGGGCCCCCCGGGACGCTCCGCGACCCCCCGCACGCATTCGGAGGCGACGTTCCTCCTCCCGCTGACCTTGCCCGCGTGGGGTCCGTTGGACTCCGATCTCCCGACTCCGGTGCCGCGAGGCGAGCCGCTCGAGGTTCGCGTTCGAGCTCCCGGCCTCCATGGAGGAAAGGGCCTGGGCACCTTCCCGCTCGTCCGCTGCGTCCTCCCGCAGCCGCCGCGCTGAACCTCAGCCGCGCTCGCCGTCGCCGTGCGCCTCGCGGGCGCTCGGCTGGCCGGGGGCGGCCGGCGCGAAGCCGCGCTCGGCCAGGTTGATCCACTCGCGCTCCCCCGTGTCCGGGAACCAGACCTGGACCCAGGAGTTCCAGCGGTCGACGACCAGGGCGCGGGCGGTGGCGGGGGGATCGAGCGTGGCGGGCATCCGGTTCATGGCGGAGCGAGTCCGAGGACGGCGCCGCCGGCGGGGCAGGGGATCTGGAGAAACGGGCGGGGGGAGCGCCGCGGGGCGCGCGCCGCGCGGAGGGGCGCGCGGGCTTCCTCTGCCCATCGGCGCCGCGCGAGGGCAGCGGACCGCATTCCAGGTCCGCCGGCCGCCGATTCCCGGCGCGGGGAGCCTCCCGGAAGCGGGACGCGCGCTCAGCGCGCGCCGGCGGCCTCGCGCACGAAGGCCGCGAGCTGCTCGCGCAGCGCGGCGCGCGAGGGCTCGTGCACGTACATCATGTGCCCCGACTCGAAGTAGCCCATGCGCACGTGCCCGCGCAGCGCCGGCTCGAGGCCGAGGTGGTCGAAGGTGTAGCGCGTGGCGAAGTACGGCGTCGCGAGGTCGTGGTAGCCGTTGGCGACGTAGACGAGCAGCGCGGGGTTCTTGGTCATCGCCTCGCGCAGGCGCGGCGCGACGTCGACGTAGGCGTTCTCGAACTCGGCGAAGCTCCAGGGGTGCACGCGCCCGGTGAGGATCTCGTACGGCAGGTCCGACTCGAAGCCGAGCTCGCGCCGCACGTAGTCGTTGAGCGTCGCGGTGTACGGGCCCTGGATCGCCGCGTAGCTCGGGTCGTACTCGTACGACTCGCCCGCGGCGTCGGCGTCGCGGCCGGTGAAGCGCGAGTCGAGGCGGCCGACGGTCACGCGCTCGTCGCGGCGCAGCTGCTTCGTGAAGCGGTCGATGCGCAGGCGCAGGTTGCACGCGAGCACCCACTCCGCGTCGACGCCGGTGTAGCGCGCGACGCGCGCCGCGACCTCCGCGCGCTCGGTGTCGGAGAGCCGGTCGCCGAGCGCGAGCGCGTGCGCGTAGTCGCCCAGCGCGAAGCGCTCCACTTCGTCGAGCGTCGCGACGAGGTCGCGCGACAGCTCCGCGTCGAGGCGGCCGTGGTAGTACGCCGTCGCGGTGTACGTCGGCAGGAAGAGCTCGTACGGCAGGTCGTTGCCCGGCTCGAAGCGCGCCGTCTGGAAGTTCAGGATCGACGACACGAGCACGATGCCGTTCAGGTACATGCCGTGGTGGTCCTGCAGCTCCTGCGCGAGGCCCGCGGCGCGCGTCGTGCCGTAGCTCTCGCCGGCGAGCAGCTTGGGCGAGCTCCAGCGCTCCTCGCGCGTCGTGTAGAGGCGGATGAACTCGGCCACCCAGGCGATGTCCTCCGACAGGCCGTGGAACTGCTCGCGCGCCTCGCCCTCGGCCGGCCGGCTGTAGCCGGTCATGACCGGGTCGACGAAGACGAGGTCGGTGACGTCGAGCAGCGAGGCCTCGTTCGGCACGAGCTTCCACGGCGGCGGCAGCAGCGCGCCCGCGTCGCCCATGTCGACGCGCTTGGGCCCGAACGCGCCCAGGTGCAGCCACACCGACGACGAGCCCGGCCCGCCGTTGAAGCAGAAGGTCAGCGGGCGCGTCGCGGGGTCCTCGACGCCGTCGCGCGTGTAGGCGACGTAGAAGATCGTCGCCTTGGCGGCGCCCTCCTCGGTGCGCAGCACGTACTCGCCGGCGGTCGACGTGTAGCCGAACGTCTCGCCGCCGAGCGTGGCCTGGAAGCTGCGCTCGACGGCCTGGTCCTGCGGCTCCGCGGCGTCGGCGGCGGCGGGCGGGGCGGGCTCCTGCGTCGGCAGGCAGGGGAGGAGCGCGAGGAGCAGGGCGGTGTGCAGCATGGCGTCGGGTGGGGCGTGGGGTCGCCGCGATCCTAGCGAGGGGCACCTCGGACGCTACACTCCCTCCCGCGAAGGCCCCGAACCCCCGCCCGGTACCCATGAGCGAGATCGAGAGCGTCCTCCACGAGGACCGCAGGTTCCCCCCGCCCGCCGAGTTCCAGCGCCAGGCCCGGCTGTCGAGCCCGGCCGAGTACGAGGCGCTGTACCGCGAGTCGATCGACGACCCCGAGGCCTTCTGGGGGCGCGTGGCGCGCGAGCTGCCCTGGATGAAGCCCTTCGAGCGCGTCCTCGACTGGTCGAACAAGCCCTTCGCGCGCTGGTTCACGGGCGGCAAGCTCAACGCCTCGGCCGTCTGCCTCGACCAGCACCTCGCCGGCGCGCGCGCCGACGCGCGCGCGATCGTGTGGGAGGGCGAGCCCGGCGACGTGCGCACGCTGACCTACCGGGAGCTGCACGCCGAGGTGTGTCGCTTCGCCAACGTGCTCAAGAGCCGCGGCGTGCAGAAGGGCGACCGCGTCGCGATCTACATGCCGATGATCCCCGAGCTGGCCATGGCCGTGCTCGCCTGCGCGCGCATCGGCGCGGCGCACTCGGTGGTGTTCGGCGGCTTCAGCGCGCAGGCGCTGCGCGACCGCATCGAGGACGGCGGCTGCTCGGCCGTCATCACCGCCGACGGCGGCTGGCGCCGCGGCAGCGTGCTGGCGCTGAAGCCCGAGGTCGACACGGCCGTCGACGGCATCCCGTCGGTGCACACCGTGCTCGTCGTGCGCCGCACGGAGAACGAGGTCGCCTGGACGCCCGGCCGCGACGTCTGGTACCACGAGCTCGCGCCGAAGGTCTCCGCCGACTGCCCACCGGAGCCCAT
This sequence comes from Planctomycetota bacterium, assembly GCA_020638875.1. Lineage (GTDB taxonomy): Bacteria > Planctomycetota > UBA1135 > UBA1135 > DUCM01. The sequence goes on from JACKHS010000011.1 coordinate 90,217, forward strand.
GGAGGCGGAGGACCTGCTCTTCCTGCTCTACACGTCGGGCTCGACCGGCAAGCCCAAGGGCATCGTGCACACGACCGGCGGGTACCTCGTCGGCACGTATCTCACCACGCGCTACGTCTTCGACCTGCGCGACGACGACGTCTACTGGTGCACCGCCGACGTCGGCTGGATCACCGGCCACAGCTACATCGTGTACGGTCCGCTGGCCAACGGCGCCACGGTCGTGATGTACGAGGGCGCGCCGACCACGCCGCACCCCGGCCGCTTCTGGGAGCTGTGCGCGAAGCACGGCGTGACCGTCTTCTACACCGCGCCGACCGCCATCCGTACCTTCATGCGCCTGGGCGAGGAGCACCCGGCCAAGCACGACCTCTCCAAGCTGCGCCTGCTGGGCACGGTGGGCGAGGCGATCAACCCCGAGGCGTGGATGTGGTACCACCGCGTGATCGGCGCCGAGCGCTGCCCGATCGTCGACACCTGGTGGCAGACCGAGACCGGCGCGATCATGCTCACGCCGCTGCCCGGCGTGACGGCCACCAAGCCCGGCTCGGCCACGCGGCCCTTCTTCGGCGTCGACGCGGCGATCCTCGACGAGCGCGGCAACGAGCTGCCCGCCAACCAGGGCGGCCTGATGTGCATCCGCAAGCCGTGGCCCTCGATGCTGCGCGGCATCTGGGGCGACGACAAGCGCTTCGTCGACACCTACTGGTCCACCGTGCCCGGCGTCTACTTCGCCGGGGACGGCGCGCGCCGCGACGAGGACGGTTACTTCTGGATCATGGGGCGGGTCGACGACGTCATCAACGTCAGCGGCCACCGCCTCTCGACGATGGAGGTCGAGAGCGCGCTCGTCAGCCACCCGAAGGTCTGCGAGGCGGCCGTCGTGGCGCGGCCCGACGACCTCACCGGGCAGGCCATCGCGGCCTTCGTCACGGTCGGCGGCGGCGTCGCGATCGACGACGCGTTGCGCAGCGAGCTCGGCGAGCACGTCGCCACGGAGATCGGCAAGCTGGCGCGGCCGAAGGAGATCCGCTTCACCGACGCGCTGCCCAAGACGCGCAGCGGGAAGATCATGCGCCGCCTGCTGCGCGACATCGCGGCGGGCGTCGAGACCGTGGGCGACACCAGCACCATCGAGGACTACTCGGTGCTGGCCAAGCTGCGGGGCGACGAGGCGTGACGGCGCCGCGCGCGCTGGTGCTGGCGCTCGCGCTCGCGCTCGGGCTGCTCGCCTGCGCGAGCCCGCGCGCGCAGGGCGACGGCGGCGGCGCGTTGCCGCTCAACCAGGAGCTCCTGCGCGAGGGCGACCGGTTGATGAGCTCGCGCAAGTACGCCGACGCCAAGCACGCCTACGCGCGCGCCGCCGAGGCGAGCGGGCCCGTGTCCGGCAAGGTCGAGGCCTGCGCGCAGGTGGCGCGCATGGAGCTCGTGCTCGGCCAGTCCGCGGAGGGCGAGCCGTGGCTGGCGATGGCGCGCGCGCTGGCGCGCCGGGACGAGCCGCTCGGCTGGTCGCGCCTGCAGCAGGTGCTCGGCATCTACGAGCGCGAGGCGGGCCAGGACGAGGCCGCGGTGAAGCGCTTCCGCGCGCTGTACGACTACTGCATCGAGCACGAGCTCTACCGGCGCGCCTTCGACGCCGCACACTGGGTCGTGCTCGCGAGCCCCGACCCGGCCGAGCAGGAGGCCTGGACGCGCAAGGGCATCGAGGCGGCCGCGCGACACGGTGACCAGGCCTGGCTGGCCGTGCTGTGGAACAACTTCGGCGCGTCGCTCGAGGAGCGCGGTCGCTACCGGGACGCGCTGGCCGCGTACCAGGAGGCGCGGCGCTACCACGACGCGACCGGCGACGAGCACGCCAAGCAGGTGGCCGCCTGGGCGGTCGGGCACGCGCAGCGCCTGTGCGGCGAGCTCGCCGCCGCGCGCGCGACGCTGACGCCGGTGCTCGCGTGGGCCGAGCGCGCCCACGCCGCGGCGCCGGGGCCGGAGACGCTCGAGTGGCTCGGCTGGGTCGCGTGGGACCTCGGCGAGCTGGACCTCGCCAGCGGCGACGAAGCGCGCGGCCGCGAGCGGCTCGAACGCGCGCGCGCGGCGCTGGTCGAGGCGGGCATCGAGCGCTGGACGCCGGCCGCGTACTTCCAGGGCAAGCTGGCGGAGCTCGACGCGCGCCTCGAGTCGCTCGGCGCGGCGCGGCCTTGAACCTCTGGCGCGAGCTCGAGGCCGCCGCGCGCGCGCACGCGCCGCGCCCGGCCTACGCCGCCGACCCGGCGACGGACTACGCCGCGCTGCACGGCCGCGTGCAGCAGCACGCCGCGTGGTTCCAGGCGCAGGGCGTGCAGCCGGGCGATCGGATCGCGGCCTTCCTCGTGAACGGCCCCGAGCTGTTCGAGCTGTACCTCGCCTGCGCGGCGCTCGGCGCGATCCTCGTGCCGCTCAACCTGCGCCTCGCCGCGCGAGAGCTGCGCTTCATCCTCGAGGACGCGAGCCCGCTGTGGCTCGTGCGCGGCGACGAGGCGCGCGAGGCGCTCGACGAGGCGCTGGCCGGCTACGCGGGCCTCGACGTGCTCGAGGTGACGCCGCGCGGCGAGGGCGCGCTCGCCTGGTGCGACGCGCGCGCCGCGGCCGAGGACTTCGACGCGCCCGAGCTGAGCGCCGACGCCGTCGCGCACCTCTACTACACGAGCGGCACGACCGGCCGCGCGAAGGGCGTGCCGCTCACGCACGGCAACGTGCTCAGCCACGCGCGCGCCGCGATCGCCGAGCTGGAGTTGACGGCCGACGACACGTGGGGGCACTTCGCGCCGATGTTCCACCTGGCCGACGCGTGGGCCGTGTTCGCCGTGAGCCTCGCGGGCGGCCGCCACGCGTTCTGTCCGCGCTTCGAGCCGGGCGCGGTGTGGCGCCAGCTCGCCGACGCGGGCGTCACGCTCACGAACCTCGTGCCGACCATGCTGGGTCTGCTCGTGCACGCGCCCGAGGTGCGCCCGCTGCCGGCGCTGCGGCTCGTGCTCTCGGGCGGCGCGCCCATCGCGCCCGAGCTCGTGCGCCGCGTCGAGGCGGTCTTCGGCTGTCGCTACGCGCAGACCTACGGCCTGACCGAGACCTCGCCGTACCTGACGATCAGCCTGCCCGACGCGCGCGCGGCGGACCTCGCCGAGGAGCAACGCGCCGAGTACGTCGCGCGCACCGGTCGCCCGTTCGGCGGCATCGAGCTGCGCGTCGTCGACGCCGAGGGCCGCCCCGTGCCGGCCGACGACGCCACCGTCGGCGAGATCCAGGCGCGCGGGCCGTGGGTCTTCGGCGGCTACTGGAACCGCCCGCGCGAGACGGAGGCCGCCTTCCAGGACGGCTGGTTCCGCACCGGCGACCTCGCGACGCTCGACGCGCGCGGCTCGCTGCGCATCGTCGACCGCCGCAAGGACGTGATCCTGACGGGTGGCGAGACGGTCTACTCGACGGAGGTCGAGAACGCGCTCTACACGCACCAGCTCGTGCGCGAGGCGGCCGTCGTCGGCCTGCCCGACGAGCTGTGGGGCGAGGTCGTCGCGGCGGCCGTCGTGCGCGCGCCGGGCGCGGACGGGCGCGTGCTGCGCGCGCCCGAGCTGCTCGCGCACTGCCGGCTCTTCCTCGCCGGCTACAAGGTGCCGCGGCGCCTCGCGTTCTTCGACGAGCTGCCCAAGACCGGCAGCGGCAAGCTGCAGAAGCGCATCGTGCGCGAGCTGCTGATCGACCTGCCGCCGGAGCGCTTCGAGCCCGAGTCCGCGCGGGAGGGCGGCGCGTGAAGCGCCTCCTCGCGCTGGGCCTGCTGGGGCTCGCGCTGCTCTTCGCCGTGATGGTCACGCGCGCCGTCGGCGTCGCGCCCGCGCCGCGGCTGCGGCCCGAGGCGGCCGAGCTCGAGCTGGACGAGCGGCGCGTCAGCCTGCGCCTCGCCGCCGCGCTGCGCCTGCAGACCGTCGCCGGCGCGGAGGACGACGCCTTCGCCGTCGCGCAGCGCCGTGCGGTGCTCGACCTCGTCGAGGAGCGCTTCGCGCCGGTGATGGCGGCCTGCACGGTCGAGCGCCACGACTACGGGATGCTGCTGCGCTGGGAGGGCCGCGCGCCCGAGCTCGAGCCGCTCGTCCTGCTCGCGCACCTCGACGTCGTGCCGGCGCCGCCCGCGGGCTGGACGCGGCCGCCGTTCAGCGGCGACGTCGCCGCGGGCTACGTGTGGGGCCGCGGTGCGCTCGACGACAAGGGGCCGGCGTTCGCGATGCTGGAGGCGCTCGAGCTGCTGCTCGGCCAGGGCGCCGCGCCGCGCCGCAGCGTGGTGCTCGCGCTCGGCTGCGACGAGGAGACCGGCGGCGCGCGCGGCGCGGCGCGGCTCGCCGAGCGCTTGCGCGCCGACGGCGTGCGCGCGTGGATGGTGCTCGACGAAGGCTCGGCCGTGCTCGACGGCGTGCTCGACGGCGTCCGCGCGCCGATCGCGGCCGTCGGCGTCGTCGAGAAGGGCTACGCCACGCTGCACCTGCGCGTGGCCGGCGCCGGCGGGCACGCCTCGATGCCGCCCGACCAGACCGCGCTCGGCGTGCTGGCCGCCGCGCTCACGCGCGTGGAGGCCGCGCCCTTCCCCGCGCGGCTCGACGGCGTGGCGCGCGACTTCGCCGTCGGGCTCGCGCCGTACGTGCCCTTCCCGCGGCGCCTCGCGCTGGCGAACGCGTGGCTCACCGCGCCGCTCGTCGCGCGCGCGCTGGCCGAGCGGCCCGAGTCGGCCGCGCTGCTGCGCACGACCTGCGCCGTGACGCAGGCGGCCGGCGGCGTCGCCGAGAACGTGCTGCCCGCGAGCGCCGAGGCCACGCTGAACCTGCGCGTGCACCCGCGCGACACGCTGGCGAGCGTCGTCGCGCGCGTGCGCGCGGTCGTCGACGACCCGCGCGTGAGCGTCGAGCTGGCCGCGGGCGCCTTCGAGCCCTCGCGCACGTCGCCGGCCGAGGGCCCCGCGTGGGACTGGCTGCGCGGCGCGATCGAGGCGAGCTTCCCCGACGCCGTCGTCGTGCCGTCGCTCGTCGTCGTGGCGACCGACTCGCGCCACTACGCCGACCTCACGGACTGCGTCTACCGCTTCTCGCCGCTGCGGCTCGAGCGCGACGACCTCGCGCGCCTGCACGGCGTGGACGAGCGCGTCTCCGTGCGCGACTACGTCGCGATGATCCGCTTCTACGTCGAGCTGCTGCGCGACGTCTGAGGCGCGCCGCTCAGCGCCACCAGTCGCCCTGCGCGACCTGGCGGATGCCCTCGGCGTAGGGCCGCGGCTTCCAGCCCAGCTCGTCGCGGGCGTTCGAGATGTCGTGCTCGTGGTGCAGCGTGAAGTACGCCGACGCGCGGCGGTCCTCCGTCACGTCGGTGAACAGCCCCTTGAGCATGATCGCGCGGTCGGCCCACTTCTTCGAGATGTTGCGGCGCTTCACCTTGCCGCCCGCGGCCGCGATGGTCTCGTCGAGGAACTGGTTGTAGGGGATGCCCTCGGGGCCGGCGAGCTCGTAGCAGCAGTCGACGCCGCGGTCGAAGTCGAAGTACAGCAGGATGGCCTGCACGACGTCGTCCACGTGCACGGGCGCGAGCTTGGAGAGCCCGTCGTGCGGCACGGTGATCTTGCCCGACTGCGCGGCGCACTTGCGCAGCAGCGGCGCGGTGTGGCGCATGTCGCCCACGCCGTACACGAGCGTCGGCCGGAAGCTCGTCCAGTTGATGCCCGAGCCGCGGATGAGCTTCTCCTGGATGCGCTTCGTGTCGCGGTAGTAGCTGTAGACCGGCGCGCCGATCACGGCCGAGGACACGATCCAGATCTCGAAGCTCGGGTCCTTGTGCAGGCCCTGGCGGCGCGCCTCCTCGAGCAGCGCCTCGGTGCCGCCGACCGTGATCGCGCGCATCTCCTCGTCGGGCACGTGGTCGTGCGCGGCGGCGAGGTGGATCAGGAGCTCGGCGCCCTTCAAGAAGCCGTCGAGGCTGGCCGCGTCGGTGAGGTCGCCGGTGAAGACCTCGACCTGGCCGCCCGCGGGCCGCGGCACGGCGTCCTCGCGGCCGGGGCGCGCGAGCAGCACGAGCTCGTGGCCCTTCTGGGCCAGGGCCGGGACGAGGTAGGAGCCGATGAAGCCGGTGGAGCCGGTGACTGCGATGCGCATGGTCGGGAGCGGGAGGCGTGCGGGGGAGCGGGGCAGTCTATCTCGGCCCGCCGGGCGTGCGGCGCAAGAGCTCGCCCAGCACGGGCTCGTGCGTGTCGTGGTGGACGGGCGTGAGCGCTTCGCGGAAGCCGTCCCACTCGACGCGACCGCCGGCGGCGAGGCCGGCGACGAGCTGCGCGGGCCAGCCGCTCGCGGCGAGGCCGACGGGCGGGGCGGCGGGGAGGCCGTAGCGGCCGGTCGCCAGGCGGCGCTCGGCGACGCGCACGAGCCGCGCGCGCAGGCGCGTGCGCCACGGGTGCAGCCACGCGGGCGCACCGAGCGCCTCGAAGGCGCGGTCGAGGTGCACGCTCGCGGCGCAGCACAGCGGGTCGCCCCAGATCAGGTACGCGCCCGCGCCGAGCCGCTGCGCGCGCTGGCGGAACTCCTGGCGGAAGAGCTCGTCGCGCTCGACGAGGTCGAGCTCGGGCGCCGGGCGCTTGCCCGAGAGGTCGCCGACGAGGATGCGCGTCGCGCCGCGCACGGTCTCGACGAGCTGCCGCAGCGGCGCGTCGTCGAACGGGTCGAGCTCGCCCGCGGCCTCGCCGACGGCGAACCAGCCCGGGCCGCAGCTCGGCTTGGCGTAGCCCGGCTCGACGGTGCGCACGCGCAAGCTCTCGGGCGCCACCTCGGCGCCGCGCAGGAGCTCGCGCAGCCCGGGCCGCGAGCGCACGAAGGCGCCGTAGCCGACCAGGTCGCGCAGCCCGTCGCAGCGCTCGTCCTCGGCCGGCGCCTGCGCGGGGTCGACGCCGACCGCGAGCGCGTGCGCGCCGTCGGCGAGCGGCGTGAGGCGCGCGCCAGCCGCGCCCGACGAACAGGTGCTCGGCGAGCGCGCGCCACGCGCGCCGCGCGCGCGCGGCAGGCCGGTGGCTTCCCAGGGCAGCACGCCGGTCCAGCGCGCCTCGGCCACGTGCAGCGCGAACGCGCCGGTCGACGCGGGTGCGCTCGGCGAGCAGCGCGGGCGCGCGCTCGCCTCGACGACCCAGCGCGCGTCGAGGCGCGCGCCGCCCTCGAGCGCGAGCGTCACGCGCCGCGCGCCAGGCTCGCCGCGCGCGCGCGGAGAGCCCTGGCGCAGCTCGACGCCGCACTCTCCAGGCGCCGGTGCAGCGTCGTCGCACGAGCAGGCCGTGGTCGAGGTGCAGCGCCGGCTCGCGCGGCACCTCGGCCTCGCCGAGCTCGGTGAGCCCGCGCGAGCGCGGCGCCGGCGCGCGCGCGCCCACCAGACGCGCAGGCCGTGGTGGGGCAGGTGCCCGCGCGCGCGAGCTCGCCGGCGAGCGCGAGGTCCTCGGCGAGGAAGGTCGCGTTCGTGCCGCGCGCGCGCTGAGCGTGCCGCTGGCGCGGTGCGCGCCCGCGGGCGCGGCGTCGAGCACGACGACGCGCGCGCCTGGACAGCGCTTCACCAACAGCGCCGTGGCGGCGCCGGCGAGACCGGCGCCGAGCACGGCCGCGTCGCAGCGTTCGGAGCTCGCGGGGGACGAGGTCATGGCGGGCCGCAGTCTACTGCCGCGCGCGCGGGCGGGCCACGCGCGCGCGCGCGCCGCGCCAGGCGCGTTCACGCGCCGTTCACCGCGGCGGCAGCGCGAGCAGCGCCTCGCCGTAGCGGCGCGCGGCCTCGCCCGCGCCGGCTGGAGCCGCGTGAAGGAAGGCGGCCAGCAGGGCGCGCACCTCGCGCGCGCGCGGACGCGCCGCGGGTGGCAGCTCGTCGACGAAGGCGTCGCGGCCGGCCCAGCGCAGCGCCTCGGTCGAGTAGCCGCCGAGGTAGGAGAGCGGCGCGCGGAACTCGAGCACCGGGTGGTCGTCGCGCATCGGCGCGCTGCCCGCGACCCACGCGCGCAGGTCGGCGTCGCGCGCGACCTCGAGCGCGCACAGCTCGAGCGCGGAGTGCACGCCGGCCTGCGCCAGGTGCGCCGCGACGCGCGGCGGCAGCGCCACGTCGCACAGCTCCGCGCGCAGCGGCTCACGCGAGCCGACCAGCGCCAGGTCGTACGCGGTCAGCCACGCGGAGGTGTGCTCGAACGCCGCGCACCACGTCGCGACCACCGTGCGCACGTCGTCCTCGGAGAGCTGGTAGAGCGGCAGCCACTGCGAGGCGACGCCGCCCTCGGCCAGGTGCGCGGCCATGGCCTCGAAGTGCTCGAGCGAGTAGAGGTCGCTCGAGCCGCGCGTCCAGGGGTGGATCGGGTCGGAGGTGACGAGGTCCCAGCGGGCCGCGCTCGTCGCCAGCGCGTGGCGGCCGTCGGCGATCACGAGGTGCGTGCGCGGGTCGTCGACGACGCCGCCGTTCCACGCCGCGAACTCGCGCGCGGCGCCGGGCATCGAGGCGGAGATCTCGAACACGTCGAGCGACTCGAGCGTCGGCAGGTCGAGCAGCGAGCCGGCGGTCATGCCCGTGCCGAGGCCGATCACGAGCGCGCGGCGCACGTCGCCGTGCAGCAGGCCGGGCACGTGGCCGAGCAGGCGCTGCAGGCGCAGGTCGACCGGCGCGGTGGTGGCGACGACCTTGCCGTTGACGCGCAGCGAGCGCACGCGGCCGTCGCCGTCAGGGCGCTCCTCGACCGCGACGCTGGCCTGCGCGTCGTGCGCGAGGTAGAGCGTCTCGAGGCCGGGCGGCGCGCCGCGCGGCAGGCAGAGCGCCGAGCGCCGCGAGCGCGCCGGCGGCGAGCGAGGCCAGCAGCGCGCGCGGTCGCCGCGGCGCGACGAGCAGGCCCGCGCACCACGCGACGGCGACGAGCACGAGGAGCGCGCCGCGCGGCCCGGGCGTCGCGAGCAGCACGAAGCCCGCAGCGAGGCTGCCGGCGAGCGCGCCGGCGGTGTTGCACGCGTAGACGCGCGCGAGCACGCGCTCGCGCGGCGCCTCGGGCGCCTCCTCGCACAGCGCGGCCACGGCCGAGGGCAGCGCCGCGCCGAGCAGCAGCGCCGGCGGCAGCAGCGCGAGCGCCGCGAAGAGCGCGTGCAGCGTCCACAGCCCGACGACCGACATGCCGGCCGGGCTGCGGTTCTGCAGGCTGCCGAACAGGTCCGCCTCGCCGAGCTGCCAGCGCAGCGCGTACAGCCCGAGCAGCGTGACGGCCGGCAGCAGCAGCGCGGCGCCGCGCAGCACCGTGCGCCCGGCGACGAGGCGGCTCCCGGGCGCCGCGCTCGCGAGCTGGCGGCTGCCGAGGCCCAGGCCGGCCAGGAACACGAACAGCACGATCGCGTAGGCGTAGACCGACGCACCGGTGACGCTGACGACGAGGCGCGCGAGCAGCACCTCGAGCCCGAGCCCGGCGAAGCCGAGCAGCGCGCTCGCGAGCAACGTCGGCGAGGCCCACGGCACGCGCGCCGGGCGCGGCGTCACCGGCGGCGCGCCCGCGAGCCAGCGCAGCGCGCCGACGGCCGCGACGACGTCGAGCAGCGCCGCGGCGTAGAGCGCGCCGGACAGCCCCAGGCGCGGCATGAACAGCAGCGGCCCGAGCAGCGCGCCGAGCGCGGCGCCCAGCGTGTTCGCGCCGTAGAACGCGGAGACCGCGCGCCCCGTGCCGGCGTCGTCGCGCAGCACGAGCCGCCCCATGAGCGGGAAGGTGCCGCCCATCGCGAGCGTCGGCGGCAGCAGCAGCAGCGCCGCGGCGAGCGCGCGCCCCGCGGCGCTCTCGACCGGCGCGGCGTGCGCGAGCGCGAGCGGCGAGAGCGCGGCCCACGCGCCGACGAAGAGCTCGAGCCCGGCGAACAGTCGCGCGGGCCGCGCGCTGCGCTGCGCCACGCCGGCGAGCAGCCACGCGCCCAGGCCCATGCCGCCCATGAAGACCGCCAGCACGACCGCGAGGCCGCCGGCGTCGCTGCCGACGAGCCGCGCGAGCAGCCGGATCCAGACGGTCTCGTAGACGAGCGCGGCGGCGCCGGTGAGGAAGAAGAGGAGGTCGCTCTTGCGCATGGCGGGGCGGGGGGCGCCACAATAGCCCGCCATGCAGGCGGCGACACACGAGGGCGCGGCGGAATCGGGCGCGTGGAGCGCCGGCGTCGTGTGCGCGCTCGACGGCGAGCTCGGCGCGCTGCGCGACGCGGTGCGCGCCACGCGTCGCGTGCAGGGGCTCGAGCTGCTCGAGCTCGCGCTCGACGGCCGCGCCGCGCTGGCGGTGGTGGCCGGCGTCGGCAAGGTCCACGCCGCGCGCGCCGCGAGCGCGCTGCTCTGGGCGCGGCGCGCCGCGCCTGCTCGTGGTCGGCACCTGCGGCGGCCTGCGCCGCCACCTCGCGCCCGGCACGCTGGTGCACTGCACGCGCGCCGCGCAGACCGACCTCGCCGTGCGCGCCGGCCGCGAGGTCGACGCCGACCCGCCCTGCTCGCCGCGCGGCGGGCGCTCGCGCCCGGCCGGGCCGGCTGGTTCCTGACCGCCGACCGCCCGGTGCTGTCGCCCTGGCGCCGCCTGCGCCTGGCGCGGGCCTTCGCCGGCGACTGCGTGGCCGACATGGAGACGGCCGCGGTGGCGGCGGTCGCGGCCGCCGCCGGCGCGCCCTGGGCGGCCCTGCGCGCGGTCACGGACCGGGCTTCGCTGTGGGGCGCCGCCTCCTTCCGGCACCACTATCCAGTTCAAGCGGGCCGGGCAGCCGATAGCATACCGGGTCTCCTGCAGCGCCTCTCCGAGCCCGGAGCGGCCCCCGCGGGAGACCTCGACGCTCTCCGGCGGTCCTGACCGCCGGGGCGCCCCGAGACCCATCCCCCGTCCTAGCGCTCCCGACCGCCCGCGGTCGCGAGCCACCCATGTCCGCCCTCGGCAGCTTCCTGCGGCGCAACTTCGAGCCGCTGATCCTCTCCGCACAGGTCTTCGTCGACCTGGGCGTGCTGCTGGCGTCGTGTTGGCTCGGGTACCTCCTGGGCGAGGCCACGGGCAGCGTGGACCCGGGCGTCGACCTCGACGTCTACCGCCAGGCGTGGGCGCTGCTCTCGGCCGTGTGCCTGGTGAGCTTCCACGCGTTCGGGCTCTACAGCCCGGTGAAGAGCCTGCTGAACATGGAGGAGTTCAAGGCCATCGCCAAGTCGGTGGTGGTGAGCTTCTTCGTGTTCTGGACGCTCCTGATCCTGCTGCGCAAGAGCAACCAGGAGGCGGAGGGCGCGGTGCTGGCGCCGCTCGTCGCGCTGCACAAGCTGGTCGAGATGAAGTCGATCGACCCCGACCAGCTGTCGCGGGTCACGACGGTCTTCTCGTTCCTCATCGTGCTCGTCGCGATGACGGCCAGCCGCTTCGCCTCGTTCAAGTACATCCAGACGCTGCACCGGCGCGGCATCGGCAACCGCAACGTGCTGATCTACGGCGCGGGCGACTGCGGGCGCAAGCTGCAGTCGAAGTTCATGCTCGTGCCGACGCTGGGCCTGAACCTGGTGGGCTTCGTCTCGGACAACCCCGACCTCGTCGGCGAGACGGTCGAACGCAACCGCGTGTTGGGCTCCTTCGACGACCTCGAGCGCGTGGTGGGGGAGCGCAAGGTCAGCGAGATCTTCATCGCGCTCGTCGACCACAGCGAGGAGCGCGTGATGGAGGTCGTCGCCGAGTGCGAGCGCATCGGGGTGCGCTACCACGTCGTGCCGCGCTTCTACCACCTGCTCAGCTACAACATCCGCATCGAGAGCCTGGACTCGATCCCGCTCATCACGCGGGCCGAGCGGCGCGCGAACGTCTTCGGCGTGGTGGCCAAGCGCGCGCTGGACGTCGTGGGCTCGTCGCTGGCGCTGCTGGTGGGCGCGCCGATCTTCCTGGTCGCGATGGTGCTCATCCGGCGCGAGAGCGAGGGGCCGGCGTTCTTCGTCCAGGAGCGCGTCGGGCGCGACGGCAAGACCTTCCGCATGTACAAGTTCCGGACGATGCACCAGCACCTGTCCGGCGATGCGCCGACGCCGAACTCGCCCTACGACCCGCGCATCACGCGCATCGGGCGCTACCTGCGGCGCTACAGCCTCGACGAGCTGCCGCAGTTCTTCAACGTGTTCCTGGGCGACATGAGCCTCGTCGGCCCGCGGCCCGAGATGCGCTTCATCGTCGAGGCCTACGGGCCGATGGAGCGCGAGCGCCTGCGCGTGAAGCCGGGCATCACCGGGCTGTGGCAGATCTCCTACGCGCGCCAGCAGGAGATCCACGACAACCTCGACTACGACCTCTACTACATCGAGCACCAGTCGTTCCTGCTCGACGTCGTGATCCTGGCCCTGACGGGCATCGCCGTGGTCAAGGGGACCGGTGCCTACTGAGTCGAGGGGCGCTGCGGACGGCCGGGCGGCCCGGCGCGTGTTGCACGTGATGGAGTCGACCATCGGCGGCACGCGGCGGCACATCACCGACGTGGGCCACGGCCTCGCGCGGCGCGGCTGGGACGTGCACCTGGTCGTCTCGGCCGAGCGGCAGCCCGAGTTCCGCGCCGACTTCGCCGGGCTGGAGGCGGCCGGCGCGGTCGTGCACGAGCTGCCGATGGTGCGCGAGCTGCGCCCCGGCCCCGACGCGCGCCACGTCTGGGCGCTGCGCGGGCTGATGCGCCACCTGCGCCCGGCGCTCGTGCACACGCACTCGTCGAAGGCCGGCGCGCTGGGCCGCACCGCCGCGCGGCTGGCCGGCGTGCCGCGCCGCGTGCACACGCCGCACACGCTGGCGTTCCTCTTCGAGGGCATGTTCGGGCCGCGCAAGCGGCGCCTGTTCCACGCGGTCGAGAAGCGCCTCGCCGCGAGCACCGACCGCCTCGTCGCCGTCAGCGAGAGCGAGGCCGAGACCTTCCGGCGCTCGGGCGTGGTCGACCCGGCCAAGGTGCGCGTCGTGCCCAACGGCATCGACCCCGCGCCCTTCGAAGGCGCCGCGCCGCACGCGCTCGCCGAGCTCGGGCTCGACCCCGCGCGCGTGACCTTCGCCGTCGTCGGGTTGCTCAACGTCGCCAAGGGCCACGACCTCGCGCTCGACGCGCTGGCCGCGCCGGGCAACGAGGCCGCGCAGCTCCTGTTCGCCGGCCACGGCGCGCTCGAGGGCGAGCTGCGCGCGCGCGCGGCGGCGCTGGGCGTGGCGCAGCGCGTGGCGTTCCTGGGCTTCCGCGCCGACGTGCCGCGCCTGCTCGCGAGCGCGGACGCGCTGCTGCTGCCCTCGCGCTGGGAGGGCATGCCGTACATCGTGCTCGAGGCCATGGCCGCCGGCCTGCCGGTGCTCGCCACGCCGGTCGACGGCGCGAAGGACCTGGTGCGCGACGGCGCGACGGGCTGGCTCGCCGGCGCCGTCGACGCGCGCGCCCTGGCGCTGCGCCTGCGCGACGCGCTGGACGCCGGGCCCGAGGCGCGCCGGGCGCTCGGCGCGCGCGGCCGCGAGCGACTGCGCGCGCGCGCTACACGCTCGACCACATGATCGACGGCCTCGAGGCCGTGTACGGGGAGCTGCTGTGAAGATCCTGCACGTCATCACCACCCTCGACGTCGGCGGCGCCGAGATGCACCTGCTCAGCCAGGTGCGCGGGCAGGCCGCGCGCGGCCACGAGGTGCGCCTGTGCTACTTGAAGGGCGCCGGCACGCTGGCCGACGACTTCCGCGCGGCGGGCGCGCGCGAGGTCGTCGCCGTGCCGCTCGGGCCGGGCCTCTCGCGGCTGCTGACGCACGTCGCGTGGGCCGACCTCGTGCACTCGCACCTGCTCAAGGCCGACATGGTCACCGCCGCGCTCGCCACGCTCGCGGGCGCGCGCAGGAAGCTCGTCTCGGGCAAGCACAACGACGAGCAGGTGCTCACGAAGCCGCTCGTCTCGCGCGTGCACGGCCTGCTGGGCAACCTGCCGGCGCGCACGATCGCGCTCTCCGACCACGTCGGCCGCTTTGTGCACCGCTACGGCCGCGTGAAGCCGGCGGCGCTGCGGCGCGTGTACTACGGCCTCGATCCGGCGCCGTTCCAGGCCGCGCGCGAGGCCGCCGCCGCCGGCGAGCGCTCCGACGTGCGCGCCGAGTTCGGCTTCGGCGCGGACGACGTCGTCTTCGTGTGCGTGGCGCGCTTCGCGCCGCAGAAGGCCCACGACGTGCTGCTGCGCGCGCTGCGCCGCGCGCTGGACGACGCGCCCGCCGGGCTGCCGCCGCTGCGACTCCTGCTCGTGGGCGGCGACCCCTTCGGCGACGGGCGCGAGCGCACCGAGGCGCTCGCGCGCGAGCTCGGGCTCGGCGACGCGTGCGTCTTCGCCGGCATCCGCCGCGACGTGCCGCGCCTCGTCGCGGCGTCGGACGTGTTCGTGATGAGCTCGCTGTGGGAGGGCCTGGGCCTCGTCTTCCTCGAGGCGATGGCCGCGCGCGTGCCGGTGCTGGCGACGCGCGTCTCGGCCGTGCCGGAGGTCGTCGTCGACGGCGAGACGGGCGTGCTCGTGCCGCCCGCCGAGGACGCGCCGCTCGCCGCCGCGATGTTGCGCCTGGCCGCCGACCCCGCGCTGCGCGCGCGCCTGGGCGCGGCCGGCGAGCAGCGCGTGCTCGAGCACTTCGGCCTCGACCGCATGGTCGAGCAGACGCTCTCGATCTACCGCGAGGTGCTCGAGGGCGCGGCGCCCGACCCGGCGCTGCTCGTCGACCTCGCCGAGCCGCCCACGGCGTGAGCGCCTGGCGCCTGAAGGAGGTCCCCGAGGACTTCGTCGTCGAGGAGCTCGCGGACGGCGAGCCCGACGGCCGCGGCGAGCACGTGCTCGCGCTCGTGGAGAAGCGCGGGCTCGACACCGAGGAGGTCGCCGCGCGGCTCGCGCGCGCGGCCGGCGTGCGCGCCGGCGAGGTGGGCTACGCCGGGCGCAAGGACCGCCAGGCCGTGACGCGCCAACGCTTCAGCGTGCCGTGCGCCGACGCCGAGGCGCTGCGCGCGCGGTCGAGGGCGACGACCTGCGCGTGCTCGCGCTCGCGCGGCACGGCCGCAAGCTGCGCGCGGGGCAGCTCGCCGGCAACCGCTTCACGCTCGTCGTGCGCGGCGTGCGCGCCGACGAGCTCGCGCCGCTCGCCGCTGCGCTCGCGCGCGCCGAGGTGCACGGCTTCGCCAACGCCTTCGGGCGCGCAGCGCTTCGGCGCGGACGGCCGCGGCACGAGCTCGGCGCGCACCTCGTGCGGCGCGCGTGGCGCGCGGCGCTGGCGCGCTTCGCCGCGGCGCCGACCTGGCCGCCGAGCGCGGCGCTCGACGAGCTGCGCGAGGTGCTCGCCCGCGAGGGCGCGACGGCCACCGCGGCCTCGCGCGGCTCGCGCCGGAGTTGCCGCGCGAGCTCGCGCGCCCGTGCGCGTCAGCTCGCGCGGCGGCGCGGCGACTTCCGCGGCGCTGCGCGCGCTGGAACGCGCACGCTGCGCTTCGCGCTCTCGGCCTGGCAGGCGCACGGCTTCGAGCGCGTGCTCGCCCGGCGCGCCGCGCGCGCGCTTCGCCTGCGAGGCGGGGACCTCGCGCTGGGCCTCGACGCGGCGCGCGCGCGCAGCGCGTGACGGAGGCCGAGCTCGCGCGCTGCGAGGCGTCGCGCGCGCGCGCGAGCTCGCGCCGAGCGGCCCGTTGTTCGGGGACGCGCGCGCTGCTGGCCGACGGGCGCCCGGGCGACGACGAGCGCGCCGTGCGGGCGGAGCTGGGCGCCGACCCCGCCGCGCTGGCCGGGCTGCTGCCGGGCCTCGCGCCGGAGGGCGCGCGCCGGCCGCTCCTGGCCTGGCCGCGCGAGGCGCGCGTCGAGGCCCACCCCGCGGGCGCCCGGCTCGCCTTCCGGCTGGGGCCGGGGAGCTACGCGACGGTGCTGGTGGCCGCGCTGGAGGCCGCCGCGGCCGGACCTCCCGGAGAAGGCCCGCTCGCGGCTACAGTCTCCACCGGCGCGGGACCGATGGACCCCGCCGAGTCCGAGGACGCATGACCGACATCCCCCAGGAAGAGCGCGCGATCCCCGGCGCCGCGGAGCACGTCTACCGCGGCCCGGACCGACGCCGGCGCCCCACGCCGCGCTTCTCGCGCTACACCTTCTTCGGCGGCCGCCGGCGCCGCGTGCGCCGCGAGGAGGGGCGCGAAGGCGCGTTCGTCGACCTCTACGGCACCGGCACGCTGCTGGCGCTGTGCTGGGTCGCGCTGATGAACGCGGCCGACAGCTTCTTCACGATCTACCACCTGCAGGTGGGCGGGATCGAGCTGAACCCGGTCGCCGCGGCGCTCCTGAACACCGGCCGCACGGGCTTCGTGCTGGGCAAGGCGGCGTTGATCTCGGTGGCGCTCCTGGTGCTCTGCCTGCACCGCAACTTCCTCCTCGCGCGCCTGGGCCTCGTGACGTCGGTGCTGACCTACACGGCGCTGGTGGTCTACCACCTCTGGCTGCTCTAGGCGTGTCTCCGAGACGTGCTTCGGACGCCGCGGCGGCGCCGATCGACGTCTCGGGAGGCTCCTCGCCGGCCGGCGGCTAGCCGCTGGAGGCCCGGCCCGGCGGGGCCTACACTCTGCGCGCCCGGGAAGACGCGCCCGCGCCGGGCGTCCCACGCGCCCCATGCCCACCCTCCCTCGCCGTCCCTCGTCCCTGCGCGTGCTCGTGACCGGCGCGGCGGGCTTCATCGGCGGGCGCCTCGCGCACGAGCTGTGCGCCGCCGGCCACCGCGTGCTGGGGCTCGACGACTTCTCCACGGGCTGGCCCGAGCGACTGCCGCGCGCCGGCGCGTTCGAGCTCGTCGAGGGCGACGTCAGCGCGCCCGGCGTACTGGCGCGGCTGGTGGCGCGCGAGGAACCGCACGTGCTCGTGCACCTCGCCGCGCGCGTCGGCGTGCGCGCCGTGCTGCGCGACCCGGAGGGCTGCCGCGCGGCCAACCTGCGCGGCGTCGGCGAGCTGCTGACCGCGGTCGAGGCGCTGCCGCGCGCGCGCCGGCCGCGCGTGCTGGCCGCCTCGTCGAGCGAGGTCTACGCCGAGAAGCCGGGCCCGCTGCGCGAGGGCGACCCGACGCGCCCGACCGACGGCGCCGGACGCTGGGCCTACGCCGCCAGCAAGCTGCGCGGCGAGGAGCTGCTCGACGCGAGCGGGCTGTGGGACGCCGCGCGCGGACCGCTGCACCTGCGCTTCTTCAACGTCGTCGGTCCCGGCCAGGACGGCGACTCGGGCATGGTGCTGCCGACCTTCGTCGAGCGCGCGCTCGACGGCCGACCGATCCCCGTGCACGGCGACGGCGCGCAGGTGCGCACGTTCGCGCACGTCGACGAGGTCGCGCGCGCGCTGCGTGCGCTCGTCGAGGCCGAGCACGCGCCCGGCGGAGCGCTCAACGTGGGCGGCGCCGCGCGCACCTCGATCCTGGCGCTCGCGCGACTCGTCGCCGAGCGCGCCGGGCGCGGCAGCGCGGTGCGCTTCACCGACCCGCGCGCGCGCTGCGGCGCGAACTTCGAGGACGTGCGCTTCCGCGAGCCCGACCTCGCGCGCCTCGCCGAGCTGGGCGTCGCGGCGCCCGCCCTGGACCTCACGAGCCTCGTCGACGACAGCCTGGCGCGCCACCGCGAGCTCGCGCGGCCGCGCGCGGCGACGTCGCGCGGTCCCGCGCCGTGCGCATCGCCCGCGTCCTGACCCGCCTCAACCTCGGCGGGCCGGCGCGGCAGGCGCTCGCCGGCGACCGCGAGCTGCGCGCGCGCGGACACGAGGTGCGGCTGTTCTGCGGCACGCCGCAGGCGGGCGAGGGCGACCTCCACGACGCGTTCGTCGCGGCGGGGCACGACGTCGTGCGCGTGCCCGGGCTCGGGCGCGGTCCGTCGCTCGTCGGCGACGCGCGCGCGCTCTTGCGCCTGCGCCGCGAGCTGCGCGCGTACGCGCCCGACGTGCTGCACACGCACGCGTCGAAGGCCGGGCTGCTCGGACGCCTCGCGCTGCCGGCGGCCGCGCCCGCCGCGCGCGTGCACACCTTCCACGGTCACGTGCTCGAGGGCTACTTCGGCCCGCGCGCGTCGGCCGGGCTGGCGCGCCTCGAGCGCGCGCTCGCGCGACGCACCGAGCTGGTGCTCGCCGTGTCGCACGCGACCGGCGAGGACCTGGTGCGTCTGGGCGTCGTGGAGGAGGACCGCCTGGTGGTCGTGCCGCCCGGCGTGGACCTCGCGCCGCTGCTCGCCCTGGAGGGCCGCCACGGCGCCCTGCGGCGCTTCCTGGGGGTCCCCGACGACGGCGTGCTGGTGGGCGTGCTGGGGCGCCTGGCGGAGGTCAAGTGCCCCGCGCGGGCGGTCGATGTGTTCCGCATGTTGGCCGACCGGCACCCCGGGCTGCACCTCTGCTTCGTGGGGGACGGCGGCGAGCGGCGCGACCTCGAGCGGCGCCTCGAGGCGCTGCCGCCCGGGCAGCGCGAGCGCGCGCACCTGATCGGCACCCGCGACGACGTCGTCGAGGTGCTCGCCGACCTCGACGTCGTGCTGTGCACCTCGCGCAGCGAAGGCCTGCCGGTCGCGCTCATCGAAGCCGCCGCCGCGGCGAAGGCCGTGGTCAGCACGCCGGTCGGCGGGGTGCCCGAGCTCGTCGCGCACGAGCGCACCGGCATGCTCGGCGAAGGCGTCGACGAGCTCGCGTACGGGCTCGACCAGCTGCTCGCCCACCCGCTCGGGCGCCTCGAGATGGGCCGCCGCGCGCGCCTGCGCGTCGAGCAGCGACACTCGGCCGCCGCGCTGGCCGAGCGGCTCGAGGCCGTGTACGTCGCGGCGCGCGACCTGCGCGGGAGGCGCGGCGCGTGAAGCTCCTGATGGTCAGCGGCGACCGCCAGGTCGCGATCGGCGAGAAGGGGCCCTTCCACTCGATGCAGCGCGAGTTCTCGCGCTGGTTCGACCGCATCGACGTGCTGTGCCCGCGCCCGCCGAAGCCGCCGACGGTGAGCTGCATCCACGAGCGCGTGTTCTTCCACCCGGCGACGTGCGGGCGCGCGGGCATGGTGCGCTACATCGCGCGGCGCGGCGCCGAGCTCGTCGCCGAGCACGGCCACCAGCTCATCGTCAGCCACGACTACGGCTGGTTCTACAACGGCGTCGGGAGCGCGCTGCTCGCCGCACGCACGGGCGTGCCGTACCTCTCCGAGCTGCACCACGTGCCCGGCCACCCCGTGCCGGCCGACCTGCGCGAGCGCTTCGACAAGCTCGTCGCGCGCGTGTACGTCGCGTGGGCCGCGTCGCGCACGCCGGCCTTCCGCGTCGTGAACTCGACCGAGATGCCCGCGCTGCTGCGCTCGTGGGGCGTGCCGGACGAGCGCATCCTCGTGCTGCCCTCGCTCTACATCGACCTCGCCACCTTCCGCCCCGAGCCGCCGGCGGCGGGCGAGGAGCGCTTCGACCAGGACGTGCTCTACGTCGGGCGGCTGGTGAACAACAAGGGCCTCGACCGCATCGTCGACGCCCTGGCCATGCTCGCCCGCCGCGGCGCGCCGCACCGCGCGCTGTTCGTCGGCAAGGGCCCGCTCGCGAAGAAGCTGCGTCAGCAGGTCGACGCCGCGCGGCTCGCGGGCAGCACGCGCTTCGTCGAGTGGGTCGACACGCCCGCCGATCTCGCGCGGCTCTACCGGCGCTCGCGCGTGGCGGTCTGCGCCTCGACCTGCGAGGGCGGCCCGCGCGTGACGGTCGAGGCGATGGCCTGCGCCACGCCGGTCGTCTCGACGCCGGTGGGTGTGATGACGGAGCTCCTGCAGGCCGGCACGGCCGGGCGGCTCGTCGACTTCACCGCGCGCGGTCTGGCCGACGGGCTCGAGCCGCTGCTGCGCGACGAGGCGCTGCGCGACCGCCTGGGCGCGCAGGCCTGCGCCGACGTGCAGCGCTTCGAGTACACGGCCGCGCTCGAGGTCTACGCGCGCGGCCTGCACGACCTCGCGCGGCGCTGCGGCACGCTGCGGGAGGACGCGCGGTGAAGCTGCTCTTCCTGACGCAGGTGCTCGACCGCGGGGACGCGGTGCTGGGCTTCGTCTCGCGCTGGGTGCGCGCGCTGGCGGCGCAGTGCGAGGCCGTGCGCGTCGTCGCGCTGGAGGTGGGCGACACGTCCGACCTCCCGCCGAACGTCGACTGGCGCGAGGTCGGGCGCCGCGGCCGCCTGGGGCGCTACCTGCGCTACAAGCGCCTCCTGCGCGAAGCGTTCGGCACAGACGGCTACGACACGGTGCTCGCGCACATGGTGCCGCGCTACACGCTGGTCTCCGACGCGCCGGCGCGCCGCGCGGGCGCGCGGCGCTTCCTGTGGTACACGCACGCCGGCGTCGACGCGCGGCTGCGCAGGGCCGTACCGCTCGTCGAGAAGGTCTTCACCGCCTCGCCCGAGTCGCTGCGCCTCGACGCGCCGAACAAGGTCGTCACCGGCCACGGCATCGACCTCGAGCACTTCGGCCGGCCCGAGCACGGCGCGCCCGCGCGGCCGCCGCGGCTGCTCTCGGTGGGGCGCCTGACGCCCAAGAAGGACCCGCTCACGGTGCTCGAGGCCACGGCGCGGCTCGTCGCGCGCGGCCGCGACGTGCACCTCGACCTCGTCGGCGCGGGCTTGACCGGCAGCGACGCCGGCTACCGCGACGAGGTCACCGCGCGCATCGCGCGCCTCGGCCTCGGCGAGCGCGTCGTGCTGCACGGTGCGGTGCCCTACGTCGACGTGCCGTGGAGCTACGCGCGCGCCACCGTCGTGATCAACGCCAGCCTGACCGGCAGCCTCGACAAGGTCACGCTCGAGGCCATGGCCTCGCGGCGGCCCGTGGTGTCCTGCAACGACACCTCGCCGCGTCTGTTCGCCGAGCTCGGCGACGCTGGTGCGGCGCTGTGCTTCCCGGCCGGCGACGCCGACGCGCTGGCGCAGCGGCTCGAGCGGCTGCTCGACCTGGACGACGCGCAGCGCCTCGCGCTCGGCGAGCGGCTGCGCGCGATCGTCGCGCGCGACCACGAGGTCGACGTGCTGGCGGCGCGGCTCGTGCGCGAGATGGGAGGCGGCGCGTGACGCGGCTCTCGGTCGTGGTGCCGGTGTGGAACCAGGCGCCGCTCGTGCGCGCCTGCCTGCGCTCGGTGTTCGCGGCGCTGGAGGCGCTGGCGCTCGACGCCGAGGTGATCGTCGTCGACGACGCGAGCACGGACGGCGCGCGCGAGCTCGTCGCGCGCGAGTTCCCGGCCGCCCGCCTGCTCGCGCAGGACGAGAACCGCGGCTTCGCGCGCGCGGCGAACGCCGGCCTCGCGGCGGCGCGCGGCGAGCTGCTGCTGCTGCTGAACTCCGACACCGAGCTCGACGCGGCCGGGCTCGCGCGACTCGTACGCGAGCTCGACGACGAGCCCGCGCTCGACCTCGTCGCCCCGCGGCTCGTCGAGCCCGACGGCGCGACGCAGCGCGCGCTGATGGCCTACCCGCGCCTCGTCACCGCGCTGTGGTGGGGGACGCCGCTCGGGCGCCGCTGGCCCGACGCGCGGGAACTCGCGCGCTACGCGGCCCGCGCCGCCGACCCGGAGCGCGACCACGAGGATCTGCAACCCCCGGCCGCGGCGTGGCTCGTGCGCCGCGCGGCGTGGACGGCGGTCGGGCCCTTCGACGAGGCGCTCGAGCTCTTCTTCAACGACGTCGACTGGTGCCGGCGCCTCGTCGCGCGCGGCGGCCGGCTGCGCTACGTCGCCGCGGCGACCGTGCTGCACCACGGCGGCGCCAGCACGCGCGCGCGCGCCGACTTCGTGCCGCGCTGGCAGACCGACCGCCTGCGCTACTACCGCAAGCACTTCGGCCTGCGCGGCGCGCTGGTGGTCAAGCTCGCCGTGAGCCTGACCTTCGCCGACTGGTGGGTGCGGAACGCCCTGCGCCGTATGCTGGGCCGCGCCGCGGAGCCCAGCGCGCCGACCGCGCGCGCCTTCGCGGCCTTCCTGCGCGCTTGACGACGCCCGTGTCCCGTCCCTCCGCCTCCCCCGAGCGCGCCGTGCGCGAGGAGCTCCTCGCGCCGCTGCGGCGCGTGCTCGCGTGGCTGCTCGCGCTGCGCGACGGCGAGGGCCGCATCCTGTGTCCGCAGCACCGCGTCGAGCACACGGGCAAGAGCGCGGGCGCGATCGTGCTGTGCCTCGAGCTCGCGCGCCACGACCCGCAGGCCGATCGCGCGGCGCTCGTCGCCGCCGCCGTGCAGCAGGGCCGGCGCCTCGTCGCCAACCTCGTGCGCGAGGGCACGAGCCCGTGTCACACCTTCCGGCCGGGTCGCCACGACCCGTTCAACTGCTCGAACTCGGTCATCGACGGCGGCGCGTGCTCGGACGCGCTCGCGCAGCTCGTGCAGGACCTCGGCGACGAGCTCGACGAGGCCGACCGCGCGGCGTTCGCGCACGCCAGCGTGCTGCACGCGAAGACCTACCTGCGCTACGCCGTGCTCGACAAGGGCATCCCCGCCCAGCGCGCGTGGGGCCTGACCGGGCTCGCGGCCGCGTGGCGCCTCGCGCGGGTGGACGACGCGGAGACCGCGCGCGAGCTCGAGCGCGCGGCGCTCGAAGCGGTCGGCATGCTCGAGGGCATCCAGCACCGCGACGGCAGCTACCCCTACCACCCGGCCGAGTGGGGCGCCGCGCACCCCGGCGCGGGCGACGTGTCGGCCTTCTACCAGTCGCGCGTCACGGCCTTCTTGCTGTACGCGCTCGGCGCGCTCGACCGCGACCCCATGGGCGAGGTCTTCCGCGGCCCGCTGCTGCGCGGGCTCGACTTCCTCGCCGCGCTCGTCGGACCGGACGGCGTGAAGTGCGGGCTCGTCGAGGCCAAGCCCTGGTACTGGGGCGCGACCTACGAGGTGGCCTCGCACCCCTTCGACGTCTACGCGCTCGCGCGCGGCTTCGCGCTGACCGGCCGCACCGGGCTGGCGCACGCGGCGCTGCGCTCGTTCCGCGCGTGGGCCGCGCACCTCGACGCGGACGGCGCGCCGCGCAGCCACCTGCCCGGGCCCGGCCGGCGCGCGAGCTACCAGTGCCCCGTGTTCTGGGCCGGTCACGCGATGTGGATGGCGCGCGCGCTGCGCGACCTCGAGGCGTGCGCCGCGCGCCCCGAGCCGCCGCCGAGCACCGGCGGCAACCTGACCGTCGGCCTCGTGCACTTCCCCGACGCGTCGCTCGTGCGGCTCGAGGACGACGCCGTCGTCGCGTGGATCCGCGGCGCGCGGCCGCCCTACAACGTCGCGCACGGCAGCCCGCACGGCGGCGGCCTCCTGCGCGTGGTGCGCAAGCGCGACGGCGCCGAGCTCCTGCCGCGCTGTCGCCTGGGCGGCGAGCAGCAGGGCGAGTGGACCGGACACGCCGGCGTCGTCGCGCCGCTGCGCGGCTGGCGCGCGGGCGCGGAGGAGCTGCGCTTCTCGGGCTGGCTCGCGCGCGTCGCGTGGCGCGCCGGCGAGCGCGGCGCGGCGCTGCGCGCGCCCTTCGCGATGCTGAAGCGCGGCGTGCTGGCCTTCGCGCACACGCGCGTGTCGAGCGCCTTCGGCGCGACGGCCGAGCTCGAGCTGCTCCCCGACGGTGTGCGCCTCGTGGTGCCGCTCGCGCACCGCGGCGGCGCCGAGGTCGGCGCGCGCGTCGAGCGCGTCTTCCAGGTCGACGGCGAGGGGCTCTGCGTGCGCGAGCGCGTGCTCGCGGCGGGCGGCGTGCGCGGGCTGCGCTTCCGCCTCCCAGCGGCGGCCGTGGACGCGGGCGGCGGGCCGCGCGATCCGCACTATCGTCTGGCCTGAGCGTCGCGCGGCCTTCGCCGCGAGGCTAGGCTGCCGCCATGAGCGCCACCGAGCCCGAGCGAGCCGCGCCCGAGGACTCCGCGCGCACGGTCGCCGGAGCCGCGCTGGTGGCGGGCGTCGTGTTGGGCCTCGCCGACGGCGCGCTCGCCGCGCTGCGCGTCGGCGCCGTGCCGAGCCCGGGGCTCTGCGCGCGCGGCGCGCTCCTCGACGCGCTGCTCGTCGTCGCGGGCGCGCTGCTCTTCCACGTCCTGAAGCGTGGGGCCGGCGAAGCCGCGGCCGTCGCCTGGGGCGTGGCGCTGCTCCTGCTGCTGTCGTTGCGCGTCTACGTGGAGGCGATCGTCCCGCCGACGTGGTCGCCTCGCGGGCTGACGCTGCTGGTGGCCGTCGCCGCGCCGGTCGCGGCGGCCTGCGGCCTCGCGCTCGCGCTGCGGCGCGCGGGCGCGGCCCGGCGCAGGCGGCGTTGCGCGCCGCGGCGCTCGCCGTGTGCGCGCTCGGCGCGTGGGACCTCGCCCTCGGGGCGCGACGACGGCGCCGTGTCGGCGGCCGGGGCTGCTGCCGACGTCTCCGCGTGCTCGTGGTGCGCGTCGGCGACGTGTCCGCGGAGGTGCGCGCAGCGTGCCCGGCGCTGCAACGGTTGGCGGCGCGCGGCACGACCGTGGACCTCGGCGCGGCGAGCGCCGTGGAGCTGGCGCCCACCGCGAGGCGCGTTCGTGGTGCCCGCGCGCGCGCGCGCACGCTGCCCGAGCGCGCCTGGGCCGCCCTGCGCCACGGCGCGGCGCCGCGTGGCGCGCGGTGCCGTGAGGCGCTCGACCTGCTCGCGCCCGACCGCGCGCGGCCGAGCTGGGTCGCGCTGGACCTGCGCGCAGCGCGGACGCGCCAACGAAGCTCGAGGCCGACGCGCTGGAGCGCGTCCTGGCGGCGCTGGACGACGGGCTGCGCGCGCGCGACCTCGTGGGCTCCACGCTCGTCGTCGTGGCGCTGGGCGCGCGCCCCGCGCAGCTCGTGCTGGCGAACGCGCGGCTCTTGCCGTACGGCCGGCGCGTGGCGCTGGAGCGACCGTTCGACCTCGCGGACACCGCGCGCGAGCTGACCGGGCTCGCCGCGCCGGGGAGCCTGCCGCAGAGCGCCGCGACCGCGCTGCTCGCCGACGCGCCGGCGGAGGCGCCGCGTTGACCGAGCTCGTGCTCGTGGCCAACGCGCGCATGCCCAGCCAGCGCGCGCAGTCGCTGCAGGTCGCGCAGGTGGCGGCCAGCTTCGCGCGCGCCGGCGCGCGCACGACGCTGCTGCACGCGCTGCGGCGCGACACGCCGGCGGTGAGCGACGCCGACGCGCTGTGGGACTACTACGCCGTGCCGCCGGGCCCGCGGCCGGCCGTGCGCGGCGTGCCGTGCGTCGACTGGATCGACGCGCTGCCGCGGCGGCTGCAGTTCGTGCCGGCGCGCGTGCAGGAGCTCAGCTTCGCGCGCAACGCCGCGCGCGTGGTGCAGCGCGAGCACGCCGGCGCCTGGGTGCTGTCCCGCGAGCTCGAGGCCGCGCGGCACCTCGTGCGGCGCGGCCACCGCGCGACGTTCCTCGAGGTGCACCGCGTGCCGGGCGGCGCGACGCGCCGGCGCTGGCTGCTGGAGGCGTGCGCGGGCGCGCGCGGCGTCGTGGCGATCTCGGGCGGCGTGCGCGACGACCTCGTCGCGCTCGGCGTCGACGCCGCGGCGCTGACGGTGGCGCACGACGGCTACGAGGCGGCGCGCTTCGCCGACCTGCCGTCGCGCGCGGAGGCGCGGCGCGCGCTCGACCTGCCGCAGGACGCCGTCGTCGTCGTCTACACCGGGGGCCTGCTGGCGTGGAAGGGCGTCGACCTGCTCGTCGAGGCCGCCGCGCAGCGACCCGAGCTGCGCGTCGTCGTCGCGGGCGGCATGGACGCCGACGTGGCCGCGCTGCGCCCGGCGGCCGAGCGCGCGGGCAACGTACGCCTCGACGGCTTCCAGCCGCCCGAGCGCGTGGCGCTCTACCTCGCGGCGGCGGACCTGGGCGTCGTGCCGAACCGCTCGACGCCGGCGATCTCGGCGCGCTACACCTCGCCGCTCAAGCTCTTCGAGGCCATGGCCGTCGGGCTGCCGCTGGTCGTCAGCGACCTGCCGTCGATGCGCGACGTGCTCGCCGAGGACGAGGCGCTGTTCGTCGCGCCCGACGACGCCGGCGCGCTGGCGGCGGGCCTCGCGCGCCTGGCGGGGACGCGGCCCTGCGCGCGGCTCGCCGAGCGCCTGCGCGCGCGCGCGCCCGAGGCCACGTGGGACGCCCGCGCGGCGCGGCTGCTCGCCTGGATGGCGGCGCGCGCCGGCTGAGCGCCGAGCGGCCTTCACCCGACGTGCACGCGCGGCCGATGGACCTCGCGACCGTCCTGCGGCGCCCGCGACCTCGGAACTCGCCGCGCCGGAGACTAGGATGGCCGCCCCCGCTCCCCCCATGCGCGTCCTCTACCTGACCGACTCCCTCTCCGACCTCGACGGCGTCGGTCAATACACCCTGCGCCTGTTGGGGGCGCTGGAGGCGAGCGACCCGCAGTTCGGGATCGAGGTGCTGCTCGCGCGCAAGCACCGGCCGACGTCGCGCACGACGCCCGGGCACTGGCAGGTCAGCGTCGCGCTGCCGCCGGACTACTACTTCTACATGACGCCGGCGCGCTTCTGGGCCAACACGCTGCTCGCGCTGCCCAAGGTCGTCGCGGCGGCGCGCCGCGCGGACCTCGTGCACGCGATCAAGGACTTCCCGCACAACTGGCTGGCGCTCACGGCGGCGCGGCTGGCGGGCAAGCCCTGCGTCGCGACCGCGCACGGCACGTACACGATCCAGCCGCTGCACGACCCGCGGCACGCCGCGCGCGCGGCGTCGACCTACGCGCGGCTCGATCACCTGATCTCGGTCTCGGGCTACACGCGGCGGCGCCTGCTCGAGGACCTCGCCGGCCGGCCGCCGGGACCCGAGCGGATCACGGTCATCCCCAACGCCGTCGAGGCGGCGCACTACGTCGCGCCGCGCGCGGTCGGGCCGCGGCCGTGGCACGACGTGCGCTTCACGCTCGGCATCGGCGAGGTCAAGGAGCGCAAGGGCCACCACCTTGCCGTCGCGGCCTGGGCCGAGCTCGCGCGCGAGGACCGCGAGTTGCACCACTTCCTGGTCGGCAAGGCCACGGGCGACGCCTACCAGGAGTCGCTGCGCGCGCTGGCGCGGGCGGCGGGCGCGGAGGAGCGCCTGCACTTCCTCGGGAACATCGACGAGGACGAGAAGGTCGACCTGCTGCAGCGCGCCGAGGTCTTCCTGCACACGCCCGTGACGGCCGCCGACGGCGGCTTCGAGGGCTTCGGCATCGTCTACCTCGAGGCGGCGGCGGCCGGCACGCCGGCGATCGGCACGCTCGACTGCGGCGCCGAGGACGCCATCCGCGAGGGCGTGACGGGCTTCCTCGTCGAGCAGCAGGTGCCGGCCGTCACGGCGCGGTTGCGCGAGCTGCTGGCCGACCCGGCGCTGCGCGCGCGCCTGGGCGCCGCCGGGCGCGAGCACGCCGCGCGCAGCCCGTGGAAGGACAACGCGGCGCGCGTGCGCGAGATCTACGCGGAGGTGCTGCGATGATGCGCAAGCTCCTCGAGCGCCTGGGCAACAAGTTCGTGCGCGACGCGGCCACCCTGCAGCT
>JACKHS010000012.1 GCA_020638875.1 Planctomycetota bacterium
CTCCTTCGTTCGGCGTCTGGGTGGGGCAGCGAAGCCGGTCTCGCCGCCAACACCTGCGGGACGGTCGACCCGCGAACAGCGAACAGGGGAAGGACGAGAATTCGGGAGGCCCGGGACGAGGCCGCCCCGGAGCCGGGTCACCGTGAGGCAGGCAGCGTTCTGCACGGGCCGATCGGGAGACCTCGTCACGAGGTCGTCCTCGGGCGATCCGGCGCGCTCAGGCGAGGTGTGATCTCGGCGGCCGAAGGTCGTCGCGCAATGGAGGCCGACTGAGGTGGACGCGCTCCGCCGGCAGCGCCCCCGACGGCCGCAGACGGCACCGGGCCCCCGCGCCAACTCCTGGTAGACTCCGCGGCCCTCAACCCCGCGAGGACCCCCGCCGTGAGCCTGCTCAGCCTCGAGAACGTCAAGAAGCACTACGCGACCCAGGAGGTGCTGTCGGGCGCCAGCCTGAAGGTCGATCCGGGGGAGAAGATCGGGCTCGTGGGGCGCAACGGGGGCGGGAAGTCGACGCTGTTCCGGCTGATCGAGGGGCTCGAGCAGCCGGACTGGGGCAAGATCGTGGTGCGCAAGAACACGGACCTGGGGTTCGTGGCGCAGCGGCCGAGCTTCGGCAAGGGCGTCACCATCCGCCAGTACGTCGAGGGCGGCATGGAGAAGGCGCGCGAGGCGGTCGAGCGGCTGGAGCAGGTCGCGCACCAGATGGCCGAGGCCGAGGGCGAGGCGCTCGAGCGGCTGATGAACGAGCACGGTCAACTCACCGAGCGCGTCGAGGTGCTGGGCGGCTGGGACATCGAGCGACGCGTCGAGCGCGTGCTCAGCGGCATCGGCCTCGACGAGGCGCTGTGGGACCGCCAGGCCGACACGCTGTCGGGCGGCGAGAAGGGTCGCACGGCGATGGCGCGCGCGCTGGCCGGGGGGCACGACCTGCTGCTGCTCGACGAGCCGACGAACCACCTCGACCTGCCCGGCATCGAGTGGATCGAGCAGTACATCAAGGAGGTGCACGGCGCGGTGCTCGTCATCAGCCACGACCGACGCCTGCTCGAGAACGCGGTGGACTCGATCGTCGAGCTCGAGCGCGGCCAGCTCGTGCGCTACGCGGGCAACTACTCCAAGTACCTCCAGCTCAAGGAGGAGCGCTACCAGAGCGAGCTGCGCGCCTGGGAGAACCAGCAGGACTTCGTGCGCAAGGAGGAGGCCTTCATCAAGAAGCACATGGGCTCGCAGCGCACCAGCGAGGCCAAGGGGCGCCAGAAGAAGCTCAAGAACGTCGAGCGCGTCGAGCGCCCGTTCCACGACGTGCGCCGGCCGGTGATCCGCGCGCCAGAGGCGAAGCGCGGCGGCGAGAAGGTGCTCGAGACCGAGAACCTCTCCGCGGGCTACGGCGAGCGCGTCGTGTGGAGCGACCTGAACCTGCGCATCGGCCGCGGCGACCGCGTGGGCCTCGTCGGCAAGAACGGCGCGGGCAAGACGACGCTGCTGCGCATCCTGGCCGGCCGCGCGGCGCCGCGCTCGGGCAAGGTCGTGCGCGGCCACGGCGCCGAGTGCGGCTACTACGACCAGGAGACGGGCGACTTCCTGCCCGACGGCACGCCGATGAGCGAGGTGCGCCGGCGCTACCCGACGATGACCGACGGCGAGATCCGCTCGCACCTCGCGCTGTTCCTGTTCCGCGGCGACCACGAGATCGAGAAGCCCGTCCACGCGTTGTCGGGCGGCGAGCGCGCGCGCCTCGCGCTGTCGCTGCTCGTCATGGAGCGCCCGTCGTGGCTCGCGATGGACGAGCCCACCAACCACCTCGACCTCGCCGGCCGCACGGCGCTCGAGGAGATGCTGGCCTCGTTCGGCGGCTCGCTCGTGCTCATCAGCCACGACCGCCAGCTCCTCGACGACCTGTGCACCAAGATCGTCGAGGTCGACGAGGGCGGGCTGCGCGAGTTCGAGGGCAACTACAGCCACTGGCGCGAGGTCAAGCTGGCCGAGGCCGCCGAGGCGCAGGCCGCGGCGAACAAGCGGACCGCCGAGCGCAAGGCCGCCGCGAAGAAGGAGGCCGAGAAGCAACAGGCCGCGCAGAAGGCGCAGGCCGCCGCGCAGGCCGCGCCGAGCGCGAAGGGCGGCGCGCCCTCCGCGGGCGGCGGCGGCAAGGGCGGTGCGGCCAAGGCCGGCGGCGGCAAGGTGCGCAACCCGTACAAGTTCCAGCAGCTCGAGGAGCGCATCATGGCGCTCGAGGAGCGCCTCGCGACGCTGAACGCGAGCCTGATGGACGAGGCCGTCTACCGCGACGCCGACCGGACGCGCGACGTGCAGTTCGAGATCGCCGAGGTCGAGGCCGAGCTCGAGCAGGCCAACGAGGAGTGGATGAACTGGGCCTGAGCGCCGGCCGCGGCGTGTGACGCGCGCCGCGCGCGGGCCTAGGGAGCGCCGCAGTCCGCACCCCTCGCCCGCCCGGAGCTCCCCGTGCCCCACGCCTGCCGCCGCGCCCCGCTCGCGCTCCTCGTCGCCTCCGCCCCGCTCGCCCTCGCCGGCGGCTCCACCGGCCAGGAGGCCTACCTCAAGGCCTCGGACGCCCACGTCGGCGCGCGCTTCGGCGCCGCGCTCGACATGGACGGCGACACGCTGGTCGTCGGCGCGCAAGCCGGCATCGCCAGCGGCGACAGCGCGGCCTACGTGTTCGTGCACGACGACGGGAGCTGGAGCGAGCAGGCGCTGCTGAGCATCCCCAGCAGCCAGGACCCGTTCACCGACTGGAGCCGCGTCGCCGTCGACGGGGACACCGTCGCCGTCGGCCGCGCCTCGCGCACGCTGGGCAGCGGCGCGACGTTCTGGGCCGCGGGCGCCGTGCACGTCTTCCGCCGCGCGGGCGCGACGTGGACCGAGGAGGCCGTGCTGATCGCCTCGAACGCGCAGGCCGGCGACCAGTTCGGCTGGGCGCTGGCGCTCGACGGCGACACGCTGGCCGTCTCCGCCTTCGGCGAGGACAGCGCCGCGTCCGGCGTCGACGGCGACCAGAGCGACGACACGCTCGGGGACGCCGGCGCCGTCTACGTCTTCACGCGCAGCGGCAGCACGTGGACGCAACAGGCCTACCTCAAGGCGTCCAACCCCGGCCTCTTCGACCGCTTCGGCACGAGCCTGGCGCTCGACGGCGACACGTTGCTCGTCGGCGCGTCGGAGGAGGACAGCGCGGCCACCGGCGTGAACGGCGTGCAGGCGGACGAGTCCGCGGGGCAGGCGGGCGCGGTCTACGTCTTCACGCGCAGCGGCGCGACGTG
Source organism: Planctomycetota bacterium (assembly GCA_020638875.1). Lineage (GTDB taxonomy): Bacteria > Planctomycetota > UBA1135 > UBA1135 > DUCM01. The sequence goes on from JACKHS010000012.1 coordinate 3,276, forward strand.
GTCGCAGCAGGCGTACCTCAAGGCCTCGAACACCGGCGCCGAGGACCGCTTCGGCGTGTCGGTCGCGCTGCAGGGCGACGTGGCGCTCGTCGGCGCGCTCGGCGAGGGCTCCGCCGCCACCGGCGTGAACGGCGACCAGACGAGCAACGCGGCGCCGCTCTCCGGCGCGGCCTACCTGTTCCGACGCGTCGCCGGCGCGTGGAGCCAGGAGGCCTACCTCAAGGCCTCGCACGCGGACCCCGGCGACGGCTTCGGCTTCGCGGTGGCGCTCGACGGGCCCGTGCTCGCCGTGGGTGCGCCCTACGAGGCCAGCCGCGCGACGGGCGTCGACGGCGACCCGCTCGACAACGGCGCCCCGTCCGCGGGCGCGGTCAGCACCTTCGTGCGCCACGGCAGCGCGTGGGTCCCGGCGCGCTACCTGAAGGCCGCGAACACGCAGTTCGACAACGTCTTCGGCTTCGCGGTGACCTGCGTCGGCTCGCGCGTGGTGGTCGGCGCGGCGTGGGAGGACGGTCACGGCACGGGCATCGACCCCGCCGACGCGCAGGTCCTCCAGCACGACGACGTGGGCGCCGCCTACGTCTTCCTCGAGGCGCTGCCGCACACCAGCTACTGCGAGGGCGACGGCAGCGCGACCGCGTGCCCGTGCGCGAACGCCGGCGGCGCGGGCGCGGGCTGCGCGAACTCCACGGGCGCCGGCGCGCGGCTCGAGCCGACGGGCTCGGCGAGCGTGGCCGACGACGACCTGCACTTCGCGGGCGCGGGCCTCCCCGGCGGTCAGCCGGCGCTGCTCTTCGCCGGGACGCAAGCCGTGGCGGGCGGCGCCGGCGCGATGTTCGGCGACGGCTTGCGCTGCGCGGGCGGCGGCGTCGTGCGCTTCGGCGTCGCCGCCGCGAACGCGAGCGGCAGCGCGACGTGGGCCTCGGTGCCGGCGGCACGCGGCGGCTGGAGCGCGGGCGAGCTGCGTCGCTTCCAGGCGTGGTACCGCGATCCGCACAACTCGCCCTGCGGCGCGGGCTTCAACCTGACGCAGGGCGTGGAGCTGACCTTCCTCCCGTAGCGGAGGGCGGGCGTGTCGTGGCGTCTCGAGGACGCGCTCCTCGAGCACCGCACGACGCTCGAGGAGTCGGCGGGGTCGCGCGGCCGTGCACGGACACGCGTTCGCGACGCGTGCGGACGATGCGACGTCGCGCGCGGGCAGCTCGTCGAGCTCGTGCCGACCGACGACGAGCGCTCGCACTCGGCGACCACGGGCCGCGGGGTGTGACGCGCGCGCTCGGCGCACCTACACAGGACCCCCCACCCCCCCGTCCGTCGCTCGCCTCGGAGGTCCCATGATCCTCGTTCGCCACCTCACCCCGCTCGCACTGCTCGCCGCGGCCTCACCGCTCGCCTTCGCCGGCGGTGCGCTCGTCCAGGAGGCCTACCTGAAGGCCTCCGACGCCCACCCCGAGGCGCGCTTCGGCGCCTCGCTCGCCATGGACGGCGAGACGCTCGTCGTCGGCGCCCTCGCCGGCGCCTTCGCCGGCGACAGCGCGGCCTACGTGTTCGTCCACGCCGACGGGAGCTGGAGCGAACAAGCGCTGCTCACCGTCCACAGCAGCCTCGACACCAACACCTTCGGGAGCTGCGTCGCGATCAGCGGCGACACCGTCGCCGTCGGCCGCGCGACGCGCACGCTCGGACCGTCGCTGCGCGCCGTGGGCGCCGTCCACGTCTTCCGTCGCACGGGCACGACGTGGGCGGAGGAAGCCGTGCTGCTCGCCCCCAACGGCCAGGAGTTCGACCAGTTCGGTTGGGCGGTGGCGCTCGACGGCGACACGCTCGCGGTCTCGGCCTTCGGCGAGGACAGCGGCCTCGTCGGCGCGCCGAGCGACGACTCCCTGCCCGACGCCGGCGCCGTCTACGTCTTCACGCGCAGCGGCAGCGCGTGGACGCAACAGGCCTACCTCAAGGCGTCCACCCCCGGGTTCGGCGACCGCTTCGGCACGAGCCTGGCGCTCGACGGCGACACGCTGCTCGTCGGCGCGTCGGAGGAGGACAGCGCGGCCACCGGCGTGAACGGCGCGCAGGCGGACGACACCAGCCGCGAATCGGGCGCGGCCTACGTCTTCACGCGCAGCGGCGCGACGTGGACGCAGCAGGCCTACCTCAAGGCCTCGAACACGGGCGCGCGCGACCGCTTCGGTTGCGCGGTCGCGCTGCAGGGCGAGCTGGCGCTGATCGGCGCGGCCGGCGAGAGCTCCGCCGCCACCGGCGTGAACGGCGACCAGACGAGTGACGCCGCGCTCTACGCCGGCGCCGCCTACCTGTTCCGTCGCGCGGGCGGCGTCTGGAGCCAGGAGGCCTACCTCAAGGCGGCGCAGGCCGACATGGGCGACAGCTTCGGCTGGTCCGTGGCGCTCGACGGAGACCTGCTCGTCGTCGGCGCGCACAACGAGGACAGCCAGGCCACCGGCGTGGGCGGCAATCCGCTCGACAACGGCGCGCCGTCCGCGGGCGCGGTCAGCACCTTCGTCCGCAGCGGCGCGACGTGGATGCCGGACCGCTACCTGAAGGCCGCGAACACGCAGGCCGAGAACGGCTTCGGCTCCGCCGTCGCGTGCGCCGGGGCGCGCATCGTGGTCGGCGCCTGGTGGGAGGACGGCCTCGGCCAAGGCGTCGACGCCGACCCGACGCAGCACACCGACCAGCACGTCGACGCAGGCGCCGCCTACGTGTTCGGGGAGGCGCTCCCGCACAGGAGCTTCTGCTTCGGCGACGGCAGCGTGCACGCGTGTCCGTGCGCGAACCGCGGCGGCGCGGGCGAAGGCTGCGCGAACTCGACCGGCGCCGGCGCGCGGCTCGAGCCCGGGGGGTCGTCGAGCGTGGCCGACGACGACCTCACCTTCCTCGCCGCGGGGCTGCCCGCCGGCCAGCCGGCGCTGCTGTTCGTCGGGACGCAGACCGTGCTGGGCGGCGCGGGCACCGTGTTCGGCGACGGACTGCGTTGCGCGGGCGGCGCGGTGCGGCGCCTGGGCGTCGCCGCGGCGGACGCGACCGGCACCGTCGCGTGGAGCGCGCTGTCGTCGGTGCAGGGCCGCTGGAGCGTCGGCGATCTGCGCCGCTTCCAGGCGTGGTATCGCGATTCGAGCGGCTCGCCCTGCGGCGCGGGCTTCAACCTGACGCAGGGCGTGGATCGTGTTCCTGCCGTGAGGTCACGGCGCGAGGCGCGCGCTCGGCGCTCCAGGCGCCAGACGAGCGCGCGCCCGGCGCCACGGACGCGCTCGAGCGGGAGCTCCTGCTCGAGCCGCGCGACCCAGGTCGGGCACGGCCGCTCGTAGGGCAGCGCCAGCGCGTCGCGCAGCTCGCGCCACGTGGCGCCCTCGTCTCGTCGCGCGAGCTCGGCCGCGATCGCGTCGCGGAACTCGGTGTAGCGCATGACGTCAGCCTACACGCCGGTGGACGACGCGCAGCGGCGGCGCCGATGTGCGTAGGGCCGCGCGGTTCTCGGCGCAGCCGGCCGCTCGCGGCTCCGCGCGCGCACGGCGGCGCCTAGGATGGCCGTCCCCGCGCGCGGCGCGCTCGCACGCCGTCGCTCCCCCACCCCCCGACAGGATCCTCCATGACGAAGCACGTTCTGATCATGGGCGCGGCAGGCAAGGACTTCCACGTCTTCAACACCTGCTACCGCGGCGCGAGCGACGTCCGCGTGGTCGCCTTCACCGCCACCCAGATCCCGCACATCGACGACCGCCGCTACCCCGCGGTGCTGGCCGGGCCGGGCTACCCCGAGGGCATCCCGATCCACCCCGAGGAGCAGCTCGAGGAGCTCATCCGCGAGCTCGCGGTCGACGAGGTCGTGTTCGCCTACTCCGACGTGCACGACGACTACTTGGCCGAGCGCAAGCGCCGCGTCGAGGGCGCGGGCGCGCGCTTCGCGACCTTCGACGTCGACCGCACGATGCTGCGCTCGTCGAAGCCCGTCATCGCCGTCTGCGCGGTGCGCACCGGCTGCGGCAAGAGCCAGACGGCGCGCAAGATCGTGTCGATGCTGCGCGAGGAAGGCCTGCGCACGATCGCGATCCGCCACCCGATGCCCTACGGCGACCTCGCCAAGCAGGCGGTGCAGCGCTTCGCGACGCTCGACGACCTCGTGAAGCACGAGTGCACGATCGAGGAGATGGAGGAGTACGAGCCGCACATCGCCAACGGCGCCGTGGTGTACGCCGGCGTCGACTACGCCGCGATCCTCGCGGAGGCCGAGCAGGAGGCCGACGTGATCCTGTGGGACGGCGGCAACAACGACACGCCGTTCTACAGGCCGGACCTCTGGATCACCGTGGCGGACCCGCACCGGCCCGGTCACGAGCTGTGCTACTTCCCCGGGCAGGTGAACTTCGCGCGCGCGGACCTGATCCTGATCAACAAGGTCGACACCGCGCCGCCCGCGGGCATCGCGGCCGTCGAGGCCAACGCCGCGAAGGTCAACCCGGGCGCGGTCGTCGTGCGCGCCAAGTCGCCGGTGAGCGTGCCCGATCCCGCGCGCATCCGCGGCAAGCGCGTGCTCTGCGTCGAGGACGGCCCGACGCTCACGCACGGCGAGATGAAGTACGGCGCCGGCACGGTCGCCGCCGAGCAGTGGGGCGCCGCCGAGATCGTCGACCCGCGCCCGTTCGCCGTCGGCGAGCTCGCGGAGACGTTCCGCAAGTACCCGGCGGTCGGCAAGGTGTTGCCGGCGATGGGCTACGGCCCGCAGCAGATGGCCGACCTCGCGGAGACGATCGCGGCCGTCGACTGCGACCTCGTGCTGGTCGGCACGCCGATCGACCTCGCGCGCGTGATCGAGATCGACAAGCCGCAGATGCGCGTCACGTACGACCTCGACGAGGAAGGCGACGCCCTGCGCGCGGCCGTGCACGCCGCGGCGCGGCGTCAGCCGTCCTAGCGGGCCTGATCCCGCGGCGCCGACCGCCCCGCGACGCCTCGAGCGCCGCGGGGCGTCGTCGCGTCCGGCGGATCTGACAGCACCCTCACGCGAGAATCCGAGGCCCGACCTATGCTGGATCCCCGGTGCGGCGACCTCGCTCGCGCGTCGTGCGACGAGCGGCCGCCGGCCCCAGACTCCCCCGGATCTCCAGCGGTGTAGACCTATGCTCTGTACGGCCCTCGCTCTCTGTGTCCTGCCCCCCGCGCTGCCGCCCGTCACCAGCGGCGTTCACCTCGTCACGCCGACCGCGCCCGGCGTCGTCGCGCGCGCGGACGACCACGGCAACGTCGCGCTCGCGGTGCAAGCGGCGAGCGGCCCGGTCGTCGGCACGGGCGTCGGCGGCGCGCTGGCGTTGTCGACCGCGAGCTGGGAGGCGATCGGGCCCTTCGGCGGCGACGTGGCCGACGTGGCGGCCTCCCCCACCGCGGCGGGCGTCGTGCTCGCCGGCATCGCGCCCTCGAGCGGCACGGGCGGGACGATGTTCCGCTCGACCGACGGCGGCGCGAACTGGAGCGAGGTGGCGGCGCTGACCGGCCGCTCGGTCTACGACCTCGAGTTCGCTCCCGACGGCACGGCCTACGCCGGCACGATCGACAGCGTCTTCAAGAGCACCGACGGCGGCGCGAGCTGGACGCAGCACCTGCTCGGCATCGGCGTGAACGACCAGGTGCTCGAGATCACCATCGACCCGAACGACCCGCTGCGTCTGTGGGTCGGCGTCGCCGACGCGCTCGGCAGCCAGACGACGACGCTGCTGCTGTCGACCGACGGCGGCAACACCTGGGCCTCGAAGACGCCCGCGGGCGGGCCCTACGGCTTCAGCGCGATCGCGGTGCAGCCGGGCAACTCGAACAAGGTCTACGCCGGCTGGGAGGGCGCCTTCGGCGGCGGCGGCGTGTTCGTCTCGAGCGACGGCGGCACGACCTGGACCGACCGCTCGGCCGGCCTGCCCGGCAACCCGATCAAGGACGTCGTGCACGACGGCACGCGCCTGCTGCTGACCGGCGGCCAGCTCTTCGGCTCGCAGAACGTCGGCATCTGGACGACCGCGAACGACGGCCTGACCTGGACCGAGCTGTCGAACGCCGGTTGGCCGCTGCGCGTGTTCAACGACCTCGAGCTGCAGCCCGGCAACCCGAGCCACATCCTGGCCGCCTCGGCCGGCAACGGCATCTACGAGAGCTTCGACGGCGGCGCGACCTGGGCCTTCGGCGTGGGCGGCACCGGCGGCCTCTCCAGCAACGAGGTCTCCTACGCCCCGACGGGCGGCGGCGTGATCTACGTCGGCTCGTCGTCGAACGCGGTCTGGAAGAGCACCAACGGCGGCACGAGCTACGCGCCGAGCTCCTTCGGCATCGGCCAGCTCAACGTCTACTCCATCGCGACGAACCCGACCAACCCGCTCGAGGTGGCGATCGCCTACCAGGGCCTCAACGACGGCGGCGTGCAGACCTCGCTCGACGGCGGCCTGACCTGGGCCGGCGCGGCGGTGCCCGGCACGCGCTGGAACACGGTCGGCTTCGACGAGACCGGCACGCTCTACGCGATCTCCGACGGTCCGACGACGATCGCGCCCGAGGCGCTCTACCGCCGTACCGGCAGCACGTGGACGTCGATCGGGCCCGACCAGGGCTCGGTGTTCGAGTCCGAGCTCGTCGCGCTGACGTTCACGCCCGGCGCGCCGAACACGATCCTCGCCGGCGGCTCGGACTTCGGCGTGGCCGGCGCCGAGGCGACCGTGTGGAAGACGACCGACGGCGGCGTCAACTGGACCAAGGCCTACGAGAGCGTCGAGACCAACGAGGACGTGCTCGACATCGTCTACGCGCCCGGCGCGCCCGGCGTGCTGGTGGCGTGCTTCGACGACTTCGAGGGCGTCCAGGACGGCGGCGCGCTGCGCTCGACCGACGGCGGTACCACCTGGGCGGCCTCGAACACCGGCCTCGCCAGCGAGTGCCAGGGTTGGAGCCTCGACGTCCCCGCGGGCGGCTCGAAGATCTACCTCGCGGACGCGGACACCGGCACCGGCAACGGCGGCCTGTACGAGAGCGCCGACGGCGGCGCCACGTGGTCGCAGACGAACGCGTCGGGGACGACGCGCTACGTCTCGGCGCAGCCGGCGGCGACGAGCACGCTCTACACGACGCACTTCACCGCGCCGAAGGTGCGCGCGAGCGAGGACGACGGCGCGACGCTGTCCGACTACACCGCGGGCCTGTCCGCCTCGGCGACGGTGCAGGGCATGCACCTCAACAACGGCGGCACGTACCTCTACATCGCGACGAACCAAGGTTCGTGGCGCACGGCCGTCGACGTCGGCGGCACGGGCACGGAGTACTGCTTCGGCGTGAACTGCCCCTGCGGCAACGACGACGCGACGGCCGGCTGTCAGAACGGGACCGGCGTGGGCGGCAAGCTCGCCGCCGCGGGCGCCGCGTCCGTCTCGGGCGGCGCGCTCGTGCTGACCGGCAGCGCGCTGCCGCCGAACCAGCCGGGCCTGTACTTCCAGGGCCTCAACGCCGTGAACGGCGGCGCCGGCACGCTCTTCGGCGACGGCCTGCGCTGCGCCGGCGGCTCGGTCGTGCGCCTGCAGGTGCGCGCCGCGAGCGCGGCCGGCACGTCGAGCACGACGGTGAACGTCGCCGCGGTCGGCGGCGTCTCGAGCGGCGACGTGCGGCGCTACCAGCTGTGGTACCGCGACCCCGCGGGCTCGCCCTGCGGCGCCTTCTTCAACCTCACCAACGGCGTCGAGCTGGTCTGGCAGCCGTGAGCCGGACGCGCGCGGCGAGGAACGCCTCGCCGCGCGCGGGACTCTCGCGAGGAGCGGGCCGCCGACGCGCGGCCCGCTCGTCGTTGCGGGCGAGCGCGCCGTGACGAGCCGCTGCATTGACGGCTCTCGCCGGGGCGCCTACGGTCGCGGGCGCATGCGACTCACGGCTCTGCTCCCCCGCGCTCGCGCGCCGCGCGCGAGGCCTCGCGTTGGCGATGTCGAGCGCGCTCCTCGCCGCGTGCGTCTCGCCCGGCCTCGAGCGGCACGCGGCGCCGCACCGCTACGGCTGCGCGGCCGAAGGCGTGGAGCTCTCGGCCGGCGACGTCTGGCAGATCGAGTTCCCCTGCGTCGGCGTCGCGGACCCCGCGCGCTCGCGCGAGCACGGCGACGACTGCTGCGCGACCGACTGGACGTTCGACGAGGCGCTGCCGTCGTGGAACGTCGACGTGCCCGCGGGCGCGAGCTTCCGCGTGGAGGTCCGCGTCGAGGTCGCGGGCCGCGCCGCGCCGTCGCCATGGCTCGACATCGGCGGATGGGGCGCGTGGCCCGCGGAGGACCTGGCGCCCACGACGTTCGCCGACGGCGCGGTCGAGGTCGACCTCCTGCGCTGCGCGCGCGTGTGCACGCGCGCACGCTTCCGCCTGCGCACGCGCGAGCTGGCCGCGGGCGAGGTGCTGCGCGTCGCGCGCTTCGGCGCGGTCTTCACGCGCAGCCAGGAGCTCGCCGGGAACGCGCGGTTCGTGGAGGAGCAGCGCGCCGCGTCGCCCGCGCTCGGCGGCCCCGGCCGGGTCGCGCACGCGAGCGCGGCGGACGACGCGCCGGCGACGTGGCCCGCGCGACTGCGCCTCGTGCCGTTGCGCCACCAGTACGCCGAGGGCCCCGAGCTGGGGCCGCGCGTCTGCAGCCCGACGTCGGTCGCGATGGTGCTCGACGCCCACGGCGTCGACGTGCCCACGCGCGAGGTCGCGGCGCTGCTCTACGACGGTGAGCACGACCTCTACGGCAACTGGAACCGCGCGGTGCAGGGCGCGTACCTGCTCGGCGTGCCCGGGCGCGTCACGCGGCTCGCCACCTGGTTCGAGGCGGCCTCGCTGCTCGACCACGCCGGGCCGCTCGTGATCTCGATCGCGGCCGAGGAGGGCCAGCTCCGCGGCGCGCCCTACACGCGCACGGGCGGACACCTGATGGTGCTCGTCGGCTTCGACCTCGAGACCGACGAGGCGCTGGTGCTCGACCCGGCGACGCCGGTGGGCGACGAGGCGCCGCGGCGCTACGCGCTCGACGACCTGGAGACCGTCTGGCTGGCACGCGGCGGCTTCGCGTACGTGCTCGGGCGCTGAGCGGCTGCGGGAACGGCCCGCGCGGTGTATCACGGAGGGCGCGGCGCGCCTCCTGTCCGGGCGCCCGCTCCCCGAGGTCCCCGTCCCCCGCATCGCCATGCAGCGCTCCCTGCTCCTCGTCCTCCCGCTCCTCGCTCCCCTCGCGCTCGCGCAGGAGGAGGCGCAGCTCGTCTCCGCGGACGCCGCCGGCGGCGACCAGCTCGGCCACTGGGCCGGCATCTCGGGCGACACGGTCGTGCTCGGCGCGCCGGGCGACGACGACCTCGGCTTCTTCTCGGGCGGCGCCTACGTCTTCGCGAAGAGCGGCGGCGCGTGGGCGCAACAGGCGAAGCTCCTGCCGAGCGACGGCGGCATCAGCCAGCGCTTCGGCTGGTCGGCCGACGTCGACGGCGACACGGCGGTGGTCGGCGCGATCTTCGGCAACGGCCTCGCGTCGGTGAGCGGCTGCGCCTACGTCTTCACGCGCAGCGGCACCGCGTGGACGCAGCAGGCCAAGCTGCAGGCGAGCGACGGCGCGAGCTCGGACTGGTTCTCGCGCTCGCTCGCGATCTCCGGCGACTCGATCGCCATCGGCAGCGCGCAGGACGACGACAACGGCCTCGAGTCGGGCTCGGCGTACGTCTACGATCGCGTCGGCGGCGCGTGGGTCGAGGCCGCGAAGCTCAAGCCGAGCGACGGCGCCGCCGGCGACACGTTCGGCGAGGGCCTCTCGATCGCCGGCGACCTGCTCGTGGTCGGCTCGCCGCAGGACGACGACGCGGGCAGCGCGTCGGGCTCGGCCTACGTCTTCCGCCGCACGGGCGGCGTGTGGGCGCAGGAGGCCAAGCTCACGGCCTCCGACGCGAGCTTCGGCGACTGGTTCGGCAAGCAGGTGCACACCGACGGCGTGCGCGTGATCGTGGGCGCGTACCACGGCAGCGGCGGCGGCACGCTCGACACGGGCGCGGCCTACGTCTTCGCGCAGAGCGGCGGCGTCTGGGTGCTGGAGGCCAAGCTCGTCGCCTCGGACAAGAGCGCCGGCGACGAGTTCGGCTGGACGGTCAACGTGACCGGCGACGAGGCGCTCGTCGGCGCGGTGCAGCGCGCGGGCGCGACCGGCGCGGTCTACCGCTTCGCCTGGAACGGCGTGAGCTGGAGCGAGCAGGAGATCGTCACGGCGAGCGACGCGTCGAGCGCCGACCAGTACGGCTGGTCGCTCGCGCGCGACGGCGCGGTCGCCGTGGTCGGCGCGACGGTCGCGGCGACCGGCGGCGCGGGCTACGTGCTGCGCTGGGGCCCGCCGGCGACCGCGTACTGCTTCGGCGACGGTTCGGGCACGGCGTGCCCGTGCGGCAACGTCGGCGCCGCGGACGCGGGCTGCGCCAACTCGGCCGGTCTCGGCGCGACGGCGGGCAGCGCGGGCTCGGCGAGCCTCGCGACGGACGACTTCGTCGTGACCGGCGCCGGGCTCACGCCGAACCAGCCGACGCTGCTGTTCGCGGGCCTCAACGCGGTGAACGGCGGCGCGGGCACGCTCTTCGGCGACGGCCTGCGCTGCGCCGGCGGCAGCGTGCAGCGCCTCGGCGTGCACGCCGCGAGCGCGGGCGGCGCCGCGAGCTGGGGCCCCGGCCTGCTCGGCGGTACGGGCTGGAGCGCGGGCGACGTGCGCCGCTTCCAGCTCTGGTACCGCGACCCCGTCGGGCCCTGCGGCGGCGGCTTCAACCTGTCGAACGGGTTGGAGCTGACGGTCGCGCCGTAGCGCGGAGCGGCGTGTTCGGGCATCGTCGTGGGGTCCCCTCCGGCCCCACGACGACGAACGATGCAACCGCTCCACCTCTGCGCGACGCTCGCGCTGCTCTGCCTGTACCCCACCGCCTCGCAGCAGCGCGAGGAGGTCGTCTTCGAGTGCACGGAGCTGCAAGTCGGGGACTGGAGCAAGGAGGTCGACTCCAACACCTTCGAGCAGCAGTTCGAGATCGTCCACGACGGTCAGGTCATCGCCGCGGCCGAGCAGCGGCAGAGCGACGAGAGCGAGATCACCAGGACGGTGCTGGAGCGCGACGACGACCACATCAGAGCCGCGCGCATCGAGTGCGGCGAGCTCGTCAAGGCGCGCAGCGACAAGGACGGTGAAGCGCGCGAGGTGAGCGTGCTGAGCGGTGAGGTCTTCGTCGCCCGCCAGGACGACGACGGCGAGGTCCACGTGGAGACCACGGAGGGCGAGCCCCTCGAGGGCGAGCTGCGAGACGCCGCGCTGAAGCTGGTCGAAGGCGACTTCGACGACGACAAGGTGAGCTTGCGAGACGTCCTCTGCGACGTACCGCTCGAACCGGGGAGCCCCCTCGAGGTGAGCGAGAGGATCGCGCAGCGCATCTTCGGCGGGCGTGGAGAGAGCTCGTTCGACGAGATCGAGGTCGCGCTCGTCTTCCGGGGCCTCGAAGAGCGCGACGGGGAGCGCTGCGGCGTCTTCGACCTCTCCGTGCAGATGAGCGGGACGCACGAGAACGGCCTGGACATGACGATCGAGGCCGAGGGCGAGCTCGTGGCCGAGTACCCCAGCGGGCGGCTGCGCTCGATGACGGTGGAGGGCGAGCTCGAGATCGAGGGCACGCTGACCGAGCAGGGCGTCGAGCTGGAGATCAGCGGGTCGGGGCCGATGACGCTCGCCCGCACGGCCACCTACGGCCACGACGAGTGACGCCGCGCCGGAGCGCGGCGAAAAAGCTCGGATCGCTGTAGAAAGGCCCTCGCACCGCCCGTCACGCCCGCGAAGGCCGGCGCCGCCGGCTGCATCGCACCACCCCCTACCCGGCCCCGCGGGCCGAGAGGTACGGCACCCATGGCCAAGTTCATGCTCATCCTTCGCTCCGACGTCACGCAGGACTACTCGGACATCTCGCCCGAGCAGTTCGGCGAGATCCTCGCCGCCTACAACGCCTGGGGCGCGAAGCTCGAGGCCGAAGGGCGGCTGCAGCTCGGGCGCAAGCTGACCGACGAGGGCGGCTGCGTGCTGCAGCCGCAGGCGAACGGCACGGTCACGACCAAGGACGGCCCGTACGTCGAGACCAAGGAGGTCATCGGCGGCGTGTACGTGATCGACGCGGACGACTACGCGCACGCGGCGAAGCTGTGCGAAGGGCACCCGAACTTCCGCTTCGGCTCGATCGAGATCCGCCAGCTCGACTTCATGGGCGGCCCCGAGCAGTGACCGCTACCGCCGCGCGCTGAGGCCGGGCTCGTGAGCGCGACTCCGCGCAGGCTGCTCGGGCAGGAGGCCGTCGACGACGCCGTCGGCGGCCTCGCCCGCCACCGCTACGCGGCGATGGTCGCGCGGCTGGTGCGCGCGCTCGGGCCGGGCCAGCTCGAGCTCGCCGAGGACGTCACGCAGGAGGCGCTCGTGCGCGCGCTGCGCGCGTGGCCGGTGCAGGGCGTGCCGCGCGAGCCCGAGGCGTGGCTCTTCCGCGTCGCGAAGAACCTCGCGCTCGACGGGCTACGCCGCCGACGCGTGGGCGCGGCGATCGAGCAGGAGCTCGCCGACTGGGCCGCCGCGCGCGAAGCGACGACGCCTCCCCCGCCCGACGACGAGGCGCCGGCCGACGACACGCTGCGCATGATGTTCCTGTGCGCGCACCCGCTGCTCGCCGAGGACGTGCGCCTGCCGCTGGTGCTGAAGAGCGTGTGCGGCTTCGGCAACTCCGAGATCGCCGCGGCGCTGCTCACCAAGGAGGGCACCATCGCGCAGCGGCTGACGCGCGCGAAGGCGCGCCTGGCGGCCGAGGGCGCGCGCTTCGAGCTCCCGCGCGGCGACGAGCTCGACGCGCGCCTCGACGACCTGCTCGCGGTGCTCTACCTCGTCTTCAACGAGGGCTACCGCGCGCACCGCGGCGAGGCGCTCGTGCGCGTCGAGCTCGTGTACGAGGCGCTGCGGCTCGCGCGCCTGCTCGCCGCGCACCCCGCCACGGCGCGACCGGACGTGCACGCGCTCGTCGCGCTGATGTTCCTCTCGGGCGCGCGCCTGCCCGCGCGGCAGGACGCGCTGGGCGAGCTGCTCACGCTGGCCGAGCAGGACCGCGCGCTGTGGGACCGGCGCTGGCTCGCGGCGGGCGGCGCGCACCTCGCGCGCTCGCTGGGCGGCGAGCGGCTCAGCGTCTACCACGCCGAGGCGGCGATCGCGTCGCTGCACGCGGCGGCGCCCGACTACGCGAGCACCGACTGGCCGGCGATCCTGCGCGAGTACGAGCGCCTGCTCGCGTTGCGCGACGACCCGGTCGCGCGGCTCAATCGCGTGGTGGCGCTCGCCAAGGTGCGCGGCGCGCGCGCGGCGCTCACCGAGCTCGAGGCGCTGGGCGACGAGGGCCCGCTGGCCGAGTACCGGCTGCGCTGGGCGGTGCGCGCGCAGCTCGCGTGGGACCTCGGCGAGACGGGCGAGGCGCTGCGCGCGCTCGACGCCGCGCTGGCGCTGCCGTGCGCCGAGCCCGAGCGGCGCGTGCTCGAGCGTCGCCGCGCGGCCGTGGCCGCCGGAGAACCGCCGCCGGCGTGGTAGGTGCGCGAGAGGAGGCCAACGGCACGCGCGGCGTCGCGTAGGCTCGTGTGCGTCGCGCTCGCGCGCGCGACGTTCCCCATGCTGGCGTACATCCCCCCCAGAGTCGTGACTCGGTGCTCGGACCCCTTCCCGCACGGCCTCGTGCTCGGGTTGGCGGCCTACTACGCGCTGGGCGCCCTGCTCCACTTCGCGAACGAGCGTCGGGACGCCGCCCGCTACCGCCGCTTCCGACCGCGGCCGGCAACGCCGAGCTGATGGACCTCGCGCTGGCCTACATCTCGCCGGGCGGCTTCCCAGCCGCGCATTGGCTGACCGCGTTCGACCGGCTGGTCCTCGGGCTCGCGCTCTACTTCGCGTTCGGCGTGCTGCTCCACCTCGCGCGCGAGCTCGCCGAGCGCGAGCACTGGCGCCGCCATCGTCCGGTGCGTCCCCCCGACGTGTCGACGGGTCCCACCGTCCTGCGCTGAGGCGCGCCGCCCGCACGCCGCCGCGCCGCGGGAATTCCGCCGCGCCCGCGCGGAGGTCGTGCGGGCGCGCACTATCCTGGCGGCCCCATGCAGCAGTTCACCGACTCCATCCGGGCCGCGCTGGCGCGGCACACGGGGCTGGCCGCCGAGGAGCTCAAGATCGAGTCGCCGCGCGACGCCTCGATGGGCGACCTCGCCTTCCCGTGCTTCGTGCTGGCGAAGGCGCTGAAGCAGGCGCCGCCCAAGATCGCCGCCGAGCTGGCCGCGAAGCTCAGCGCCGAGCTCGAAGGCATCGAGGCCGTCGCCACGGGCCCCTACGTCAACTTCAGGATCGAGCGCGCGCTGCTGGGGAGCACGATCGTCGGCGACGTGCTGCGCCAGGGCGCCGACTACGGCGCGAGCGCGCTGGGCGCGGGCAAGACGGTCGTGATCGACCTGTCCTCCCCCAACATCGGCAAGCCGATGTCGGTCGGTCACCTGCGCTCGACGGTGATCGGCGCGGCGATCCAGCGCATCCTCGACGCGCAGGGCTACCGCACCGTCGGCATCAACCACATCGGCGACTGGGGCATCCAGTTCGGCAAGCTCGTCGCCGCGGTCGACCGCTGGGGCGACACGGTCGACGTCGAGGGCGACACGGTGCGCGCGCTGCTCGAGCTCTACGTGCGCTTCCACGACGAGGCCGAGCAGGACCCGACCCTCGAGGAGCAGGCCGCCCGGAACTTCCAGGAGCTCGAGCGCGGCGAGGAGGGCCACGTGCGCGAGTCGTGGCGCCGGCTGACCGAGCTGACGCTGGCCGAGTTCCAGAAGATCTACGACCGCCTGCACGTCGGGTTCGACCAGATCCGCGGCGAGGCCTACTACGAGCCCTACCTCGGCCCGACGATCGAGCGCATCGAGGCCGCCGGCGTGACCGAGATGAGCGAGGGCGCGGAGATCGTCGACCTCGGTGAGGACATGCCGCCTTGCCTGCTGCGCAAGTCCGACGGCACGACGCTCTACGCGACGCGCGACCTCGCGGCGGTCTTCCACCGCTGGGAGCAGTTCGAGTTCGAGCGCTGCCTGTACGTCGTCGGCTCCGACCAGAAGCTGCACTTCCGCCAGCTCAAGGCCGTGCTCGCGCGCATGGGCCTCGCGTGGGAGCCGCGCGTCGAGCACGTCGCCTTCGGCATGATGCGCCTGCCCGAGGGCAAGATGAGCTCGCGCAAGGGCCGCGTCGTGTTCCTCGAGGACGTGCTCGACACCGCGCGCGACGAGGCGCTGAAGATCATCCGCGAGAAGAACCCCGAGCTCGCGAACGCCGAGGCGATCGCCGAGCAGGTGGGCGTGGGCGCGGTGGTCTTCAACGACCTCAAGCGCGAGCGCATCAAGGACATCGAGTTCGTGTGGAGCGAGGTGGTCAGCTTCGAGGGCGACACCGGCCCGTACGCGCAGTACACGCACGCGCGCCTGGCCTCGATCGGCCGCAAGGCGCGCGAGGCCGGCGAAGGGGCGGGCGCGCCCGACTGGACGGCGCTCGAGGGCGCCGACGGCGTGCTGCTGGCCCTGGGCCGCTTCCCCGACGTGCTGCGCTCGGCCGGCGAGCACGCCGAGCCGTCGGAGGTCACCTCCTGGGTCCTCGGGCTGTGCCGCGAGGTCAACGGCTGGTACACGAACCACCGCGTGCTCGGCCAGGAGCCGGGCGTCACCGCGGCGCGCCTCGCGCTGGTCGAGGCCGCGCGTCTCACCATTGGGAGGGCGCTGGGGCTGCTCGGAGTCGCCGCCCCCGAGGAGATGTAGCGGCCCCCACGTCTTTGTAGTTTTGGCTCAAGGCCCTCGGGCCGCCCACCGATCTGTAACGACGACGCGCGCTTGGCCTCCTGCTCCAGGAGCCCTCGTCGAGCCGGTTGCGCGCCCGTCCGCCCCCCCAGGAGACTGCCCGTGGTCGAACGCTTCATCCGTGATGTCCCCGACTTCCCGAAGGAAGGGATCCTGTTCAAGGACATCACGCCGCTGCTCCAGAGCCCCGAGGGGCTGGCCCAGGCGATCGAGGGCCTCGCGGCCGCGGTCGACCCCGCGAGCTACGACACGGTCTGCGGCATCGAGTCGCGCGGCTTCATCTTCGGCACCGCGCTGGCCTGCAAGCTGGGCAAGGGCTTCGTGCCGATCCGCAAGCCCGGCAAGCTCCCCTGGAAGACGGAGTCCGAGTCCTACCAGCTCGAGTACGGCTCCGACACGATCGAGATCCACGTCGACGCGGCCTCGCAGGGCCCGCGCTTCCTGATGGTGGACGACCTGCTGGCGACCGGCGGCACGATGGCCGCCGCGCTCACGCTCGTGCGCCGCATCGGCGCCACACCGGTGGCCTGCGCCTTCGTGATCGAGCTGGGCTTCCTGCCTGGCCGCGCGAAGCTGGGCGACGTGCCGATCCACTCGCTGCTGACCTACTGATCCTCGCCGCGGCGCCGCCTCCATGAGCACCAAGAAGTTCCAGACGAGCACGAAGGCCCAGGGAGCCGAGTCCAAGCCCAAGGCCAAGAGCGGCCGCAAGAAGGCCGCGCCGGTGCTCGCGACGCCCGAGGAGATCCAGGCCGACACGCCGACGGAGGAGCTCTGGACCGCCTACCAGTCCGCCCGCAAGCGCGGCGCCGACGGCGAGGCGATGGTCGAGGCGCTGCGCAACGAGCTGATGGAGCGCCACCTGCCGCTGGTGCGCTACATCGCCGAGCGCCTGCTGCAGACGCTGCCCAAGTCGATCGAGCTCGACGACCTCATCAGCGCCGGCCTGTTCGGCCTGATGGACGCCATCCGCGGCTTCGACCCGGCGCGCGGGATCAAGTTCAAGACGTACTGCTCGACGCGCATCCGGGGCTCGATCCTCGACCAGTTGCGCTCGCAGGACTGGGTGCCGCGCCTCGTGCGCCTGAAGGCTGGCCGCATCGAGAAGGCGCTGCAGCGCCTGACCGGCCTCTACGGCCGCGAGCCCACCCACGCGGAGCTGGCCGAGAGCCTCGAGATGGACCACGCCGAGCTCTCGCGCGAGATGCGCGAGGCGAACGCGAAGGCCATGTTCTCGCTGTCGGAGAAGTGGGAGGACCACGACGACGACAACGGCACCGAGAAGGTCGACGTGCTCGAGGACCACGACTCGGTCGATCCCTTCCACGAGCTCAACCGCGCCGACCTGCTGCACTTCATCACGCGCTCGCTGACCCACAAGGAGCGCTTCATCATCGAGCAGTACTATCAGGTGGGTCACACCATGCGGGAGATCGGCGAGATGCTCGCGCTCACGGAGAGCCGCGTCTGCCAGATCCACTCCAACGTGATGGGCCGCCTGAAGGGCCTGCTCGGGCAGAAGCAGGGCACCCTGCTCATGTAGATCCGACTTCCTACGGATCGGCGCCAGCGCGGCCGGACGCGCACGAAACAAGGCGGGCGACGCTCGAGAGCGTCGCCCGCCTCTTCTCATCCCAATCGGGGAGTCTCTCCTCGGCGCCGCAGCCCCCAGGGTGGTGCGCGCCGCCTCGATCCATCCGTCCGAGGCGAGTCGGCACCTCGCTGCGAGACGAGGTGCCACACCGGAGGGATTAGTGGCCGTTGCCCGCGAACTGGGTCGTTTACCCTAGGAAAACTCCAGACCGCCGGGGAACTTTACAAAACGCGGCCCGGGTCCGGGTCCCAGCGCACCGCGCGCTCAGCCGCGCACCAGGACGAAGTCCTCGGCCTGACCGAGTTCGCCGTCGACCCACAGGGTCCAGGTGCTGCGCAGGTGCCCAGGCTCGCCGAGGTGGAAGACCGCGTCGTGCATGTGCAGGTCGTCGTGGCTGGCCGCGTTGCCGAGGCGCACGCACTCGAAGTGCACCTCGCTGGCGTCCCCCTCGGGCACCGCGCGCATGTGCGGCGCGTTCCCCAGCGCACAGTAGTGCGTGAGCACCAGCTCGCCGCCGTCGAGCGAGTAGGCCGTGACCATCTCGTGCGGCTGACCGGGGAAGTCGCGCTCGACGAGCGTGCTGCCGTTGGAGATCACGCGGTAGGAGAGCACCAGGTCCCCGGTCGGGCGGCCGTCCTCGTCGGCGGCGTACCAGTCGCCGGCGAGGCCCTTGAGCCCCTCGAACTGGGCCAGGGTGAGCGCGCTGGGCGCCTCGGGGTGCGGCGCGGCGCCGCCGGTGGCCGCGCAGGCGGCGAGCAGCGGGAGGGCGAGGAGGGGCAGGTCAGGGAGGTTCATCGTGTCGACGGGGGGTACGGGGCCGGGCCGTGCGGTCGCATCCTAGCGCGGTCGATTCCTGAAGGCGTGCACCGGGCACGGCGACCCGGTTCCCGGCGGTGCTGGGCGGCTCCCGGCGACGCGGGCGACCCGGAGCGGGTCGTCGAGGGAGCCGGGAGCCGGGAGCCGCGACGTGCCGCCACGCGCCGCGAGAGCGGCGAAGCCCGGCGTGCGCGGTCCTGGGGAGAGCGGGCCGGCGCGCGGCGACGGGCGCCGCGTCGCCGTTCCGACGGGCGCAGCGCCGAGCTACCCTGCGCGCCATGGAGTTCCGCCGCATCCACCACGGCGTCGTCGACTCGACCTCCGAGCGCGCGTTCGCCGCGCTCGCGGCCGGCGAGGCGCGCCACGGCGACGTGCACCTCGCGCGCGGCCAGACGCGCGGGCGCGGGCGCCAGGGCCGCGCGTGGCACAGCGCGCCGGACGAGGGCCTGTACGCCTCGGTGGTGCTCCTGCCCGACCCGCCGCCCTACCGGCCGGCCGCGCTGACCCTGGCCACGGCGCTCGCGTTGATCGAGGCCCTGTGCGACCTCGGGCTCGAGCCGTTCGGCGAGCGCGCCCCGCAGCTCGACTGGCCCAACGACGTGGTCGTGGGCGGCGCCAAGCTCAGCGGCGTGCTGACCGAGAGCCGCGGGCTCGACCCGGGGCGGCCGCACTACGTCCTCGGCGTCGGCCTCAACGTGCGTCAGCGCTACTTCCCGCCCGAGCTCGTGGCCGAGCGGCCGGTGACGAGCCTGGCGCTGCTCGGCCTCGACGTCGGGCTGGGCGCGGCCGCGGACGCGCTGCTGACGCGGCTGGGCGAGCGGCTCGGGCTGGTGCGCGCGCGCTGCCGCGAGCTGGCCGAGGACTACCTCACCGCCAGCGGCCTGCGCGGGCGCGACGTCGTCGTCACCTCAGGCGGCGAGGTCCACGCGGGGCGCGTGCTGGGCCTCTCGCTCAGCGAGGGCCTCGAGCTCGACGGCGGCCCGGCGGGGCGGCGCTTCCTGCCGCTGGAGTTCATCACGGCGGTCCAGGTCCGCGAGTCCTGACGCGCGCCGCCGGCGAATCCCGCCCCCGGGGTCCCGCGGCGCGGCTCCCCTCACCTATACTGCTCGCCCTTTTCGAGGCTCCCCATGACCCGCCACGACGGCCGCCAACCCGGTGAGATGCGCCCGATCGCGTTCCACCGCGGCTTCACCCGCAACGCCCCCGGCTCCGTGCTCGCCTGCTTCGGCGAGACGCGGGTCCTGTGCACGGCCATGGTCACCGACGGCGTGCCCAGCTTCCTGCAGGGCAAGGGCCGCGGCTGGCTGACGGCGGAGTACTCGATGCTCCCGAGCTCCACGCACACGCGCAAGGTGCGCGACCGCGCCGGCCGCGTCGACGGGCGCTCGGTCGAGATCCAGCGACTGGTCGGTCGCTCGCTGCGCGCCGTGATGGACTTCAAGCAGACCGGCGAGCGCACGATCTGGATCGACTGCGACGTGGTGCAGGCCGACGGCGGCACGCGCACGACGGCGATCAGCGGCGCCTGGGTCGCGCTCAGCGACCTGCTCGCGGACATGGACCGCCGCCGCGTGCTGCGCGCGTGGCCGCTCGTGAGCCAGGTCGCGGCGGTCTCGGTCGGCCGCGTCGAGAGCGGCGTGGTGTGCGACCTCGACTACCAGGAGGACAGCAACGCCGAGGTGGACTTCAACCTCGTCATGACCGGCGAGGGCGAGTTCATCGAGGTGCAAGGTTCGGCCGAGGGCGCGCCGTTCTCGCGCGCCGCGCTGGACGAGATGCTGGTGGTCGGCGAGGAGGCCATCCGGCGCATCTTCGCGGCCCAGAAAGCGGCGCTCGCGGGGTAGCCGGCCGTGGAGCTCCTGCTCTCCAGCGGCAACCCGAAGAAGCTCCGGGAGCTCGCCGCCCTGCTCGCGCCCCAGGGCGTGCAGCTGTTGACGCCGGCCGACGTGGGCGGGCTGCCCGAGGTCGACGAGGACCAGCCGACCTTCGCCGGCAACGCGGCGAAGAAGGCGCGCGCGGCGGCGCTGCACAGCGGGCGCTGGGCGCTCGCGGACGACTCGGGCCTCGAGGTCGATGCGCTGGACGGCGCGCCCGGCGTGCGGTCGGCGCGCTTCGCGGGCGCGCACGGCGACGACGCGGCCAACAACGCGCTCCTGCTCGAGCGCCTGGCGGGGCGCGCGGACGGCGAGCGCGGCGCGCGCTTCGTCTGCGCCCTCGCGCTGGCGCGGCCGGACGGTACGCTCGCTGCACAGCTCGAAGGCACCGCGCGCGGGCGCATCCTGCACGCACCGCGCGGCGACGGCGACTTCGGCTACGACCCTCTGTTCCTGTTCACCGAGCCCGGGCACGACGCCACGGGCCGCGGCTTCGCCGAGCTCTCGCCGCAGGAGAAGGCCGCCGTCAGCCACCGCGGCCGCGCCCTGCGCGAGCTCGCGCGACGCCTCCAGGACCTGTTCTCAGGCGCTGCCTGACCTCACCCCGTGGATCCCAAGCACATCCGCAACTTCTCGATCATCGCGCACATCGACCACGGCAAGTCGACGCTGGCCGACCGCATGCTCGAGGCCACCGGCTCCGTGGAGAAGCGCGACATGCGCGACCAGCTCCTGGACGACATGGAGCTGGAGCGCGAGCGCGGCATCACCATCAAGGCGCACGCGGTCACGATCTACCACCAGAAGGCCGGAGAGCGCTACCAGCTCAACCTGATCGACACGCCCGGCCACGTCGACTTCAACTACGAGGTCGAGAAGAGCCTGCAGGCCTGCGAGGGCGCGCTGCTGCTCGTGGACGCGTCGCAGGGCGTCGAGGCGCAGACGGTGGCGAACGCCTACCTCGCGCTCGAGCAGGACCTCGAGATCATCCCGGTGCTCAACAAGGTCGACCTGGCGCACGCGCGCCCCGACGAGGTCGCCGAGGAGATCGAGAACACGCTCGCGATCGAGGCGACCGACGCGCTGCGCATCTCGGCCAAGACGGGCGTCGGCGTGGGCGCCGTGCTCGACCGCATCGTCGATGACGTGCCGCCGCCGACCGGCGACCCGAGCGCGCCGCTGCAGGCGCTGATCTTCGACGCGGTCTTCGACGAGTACCGCGGCGTGATCGTCTACCTGCGGGTGTTCAACGGCACGCTCAAGCGCCGCGAGCTCGTGAAGATGATGAGCTCGGGCAAGCAGTACGAGGCCATCGAGATCGGGCGCTTCCAGCCCAAGATGACCAAGTGCGACGAGCTCGCCGCGGGCGAGGTGGGCTACCTGGTCTCCAACATCAAGATGCTGGGAGACGTACGCGTCGGCGACACCTTGACCCACGCGAAGGGTCCCGAGGTGGAGATGCTGGAGGGCTACGAAGAGCCCAAGCGCATGGTCTACGCGGACTTCTACCCCACCAACCCGGGCGACTTCGAGCACCTGCGCGACGCGCTCGAGAACCTCGCGCTGTCGGACTCCTCGCTGTCGTTCTTCCCCGAGACGTCGGACGCGCTGGGCTTCGGCTTCCGCTGCGGCTTCCTCGGCCTGCTGCACATGGAGATCATCGAGCAGCGCCTGGAGCGCGAGTTCGACCTCGACATGATCCAGACGGCGCCGTCGGTGACGTACCGGATCAAGCTGGCCGACGGCTCCGAGAAGGACATCCGCTCGCCGGGCCAACTGCCCGACCCGGACAAGTACGAGCAGCTCATGGAGCCGATCGCGCGCGTCAGCATGATGGTGCCGACCGAGTACATCGGCCCGCTGATGCAGATCTCGGTCGACCACCGCGGCGTGTTCGTGCGGCAGGAGCACGTCTCCCCCACGCGCGTGCAGCTCGTGTACGACATCCCGCTCGCCGAGATCATCTACGACTTCTACGACAAGCTGAAGTCGGCCACGCGCGGCTTCGGGACGCTCAACTACGAGGTCACGAAGTACAACCCCGACAAGCTCGTCAAGCTGCGGCTGCTCGTGAACGGCAACGAGGTCGACGCGCTGTCCAGCATCTGCCACGACAGCCAGGCGCAGTCGCGCGGCCGCGCGATCCTGAAGAAGCTGCGCAAGGAGATCCCGCGCCACCTGTTCGAGGTGCGCCTGCAGGCCGCCGTGGGCAGCAAGATCATCGCCCGCGAGAACATCGCCGCGCTGCGCAAGGACGTCACCGCCAAGTGCTACGGCGGCGACATCACGCGCAAGCGCAAGCTGCTCGAGAAGCAGAAGGCCGGCAAGCGGCGCATGCGCCAGATCGGCAACGTGGACATCCCGCAGAAGGCCTTCCTCTCCGTGCTCGGCGGAGACGAGAAGTAACCCCCCCGCCCCGGCAGCATGGCCAAGAAGAAGGACAAGGACGCGCCGCGTCACCCGTGGCGCGACAACATCGAGGCCATCACGATGGCCATCGTGATGGCCGTGATGCTGAAGTACTTCATCGTCGAGGCCTACAAGATCCCGACCGGGTCCATGCAGCCCACGCTGATGGGCAACGACGAGACGGCCATCAAGGACCGCATCCTCGTCGACAAGTTCTCGTACCACGTCCGCGACCCCGAGCGCTGGGAGGTCACGGTCTTCAAGTACCCGCTGGACCTCTCGAAGAACTTCATCAAGCGCTGCGTCGGCGTCGGTCCCGAGCAGTTCAAGATCGAGAACGGCGACCTGTGGCACCGCCCGGACGCGGCGAGCGACTGGACGATCCTGCGCCGTCCGCGCTCCGTGCAGCAGGAGGTCTGGAAGCAGCTCTACGCCGGCCGCGACGGCCTGCCCGGCTGGAAGGCGCTCGGCGGCGCGAGCGAGTGGAGCGTCGGCGACGACACCATCGAGGCGCGCGGCGACGGCTCGCTGCGTTACCCGCCGAGCGGCTCGGTGATGGACGACTACCGCGACGGCTACCCGCTCACGGTGCGCAAGGCCATCCGCACCAACGCGCTCTCGTCGCGCCACCCGGTCGGCGACCTGCGCGTCGAGGGCGAGCTCACCGCGCGCTCCGGCTGCGAACGCGTCACGCTCGAGCTGCGCGAGGGCTCGCGCCGCTACCGCTTCGAGCTGCCCGGCCCCGCCGCGCCCGAGGACGCGACCTACGCCGTCGACGCCGGCGAGGCGGTGGCGAGTGATCAGTCGCCGCTCGGCGAAGGCCGCTCCGTGCGTGGCGCGTCGCCCTGGCACCTGCCGGCCGGCGACGGCGTCGCGGTCGCCGTGCAGAACATGGACGACCTGCTGCAGCTCGAGCTCGACGGCGAGATCGTGCTCCAGCTCGAGATCCCGCCCGCCAGCGACCAGACCTCGTGCGTGTTCGTGCACGTCGAGGGCGAGGGCGTCGACCTCGAGGACCTGGCCGTGAGCCGCGACATCTACTACCTGTCCGACACGGTCAAGCGCTACGAGTGGGACATCCCCGCCGAGCACTACTTGATGCTCGGCGACAACACGCAGGACTCGTCCGACGCGCGCGAGTGGATGCTCGAGTGCATCCGCTACCCGCGCGGCGAGGGCGGCACGGTCTACCGCGGCAACCTGCGCGCGCAGAACAACAACCCGCGCGTGGTGACCGGCGAGCCGGGCGGCCCGGTGCAGTGGTTCCGCGACGAGTGGGGCGAGCTGCACCACTGGCCGCTCGCCGACGCGGAGCGCCTGACGCCCGAGCCCGTGTCCTTCGTCTCGCGCGAGCTCATCACGGGCCGCGCCGTGGTCGTCTTCTGGCCGTTGAAGCCGAGCTTCCGCCTGTGGCGCCTGAAGTGGGTGCACTGACCCACGCGGCCTGCACGCTTCACACAAGCTCCCTTCACAGAAGGACTTGGCGCGCCCGTTCGGTGGCGCGACGCGCGGCGCGGTGACTTTCCACACGCGCCGCGCGCGCGTTTGAATTTCCTGTCAAGCGCGAGCCTCGCGTTTCCTGCCTCCCAGGACCGGCACCGGCACGCGCACGCGGAATGCGACTTCGCTCGACAAGAGCCCGCCGGACAAGCACTTACGCGCGGCCGAGAATGCGCCGCGAGTTGCCCTGGTCGTAACTCACGCCAGCAGGCTCATTTGCCGGGGCGGCTCCGGCCTTCGGGCACAGCCATTCTCTCCCCAGGTTATCCACACGAGAAAACGCGCGCCGCGCGCTTGCCAGGCGCCATCGTCCCGTTCCTCGCACGCCTGCGATGGAGCGCGCGCGGCCGCGCGCCGCAGCCTCCCTCGATCCCCGCCCTCGCGCGCCCGCGACGCCGGAAGTCACGGCCCGCTTCGAGCTTAGAGCGCGCCCCGCGCGCCGGTAGAATCCGCGCCCCATGCCGCACCCCGACGCCCCCCCGCTGCGCCGCGGCGACCTCCTGCTGAAGGTCAGCGACCTCGTGAAGGCCTACAAGGGCCGCCGGGTGGTCGACCACGTCCACTTCGAGGTCCACGCGGGCGAGATCGTGGGCCTGCTGGGCCCCAACGGCGCCGGCAAGAGCACCAGCTTCCGCATGGTCGTGGGCCTGGTGCGCCCCGACGAGGGCCGGGTCGAGCTGCGCGGCCACGACTGCGCGCACCTGCCCATGTACCGCCGCGCGCGCCTCGGCATGGGCTACCTGCCCCAGGACGCCAGCGTCTTCCGGCGCCTGACCTGCGAGGCGAACCTGATCGCGGTGCTCGAGACCCTGCCGCTGTCGCGCGCGGAGCGGAAGGCCGAGGCCAAGCGCCTGCTCGAGGACCTCGAGCTCGGCCACCTGGCGCAGAACCGCGCCGACACGCTCTCCGGCGGCGAGCGCCGGCGCCTCGAGCTCGCCCGCGCCCTCGCCACGCGCCCGGCCGTGCTGCTGCTCGACGAGCCCTTCGCCGGCGTCGACCCGATCAACGTCCAGGAGATCCAGGGCCTGGTGCACCGCCTGCGCGAGCACGACATCGGCATCCTGATCACCGACCACAACGTCCGCGAGACGCTGCAGAGCACCGACCGCGCCTACATCATCCACCAAGGCACCATCCTGAAGGAGGGCACCGCGGACGTGCTCATCTCCGACCCCGAGGTGCGGCGCGTGTACCTGGGCGAGAACTTCGACGCGCCGGTCGGCAAGGTCACCAGCGCCGAGGAGCAGGGCCTCTTCGAGGCCTGAGCGGACGGCCCGGCTGCGGTGGAGGCGCCGCGCGCGGAAGCCCGGCAGGCCCCGGGACGCACCTCGGCCCATTGTCCGTCTGGGGGGCCCCCGGTAGGCTCGTCGCCCGAATTCCCGGCCAGAGCCTCCCCCGCCCCGCCGCTCCGCCGCCGCCCCGGCCGGCCTCCGCCCGAGCCCCGGCCCCCCCACACCACGCATCCATGAAGATCGTCGCCTGCATCAAGCGCGTCCCGACCACGGACGCCCAAGCCAAGATCACGCCCGACGGCAAGGGCCTGGACGCCGCCGGCTTCCAGTACATGACCTCCTTCTACGACGAGATCGCCGTCGAGCAGGCCATCCGGACCAAGGAGGCGCTGGGCGGCGACGTGACGGTGCTGACGGTCGGCCCGACCGAGGCCTCGAAGGAGGTGCGCGAGTGCATCGCCAAGGGCGCGGACGGCGGCGTGATCCTGACCGACGCGACGTGGACGGGCCGCGACGCGCGCGCCACCGCCAAGGTGCTCGCCGCGCAGCTCGCGGCGATGGGCGCCGAGGTGGCCTTCTTCGGCAAGGTCGCCACCGACCGCGACAACGGCGCGGTCGGCCCGATGACCGCGACGTACCTCGGCTGGGCGTGCGTGACCGACGTGGTCGAGCTCGAGCTCGGCGCCGACGGCGGCACGGCCAAGCGCGAGACCGAGAGCGGCGTCGAGACCGTCGCCTTCTCGCTGCCGGCCGTCCTCACCTGCGACAAGGGCCTCAACGAGCCGCGCTACGCCGGCCTCAAGGGCATCATGGCCGCCAAGAAGAAGCCGCTCGAGGAAGTGGCCTTCGAGGACGTCCCCAACCAGGCGCAGGTGGCCCGCCTCGAGCTGCCCGCCGCGCGCGCCGAGGGCCGCATCGTCGGCCAGGGCGCCGACGCCGTGCCCGCCCTGATCGACGCCCTGCGCAACGAAGCCAAGGTCCTCTAGCCCCCGGAGCCACGCCATGACCACCACCCTCGTCTTCGTCGAGCACAACGACGGAACCTGCCGCCGCGCGGCGCTCGAGTGCCTGGGCGCCGCCGCCTCCCTCGGCGGCGACGTCGTCGCCGTCCTCTGCGGGCCCGGCTCGGCCGACGCCGCGGCGCGCGCCGGCGCGCACGGCGCCGCCAAGGCCGTCGTCCTCGCGGGCGGCGACGCCTTCAGCCCCGACGCCGTGGCGAAGGACATCGCCGCGGTCGCCCAGGACCTCGGCGCGACCGCCTTCCTCGCCGCCGCGACGAGCCGCGGCAAGGACCTCGCCCCGCGCGTCGCCGCGCACCTCGACTCCGTGCTCTTCAGCGACTGCACCGCGCTCTCGAACGAGGGCGGCGCGCTGCACGCCACGCGCCCGTGGCTGGCCGGCAAGGCCATCGCGCACTGCACCTCCGACGGCCCGGTGTTCTGCGCGACGACGCGCGTGAACTCCTTCCCCGTGAACGAGACCGGCGGCGCGGCCGAGGTCAGCGAGCGCCCCGCCTCGACCGACGGCAAGGTCAAGGTCACCGGCCTCGCCGCCAAGGAGAGCGGCAAGCTCGACGTGGCCGAAGCCCCCGTCGTCGTCTCCGGCGGCCGCGGCCTGAAGGACCCCGAGACCTTCGCGATCCTCGACGAGCTCGCCGCCGCCTTCGGCAACGCCGCCGTCGGCGCCTCGCGCGCCGTCGTCGACGCCGGCTGGCGCCCGCACTCCGAGCAGGTCGGCCAGACCGGCAAGGTCGTCTCGCCGAACCTCTACATCGCCGTCGGCATCTCCGGCGCCATCCAGCACGTCGCCGGCATGAAGACCTCGGGCACGATCGTCGCGATCAACAAGGACGCCGACGCGCCGATCTTCAAGCTGGCCGACTACGGCATCGTCGGCGACGCGCTCGAGGTCGTGCCCGCGCTGACCGAGGCCATCAAGGCGGTGAAGGCGCAGGGCTGAGCGCCGCGCCGAGCGCACCACCCGCGAGGGGTCGTCGCAGCCGCGGCGGCCCCTCGCTGCGTTCGGGGCGCCTCAGTCCGCGAGCACGCGGTTGAGCTCGGTGCGCCAGTCGGCCGGCCGCTCGCTCGACTCGGGCCCGACGAGGTAGCGCTCC
This sequence comes from Planctomycetota bacterium, assembly GCA_020638875.1. Lineage (GTDB taxonomy): Bacteria > Planctomycetota > UBA1135 > UBA1135 > DUCM01. The sequence continues at coordinate 30,700 of JACKHS010000012.1, forward strand.
CACAGCTCGTCGCGCACCGCGAGCTCCTGCGCGCCGATCCACTTCATCAGCTCGCCCCACGCGTGCGGCAAGAGCGCGTAGTCGCCGTGCATCACCGTGCGCACGACGCGCGCCGCGGGCAGCTCGTGCGCGCGCACGCGGCCGGTCGCCGCGACGGCGCCGGCGACGGGCACGCACAGGTCGAAGTCGAACTCCGCCGGGTCGAGGCGGTGGTGGTGGCACAGGATCGGCCCGGCCGGCGCGAGGCCTTGCGCCGCGAGCGTCTGCAGCAGCTCCCCGATGGCCGGCCCCATGACCTCGGGCATCGACTGGCGCGGGATGCAGAGGTGGATGGCGGCGCAGGTCTGCGCGGTGGACTCGACGACGGCGGGCGGTTCGATCATGGCGCGAGAAGGTATCACGGACGGCCCGGTAGCCGGATGGGGTGCGGCCGACTAGGGTCGTCGTCGGTCGGCGCTCCCCACCCGCGCCGCAGCTCCGGGAGGTACCCCATGAGGACTCGCTCGATCGCGCTGGCCGTGTGCCTCGCGTGCGGCGGCGCCGCGGCCCAGGAGGCCGCCGAGCTCCGCGTGTACGACCTGCGGCCGCTCCTCCTCGCCGAGCGCTGGCAGGGGCCGCCGGTCGACTGGCGCTCGATGCTCGACTGCCTGCCGCTCGAGGAGATCGAGCTCGGCGGCCTGCCGGTGCCGCTGGAGCCACGCGCGATCGGCGAGGGAGCGCTCCAGTCCTACGTCCTCGAGGGCTTCCTGATCGACGCGCTCGGCGAGTCCTGGACGATGGCGGAGTCGTGCGACCTCGACACCGACAGCGGCCTCATGCGCGTGGTCGCGCCCGCGGCGGTGCAGGCGCTCGCGGCGGACGTGCTGGTGGGCCTCGAGACGCGCGCGCTGCGCCAGGTCGAGCTCGAGGCCTGGGTGCTGCCGCGCGCCGCGTTGACGGCGGCGCCGCGCAGCGTGCTCGCGCCGGCCGAGGTCGACGCGCTGCTCGCCGCGCACGCGCCGGCGCGGACCGCGCGCGCGCGCGTCCCGCTCGGCCACGCGGCGGCGCTCGAGGCCGGCGCCTGGCGGGCCCTGCTGTACGACTACGACGTCGAGGTGGCCACGTTCGCGGAGGTGGCCGACCCGGAGGTGAGCGTCGCGCGCGAGGGCCTGCGCTTGGGCGCCGTGGTGAACGACCTCGCCGGCGGCGGCTACCTGCTGCGCGCGTGGGGTCGCAACGCGGAGCTGCTCGAGGTGCGCGAGGTGCGTCCCGACCCCGACTCGCCGATGATCCTCGAGCTGCCGCGCGCGACGTGCGCGCGCTGGGCCGGCTCGGCGCGCGTCGTGGACGGCGGCGGCCTGCTGCTCGGCGTGAGCGAGGACGCGAGCGGTGCGTGCCTCGTGCGCGTGCGCGTGACCCCGCCGGCGCCCGACGCGCGCTGGGTGCCGCTGGGCGAGCTGACCGCGGCGCCGCTCGTCGTCGAGCCGCCGTGGACGCTCGGCCCGCAAATCTCGGGAGGCTGGCCGGGCCCCGCGGAGGCCGACCCGCTGTACCTGCTCGACTCGCCGGGGACGGTCCACGACGCGGACGCGATCGTGATCGCCGCGCAGGGCCTGGGCCTGGAGGCGCGCGAGCTCGGCGCGCTGCCCCTGCTCGGCCAGGCCTGGGTCGTCGGCGGCGCGGAGGCGGCGGCGCGGCTGCGCGAAGGCGTGCGCGTGATCGGCGCCGCGCGCACGCGCAACGTCGAGGTCGAGGTGCGCTACGGCACGCTCACGGACGCGAGCGGGCTCGCGGCCGACGCGCTCGCCGAGCGCCTCGACGGTCGCCTGCGCGGCGCGTGCTGCGTCGGCGACACGCTGACGCTCGTCGGCGGTGAGGAGGCCATGTACCTGAAGGACTTCGACGTCGAGATCGCGCAGGCGTCCAGCATCGCCGACCCGATCGTCGACGCGTGCTTCGAGGGCGTGACCGCCTGGTGCCAGCCCGCGCTGACCTCGAGCGGCGCGCTGGCCTGCATCGTCGAGCTCGAGTACCAGCGCCTGCTCGGTCCGTGGACGCCGCGCGAGGTCGTCTTCGGCCCGGAGCCGCAGTCCCGCGACTATGGCGAGCCGGAGAAGCTGCGGCCGCAACGCCGCGGCGCGATCGAGGAGACCGCCACGACGCGGGCGGATGTCTCGCTCGTCGTGCAGCCGGAGCCGGGCGCGTGGGCGCTCGTGGCGAGTCACTCGCTGCCGAGCACGCCCGAGACCTTCTTCGCCGTGGCCCGCTTCGCGCTCGAGGCCGAGCGCCGCTGAACGCGTGCTGCGCGCCTCCCTCGCCCTGCTGCTCGTCGGCGCCCTCGCCTCCGCGCGACCGCAAGCGGAGCTGCGCACGTACGAGCTCGGCGCGCTGCGCCGCGCGACGTGCTACGAGCCCCAGCTCGATCGCGAGGGCTACCAGCTCCAGAGCGCCGACGTGGACAACTGCGACTGGCCCGAGCTCGAGCCCGAACCCCTCGACGTGCTCTACGACTTGTTCAGCGAGGTCGCGGCGCTGCCTGGCGTCGAGCTCTCGTTCGTGCACGGCGACCGGCTGGTCGTACGCGCGAGCGCGCAGGCGCACGCGAACGTCGCGCGCCGCATCGGCTACCTCGAAGCCGAGTTGCTGCGCACCATCGAGGTCGATGCGTGGCAGCTCGCGTCGGACGCACTGCCCGACGACGTCCCCGCGCGGCTCACGCCGGCGGAGGTCGACGCGCTGCTCTCGACGACGCGGACACTGCGGCACCTCACGACCACGACGCTCCCCGGCCGCCGCGCGCGGCTCGCGGCGCAACGCGTCGAGACGTGGCTCGAGGACGTCGACGTCGAGGGGCTGCTGCCCGAGGCCATCGCCGACCCTCAGGTCAGCGCGCTGACCACGGGCGCGGAGCTCGGCGCCGAGGTCGTCCCCGCGGCGAGAGGCGGCTGGTACGTCCACACGTGGGGCCGCAGCGGCACGCCGCGCGCGCCGCGCGAGTGGGTGCTGCGACCCTTCGCCCCGCTCGTGCTGTCGCTGCCGGAGGTCGCAACGACGCAGTGGCTAGCCTCGGCGACGCTAGACGACGGCGGTGCGCTGCTCGTGGGACTCGACGATGCCGACGGCGGTCCATGGCTCCTGCGCGTGCGCGCTCAGGCAGGCAGGGACGGGGCCGCGAGCTACATCCCGGTCGGCGCCGCGCTGCTGCCCCCCCACGGCTACGACCCCTGGGGCCTTCCACGCGTCCAGGTATCGGGCTGTTGGTATTGGACGGACTTCCTGCTCACCGAGCGAGAACCCGATGAGGTCGCATGGCCTCTCACGCTGGCGTGGCGAGACGGCCCCTGGGTCGCTGAGGGGACGACGACGCCCGGGCAATACGCCGGCGACGCGCTCCCCTGGGCCTGGCCCGCGCCGCCCGACGCCGCGAACGCCGAGCGCCTGGCCGCACGGCTCGCGGAGCTGGAACGACTGCTCGCGCCTACGTATGCCCTCGAGCTGCGTTACGGCGTGCTCGACGGCGCGGACGCGCGGGCGCTCGATTCGAGTGCGCTCGCAGCGCGACTCGAGCGTCGCGTGTTCGGCACAGCGCGTGCGGGTGACGACCTCACCGCGCGCGGCGGCGCGCATCGCGCGTACGTGATGGACCACGACGTGGAGATCGGCAGCTCGGCGATGGGGCCCGACTCCATCCTCGACGTCGCGGCAAGCGGCCTCGAGCTGTGGTGCCGCCCGACACCGCTCGCCGGCGGCCGCGTGCTCGTGGCGAGTGCGGTGAGCTGGCAGCGCGAGCTCGGGCCGGGCCGCACGCGCACGGCCCCCGGCGCATCGCGCCTGGGCCGGCGCCGCGCCGGCACGCTCGAGCTCCCCACGGCCGCGCGCCTGGACGTCGGCGACTTCGCCGTGTTCACGCCCGGCGAGTGGCAGGTCGTCGCGCGCACCAGCGTGGCCGGCGTCGAGGGCACCTTCGTCGCGGTGCTGCGCGTCACGCGCTAGCCGCGCACGCCCAAGTGCTCGCGAGCGGCCTCGGTGAAGTCGCTCGCGAGCTCGCGCACCCAGGCGTCGTCGCCGTGCGCGGGGTCGTAGCGCTGCAGGCAGAGGTCGATCCACGGGCCGGGCAGGGGCTCGCTCGGCAGGCGGTCGGCCTCGAGCACGAAGGCCGAGTCGGCCGGTAGCCAGGTCAGGCGCAGGGCGCTGCGCGGGCTGCGGAACTCGGCGCGCGGGCGGCCGGCGCCGGGGTCGGGCAGGCGCGTGCAGCCGTAGGCCTCGCACAAGGGCGCGAGGGCGGCGGCGAGGCGCTCGAGGACGACTTCGGGGTCCATGGGTCGGCTCAGTCGACGGTGCGGTAGCGGCCGCCGCTCTCCTCGGCGAGCTTGCGCAGCCAGGGACGCTCGGTGCCGATCGAGAGGCAGTCGACGGTCGTGTGCCGCGTGCGGTTCCACTGCCGGACGATGCGGCGCATCGCGACGCGGTCCATCATCACGCTGAGCTGCGGGTCGCCGTCGGTGAGCAGCACGATCGTGTCGGCGCGCGGGTCGGCGAAGGCCGCGAAGAGCGCGGCGTAGACCTCGGTGCCCCACGAGAGGTCGAGGTACTCGACGTGCTTCTGCGCCTCGCGCACGTTGCGCGGCTTGGCGGGCACGAGCTCGCCCTTCCAGCTCCAGGCCGCCTTGCCGAAGTTCACCACGTCGAAGGCGCCGCTCTCGGGCAGCGCGCCGAGCGCGCGCGCCACTTCGCGCTTGGCGATCGCGATGCGCGTCTCGCCGCCCGCGCTCGCGGGCACCTTCATCGAGTCGCTCGTGTCCATCGCGAACACGAGGCGTTCGGCGTAGAGCGGCAGGCCGTAGAACGAGGTGCTCGTACCGCCCGGCGCGTCGTCGACGGGCGCGGTCGCCGCCGCGGCGGGCAGCGCGGCCGTCGCACCCTCCTCGCGCCACCAGCGCTGCCAGCGCTCGGGCTCCGTGCCGAGGTCCTTGCCGGTGAGCCGCACCAGCGCGCGCGAGACTCCGTAGCGCTCGCCGCGCTCGGCGCTCGCCAGGCGCGCGACGAGCAGGGCCACGGCCTCCTTCGCGCGCAGGCGCTCGAGCGACGCGACGGCCTTGCGCGCGACGCACGGGTCCTTGTCCTCCAGCGCGCGCTCCAGCACGCCGAAGGCCGCGGGCCCCGGCGCGCTCGCGCACAGCTCGACGGCGACGAGGCGTTCGACGGCGTCGCGCGAACGCCCCAGCGCGGTGAGCGCGCGCTCGCGCTCCGCGGGATCGACCTCGCGCTGGGCGCGCGCGAGCTTGCCCTCGTAGGCCACCGCCGGGTCCTTGGAGCGCGCGAGCTTGTCGAGCTGCTTGTCGTCGAGCGGCATGCCGTGCTCGACGAGGTGCAGGAGGGCGAGCGAGCGCTGATCGCGGCGCTCGAGCTCGAGCGCCAGCTCGACGAGCGCGCCGTCGGCGGCGGCGCCCAGGTCGCCCAGGCGCAGGCCCGCGTGCAGCGCGAGCTGCAGGTCGCGCCCGCGCGCGCAGTCGGCGAGGTACGCGACCGCGCGCGCCTCGAGCCCGTCGACGCCGGCGAAGTGACGCAGCGCCTTGTAGCCGGTGCAGACCTTGTCCTTGTTCGGCAGCCCGTCGAGCGCGCGCTCGAGCGCTTCGAGCGCCTCCGCGCTCTGCAACGCACCCAGCTCCTCGAACAGCGCCGGGTCGACCTCGGCGCCGGCGGCGCGGATCGCGCCAAGGAGCTCGGCGGGCGTGCGCTCGGCGGGCGCCGCGAGGGACAGGCACAGGAGCAGGCCGGCGATCATCGCGCCCAAGGTAGCGCGGGGCGGCGCCGCGTGGGCGTGCGGCGTAGGCTCTCCGCATGCGCCGCGCCCTCCTCCGCCTGCTGCCGCTCCTCGCCCCGCTCCTCGCCGCCTGCGCGGCGGCCCCCGCGGCCGACGCGCCGCCGCGCCGGCCCAACCTGATCGTGCTGTTCGCCGACGACGCGGGCTACGCGGACTTCGGCTTCCAGCCCGTGAACGAGCCCGACGTCGCGAGCCTCACGCCGCGCATCGACTCGATCGCGCGCGACGGCGCGCGCTTCAGCGCGTTCTACGTCTCGGGCGCGGTCTGCTCGCCGTCGCGCGCGGGGCTGCTCACCGGCCGCTGGCAGGAGCGCTTCGGTCACGGCCGCAACCTCCCGCCCGGCTACATGGAGGGCGGACTCGCGCTCGACGAGACGACGCTCGCCGACCGCCTGCGCGCGGCGGGCTACACGACCGGACTCGTCGGCAAGTGGCACCTCGGCTATCCCGACGCCTACCACCCGCTCGAGCGCGGCTTCGACGCGTTCTACGGGCTGCTGCAGGGCTCGCGCAGCTACTACCCCATCGCGGCGCCGTCGCCGCACCGCGTGCTGCTCGACGGCCGCGCACCGACGCCCGAAGCGGGCTACGTCACCGATCGCCTCGGCGCCGCGGCAGCGCGCTTCGTCGCGAAGCACGCGCACGACGAGCAGCCCTTCTTCCTGTTCGTGTCGTTCACCGCGCCGCACGGCCCGCTGCAACCGCGTGAGGCCGACCTCGCGTCGCCCGAGCTCGCGCGCATCCCGGGCGAGCGCCGGCGCAAGTACGCGGGCCTCGTGAAGGCGCTCGACGACAACGTCGGCGTCGTGCTCGACGCGCTCGAGCGCGCGGGCATCGCCGACGACACGCTGGTCGTGTTCACGAACGACAACGGCGGGCAGACGCAGACCGGCGCGAAGAACACGCCGCTGCACGGACGCAAGGGCACCGTCTGGGAGGGCGGCGTGCGCGTGCCGTGCGCGGTGCGCTGGCCGGGCGTCGTCGCGGCCGGTCGCGTGATCGACGCGCCCGCGATCACGCTCGACCTCGCGCCGACCTTCTGCGCGCTCGCCGGCGCGCCCGCGCCGCCCGCTGCGGCGCTCGACGGCGTCGACCTCACGCCGCTCCTGCGCGGCGCCGCGGCGGACCTCGGCGAGCGCACGTTCTACTGGCGCACCGACGGCGGCGCGGGCCCCGTCGGCGCGCGACGCGGGCGCTGGAAGCTCGTGTGGAACGACCGCGCGGCGGCGCCCGCGCTGTTCGACCTCGCCGCGGACGTCGGCGAGGCCCACGACCTCGCGCGCGAGCGCCCGGACGTCGTCGCCGAGCTGCGCGCCGCCGTCGCGGCCTGGGAGGCGCAGATGATCGAGCCGCGCTGGGGCGGCTGACGCGGCGGCGGCGCGATCGCGGCCCGGGTGCTACAGTGCCGCCGCGCCGCCCGGCCTCGTGGGGAGCTCGCCGGCGCACGACGTCGCCATGAGCCTCCGCGCCACCCTCGTCGCCGCGCTGTTCACCGCCTTCGCCGCCGCGCCGCTCGAGGCGCGCCAGGTGCAGAGCCTGGTCGCGCACTGGGACTTCTCGGAGACGAGCGGCCCGACGCTGCACGACCTCTCGGCCAACGGTTACGACGCGACGACGCAGGGCGGCGTCGTGCTCGGACAGCCGGGCGCGAGCGCGTCGAGCGGCAACGCGGCGCTCTTCAGCGCGGCGGGCAACTGCTTCGCGACGTTCGCGGGGTACGCGCCGCTCTCCGACCTGCGCTCGGACCTCAGCGTCGCCGCGTGGGTGCGCGCCGACAGCGGCTGGGCCGGGCCGACGCCGCGGCGCATCTTCGGCGGCCAGTCCGCGGGCTGGAGCTGCGGCATCAACCCCAACGGCTTGCGCTTCACCACCGTGGGCGTGCTCGACTACGACCTGCCGCTGCCTTCCTCCTACCCCATCGGACAGTGGTTCCACGTCGCGTTCGTGTTCGACGCGGCCTTCGACGTGACCTACTACATCGACGGCGTCGCCGTCGGACAGGTGACCGGCAGTCAGCAGGCCAACGTGAACGCGGGCAACTGGCTGCTCGGCTCGTGGAGCGGGAACATCGAGTTCTGGGACGGCGCGCTCGACGACGTGCAGGTCTACCAGGGCACGCTGACGCCCGCCGACGTCGCCTTCCTGCACGCCAACCCCGGCGCGACGGTCGCGCCCGGCGGCGGCGCGTACTACTGCGCGGGCGACGGCAGCGTGACGCCGTGCCCGTGCGGCAACAACGGCGCCGCGGGCGAGGGCTGCGCCAACTCGACCGGCCAGGGCGCGCGCGTGGCCTTGATCGGCACGGTCAGCGTGACCGGCGACGACCTCGTCTTCGCCGCGACGCAGCTCGTTCCCGCGCAGCCGGCGGTTCTGTTCGCCGCGCACAACGCGCTGCCGGCGCCCTACCTCGGCGACGGGTTGCGCTGCGCCGGCGGCGGCGCGGTGCGCCTCGGGCTGCGCATGACCGACGCGAGCGGCGCGGCGAGCTGGGGCCCGGGCCTCGCCGCGACGGCCGGCTGGCAGGCCGGCGACACGCGGCGCTTCCAGGTGTGGTACGCCGACGGGCTCGCGTCGCCGTGCGGCGGCGGCGCCAACCTCTCGGCCGCGGTCGAGCTCGTCTTCACGCTCTGAGCCGCGGGCGGCTCAGCCGTCGACCTCGCGCGCGCTGCAGTCGGCGCAGATGCCGTGCGTGACCTCGAAGTCGAGCTCCGACGGCAGGAACTGCGCGAGCGGGAGCCAGCGGCCGTCGCGCGTCGAGATGCGCAGGCACCACGCGCACGCGCGCACCTGCGCCTCGCCCGTGCGCAGCAGGTCGAGCGCGGGGTGCCCCGCGTCGAGCACGGCGCGGATCGTCGCCGAGAGCGTCGCGTGCGCGTCGACGAGGCGCCGGCGATAGTTGGCGAGCACCTCCCAGTCCTCGGGCGTCGCGGCGGAGAGCTCGGGCAGCTCGAGCGTGACCTGGTGCACCTCGGCGATGCGGCGCAGCGAGGCCGCGGCGGCGAGCTCGTAGGCGTGACGCGCGAGGTCGGGCGCGCCGAACTCCTCGCCGAGCACGCGCGCCAGGTCGCTGGCCTCCTCGATCAACGCGTCGCGGCGGAGCTGCACCGGGTACTCGTCGAGCAGTTCGCGCGCGCAGAGCAGCGCGGACGCGCGGTCGCCGACCTCGTCGAGCTCGTAGCGCATGCGCAGGCGCAACGCCTCCAGCCGCGCCGGGATCATCCAGTCGACCTCCGAGTGCGGCGCGGCGGCGCGGCGCTCCAGCGCCTCGAGCAGCTCGCGCCGGCGCGCGGGCTGCAGCGCGTACTCGAGGCTCAGGCGGTCGCCCTCGATCATGTAGCGCAGCTTGCCGCTGCGCGACGGGTCCATGCGCTCGGTGTGGTCGAGCGCGACGAGCGCGTGCGCGAGCGCGTCGGCCACCTCACCCTGCGCGGCCGCCAAGCGCGAGCGCCACAACCACGTCACGGCGAGCACGAGCGCGCCGTTGGTCTCCAGCTTCGCCGCGCGCGCCAACTCCGGCGGCTGCTCCAGCTCGCGCAAGGCGCGCTCGTACTCGCCGACGCGGAAGAGCACCATCCCGCGGCGGGCATGGCCGAGCCCCGCGAGCGCCGCCTCGCCGGTCTGCAGCGCGTGCGTGACGGCGCGGCCCGAGAGCACGAGGCTCTCGAAGTAGCGGCCGAGGAAGAAGTAGACGAGTGAGAGGTTGAGCAGCGCGATCAGCCACTCCGCGTCCTTCACGTCACGGCCCGCGTCGAGCGCCTCGCGCCAGTAGCGCCCGGCCTCCGGCGCGCGCCCGCCGTACCACGCCATCGAGGCCAGCGCGTCCACGGCGCGCCGACGCGTCAGGCCGTCGAGCGTCGCGACGACGTGCAGCATCAGCGGGCGCAGCTCGGGCGCGAGCGTGTCCTTCGCCTCGCTCACGAGCCACGCCGCGCGCTCGGAGTCGGCGCACACGCGCTCGGGCGGCAGCGCTGCGTACGCGACCACCGCCGCGCGCCGATCGCGCTCGCGCAGCGCGTCCGCGCGCCTCAACTCCGGGTCGTCGCTCGCCGTCATGCGCGTCGACGAAGGCGCCCGTCCGCGAGGGAGCGCGGAGAGCACGCGGGGAGCGAGTCGCGCGACGCGACGGCCTCGTTGGATCGGGACGTGACCATGTGCAGGCGCCGCGGCGGGACTCGGGCGCCGCTCGGGAGCGGCTCGCGCGCGGACTGCGAGTCCTTCCTGTACCCGCCCGACGCGCGCCCGACAAGCGCCGACCCGCTTCCCGCCGTGCCGCGCCCGCGCTTGCGCCGCGCGGCGACGCGCCGACAATGAGGACATGGAAGACCTGCTGGAGCTCGAACCGCACGAGGCGCGCGTGCTGGGCGTCCTGATCGAGAAGGAGCTGACCACGCCGGACCAGTACCCGCTCTCGCTCAACGGCCTCACCAACGGCTGCAACCAGAAGTCGAACCGCGAGCCGGTGATGGAGCTCTCCAACAGCGCCGTCTCGATGCTGCTCGACAAGCTCGTGATCCGCGGCCTGGTCGGGCGCGTCGCCAGCGCGGGCAGCCGCGTCGAGCACTACCGCCACAACGCGCGCGAGCGCCTGGATTGCCAGGTGCCGCAACTCGCGCTGTTGTGCGAGCTGCTCGTGCGCGGGCCGCAGAGCGCGAGTCAGCTGCGCAAGCGCATCGAGCGCATGGTGCAGCTCGACGCGCAGGAGGTCTTCGACAGCCACCTGTCGCAGTTGCAGAAGCGCGGCCTCGTGAAGCTCGTCCCGGCGGGCATGGGCTCGCGCGCGGAGCGCTACGCGCAGACGCTCAGCCCCGACGCGCACCCGCTCGACGGTCCTGCGGCCCCGGCGCCGGCCGCGCACGCGCCGCGCAGCGGCGACGCCTCCGCGCTCGAGGTACGCGTCGCCAAGCTCGAGGCGCAGCTCGCGCGCCTCGCGGCCGAGCTCGGCGTCGAGCTCGAGGCCGAGGACTCAGCTCCGGCCGAGTGAGGCCATCACGTCGAGCAACTCGGCCGCGACGGAGATCGCGATCGCGGCCGGCTCCTTCGACGACTTCGTCACGCCGATCGGGCAGCGCACCGAGCCGATCTGCGCGGGCGTGAAGCCGCGCGCGGCGAGGCGCCTCCGGAAGCGCGCCCACTTGCGCTCGGAGCCGATCAGCCCGACGTACGGGAAGCCGCCGCGCGCGAGCAACGCCTCGAGGATCGCGAGGTCGAGCGCGTGGTCGTGCGTCATCACGAGCACCAGCGCGTCCTGCGGCAGGCGCGCGACCTCGCCTTCGGGCGCGTCGATGCACGTGAGCGTCCACGAGCGGCCCGCGGGCGGCGTCGGCACCAGCTCGGCCTCGTCGCGCGGGTCGACGAGCTCGAGCTCCGCGCCGAGGTAGCCGTGCAGCCCGGCGAGCGCCTGCGCCACGTGCCCCGCGCCGAAGACGACGACGCGCCGCGCGGTCCACGGGAAGACCTCGAAGAAGAGGGTCACGTGGCCGCCGCAGCACTGGCCCGCGGCCTCGGCCAGCGGGAACTCGGCGGACTCCGAGCGCGCGCGCCCGGTCGCGACGAGCTCGCTGGCGCGCACGATCGCGAGGTGCTCGAGCTTGCCGCCGCCGATCGTGCCCCACACCAGCTCGCCGCCGGCGACGACGAGCCGCGCGCCGACCTCGCGCGGCGTCGAGCCCTTCACCTCGGTCACGACCACGACCGCGCACGGCGTCCCCGCCGCGCGCAGCTCCGCGAGGACCTCGAACCAGGCGCGCTCGGTGTGCATGCGCACAGGGTAGCGGACGCGCGGGTGCAGCGGGCTCAGCGTCCGTCCGTCGACGCGCCGAGCGAGGCGTCGTCGGCGCGCGGGATCGCTGACACGGGCAGCGTCAGCTCGCCGCTCCAGCGCGCGTGCGCGCCCCACAGGCGCAGGGCGTCGCGGTCGGTGCCGCGCACGCGCAGGGAGTAGCTCGCCCCGAGCTCGGGGTCGTCGAGCGCCTCCTGCGGGAGCTCGGGCAGCTTCCAGCCGACCACCCGCCAGGGATCGGCGTGGCCGGGCGCGGCCAGGGCGAACCAGTCCTGAGCGTCGAGGTCGAGGCGCCACGTGCGCAACGACTCGTCACCGCGCAGGAGCTCGACCTCCAGCGCGAGGCCCACGCCCGCGAGCGCGGGGTGGCGCGCGACGTCGGGCTCGAAGCGCAGGTGCGGCCGGCCTTCGCCGATGAAGCGCAACGAGTCGCGCACCGCGTCCTCGAGCGCCGCGCTCGTCACCGGCGGCAGCGCCTCGTCCAGCGTCGCGACGACGTCGACCGGGAAGGTCATCGTGCCGAGGGCTCGAGTCCGCCCGGTGGCGAACGAGCGGCGCGGTCCGACGTCGGCCGTCAGGGTGCTGCACAGCCGCACCTCGAACTCGAGCACGTGGGAGCCGAGCGGGAGCTCGCCGAGCTCCTGGTAGCGCTCGAGCTGCCACTCGAGCTGCATCCCGTCGCCGCACATGCGCGTGCCGCAGATGCCGACCTGCGCGGTGCGCCATCCGGTCCACGTCGGCACGAGTTGCAGCTCGCACCCGTCGAGCCACGTCGCCTCGCGCAACGAGACGGCGAAGGGCACCCCCGCCACCCAGCGCGCGGGCACGTGCACGACGCCGGTGCGCACGAACAGGCGCCGCCACTGCGCGACGCTCGGCGCGAGGCCTTCGTCCAGCCGCCGCCGCAGCTCCTCCGCGTAGCGATCGCGCCGCACCTCGCCCGGACCGGCCTCGGCGTCCAGCACGAACTCGCGCCCGACGACGGGCACCCGCTCGATCAACGCGTCGAGCTCGAGCGCGGTCACGTCCTCGACGGACGCGGGCGGCGGCAGCACCGGATCCTCCGGGCTGCGGTACGGACCGCCGCCGTGGAGCGCGAGGAGCAGAGGCAGGGCGAGGAGGGACATGGCACGAGCGGAGTGGGCGCTCGATCCTAGTGTCGGTTCCGCGTGTGGTCACGCCGACCGTCCGCCGCCGCGCGCGAGTAGACTCCGCCCCCATGCCCCGCCCCGTCGCCAATCCCCCCAATCCCTGGCACACGACGCACGTCGAGTGGCTCGGGGAGCCGCCGGCGGCGAAGCTCGAGGTGTTCGAAGAGGAGGCGCGCTCGATGCTGTCGAAGAACGACAGCCCCGACGTGCCCTTCCGCTACGGAGTGAACCCCTACCGCGGGTGCTTCCACGGCTGCGCGTACTGCTACGCGCGGCGCTCGCACCAGTACCTCGACTGGGGCGCGGGGACGGACTTCGAGCGCAAGCTCGTCGTCAAGACGAACGCCGAGGCGGCGCTGCGGCGCGACCTCGCTCGACGGAGCTGGAAGCGCGAGACGCTCGTCTTCTCGGGCAACACCGACTGCTACCAGCCGCTCGAGGCGAGCTACGGGCTGACGCGCGCGTGCCTCGAAGCGTGCCTCGAGTTCAGGAACCCGGTCGGCGTCATCACCAAGAGCGCGCTCGTCGCGCGCGACGCCGAGCTGCTCGCGCGGCTCGAGCGCGCGGCCGGCGCCACGGTGGTGCTCTCGATCCCCTTCGCCGACGCGGACATGGCGCGCGCGATCGAGCCGTACGCGCCGGCGCCCGAGCGGCGCTTCGCCGCGCTGCGCGCGCTGCACGAGGCGGGCGTGCCCGTGCGCGTCGCGGTCGCGCCGGTGATCCCGGGCCTCAACGAGGCGCAGATCCCCGAGGTGCTCGAGCGCGCGGTGGCGGCGGGCGCGCGCGGCGCCTTCATGATCCTGCTGCGCCTGCCGCAGGAGGTCGACGCGGTCTTCCGCGAGCGGCTCGCCGAGGCCTACCCCGACCGCGCGAAGAAGGTGCTCGCCGCGCTCGAGGACATGCGGTCCGCGCAGACCTCGCGCAGCGCCTTCGGCCAGCGCATGCGCGGCGCCGGCCCGCGCTGGCAGGCGGTCGAGGACCTCTTCCGCCTGCACTGCCGCCGGCTCGGGCTCGACGTGCAGCCGATGGAGTTCCCCGAGGAGGCGCCGCGACCGCGCGCGGCGGCGCAGGGCGAGCTCTTCTGAAGGGCGTCGCGACGCCGCCCGCGCGCGCCGGCGGCGCAGCGCGCCAGCGGGCCTGCTACGGCACGACCCGGCAGGAGTCGGCCGGGTGGTGTGCGGCACCGAGACGCTGACGGAGGCTGCGCGGTGCGCGTCGGGCCGGTGTCGCGGCGCCGGTTTCCGGCGTCTGGCCCCTCGGGTTGCTGCGGCACGACCTGGGGGTGTCGTGCGGGTGGAGTGCGACACCGTATGGGGGCGCGGGGGGCTGTTAACGACCGAAGGCCGGCGCGGGCGCCGGCCTTCGTTGTGGGCTGGTGGGCGATACTGGACTCGAACCAGTAACCTCCACGCTGTGAACATGGCACTCTACCAATTGAGTTAATCGCCCACGGAGGGCCGGGGAGTCTAGGGAGGAGGCCGGCGCAGGGCAAGCCCTCCTTCCGGCTTTTGAGCGGCCGCGCGGCGGCGTCCGGGCGCCGTGGGGCGCGGACGCGCGCGCTCAGGGCTCGGCCTGCTCGTCCGCGTCGCGCTCGCCCTCGTCGGCCTCGTCCTCGTCGCCGGCGCGGTAGTGGCGGCGCAGGATCTCCCCCAGGCGGCCCTCGGCGCGGCGCAGCAGCATGCGCACGGCGTCCTCGGTGCGGCCGTCCATGAGCTGGCCGGCCTCGCGCAGGCTGCGGCCCTGGAAGAAGACCAGCGTGATCGCCTTGCGGTGGTCCTCGCTGAGCTCCTCGAGCGCGCGGCGCACGAGGTCGAAGTCCTCCTTCTGCTGCACCTGCATCGTGACCGTGAGGTCGTCCGAGGGCGGCTCGAAGAAGTTCACGCCGCGCCCCTCCGCGTTGGCCGGCACCGCGTCGATCGAGCGCTCCTTGGACAGGTCGCGCTTGGTCGCGGAGTAGAACTCGGCCCGGTCGCGGATCTTGTTCTGGAGGATCTGGATCAGCCAGGACAGCAGGCTGCCCTCGCCGCGCCAGGTGTAGCTCTTGAAGTCGCGCGTGGCCTCCCGGAACGTCGTCTGCGCGAGGTCGTCGGGCTCCTCCTTGCTGCGCAACCGCGCGCCCAGCCGCATGCGCGCCACGTGCAGCATGGTCTGGTAGTGGCGCGTGAAGAGCTCGTTGAGCGCCTCCGGGTCGCCGGCCTGCGCCAGGTTCACGAGCTCCTTGACCTCGAGCGCGCGGTAGTCCGGTCGGGTCTCGTCGGAGGCGGGAGAGGTCATCGCTGGGAGGCGCGGGGGGAGCCGGGGCGGCTCAGCGGCCGATCAGGGCCAGGAAGTCGGGCTCCAGCATAACGGAAACACCCAGCTCCTCGGCCTTGCGGGCCTTGCTGCCGGGTTTGCCGCCCACGATCAGGTAGTCCGTCTTGGCCGAGACCGAGGAGGCGACCTTGCCGCCGCGGGCCTCGACCTGGTGCTTGGCCTCGGCGCGCGTCAGGGCCTCGAGCGTGCCGGTGAAGACCACCGTCTTGCCGGCGAAGGCCCCGCCCGCGTCGGCGCCGCGCTCCTCGCGCACGCGCACGCCGCCCGCGAACAGGCGCGCGAGCACCGCCTGGTTGCGCTCGTCGGCGAACCACTCGAGCAGGCTGCGCGTCACCTCGGGCCCGAGGCCGTCGATGGACTGCAGCTCGTCCTCGCCCGCGGCGCGCACGGCGTCGAAGGTGTGGAAGTGCGTCGCGAGCAGGCGCGCGGTCTGCGGGCCGACCTCGGGGATCGCGAGCGACACGAGGAAGGCCGGCAGCGCGGCGTCGCGGCTCGACTCGAGCTGCTCGAAGAGCTTGTCGACGCTCTTCTCGCCCCAGCGTTCGAGCGCGACGAGCCGCTCCCGCAGACCCGGCTCGCGGTCGAGCCGGAAGAGGTCGGCCGGCCCCTCGATCAGGCCCGCGTCGAGGAGCTGCGCGAGCTGCTTCTCCCCCAGCGAGTCGATCTCGAGCCCGCCGCGCCCGGTCAGGCGCAGCGCGCGCCCGAGGAGCTGCGGGCGGCAGCCCCAGGTGTTGGGGCAGCGCCAGTACTTGCCCTCCTGCAGCGCCTCGGCGCCGCAGGCCGGGCAGCGCTCGGGCGCGGCGAAGGCCTCGCCCCAGCGCCAGAACACACCGGCGCGCGGCCGCCCCCGCTCGTCGAGCAGCTCGGCCGGCACCTCGTCGGCCCAGCCCGCCGGCGCCTTGCCGCGCGCGGGCTTCGCGACGCCGTTGATCTGCGGGATCACGTCGCCGGCGCGGTGCAGGAACACGCGGTCGCCCACGCGCAGGCCGAGGCTCGCCACGTGGTCGGCGTTGTGCAGCGTCGTGTGGCGCACGGTCACGCCGCCCACCTCGACCGGGTCGACGTGTGCGCGCGGCGTGAGGCGGCCGTTGGCGCCCACGGAGATCTCGATCGCGCGCAGCGTGCTGGTGGCCTCGCGCGGCGCGAACTTGTGCGCGAACTGCCAGCGCATCGCGCGCGCCGTGCGACCGAGGCGCTCGCGCAGCCCGAGGTCGTTCAGCTTGCAGACCACGCCGTCGACCTCGAACGCCAGCGCGTCACGGCCGGCCTCGAGCTCGTCGTGGTAGGCGAGACACGCGTCGATGCCCGTGACGCAGCGGTTGTAGCCGGAGAACGGGACGCCCCACGCGGCCAGCGCGGCGTTGAGCTCGGTCTGCGTGGCGAATTCGTAGTCGCTGACGCGCGGCGCGGCGTAGGCGTGGAACTCGAGCGGGTAGCGCGCGACCTCGGCCGGGTCGTTGCGGCGCAGCGCGCCCGAGGTCGCGTTGCGCGGGTTGGCGAGGCGCTCCAGGCCGCGCTCCACGCGCTCGTGGTTGAAGCGCTGGAAGCGCTCGAGCGCGATCAGCACCTCGCCGCGCACCTCGAGCAGCGCCGGCGCGGGCCGCTTCGACGTGTCGAGCACGAGCGGCAGGTTGCGCACGGTCCTGAGGTTCGCCGTGACGTCCTCGCCCACGCGCCCGTCGCCGCGCGTCACGCCGCGCACGAGCACGCCGTGCTCGTAGATCAGCGCCGAGGAGACGCCGTCGAACTTGGGTTCCACCGACCACTCGAGCTCGGCGCCGCTCTCGAGGCCGAGGAAGCGCAGCACCTTCTCCTCGAAGTCGCGCACCTCCTCCGCGGTGAACAGGCTGTCGATCGAGAGCATCGGCACGGCGTGCTCGACCTTCTCGAAGCCGGCGCCCTCCGGCAGCGGCGCGCCGACGCGCTGCGTCGGGCTGTCGGGCGTGACGAGCTCGGGGTGCGCGGCCTCGAGCGCCTCGAGCTCGCGGTAGAGCCGGTCGTACTCCGCGTCGGAGATCTCCGGCGCGCTGCGCACGTAGTAGAGGTCGCAGTGGTGACGCAGCTCCCGCTGGAGCTCGCGCGCGCGCGCGGCCGCCGCCTTCGTCGCCGGGCTCATGCGAGGTCGTCGGCGCGGAAGGCCTGCGGCAGGAGCTCGCTCAGGCGCCAGCGCGAGGTGCCGCCGTCGGACCCCTCCGAGACCACCAGCAGCTCCTCGCTGAACTCGCGCAGCACCTGACGGCACGCGCCGCAGGGCGGCAGGCGGTCGGGCCGGCTGGTCGCGATCGCCACGGCGACGAGCCGCCGCGCGCCCTCGCCGACCGCGCGCGCCACGGCGTTGCGCTCGGCGCAGACGGTCAGGCCGTAGCTCGCGTTCTCGACGTTGCAGCCGGCGAAGACGCGCCCGTCCTCGTCCTGCACCGCGGCGCCCACGCGCACGCCCGAGTACGGGCCGTAGGCCGCGTCGAGCGCGCCGCGCGCCGCCGCGAGCAGCGCGGCCTCGTCGACCTCGGGGTCAGAAGGGGGCGGGATCGCTCCCGTCGGCGGGGCATTCATGCGCGCATGATTCTCCCTCGCCCCCCCAGCCGTCAACCGACCCCGCGGCGCCGGCGCCGGCGAGCGCCGCGCGCGCGCTGCCGGCGCTCGCCCAGCCGTCGTAGGTCACCCGGTTGCGCCGCTCGACGCGCCCGGTGACGGGGTGCTCGTACTCCTCCGGCGCGAGCTGCACGTCGGCGGTGCGGCCGAGCAGCGCGCTGGGCTCGATGTCCACCACGCCGCTCGCGTCGACGCCCAGCGCTTCGAGCACCTGCCGGGTGCGCCGCGCCCCGCGCTCGCTCCAGACCATGCCGTCCCAGGCCGCGTAGCGCCCGGTGTACGCGCCCTCGGCCACCAGGAGCTTGAGCCCCCAGCGCGGCTCGCCTTCGCGCGTGCGCCCCTCGCGCACCTCGTGCACGGCGATCGTGTACCAGCCGGGCGCCAAGTTGGTGAAGTCCTGTCTCATGTCGGTCCCCTGGAAGTCGTAGCGCATGGTCCGCCTCCTCGGCAGTCGGTTCGGAGGGAGGACCGCGACCGCTCGCGGCGGTCGCGCAGGACTCGCGCTTTCTTCGCGCGGCGCGACGCGGGCGCCCCGCTCGCGGACGCGGCGGGAGCCCCGGCGCGACGCTCCGCGCGCCGGTTCCGGCCGAACTACGCCGCCCTCCGTATGGGCACCCCGAGGGCCCCGCCTAGCCTGGGACGGGTCATGCACAACACCCTCGAGATCCGAGTCCACGGACGCGGCGGTCAGGGCGGCGTGACCTGTGCGAAGATCGTGGCGGCGGCCTATGCGCGGCTCGGCAAGAGCGCGCAGACCTTCGGCGACTACGCCGGCGAGCGCTCCGGCGCGCCGGTCCGCGCGTACACGCGCATCGACGACGAGCCGATCACGAACCGCAACAAGGTCTACACGCCCGACCACCTGCTCGTGCTCGACGCCAGCCTCCTCGGTGACGACACCCTGGACGGCTTCGCGCCGGGCGGCCTGCTGCTGCTGAACACGCCGCAGCCCAACGCGAGCTACGGCGAGCGCTTCGCCGCCTACCGCTTCGCGACGCTGGACGCGACGTCCATCGCGCGGCGGCACGGCATCGGCACGCGCTCGGTGGTGATCGTCAACACGACCCTGGCCGGCGCCTACGCGAAGCTCGCGGGTATCTCGCTCGAGGTGCTCGAGGCGACCTTCGCCGGCCTGGGCGTGATGAGCAACTTCGCCGCGGCGCAGGAGGCCTACGAGGCCGTGGAGGTGCGCGAGCCCAGCCTCGTCGGCGCGCGCGCCGCCGTGAGCGTCCCGCTGCACAACGAGCGCGAGGTGGGCGAGATCGCCGACCACCAGTCGAGCCCGCCCACCGGGCTGCGCACCGGGAGCTGGAGCACCCAGCGCCCGCAGTACGTCGAGAACCTCGCGCCGTGCAGCGCCTGGTGCCCCGCGGGCAACCAGGTGATCGAGTTCATCCAGGCGGTGGCGCGCGACGGCCTCGACGAGGCCGGCCGCATCCTCGGCGCGACGCAGCCGCTCGCCTCGGTCTGCGGCCGCGTGTGCCCCGCGCCCTGCATGGAGGGCTGCAACCGCAAGGAGTACGACGGCTCGGTCAACATCCGCGGCATCGAGCGCTGGATCGGCGACCGCGTGCGGCTCGCGCCCGAGCGGGTCGAGCGCCGCGCGGACGCCAAGCGCGTCGCGGTGATCGGTGGCGGGCCGGCGGGCCTGTCGGCGGCGTACGAGCTCGCCAAGCTCGGCCACGCCGTGACGCTCTACGAGGGCGAGCGCGAGCTCGGCGGCGTGCTGCGCACCGGCATCCCGGTGTACCGCCTGCCGCGCGAGGTCGTGGACCGCGAAATCGGCGCCATCCTCGACCTCGGCGTCGAGGCGCGCTGCGGCGAGTTCCTCGACGCGACGCGCACGGCCGCGATCGCGCGCGAGCACGACGCGACGATCCTCGCGACGGGCCTGCAGGAGCTGCGGCCGCTCGACGCGCCCGGCGCGGAGCTCGCGGGCATCGAGCAGGGCATCCGCTTCCTGCACCGCGTGAACCTCGAGGGCGGCGCGCGCCTCTCCGGGCACGTGGTCGTGCTCGGCGGCGGCAACACCGCCATGGACTGCGCCCGCAGCGCGCTGCGCGCCGGCGCGTCGAAGGTCACCGTCGCGTACCGCCGCGGCGAGGCCGAGATGCCGGCCATTCGCGAGGAGATCGAGGAGGCCAAGCACGAGGGCATCGAGCTGCTCGTGCTGCGCCAGCCGGTCGCCTTCCACGGCGACGGGCGCGTGACGGGCGTCGAGCTGGCCGAGGTCGAGCTCGGGCCGCCCGACGACAGCGGCCGGCGTCGGCCGGTGGTGAGCGCGCGCACGAGCGTGCTCGCCTGCGACGCGGTGTTGCTCGCGCTCGGCCAGAGCGCGGACACGGGCTTCTTCCCCGCCGGCTGGGAGCTGCGCGACGGTCGCGTGTACGCGGGCGACGAAGCGCTGACGGTCTTCGGCGCGGGCGACCTCGCCACGGGCGACGGCACGGTCACGCACGCGATCGGCAGCGGCCGCCGCGCCGCGGGGCTCGCACTTGCGGCGCTCGGCGAGGACGTCGAGGTCTTCGAGCGGCCGGATCGCCGCTGCGCGGTGCCGGTCACCGACATCCGCCTCGACCACTTCGCGCGCGCGGCGATGTCGCCCGATCGATTGCTCGACGTGGGCACGCGCGTGACGAGCTTCGACGAGGTCAACCTCGGCATGGAGCACCAGCACGAGGTGCACCGCTGCTTCTCGTGCGGCCACTGCACCGAGTGCGACACCTGCCTCGTCTACTGCCCCGAGGGCATCATCCGCCGCGGCGGCCCGGGCTACGAGGTGGACTACAGCTACTGCAAGGGCTGCGGGATCTGCGTGGAGGAGTGTCCGCGCGAGGCCATGAGGATGAGCACGCTATGACCACCCAGTTCGTCAGCGCCAACCACGCGGCCGCGCTCGCGGTCACGCTGGCCGGCCGCGCCAACCGCGGCGCCCGCGGCTTCGGCGGCGGCATCTACCCCATCACGCCGCAGACCGAGTGCATCGAGTTCCTGTGCACGCAGGAGTTCGACAAGGGCAGCCTGGTGCGCGTCGAGAGCGAGCACAGCGCCATGGCGGTCTGCATGGGCTACTCGCTGTCCGGCGCGCGCAGCTTCACCGCGTCGTCGTCGAACGGCCTGGCCTACATGACCGAGAACGTCTACGCGGCGTCGTTCTACCGCCTGCCCATCGTGATGATGGCGGTGAACCGCACGCTCGGGCCGCCCTGGAACATCTGGGTCGACCACGGCGACACGCTGATGCTGCGCGACACGGGCTGGATCCAGCTCTACTGCGAGGACAACCAGGAGGTCTTCGACTCGATCCTGATGGCCTACCGCGTGGCCGAGGACCGGCGCGTGCTGCTGCCCGCGATGGTCTGCCAGGACGCGTTCGTGCTCTCGCACACGATGATGCAGACCGAGGTCGCGGAGCAGGAGCAGGTCGACCGCTTCCTGCCCGAGCTCGACCTGCCGCACCGCGTGACGCACGAACCGGTGACCGTGGGCGGCCTCGACTTCCCGCACGAGACCGAGGCGCACCGCGCGCAGCACCACGCCGCGCTCGGGCGCGTGTTCGACGTCTACGCCGAGGCGCAGGACGAGTTCGAGGCGATCTTCGGCCGCCGCCCGGCGGACCCGGTGGTGCCCTACCGCATGGAGGACGCCGAGCACGTCGTGGTCTCGATGGGCACGACCGCCAGCACCGTGCGCACCGCCGTCGACGAGGCGCGCGAGCAAGGCTTCAAGGTCGGCGCGCTGCGCCTGCGCATGTTCCGGCCGTGGCCGGAGGAGCTGCTCGCGCGCTGGCTCGTCGGCCGCGAGCGCATCGCCGTGCTCGACCGCGACATCAGCCTCGGTCACGGCGGCGTGCTGTGGTCGGAGCTGCGCGGCCTCGCGCCGCGCGACACGCTCGTGCAGAACTACATGCTCGGGCTCGGCGGCGGCGACATCCGCCCCGGGCACATCACCGAGATCCTCGAGGACCTGCGGACGCGCGAGGCGTCCGGCGCGCCCGCGCTGATGGAGGTGGGCCAATGATCGAACCGCTCCTCGACGGCATGGTCGGCACGGCCGCCGACCGCTGCGAGCCGCTCCTGCGGGAGGGCAACACCAACTGCGGCGGCTGCGGCATGTCGAT
Organism: Planctomycetota bacterium; assembly: GCA_020638875.1. Taxonomy (GTDB): domain Bacteria; phylum Planctomycetota; class UBA1135; order UBA1135; genus DUCM01. Next base: position 52,458 of record JACKHS010000012.1, read on the forward strand.
CGCGCTGAACTTCCTCAGCCACGCCGTGTCGCGACGGCCCGTGCAGATGGTGATCCCGGCCTGCTGCGGCATCGTCACGCCGGGCAAGTTCCCCAACTCGGCCTACGGCGCGCCGGTGGTGGCCGCGACCTTCGCCTCGGCGGCGGCGGTGGCCACGGGCCTCGCGCGCGTCGCACAGCTCAACGGCGACGACACGCGCGTGGTGTGCTTCGCCGGCGACGGCGGCACCTACGACATCGGGATGGCCACGATCTCGGCCGCGGCCGAGCGCAACGAGGACATCCTCTACATCTGCTACGACAACGAGATCTACGGCAACACCGGCGGCCAGCGCTCGTCCGCGACGCCGATGGGCGCCAGCACGACGACGACGCCGCGCGGCAAGGGCCTCGACAAGAAGGACATGCTGTCGATCATGGCCGCGCACGGCGTGCCGTACGTCGCGTCGGTCTCGCTCGGGCACCCCGAGGACACGATGCGCAAGATGAGCCACGCGCTCGAGACGCGCGGCTTCCGCTTCCTGCACGTGCTCTCGCCCTGCCCGACGGGCTGGAAGTCGGAGCCCTCGGAAGGCATCGCGCTCGTGCGCCTCGCCATCCGCGCCGGGCTGTTCCCGGTGGTCGAGGTCTTCGACGGCTGGCGCACCGTGATCAACGTCGAGCCCGAGATGAGCCGGGAGGCGCTGGAGGAGTACCTCGCGCGCCAAGGCCGCTTCCGCAAGGGCAGCGGTGACATCGAGGCGGTGCGTCGCGCCGTCGAACAGCACTGGAAGAGCCTGCGGGCGCGCGCCGCCCTGGAGGATCGCGATGACTGAGGCCGAGAACGCCCCGCGCCTGGTGCCCTGCCGGCGCACGGGTCAGGAGTACGACTGCCGCGAGCACGAGCGCTGCCCCTACTGCTTCGGCAGCCGGGGCGACGTGGCGCGCGGCAAGCACGAGGAGTTCTGCGACTTCGACCCCGAGCGCGACCCGGTCAGCTTCGGGTTCCCGCCGCACTCCGACCGCGAACAACACGGTTGAGCGCGGTCGCCGGAGAGTGAAGAGGGCGAGGGCGAGGTGTAGGCTGGAGCCATGAAGCTCCCGCACCTCGCCCTCGTCGTCCTGCTGCTGGGCGCGGCCTCGTGCCGCGCGACCTCGTCGAACACCGCCGCCCGCTCCGCGGCCCCGAAGGACCTGCGCGAGCTCGCGCTGTTCGACGGCGCGACGGGCTTCCGCGAGAGCTGGAGCACGCTGCTCGACGACGTCTCGCGCGCCGACGTGGTCGTGATCGGCGAGCTGCACGGGCACCCGGTCGGCCTGCCGTGGGCCGAGCAGCTCTGGGAGGACGTGCTGGCGCGCGACCCGCACAGCGCGCTGGCGCTCGAGTTCGTGACGCGCGACTGCCAGCAGGCGCTGGATCGCTACCTCGACGGATCGATCACCTTCGAGCAGCTCCGGGCGCGCGCGAAGGAGATCGCGGGCTGCGGCGTCGACGACCACCGCGCGATGATCGAAGCGGCGCGCGCCGCGGGTCGCCCGGTGTTCGGCGCGAACACCTCGCGCCCCTACAACAAGATCGCACGCGAGCAGGGCTACGACGCGCTGTGGGACGTGCCGGCCGCGGAGCAGCACCTGTTCGACGTCCCGCCCGTGATGCCCGCGGGCGGCTACCGCAACCGCTTCATGTCGTTCATGCGCGGCGGCGGCGACGACGGCTTCGAGGACGAGCCGTACGCGGGCGCGCGCGCGCTCGACCCGCCCGCCAGCGCGCAGGAAGAAGCCATCTTCCGCTCGCAGGCGCTCTGGGACGGCACGATGTCGGGCACCGTCGCCGACGCGCTCGCCGAGGGCTTGCACCCGGTGCTGCTCGAGGTCGGCCAGTTCCACTGCGATCGCGACGGCGGCACGGTGCAGTTGCTGCGCCGCCGCTGCCCCGACGCGCGCGTCCTGGTCGTCTCGGTGACGAGCACGTGGTCCGAGCTCCTGCGCGCGGAGGACTACGGCCGCGCGGACTACGTGGTCTACGTCGGCCCGAGCGGCGACTGAGCGCCCCCGGCCGGCCCGCGCCGGCGCCCGCTCGCCAACTCCGGCGCGCCTGCCGTAGACTCGGGCCCGTAGCGAGGCCTCGATCCACAGGGAGGGACGACGATGGGCGCTGGCGACGGGAAGTTCGTGTTGGGGCTCCTGCTGGGCGCGCTGGTGGGCGCCGGCGGGCTGTACTGGCTGAACGGGGCGACCGGGCAGGCGGCGGCGAGCGCGCCGGCGCTCGAGCGCGAGACGGCGCCCGCGGCGGTGAGCGCGCCGAGCGCCGCGGCGCCCGAGCTCACGCGCACCGCGAGTCGCGAGGAGCGCAACCAGGCCGCGTCGGACGACGCGGGTGAGGTCGAGGTCTCCGACACCGAGGTCGCGCGCCTCGTCGCGCAGACGCACGTCGAGCCGGCCGCGGTGACGCGCGGCGAGGGCACCGTGACCGGCGTCGTGCTCGACGCCGACGGGCGCGGCGTGGGCGGCGTGCTCGTGCGCGCCAGCGAGGACCGCAGCCGCAGCTACACGCGCGCGGCCGACAGCTTCTCGGGCGCGCCGCCCGTGGACCGCAGCGTCGAGGACGTGGTGAAGAGCGCCGTGACCTCGCACCTGCGCACGCGCGCCGAGCGCGTCGAGGCGCGCAGCGACGCCGCGGGCAACTTCACGCTCGCGCAGCTCGGCGACGGCACGTGGAGCGTGAACGCGTACAAGGAGGGCTTCCGACTCGAGCGCGTCGGCGAGTCGCGTTCGGTGCGCGCGGGCGACCGCGTCGAGTACACGGCCACGCCGGTGGTGGCCGTGCCGGTGCGCGTGCTCGCGGTCGGCGGCGCGCCCGCCGCGAAGGCCTTCGTGGTGTGCGACGGCGGCGACCGCTCGAGCCGCTGGAGTCTGCGCTGGAGCGCGGAGGAGCCGACGCTGTGGCTGCCCGCGGGCGACTACGAGCTGACCGCGTTCTCGTCCGACGGCAACGGCGACAGCGACCGCGAGGACAACGACGCGCGCGAGGCGTCGCAGACCGAGACGCTGGCGCTGCCCGCCGGCGCGCAGCCGGGCGAGGTCGTGCTGACTCTCGCGCCGCGCAGCGGCGTGCGCGGGCGCCTGCTGACGAGCGGCCTCCTGAGCTCGGACGACCGGCCGACCGCGAAGCTGATGGAGCTCGCGGCGGGCGCGGAGCCGAACCTCGAGGCGCTGGCCGACTCGAACAAGTCGTCGAACTCCTGGCGCGACGACAGCTACCACTTCTACGACCTCGAGCCGGGGCGCTACGTCGTGGGCGCGGCGCGCTCGAGCTGGAGCGCGCCGATCGTGGCGCACGAGGTCTTCGAGGTCACCGACGGCGTGCTCGAGCTGAACCTCACGCTGCCCGAGGCCGACCGCAGCCAGATGCTGGTGGTGCACGTGCAGGGCCCCGACGGCCGCCCGCTCGACGGCGTGGACTTCATGTTCGAGTACCACAAGGGCTTCGGCGGCGGCAGCCGCGGCGTGCAGGCCGTGCAGGACCGCCAGAAGGATTGGCTGCTCGAGCTGCCCGAGGAGTTCCGCGAGGACTGGCTCGCCGGCAAGGCGACCACGGGCACGTACGGCCTGCAGGTCGAGCACGACCGCTACGGCACGCGCACGGTCGAGCTCACGCCCGGTCAGCTCGACGTCTCCGTCCGCTTCGAGGAACCCGCGAGCCTCGTCGTCGACGTGCCCGGCTACGTCGGCAGCGCGTACGTCGGCCGCGTGCTGGTGCAGTGCACCAACAAGGGCAGCCGCTCGACCTGGTTCAACAGCGACGACGGCGGGCGCGTCAACGCCGCGGGCAGCGCGACCTTCGACAAGCTCGCGCCGGGCGAGTACTCGCTCGCGCTGATGATCGAGCAGGACGACGCCGGCGGCTGGCGCCCGCAGCAGCGCGTCGCGGGGACGGACTTCAAGGTCGGCCCCGGCGAGAACCACGCCACGCTGGCCATCCCGCCGCTGCACGTGCTCGTCGTGCACTACGCCGACGCGAAGAGCGGCGCGAACCTGGCGCTGCGGCCGCTCGACCGGGACGAGACGGATCCCTGGGGCCGCTCGGGCGCCGAGTTCGGCGACGACGGCCTCGCGCGCTTCGAGTGCGTGCCGGCCGGCGACTACGAGCTGATGTTCTGGGGCGGCGCGCCGAAGAAGATGCGCGTGAGCGTGCCCTGCGGCCAGGTCGAGTTCACGCCCATGCGGCTCGACGCGCTGCTCGTCACGATCACCGACGAAGGCGGCGACCTCGCGAAGGCCGGGTTCCGCGCGGGCGACCTCGTGATCGGCGTGAACGGCGCCGAGTTCGAGGGCGAGCCCGGCAACCCCTGGGGCGAGCTCTACTCCTCGAAGACCGCCGAGCTGACCTACATCGTGCTGCGCGGCGGCAAGCGCCTCGAGGTCACGCTGCGCGGTGCTGACGTGGGCGACTGGTCGACGATGGGCGGCACCCTCGAGCCGACGGCGCGCTGAGGCCGGCGCCCCGCGCCCCGTGTGACGCGACACGGGGCGCGGGCGCGGAATTCGCGCGCGGTCGTCACACGGGCGGCGCGTCGCTCGTCCTGCTCGCGACGCGCGAGGTCGCCCCCCTCGGCGTCCCGGAGCCCACGATGACCGACGCCCCCACCCCCACCCCCACGCCCGACGAGCTGCGCGAGCACCTGCGCGCCTTCGGGCGCGCCTACGCCTACGACGCGAGCTACCTCGAGGAGCTGCTCGCCGCGAGCCCGGCCGGCTTTCGCGCGTTCCAGGCCGCGCAGCCGCTGGGCGCGTTCCGCCGCGAGCTGCCGCTCGAGGCGCACTGGGTCGCGCGCGTCGCGACGATGCAGGCCGAGGACTGCGGCGCGTGCGGCCAGCTCAACGTGCGCATGGCCCTCGAGGCGGGCGTCGACCGCGAGCTGCTGCGCGCGCTGGTGCACGCGCCGGACGCGCTCGACGAGGCGCTGCGCGACGTGCGCCTGCACGCGCTGGCCGTCGCGCGCGCGGAGCCGGTGGACCTCGAGCGCGTCGAGCGCCTGCGCGCCCGCTACGGCGCGGCGGGCCTCGCGGAGCTCGCGCTCGTCGTCGCGGGCTGCCGCGTGTACCCGACGCTGAAGCGCGCCCTCGGCCGCATGGCCGCTTGCGCGCCGGTGAGCGTCGACGTCTGATGCGGCCCGCCATGGCCGACGTCCGCCTCTTCGAGGAGCAGCGCGCGCACCTCGCGCGGCTCGCCTACCAGCTCCTCGGCTCGGTCGGCGACGCCGAGGACATGGTGCAGGAGACGTTCGTGCGCTGGCAGGCCGCCGGCGACTTCGCGCCGCGCGACGCGCGCGCGTGGTTCACGACGACGTGCACGCGGCTGTGCCTCGATCGCCTGAAGTCCGCGCAGCGCCAGCGCCGCGAGTACGTCGGCGAGTGGCTGCCCGAGCCGCTGCTCGCGACGCCCGCGGAGGACCCGCGCGAGCTCGACGACGCGGTCTCGGTCGCGCTGCTCGTGACGCTGGAGGCGCTCGCCCCCGCCGAGCGCGCGGCCTTCCTGCTGCACGACGTGTTCGGCTACGAGTTCGCCGAGGTCGCCCGGATCCTCGCGCTGAAGCCCGCGCACTGCCGCCAGCTCGCCGTGCGCGCGCGGGCGCGACTGCGCGGCCGCGAGCACCCGCGGGCGGTGGACCGTGCGGGCTACGAGCGCCTCTCGCACGCCTTCTTCGCGGCGCTGCGCGGCGGCGACCTCGAGGGCCTGCAGGCGCTCCTGTGCGAGGACGTGCGCTTCCACGCCGACGGCGGCGGCAAGGCCAGCGCCGCGCGGCGCGTGCTCGCGGGACGCCCGGCCGTGCTGCGCTTCCTCGAGCGCGCCGTGATCGCCGGGCAGCGCGAGGTGCCGCACGAGGCGCGCGACGTCTGGTTCAACGGGGCGCCCGGCGTCGTGCTGTACGCGGACGGCGCGCCGGTCAGCGCCTTCCAGTTCGAGCTCGCCGGCGAGCGCATCGGGGCGATCTACGTGCACCGCAACCCCGACAAGCTCGCGGCCTTCGCGGGCGTCTGAGGCGCGCCGCACGCGCGCGCTCAGCGCGGCGCGGTGACCGCGGCGAACACGCGCTCGAAGTTCGCGCCGAGCACGAGCTCGACCTCGCGCTCGGAGAGGCCGCGCCGCAGCAGCGGCTCGACGAGTCGCCCGTAGCAGCTCGCGTCGTCCAGCTCCCCCACCGAGACCTGGATGCCGTCGAAGTCCGAGCCCAGGCCGACGTGCTCGACGCCGGCCACGTCGATCGCGTGCAGGACGTGGTCGACGAGACGCTCGATCGACAGCGGCGGTACGCGCTCGCGCAGCCAGGCGAGTTGCGCCAGGCCGAGCGCGGTGTCGTCGGCGGCCTGCAGGGCGCGGTAGGCCGGCTCGGCGCGCGCGTCCGCGGCGGCGCGCTGCGCGTCCGCGTCGAGGAAGCTCGGCAGGAAGGGCAGCCCGACGACGCCGCCGTTCGCCGCCAGCGCGCGCAGCTCGTCGTCGGCGAGGTTGCGCGGGTGCTCGTGCAGCGCCTTGCAGCCCGAGTGGCTGGCGATGACCGGCGCGCAGCTCGCGTCGAGCGCGTCGCGGAAGCTCTGCGGCGCGGCGTGCGAGAGGTCCACGACGATGCCCAGCTCGTTGCAGCGCCGCACCATGCGGCGCCCGAGCTCGGACAACCCCGCGGGCGTGTCCGGGCCGGCGCTCTCCGCGACGCACGAGCGCACCCAGGCGAGGTGGTTGTTCCAGCACAACGTCAGCACGCGCAGGCCGCGGCGCCAGAAGTGCTCGAGCGCCGCGAGGTCGTCGTCGAGCGGGTGGCCGCCCTCCATGCCGGCGATGAGCGCGATGCGGCCGGCGGCGCGCGCGGCGGCCAGCTCCGCGCCGTCGGTGACGAGCGCGCAGGCGTCGGGGTGGCGCGCGGCGAGGGCGTGCAGCTCGTCCAGGAGCGCCTCGGCCCGCGCGCGGTGGCCGCCGGGGCGCGCGCCGAAGTCGGGCGACACCCAGGCCGTCAGGACCACCGCGCCGAGCCCGCCCTCGCGGGCGCGCACGAGGTCGAGGTGACCCGGCCCGCGGCGGCCCAGGTCGGCGCCCAGGTCGAGGGCGAGCTGGAGCGAGTCCACGTGGGCGTCGAAGACGGGCAGCGGGCGCATGGGCCCACGATGCCCCATCGGCGGGCCGCCCTCAACGGGCTCGCGGCGGCGCTCGGGCGCTCGACCTGTCAAGCTGACAGGCCGCCTGGGCCGCCGCCGCGCGGGCTGCCAGAGTGGCAGGCAGGCGGCGGCGCGGGCGGGCGCGCGGGGGCCGGGGGAGGGCCGCGCGGGGGCGCTGCAGGGGCTCTGCGGGGGCCGCGAGGCGCCTCACGGGGCCTGCCGGGGCAGCGGCACGCGGTTTGCTCTCGGCGGGCCCGAGCGCCCCCCGCCATGTCCTACGACCGCCGCATCCTCATCGCCGACGACGACCAGGAGATCCGCCTGGGCGTCGCCGATCTGTTGGGGCCGCTGGGCCTGGAGATCCTGCTGGCGGAGTCGGGCGTGCAGGCGCTCGAGCTCGTGCGCCGCGGCGGGCTGGACCTCGCGCTGCTCGACTACAAGATGCCCGGCCCGACGGGGCTCGAGATCCTCGAGACCATCCGCGCCGAGCTGCTCGACGTGCCCGCCATCCTGTGCTCCGCCGACGCCGACGGCGACGTGGGCGTGCTGGCCCGCCGCGCCGGCGCGTTCGCCGTGCTGACCAAGCCCGTGAATCCGGCCGAGCTGCGCCGCGAGGTCGTGCGCGCGCTCACGCTGTCGACCGACCCGCGCATGCCGCGCAACCCGCGCCCGCTCGAGAGCTGAGCCCGCCGCACCGCACAGCCGCCGCGCCCCGCACGCGCGGCGGCCTGGTTCATCCCCTCCCTGATCGTCCCAACCACCTATCGCAAGAGAAGAGTCGCCATGTCCACGAAGACCAAGAGCGCCCCCAAGTCCAAGAAGAACGTCGGCATCCGTCCCCTCGGCGAGCGCATCCTCGTCCAGCGCCTCGAGGCCGAAGCCAAGACCGCGGGCGGCATCCTGCTGCCGGAGAGCGCCAAGGAGAAGCCGAAGGAAGGCATCATCATCGCGCTCGGTGACGGCCGCCTGCTCGACAGCGGCGAGCGCGCCGAGTGGAACGTGAAGGTCGGCGACCGCGTGCTGTTCACCTCCTACGGCGGCACCGAGGTCAAGTACGCCGGCGAGGAGTACCTGATCATGGAAGAGCGCGACATCCTCGGCGTGATCGAAGGCTGAGCCGCCGCGACACCAGGAGAGCAATCCCATGGCCAAGCAGATCAGCTACGACGCCACCGCGCGCGAGCACATCAAGAACGGCGTGAGCCAACTGGCCCGCGCCGTGAAGATCACGCTCGGGCCCCGTGGCCGGAACGTCATCATCGAGAAGTCCTTCGGCAGCCCGACCGTCACCAAGGACGGCGTGACCGTCAGCAAGGAGATCGACCTCGAGGATCCCTACGAGAACATGGGCGCCCAGCTCGTGAAGCAGGTCGCCCAGCAGACCAACGACCAGGCCGGTGACGGCACCACCACCGCGACGGTGCTGGCCGAGGCGATCTTCCTCGAGGGCCTCAAGAACGTCACCGCCGGCGCCAACCCGGTGGCCCTCAAGCGCGGCATCGACGCCGCCGTCACCGCCGCGACCGAGTGGCTCAACAAGGCCGCGAAGCCCGTCAAGACCAGCGAGGAGATCGCGCAGGTCGGCACCATCGCCGGCAACAACGACGTCGAGGTCGGCGGCATGATCGCGAAGGCGATGGACCGCGTCGGCAAGGACGGCGTGATCACCGTCGAAGAGGGCAAGACCCTCGAGACCGAGGTCGAGTGGGTCGAGGGCATGCAGTTCGACAAGGGCTTCCTGTCGCCGCACTTCATCTCGCACCCCGCGACCATGGAGTGCGTGCTCGAGGATCCGTACATCCTCGTGCACGAGAAGAAGATCTCCTCGGTCAAGGACATGATCCCGCTGCTCGAGCAGATCGCGCAGAAGGGCAAGCCGATCCTCATCATCGCCGAGGACATCGAGGGCGAAGCCCTCGCGACGCTGGTGGTCAACCGCCTGCGCGGCTCGTTCCCGTGCTGCGCCGTCAAGGCCCCCGGCTTCGGCGATCGCCGCAAGGCCATGATGGAGGACATCGCCACGCTGACCGGCGGCAACGCCGTGATCGAGGCGACGGGCGCCACGCTCGAGACCACCACGCTGGCCGACCTCGGCCGCGCCAAGAAGGTCGTCGTGTCGAAGGACGACACGCTGATCATCGAGGGCGCCGGCTCGAAGGCCGCGATCCAGGGCCGCATCGCGCAGATCAAGGCCGAGATCGAGAACACCAAGTCGGACTACGACGTCGAGAAGCTCCAGGAGCGCCTCGCGAAGCTGTCCGGCGGCGTGGCGCAGATCAACGTCGGCGCGGCCACCGAGGCCGAGATGAAGGAGAAGAAGGCCCGCGTCGAGGACGCGCTGCACGCCACGCGCGCGGCCGTCGAAGAGGGCATCATCCCCGGCGGCGCGACCGGCCTCATCAACGCCATCGAGGCCGTCGAGGCGCTCGAGCTCAGCGGTGACGAGCGTGTCGGTGCGCTGATCGTGCGCCGCGCCCTCGAGGCCCCGCTGCGCCAGATCGCGACGAACGCCGGCCAGGACGGTTCGGTGATCGTGCAGAACGTGCGCTCCAACAAGTCGAAGACCTGGGGCTACAACGCGGCGACCGACACCTACGAGGACCTGGTGAAGGCCGGCGTCATCGACCCGAAGAAGGTCGTGCGCGTCGCGCTGCAGAACGCCGCCTCGGTCGCGAGCCTGCTGCTGACCACCGACGCGCTGGTCAGCGAGCTGAAGGAGGAGGAGAAGGCGCCGGGCGGCCACGCCCACGCGCACTAGGCGCCGGTCCTAGACCTCCAATCCGAATTCGTAAGGGCCGCGCACCCCGTATCGGGTGCGCGGCCCTCTTTCGTGTCGTGCCTCCCGCTCGCGTGAGGTCGAGCGCCGACGCCCCGAGCACATCAAGAGATGTTCGTCCGATTAAGCGGCTTGCGCGCTGGCCCGGGCGTACGCTGCAAGTCTGGCTGGTAGGAGCCAGCGGCTGCTCCAGCCTCCCAGCCTCGATCCAATCGGTATTCATCGAGGAGGAGACACGTGATGAGATCCGACACGCGCAGAGTCGGGCTCCGCCTATCGCTCGTTCTTGGAGCGTTGGGCCTGACTCTCTCGGCGGGCAGCGCGACCGCGCAGTCCCGGGTGTATTTCGATGCGACCTCGAAGGACGCGCAGCGCGCCGCCGCCGGCGCTCTCGAGCGCGACTACCTGGTCGACGTCGGCCCGCGCCTGATCGCACCCGACCGGAACACGAGCGTCGACCTGTCCAAGGGGACGGCCGACGTCTACCTGCAGTTCGAGCGCTCGCTCTCGCTCCGAGAGCGCGGCGCCTACCAGCTCGAAGGCGTGGTCTTCCAGCAGGCCATGCGAGGCCACACCTACCGCGCGATGCTGACGCGCCAAGCGGCGCCGCGGCTCCGCGCCGACCCGCTCTTCCGGGGCATCGAACCCGTCCTCCCCGTCGACAGGCTCTCGCGAGGCCTGTGGGAGGACAGCGTCTCGCCGAACGTGCGGCACGCCGACGGCTCCGTCGACGCCTTCGTGCGCTTCCATCCGCGCGTGACCCTTCGGCGCGCGCAGGCCCTGCTCGAAGAGTGGGGCGTCCGCTACCAGCAGACCGACTCCTTCCTGCTGGGGCACCGCCTCGAGGTCGACGTCACGCACGGACAGGCGCTCGTGCTCGCCGAGAGCGACCTCGTCGTGCGGCTCTACGAGTCGGGTCCGCCCAAGGGCGCCGACAACGCGAACGCCGCGATCCTCTCCCACGTCGACCTCGTGCAGGCTCCGCCCTACAACCTGAGCGGTGCGGGCGAGATCCTCGGCATCTGGGACATAGGCGACGTGCGCACCGATCACGAGCAGCTCACCGGCCGCGTGGTCCTGCACGACTTCTCGGGCGTGAACGACCACTCGACCCACGTGGCCGGCACGCTGATCGGAGACGGCACGGGCAACGGTGCCGCCAAGGGCATGGCCCCCGGCGCGGCCCAGCTGCACTCCTACGACTTCCAGGGCGACACGGCCAACGAGATGCTGCTGTCGTGGTTCAACGACGTGATCCAGTACGCGAACCACTCGTGGGGTCACGTCATCGGCTGGGACCAGGGCATCGACATGGGCTTCTCCAGCTGGTTCGGGCTGTACGAGTCCACGGCGGAGGACTGGGACGACCTGGTCCGCATGACCGACCTGCTCGTTCAGAAGTCGTCCGGCAACGACGGCAACGACTGCAACGCGAGCGGCACCCTGTGTGACGGCGTCGCGGGCGCGGATGGGTTCCGCTACCACACGATCCCCAGCTTCGGCGTCGCGAAGAACGTCATCACGGTCGGCGCCGTGAACGCCGCCGCGATCCTGACGGGCTTCTCCTCGACCGGGCCCACCGACGACAACCGCATCAAGCCCGACGTCGTGGCGAAGGGCGACTTCACCACCTCGGCCTGGGCACAGGGCGCGACGATCTCGGGTCCGTGCGACGGCCTCGACTACTGCGGGATCGGCGGCACGTCGATGTCCACGCCCGTCGTCACGGGTGGCATCGCCCTGATCACGGAGCAGTACCGCGACGTCTACAGCAACTACAACCCGCCGGCGGACCTGATCAAGGCGGTGGTGGTCAACACCGCCATCGACGAGGGCCGCTTCGGACCGGACTACGCCTACGGGCACGGCCTCTTCAACGCGCTGGCCGCGGTGGACACCGTGCAGGTCGGCCCTTCGCGCATCCTGCGCGACACGATCGACTCCGGCCACACGAAGCGCTACACGCTGCTGGTCCCGGAGAACCTGCCCATGCTGCGGGTGACCGGGGCCTGGACGGACTATCCGGGCCTGCCGAACTCGTCCGACCCGGACCTGGTGAACGACCTGGACTTCAAGCTGATCGACCACAACGGGAACGTGTACTGGCCGTTCTCCGGGCCGACGGGCCTGCCCACCGATCCGGCGACGAACACCGGCCCCAACACGGTGGACAACGTCGAGGCGTTCATGGTGCCCGGCCCGCCCTCGGGCGTCTGGACCGTCGAGGTCAAGGCCACGTCGACGCCGTTCAGCCCGCAGGACTTCGCGCTGGTGTGCAACGCGCCGCTGTGGCTCGACACGATCCCCGACATCGAGGTCGTCGACCGCATGATCTTCGACTACACCTGCCCGGCCGGCGCCGCGGTGCCCGAGGAGCAGGACCTGACGATCTTCAACCTCGGCGGCGGCAACCTGAACGTCGACAACGTCTTCGTGTTCGGCGTCGGCGCGGACTTCCAGCTCGCCAGCGAGCCCTCGCCGCCCTTCGTGCTGGTGCCCGGTGGACACGTGGACCTCGTCGTGAGGTTCGTCCCGGACACCATCGGCATGAAGCTGGCGACGCTCAACATCTTCACCAACGACCCCGACGAGCCGGTCCGGGTCGTGGAGCTCAGCGGCCTCGCGGCTGCGCCGCTCCTGACAGTCACGCTCGAGGGCAAGGGCGAGTTCGGCAACGTGCTGCTCGGGGAGCGCGAACTCCGCGAGCTGCAGGTCGTGAACCACGGCCTGTGTGACCTCGTACTGAACGATCTCCAGCGCCTCTCCGGCAGCGCGGCCTTCTCGGTCGGCGAGCTCCCGGGTCACCCGGACTTCCCGATCACGCTCTTCCCCGGGGAGCACCTGCTGATCCCCTTCGAGTACGCGCCGACGGACTTCGGTCCGGCCTTCGCGCAGATGCAGCTCACGAGCAACGACCTCAAGACGCCGTCGCTCGTCTTCCCGCTGCACGGCACCTGCCCGCCGCCTGTCCTGACGATCTCCGGCGACCTCGCGTTCGGCGATGTCTGCGCCGACGGCGGCGCCGAGCGGACGATCCAGGTCTGCAACACGGGCGCGAGCGACCTGATCGTGATCGACGCGAGCCTGAGCTCGGGTTGCACGGACTTCGAGATCGTCGGCGACCCGTTCCCCGCAGCGGTCAGCCACGACTTCTGCGTGCCGCTGACCGTGCGCTTCACGCCGACCGGCGCGGGCCTGCACGCCTGCACGCTGACGATCCAGACGAACGACCCGTTGCGGCCGGAGGTCGCCGTCCACCTCACCGGCACCGCCAAGCCGGTGTCGGTCGACGTGCCGGCCGAGGTGGGCTTCCCGCCCACGGTGATCCAGGAGCTGAGCGACTGCCGGTCGTACATGCCCTACCCGATCACCAACAACGGCGATTGCCCGGTCACCATCTCCGACGTCTACCTCGTGCAGACCGGCACGGACTACTCGTTCGTGAACCTGCCCGGGCTGCCGGTCACGCTGCTGCCCGGCGAGACGCTCGGCGACGGCCAGCTCCAAATCTGCTTCGCGCCGACCTTCGTGTTCCGCCACATCGCGGCCGAGGCGGAGGTGAAGTGGATCTCGAACGACCCGTTGGTCGGCGACGAGGACACCTTCACCACCAAGCTCTGCGGTGAGGGCGTTCGCACCGGCCTGCGGATCCTCGTGAAGGAGAACGGTGTCCCCGTTCCTCTGGTGCAGAAGATCGACCTCTTCTACGTGGTCAACGTGGACACGCCGGAGGAGTCGCTCGGCACCGTCAGCATCGACCGCTTCGTCCACCTCGTGGACGTGCCGGACCACGCTCCGTGTCCCGCCTTCCAGTACCACCGCGAGTGGGGCGGCGAGACCGATCCGACCGCGCTGGCTCCCGGCACCTACCGGGTGTGGGTGCGGTACATCGCCTCCGACGGGCTCGAGCACTCCACCGCGGTGGACTTCGTGTTCGGGCTGTGCGACTTCGAGGGTGACTACGTGATCCACTTCGACATCTGAACCGGGTGGGGCGGACCTCTGCCCGGAGGCCCCCCCACCCTCGACCCGTAGCGAGCCGAACGAGGAGGTGCAGGCGCGGGGCGGCGACGCCCACGCGCACGAGCCCGGTCTCTTCAGGAACGCGCGCGCCTGTCACCGCGACTCGGTGGCTGGCAGTGCTGCGCGACTCCTGGCGACGCAGGCGACCCCGAACGGGTCGTCGAGGACGCCGGGAGCCGCGAACGGCGGGTCGCGCCCCTCTCGCGGGGCGCGGCCCGCCGCGCGTTTGCCGGGAGACGAGCGGTCCTGCTGCCACGGAATTGCGATTCGCTCGTCGGCCCTCGCGCGCGCTTCGCGGCTCTCCCGAAGCCCACTCCCCGCGGCCTCGACGAGCCCGCGCAGCGATTGCGAGTTCCTAGTCCCGGCTCCAAGACGGACCGATCAAGTCCGTTGAACGACCCCACCGGGATGGGCAATTCTCCCTACGCTGGAGCCGTGGGCCGGCGCTCGCCAGGGGGGCGGCGCGCCGGAGCTCGACCCATCTTCATTCATCCAGGAGGAGACCTGATGAGATCCCATACCCAACGCCTCGGCCGCGCCGGGGCGCTCGTCGCTGGAGTTCTGTCCCTGTATCTCGTGGCCGGCACCGCCGCGGCCCAGACCGAGTCCTACTTCGACCCCGAGGCCAAGGCGCTGCAACGCGCCTCGGTCGACGCGATCACGCGGGACTACCTGGTCGACGTCGGTCCGCGCCTGATCGCGCCCTCGCGCGACACGGACGTCGACATGAGCCGCGGCTCGGCCGACGTCTACGTGCAGTTCGAGCGCGCGCTCTCGGCGCACGAGCGCAAGGCCTACCAGCTCGAGGGCGTGGTCTTCGAGCGCGCCATGCGCGGCCACACGTACCGCGCGCTCGTGCCGCGCCAGGCCATGCGGCGCCTGACGCTCGATCCGCTGTTCCGCGGCATCGAGCCGGTGCTGACCGTCGACCGCCTGTCCTTCGGCCTGTGGGCCGACGAAGTGGACGCGCGGCACGCGGACGGCTCCGTCGACGCCTTCGCCCGCTTCCACCCGAGCGTCTCGCTCGAGCGCGCGCACGCGCTGCTCGACCGCTGGGGGGTGCGCTACGACCACGACGCCGACTTCCTGTTCGGCAAGCGCGTCGCGGTCAACGTGACGCACGGCCAGGCGCTCGTGCTCGCCGAGGACCCGAGCATCGTGCGCGTGTTCGAGCTGCCGCCTCCGCCGAAGGAGGACAACGTGGTCGCCGCGGCCCTGTCGAACATCGACGACGTGCAAGCGGCACCCTACAACCTCGACGGCGCGGGTGAGATCGTCGGCATCTGGGACGGCGGCGACGTGCGTCCCGACCACGAGCAGCTCACCGGGCGCGTGTTCCTGCACGACGGTGCGGGCAACAACGACCACTCGACCCACGTCGCCGGCACGATGATCGGCGACGGCACCGGCAACCCGGCGGCCCTGGGGATGGCGCCCGGTGTCGCGGAGCTGCACTCGTACGACTTCAACGGCGACCCCACCACCGAGATGCTCGGCGCGTGGTTCAGCTTCGCCATCCAGTACGCGAACCACTCGTGGGGCAGCGTGCTCGGCTGGGACCAAGGTTCCGACACCGGCAACGCCGGTGAGTTCGGCAACTACAACTCCACGGCCGAGGACTGGGACGACCTGGTCCAGGTGACCCAACTGCTCGTGCAGAAGTCGGCCGGCAACGACGGCAACGACTGCGACGCCGGCGGCACGAACTGCGACGGCGTGGCCGGGGCCGACGGGTACCGCTACGACACGATCGGCACGCAGGGCAACGCGAAGAACATCATCACGGTCGGCGCCGTCAACGGCACCCCGGTCCTGACCGGCTTCTCCTCCTGCGGCCCGACCGACGACAAGCGCATCAAGCCGGACATCGTGGCCAAGGGCGACTCGCTGATCTCGGCGTGGGCGCAAGGCGTGACCCTCAACAGCTGCGGTCTCGGCACCGACTACTGCGCGATCGGCGGCACGTCGATGTCCACGCCGACGACGACGGGCGGCATCGTGCTGATCACCGACCAGTACCGCGACATCTACTCACAAGCCAACCCGCGCCCCGACGTGATCAAGGCGCTGGTGGTCAACACCGCGCGTGACCAAGGCCGCTTCGGCCCCGACTACGCCTACGGTCACGGTCTGCTCGACGTGCAGGCGGCGGTCGACGTGGTGCAAGTGGGCCCGTCGCGCATCCTGACCGACGAGCTCGAGACCGGCTTCACGAAGAGCTACCTGATGCTCGTCCGCGACGGCCAGCCGCAACTGCGCGTGACCGCCGCCTGGACCGACGAGCCCGGCGTCGCGGACTCCAGCGACCCGGACCTCGTCAACAACCTCGACTTCAAGCTGATCGCGCCCAACGGCGCGGTGTTCTGGCCGTTCTCGGGTCCCACGGGCCTGCCCACGGATCCGGCGACCGCCACCGCCGCCAACACGGTCGACAACGTCGAGGCGTTCATCGTGAACAACCCGCAGACCGGCGTGTGGACGATCCAAGGCAAGGGCCAGTCGGTGCCGTTCGGCCCGCAGGCGTTCGCCTTGGTGTGCAACTCGCCGCTCTGGCTCGACACCATCCCCGACATCGAGGTGGTGAACGAGATCACGTTCGACCACGCGTGCACGAACCAAGGTGACGTGCCGCAGGAGAAGACGCTGTCGATCTTCAACCTCGGCGGCGGCAACCTGCACATCAACGACGTGCAACTGACCGCGGGCTCTCCGCAGTTCGAGCTGCTCGACCGTCCGTCCCCGCCGTTCGTGCTGGTCCCCGGCGCGCACATCGAGCTGATCGTGAAGTTCACGCCGACGCTCGCGGGCATCCACACGGGCACGATCGAGATCTCGAGCAACGACCCCGACGAAGGCCTGCGCACCGTCGAGCTCTCCGGCCTCGCGGCCGTGCCGCTCATGACCGTCACGCTCGAGGGCAAGGGCGAGTTCGGCGACATCCAGCTCGGACACCGCGAGAACCGCGAGCTGCAGGTCGTCAACCACGGCCTGTGCAACCTCGTGCTGATCGACCTGCAGCAGCTGTCCGGCAGCAGCGAGTTCTCCGTGGGCGGGATCCCCGGGCACCCGGGCTTCCCGATCACGCTGTTCCCGGGCGAGCACATCATGATCCCGTTCGAGTACGCGCCGACCGACTTCGGCCCGGACTTCGCGCAGATGCAGCTCTCGACGAACGACACCAAGAAGCCGGTGTTGATCTTCCCGCTGCACGGCGAGTGCTCGCCGCCGATCCTCACGACCTCCGGCGACTTCCACTTCGGTGAGGTCTGCCCGGACGAGCAGCCCGAGCGCACGATGCAGATCTGCAACACGGGCTGGAGCGACCTCGAGGTGACCGACGCGAGCATCGAGTTCGGTTGCACGGACTTCGAGATCGTCGGCAACCCGTTCCCCGCGACGGTCAGCCACGACTTCTGCATGCCGCTGACGGTGCGCTACACGCCCACCGGTGTCGGCACGCACGTCTGCACGCTGACGATCCAGACGAACGATCCGCTGCGCCCGCAGCTCATCGTCAACCTCGTCGGCACCACCAAGCCGGTGTCGGTCGACGTGCCGGCCGAGGTGGGCTTCCCGCCCACGGTGATCCAGTCGGTGAGCGACTGCCGCTCCTACATGCCGTACCCGATCACCAACAACGGCGACTGCCCGGTGACGATCACCGAGGTCAACCTGGTGCAGACCGGCACGGACTACTCGTTCGTGAACCTGCCCGGGCTGCCGGTCACGCTGCTGCCCGGCGAGACGCTCGGCGACGGCCAGCTCCAGATCTGCTTCGCGCCGACCTTCGTGTTCCGCCACATCGCGGCCGAGGCGGAGGTGAAGTGGATCTCGAACGATCCGCTGATGGGCGACGAGGACACCTTCACCACCAAGCTCTGCGGTGAGGGCGTTCGCACCGGCCTGCGCATCCTCGTGAAGGAGAACGGAGTGCCCGTGGCGCAGGTCCACAAGATCGACCTGTTCTACGTGGTCAACCCGGGCACCGCCCAGGAGTCGCTCGGCACCGTCACCGCCCAGCGCTTCGTGAACCTGGTCGACGTCCCGGAGCACGCGCCGTGCCCGGCCTTCCAGTTCCACCGCGAGTGGGGCGGGGAGACCGACCCGACCGGGCTGACCCCCGGCACCTACCGCGTCTGGGTCCGCATCCAGGGCTCCGACGGCCTCGAGCACTCCATCGCGGTGGACTTCGTGCTCGGGCTCTGCGACTTCGAGGGTGACTACGTGATCGACTTCAATATCTGAACCGGGTCCGGCGGCCCTCCGCCGACCGACCCCACCCTCGGCCGGGGGCGTCGCCACGTGCGGCGCCCCCGGTTTGTTCCATGAAGGTCCTGTTTTTTCTGGTTTCCGGGGTACCGCGAACGGCGAGGTGGATCGAAGCTGTTGCTGCCGGGGACTCACGTCGCCGGCACAACGTCTCTTTCGATGGAAGGGCGGCCCTCGGGCCGGCCCAGCGGCGTCGAGCTCACTCTCCCCCCCACTCCCCCCCGGGCTCGACGTGCGAGACCCCGCGGCACCCGGCCGCGGGGTCTCGCGTTTTCCGGGCCCCTCGCGGCCCCCCCCGCGGCCCCCCGCGGCCCCCCAGGCCCCCCAGGCCCCCCAGGCCCCCCAGGCCCCCCGGCGGCCGCCGCGCGCCCGTCAGGGCACGGTCAGCAGCACCTCGGCCCCGGCCCCGCCCGTCTGGCGCGTCTCGACCAGCCGCGGCGGCTGCCCGGGCTCGGCCGCGAAGACGCGGAAGGTGCGCCGGGCGCAGACCGGCCGGAGCAGCTCGAAGCGCCCCTCCGCGTCGGTCTGGCTCAGGCCCTGGTCCTGGCCGAGCAGGAACTCCCCCCCCGCCACGGGCGTCACGCACTCCACGGACACGGTCGCCTCGGCCAGCGGGGTGCCGTCGGCGCGCCGGACGGAGCCGTACACCCGCTCGGTCGCGAGCGCGCGCGAGCGCGTCAGGGCCAGCTCGAGCCAGCCGGCCTCCCCGGGCGCGGCCCGCGGCCGGAAGCGCAGCCCGGCGTAGTCCGAGTCGAACTCGTACCAGCGGTTGCGCTCGGGGTTCTGGTGGAAGCTGAGCAGGTGCGAGCAGTCCGCGAGCCCGGTCAGCTCGAAGCGACCGGCCTCGTCGGTCACGACCGAGGCGATGACGTCGGGCTGGTCGCCACCCGTCTCGGGATCGGCGAAGACGCGCACGCCCGCGAGCGGCGCCCCGCCGGCGTCGCTGAGGCGTCCCGCGTAGCGCTCGCCGCCCTGCGCGAGGTGCAGCTCGCAGCCGTCGGGCGCGTCCTTGGGGATCGGCACCATGTAGGTGCGACGGTCGGGGCCCGCGAACTCGAGGACCCAGTGATCGCTGGCGAGGTCGAGCGGGACGCGCCCGCTCGGCTCCACCGCGACCCAGCTCATGCCCTGGTAGCGCGCGCGCCAGGCGCTCGGGTCGCCGCCGTCGGGCGTCACGAGGCGCGCGTACCGCGGCCCGGTCGAGGCCGGCAGCGCCACGGTCACCTCGCGCTCCTCGCCGCGCGCGAGCGGCACCTCGACCATGTCGTCGAAGGTGTAGGTCGCGCCGACGACCGCCTCGGGCACGAGCACGCGGAACGTCCCCGGCGCCAGGCCCGCGAAGGCGAGCGCCCCCGCGGCGTCCGTCCCGCCGTGCTGCTGCTGGCCGTGCTCGTCGTGCAGCACGACCACGCGCCCGCCGGCCGGGCGGCCCTCGCCGTCGACGACGACGACGGTGATGCCGCCCATGTGCTCGACGTCGACCTCGACGGGCTCGGGGTGCGGCAGGTCGATCGGCTCGTGGTACAGGCGCGCGCCGTCGCGCACGCGCAGCACGTACGCGCCCGGCGGCGCGCTCAGGGCGAAGTCGCCGTGCTCGTCCACGCGCACACCGTCGACGAGCGCGTCGTCGGTCTCGCCCCACATCAGGCGGCTGCGCGCGAGCAGTGCCGCCGTCGCCCCCTCCCCCGGGCGTCCGTCGCGCAGCACGCGCCCCGCGAGCCGCGGCGTCGCGCCGCGCCGCAGGCGCACCTCGAGCTCACCCTGGTGCACGAGGTCGACGACCTGCAGCGAAGTGCCCTCGTAGCCCTCCGCCCAGACGGTGAGCCTCATGGTCTTGTCCGAGTTGTAGCGCAGGAACACCGCTTCGCCGGGCACGGCCAGGCGACCGCCCGGTGCCTCGAAGGCGCCGCCCCACAGCACGTACCCGTTGGCGAGCTCGCGGCCGAGCAAGCGCACGCGCTCGATCGGCGCCCCGTCCGCGTCGTCGACGACGTGCAGGTACGGCTGCCGCTCCAGGTAGAGGGCGACCTCCTCCCCGACCGGGTAGCTCATGGACATCGAGAACCCCCACCCCGCGTCGAGGACGTCCACCGAGACCGTGTCGGCGGCGACCTCGACCGCGAAGCTGCCGTCGGCGGCGGTGGTGGTCGTCCAGGTGCCGAGCCCCTCGATGTCCTCGGCGGTGTGCACGACCTTGCCGTCCTCCGGCCAGACCTGCACGTCGGGCACGCGGCACGCGGAGAAGGCGAGGCGCACGGGCTCGGCCGGCGGCTCGAGCGTCGTCGCGATGTAGACGCGGCCGCGCATCACGCGCGTGCGCCAGAGGGCGAGGGTGACCTCCTCGCCCGCGGCCGGCGCGCCGCGGTACCGCGCGCCGTAGCCCGCGAGCACGACCTCGAGCAACGCGCCGTCCTCGAACGCGGGCAGCGTGAAGCCCCCCTGCGCGTCGGTCGTGGTCTCGGCGAGCGGCGCGGCGTCCGGCGCCGGCAGGTCGAAGACCGTCAGCGCCTCGGCGCCGAAGCGCGAGGCGTCGTCGAGGCCCTCGACGCGCGGCCAGTCGCCGCCCGTGCGCCCGCGCGCGCCGCCGTTCGCCTCCTGCTCGTAGAGCGCCGGGTGCGCGCGCAGCGCGGCCGGCAGGGTGGCGCGCGTCGGCGCGAAGAGCCGCACGCGCGCCCCGGCGAGCGGCGCGCCGTCGGCGGCGTCGAGCACGCGCCCGGTGCCGGTCTCCGCGCCCGCGCGCGCGGCGGCGTCGGCGACGAGCTCGGCGCGCTCCGGCCGGCTCCGCGCGACGGCGAGCGCTGCGTCGCGCGGCGCCTCCTGCGCACGCGGCGGCGCGACCACGGGCTCCGCCGGGCGAACCGGCGCTTCGAGGCTCGGCTGCGCGAGGTAGCGCAGGCCGAGCACGGTGAGGACCACCGCGCAGGCGGCGACGAGCAAGACCTTCTGACTCACGATCCAAGCTCCCAGGGCTGAGGTCACGGCGGTCGCGGCCGCCGTCGCGGCGGCCTCGTCCAGCACGACGTCCCGGACGGCGGCGAGCCCGCGCGGTGCTCCGAGCAGCAGCGCGAGGCCGCCGACCAGCGAGGCGGGCAGGGCACGGCGCAGGAGCTCGTGCCCGCGGTGCAACTGCACGCGCACGGTGCCCGGGCTGCGCCCGAGCGCGTGCGCGATCTCCGCCGGCGCCAGACCGTGGCGCAGGCGCAGCACCACGACCGCGCGGTAGGGCTCTTCCAGCCCGTCCACCGCCGCGGCCAGCTCCGCGGAGAGCTCGCGTCGCTCGAGCGGCGCGTCGGGCGCCTCCTCCTCCGCGCGCTGCAGGCGCTCGGGGTCGAGAGGTCGCGCCGCGCGCCGCCGCGCGTCCGCCGCCTTGTGAGTCAGGACGCCGATCAGCCAGGGCATCGCCGGCCGCGACCCGTCGAGCGCGCGGCCCTGCTCGAGCAGCGCGAGGAAGGTCTGCTGGACGAGGTCCTCCGCCTCGCAGGCGTCGCCCACGAGGTGCACGGCGGCGCGCAGCAGCTTGGGCGCGGTGAGGTCGAACAGCTCGCCCACCGCCTCCACGTCGCGCCGCGCGCACCAGCGCGCGAAGAGCTCGTCCGTTCGCGATCCCATGGCGCTCCAGGCTCGCAGGGCGCCGCCGGGCGTTACGGGGATTCGCGGAAAAGCCGCCGCGCGCCGCTCAGCGCGCCGCCAGCGCGGCCTCGAGGTCGGCGCGCTTCACCGGTCCCGCCGCGCACACGCAGCACGCGTCGGGCATGAGGTGCGCCCGGGCGACGCGTTGCACGTCCTCGGGCGTCACGGCGGCGAAGGCGCGCGGCAGCGCCTCGAGGTTGTCGGGCGGGAGCTGGTGCACCTCGGCCGAGACGAGGTAGCTCGCGCGGCGCGACGCGCGCTCGAAGCCCATGGCGAACGAGCCGACGAGGTAGCTCTTCGCCACCTCGAGCTCGTCCGCGGGCACGAGCTCGTCCTGCAAGCGGCGCATCTCGTGCAGGAAGCCGCGCAGCGCGGTGCCGACCTTGTCCGGCGAGGTGCCGATGTACGCGGTGAACGTGCCCGGCAGCAGGCCCGCCGAGGGCGTGATGCCCGCGCTGACCGTGTAGGCGAGGCCGAGCTCGTCGCGCAGGATGCGCCCGACGCGGTTCGTGAAGCCGGGCCCCTGGCCGAGCACGTGATCGAGCACGACGAGCGTCGCGTAGTCCGGGTCGGCGCGGCGGATGCCGAGGTGGCCGAGGTAGAGGTGGGCTTGCTGGCGCTCCGCCGGCACGACGACGACCTCGGCGCGCGGCTCGGGGAAGACCGCAGGCGTCTTCACGAGCGGGCGGCCGAGCGGCCAGCGGCGCAGGCATCGCTCGAGCTCGTCGCGCACCGCCTCGGGCGCGACGTCGCCGCACACCGCGATCACGCCGCGGCACGCGACCCAGTTGCGCGCGTGGTACGCGCGCAGGTGGCGCGGCTCGATCTTCGCGACGCTCTCGCGCGAGCCGTACGCCGGACGGCCGAGCCAGTGGTCGCCGTAGATCATCGCGCGGAAGCGGTTCGCGCCGCGGCGGCGCGGGTCGGCGGCCTCGATCTGCAGGCGCTGCAGCAGGCGCTGCTGCTGGCGCCGCACTTGCGCCGTCGGGAAGGTCGGCGTGGTCAGCACCTCGCCGCACACCTTCAGCAGGAGCTTCCACTGGCTCGCCTCGATGCAGCCGTTGAGGCCGCTCGAGTCGCCGCTGAGCTCGCCGCCGGCGGGCTCGAGCAGCGCGGCGAGCTGCTCCTCGTCGTGGCGCTGCGTGCCCTCGGACGCCAGGCCGCCGACGAGGTACGAGGTGCCTTCGAGGCCCGGGCGATCGAGCGAGGGGCCGCCGCGCAGGTGCACGTCGACCGCGAAGACCGGCGCGCCGGGGCGCGGCGTGACCAGCAACGTCGCGCCGCAGGACAGCTCGAAGCGCGTGACCTCGAGCGTCTGGGTGGGCAGCGCCCGCGCGCGGCGGCTCACGGGGCGAGCTCCTCGCCCAGCGGCAGCGACCAGCCCAGCACGCGCCGCGCGGGCACGAGGTAGCGGCGCACGGTCTCGCGCAGGAGCTGCGGCGTGATCGCGGCCAGGCGCTCGCGCGAGCGCAGCGCTTCGCGCCAGTCGTGGTCCACGGCCCACTCGCCGAGGTCCTCCGCGAGGTCGGTCACCGTCTCGCTGTCGTAGGCCTCGGAGGCGTCGAGCAGCGCGCGCGCGCGCTCGAGCTCCTTGC
Organism: Planctomycetota bacterium; assembly: GCA_020638875.1. Taxonomy (GTDB): domain Bacteria; phylum Planctomycetota; class UBA1135; order UBA1135; genus DUCM01. The sequence continues at coordinate 75,878 of JACKHS010000012.1, forward strand.
GCGGCACGAGGTGCTTGGCGAGGCGCGCGACCTCCTCGTCGAGGGCGCGCTCGAGCTCGCGCGGCGCGACGCCGTCGGCGGCCTCCGCGTAGAGCCAGAACGCACCGCCCTCGACGCGCACGTCGTTGCTCGCCGACACGCTCGTCGCCAGGCGCTCGTCGCGCACGAGGCGCCTGTACAGGCGCGAGAGGCGCCCGCTGGTCAGCACGACCGTCGCGAGGTCGAGCGCGTAGTCCTCGTCGGTCGCGACGTGCGTCGTCGGCCACGCCATGCACAGGCGCCGCGCCTCGTCGTCCCAGTGGCGCAGGAGCCGGACCTCGGCCGTCGGCTCGCCGAGCGGCGGACGGAAGGCGTCGACCTCGGCCAGCGCCGGACCGGCGGAGAGCTCGCCGAACGCGCGGCGCACGGCGGCGAGCGCGGCGCGCGGCTGCAGGTCGCCGCAGACGACGAGCGTCGCGTTGCCCGGGTGGTAGAAGCGCGCGTGCACCGCGGCGAGGTCCGCGCGCGACATCGCGCGCAACGTGTCGGCGTAGCCGATCACCGGGCGGCCGTAGGGGTGCCGCGGGAAGAGCGCTTGCTGCACGTCGGCGGTGAGGCCGCGCCAGGGGTCGTCCTCGCCCATCGCGAGCTCCTCGAGCACGACGGCCTTCTCGGCGTCGAACTCGACGGGGTCGAGCAGCAGCCCGGCCATGCGGTCGGCCTCGAGCGCGAGCGCCTGCTCCCAGCGATCCGACGCGAACTCGAACCAGTAGGCGGTGTGGTCGTAGCTCGTGAACGCGTTGTTGCTGCCGCCGAGCCTGGTCGTGACGAGGTCGATCTCGCCCTTGGGGTGCGCGGCGGTGCCCTTGAACATCATGTGCTCGAGGAAGTGGCACGCGCCGGCCTCGTGCTCGCGCTCGTTGCGCGCGCCGACGGCGTACAGCAGCAGCACGGCGACGACCGGCGCGTCGTGCCGCTCCGCGAGCAGCACGCGCATGCCGTTCTTCAGGTGGTGCTCGGAGATGCGGGCCCCGGCGCGCTCGGCGGTCGCGCCCTGCGTGCGCGGGCTCAACGGCGCCCCCGGGGCTTGCCGGCGCCGCGGCCGGAGCGTCGGCCGCGGCCGCGCTCGGGCGCCTCGGCGACCTCTTCGCCCGAGCTGATCGCGAGCAGTTCGCGCACCTCCTCGCGCGTCAGGTGCCGCCAGAAGCCGGCGCGCAGCCCCTTGTCGGTGAGCGCGCCGATGCGCACGCGCTTGAGCTCGACGACCTTCGAGCCGACGCCGTGGAAGACGCGGCGGATCTCGCGGTTCTTGCCTTCCTGCAGCGTGACCTCGAGGTGCGAGTACTCGTGGCTGCGCTTCTTGACGAGCACGCGCGCGCCGGCCGTGCGGCCCTCCGCGAGGTGCACGCCCTCGCGCACCTTCTGCACGGCGTCGTCGCCGATGCGGCCGCGCACCTTCACGCGGTACGTCTTGGGCACGCCGTAACGCGGATGCATCACGCGGTTGGCGAAGTCGCCGTCGTTGGTGAGCAGGATCAGGCCCGTGCTCTCCTCGTCGAGGCGACCGACCGTGTAGATGCGGCCCTTGTCGCGATCGGTCACGAGGTCGACCGCGCGTGGCCGCGTCTCGCGCTTCTCGTTGGTGCACACGACGCCCGGCGGCTTGTTGAGCAGGTAGTACTGCTTGCGCTCGGTCTTGCCGGACTCGAGCGGCGCGCCGTCGAGCTCGACGACCTGCGTCGTTGGATCGACGCGCAGGCCGAGCTCCTCGACGCGCACGCCGTCCACGCTCACGTGCCCCTCGAGGATCAGCTCGTCCGCCGCGCGCCGCGACGCGACACCGTGATCGGCGAGGTACTTGTTGAGGCGCACGCCGCCCTCGACGGAGGTGACGGCGCGCGGACCGGTGCGCCGCGCGGCGCCCTTCGCGGCGACCTTGCCGGGCCCCTTGGCCGCGCCCTTCGCGAAGCCCCTCGCCGAGCCTTTGGCCGCGCCTCGCGCGGGGCCCTTGGCCGGGCCCTTGCCGGGTTCCCTCGCCGGGCCGCCGGCGGTGTGTGTGCGGGAGACAGAGCCCTGCGTCCGGCGCGCGCCGGACGCCGAACGAGCGCCACCGGCCGCAGGCTTGCGGTCGGCTGACGCCTTGCGGCGCGGAGTGTTCATGCTTCAGGTCCTCGTCGTCGCGACGATGATGCGGGCGGGGTCCTCCCCCGCCGAGAGGGTGTGAGCTCCGAAGGCGGCCGGCACGAGACACGTGTCGCCGGTGGCGAGCTCCGTGCTCGCCGCGCCTCCCGGGCGTTCGATGCGGACATGCCCCTCGACCACGACGTAGACGAGCGGGCGGTCCTCGGTGTGCGCCTGCACGTGCCCCTCGACCTCGAGCACCGAGAGCGCGAACGCGGGGCGGCGCACGACGTCGCGCGCGCTGCGGCCTCCGGGCACGGACACGAGCGCGGGCGCGAAGGGGCCGGTGATCGGCGTCGCGTAGTCGATCGCGAGCAGCGCCTGCTCGACGTGCATCGCGCGCGGCTTGCCGTCGAGCCCCAGGCGCCCCCAGTCGTAGAGGCGATAGGTCAGGTCGCTCGACTGCTGCACCTCGAGCAGCGTCACGCCGGCACCGATCGCGTGCAGCGTGCCGGCCGGCACGTCGATCACGTCCCCGGCGCGCACGCGCCACGGCTGCAACGCGTCGACGACGCCCTCGCCGCCGGCCACCGCGGCGAACGCGCTCGCGTCGACGTCGGAGCGCAGCCCGAGGTAGACGAGCGCGCCCGGCTCGGCGTCGAGCACGTACCAGGCCTCGTCCTTGCCGCTGTCGCCGGCGTGCAGGCGCTTGGCCGTCGCGTCGTCGGGGTGCACCTGCACCGAGAGCGGCTGCGAGGCGGAGAGGTACTTCACGAGCAGCGGGAAGCGGTCGTCCTCGGTCAGGCCGGCGGCGCCCATCAGCTCGGCGCGGTGGTCGCGCACCAGCTCGTGCAGCTTGCGGCCCTGGTGCTCGCCGCCGCGCACGCGCGAGACGTGCTCGGCGCGATCGGAGAGCTCCCAGGTCTCGCCCACCGGCCCCTCCACGTCCAGCGCGAGGCCCGGCACCTGCTCGAGCCGGCGGCCGCCCCAGACCTTCGTCAGGCAGACGCGCTCGAACCGCAGCGGCTCGTCGAGCGGACGCGGAGCGTTCGTGCGGGGGTCGGGAGGCGCCATGGCGGGCGAACAGGGTAGCGTCTGCGCGCCGAGGCAGCGGCGAAAAGGCCGCGGCCACGGGCCTTCCACGCGGCGCGTCGCGCGAGCGCGTCGGCTCCCGAGCGCGCCCTCTTGGAAAGCGCGGGACGGTGCACCAATCAACCGGCGGGTTGCGGGAACCTCGCTCGGGGACCTCCCCATCCAAGCTCTCGGGTCGACCCGACCCCTCTCGATGCGCGCCCCCTCTCCTGCTCCTCCGCTCGGACCCCGCCCGTCCGCGACGCTCGCCCCCGTCGGACTGGCCCTGCTCGCCTCGGTGGCCTCGCTGCTGTTCGCGGCGTTCACGCTGTATCCGCGCGGCGAAGCTACCAGCCTGCAATCGGGCGTCGTGCACGCGGCCGAGTCCGAGGCGTCGCGCCGCACCGCGCTGGCCGAGCCGGCGCCGGCCGCCGCCCAGGGACAGACGCGCGTGGCGGAGTTCGTCAGCGCGCCGACCGAGCTCGCCGCGCCCGAGCTCCTGCGCCTCGCCTGCCGCGTGGTCGACGAGGACGACCTGCCCGTGGCCGGCGCGGAGGTGTGGGCCGACGACGGCGAGTACGCGCTGCGCGGGCTGAGCGATGCCGACGGGACCTTCGCGCTCGAGCTCGACGCCGCGACGCTGCGCGCGCGCTGGCGCCGCGGCGACGTGGTGCGCGTCGGCGCGCGTCACGCGGACCACGGCCCGTCGCTGCTCTCCGCGTGGGCCGCGCCGCGCGACGCCGAGCTCGTGCTGCGCCTGCACGGCGCGGGCGCGCGCCTGTGGCTGCAGGTGGTCGACCCCGCGGGCATGCCGGTGCCCGGCGCGCAAGTGCGCGTCGAGCCGGACACGGAGCTCGACGCGCCGGCGCTGGCCCCCGACGGCGGCGCCGTGGCGATCACGACGAGCCCGCTGGCGATCAGCGACGCGTGGGGCGAGGTGCGCCTCTCCGGCCTGGAGCCGGGCCCGACGCGCGCGGAGCTGTGGGCACCCGGCTACTGCCCGCGCACGTCGCGCGTGAAGCTGCTCGAGGGCGTGCGCCTGACGCTGCGCGTGCGCCTCGACCACGCGGCCGCGCTGCACGGCAAGCTGCGGCGCATCGACGGCGGCGACGTGGGCGGCGCGCGCGTGACGGCCTTCGACGAGGACGGGCGCACGCGCCACGAGACGCGCGCGGGGAGCGACGGCAGCTACGAGCTGCGCGACGTCCCGGCCGGTCGCGTGCGCGTGTTCGCCGAGCTCGGCGCGGAGGGTCGCGTGACGCACTCGGCCGCGAACGACCTCTACCTGCGCGCCGGCGAGCGTGGCGAGTGGAACGCGGTGCTCGCGCTGGTGCCGTTGACGCAGCGCCGCCTGCTGGACTCGGACGGCCGGCCGTTGATCGGGTGGCGCGTCGAGCTGCGCGCCAAGGACGCGGCCGACGAGGCGCTGCACGTCGCGCGCACCGACGAGGACGGCCGCTACGAGCTGCCCGCGGTGCGCGACGGGCGCGAGACCCAGCTCTGGATCTACCACGCGCTCGCGGGCGGCGGCTTGCCCACGCGCGTGCAGGACGACGACGGGAGCGGCGACGGCGAGCTGCGCCTCGCGCCGGGCGAGGATCGCGCGGCGACGCTGCGCGGCCGCGTCCGCACGCAGCAAGGCCGACCCGCGCTGGGCGTGCCGTGCTCGGTGGTGCGCCTCGCGACGGGGCAGACGCTGCCGCTCGTGACGAGCCTCGACGACGCGGCCTTCGAGACGCCGCCGCTGCCGCCGGGTGACTACGTGCTGCTCTTCCCCAACCACGGCCGCGGTTGGATCCCGGACCAGCGCTTCACGTTGCTGCCCGACGAGCCGCTCGACATCGGTTCGGTGCGGCTGCCCGACCTCGGGCGCCTGCGCCTCGCGCCCGCGGTGCTGACGCGCAGCGGCGAGTGTCGCGACGTGCGACTCGTGCTGCACCGCCCCGAGATCGAGCCGGACTACAAGTACGTCGTGCACGAGGGACGCGTGGACCTGCCGCTCGAGGTCGACCTCGCGCCGGGCGAGTACGCGGTGCGCGCCCTCGACGTGCCCGGCTCGCCGCGCTTCGACTTCGTCATCACCAGCGGCGCGACGACGCCCGTGGTGATGCCCGCGGAGTAGCCCGACGCCGGTCCGCTTGCGACCCCGGGGTCCGCTGCTAGGCTGACGCGCGTCGGCGCCCGCCCCGAGCGCGCGCCGCACGTCCACCCCGCTCTGTCCGTGGCGCTACGTGCCCACAGGAGACAACGCATGACCCGGCCCATCTCGATGAAGCGACGCCTGCTCGGCGGCTTCGCTGCGATCGCTCTGCTGAGCACCCTCGGCCTGACGCTCGCCAACAGCGGCGCCGCGACCGGCCAGGAGAAGATCAACCACTACATCGGCGCCGGGAAGTGCATGAACTGCCACCAGGCCGATGCCTCCGGCAACCAGTACGCGAAGTGGCAGGACTCCAAGCACTCGCACGCCTTCGAGGTGCTCGGTACGGACGAGGCCAAGCGCGTCGGGAAGGAGCTGGGGATCGAGGATCCGCAGAAGAGCGAGAAGTGCGTGCGCTGCCACTCGACCGGCTTCGGGCTCTCCGAGGACCACTTCAAGAAGGGCTTCGACGCGCAGGCCGGCGTGCAGTGCGAGACCTGCCACGGCCCCGGTGAGGATCACATGCGCGCGCGCTTCCGCGCCGCCGCGATGGAGGAGGAGCGCCCGGAAGGCGAGGTGGCGCCCTACATGAAGGTCCCGGAGGGCGAGATCATCGTCACGCCCGCGAAGGAGGTCTGCTACGGCTGCCACAACGAGCAGAGCCCGAGCTTCAAGAACTTCTGCTACTACGAGCGCATCGACAAGATCCGTCACCTCGACCCGCGCAAGCCGCGCACGGACGCCGAGAAGGCCGCGCTGCTCGTCTGCGGTTGCGGCGACGGCTGCACGTGCAAGCACGAGTGCGCCGAGGGCTGCGGCGTCCCGCCGAAGAAGGAGTAGCCCCGACTCCTCCAGCGAATGCCGCGGGGGCGGAGGTCCGCTGACCTCCGCCCCCGCCGTTTCGACTCGCCGCGCTCAGGCTCCGCCGGTCTCCGCCGAGCGTGCGCGGAACTCGCCCAGCATGATCGGCGTGGCGACCTTCACCATCAGCGTGAAGAGCAGGAAGCCCACCGAGAAGATGCCGGCCGAGATCGCGATCTCGGACCGCGAGGGGAAGTACTCGTAGATCTCGCCGAGCGTATCGGGCGTCATGCCCGGGATGACGAGCCCCATGCCCTTCTCCAGGTACACGCCGAGGTAGATCAGCAGGCAGCCCAGGTTCAGGGTGAAGACGTTGCGCCGCGTCGCCGGGATGAGGAACAGCAGGAACGCCGCGATCGAGCAGAAGACCGAGAGCCACATGAAGGGCACGATCGCGGTGTGGCCGTCGACCCCCGTGAACATGTACTGCATGTGGATCAGGTGCTCGGTCGCGGAGTAGTACTCCTTGAAGACCTCGGCACCGAGCAGGAACAGGTTCAGGCCCATGAAGTAGGCCATGAGCTCGGCGATCTTCCAGATGGCCTCGTCGCGGATCTCGAAGCGCGTGAAGCGCCGCAGGATCTGCATCAGCACCAAGAGCACCGCGGGTCCCGAGCACAGCGCGGACGCGATGAAGCGCGGCGCGAGGATGGCGGTGTTCCAGAAGGGGCGCGCGGGCAGGCCGTTGTAGAGGAACGCCGTCACCGTGTGGATGCCGATCGCGCAAGGGATCGAGAACAGCACCAGCGGGGTGAAGATCGAGGTGTTCGGCTTCTTGCCCAGGAAGTAGCGGAACAGCATGTAGGTGACGATGACGAAGTTCAGCACCAGGTAGCCGTTCAGCACGATCACGTCCCACGCCAGCAGGGACGAGGGCAGGTTGAGCCGGCCGAACCACGGGATCAGGTGCCACGCGCGCTCGGGGTGGCCGATGTCGACGAAGACGAACAGCCCGCACATCGCGATGGCCGCCACGGCCAACAGCTCGCCCAGGATCGCCACCTCCTTGATCGGCCCCCAGTGATACACGTACGCGGGGACCACGAGCAGCACGGCCGCCGCGGCCACGCCGACGAGGAAGGTGAAGTTGCCGATGTACAGCCCCCACGAGCACTGGTCGCGCATGCTCGTGGTGATCAGGCCGTGCTGGAGCTGCTCGGCGTAGAAGTAGCCGCCGATGCCGATCATGACGAGCAGCGCCACGATCCAGGCCCAGTACAGCGGGCCGCCGCGCAGGATGATGCGGAGGCTGCCGGAGACGAAGCCGACGAAGTTCTTGTAGGTCTGCATCTGAGTGCGCTCCGGGTCAGACGCCGTAGAAGTAGAAGAACCGAGGGTGGGTCTCGAGCTCCGTCTTCAGGACGAAGATGCGCTTGGACCGGAGCACCTCGCGGATCTCGCTGAGCGGGTCGAGCAGGTTGCCGAACTTGCGCGCGCCCACCGGGCAGACCTCGACACACGCGGGGTAGAGCCCCTCGCGCGTGCGCTGGATGCAGAACGTGCACTTCTCGACGACGCCCTTGTGGCGCGGCCGGTTGCCGAGCAGGTGCGTCTTCGGGTTGATGTCCTCGGCGGGGATCTCCGGCTCGGCCCAGTTGAAATGGCGCGCGCCGTAGGGACACGACGAGACGCAGCAGCGGCAGCCGATGCACCAGTCGTAGTCGATGACGACGATGCCGTCCGGCTCCTTCCACGTGGCGTTCACGGGGCAGGACTTGACGCAGGGCGGGTCGGCACAGTGCTGACAGGCCACCGGCAGGTAGAAGTGCCCGTCGCGCGGCACCTTCTCGGCCTCGTAGTACGCGTTCGCGTGCGCGAAGTCGATGCCGCGCGCCTTGTCCATCTCGAGCACGCGGATCCACTGGACCTCGGGATCACGACTCTGGTTGTTCTCCTCGACGCACGCGTGCACGCAGCGGCGGCACCCGATGCACCGCGAGATGTCGAGGGCGTAGGCGAACTGCACGCCTTCGCGCGGTCCTTGCGTGCCGACCTCGATGTCGACGCCGTACTGGTCCTTGTAGTCAGCTTCGAGGTCCGCGACGAGTTGCTCGATCTGCTTCTCGTCGAGCTCGTGCAGGTGGTCTCGGAAGAAGGGCGTGTGCGTAGGCTCGCTGCAGCTCGCAGCGGCGGCGCATCCAGCGACGGCGCACATGAAGTCACGGCGCGAGATCGTCATACATCCGCTCATGGCGTCCTCACGGGGGGCTTGGGCGCGGGCATCGGCTCGAGGGGCTTGAACGCCGGCGCGTGCGAGTAGTGGCAGTGGACGCAGAGCAGGTAGGTCTTCTCGCCGTCCCAATGGCCGGAGCGGCGCCCGTGGATGCCCCGGCGCCAGTCGCGGTACTTGTCGCCGTGGCACTGACCGCAGAGGCGGTAGGACTCCTCGAAGTCGATCAGCTCTCCGCCGGCCAGGTGCAACTTGTCGAAGTCGACGGCGCTGTGGCAGTCGAGGCACCAGCGGTTCTCGCCGCCGTGGTGCAGCTCGATGTCCTGGTGGGCCCGCGTCAGCTTGCGCGGCGTGCCCTTCACGGGCAGGTCGGGCTCGTGGCAGTCCGTGCAGGGAAAGACCCCCTCGGAGAACGGCGGCGGCTCCACCTCCAGCTTCCCGGGGTCGGGGTACTCGAGGTTCGGCGGGTCCTCGAAGAGCGCCGGGTCGAGGGAGCTCTCCGCGTGGGGCTGACCGCAGGCGGCCAGGCCGAGCAGGAGCAGCGGGAACGGGCTCAGGCGCAGCGCGAGGCCGGTCCAGGTGCCTGCACCTGGAGGGCCGCCGCTCGCGACCGATCGCTGGGGGCTACGCTTCATGGTAGCGGCAAGCATGCAAGCCCCATGCCATATACGGACCTCGGACTCCGCGATAGTGCGAGGGTGCTCTGCGCCGTGGGCGAAGGACGCCGCACCGGCTCGCCGCGCGCGGCGGCGCGGAGGAATCCCCGGCAGCGGGGCGCCGAGCAGGAGAAATTCCCCGCGCGCCCGGGCGCCGCGCGACGGACGGTCCAGGGCTCTCGCGTGCGCGCGAGCCCCTCAAAGCTCGCCCCGCAGATCGCCACCGCCCATCGTCGCCCCCGCCTCGGCCGGCGCGCGGGCGAGGCCGAGCCTGCGCCGCGCGCGCCGCTCGAACGGTGAGGCCGACCGTCGTGAGCCGGCCGCCCCATTGCCCCCGCCGCGGCCGAGCCCTCAGCCCGGCGGCGCCACGACGTAGACCGCCGCGGAGTACAGCGTCAGCACCACTCCGACGATGAAGATCACCGGACTGAAGGGCAGCACCGGGTCGAGGAACGACTCCGTCCCGAACCGCGCGGAGTAGAGCAACCCCACGCCGGCGAGGCTCAGGCCGACCAGCAGCGTCAGCGCGGAGAGACTGCCCCGCGTCAGCCGGCGCCTCGCCGACTCCGGCACGAACTCGCTGACGATGCGCCCGTGATAGTGGTTCAGCGGAACGATGGGGAACAGCCGCGCGAACGCCACGAGGGCGAGGACGCCGAGGCTGCAGATGCCCGCGAGGACGCCGAGCTCCAGGAAGTTCGGGGAGTACACGCCATCCACGTAGTTCATGAAGTGCCCGTTCGTCTGCCCCGGCACGATGACCAGGAAGCGCCGCAGGAGGACGCTGACGTTGACGAGCAGGCCGACGGCGATCATCAGCTTCACCCTCGGCGTCCGCCGCACGAACTGATACAGGAGCATCACGAGCGCGAGCAGCATGGTCCCGACCATCGTCCAGTACGCCGGCGCGTAGTCGCCGAACAGGATCGCGTCCGAGACGCGCACCTCGGCCTCGCGTCCCGTGTAGCGCTCGGTCAGCGTCTCGGACAGCAGGATGTAGAAGAACACCGAGATCAGGACGACCAAGGCGTTCCCGAGGCGCAGGAACGCGCGCTCGGGGATCATCTGCGGCGCGGCGATCCGGTGGCGGAAGAGGCCCGCGATCGCGGTGATCGCTCCAACGCCGGAGATGCTGGCCACGATCAGCAAGCTGGGGGCGCGCAGCGCACCGTACCAACCGGGCCGTCCGCCCTGGATGCCGAAGATGAAGCCCAGCGTCGAGAACGCGATCACGATGAAGGGGAAGATCACGAGCGAGAGCCAGAAGCGCGCCTTGCGATGGCGCCGCAGCTCGTTGTCGCTGCCCTTGTAACCCGTGGCCCAGAGGCGATAGGCCCAGCTCCAGGGCCGCTTCTGTCGCCCGCACCACGCGGCGTCGCCGCGCCCGCCGAGGTAGAGCATCACCAAGCTCGCGGCGATGTCGACGCCCACGATCAGCGTGAACGAGCCGAAGAAGGGCGAGGAGACGTTTGCGTAGCTGGGCAGGTTCCTCAGCGCCGCGAGCGGCCGGCCCTGGTCGGCCATGACGCACAACGCACCCATCACGAGCGAGATCACCGCGACGTACTCGGACAGCCTCGAGAGCGGCCGCAGCTCACGGATGCGGAAGAGGTGCGCGAGCGTCGCGATCTCCACGCCGGCGATCGCGATCCCGACGAAGAAGACGGAGGACAGGATGAAGACGCCCCACGCCGCGCCGCCGCTGCCGACGGACCGCATGTTCGTCACGATGTCGCCGTGGAGGCGCTGCTGCGCGTAGCACCACAGGCCGAAGAGGACGAGGCAGCAGGGGAAGACCACCAAGCCGAGGCTCCCCTTCCACGTCAACGGCGGGAGCCTCAGGTTGGCGAGCGGGACGTCGTCGATGCCGTTCATCGGAACTCCCTGCGGGCCTTCGACAGGTAGTAGATCTTGGGTCTGGTGCCGATGTGCTCGTAGTCCCGCCGCGCACGCGGGCTGCCGGCCATGGCCGCGACGCGACTGTCGCGGTCGTTGAGGTCGCCGAAGGTGATCGCGCCGGCGGGGCACGCTTCGGCGCAGGCGGGCAGCCGCTCGTACACCTCGCGCGGCACCTCCTCACCGGCGACCTTCGCCTCCTCGCGGACGCGACGCAGGCGCTGATGGCAGAACGTGCACTTCTCGACGACGCCTTCGGGGCGCAGGGCGACGTCGGGGTTCATCATGCTGCGGTAGCTGTCGGGCCACTCCGCGCGCTTCCAGTTGAAGGAGCGCCGCGAGTACGGGCAGGCGACGGTGCAGTAGCGGCAGCCGATGCAGCGGTCCCAGATCTGCGCGACGATGCCTTCGTCGTTCCGGTACGTGGCCCCCACCGGGCAGACCTTGACGCACGGCGGGTTGTCGCAGTGGAAGCAGGGTGTCGGCATCAGCTCGACGGGGAGGCCGCTCTCCGGCTCGTCACGGCTGCCGCGGGGCAGCAGGCTCATCCACTCGATCTCCGCGCCCTTCGCCTCCGGCGCGCGCCCGTTGATGGGGACGTTGTTCTCCGACTTGCAGGCCACGACGCAACCGCCGCAGCCCGTGCAGAGATCCAGGTCGATCGCCATCCCCCACTTCGGACGCTGCGCAGGCGCCTCGCGCGCCTCGTCGAGCGCCGCGGCCGAGGCCGTGGCGCCCGTCGCGCCGGCGGCGAGCCCGCCGAGGAAGGCGCGCCGGGAGTGGATCGGATCCTGACGGCTCAGGCCTGACTCCTCCTGATGGCCACGCGGGTCCCTTGCAGCGCGGCACCGCCGCCCAGCGGGTCGGCGCACTGGGTGGAGACGAGCTCCATGACGTTGGAGCCCCAGTCCTTGGCGTAGCGGCCCATGGCCGTGTGGCCGGCACCGAGGGCCACGCGCACGACGCCCTCGCACACGCCGGCCGTCGGGTAGGCGCGCGCTTCGATGGCGCCGACCTCGCTCTCGATCACGATCAGGTCGCCGGCACCCACGCCCAGCGACGCCGCCGTGCTCGGGTGCAGCTCGGCCTCGGTGGCCCAGGTCCGCCGGCCCTTCCAGGGCGCCAGCTCCGTCAGCCACGGGAGGTTGGCACCGCTGCCCTTGGCGTACGTGTGCGGCTTGTACGGCACGAGCAACAGCGGGAAGCGCTGCGGATCGCCGTACGTGACCTGCGGGCGGTAGCCCGGGCTGCAGAGCTCGTCGAGCTCGGCGCCCCGAGGCGCCGCGGCGCCGTCGCGCGCGACGATCGCGTCACGCAGCGCCGCCGGACAGAACTCGAAGCGGCCCGACTCCGTGGCGAGCACGCGCGTCCAACTCTCGAACGCGTACGACTCGCCGTCCCACGAGCCCTCTGCGTACAGGCGGCGCAGGAAGTCAGCGCCCTTGGCCTCGACGATCGAGCCTGCGCCGGCCTGGAACAGGCCGAGCACGCGCTTCTTCACCGCGTCCTGGAAGTCCTTCCAGGGCAGCGCCGCGGCGACCTCTTCGCCCAGCGCGTCGGCGAGCTCGATGAGCACGTCGCCCGTGTGGCGCGTGTCGAGCTGCCGCTCGACGACCGGCTGACGCAGACCGAAGATCGCGCGCCCGACGTTCGGCTGCGCGCACGAGTCCTCCCAGCGCTCGAGCCAGGTGTCGTCGGGCAGCACGAGGTCGGCGCACTCCACCGTCGTCTCGTCCGCGAAGGGCGAGAAGGACACGACGAACGGAACGCGGGCCAGCGCCTTGCGCCAGGTCGCCGCGTCGGCGCGGGAGTAGACGGGGTTGGTCGAGTCGATCAACATCGTGTCGAGCGCCGGCGCCTCCCCCGCCAGCAGCGCCGCGGGCAACGCGTCCAGCGACGTCTCGAGCACCTGGCCCGCGTCGCGGCGCGCGCAGCTCAGCGCCGGGCGCTCGAGGCCCGCCAGGGCCACGTCGTCGAGCTCGAGCTCCGGCCACGCGGCCAGCGGCGCGGCGCACTGCACCAGCAGGCCGCCGGGGCGATCGATCGCCCCCAGCAGCGCGTTCAGGGCGTGCACCGCCATCGCCGTCTGCACGCCGTTCGAGGCGCGCAGGTCGTCGCGTCCCGTCAACGCGAAGGCCGCACCGGCCTCCGCCGCGAGGTGCGCGATGTCCACGATCTCCGCCGGGTCGACGCCGCACAGCTCGGCGACCTTCTCGGGCGTGTAGTCGGCGAGCAGGCTGCGGAAGCCCTTGTGCTCGCCGGCAGCGTCGCTCCAGTCCTCGAAGCCCTGCGTGTGCTCGCGGACGAAGTCCTGGTCGAAGTCCTCGTCGCGCACGAGCACGTGCGCCACGCCGAGCGCGAACGCCGCGCTCGTCCCCGGCGCTGCCTGGATCCACTCGTCCGCGTTCATCGCCGTGCGCGAGAGCGCCGGGCCGACGTGCACGATGCGCGGGCGGTCCACGCCGCCGCGGCGCTGACCGCGGGCGCGCGCGAAGTTGAGCAGTTGGCAGGACGTGTCGAGCACGCCCGAGCCCAAGCTCAGGACGAAGCGCGCGTTGGCCCAGTCGTAGGCCGGCAGGTCGTCGACGCCCTGCATGGCGCGCATGGCCGTCAGGGTCGGACCGTCCTCCACGCCGCGCGTGTCGACGAAGTTCGGCGTGCCGTAGGCCCGCGCGAAGCGCTGCCACGACTCGTACATCAGCCCGCGCTCACGGCCGCAGAGCACGCCCAGCTCGTGCGTGCGGTGGCTCTCGCGCAGGCTGCCGAGGCGCGTGGACAGCAGCTCGAGCGCCGCGTCCCAGCCGATCGGTTCGAGCGCGCCGCCGCGCGCCTTGCGCACCATGGGCTGCGCGAAGCGGTCCGGGTCGTACAGCACTTGCGGAGACGAGAGGCCCCTCGGACCGACGCCGCCGCGGTTGACCGGATTCATGGGGTTCCCCTCGATTTTCACCGCGCGCCCCTCGACGACGCGCACGCGCAGTCCGCAGCCAGCCGAGCACTGGCCGCACGAGGTGGCTACCCAGCGCTCCTCGCCGTAGGACCAGCCTGCGCTGCCGGGCACGGGGAGCTTGTTGGGCTTGAACGGGTCGCGATTCTGCGCGCACGCCGTGAGCGCAACACCGAGCCCGCCGGCTCCGGCGGCGCGTAGGAGTTGTCGGCGAGTCGTCTTGGATCTGACCATGACCTGGAGGCGGGCACTTCGCCCTGGTCGCGTCCCTCGCCCGAAGGAAGTCGACCTAGCAGCGCGTCGAAGCAGCGCTTCGGAGGCCAGGGCGACGGCATCCGCTTCGGTGTGGCGTCCGGAGACACAGGCGAATCGGTGGATTCGGCGAGGCTTCCAGGCACCGCACCGAGGCGGAGGACGTCGTCATGGCGCCGGAGGACTTCTTCAACGGGCTGCTAGGGGTTCTGGAGGTCCGATGGGTCGTGGCAGACCCCGCAGCGCTTGGTGTAGGGGATCGGCATCGCTGAGGTCGGCTCGACGCCGTCTACGCCGGGGTTGGTCTTGCGCGGCACGTCGAAGACGTGCGACGTGATGTCGTTCTCGTAGTAGACCTCGGTGTCGTCGGCGGCCGTTCCGGTCGCCGCGCTGAGCAGGAAGCCGTACTGACCCGCGCCGCTCTTGGCCGTCTTGGTCATGTGGCAGTCGACGCACGTCGAGAACGGGCCGTGCGACTGACCGGTCTGGTCGAGCGTGTGCTGGGCGTTGAACGGCACCGTCGCGCCGTGACAGCGCATGCACAGCGGCGTGTTCTCCAGCTCCGGGTCCTCCACGAGCGCGCGCGGGAAGTCGGTGTGCCCGTGCATGTCGTGGCAGTCCGAGCAGACCAGGAGCTGCTTGTCGTTGCGGTAGTGCTTCGAGAAGATGAAGTCCGCGTACTGCTGGTGGTGGCTCTTCGAGTGCAGGAAGTCCGTCCAGTAGTCGCTCGCGGCCGGCCCGTTGCGGTCGGCGCGCACGTACTCCGCCAGGAACTCGCCGCGGCTGATGCCCGGAGGCGCGAACTCGCCCGCCGCGTTGAGCGGGTGGTCGCCGCCGATGGCGTCCGCGCCGAGCTGACGGTTGTGGCAGCGCCCGCAGAGCTGGTTGCTGCGGCTCGGGGAGAGCAGCTCGGGCATCACGATGTAGCGCGGGGACTGCTCCGCCACGTGTTCGGAGCCCGGCCCGTGGCAGTTCTCGCAGCCCGTGTTCAGGTCGTCGGTGAAGCCGTCGCCGTCGATGTCGTACTCACCGTTGGTGTCGCGGATGACGTGCGCGAGCACCTCGCCCGTGCCGCCGTCCGTGTACTGCTCGTAGCCGCCGGCGTGGCAGCCGATGCAGTTGCGCGAGATGTTGCGCGTGACGTCCGGCGTCCGCAGCAGGTCGTCCGCGACGTTCGCCGGCGTGCCCCCGTCGTCGACGTAGAAGTCGAGGTGGTAGTCGCGGTAGACCTGGCGCGTGCGGTCGTAGCGATCGTCGTCGCCCTGCGTCTGGAACTGCAGCACCGGGTACAGGCCGTTCAGGCCCGGCCACTCGATCATGTAGCGCTGCTTCTGGACGGCGCCGCCGTAAGTCAGCGCGACCACGCGCTCGAGCGGGCTCTGCGGGTCGCCCGCGTTGCCCACGTTCTCGAACGTGATCTTGTACTCGTCCGTGCCGGAGTCCTGCCACAGCCACAGGATGAACGCGACCACGCCGCCGTCCCCCGTGGGGTCCGTCAGCGAGGTCTTGTACTTGTCGAAGCCGCGCGCCGCGTCGTAGTCGTAGTGGTAGACCGGCGTGCCGCCCGTGTAGACCGCGGCCGACGTGAAGTAGGCCAGGCCGTCGTCCACCTCGGGGTGGTAGCTCGTGTCCTGCAGCCCGCTCGAGACACCGGGTACGCGGAAGCCGAGGCGGTGCGCCAGCTTCTTCTCCGTCGCGTACTCCGCGTGGCAGACGAGGCAGCTCGACATGCCGAGGTAGTGCGCGCTCGCCGGGGGCGAGGAGCTGATGACGATGTCCTGCACCGTCGCGCGCAGCGACGTGGCCGGCACGGAGACGCGGCACAGGTTCCCGCCGGCCAGGTGCTCGAGGTCGGTCGCCGCCGGCTTCACGAACACGAAGAAGCTCCCGTCGGGCACCGACGCGAACGCGTAGCTGCCATCGCTCCCGGTCAGCGCGTGCGTCAGCGAGCTACCGGAGGTCGCCACTACGTCCTCGAGCGGCTCGTCGACGTCGAGCACGGTCTGCGCGAGCACCTCGGCGGGCGTGATCGCCCCCGTCGGCACGTCGGTGCTCGGGATCAGGTAGACCGTCGCCCCCACCACGGCGTCCCCGGCCGGGCCGGTGACCGTGCCCGACAGCCCCATCGCGGGAGCGATCGGGCCGCCCGAGGAGGAGCAGGCCGCCAGCAGGAGGGCGCCGAGGAGCGAGGCCGACAGGGTCGGGAGGGAGCGGGAGGCGTTCATGGCGTCGCGCGGACCGGAGGGTTGCGGGGAGCCGGGGCCGCGGGGGGCGCTCGCGGCGGAGGGGACTCCAGAGAGGGACCTCTCCAATGCAAACGCCATACCCGCGCCGCGCGGCCCGCCCCGGCCGCCCGGCCCCCGCGCAGGGCCCGCCGGAGGCCCTGCCCCGGTTCGCACGCCTCCCCGGGCGGGGATTATTCCCCGCGGCGCGAGATCCTCCCCTCCGCAGGCGGCATGCTGGTGGGCCCTCGCCATGGCCGCCTCCTCCCGCCCCGCCGCGCTGCTGCTCCTGGTGGTCCTGCCCCTCGCGGGGGCCGTGGCCTGGTGGTTGTGGAGCGCCCCCGGCGGCGCCGCACCCGGCCCCGCGGCGCTCGAGCCGGGCGCAGGCCGCGCGCCGCTGGCCCCGCTCGCGGCAGCGCCTGACGCGCCGAGCTCACCCGCGCGCGAGGCCGGGCTCGGCCCGACGCAGGCCCGCGGCGAGGCGGCCGACCCCGACGCGCTGCTCGTGCTGGCCGCGGAGAGCGGCGCGCCGCTGGAGGGTGCCGGGCTCTACCGCCTCTCGGCGCCCCTCGGCGAGCTCAGCGACGCCGAGGGCCGGCTGGTGCACCCGCCGGGCCTGCGCGGGTCGCTGATCGTCTGGGCGCCGGGGCGCCTGCCGCTCCAGCTCAACGCCGCGGTCCTGCCCCAGGAGGTGCGCCTGGAGCGCGGGGACGCGGCGATCGAGCTGCACGTGCTCGGCCTCGGCGCGCGCGACGCGCTCGTGCGCAGCGAGCTCGTGCGCCTCGGCGTCGCCCTGCCGCACGGCCCCTGGTCGCCGACACTGAACCCCGGAACCGGCGACGTGTGGACCGCCGAGGGGCTCGCCCCGGGGCGCTACGAGCTGCACTACTGGATCCGCCACGGGCGCGCCGCGGCGAACGCCTACAGCGTGCGCGACCTGGAGCTCGCGCCGGGCGAGCGCCGGCGTCTCCAGCACGACGCCGACCAGCCGCCGCCGCGCGCCGAGGACCAGTGACCGGCGGCGCCGGAGGACGTCTCGGACCAGGCTCCTGGCCCGGACGCTTCAGGAACGCGCACGCCTTGATGAATCGACCCGCCTAGCGCTCGTGCTGCGCCGGCTCCACCGGCTTCGTGGGCCCGATGTAGCCGGTGCTGACCGCGACGTCGTCGTACCAGACGGTGTTGTCGCGCTCGGCCTTGTGGACGTAGATGCCGAGGTCGAAGCGCTTGAGCTTGACCGCGTCGTCGGTGCGCCAGCGGAAGCCGACGAGGTGCAGGTAGAGCTCACCGTCGATCCACGCCGCGAGCTCGCCGTCGGCCTGGCCCGGCGTGTTCGCGCGGATCCGCGTCTCGAGGCAGACCCACGCGCCGCGCTGCGGCACGACGCGCCGTTCGGGCGCAGGTTGAAAGAGGTTGCCCCACCAGTTGCCGTCGCGGTCGCGCGCCATGTCCATCCAGTAGACGTACAGGCTCATGCTGCCCGGCGCGGCGTTGCGACCCCAGTCGCGCCACGGCTCGAAGCCGCAGGTGAAGCGATCCGCGCCGGTGGGCTTCACGCCGGCCTTGCCCATCTCGTCCCACTTGCCCGTCCCGGCCAGCGCGGCCAGCCCGCCGCCGGTGTGGTTGAGGTTGCCCTGGTCGTAGTCGGGCGCGAAGCGCAGGTAGCGCCGGTAGTGCAGCACGTCGTAGCCCTCGGCGCCGAGCCAGGCGCTGGCGCCCGCGCCGGACTCGCGGCCGCCCGCCGCGGGCGCGTCGAGGCGCAGGCAGCCCGCGCCGCCGTGCGCGAGCGCGGCGTCGGTGACGCGCCGCGCGCGACCGTCCTGCGCGCCGCGCACCTCGAAGTACTTCTCGAGCGAGGCGTCGGACTCGAAGTCGTCCTCGAAGACGACGCGCCCCGGCGCCTGCAGGCGCGCGAGCGCGGCCGGGTCGGCGCGCGTCGCGAGCGTCACGTCGCGCGGCGGCGGCGGCGCGAGCGCCGCGTCTCCCTGGGCGGCCTGGACGAGCACGAGGGCGAGGAGCGGCGCGTGAAGCATGCGGGGCCTCCGATCAGGGCGCGCGCAGGAGGCGCTTGGCCTCGGCGCGCGCGGTCTCCTGCTCGCCGCCGCCGGCGATCATCTCGGCGATGACGGCCACGCGGTCGTCGCCCGCCAGCTCGCGCACGCGCGTGAACGTGCGCTCGCCCTCGACGCGCTTGTGCACCTCGAGGTGGCGGTGCGCCGCCGCGGCGACGGCGGGCAGGTGGGTGATGCAGAAGATCTGGTAGTGCTCGGCCAGCGCGCGCAGGTGCGCGCCGACCTTGGGCGCGAGGCGCCCGCCCACGCCGGCGTCGACCTCGTCGAACACCAG
Source organism: Planctomycetota bacterium (assembly GCA_020638875.1). Lineage (GTDB taxonomy): Bacteria > Planctomycetota > UBA1135 > UBA1135 > DUCM01. The sequence continues at coordinate 94,539 of JACKHS010000012.1, forward strand.
CGTCGGGATGGTCTGCTTGGCCGCCAGAGCGCCGCGCAGCGCGAGCATGATGCGCGCGGCCTCGCCGCCCGAGGCGACCTTGCGCAGCGGCGCGGGGCCCTCGCCGGGATTCGCGGCGAGCAGGAACTCGACCGCGTCCGCGCCGTCGGGGCCGAAACGGCGCGTCTCGGCCTCGCGCGCGGCCTTCGCGGCGTCGGCGTTCGGCGAGCGCAGCGCGGCGGCCTCGCGCGGCTCGAGGCGCACCTCGAAGCGCGCGCGCTCGAGCCCTAGCTCGGCCAGCGCGCCCTCGACCGCCTTCGCGAGCCGCGCGCGCAAGCGCTGGCGCCCGCGCGTCAGCGCGCCGGCGGCGTCGTCGAGCGCCGCGCGCGCCGCGCGCAGCTCCGCCGCGCAGGCCTCGAGTCCGCGCGCCTGCGCCTCGAGCTCGCCGAGCTCGGCCTCCAGCTCGGGTAGCAGCGCGACGAGCGCGGGCACGTCGCGGCGGTACTTGCGCTCGAGCCGGTCGATCTCGTCCAGGCGCGCCTCGACTTCCTCGAGCCGCCGCGGGGAGAACTCGAGCCCGTCGAGGAAGCTGCGCAGCGCGGCCGCGGCCTCCTCGAGGTGCGCGGTCGCGTCGCGCAGGTCGCTCGCGGGCGCGGCGAGCTCGCTGACCTTGGCCTCCCAGCGGTCGAGCAGGCTCTCGGCGCGGCGCAACACGTCGAGCGCGGCGCCCTCCTCCTCGGCCAGCGCCCCGAGCGCGCCGCCGAGCTGCACGGCGAGCTCCTCGCCGTGACGCAGCCGCTCGCGCTCGCGACGCAGCTCGTCGATCTCGGCCGCGTCGAGCTCGGCCTCGGCCAGCTCGCGCGCCTGGAAGCGCAGCAGGTCGACGCGGTCGCGGCGCGCGGCTTCGCGCGACTCCCACTCGGCGAGCGCGCGGCCGGCCTCGAGCCAGCGCTCGCGCGCGCCCTGGTAGGTCTCGCGCCGCGGGCCGAGCCCGCCGAAGGCGTCGAGCAGGCGCAACTGCTCCTCGACGTCGAGCAGCCGCTGGTGATCGTTCTGTCCGTGGATCTCGACGAGCCGCCCGGCGAGCTCGCGCAGGAAGCGCTGCGTCACGGGCCGGCCGTTGAGGTGCGCGCGCGTGCGGCCGTCCGCGCCGAGCGTGCGCGAGAGCACGAGCTCGAGCGCGTCGCCGTCGGCGAGGTCCGCGAGGCACTCGGGCGCGCTCGCGCGCAGCTCCGCGAGCAGCGCGGGCGGCGCGGCGTCGGCGGCGAACACGAAGCGTCCGTCGACGCGCGCTTCGGCCTCGCCGCTGCGCACGAGCTTCGTGCGCGGCCGTTGACCGAGCAGCAACTCGAGCGCGCCGAGCGCGAGGCTCTTCCCCGCACCCGTCTCTCCGGTGATGACGTTGAGCCCTTCGCCGAAGCAGAACTCCGCCGCCTCGAACAGGGCCAGGTTCCGTATGGAGAGCTCGACCAACATCGCGGAGAAGATCGCACAGGATCCGCCGTGGTTGCAACGAATCGGGCGACTCCTCGACTACCCTCTGCGCCCCGCGACCGCCGCCCCCGCCCCCCATGGCCCGGACCCAGACCCCGCCCCGCGCGCCCAAGCGCGCGACCGATCCCGCGCACTCGCTCGACGCCGTCTTCCGCCCGCGCTCGGTCGCCGTGATCGGCGCGAGCAAGCGCCGCCTGCAGATCGGTCACCAGATCGTCCGCAACCTGGTCGAGGGCGACTTCCAGGGCCCGGTCTACCCGGTCAACCCGAAGGCGACCGTGGTGCACTCGATGCACTGCTACCCGCGCGTCAGCGCGATCCCCGGCGAGGTCGACCTCGCGCTGCTGGTCGTGCCCGCGCCGCACGTCGTCGAGGCGGCGCGCGACTGCGGCGAGAAGGGCGTGAAGGCGCTCGTGTGCATCACCGCCGGCTTCGCCGAGATCGGCGGCGAGGGCGCGCAGCGCCAGGCCGAGTTGCTCGAGGTCTGCCGCGCGTACGGCATGCGCCTGATCGGTCCGAACTGCATGGGCGTGCTCAACACCGAGGAAGGCGTGTCGATGAACGCCTCCTTCGCCGACGCGCGGCCGACGCGCGGCGAGGCCGCTTTCCTCTCGCAGTCGGGCGCGCTGGGCGCCGCGATCCTCGCCGACGCGAAGTCGCTCGGCCTGGGCATCAGCATGTTCGCGAGCGTGGGCAACCGCGCCGACGTCTCCCCCGCCGACCTGCTCGAGTACTGGCACCACGACCCGAACTCGAAGCAGATCCTGATGTACCTCGAGGCGTTCGGCGAGCCGGAGCAGTTCATGAAGATCGCGCGGCGCGTCTCGCGCGAGAAGCCGATCCTCGTGGTGAAGTCGGGGCGCACGGCGCGCGGCGCCCGCGCGGCCGTCTCGCACACGGGCTCCCTCGCCGGCTCGGAGGTCGCCGTCGACTCGCTGCTCGAGCAGTGCGGCGTGCTGCGCGTCGACTCGATGGAGGACCTGTTCGGCCTCGCCGGCGCGGTGCAGACGGGCAAGCTGCCGGCCGGCAACCGCGTCGCCATCGTCACCAACGCCGGCGGCCCGGGCATCCTCGCGACGGACGCCTGCGTGTCGCAAGGGCTGCGCCTGAGCGACCTCGACCCGAAGACGCGGCGCGCGATCGAGAAGGTGCTGCCGCCCGAAGCGTCGAGCGTGAACCCCATCGACCTGATCGCGAGCGCCGGGCCGGAGGCCTTCGACAAGGTGCTCGGTCACGTGCTGGCCGATCCGGCCGTCGACATGGTGCTCGCGATCTTCGTCGCGCCGATCATGATCGACGCGCGCGCCGTGGCGGAGGTCTTCGCCAAGCACGCCGCGGCGACCGCCAAGCCGTTCCTCTCGTGCCTGCCCGGCAAGGGCGAGGGCGAGGACGCGGTCGAGCTCCTGCACGCGGCCGGCGTGCCGAACTACCGCTTCCCCGAGGAAGCTGCGGGCGTGCTCTCGGGGCTCGTGCGCCTGCGCGGGCTGCGCGATCGGCCGAGCGCGCCCGCGCCCGAGTTCAAGGTACAGAAGAAGAAGGCGCGCGCGCTCGTCGAGGGCGCGCTGGCCGAGGGGCGCACCAGCCTCGACGGCGACGAGCGCGCCGAGCTCGCGGCGGCCTACGGCCTGTGCGTCGTGCCCAGCAAGATCGTGTCGAGCCGCGACGAGGCGCTGCGCGCCGTGAAGAAGCTCGGCTTCCCGATGGTCGCGAAGGTCGTCGCCGCCGGCATCGAGCACAAGTCCGACAAGGGCGGCGTGATCCTCGACGTGCGCAACCGCGAGGAGCTGCTCGAGGCCTACGACCTGCTCGAGGAGCGCTTCCTCGACGCGGCGCCCGACATGCAGGTGCAGCTCCAGGCCATGCGCTCGGAGGGCGTCGAGACCTTCTTCGGCGCGGCCACCGACCCGGGCTTCGGCCGCATGCTCGCGTTCGGCCTCGGCGGCATCCACGTCGAGATCCTGCGCGACGTCGTCTTCCGCCTGCACCCGCTGACGCCCACCGATGCCGCCGAGATGATCGAGCACGTGCGCGGCAAGAAGCTGCTCGAGGGCGCGCGCGGCAAGCCGCCGGTCGACAAGCAGGAGCTGATCGACGTGCTGCTGCGGCTCTCGCAGATGCTCACCGACGTCCCCGAGATCGTCGAGCTCGACCTCAACCCCTACCTGGCCGGCTACCGCGGCGAGGGCAGCTGCATCCTCGACATGCGCCTCGTGCTGGCGCCGCACGTCGGCGAGAGACAGGCCTAAGCCCCAGCGTTCGAGGCACTTGCGCCCCGGTTCGGAGGTCGGACCGGAAAGCGGTGAACATTGCAGGAGCGCCCGCGGTCCCTTCCGAGATCCCAGGCCGCGGCCGTCCTGCGTGGGCGGCCGCCTGACATCCAGAAAGGAGTCCCGCATGCGCCGCAGGAGAACCCCCCTCCTCGTCCTTGCCCTCTCGACCCTGGCGCCGCTCGGTGCGGCCGTCGCGCAGACCGCCGAGTCGGTCGCCTTCGGTGACCTCACCGCCCTCGACGTCGCGACGCAACGCGCGGTGGCGCGGGAAGCGCTCGAGCAGAACGCGCGCCTCGCCTACGACCCGACCTCGGTGCTCGTGCGCTTCCACCCCGAGACGAGCGAGGCGCGTCGCGCCGAGCTGCGCGCGCTGGTGGGCCTCGGCACGTTGGTGCGCTACCGCACCGTGGACGACCTCGAGCTGATCGACGTGCAGCTCGCCGTGCCGCTCGCGCTCGACACGCTCGAGCCCTTCGTCGCGTACGCCGAGCCGAACTGGGTGCAGCGCAAGACCGCGACGCCCAACGACACGTACTTCTCGCTCCAGTGGGGTTGCCACAACACCGGGCAGACCATCCAGGGCCAGGCCGGCATCGCGGACGCCGACATCGACGCGACCGAGGCTTGGAACCTCACGACCGGCAGCGCGAACTTCGTCGTCGCCGACATCGACACGGGCTGCGACTGGAGCCACCCCGACCTCGCGGCGAACATCTGGTCGAACCCCGGCGAGATCGCCGGCAACGGCCTGGACGACGACGGCAACGGGTACGTCGACGACGTGCGCGGCTGGGACTTCTACAGCAGCGACAACAACCCCCAGGACTCCGACGGCCACGGCTCGCACACCGCGGGCACCCTCGGCGCGGTGGGCAACAACGGCACCGGCGTGTGCGGCGTGGCGTGGGCGTGCAAGATCGTCCCGCTGCGCTTCCTCGGCCCGCAGGGCGGCTACACCTCGGACGCCGTGCTCGCGGTCGAGTACTGCACGCAGAAGGCGATCAAGGTCTCGAACAACTCGTGGGGCGGCGGCGGCTTCTCGCAGGCGCTCTTCGACGCGATCAACGCCTCCAAGGCGGTCGGCCACGTGTTCGTCGCCGCCGCCGGCAACGACGGCACGAACAACGACTCGCTGCCGCACTACCCGTCGAACTACTCGCTCGACAACGTCATCTCGGTGGCCGCGACGGACAACCGCGACGCGCTGGCGAACGAGGGCACGTGGGGCTCGAACTACGGCGCGACGAGCGTCGACCTCGGCGCGCCGGGCGTGGACATCGCCTCGACCTACATGTCGGGCGGCTACGTCTGGATGAGCGGCACGTCGATGGCGACGCCGCACGTGACCGGCGTCGTGACGTTGCTCTACGCGCAGAACCCGGGCTGGACGTACTCGCAGATCGTCGACCGCATCCTCTCGACGACGCGCCCGCTGGCCTCGCTGGCCGGCAAGTGCACCACCGGCGGCATGCTCAACGCGTACGACGCGCTGAACACCGGCGGCGGCGGCGGCGGGGACGTCACGCCGCCCGCGGCGCCCACGGGCCTCGCGGCCACGGCCGGCGACGGCAGCGTGTCGCTCGACTGGAACGACAACGGCGAGGCCGACCTCGCGGGCTACCGCGTCTGGCGCTCGACGACCAGCGGCGGCGGCTACACCGCGGTCTCGGGCCTGCTCGCCGCGAGCGCGTACGTCGACCCGACCGTCACGAACGGCGTGACCTACTTCTACGTCGTCACGGCCGAGGACGCGTCCACGAACGTCTCCGGCAACTCGCAGCAGGTCAGCGCGACGCCGCAAGCCGCGGGCGGCAGCGGCGGCCAGGTCCAGACGCTGTTCTTCGGCGGCTTCGAGAGCGGCACCTTCACCGGTTGGGCCACCTCCGGCAACGTGGCGGTCTCCACGCAGGCCGACCAGGGCGGCACGTACGGCGCGCGCATCTCGCGCACGTCGTGGATCGAGGCCTCGATCTCGACCGCCGGCTACGACACGATCGAGCTCAGCTACGCGCGCCGCACGAGCGGCCTGGACAACGGCGAGAACCTGTACGTCGAGTACTGGAACGGCTCGAGCTGGGTCAACGTCGAGACGACGCGCTCGACCTCGTGGGCCTTCCCCACCTGGTCGCTCGGCGGCGACGCGGACGACAACGCCGCGTTCAAGATCCGCTTCCGCACCAACGCCAACCGCAACAACGAGCGCGCGGACGTGGACGACGTCGAGGTCGTCGGCACGACGCTCTGAGCCCCTGCGAGCGCAGCGCGGGCCCGGCTCCCTCCGCGGGGGCCGGGCCCGCGCGCGTTCACGGCGCCGGCTTCACGTCGGGACGCACGGTCATGCCCTCGGGCCAGCGCGTGCGCTCGTCCCACGTGCGCGCCGCGCCGAGCTGCGGGCCGGTGACGTTGGGCAGCACGCGCACGTCCGCGCCGCGCAGGTCTGCGTCGGTGAGCAGCGTCATGTAGAAGTTGGCGCCGGCGCAGCGCGCGTCGACCAGCACGGCGCCGTCGAGCGAGCCCCAGGAGAGGTCGGCGCCCTCGAGCCGCGCGCCGCTCAGGTCGCAGCCGGCGAGGAAGGCGCGCTCGAGCCGCGCGCCGCCGAGGTCGGCCCCGCGCAGGCTCGCGCCGCGCAGCTTCGCGGTGCGCAGGTCCGCGCCGCGCAGGTCGACGCGCGCCAGGCTCGCGCCGCGCAGGTCCGCGCCTTCGAGATCCACACCGCGCAGGTCGAGGCCGTCGAGGCAGGCTCCGCGCAGGTCCGCGTTCGCCAGCGCGAGGGTCGCGGGGTCGGCGCCGCGCAGGTCACGGCCGGCGGGGACGGTCTCGACCGCGCCGGGCTCCGCGCGCGGCGCGCGGCAGCCGACGCCGAGCGCGAGCAGCGCGCCGAACGCCAGCAGCATCCGAACGGAGGGGGCGGACTTCATGCCCTGCAGGATAGCAGCGCACGCGAACCGCTCGCCGACCTTGCTCCGCGCGGGCGCGCTCGGCACGCTCTTCCGCCCGCAACGCCCCCTCTACCTGCCCGGCGGCACGCCGCCGCTCCTCGCCATGAAGAAGCTCCTCGTCGGTTGTGGTGTCCTCGTCCTGCTCTTCGTCCTCGCCGGGCTCGCCGGCGTCCTGATGCTGCCCGACACGTACAGCGTCGAGCGCGAGCTCGTCCTGAACGCGACGCCGGAGGCGACCTACGACACGATCGCGACCCTCTCGACCTGGCCCGAGTGGGCCGTCTGGAACAAGGAGATGGACCCGACCGCGACGTGGGAGTTCAGCGGCCCCGCGAGCGGCGACGGCGCGGTCTGGTCGTGGACCGGCGCGGAGGGCGGCCTCGGCACGGGCGTGCTGACGCTGCGCGACTGCGCGCGCCCGGCGTCGATCACGTACGACCTCGTGATGGGCGGCGACTGGAGCTCGGTGGGCGTGTTCACGATCTCCCCCGCCGGCGAGGGCGTGCGCGTGCACTGGCAGAACGGCGGCCAGCTCTCGGGGATCTACAAGCTGCTCGGCCCCTTCCTCGACGGCATGACCGGCCCGATGTACGAGACGAGCCTGCAGGGACTGAAGGCGCGCCTCGAGGCGCACGGCCAGTGACCCGCCGGGCGGGCCGCGGCTCGAGCGCGTCGCCCGCGCTCAGGGCACCAGCACCTGCGCGCAGCCGTTCGAGCCGTTGAAGCCCGAGCCGCAGGGACCGTTCGGGTCGCGGTAGCGCACCTGGAAGTAGCGCGTCTCGCCCGCCGCCCAGCCGGCCGGCAGGAGCCCGGGACCCCAGCTCGCCTCGCCCCACGCGTCCGCGGCGAGCGTGCCGAGTCGCAGCACCGTGCCGCCCGCGCAACGCAGGCCGTCGCCGAACTGCGCGCCGAGGCCGCCGTTCACCGCGTTGGCGCCGGCGAAGAGCAACGCCGGCTCGCCGGGCACGAGCCCGCGCGCGCGCATCACCAGGGCGTCGCTCGTCAGGCTCGGCGCGCCGTCCGCGTCGAGCAGCGCGCCCACGCCGGTGGAGTTCGCGCAGCCGGCGCCGGAGACGCTCGGGTTCCCGCACGGACACGGCGTGCCGGTGTCGTCGCCGAAGCAGTAGCGGCTGACGTCGTAGCCGGTGGGCTCGAGCCGCACGCGCCCCGTGTTGCTGTCGGCGACCCACGTCGAGCCGCTCGGGTCGACCGCCAGCCCCCACGGGAACTGGCCGGCGTTCGCGCACAGGCCCAGGATCAGGCCGTTGGTCGGGTCGACCTGGTAGATGCCGCGCGAGGCGAAGCACGCGACGAGCAGCTTGCCGTCGACCCACGAGAGCCCGCAGACGCCGTGCGCCGGCGCCGGGATGCTCCACAGCACCTGGCCCGTCTGCGGCGAGAGGCGCATCAGCAGGCTGCGACGGTAGTCCGCCTGCCACAGCGCCGCGCCGTCCCACGCGAGGCCCGCGCCGTCGGGGTCGGCATCGGATGCGGTCGGCGAGGGGATCACGTGCTGCACCGCGCCGGTCGTCGGATCGAGGCGGTAGATCATCCCCGACTGCTCGGCCGCGACCCACAACGCGCCGGGCGCGCAGGCGATGCCGCCGATGTGCGCGTCGGGCGCCGGCAGCGTGCCGACGACCGCGCCGGTCTGCGGATCGAGCTTCCACAGCAACTGCGCGCCGTGGAAGTTGCCCAACCACACGTGCGTGCCGTCCATGCCGAGGCCGCCGGGCTGCGCGGGCGGCACGCTGACGTTCAGCGACGTGCCGCAGTCGGGCGTGCCGAAGGGAAGCAGGACGGCGAGCGTGGTGCCGCCGCCCGGGTACTTGCCGCCGATCACCTGCGCGGAGAGCGCGGGCGCGAGGGCGAGCAGGGCGACGAGGGTGCGAGCGAGCGTCATCGAGGGGTCTCCCGGTGCGCGCGCGGTCCGCGGCGCGCCCAGGACGAAGCTATCACGGGCTCCGCGGACCGGCTACCGGCGCAGCGGCCGACCGCGCCGGGGGGCCCGCTCGGCCGCGTCGCGGCGCTCGAGGCACAGGTCGGCGAGGCGCGCGAGCTCCGCGCCCGCGGCGTCGGGCAGCGTGCCCGCGGCGGCGCGCTCGAGCTCGAGCCGCGCCGCGTCCCACAGCTCCTTGCCCATCAGGCCCAGGCCGCGCTGCGCGTGCAGCACGACGCCGTCGTTGAGCTGGCGCACGAGCGGCTTCACGCCGAGCACCTCGAGCCAGGGCTCGTCGGCGAACACGGCGCGCACCTCGCACGAGAGCTCGAAGCGCTGATAGCGCGCGGCGCCCTCGAGCGCCCACTCGGCCGCGCCGCCGCGCTTGGCGAACACGCGCACGAGCGGCGCGTCGAAGTCCTCGCGCAACCACGGCCACTGCGTGTCGCTCCAGCCGACCAGGCACGCGTACTCGCCCGGCCCGAAGCGCGTCACGAACGGGTTCCACGTCTCGGGGCGCGAGTGCGCCTGCACGACGAGCGTGACCTGCTTGCCCACCCACTGGCCGGGGTGCGCCCAGAGCTCCTCGGGCGCGACCTCGCGGAAGCGCGGCGCGGCGGCCTCCACCGGCACACCCCGCCCGGGGGCGGGCGCCTGGGAGTGCGCCAGCCCCAGGGCGAGGAGCGGCGCGAGGAGATAGCGCAGGTCGGAGCGAGCCATGACGACCCGACGCTCATCGGCATCCCGCGCGTGGACCTGTACCCCCTAGTCCGCCCCGAGCTGCCCCCGTTTCGCCTTGGCACCGCGCCGCGCGCCGCCGAGAATGCAGAGGACGGCGCCGGTTCGGCAGCCGGCGCCTCGGAGGTACCCATGACCACGCCTGGAACACCGGGCGGGGGGGCGAAGGGGCCCCCCACCAAGCGCCTCGAAGCGTCCTTGGCGAGCGAGCTCGCCACGACGCGCTGGTGGCTCGACCACCTGAAGACCTGGACCCACGCGCACGCGCCCACGCGGCCGGAGGTCTGGCTCGATGCGCTGCACCACCTGCGCGATCACCTGCGCAAGTGCTACGAGCTCGAGGAGCAGCTCGGGTTGCGCGGACCGGGCGACGCCCAGTCGCCGGGGATCTCGCGGCTCGAGGAGCGGCTCTTCGAGATGCACGGTCACATCACGCGCCACCTCGAGACGCTGCTGCGCGAGCTCGAAGCGCACCCCAAGGACGACCCGCGCGGTCTGCTCGATCGCTTGAGCACCTTCCTGGCCGAGTGCGAGCAGCTCGACCTCGAGGAGACGCAGTTCGTCCAGGGCATCACGTACGCGGAGTACGGCGCGGGCGATTGACGCGCGGTGTCGCGCGGCCCGGCGTCGCGTGACACCGTCGGAGGTCGGGCGTAGGCTGCGGCGTCCCGCGGCCTCGCCATGACCTCCAAGCCGATCGAGCTCGACGAAGAGCGCGTCCTCTGGTTCCGCGCGCGGCGCACGCACCTCGCGGGTCCGGGTGGGGACGACGCTCGCGCGGCGGCGCGGCGCGTGCTCGGCGCGCAGTCGCAGCAGCTCAGGCCGTCGCTGCACGCGCTCTGCCTGCGCAGCGCGGCGCGCGAGACCACGCGGACGCTCGAGGCGCGCCTCGTCGGCGACGCGCGCGACCTCGTGCGCACGTGGGGCCAACGCGAGACCGTGCACGTCTACGCCGTCGAGGACTGGCCGCTCGTGGTCGCCGCGCGCGCGGAGTGGGCGCCGCCCGCGCGGCCGGGCCCGCGGCTCGAGCCGGCGCTCGTGAAGGCGGCGCGGCGCGTGCTCGCGGCGTCGGACGGCGCGATCACGCGCGACGACCTGCTGCCCGTCGTGCCGCGCGCCTACGCGCGCGAGCTGGCGCGGCACACCGGCTCCGAGGAGACCGGCGCGCGCGCGGCGCCGGGCGACTGATCGGCGCGCTCGCGCAGCGCGGCGAGGTCTGCATGGCGACCAAGCGCGGCGCGCAGCAGGCCTACGCGGCGCGCGCGGCCTGGTTCCCCGACCTCGAGTGGCCGGAGCTCGACGCGCGCGCGGCGAACCTCGCGCTCGCGCGCCGCTACCTCGCGCTGCACGCGCCGGCGAGCGCGGCGGACCTGGCGCACCACCTCGGCGCGCGCGTCACCACCGCGCGCGCGTGGCTCGCCGACCTCGCGCCCGAGCTCGTCGAGGTGCGGTGCGGCGGCCGCGCGGGCCTCGCGGCGCCGGCGCGGGACCTCGACGCGCTGCGCGAGCCGTGCCGCGCGGCGCGACCGCGTGGCCGCTGCGCCTGCTGCCGCAGTGGGACACGCAGCTCATGGCGCACGCCGACAAGTCCTGGCTCGCGCCGGACGCCGCCGAGCACGCGGCCATCTGGGCCAAGGCCGGCGTCGTGCGCGCGACGGCGCTCGCGCGCGGCCGGCTGGTCGCGACGTGGACGCACGCGAAGCGCGGCAAGGCGCTCGAGCTCGAGGTCACGCCGCTCGGCGGGTGGCGCGCGGCGAAGCACGCCAAGCCGGTCCAGCGCGAGGCCGACGCGCTCGCCGCGCACCTCGGGCTCGCCGAGGCGCGCGTCAACTGCGCTCGAGCTTGATGCGGTAGCGCCGCGCGAGCACGCCGAGCTCGCCGAGCTCGAGCTTGTCCTCCAGCACGCCGCCGCAGCTCTCGACGACCGCGATCGAGGCGAAGTTGTCGTCGTCGACGGTGACGAGGGCGAAGCGCTCGCCCAGCTCGCGCAGGTAGTCGAGCGCCTGCGCCAGCCCGCGCCGCGCGAGGCCGCGCCCGCGGAACGCCGGCCGCACGTAGTAACCGACGTGGCCGCCGTGGCGCCGCAGGTTCGCGTTCAGGCGGTGACGCACGCGCACGAGGCCCGCGGCGCTCGCCCTCCATCAGCACGAAGTGCGTCTCGGGTACGCGGCCGGGCGCGAGCCCCTGCTCGTCCTCCGCGGCGCGGCAACGCGCGGCGTAGGCCTCGATGGCCATGCCCTCGGCGTGCACCGGCGAACCGCCGAAGCCGTTCTCGCCGCCGCCGAGGTCGGCGAGCAGCGCGGCGAGCTCGGACACCGCCACCTCGTCCAGGCGCGCGAGGCGGATCACGCCACGGCCTCCAGCGGCGCGCCGCCGACCCACACCTCGCGCAGCTCGAGCGTGCGCGGGTCGAGCACGAGCACGTCGGCGGCGAGCTCGGGCGCGAGGCGACCGCGCTCGTGCTCGAGCCCCAGCGCGCGCGCCGGCGTCTCGCTCGCCATCACGAGCGCCTCGGCCGGCGTCAGCACGCCGCGCGCGACGAGGCGCTGCACCATCTCGAGCTGCGACATCGCGCTGCCGGCGAGCTGGCGCTCGTCGCGGCCGGGCCCGGGCGGGTAGTACGCGGTGCCGCGGTCGATCACGTGGTCGCGGCCGTGCAGGTGGAAGCGCTCGCAGCCCGTGCCCGCGCCGGCCAGCGCGTCGCTCACCAGGCACAGCCCGCGCGGCCCGCGCGCGCGCAGCGCCAGCTCGAACGCCTCGGCCTCGACGTGCACGAGGTCGCCGATGATCTCGGCGAAGAGCACGTCGTCGGTCAGCGCGAGGCCGGCGAGGCCGGTGTTGCGGTGCGTCGCGCCGCGCATCGCGTTGTAGAGGTGCGTCACGCCGCAGGCACCGGCGCGCGTCGCCGCCCGCGCGTCGCTCGCGTAGGCGCGGCTGTGGCCGAGCGAGACGCGCACGCCGGCGCGCACGAGCTCGGCGATCAGGTCGTCCGCGCCGGCCAGCTCGGGCGCGACGGTCATCGTGCGCACGCCGCGCCCGTCGCCCGTCGCGGGGCCGAGCAGCTCGCGCAGCGCCGCGACCGACGGCGCGGCCAGGTCCGTGCGCAGCAGGGCCCCGGCGGCTTCGGGGTTCACGAAGGGCCCCTCGAGGTGCGCGCCGACCGCGCGCGCGACGCCCGGCGGCAGCGCGGCGCTCGCGCGCTACAGGCGACGCAGTCCGCGCCGAGCCGCGCCGGCGCGCCGGGGAACAGCGTGGGCTGGAAGGCCGTCGTGCCGGCCGCGGCGAGCGCGCGCGCCATGCCCGCGAGGTCCGCGAGCGGATCGCACAGGCCGAAGCCGTGCACGTGCAGGTCGACGAGCCCGGGCGCGACGATCGGCGCACCCGAGGGCACGCGCTCCTCGCGCCGCACCCACGCGATGCGCTCGCCGCCCAGGCCGAGCGTGCCCGGCACGAGCGCGCCGTCGAGCAGCAGGAGGCCGCTGAGCTCGCTCACGCCTCGCCCTCCACGGGCGCGTCGGCGGACGTCGCGGCCTCGGCCTCGGGCTCGGCCGGCGCGCGCAGGTACCACAGCGCCGAGTTGCCGTAGAGGCGCGGGTCGGGCTCGAAGGCGGCGTCGAAGTCGCTCGCCTGCACGCCGCGCTTGGGCGTGTGGAAGACGAGCAGGCCCTCGGGGCGCAGCACCTCGCGCACGAGCCGCGGCACCGCGCGCAGGAGCTCGGCGCGGCGCTCGTCGGCCAGCCACGGGTAGGGCGGATCGAGCAGCACGAGGTCGGCCCAGCGCGCGGGTTGACCGGCGGGCGCGCGCCAGGCGGCCTCGCCCAGCGCGCTGCCGCCGACGACCTCGCTGCGGTCCTCGACGCCCAGGCTCGCGACGTTGCCGGCGAGCACGCGCACGACGCCCGCGTCGCGCTCGACGAAGCGCGCGAACGCGGCGCCGCGGCTGAGCGCTTCGAGCCCCAGGCTCCCGCTGCCGGCGAACAGGTCGAGCACCCACGCGCCCTCGATGCCCGGCCCGAGCGTCGAGAAGAGCGCCTCGCGCACGCGGTCCAGCATGGGGCGCGTCCCGCGACCGGGCGGGCCCTCGACGGCGCGCCCGCGCAGCTCTCCGGCGATGATGCGCATGACGCAGAGGATAGCCTGCGCCCGGCGCGGCGGCGCCTGTCGAGCGCAGGGCGCGCCGAATCGCGGCGCGCGCGCTCCCGCCGCCTCGCGGCAGTTCGCGCTCGCTCGTCCCTGCCGGGCCCCCTAGAATCCGGCGCATGGTGAGGCTGCACGTCAACGTCGACCACGTGGCGACCGTGCGGCAGGCTCGTCGGGAGACCTTCCCCTCCCCCGTCGCGTGGGCCCTCGCGGCCGAGCGCGCCGGCGCCCAGGGCATCACGTGCCACCTGCGCCAGGACCGCCGCCACATCCAGGACGCCGACGTGGCCGAGCTGCGCGCGCGCATCGCGACGCGCCTGAACCTCGAGGCCTCGCTGGCGCCCGCCATCGTCGACCTCGCCGTCGCGACGCGCGCGCACGCGTACTGCCTCGTGCCGGAGAACCGCACCGAGGTGACGACCGAGGGCGGCCTCGACGTCGTCGGCGAGCTCGCGCGGCTGCGCGAGGTGGTGCCGCGCCTCGTCGAGGTCGGCGGCGAGGTCAGCCTGTTCGTCGACCCCGACGCGCACCAGCTCGCCGCCGCGGCCGAGAGCGGCGCGCAGTTCGTCGAGCTGCACACCGGCGCCTACGCCAACGCGACGGGCGCCGCGCGCGCGGCCGAGCTCGAGCGCCTGCGCGCCGCCGCGGAGCGCGCGCACGCGCTCGGCCTGCGCGTCAACGCCGGCCACGGCCTCGACTACGAGAACGTGGCGCCGATCGTGCTCCTGCCGCACGTGGAGGAGCTCAACATCGGCTTCGCGCTCGTCGCCGAGGCGCTCTTCACGGGCGTCGACGCGGCGGTGCGCCGCATGTGCGCGTTGCTCTCTCCGCCGCCCGACTGAGCCGGCCCAGCCCTCGACCTCCATGCACGCCCAGCTCCAAGGTTGCCACGTCGCGCTGCCCACGCCCTTCCGCGACGGCCGCGTCGACCTCGAGGCGCTCGAGGACATGATCGAGCGCCTGGCGCAGTCCCCGATCGACGGCGTGCTGATCGCGGGCACGACCGGCGAGGTCCCGACGCTCAACGACTACGAGCACCGCAGCGTGATCCACGCCGCGGTCGAGGCCAACCGCGGACGTCTGCACCTGATGGCCGGCGTAGGCACCAACTGCACGCGCGCCTCGATCGAGCTCGCGCGCTTCGCCGCGACGGCCGGCGCCGACTCGCTGCTGGCGGTGACGCCGTACTACAACCGCCCGAACCGGCGCGGCCTGCTGCTGCACTACGGCCTGCTCGCCGACGCGAGCGACCTGCCGCTCGTGCTCTACAACGTGCCCAAGCGCACCGCGGTCGACCTGCTGCCGGAGACCGCCGCCGAGCTCGAGCGCCGCCACCCGACCATCGTCGCGATCAAGGAGGCCAGCGGCTCGACGCCGCGCGTGCGCGAGCTGGCCCAGACCACCACGCTCGCCGTGCTCGGCGGCGACGACGCGACGCTCGCCGAGGCCTGCGAGGCCGGCGCCGTCGGCGCGGTCAGCGTCGTCGCGAACCTCTTGCCCGGCGTCGTGGTCGAGCTGCTCGAGCTCGCCTCGCTCGGCGACCACGCCGCCGCCGCCGCGGTACAGCAGGGCCTCGCGCCGCTGCTCGAGGCGCTCGCCCAGGACGTGAACCCGGTCCCGATCAAAGTCGCGCTCGCGAGCCTGAAGCTCTGCGGCGAGGAGGTCCGCCCCCCGCTCGCCCCGATGACCGCCGCCGCCCGCGCGCACTTGCTCGACGTGCTGGCGACGCTGCCGGCGGACGGAGTCGCGCACCACCCGTAGGGGTTCGCCAGGAAGGCGCCGTAGCCGCTTTGCGCGCAGCCTCGCTCCGGGGATGCGCCCGCGCCCGGGCTGCGGCGCGCCGTGACAGGTTCACCGGTCGTGGTGCCCGACTGCGTATCTTCTCGCGCATGTCCCGCACCCACACGAAGCACGCGTCACCGTCGCACACCTGCCCGCTCTGCGGGAAGGACTTCCCCGAGCGCCAGCTCGTGCCCGCGCGAGCGCTGCGGCCCAGCCTCGAGGCCTATCTCGCCGAGCGAGCTGGCGATGTCTGGAGCGCGGACGCGCAGGTCTGCCGCACGTGCCTGTCGCGCGAGCGCTTCCAGTTCGCGCTCGATCGCCTGGGTCAGGAGCGCGGCGAGCTCACCGCCATCGAGCGCGAGATCGCGCGCAAGGCGTCGCACCACGAGACGCTCGCGGCCGACGTCGAGAAGCAGTTCGAGTCCGCGGCCTCGCCCGGTCAGCGCCTGGCGGATCGCGTGGCGAGCGTCGGCGGCTCGTGGCCCTTCGTCGCGTCGTTCCTGCTCTTCATCGTCGTGTGGGCCGTGCTCAACTCGGTCCTGCTGGGACGCGACGTCTTCGACCCGTACCCCTTCATCCTGCTGAACCTGCTGCTGTCGTGCCTCGCGGCGATCCAGGCGCCGATCATCATGATGTCGCAGAACCGCGCGACGGCGCGCGACCGCATGCAGGCCTCGGAGGACTTCCGCGTGAACCTCAAGTCCGAGCTCGAGATCGCGAGCCTGCACGAGAAGGTCGACCACCTGCTGCACTCGCAGTGGGAGCACCTGGTCGAGTTGCAGGAGCTGCAGCTCGACCTGTTGACCGAGCTCGCCGAGCGCAAGTCGTAGCCCGCGCCCTCGCGCGGCGCCGCCCTACGGAGTCGCACACCACCCTGGTGGGACCCCCCAGGTCGTGCCGCAGCACCCCGACCGCCGAAGCCGCGCGCCCACGGCGGCGACACCCCCTCCACGGTGCCGTGCGTCGCGCCGCGTCGGCCGGGCTCGAGGTGCGACTGGACGAACTTGCTACGGCACGAACTGTGGGGTCGCGCCAGGGTGGTGTGCGACTCCGTAGGGGGGCCGCGGCTCGCGCTACATCACGAAGGTCGCCGCCAGGCCGTCGCTCAGGTTGAAGCCCGAGTTGGTGCTGCCGCCGTCGCGGTACCAGACCTGGAAGTTCCACGAGCTGCCCGGGAGGATGCGGCCGGCCTCCTCGCGCGGGTTGGCGAGGTCGACCGCGAGCGCGGCCTGACCGCCGGCGTCGGCGGCCACGATGTTCAGGCGGAAGATGCCGCCGCCCACGCAGCGGAAGCCGTCGCCGAAGGGGTCCTGCACCTGCGTCGAGCCGTAGAAGAACAGGCCCGGCTCGCCCGCGGGCACCCCCGTGGCGACGAGCTCGAAGTCGTTCGCGGCGACGCTCGTCGTGCCGAGGTGCGACATCAGCGCGCCGAAGCCGTCGGAGTTGATGCCGGCCGTGCAGTAGTTCGAGACGAGCACCGGCGCCGAGCTGAAGCTGAGCACGTGCACGACGCCGCTGAACGCGCCCGCGCCGGCGTCCTCGCCCCACGCGCCGAGCAGCAGCTCGCTGCGCCCGTCGAGGTCCGTGTCGCCGAGCCGCGCGACCGAGGCGCCGAGCCGCGCGCCCGCGCCCGCGCCGTGCACGTCGGCGATGACGTGGCCGTCCGCGCCCGACACCAGGCGCACGAGCCCGGCGCTCGTCCCGCCGACGTCCGCGGCCGGCACGCCGACGACGAAGTCCGGCACGCCGTCCGCGTCGAGGCGCAGGTCGCCCGCGAGCGCGCAGCCGAAGTTGTCGCCCGCCGCGTCGCCGAAGTAGCTCGCCAGCAGCGCGCCGTTCGCGCCCGAGTACAGGTTCACGCGCCCCGTGTTCTGGCCCGCGCCGTCCGCGCTCGGCGCGCCGACGAGCAGGTCGCTGCGCCCGTCGCCGTTCACGTCGCCCGCGTCCGCGAGCGCGTAGCCGAACGCGTCGCCCGCGGCCTGGCCGCGCAAGGCGTAGAGCATGTTGCCCGTCGCGCCCGAGTACACGTAGGCGCTGCCGGCGCCGGGGCCGCTGAAGTCGCTGAGGTACGAGCCGACGAGCAGGTCGCCGCGGCCGTCGCCGTCCACGTCGTCGAGGCCCGCGACCGCGCTGCCGAACAGGTCGTAGGCGACCTCGCCGTGCACCTCCTGCAGCAGCGCGCCGTCGAGGCCGGCGTAGAGCCGCGCGCAGCCGGCGTTCGTCGCGCTGAAGTCCGCCGCGCGCGCGCCGACCAACACGTCGCCCGTGCCGTCGCCGTTCGCGTCGGGCACGAACGCCAGCGCGAAGCCCTGGTGCTGCCCCTTCGCGCCGACGAGCGTGCGCACGAGGCTGCCGTCGAGACCGGAGTAGACGTACACCGTGCCCGCGTCCGTGCCGCCCGCGTCGTCACCGTACGCGCCCACGATCACCTCCGCGCGCCCGTCGCCGTCGAGGTCGCCGAGCGCGACGGCCGAGCCGAACAGGTCGCCGCTCGAGTCGCCGTGGAAGCTGAACAGCAGCGCGCCGGTCGCACCCGAGCGCACGTACGCCGCGCCCGCGTTGACGCCGTTCGTCACGTCGTACGGCGCGCCGACGAGCGCGTCCGCGACGCCGTCGCCGTTCACGTCCGCGCCACCCGCGACGCAGGCGCCGAAGCGCTGCCCCGCGTTCAGGCCCGCGTAGAAGAAGAGGTCCTGCTGCGCCTCAGCGCCGAGGCAGAAGGTCGTGCCGAGGAGGCCGGCCGCGAGAGTGAGCTTGCGCATCGAGTCCGTCCGATCGCCTGGAGGTGCGGTGCGTGGACGGTTGCGGGAGGCGAGGCCCGCGCGGCGGAGTCCACACCGAACCGTATCCCGCACTCCCGGACCGGGAGGCAGACGCGACCACCGACGAACCACCTCCCCCACGCCGCGAGGCCGCCAGAGCCACCGCCCGGAAAAACTTTCCGCGCAAGAAGTTCGCGGCGCGGGCGCGCCGACACGCCGCGCGCTCGGGTGCCCGAAACGAGCGCCGGCGCCCGCCGCGGAGGTCCGCGAGGGGCGCCGGCGCGTGGGGGTCGCGTCGCGCTCAGACCGGGAAGTCGTCCGCCGCCCTGTACGCGTCGATCACCGCGCGCTCGCCTTCCTTGCCGCCGCGCGAGTTGCCGTGCTCCATGCCGAGGACGCCCTGGTAGCCCTTGTGGTAGAGGTGCTCGAAGATCTTGCGGTACTGGATCTCGCCGGTGCC
Source organism: Planctomycetota bacterium (assembly GCA_020638875.1). Lineage (GTDB taxonomy): Bacteria > Planctomycetota > UBA1135 > UBA1135 > DUCM01. The sequence continues at coordinate 113,042 of JACKHS010000012.1, forward strand.
GGGCTCGTTGCGGCCGGGGTTGTCGCCGAGCTGGATGTAGGCGATCTCGTCCCAGGCGCGGTCGAGGTTGGGGATCAGGTTGCCCTCGGTGATCTGCTGGTGGTAGAGGTCGTCGAGGATCTTGACCGAGGGCGAGTTCACCGCGCGGCAGATCATGTAGGCCTGCGGGATCTTGGTCAGGTAGAGCCCGGGGTGGTCGCGCCAGGGGTTGAGCGACTCGAGCACGATGGTGAGGCCGGCGGGCTCGAGGATCTCGGCGCAGCGGCGCAGGTTGTCGACGACGAGCGCCATCTGGTAGTCGGGCTCGAGGCGCTGGTCGAACGCGCCGGGGACGACGGTGCACCACTTCGCGCCGAGGCGCTCGGCCGCCTCCACCGCGCTGCGCATGTCGTTCAGGATGCGCTCGAGCTGCGCCGGGTCGTCGGAGGCGAAGCTCGGGCGGCTGAACTCGCCGTGCGCGACGAAGACGCCCATCGTCATGCCGAGCTCCGCGAGCGTCTTGCCGAGCTTCTCCTGCACGTCCACCGGGCGGCGGCTGGCCCAGTTGTCCTCGAAGGCGCGGAAGCCCTCGTCGCGCATGAAGCGCAGTTGATCGAACAGGTCGGGCCCGGCGTGCTCGCGGAACATGCCCTCGTGGGGCGCGTACTCGAGCTTGAAGCCGTCGAAGCTCTTCGAGGTCGTCGCGCCGCTCGCCACGGAGCTCGCGGCCACCGCCGCGGCGCTCCCCGTCAGGAATTCACGTCGTCTCATGGTGAGGCGACGATAGCGCGCGGCGGTCAGTCGAGGTAGCCCAGGGCGCGCAGCTTCTCCTCGACCTCGGCCGAGACCTGCGCGGCCTCGCCCGAGAAGATGCGCCGCTCGACGTCGGCGGCCGCGTCGGCCCAGCGCGGGCGCCAGGCCGCGACGGCGGCCTCGAGCGCGCGCGCTTCGGCGTCGAGCTCGCCACCGGCCCCGTAGCCGAGCAGGTTGCGGCTCTCGCGCGGGTCGGCCGCGAGGTCGTAGAGCTCGTCGCGCTGGTGGTTCGAGTAGGTGATCCACTTGTAGCGTCGCGAGCGCACCGCCAGCACCGCGCGGTTGTAGTGCGGCGCCAGCTCGTGCAGGCCCTGCTTGACCGCCGTGACGCCGAAGGGCTTGAGCAGCTCGGCGTAGGCGAACTCGCGCGTCTCGTTGAGCCAGTCGATCGCCTCGACCTGCGGCGGGCGCTCGAGGCCGAGCAGGCCGCACAAGGCCGGCAGGAGGTCGACGTTCTGCACGAGCTCGGTGCGCCGGCCGGTGAGGCCCACCGCGCGCGGCCACTTCACGATCCACGGGATGCGCAGCAGCTCCTCGTAGCACACGAACTGGTGGCCGAGCACGCCGTGGCGGCCGACGCAGTCGCCGTGGTCGGCGGTGACGATCACGAGCGTGTCGTCCCAGCGCGGGCTCTTGCGCAGCTCGTCGAAGAGGCGCCCGAGCTGCTCGTCCATGTAGGCGATCGCGCCGTCGTAGAGGCCGCGCAGGATCTCGAAGTCCTCCGCGCTCATCTCGACCAGGCCCACCGCGTGCGGGTTCGGGCGCTGGTTCACCGCGGCGAAGCTCCGGCCGTGCAGCTCGCGCGGCACGAAGCGCTTGCGGAAGCGGTGCGGCGGGCGGTACTCGCCGTGCGTCTCCTGCAGGTGCATGTAGACGAAGCGCGGCGCGTCGGCGGGCCCGCGCAGGAGCTCGCTCGCGCGGCGGAAGCACGCCGCGCCGCCGTCGTCGTAGAAGCCCGACGCCCAGAACGAGAGCTTGCCGCGCAGGCTCGCGCGTGCGTGGAGCTGCGCCTCGGCCTCGAGCGAGAGGTCGTGGTCGATGCGCTCCATCTCCGGCTCGTCGGACTGCGCCTGCGACGGCGCCGCGCTGCGGCCGCCACGCACCTTGTCGAGCACGCGGCGCCAGCGCGGCGGCGGCGGCTCCCAGCTCTCGCCGAAGCCGCGGTCGAGCCCGCTGAAGTCGGAGA
>JACKHS010000013.1 GCA_020638875.1 Planctomycetota bacterium
CCGTTCCCGAGCAGGCCGATGAAGCGCCAGTCGGTGCCGTCGAAGAACGCGACCTGCGAGGTGAGCGCGCTGCCCGCCATGGTGAAGCGGCCCACCGCGGCGATGCCGCCGGCGTAGTGCACCGCGTCGTAGACCTCGTTGTCGAAGCCCAGGCCGCCGCCGACCTGCCCCCACGCCGCGCCGTCGAACGTCGCGACGCTGGTGGACACGGTCACCTGGCCCGCGGCGAGGGTCGTGCCCGCGTACTCGAACTCGCCGCCGACGACGAGCTGCTGGTTCCACTCGGTCATGGCGATGGCCGTCGTCGCGATGTCCGTCCCGCCGACGCCGCCGACGCCGGACCACTGCGCGCCGTTCCAGCGCGCCACGGCGCGCGTGAGGACGCCGCCGGCCTGGTCGAAGTTGCCGCCGACGTAGAGCGCGCCGCCGAAGCTCTGCAGCGAGTAGATGGTCGAGCTGATGGCCCAGTCGGGGATGCCGGTCCCGAGCGGTTGCCAGGTCGTGCCGTCCCAGCGCGCGACCTTCGCCGTCGCCGCGCCGCCCGAGCTGGTGAAGTTGCCGCCAGCGTAGATCGAGCCCTGGAACTCCTCGAGCGCGAACACGCTGGAGAGCGAGGTGCCGAGGCCGGCGCCGAGCGTGGTCCACGCGCCGCCGTCCCACGCTGCGACGTTCATCCGCGGCTGGCCGCCCGCGTGCGTGAACTCGCCGGCGACGACGAGCTGGCCCGCCGTGCTGACGGTCATGTCGAGCACCTTCGGCGAGCTGGCCTTGTCGACGCCGCCGCCGACCGCCTGCCACTGCGTCCCGTCCCAGCGCGCGATGCCCTTCGCGGGCAGGCCGTCGGCGAGGTCGAAGTCGCCCGCGGCGTAGAGCTGGCCCTGGAAGACCTCGAGGTCCCACACGGTGGCGGCGCTCGACCACGACAGCTCGAGGCCGCCGCCCAGCGGCTGCCAGCGCGTGCCGTCCCAGCGCGCGATGCTGTGCACCACGCTCGCGCCGCCGGTCGCGGCGCCGTTCGCGGCGTAGAACTCGCCCGCGACCACGAGCTGGCCCTGGTACTCGGCGATCGCGCGCACGTCGCCGGAGACGCCGTCGCCGTAGCCCGACCAGGACGACCCGTCCCACCGCGCGACGCGGTTCATGAACTGGCCGTCGGCCTGCAGCGTCTTGCCGCCGACGACGAGGTGCGGGCCGTCGTGGCCGACCGCGAAGACGCGCCCGACGACGCCGGGGCGGTCGTACCGGTCCGACCAGGAGCCCTGGGCAGCGGCGAGCGTGGTGAGGAGGAGCGGCAGGAGCGCCGTTCGGAGGGAGGGGAGGTGCATGGCTCGTGGGTCCTTCGGATGGGGGGGCCTGATGGCGTCGCACCGGGAGCGCAAGCCCCGTTCCCACCGCCTGGCGACCCGCGCAGGCGCGTCGCGGGCGCCGCGGTCCGGATCCCGGACGGCCGGGCGTCCGGGAATCGAACGGGCGAGCGCGGTCGCCCTCGACGTCGTCGCGTGCACCGGTCGCGCGCGCCGCGCAGGTCGGAGCCCGCGGCGGCGCGCCCCACGCCGCCAGGCCCCCGGGGTAGGCTGTCTACATGAAGCCCCTGCAGCGTCTGCGTCGCCTGGCGGCCCGCGCGGCCTCCCTCGGGATCGCCCTCGCCACGCTCACGTCCGTGGCGCAGGCGACCTGGTCCATCGTGATCGTGGATCGCGCCACGGGCGAGGTCTGCGTCGCCTCGGCGACCTGCCTCGCGAACTTCAGCATCGAGAAGTACGTGCCCGTGCTCGTGGTGGGCAAGGGCGTCGGCGCGGCGCAGTCGGCCGTGGACACGACCGGCGTCAACCGCGTGCTGATCCGCGACGGGATCGTGGCGGGCGACGACCCGGCGACGATCCTCGCGAACCTCGCGGCGACGGACGGACAGCACCACCAGCGCCAGTACGGTCTCGTCACGCTCGACGGCGGCGCGCCGGTGAGCTTCACGGGCAGCGGCGCGGGGCCCGCGAAGATCAGCCTGACCGGCGAGGTCGGCAGCCTGCGCTACGCGATGCAGGGCAACGTGCTGGCCGGGCAGGCGGTGCTCGTGCAGGCCGAGCAGACGCTGCTCGCCACCGAGGGCGACCTCGTCACGCGCGTGATGGCCGCGATGCAGACCGCGCGCTTCATGGGCGGCGACGGGCGCTGCTCGTGCAGCGCGTTCCTGCCCGCGAGCTGCGGCGCGCCGCCGCCCTCGTTCACGCACTCGGCCTACACCGCGCAGATCGCGCTCGCGCGCGTCGGCGACTTCGACGGCACGTGCAGCGCCAACGGCTGCGCGAACGGCACCTACTTCCTGCGCGAGAAGGTCTCGGGCAACGGCGCGGACGACGACCCCGTCGCGCGGCTGCAGCGGCGCGTCGACCACTGGCGCGACCTGCGCCTCGGCCGCGTGGACCACGTGCTGAGCACCGTCACGCCCGCGGCGACGCGGCTGCCCGCGGACGGCCTGACGGGCAGTGAGGTGATCGTGCGCCTCGCCGACATCGACGGCACGCCGATCACGACGCAGGCCAACCAGCTCGTCTTCACCGCCGTCACGCCGGGCGGCGCGTCGGTCACGCTCGGCGCGCCCGTGTGGCTCGGGGACGACCGCTACCTCGTCCCCGTCGACCCGAGCACGACGCCCGGGCCCGCGCGCTTCCGCGTCGAGGTCTGGCACGACTGGCAGATGACGCGGCTCTACCCCGACCTCGAGCTCGCGGTCGACGCGCCCGCGCCCCTGCACGTCGGCCAGGCCGCCGTCTCGAGCTCCGCCGGCGGCAGCGTGCCCTTCACCGTCGACCTCGGCGCGGCGCACGCGGGCCAGCCGTACCTGATGCTCCTGAGCGGCGCGGGCACGCAGCCCGGCACGCCCTTCGGCGGCCTCGTCCTGCCGCTCAACGCCGACCGCCTGCTGACCTGGTCGCTCACGCGCCCGAACGTCGCGAGCTGGCCCGGCAGCCACGGCCTGCTCGACGCCGCAGGCCGTGCGAACGCGACGCTGACGACCACGCCCGATCAGCTCGTGCACTACGTCGGCGGCCGGCTGGACTTCTGCGTGCTGACCGCGGGCCAGGTGTCGCCGCCGGCGGGCTTCGACGTGTTGCCGTGACGCCCTGAGTCCGCGGAGTGGCCTGTCCTCGCGCGCTGCGTGCGCGAAGTGAGGAGGAGGGCTACTGGGCGCTCCGGCGCGAGTCGTGGAGCCGGCCTACACCCGGACCGATGCACCCTGCGAATCGTGGGAGGCTTCCCTCGCACGGCGTATGATCTCGCGCCACCGCCCGGGCACCGCCTCCGGTGCCCCGGCCGGCCTCGCCCGCGAGTCCGAGTCCCCATCCCTCCACGCCATCGGCGTGACTCGGTGTCCTTATCGCGCCCCCATCGGAGCTGATACAGACATGGCCAACAATCCACCCTCGCGACACTTCGGCGAAGAGATCCGGATCGAGGACTTCGAGCGCGAGATCACACTCCGACAGCTCACGATCGAAGACTTCGACGCGCTGATCGAGATGCAGGACGCCAGCTTCCCCGGCATGCAGACGTGGAAGCGTGACCAGATCGAGAGCCAGATCGCCATCTTCCCAGAGGGCCAGCTCGCGATCGAGTACGAGGGTCGCCTGGTGGCCTCGGCCTCGAGCCTGATCGTCGACTTCGAGGACTACCTCGAGTGGCACGACTGGAAGGAGATCGCCGACAACGGCTACATCCGCAACCACGACCCCGAGGGCGACACGCTCTACGGGACCGAGATCATGGTGCACCCGGAGTTCCGCGGACTGAAGCTGGCGCGGCGCCTGTACGCGGGCCGACGTGACATCGCGCGGCGCTTCAACCTCGCGCGCAGCATCGTCGGTGGACGCATCCCCGGCTACCGCGACTGGGCTGACGAGCTGAACGCGCGCGAGTACGCCGAGCGCGTCGTCGAGGGCCAGATCTACGACCCGGTGCTGACCACGCAGACCGCCAACGGCTTCGTGCTCAAGCAGCTCATCCCCGACTACTTCCCCTCGGACGAGGCCTCGCGCGGCTACGCCACGTTCCTCGAGTGGACGAACCTCGACTACCTTGCTGATCCGCGCCGCCGCTACCAGCGCGTCCACAACGTGCGACTCGCGGCGGTCCAGTACCTCATGCGCAGCGTCGCCAGCGTCGAGGAGTTCGAGGCCCAGTGCGAGTTCTTCATCGACGCCGTCTCAGACTACAAGAGCGACTTCGTCGTCTTCCCCGAGCTGTTCACGACGCAGAAGCTGTCGTTCCTCAAGCCGCGCGAGCGCCCGCAGCAGGCGGCGCGCGACCTCGCGGGTCTGACGCCGCGCTACCTCGAGTTCTACACACGCACGGCGATGAAGTTCAACGTGAACATCGTCGCCGGCTCCCAGTTCGTGCTCGAGGGCGAGAAGTTCTACAACGTATCCTACTTCTTCCACCGCGATGGCGGCATCGACCAGCAGTACAAGCTCCACATCACGCCCGCCGAGCGGCGCTGGTGGGGCGTCTCCGCCGGCGATGAGCTCGAGGTCTTCGAGACCGACCGCGGCAAGGTCGCGATCCTGATCTGCTACGACGTGGAGTTCCCCGAGCTGGCCCGTGCGGCCGCCGCGAAGGGCGCGCAGATCCTCTTCGTGCCCTTCAACACGAACGACCGCGACGGCTACCTGCGCATCCGCACCTGCGCCCAGGCGCGCTGCATCGAGAACCACGTCTACACCGTGATCTCGGGCTGTACCGGCAACCTGCCCTTCGTCGAGAACGCGGACCTGCACTACGCGCAGTCGGGCATCTTCACGCCCCAGGACGTCTCCTTCGCGCGCGACGGCGTCGCGGCCGAGTGCACGCCCAACATCGAGACCCTCGTCGTCCGCGACGTCGACGTCGAGCATCTGCGCCGCCACGCCTGCGCGGGACCGTCCAGAACTGGAACGACCGGCGCACCGACCTCTACCGCGTCTCGATCTTCGGTCCCGACGGGGAGCGCACCGAGGTCTGAGGCGTCGCGACAGGCGCTCTCGGTCCGTCTCCGTCCGACGGGCGCGTCCGGCCGGTCGGGGCCCGCGGCGCCGCGCGGCCGGCGGTGCCCGCGGCCTCGTGCAGGTGAAGTCGAACCTCGTCCGGTGTCCTCCGGCAGGTCGACCATGAGGCGAGCAACGAGAGAGGAGGGCGAGCAGCGCCCGAGGTCGCGCTGGAGGAACGTGTTCATCGCGGCGCCGCTGTACGGCACGGTGTTCTTCATCGCCTCGCCGCTGCTCGCGGTCGGGCTGGTGGCGCTGCTCGCGGCCTGGCCGGCGGCGCACACGCGGCACGCGTTCCTGGGGCTCGAGCAGTACCCGGTCCCGCTCTTCATCACCGTCTGGACGCACGCGCACCTCGTCGCCGTCTTCTTCAGGAGCCACGGGGACCTGCGCATCTTCGCGTGGCACCGCGTGGCCTTCACGGTCGTGTTGTTGGCGCTGTTCGGGTTCTTCATGCTCTTCGACACCGCGATCATCGCGGGCCTGGTCGTCTCGGAGTTCTGGGCGACCTACCACATCGGAGGATAAGCGATTCTGACGGCCTCCTCAGGCCCGCCCGCCCTCCGCCCCGGCCTGTGGCCAGTCCTGTGGAGGCCCCTGCTCCGTTCCGATGCCCCCTGGAATGGCCGTGCTCCCCGTGCTCGGTCCCTCCCTGAGCCCACCTCGCCACCTCGGGGCAGAGCGCTCCTACCCGCCAGGCAGTTTGACCACGACGCTCCCCGTCTAAGGCACCCTCCCAGGAGAGCTCGAGCAGCGGCGGGGCCGGGGGCGGCGCCACGCTCTCGAGAGCCAAGCGCTCGAGGATGCGCACGATGGTCTCTTGCTGCGTAATCGCCGCGATCCAGCGGCGGCGTGAACCGCAGCGGGCGCACTTCAGGACGTCCACCGCGAAGACCCGCTGCATCAGCTCCGCCCACGAGTAGCGCGCACAGGGCCGGGAGGCAGCCGCCGGATCGCAGGCGCCAAGCCCGCGTCGGGACGCGGGGGTGGGCACGATCGCACCTCGCCAGCTCGCGCCAGAAGCCAGCACCCCGTGATAGGTGAGCTGGTGTATCGGTGGCGGCGGGACCAGGGCCGCCAGGCGCTCGAGGAACGCGAGCGGCTCGAACACGAAGTGCGTAGTCCCGTCGCGGAAGGGCGCGCGCAGAGCGAGCACGATCTTGCCGCTGCGCGAGAAGGCGAGCCGGGCGAAACAGACGAGCGCCGTCGCGAAGCTGCGCAACGTCGCAACGCTGCGCACCGGGGCGAAGCGGAGCGCCGAGCGCAGCGCGCGCGCGGAGTGTGGTCGATCGATCGTCCAACTGCCGGCGTCGCATCATACGCACCGCGCGCGCGGGAAGCCGAGGCCCGTCGCTACGCGCGCTTCTGATCGACGCGTTCGGGCAGGCCGCGGACGTCGCGCCAGTACTCCTCGCGCACGTCCTCGTCGATCTCGATCGGCTTGGCCTCACCGTACAGCCGATCCGCGCCGTCCCTGCGACAGCCCGAGATCCAGAAGCGCTCGCCCGTCTCGACGTCCTCGTAGTTCGCCTTCCAGCCGCGGCCCTTCAGCTTGCGGAAGGTGCGGCCGGCGTAGTACAGCGTGCTGCCGGTTTTCGAGAACCGCACGCGGCCGATCCGCGCGGGGCCCGAGAGGCTCTCGGACTTCTCCTCGATGTACATGATGCGGGTCGCGTGCAACATCGTCGCATCGTCACACACGACGCGCGATCGCGCCACTCAGATCGGCCACCTCGGATTCCTGTGCTCACGTGTGAGTTCTCCGGGCGTCGAGAGTGTGCCTCACAGGAACCCGACCACTCAGCGCACTCCATCCGAACGGCCGCCTCGGGTTCGCTTGATCACAGATCACAGCGAGGTCCTCCAGGGTGTCCAGGGTCGCGGTCGGCCTCCACGGCAGTCTTCCACCCCCGCGTGCGACGCAAGCGGTGCCCGTCGAGCTTGTCACGAGCCGCCAGCAGTCGAGCACGAGCTGCCTCGATGTCGAGCACGCGCACGCCCTTGCCCAGCAGGCTCTCCTCCTTCAGCTCGCGCATGCCGTGCTCCGCCGCGCCGTGTGGGACTAGGCGTGGTGGTTGGTGCGTGTGACGAATCGTCGGTGGACGCGCGCGGTGGCGGCCTCGACCCTGAGCCGATGCCCGCCGCCGCGCACGCACTCCGAGTCCTGCTGCTCACCGTCGCCGGCTTCGTCCAGTGCCACCAGGCCGACAGCATCGCCTACCTCGTCAAGGAGAACCGCGTGCTGCGCGAGTAGCTCGGTGGCAAGCGGCTGCGGCTGACGGACGATCAGCGGCGGAGGCTCGCCGCGAAGGCCAAGCTCCTGGGCCGCAAGGCGCTGCGCGGGCTCGCGACGACCGTCACGCGCGACACCCTGCTGTGCTGGCACCGTGAGCTCATCGCGGCGAAGTGGACCCAGCCTGGCAGCCTGTTGAAGAAGTCGTTCGGCGCCATGACGATGTCCTCCACTCCGGTGCGGCCCCTGAAAGCCTCGCCGAATCCACCGCTTCGCCTTCGTCTCCAGACGCCACACCGAAGCGGATGCCGCCGCCGTGGCATCCGAAGCACTTCTCGAACGGGCTGCCAGGCCCTTCTTGTCGAGCGCAGGCAAGCTCCGGTTCAGCGCTGGCCCCCCGGCTGGTTCTTCAGCCCTAGCCGCCGGGCGAGGTGATGGAGGTTCCCACGTTGGAGGCCAAGGTCGCGCGCGGCAGCAGCCCAGTTTCCTTCGTTTCGTGCAATCGCCTCCGTGACCAGGCGGCGCTTGAAGTCGTCGACTGCATCGCGCAACAGTATGGGATCGGCGGAGATGGCGGTGGGCGGAGCTTGGAGGGTCTCGGATCGTGAAGGCTCGGCGCCGTTGGAGTCCAAGTCCAGGTCGGCCCCGCGCACGAGGACCGTCTCACCCCAAGCGGTACGGCCGGAAGCGCGCAGGACTCCGCGTGAGATGACGTTCTCGAGCTCGCGGACATTGCCCGGCCAGCGACCCTTCATGAGTGCGCTCTGGGCTTCCGAGGTGAAGCGGATAGGCCCCGTACCCAGTCGGCGGCGGGCGCGATCGGCGAAGTGTCCCGCCAGCGTGGGCACGTCTTCCGGGCGATCACGCAGGGGAGGGACATCGATGCGACAGACATCAAGGCGGTGGAGGAGATCCGCTCGAAAGCGGCCCGCGGCCACCTCGGCCTCGAGGTCGCGATTGGTCGCGGCGAAGATCCGTACATCCACGCGCACGAGATCGTCGGAGCCGACGCACTGCACCTCTCCTTCCTGGAGCGCACGCAGGAGTTTGGGCTGCACGTGCCGCGGGAGCTCGCCGATCTCGTCCAGGAACAGGCACGCGCCGTCCGCCACGCGGAACTTGCCGAGGCGCGCCGAATCGGCACCCGTGAAGGCGCCCCGGACGTGGCCGAACAGCTCGCTCTCGAATACAGACTCGGGGATGGCGGCGCAGTTCACGTAGACGAGCGGCTTCTCCCCGCGCGACGAGCAGCTGTGGAGCATCCGAACGACGAGTTCCTTGCCAACACCCGTCTCGCCTCGCACGAGGACCGGGAAGTCGGACCGGGCGATCAGCTCGACTTCGCGCCTCAGGTCGGCAGTCGTCGAGCTCGCTCCCAGTAGCTCCGTTCCGCGACGATCCATCACGTCCTGCAAGAGGTCGCGGGCGACGATGCCCTGGAGCTCGGCGCGCCGCTCCAGCGCCTCGACCAGATCGATCGTTCGTAGTGCGGCGCCGGCGAGAGCCGCGAGGTGTGCGAGGAACGCGTCCCCGATTCCATCGAAGGCGCGCGGGACGAGCGCGTCGGCGGTGAGGACGCCTACCAGCTCACCTTCGACGATCAGCGGGCAGCCGAGGCAGGAGTGCACGTGACCGCCGAGCTCGGGTGCACCTTTCACCAGGCCGTCGTACGGGTCGGGCAGCGGGCTGCGGTCGGGGAAGCGAGTCGGCGTGGTGCTCTTGCAGATGATGTCGAGCCGTGGATGCTCCCCCAGGACGAACCGCCGGCCGTAGACATCGTCCGTCAGGCCGCGGCTGGCCAGCGCAACGAGCGTATCCCCCTGCCTGCGGAGCAGGGCGACGGCGTCGCAGGGCAGGGCCCGATGCACGGCCTCGACCAGCCGCCTGGGGCGGTCCTCGGTCGAGAGGGACGCGGTGATGTCCCTGGCGATCGGGAGCAGGTCTTCCAGTTGTCTTGCTATCGAAGTCATATCGTTAGTATCGCAAGCATAGCGCCTCGGCGGTATCGGGATGATACCGAGGATTCATAAGTCCTTGTCGGGAAAGGGCTGGAGCTTCTGGCACGTGTCGTGCAAGGGCCCCCGCCATGAACTCCACAGCAATCATCCAGTCCAGCTCCACCCTCGCCGACCTCGCGGTTCGGTTCGCCGGTGCGAGCCGGGTCTTCCACCGACACGGCCTCGACTACTGCTGCAACGGCCGCATCTCGTTGCACGAAGCCTGTCTCCGCCGGGAGCTCGACCCCGATGTCCTCGTCGCCGAGCTGAGAGAAGCGGCTGGGGCGGGCGGCTCGGGGCCGGGGCCCGTCGACGGTTCGCTACCCCAGCTGGTCCAGCACATCCTGGACCACTACCACGAGCCTCATCGAGCTGAGGTTCCGCGCCTTGTCGAGATGGCTACTCGCGTGGAAGCCGTGCATGCGGACAAGCTCGAGTGTCCTCGCGGTCTTGCAGCCCACCTCTCACACATGGGCCAGGAACTCGAGATGCACATGCAGAAGGAGGAGCAGGTGCTCTTCCCGATGATTCTTCGTGGCCTCGGAGCGAGAGCAGGCATGCCGATCTCGGTGATGGAGGAGGAGCATCAGGACCACGGTAGGAACCTGGAGCACCTGAGGAAGCTCGCGCACGACTTCGACCCGCCGGAGTGTGCCTGCAACACGTGGCGTGCGCTCTACCTCGGCCTGGAAGAGCTGGAACAGCAGCTGATGGATCACATCCACCTCGAGAACAACGTCCTCTTCCCTCGCGCCCTCGAGCGCTAGTTCCCGCAATGCAAACCAAGCGAATCCACTGGATGGCGCTGGCCTTCGTGGTCGGCGGCGCGTTCCTTCTCCTCGGCTTCTTCGGTCGCGAGGTCTATCGGCAGGCGCCCCCCATTCCGGGCCGCATCGTTTCGGTGTCGGGCACCGAGCTCGCGACCCGTGACCAGATCCTCGATGGCCAGCAGGTCTGGCAGAGTGCGGGGGGGCAGCAGCTCGGATCGATCTGGGGGCACGGGGCCTATCAGGCGCCGGACTGGTCGGCCGACTGGGTGCATCGAGAGTGCGTAGCCCTTCTCGAAGCCTGGAGTCGCGCGGAGCACGGCTCCGCACGAAGACCTGGCACCCGGACTGAAGGCTGAGCTAGAGGGGCGACTGAAGAGCGAGCTGCGCGCGAACACTTACGACGCGGCAACCGACACACTGACCATCGGTGACGAGCGTGCGCAGGCCTGGGAGGTCGTCGGAGCGCACTATCGCGGCCTCTTCAGCGATGACCCTGCGCTCGCATCGCTGCGTGAGGACTACGCCATTCATGAGGGCGCCGTTCGCGATCCCGAGCGCCTGCGACGCCTCAGCCAGTTCTTCGCGTGGACCGCGTGGGCCTGCGTGACGAATCGACCCGGCGAAGCCTACACCTACACGAACAACTGGCCCCACGAGCCGTTGATCGGCAACGTCCCGACCGCCTCGAACGTCGTCTGGTCCGTGCTGAGTATCCTGCTGCTCCTGGCGGCGGTTGGCGGCCTCGTCTGGTACCGCGCCGCGAGGTCAGCGGAGGAGGGGCCGCGCGAGATTCCGAGCCGGAACCCGTTGGGTGACCTCGTCCTGACGCCGTCCATGCGGGCTGTCGCAAAGTACTGTGCTGTGGTCGTCGCGCTCTTCATCGTCCAGGTGCTCCTCGGAGCCGTCGTCGCCCACTACACGATCGAAGGAGATGGGTTCTTCGGCTTCCCGCTGGCGAAGTATGTGCCTTACTCACTTGCACGCACGTGGCACATTCAGACGGCGGTCTTCTGGATCGCGACCGCCTTCCTGGGTGCGGGGCTGTTCCTTGCGCCCGTCATCGGCGGCAAGGAGCCGCCCTACCAGCGCCTGGGCGTCAACGTCCTGTTCGGCGCGCTCCTGATCGTGGTGGTCGGCTCGCTGACCGGTGAGTTTCTGTCGATCCACCAGAAGCTCGGACTGAACGCCGGCTTCTGGTTCGGGCACCAAGGCTACGAGTACGTCGAGCTGGGGCGAGTGTGGCAACTCGCGCTGTTCGGAGGTCTCCTGCTCTGGCTGTTCCTGATGGTGCGCGCGATCCTGCCCGCGCTCCACCGTCAGGAGTCGCGGGGGTTGATCGGCCTCCTGTCGATGGCGATCGTGGCCATCGGACTGTTCTACGGCGCCGGGCTCCTGTACGGGGCGCGCTCTCACCTGTCCGTCGCCGAGTACTGGCGATGGTGGGTCGTGCACCTTTGGGTCGAGGGTTCTTCGAAGTCTTCGCCACCGGCGTCCTGGCCTTCCTGTTCAGCAGCCTGGGGCTCGTCGAGAGATCCAGCGCGACCCGTGCGTTCGTCGCCTCGACCACGATCTTCCTCCTGGGGGCATCCCGGCACGTTCCACCACCTGTACTTCTCGGGCACGCCGGTCTCCATCACGGCGGTCGGCGCGGTGTTCAGTGCGCTCGAGGTCGTGCCGCTCGTGCTGATCGGCTACGAGGCCATGGACACCCTGCGCATGGGACGCGCTGCACCCTGGGTGGAGCACTACCGCTGGCCGATCCGCTTCTTCCTCGGCGTCACGTTCTGGAACCTCGTCGGCGCAGGGCTGTTCGGCTTCCTGATCAACCCCCGGTCGCTCTCTACTACATGCAGGGCTTGAACACGACGCCGGTCCACGGACACGGCGCTCTTCGGCGTGTATGGTCTCCTCTCGCTCGGCCTCGTGATCTTGCTCCTGCGCAAGCTCACCGGGAATCGCACGTGGCGCACCGGTGCGCTGGCCTACTCCTTCTGGGCGCTGAACATCGGTCTCGCGCTGATGGTCCTCCTCAGTCTCCTGCCCGTGGGCTTGCTGCAGACGTGGGCGAGCGTCGAGCGCGGGCTATGGTTCGCCCGCAGCTCCGAGTTCCTGCAGACTCCGCTCATCGAGCGCCTGCGGTGGCTCAGGATCGTCGGCGATACGGTGTTCCTGACGGGGGTCGCGTCCTGGTCTGGTTCACGCTTGGTCTGTGGCGAGGCTGGTCCTTTGCCACGGACAACTTGAGCGATGAGACCGCGCTGGAGGAGGACCTGGCGGCGCTGGGCGCCTAGGGGCGGCGAGCCCGCTGCTCCTTGGCGAGCGCCGGAGCTGAGTGCCGAGCTGGATCCGCAATGGGTCCTGCACGGTACGAGGCTCCGGCGCTCGCCGAAGGGCGGCTCGCGCGAGAGCGCCTGAACGGAGGTTAGCTGGAGCGGCTGAAGGGGGGCTCGGACCCTCGACATTCAGCTTGGGAAGCGGGATGTGGGGTTTCGGGCAGGAGGATCGTGGGGACAGGGAGGGACATGAGGGGACTGGAGGCCCGGGAGGCTGACGACCTGGCTCGGGCATGGCGGGATTCCACGGGCATGAGGGGACGGACTTCCAGGGACTATTCCGGCACACGACCCGGTCCGTCCGTGCCCTCGGCCCAGCCGGCAAATAAAGAACGCTTTACTAGCTTCGACCGCTAATCAAGTACCCTTTCCTAGTCATGCCCACCCCCCGCGAGACCGGCCGCTACGAGGTCACCACGACCGCCGGGGAGGAGGTCCGCGCTTTCCTGCCCCACCCCCTGCCGCCAGCGAACCCGCCGCTGGTATTCGAAGGCACCCTCGCCCGGGCCCACGACAGCGCCCTCGCCGCCCTCGACCGCCTGGAGCTCGCCGGCGCGATGGTCCCCTCGGTCGAGTGGTTCGTCTACGGCTTCGTCCGCAAGGAGGCCGTGCTCTCCTCGCGCATCGAGGGCACGCAATCGACCCTGCTCGACCTGCTCGCCTTCGAGTCCTCCGGCGCCACCACCGCCAATCCCGACCTCGAGGAGGTCTGCAACTACCTCGATGCCCTCGCGTTTGCGCGCAACGAGCTGCGTCGCGAGGATGGCCTGCCGCTGTCGCTGCGCCTGCTGAACGAGGTCCACCGCCGCCTCATGAACGGCGTCCGCGGCGCGGACAAGCTCCCCGGCGAGGTGCGCCGCAGCCAGAACTGGATCGGCGGCACGCGGCCGGGCAACGCCGTCTACGTCCCTCCGCCGCCGCACGCGCTGGCGGCGCTCCTGTCCGACCTCGAACGCTACCTGCACGCGCAGGACGACCTGCCGCCGCTCGTCCGCGTCGCGCTCGTGCACGTCCAGTTCGAGAGCCTGCACCCCTACCTCGACGGGAACGGGCGCGCGGGGCGCATGCTGATCACGCTCTTGCTGGAGGCGTGGGGGCTGCTCAGCCAGCCGCTCCTGTTCCTGAGCCTCTACCTGCTGCGCCACCGCGACGCGTACTACGAGCGCCTCGGCGCCGTGCGCGCTGGCGACTGGGAGGGCTGGGTGGAGTTCTTCCTGGAGGGCGTCGCGACGACCTCGAACGAAGCCGTCGCCACCGCGCGCGGCCTCTTCGCGCGTGTGAGCGCGGATCGCGAGCGCGTCCTGGCCGTGAAGACCACGACCGTCATGGGCCTGCGCCTCCTGGAGCACCTGCCGCAGCACCCGATCGTCACCGCGCAGCACGTGACGCGAGCCCTCGACACGACCATGCCGACGGCGCTGAAGGCGATCGAGCTGCTCGAGTCCCAGGGCATCCTCGTCGAGATCACCGGACGCCAGCGCGACCGCGAGTACCGCTACGACGAGTACCTGCGCATCCTCGGGGCGGAGGAGGCTCCGCCGCTGGAGGGCGGGGTGTAGGGCCGCGCAGGGCAGACGATCGTCCCGTCCTCGGGCCACGCAGGCAGGTCGTGGCCGAGAGCGGGCCGCGTCGCCCTCCGCATCGTCGAGCCCGCGCGCGCCTCCGGCCGACCCCTGACGGATGCCCGCGACCCTGCACCCCCTCCGCGCGCTCCTCCTCACCGTCGCCGGCATCGTTCACCGCGAACAGGCCGACAGAATCGCCTACCTCGTCGAGGAGAATCGCGTGCTGCGCGAGCAACTCGGCGGGAAGCGCCTGAGGCTCACCGACGACCAGCGCCGGCGCCTCGCATCGAAGGCGAAGCTGCTGGGCCGCAAGGCGCTGCGCGGGCTCGCGACGATCGTCACGCCGGACACGCTGCTGCGCTGGCACCGCGAGCTCATCGCGGCGAAGTGGACCTACCCCGCGAAGCGCCGCCCTGGCCGCCCCGGACTCATGGAGGCCCTGCGCGAGCTGATCCTGCGCATGGCGCTCGAGAACGGCTCCTGGGGCTACTCGCGCATCCAGGGCGAGCTGAAGGACCTCGGTCACCGCGTCGCGCGCAGCACGATCGCGAAGACGCTGCGCGAGCACGGAGTGCCGCCCGCGCCCGACCGCCCCGGCACCTGGCGGACGTTCCTGCGCGCTCACTGGGGCCTGGTCGCCGCCGCGGACTTCTTCACCGTCGAGGTCTGGACGCCGCGTGGCCTGGTGACGCACTACGTGTTGTTCGTGATCGACCTGGCGACGCGGCGAGTCGAACTCCTCGGTCTCACGCCGCATCCGGGCGAGGGCTTCATGGCGCAGGTCGCGCGCAACCTGACGGATCCGGTCGCGGGCTTCTTGCGTGCACGCAGCTTCTTGATCCTCGACCGCGATGCGAAGTTCACCAAGGCCTTCAAGCGCACGCTCGAACGCGCGGGAGTCTCGACCGTGCTATCGCCCTACCGTGCGCCCAACGCGAACGCCTACGCCGAGCGATTCGTGCTCTCGATCAAGACGGAGTGCACGCGGAGGATGATCTTCTTCGGCGAGCGGATGCTGCGGCGGGCGCTGCGCGAGTACCTCGAGCACTACAACGCCGAGCGGCCGCACCAGGGCGTGGGTAACGTGCCGCTCAGGCCGCGGGTGCGCGGGCACGGCGAGATCGAGTGCCACGAGAGGCTGGGCGGCCTGCTGAAGAGCTACCGACGGGCGGCGTAGGTCTAGTCGGCAGGTCGGAGTGAGTGAGGCAATGGGGGAGAGGTGTGCCCACACCCAGTCACTCGCCGATGCCGGCGACGATCAGCGTGTGCCGTGACGTGCCCGTGGAGCGTAGGATGAGTATTCGGACACCACGCGCTTCGCGAAACTATAGACCTACTGATACACCGCTTGATGACCGCCCAGGTACTGCGACTACAAGGTGCTCAAGAAGCCCAACACTTCGGTCTTCATGTCCGCCTTGACTCTCGCTATCTCCTCGAACATGCTTTCCAGGTGGGCGTAATCGGCTGAGCTGAACTCGAAGCTCAAGACGTACGGCGTGCGGGGGCAGGTGAAGCTGGTCGACCAGCTGAACAGGCCCTTATCTCTATGGGTAGGAGTCCCAGCCGCATCACTACTGGGCCCAGCGGTGAGCTTGTACTCACGACGTTCGTACTGAGCCAGGGCGAGTCGATTCGCCTCCTCTATCGTGGTGGGGACGAGCTGTGCGATCTGCTCCTCGTACTTCCCCAAGTATCCGTCGATCACGGCCAGGTCCGCGGGTGTCGGTGTCGAGTTCGAAGCACGAACAAGAGACTGCACCGAGGGCAACCGAAGAAGCGCTTGGTATCTGGGTGACTCCTCCGTGTACATGTTGCTCTGCAACAGGACCCCCATTCCGATGGCGTGAGCAAACTCCCTGGTGCCCTCCTCGCTCAATTCCCCGAAGTCAACTGTCGGGTCGAAGGCGGCCTCCAACAGTGAAGAAGGGTCATCACGGAGCACGGACCAGTCCACCGTGTGTCGAGAGGCACTCGACTGTTGATCCATACTCTCCACACTCTGCCGGTCGGTTCCCGGGGGACTGGCACTCTCGCCGTGTTCAGTCCTCTCGATCGTTGCCCGACCGGGGCTGATGCCCTCGTGCGCTCTGCGCGGCGATCCGGTGTTCACGACGACGAGCGCCACGAGCGCAACGAAGAGTGCGCCCATCCAGCCCATGTCTTTCCTGCGCATTGGAGTGGCAGGCGAGTTCAGTCCTCGCACGGCGAGCACGAGAGGAGCGCCACTGCGTAGCCTGCTGAAGTGGGCGTCCCAGGGATGGTCGACGTGAACGAAACGTGGTAGTAGAAGTCCATGTTTTTGCCGCAGGACAGTTCACTGAAGTCCGCGTAGATCGCTCTCATGAATGGGGTGCTAGGCCACGGCCAGTGGATCCTGGATTCTCCCAAGCCGACACCACCCAACCGTCCCGAGCCTGTCGCGGTGTATCCACTCGGTGCAAGTACGCGCACGGTTACCCAGGGTGTACACGGGTACGCCTCGACGCACTGTTGAATGGGAATCTCGAGGCAGTCCCCGCTAATGTTGTCGATCGTGCACCCAATGAAGAAGGTGTAGGGCCCGGTGGGCGGTGGTGGGGAGACGACTACGTTGCCGGAGTTGTCCGCGCAGCCAGGACAGCCGCTCTCGATCGGCTGTGGATGGGCCGAGCTAGCGCTGGGCTCCGCGGAGGCAAGCAGGCAAGCGAGCAATGCAACTAACACCCGCATGATGGACCACCTCTTCATTCGCGACTTCTCCCAATATCTTGTGCTTCACAGGAAACACTTTCCATTTAGCGCACGCCACCTGACTGGTCGCCTCGGGTTCGCTTGATCACAGAGAGGTCCTCGAGGGCGTCCAGGATCGCGGCGCGGACGGCGCGGCGTCGAGCACGGCCCCCGAGTGAGTCGAGCAGGGCACGCGGCATCCGGCAAGCGACATTCTGCAGGAAGTCCAGCCGCGTGATGAGCGTGCTCCACGGCGGGTGATCGCGGTCGGCCTCGACGGCCGTCTTCCACCCTCGCGTGCGCCGCAGACGATGCCCATCGAGCTTGTCACGCGCGGCCAGCAGTCGAGCACGAGCCGCCTCGATGTCGAGCACGCGCACGCCCTTGCCCAGCAGGCTCTCCTCCTTCAGCTCGCGCATGCCGTGCTCGGCAGCGCCATTGTGCTGCGGCGTGTGCGGCAGCGAGAGCAGCTGGAGCACCCCGTGCCGCGCGCACCACGCCGCTACGAGCTCGGAGACGTAGGCCGAGCCGTTGTCGGTCTGCAGCACGAGCGGCGCCGTGCTCTGCTCTTCCTCGCGCTGATCCTCGCCACGCTCCTGCAAGCGAGGTGCGAAGGAGAACTCCCGGTCACCCAAGGCAGGCGAGAACCAGTAGCGCACGCTCGGTGACTGGGCCGCCATAACGATCCGTACCCACACGAGGGTTGGTGAGGGAGAACTTCGCGCGTGCTTCCTCACGGACCCTACTGGCGCACCTTGATGGGACTCCTGGGAGGGGAGCGGAGCCGAGCCAACTGGCTGGGCTCCGTTTCTCTCTGCAAGAAGGAGTACCACATGAAGATGGCTTACCCCGGCGAGGCGCGGTTGCGCCTCGTCACCGTTCTACAGGCCGCTGTAGCAGAGCCCGGTCCTTCCATCCGGGCCCCTGCCTCAGCTGCTGAACAGGCTCGTGAGCTGCTGGGCGACAAGGACCGTGAGCAGTTCATGGTCTTCCACCTGGATGGCAAGCACAGGCTTGTCTCCGCCGAGACGATCTCGGTGGGCGCGTTGATGACGTCGCTCGTCCAGACGCATGCTGAATCCCCCCCACTCGACCGGCAGGATACGAGGCGACAGCCGGAGCCGCGCCGCCCTGCCCGACAACGGCCAGCGTCTGGGAGGATGAGGTCATCAGTACGGGTGAGGGTCCGTTCTAGCCCTCGACTGGGGCTCGCCGGCCGACTTGACGGAGAAGCGAGAGAGTGCGAATTAGCTCGGTAACACTGAAGAACTTCCGGTGCTTCGGACCTGAAGTGGAGACCGTTCGCTTCCGGAATGTGACAGCGCTCGTCGGGGCGAATGGCACGGGAAAGTCAGCTGCGCTTCAGGCGCTCACCAGACTCTTCGGCACGGGTCAGGGTGCCCACCCCCGGTCACCAGCCGGCGCCGGCGATGTTCAGCGCGTGCCCTGACGTGCCCGCGAAGCGTAGGACGAGTATTCGGGCACCACGGGCAGGTCGGAGCGAGTGAGGTGATAGGGGGGGAGGTGTGTCCAGCCGCAGTCACCAGCCGGCGCCGGTAATGCTCAGCGCGTGCCCGGACGTGCCCGCGAAGCGTAGGATGAGTATTCGGGCACCGCGACCACGCGCTAGGAGCCTGTTGCTCATAGGCACCAGGCCCGACGCGGGGATGGAGTTCGAGTACGAGTGTTCGGCCGCCTGCGGCGGATTGCGCGCTGAAGAGCCGCGTGAGTTGAAGACGCAGGCTTGCTGACGCCGGCCGAAGCCGGCCCTCAGGTGGCCTGGGCTCTGAAGAGCTTCAGGATGTTGTGGCTGATGCAGATCAGGCTCCATTCGTCGCGCACCTGCTCCATCCCTCGCAGCAGGAATCGTCGGATGCCGCGGACCTCTTTGATCTGTCCGAAGGGCGGCTCGGCGACGGCCTTGCGCCGGGCGTAGCGCGCCTTGCCGTCTTCGGTCTGCAGCTTGTCGCGCATCTGACTACGCAGCTCAGACCTGTGGCCGCGCGAGACCGGATCGCCGGATGCATGCACGCCGTGTTTCTGTCGGCCCGTTGCGATGTAGGCGTCGGTCCCGAGACCTTCGCAGAAGCGCGCGTTCTCGTCGGACCAATAGCCCGCGTCCGCAGTGAAGACAGCGGGAGTCGCTCCGCAGTTGGTGACGGCGGCCTCGAGCATCGGCTTCAGGTACTCCACGTCCGGAGCTTGGTTAGAGGCTCCCGCAGCGATGATGATCTGATGCGCTTCGTCCACGACGGCTTGGCAGTTGTAGCCCTGCATGTAGCCGCCGCCGTCC
The DNA here is from genome assembly GCA_020638875.1 of Planctomycetota bacterium. Classification (GTDB taxonomy): domain Bacteria; phylum Planctomycetota; class UBA1135; order UBA1135; genus DUCM01. The sequence continues at coordinate 18,922 of JACKHS010000013.1, forward strand.
TTGAGGATGCGGCTGTCGGGATCGGTGAAGTTGCGTTGGGCTCTGGGCATGGGATTGCCCTCGGCGTCGATCACGATGCAGTGTTCGGGGAGCTCGCTCTGCGCATGCGAGTCGGCGCTCGAGGACAGCTCGATCCGCGTTCGTTCCAGGTCACGTTCGGCGCGCTCCTGCGTCTGCCGAGCCTGCGTCACCAGCTTTCGCTCGGCGGGGGTATCGGCTCGCTGCTCCAGAGCTTGCGTCTCGCGCCGCGTCGTTTCGGCGCGCTCTGCAGCCAGCTCGAGCGCCGTCTCTATGCTGCACTCCGCAGCGAAGAGCGCGTCATCCGCGCGCTCCTCGGCCTTCGCCTGCGCTTTGCCCTTCGCGCCTGCGGCCTTCTTCTGCGCCTTCTCCGCGAGTTCCCGCTTCTCCTTGGCGTGACGCTTGGCGGCCTCGGCCTCCAAGGCTTGCCGCGCTTCCGCCAGCTTCTTCAGCCGACTCTCTCGTCGACGCAGCTCTTCGGGCAGCTCATCGCCGCGCTTGTCCTTGCCGTACAACTCGTCCTCAGCGGCGTCGATCTCTTCGGCACGCTGAAGCATCGCTTCGACTTCCGCCATGAGCTCCTGTTCGCTCTTCATCATCCGCGCGTGACTCATCGCCTTGTGCTTGCTCGCGTTCGCGCGCAGCTTGGTCCCGTCCAAGGCGACATGGCCCAGCTTGACGAGCTTCGCCTGCTGGCAAAGACGCAGTACCTGCACGAACAGACCACTCAAGGCGTGCAGGTGCTGTTTGCGAAACGTGCTGATCGCCGTGTGGTCGGGGTGTTGATCACCAGACAACACGCGGAAGGCCACGTCTTCATGCGTCGCTCGTTCGAGTCGACGCGACGAGGTCACGCCCACGCAGTAGCCGTACAACACGAGCGCACTCATCATCCGCGGATCGTGAGGACGGTTCCCGCGCGCGTCCTTGGCGTGGATCACCCCTTCGATCTCCGACAGGTCCAGCCCCGCGACCAGGTCCAGTACGAAGAAGACCAGATGCCCCTCGGGCAGCCAGTCACGCGGCGCAGGCGGAAAGAGGAAACTCTGGTCGGGATCCCAGGGCCGGTAGCTCTTCATCGCTTGAGCATGAACAATCGATCACAGGCTTGCGAGGGGTCTGTCGTCGCGCGGCGGGGATCTATGCGCAACAGACTCCTAGCGGACGCCTCCGACAGTCAAGACCCTATTCTCGCCTGGAACTGAGAACGAACCGGAAGACGCCAACAAGCGCTCTAGTCCGCCCGCCTCGTGAACATCTATCCCGACCAGCCCAACGGGGATGTTCTCCAAGCGAACCAGTCCATCACCGGGGAGTTCCAGAGAAATGGGCTGGTCTAATCGCCCGGCCGCCCAGAACACATCTTCCGGCCAAGGCAAGATCGTTCGATCATAGTCCCACGATGCATGATCTACTTGGATCGACCGACACGAAACGACAACGGCCCGCGCCTGACTAACACCCGGACGACCACCCTCAGCGCGAATGTCAATCACACATTCCTGAACCAAACGGACCTCGACTTCGCTGCCATCCCACGCTTCAAGGTCTACTCTGAATCGAACATCACAGTAACCCTCAGCCATTGCTGCGAAGTATGACTTGCCAAGCGAACGCCCGCGCTCTGGGTGAAGTGGCGCCAATGGCCCTGAGTTAATCACCGTACGCCCTTGGGAGTCTGATACCCACCCTGAGGCGATTGCGCCGAAAGTGCTAACCTCGACGCCCGCGATTGCGTCGCCAGTCGCGAAGTCTAGAAAGCGGCACGCGAGCGGTCGAGCGGGTTCGAGAGCAACTAGCAATTCCGCCTCACCATCAACAACCGGGGTATACCTGCCTTGGTAACGAACATAGCCCAGAGACTCAGCCGTGAGAACGAGGAGCTCTCCCGCAGGCACCTGCACTGGACCGAACACCCCGTCTGAGTCGGCGATAACGAGTTCAGGATCGGAAACCAACCCAGAGTGCTGGATGAGAACCTTGGCCCGCGACAGACCGGCCCCAGACTCACCATCAACCACCCGGCCTGTCAGGCCATGAGTGAATGCCAGGGTGACGATCTCTTGCGTAGACCGGGGTCTGACGTAGGTGCTCCTCGATGCATAGCCAGCGGCCTCTGTTACAGCCCACACTGAGTCGTTGGACTCTGGAATCCGGAGCTGGCACTCTCCGAGCTCGTTGGATAGAGCGCGAGACTCAGGGCCAGTGAAGTCTGGGAGAGATGTGACCGCATTCCTGATTGGACTCCCCAGAGAGTCCACGACTCGAAACAGCACCTGGTGCCCGTCGTAGCTCTTGGCCTCTTGCTCTGGCGGGGAGGTCCCTTCCTGCTCGAGCCATGGCTGGAGGCAATGTAGTCGGTTCTGCCCTGCTTAGCAGGCTCAATGCTCTCCAGGCCAGTTGGACTGCCGGCCTCCTGGTGGACCTCCCCACCCCTTGGACTCACTGCACCAAGGCCGCCGCCCCCCTGACCCCGGTCGCCAGATAGGAGCAAACAGGCTGCAGCTGCGACCAGCGGCACGGCCAGGGCGATCTTCTTCTGCATGCGACCTCAATAAGCGGCCATCACAGCCCCTTCCGCCAAAAAGTGCCATGCTCTGCGACTCGACCACCGCCCCCGATCATGATGACCTTCCCCGGGCTGAACGGACACCCCAGATCGCGTGGAATGCGCGAGGATGTCCGGGGCGGGGCACCTTCCCAACGAGCGGGATGAAGCGAACTCCGAGCAGATAGAGTTCGCGGACGGCGCGGAGACGGATCTCACGCGGCCCCTCTTCCGAGGGAGCCTTGGCCCGGGCCTTGGCCTTGGCGAGAGCCGCCTCCGTCCCAGGCGAGCGCGTTGGTGCTGACGCTGGCCCAGCGTCACCATCCGAGTCGGATGGTGGTGGGGTCGCGCTTGCCTTCGAGGCAGGCTGAGCGGCAGCAGCAGCAGCCGAGGCTCGCTGAGTTCGAGAGGCTCGGGCACGAGGACGCGGACGCGGCGCCCGAGCGGGGCGCGCGCGGCGACCGGCTCCCGCATCCGCGAACAGCTTGCGGATCGACTGCCGTAGCTCTTCACCACGCAACCGACGCCAGCCCCGCTCGTCGAGGTTCTCCAGCTCGTCGTTTGAGAAGAGCCCTACCAGCTCGTCCTCTTCTTGATCCACGGTGTTCGTCATCCCTGCCCTCTCGATTGGCCCCAGGCCCCATCCTGGGGTACGTTTCGGTGTTCGACGCCGCCCGGCCGCTCACCGGGTGCCCTGTCCAGAGCCCTCGGGTGCCTCAGCGCCCGGGGGCTTCCTTCTTGGGCGAAGGCGCTCCACCGTGGAGAACCTAGCCCGGTATCGGGCGGGAGGTCGGATCGAACCGGCGGAAAATCCGCCTTTCTGGCAGTCTCGGGCTAGCCCTATCCCGAAGCCACTGCGGGACAGCGACTTGCGCCGCGCGCGGCACTGCCATACTGGCAGTTTTCGCCGCGCCCGCGGCCTGTCTCGGCCACCTGAGGAGCCTCGTGGGAGGCCCGTCACGAGGGGCCGGGGCGCGGTCCTGCTGGCGCGGCAACCCGGCAACCGGCCCCGGATTCTCCCCCGATAGTGTCGTGACAGGGCAGAAACGGCACGGTACCGTGCGCCTCGTCGGGACGCCGAATCTCGCGCGGGTGGAGAATCCAGGTGGAGAACGCCGGGAGAAATCGCCCGAAACGAGGGTTGGCAGACCGAGCCCAAGTCCAGCTCCGGCAAGGACTTAGGCCACCACCAAGCGGCTGTAGCTCAGTTGGTAGAGCGTCAGCTTCCCAAGCTGAATGTCGAGGGTTCGAGCCCCTTCAGCCGCTCCAGCTAACTCGCGTGTAGGGCAGTGGTTGTGTCGGTCGGCCCGCGCAAGGCGAGCTTCCCCGCGCGGGCTTGTGCCAGTTTGGTCACCACAATTCGCGCGAGGTGCTGGCCAGCTGAGAGGCCCGTGGCCCAGGGGTGACCTCCCTCCAGGCCAGGCGCCGCTCGCCACCACGGGCTCGTCCGGGCGCCCTCGGACGCCCTGCCGGCACACCCACCGGACTGAGCCCCTGCGCCACGGACAGATGCCCTCCATGCCCGCGACGGCCTCGGGAATCGCAGGCTCGAACCTCACCGCGAGCCGGCAGCCGTCGCGCATCGCCACCGCGTCGTGGCGGTCGCGTCCCATGCCCCGCTCCGAAGTTGCCAAGCTGCAGTTGGCCCTATTCTCGGGGATACCGTCAGGCCAGCCTGGCACCCGATGGCGGACGGCGTACACGGCTGCCTGGCCTCCACCGCTCCCCAAGAGGCTCCACCTCTCGAGGGTCGGTCCGGCGCGAACTCACGCGTCGCGGTGCCTGCGTCCGTCGCCTCGGGCGTGGTGTCGGAACGCCCTCGGAGAGACGCCGGTCTCGCGGCGGAAGGCGCGCGTGAAGTTCGAGGGGTCGGTGTAGCCGAGGTCGAGCGCGATATCGAGGATGGGGCGGTCGGTCTGACGTAGCCAGTTCGCGGCGCGGCGCAGGAGCAACGCTCCCATCTCCTTACGTCTTCAGAAGGTTGTCGTCAAGCAGTGGACGAACTCGCTGACTTGTGCCAACTGTTCGAGCGGGGAGACGAGGTCGCGCGTGGGGTCTCTGCGAGAATCAGAGCCCGAGTTGGCATCTCAGAGAACTTGGTCCAGGAGCTTCAGGATGAATACGTCCAGAGGCTGCAAGGCGGGGAGTCGCATGAGGCAATCCTCCGAGATCAGGAGGCGAGAATGAAGCGATTGTCCGCTCGCATCGCCGGGACAACGCAGCAGGATTGCGAGCACGAATGAACTTATGAGCGCAGAGGGCTAACAACCGGTTCCAGCGGACGGTCCGCTACGCGGCCCGCCGCTGAACCGGAGCGTTAGCTGCACGAGAGTAGACGCATGATTACCGAAGCCGAGCTCGTTCCAGGCACAGTCCTGCACCTCGATCCCGAGACCTTGGTTGCGAAGGGTGGCTCCTAGTACGCGTCCGGTGAGCCCATGCTCCCCCGGGTTGACATCACCTGCCAGCGCTCTGGCTCGATCAGTCCGCCTGCTGCGCCGCGTGCCTCGCCCAGGGCGTGAGCGTCGCGATCTGCGACGCGGGCACTGTCGCGACCTTCGTCAGCGTGTCTTCGAGGTACGCCTCGGGGTTCGCGCCGCATTGCTTGCACGAGAGCATGAGCGAGAAGAGCCGGCACGCGACCTCGCCGCCGCGTTGGCTGCCGAAGAGCAGCCAGTTGTTGCGGCCCACGGCCAAGTGGCGCAGGTCGCGCTCCGAGTCGTTGTTGTGAATCTGCACGCGCGGGTCTTCGAGGAAGACGGCGAGCGCTTGGCGCTGCGATTCGAGGTAGCCCAGCGCTTTGCCGAGCTTGCTCTTGGGCAGCGTGGATCGCTGGCTCCAGAGACGCTCGACCTCGACGTAGAGCGCATCGACGATACCCGCCGAGTACTGCTCACGCGCGGCGCGACGCTCCGCGAGTTGTTGCTCGCGCACGAGTTCAGGCTCGAGCTCACTCTTGCTGGCGCTCTCGTTGATCGGGCGCTCGACGGCGAAGAGCTGCTGCACCAGATCCAATGCATGAGCAGCACTCGTGGACCCGGTGTCCAGAGCTTCCTTCAGCTTGCGCCTCGCGTGTGCCCAGCAGCCCGCACGCGTGATGTCGTTCAAGCGGATGACTTCGTCGTACCCGCTGTAGCCGTCGGCGATCAGCGTGCCTGACCACTTCCCGAGGAAGCTCTTCGGTCCGTCGCGGTCACGGCTCGTTCGGAATTCGACCAGGGGGCCTTCGATGGATGATCCGGGCGATGCAAGTTGCGCCAGCCCCAGGCGTAGCCCTTCTTCGTGCCTTTGCTGTCTTCGAGGCGCATCGTGACCGGCGTCTCGTCGGCGTGCAGCACAGGCTCTTCGAGTAGCTCTCTGCGCTGCTGCGCGAGCACCGGCTGGGCGACCAGTTCGTCCACGCGCACCAGCATGTCCCACATGCTCTGCTTCGGGAGGTGCACGCCGTTGCGCTTGAAGATGCCCTCCAATCGGTGCAATGGGAGGTGATCCGCGTACTTGGCGGTCGCGATGTATGCGTAGACCGAAGCTTCGTACTTGCCCCCATCGATCACTGCGTCGGGCAAGTCGGCGGTCATGACCGCGTGCCCATCGGGACAGGCGTACTTCGCGCGCACGTAGCGCTTCACCACCATGCGCGCAGGGATGCAGTGGCCGCGTTCGGTCACTTCTTCGCCGATGCACTTCATCGTCTTTCCGCAGCACGCGCAGACGCGCTTCGCTTCGGCGACATCCAGCGTGATGGTCTCGCGCAGCAAGTGGGGCGCGAAGGGAGCGCGGCCGTGACCGGTCTTCTGCTTCGGTTCGGGCGTCGAAGGCAAGGCGGGCAGTTCAGCCGGAGCGGCGTCTGCGCCTTGCTCGAAGAGGCCGAGTTGACCTGCGTCGATCCGCTCGCTGCGCCGGCCGAAGAGTCCGCGTTTCAGCAGCGCGTTCTCCTCGCGCAGGATCTTCAACTCACGGCTGAGCGCGTCGATGACAGCGAGGAGTTCCTCAGTCGTTTCGCCGGCTGCGTTCGCGAGCATGAGCGCGAAGATACACGCACGCACGTTGCGTTCAAGTGCGTGATCGCGATGAGTTCAAGAAGCCATCAACTCATCATGACTCTTACGTCGCCGCGCTCCGCGCAGGTCGATGCCGTCAAGCAGCAAGGCCAAGTCCGTGCTCGTCAACTCGAAGGCTTCGCTCCGCTCCGACACGCGATCGAAGACTTGGAATCGCCCATGCTCGAGGCGCTTGTACAGCACCCAATAGCCCGAACCGTCCCACACCAGCGCCTTCATGCGATCACGACGCTTGTTGAAGAAGACGAACAAATGGCCCGACTGCGGGTCCTCGTCGACCACGTCGATCACCAGGCCGCTCAAGCCGTCGAAGCCCTTGCGCATGTCGACAGCGTGGCGACCGACGAAGATCCGCACCGAAGGTGAAGGCGGGAAGCTCAGCATGCGGAGAGCACGCCCATCAAGCGACGCAGGCTGGCCTCGTCGAAGTCGGCCGGGATCACGAGGCTGTGGCCGCCGGAGAGTTTGAGCTCGAGTGGTGCACTCTGACGAGGCGGGGTGTCCTTCACGATCACCGGGAGCAGCGCGCTCGTCTGCGCTCGCCGCTTGGACTTGTGCGTTCGCGAGCGCAAGGCGTTGTAGAGCCTCCACGGCGGAATGCCGCGCTTGCGCGCGAAGGCCGAGGTGGTCATGCCGCTCGTCGCGAGTTCGGCGAGGAGCTGGTCGATGTCGAGCGAAGGTGTCGAGCGAAGGTGTCGAGGAGGTGGAGTGCGTTGCGCGCGTTGATGACTTGTTCATGCCGGGCAGCATGCGAGGCCATCGTCATCTCGGCCAGATGGGCTCACCGGACGCGTACGCTCATGCACGCGAACATTCGCGCCGTGCACAGTCAACGCGAGGCGGGGCCGGCCATCTCCGACATGGGCCCACCGGACGGATACAAGCAAGTCGTGCGACACGTGCCGTAGATCAGCACCATGCCGACAGGGCCGCCCGGGTGTCCGGGTTCAGTGCTTCGACAGCGCCAAGTCCAATTGGTGCAAATAGGACTGGAATACGTCATCAGCCCAGATTGCCGCTCCGACCTCCCCATTCCCCTGCAAGACGAAGCCGCCTGGTGAGCCAATGTCAGTGAACATCTCCTGCCAAGCCGGCCCTTCCGCAAGAAACGCCTCGGGAACCAGGGCGAGATTGCTCGTCACTGACTGAGCGGCATCTATGCTTGCTGGGTCTGCACACGCGACAAGGAGCTTGGGTGCATCGACGCCTGTGCGTTCTCTATCGTGCGCCAGCCGCATCGCCGTCACGCGAAGTGCCCTATCTCCGAATGGTGTACCCTTGGAGTAGAGAATCACGATGCTGCCATGCTCACCGGCCAGGCGAAGTGATGGCGCATTTGGTGTTGACTCGTCCGCGATCACGAAGCGCAGGCTAGAGGCCGCCAGCTCCGAAGGCGATAGAGGAGAAGACCGACCCAGCGCCTGCTTCGACAAGAACCCCTGGACTTGCCGGAACTCTGGCCAGTAGTACCCGGGCACTTGTGCGTACTCGCCCATGCTCAAGGAACGCCCCCACGGCACCCCCAGCAGCCAGAGCTCATGTGTCAGCGCTGAACATGGCTCGCCCCGTAGCACCCGGACCAGGCCACGCTGCATGCTTCCAACGGCGAACACGCAGCGATACATGCCTCTTGGAACAGAGGCAATGACCGGGGTCGCATCATCAATTAGCTCATATGAGTCGAATCCCTCTGAGGCACTGTCGGCTTCCAGTGAGAGGGGGAGACCTGTGGAAACTAGCTCCTGTAGGGGGGCGATGCTCCCGAAGATCTCGATCACATAGGGGGGCGTCGGGCTCGCCGCCTCCAGCTCCAAGGCCGAGAGAACTTGGCAGTCGCCTTCGTTGCCAGACAGGACAGCACGGTGTGCAGGCAGTCCAATTCTCCCAGGCGCCCCAGGCCGGGCAACGCTTGTCTGCAAGCCCAAACAGGCTCGTCCTGAAGCCACTTCACACGCCCATCTCCAGGAGCAAGCAGAAGGACACCAGAGCTCAGTCCAGCCATCACTATAGGCAATCGCTGCGGGCGCTCGCGCTCGGAGCAGCACAGCTGTCGCTTCGCGAATCTCCGGCGCCTCGCCAGTACCCGACGCCACGAGATGCGGCCGCCTTCCGTACAGCGAGACCAGCTCGCCACTGCACCCCGGAAGCGACCCAAGCGGAACGCCAGGCACTCTCTTGAGTCCATGGTCCTGTAGAGAGAGCTCAAACTCCGCTCGCTGACGGTTTGGAAGATCAAGAGGTACGAGCACCTCTAGACCACCATCCGCTGCCTTACTGAACAAGTGGCGCGCATCGTCGAGCAGTACGACTCGAACGTCATTGCCCTGGAGATAAGAGACGGCGAGACGCCCGTCCCGCTGCACGAGTGCTACTCGCATGGGGGGGGCCCGCCCCCCGCCCTCTTGGTCATGGCTGCCTAGTGGCCCACTCGCTGAGCACGACACGCCCAGAAGAACTGCCCCCAGTAGCAGAGGCAAGGCTCGCAGACGATCCAGACTTAGCCAAATGACGTGGGATGGCGCCCCCATGACAAACCACCGGATGCTTAGTCTGACCCTGCAGAAGAATACTGCTTCAGTCTGGGGACTACTCCCACGGGGGCGGCGCCTTCCCACTCTCCTTGAACTCCTGTTGCTGCTGGCCGTCGAGGTGCTTCACCTTGCTGGAGCTACCAGGGACCTGGTCTCGCTTGCCTCCTCCCCTTGCACCGGTATCTCTCTGTCCGAATTGCATCCACACGGTGGCCATGTCCTCGCACTCCACAGTGTGTATCTCACCACACTCCTCAGGGTCCATGTCACGTGCCCCGGATGAGCCACCCCGTTCCTTTCTTTCCAAGATTGGTCTTGGTTGGGGTATCCACGGCCATGATGTAGCACATCTTTGGACGCTTCTTCTGCCCTTGGGTAGATGACGGAGTAATTGACGCATTCCGCTCCCCGGTGGGTTTCCGTTCTCGTAGTCCTTCTTGATGGTCTGCTTCTCGATCACCTCTTCCATTGTCCCTGCAGCCCCATCCGCCGGGTCTTTGCCGAACTTCACCTTACCGCCTTTCGGCGTAGTTTGGTCGTTATGTACCAGTTGAGGCTTGGAGAGGGGTTGCAGTCACAGCTGTACTCGAGGATTGCAGCGAACGCCCACTGTTTTCCCTTCTGAGGGCCGAGCTTCTTGCTCTTCTTGACGTTTGAGGCCACTGGCACGCCAGAGCTGCGACGCTTCTGATCGCTTCCTTGGCCCACTCGGCGACGCGGTGGTCCTGGCACGCCTGATCATTACCAGCGTTGCCGGAACTCACCTGGTGCATACATAGAGCGTGCAGGAAAGGGCATGGGTCTTGACTGACAGGTTCCGCCCCCGCCTGTCGTGGTAGAGGTGGAGTAGTCCCTCCAACGGTCACGACGCTTGTACTCGTCGACGTGTCCTCCGATCTCTCGTCGTCCGGCACGGTGTACTCTGGCGGCCACCCCCACTCGGACATTGAGCGGCCTGGCCGACCAGGCAACCTCAGTTCATCAGAGGGGAGCATGGAGCTGCGATCTGCACGAGACTCAATTCCCGCAGCCTCCTTCGGTTGCCCGCCGCCACAGGCGGTGCACGAGCATGCCCTTGGACTTGCCAGTGCATTCTGACGCGCCACTGGCAGCTATTCCCGAGCCTGGAATCATCCAGTCCATTGCTAGCTTGCGTCAACGGCGTCAAACCACACCGGCTCGAGCATGCGGAATAGGACCCACCTACCTGCACCCCCACCAGCCGTCATCTTGTATCGAACGAGCTCTTTGAGGTCGCCCCACTCATTGGTGTCGTTCCCCTCCCCATCAATGAAGATCGAGGTCCCGGTGACGACGGTGCCATCACCGATGTCTGTGTATTTCTTGGTCACGACTTCAATGGTCAGTTCGCCATCCCCGTCGAGGAACTCCACACTCGCTCGAAGGTAGTCACCTTCGCGCTCCATCCAAGCGCTGTATACGGGTGCTCTTCACCACGGGCCCCTGGCTAATCAGCATTTGTGCCTGAAACATGTCGTCCTCCCGCGCTGAGGGTTTAGCGCGCGACTAGACGGCTACCGCGTCGAACCACACGGGCTCAAGCATGCGGAAGAGGACCCACTGGGACGTGGTTCCACCGGCAACGAACTCGTAACGCACAAGCTCCTTGAGGCTCGTGAACTCGTCCGTGTCGCGGCCGACGCCGGAAGGCGAGAGGGAGCCGCTGACAGCCGTACCGTTCCCAGTGTCCTCCCTGTTCTTGGTGTGGACGTTGACCGTGATACTGCCGTTGCCTGCGATGAGCTCGACAGTTGCGAGCATGTAGTCGCCGCCGCGAGGCATCCACGGGCTGTAGACCTTGGTGTCCGTGCTGCCCTTTGATCAGGAGCTGGCCGTGGAACATGCGTATCTCCCCTTGTTGTGATCGGCGCCTGGCGCCGCGAGTCGTGCGATTGCCTAGATTAGAGCTGGGCGTGTGAGAGTGAAACCGGCCGCACCGTCTCAGGTTTCGCTCAAGGCACGGTCAGGCCAAGCTCCTCTCTCAAAGGGGACGCCGGCCAGGAGCCGAAGGGCAAACCGCCGGGATTCCTCGATGAGTGACCCTGTGTAGAGCCAGCAGAGGCACGCGGCCTACTCCACGTCCGTCCAGGTCTTCCCGCTCAGCGCGGGCCAAGGTCAGGGGCGCGAATACCTGGCACCAATCTGGCACAAGGCTGACGCCCTACCCTCGCCCTCAACGGGGCGAAGACGCCTAACCCTTTCTCCCCAAAAGGGTTATGTGGAGCGGCCAAAGGGGCTCGAACCCTCGACATTCAGCTTGGGAAGCTGACGCTCTACCAACTGAGCTACAGCCGCGTCCGGGGCTCCACGAGGGAGCGGGGAGCCAGGGTAGCGAGGGCGCGGCCGGTTGCAAGAGGGGCCGCGCGGAGCGTAGCGGTGGCGCGCACGCGGTGGCGCTGGCTCGGGCGGGTGCGCACGAGCGAGGAGCGGGTCCATCGTGGACTCGAGGTCGCGTGACGCGCGCGCGCGCGCACGGACGACGCCTGCCACCTCGCGAACCGCGCCTCCGCCTCTACTTCACCGGCGCCAGCTCGCTCCACACCCCCGGCGTCCCCGCCGTCACGCACACCCAACCCAGCGGCGCGCCGCTCGAAGGCTGCGTGTTGAAGACCGTCGCGCCGAGCGGCCAGGTGCCGGACTGGGCGGCGCGGCGCCATAGGTGATCGGCGGCTGGAGGTCGTGGTCGCCGCCGCTCGACTGGTCGCGCAGGGCGACGAGGTCGGCAGGCCGGCGAGGAGCGGGGGCGCGCTGGTGACGTTGCCCTCGCAACGCACGCGGCGCGCGCCGTTGAGCAGGTAGATCGAGGCCTGGCCGCCGGTGTGCGAGGTGTCGTTGCCGAGCAGGACGTTGCCGACGACTTGCAGGTCGTCGATGGTCGAGACGACGAGGCCGCAGTGGGTGCTCTCGGTGACGAGGTTGTCGAGGACGGCCGAGGCGCCGTGGTTCTCCACGTAGAGGCCGAAGCGGCCGCAGCGCTGGATCGAGTTGCCCTCGACGAGCGTGAGCGTGGACTTGTCGGGCGCGCCGTTGGCGAGGCGGATGCCGCCCGAGACGTCCGGCGTCGTGACGTTGTCGACGCGCGCGATGCGGTTGGAGGCGAGCACGTTGCCGCGCGGCGCGGCGCCGCCGACGAGCGCGTTGCAGAGCAGGCCGATGCCGACGCCGTCGGTGACGACGTTGTCGCTGCAAACGACGTCGGTGCAGCTCGAGAGCTGGATGCCCGCGCCGACGACCTTGCCGCCGAAGAGCTGCTGGCCGCCGAAGTCGCGCACGAGGTTGCCGGTCACGCGGCCGCTCTCGCAGGCGTTGAGGTAGATGGCCGACTTCGAGGCGCCGAGCACGACGCAACCTTCGACCGACGCATCGCGCAGGCCGCTGAGCGCGATGCCGTCAGCGTCCGAGTCGAGCACTGTGACGTCGCGCACGCGCACCGCGCGGCCGCCGGTCACCTGCACGAGCCCGTGCGCGAGGCCGAGGCCGTCGCCGCCCTTGCCGCGCACGGTGAACCCCGCGAGCACGAGGCCTTCGACGTTCTCCGCGCGCAGCACCTGCACGGCCGGCGTTCCGGCGACGAGCACCGAGCCCGGCGAGCCGACGAGCTTCAGCCCGGTGCGCACGATCAGCGCCCAGTTCTGGCCCGTCGGCGCGTCGACGCGCAACGGAACGGCGGGCAGGCGCAGCGTGCCGTTGCCCGCGGCGTCGAGCGCGCGCTGCACCTCGGCGCGATAGTCCACGCTGCCGTCCGTCACGTAGCCCGAGGGCAGGTAGTCCGCGACGTAGACCTCGCCCGCCGGCACCGTCGGTCCGAGCGCCACGCGCTGCGCGCGCATCTGCACGGCGGCGCCGCTCGTCGTCACGGTGGCGTCGCGGCGCGGCAGGGCCAGGAAGGCCAGCACCATCAACAGGGCGAACGCGGGGAAGGACATCCAGCGGGGTAGCTTCATCGGGCGGAGCGGGGCAGGTCGGGGACGCGGCGCTTCGTGGATCGAGCCGGGCGGGGCGCGCGCTGAAGGGCCGAGGCGCGCGGAGGGCGTGGCGGGCCGCCGGCGCGGGAAGGGGCGAGGCCCGGCCGTGAAGGTCGAGGTCGACCTCGGTGGCGCGGCGGACCGTCGAGGCCCGGCCGCGCGCCGCCGTCCGGCCCGCGCTCACGCCTCGGCCGGCTCGCGGATCGACGCCGCGCTCGCACGCCCGGCGCGACCTGGCCCTGACGCCCGCTCCGTCCTCGCGGTCGACGGACGGGTACACGCCGTCCGGCCGACTCCGCGCTCACGCCTCGGCCGTCTCGCGGATCGACGCCGCGCTCGCAGGGCCGGCGCGATCTCGCCGTGGCGCCGGCTTCGCCGCCGCGGTCGACGGAGCGGTGCGCGCGCTCCGGCCGCAGGGCCGTCCCGGCGCTCGATGCCCGCGTCGCGCTCGGCGCTCGCTCGCCTCGCGACCCGTGCGAGGGGGCGTCGCCGGCGCTCGCGCCGTGGCGCTCGCCGACGAGGGGCGGCCGATCTCCCGGCGTACCGCGCCGCGACCCAGCCCCCCGCGCGCGACCTCACGCGGCGCACCGGCTAGCATCCCGCCATGTCGCGCCTCTCGCGTCGCCTCGCGCTCTTCCTGCCCGGCCTGCTCGTCGCCGCGACGGGCGTGGGGGCGGGCGACCTGGCGACCGGCGCGTTCAGCGGGCACGAGCTCGGGCTCGCCGTGCTGTGGGCGGTGCCGCTCGGCGCGCTGCTGAAGTTCGTGCTCAGCGAAGGCCTCGCGCGTTGGCAGCTCGTCACCGGCGAGACGCTGCTCGAGGGCGTCCTGCTGCGCGCGCCGCGCTGGCTGCGCTGGGGCTTCCTCGTCTACCTCGTGCCGTGGAGCTGGTTCGTCGGCGCGGCGCTGATCGGCGCGTGCGGCGTGACGGCCAACGCGATGCTGCCGCTCGGCGGCGACGCGGCGACGGGCAAGCTCGCGTGGGGGGCGCTGCACTCGCTGGTCGGCCTCGCGCTTGTGTGGCGCGGCGGCTTCGCGCTGTTCGAGAAGGCGATGAGCCTGAGCGTCGGCGTGATGTTCGTCACCGTGCTGGCGACGGTCGCGGCGCTGGGCTTCGCGCCGGGCGAGGTGCTGCGCGGCTTGCTCGTGCCGAGCGTGCCCGACGCGGGTGGCGAGGGGCTGGCGTGGACCGTCGCGCTCGTCGGGGGCGTGGGCGGCACGTTGACCTTGCTGTGCTACGGCTACTGGATTCGCGAGGACGGTCGCGCCGGGCCGGCGTGGATCGGCGCGTGTCGCGCGGACCTCGCGGCCGGCTTCACCGTCACGGCGTTGTTCGGCGTCGCGATGGTGATGATCGGCAGCCGCGTCGCGGTCGCGGGGCGCGGCAGCGGCCTCGTCGTCGCGCTCGCCGACGCGCTGGACGGCGAGCTCGGCCCCGTGGCGCGCTGGGCCTTCCTCGTCGGCGCGTGGGGCGCGGTGTTCTCGAGCCTGCTCGGCGTGTGGCAGTCGGTGCCCTACGTCTTCGCCGACTTCTGGCGCCTGCGCGCCGCGCGCGAGCGGCCGCGCGACGAGGTCGACCCGCGCGGCCGGCCGTACCGCCTGTACCTCCTGGCGCTCGCGCTCGTGCCGCTGCTCGGCCTGCGCGTCAGCTTCAAGGAGGCGCAGAAGGCCTACGCGATCGTCGGCGCGTGCTTCCTGCCGCTGCTCGCGCTCGCGTTGCTGTGGCTGCTGCGCGCGCCGCACGTCGGGCGCGAGCACGCCAGCCGACCGTGGACGCGCGCCATCCTGGTGCTGTGCCTGGCCTTCTTCGCGTGGGCCGGCTGGCTCGAGACGCGCGGCTGACGCGCGACACGGAACGGCGCGCGGCGCGCGCGGAGCCCGTGCCCCGCGCGCGCCGCCCGTGGACCCGCGCTCACGCGCGAGCGCGGCTCACCACTGGATCGTGTAGCCGTTCGAGAGGTTGAAGCCGCTGCCGCAGGGGCCAGGGACGTCGCGGAACCAGTACTGGTAGTGGCGCAGGTCGCCGGGCGCGAGGCCTTCCTTGACCGAGAGCACCCACGGCGTCGAGGCGCTGCCGCCGGTGTTCGTCGTGACGACGCCCAGGCGCCGCACCGGGCTCGCCACGCAGCGCAGACCGTCGCCGAACACGAGGTTCATCTGCGTCGGGCCGCTGAAGAACAGGCCGGGCGTGTTGGCGGGGCACTGCGACGCGGTGAGCACGACCGTGTCGTTGCCGACCTGCGCGATGCCGGTGCCGGAGAGCTTCGCGCCGAGGCCCGAGCTGTTCACGCAGCCGAACAGGCCCATCGGGTCGTTGCCGCACGGGCACAGCATCGCCGGGCCGCCGCCGAAGCAGTAGGGCGTGCCGGGGTCCGACGCGATGGTGACCGTCGGGCAGCACGTCGACATCACCGAGAAGCTCGAGTCCCAGTAGCGGAGCTCGAAGGCGTAGGTGCCGTCGGGCACCTGCACGCCGCCGAAGTCGTCCTGGAACCAGGTCATCGACTTCGAGCCGCCCGGCGCGATGGGCGTGATGACCGACAGGCAGAAGGCGCCCCAGATGGCCGGCTGCGAGCAGTCGCCGTTGGGGTGCACCGAGCCGAACACGCACGAGCTCGGGAGCTGGATCGTCGTGTTCGTGTTGTTCGTCAGCGTGACCTGGATCGGCACGCCGGGCGGCGCCTGCAGCGGCGAGACGGTGGCGGTGACGCCGGCGAGTCCGCACTGGACCTGCGCGGTGGCGGCGGAAGCGAGGGCGAGGACCGTGAGGGCGCGAAGGACGAGGCGCATCGGAGAGGGCTCCCTGGGTTGGGGACGGGCGGCTCGCGCGCGGTCGTCGCGGCGCGAGCCTCGGGGCGGCGGTGCCTGCACGTCGACCGCCGAAGCTCCGAGGTTACCCCAGCGGGCCCAGCGCGGGGTGCTCCGTCCGCCGACTCAGCGCGCGCAGCGCCGCCGCACCGGGCGCGAAGCCGGGCAAGGGCCGCCGCGCCAGGCGCTTGCGATAGCGCAAGTGGCGCCGGCGCGTCGCCTCGACGAGCGGCCGCCAGACCGCGCCGGTCAGGTCGTGGCGGATCAGGTGGCGCCACAGCGCGTTCGAGCGCTTGTAGAGGTAGCTCATGCCGAGGTACGCCGGCACCGCGCACCAGTCGCTCGGCCGGCGGCGCCAGATCGACGCGTGCGAGAACAGCCGCTCGTAGCACCACGCGTAGCCGCGCTCGAGCTCCTCGACGCTCATCCGCGCGGGGCGGAAGACCACGTGCGCCGTGTCGTAGCGCCCCCAGTCGCGGTGCAGCAGGCGGCCCTCGCGCTCCAGGCGCGCGAAGAGCGGCGTGCCGGGGTAGGGCGTCAACACGTGGAAGGTCGCGCACTCGAGCCGCGTCGCCTCGATCCACTGCACGGTGCGCTCGAACACGTCGGGCCCGTCGCCGTCGAAGCCGAGCACGAAGCTGCCGTTGACCTGGATGCCGCTGTCGTGGAAGAGCGCCACGCGCCGCGCGTAGTCGTCCGCGCGCGGCGTGCGCTTGCGGGCGCGCGCGAGGTTGTCGTCGTTCAGCGACTCGAGGCCGACGAACACGCCGGTGCAGCCCGACAGCGCCATCAGCCGCACGAGCGCGGGGTCGTCGGTCACGTCGAGCGTCGCCGCCGCGCTCCAGATCACGCCCAGCGGCCGCAGCGCCTCGCACAGCCGGCGCAGGTACTCGCGGTCCGCGCCGAGGTTGTTGTCGAGGAAGACCGCGTACGGGTCGCCGGTAGCGCGGATCTCGTCCGCGACCTGCTCGGGCCGGCGCGTCCGGTAGGGCACGTGGTAGCCCTCGGTCGAGAGGTAGCAGAAGTCGCAGCGGTTCTGGCAGCCGCGCGTGGCGATCAGGCTCGTCGTGGTGAGGAACGCGCGCCGGTCGAGCAGCTCGCGGCGCGGCGCCGGGTCGTCGCGGTAGGGGCGCGCGTAGTTGCCGCGGTAGATCGCCTCGAGCTTGCCGGCCTCGACGTCGCGCAGCACGCGCGGCCAGACCTCGACGCCCTCGCCGAGCACGATCGCGTCCGCGTGGCGCGCGACCTCGAGCGGCGCCGACTGCACGTGCAGCCCGCCCATCACCACCTTCGCGCCGCGCGCGCGGTACCAGCGCGCGAGCTCGTACGCGCGCTCCGCGAACGTCAGGTGCACGGTGATGCCGACGACCTCGGGGAAGGGCTCGAGCGGCGGCGGGCCGTTCAGCAGGTTCTCGTCCCAGTAGCGCACGTTCCACTCGGGCGGCGTGGCCGCGGCCACGGACGTGAGCGCGAGCGACGGCGTCAGCACGTGCTTGCCGAAGCTCGCGTGCGGGTCCTTCGGGTAGAAGGGGTTCACCAGCAGCACGTGGCGGCGCGCGAGCGGCGGCGTGGGCGCGGCCGGATCGAGCGCAGGGGCGACGCGCATGTCGACGGGGACTTGGCTTTGTCGTGCAAAGTGCATGGCTGGCTTTGTGGAGTAGAGTCGATGGAGCGAGTTCCGGGCCGTCGAGCCGGGGCGGGGCGCTGGCGCGGCGCGGGGCTACTCGCCGCGCGCGGCGCGGATGAGCGCTTCCATGTGGTCGAGGTACTGCGCGAGCACCTTCCGTCCGCGCGCCGTCAGCCGGTACTCGGTGCACGGCGTGCGGTCGCGGAACGTCTTCTTGCAGCTCACGTAGCCCGCGTCCTCGAGCTTGCGCGCGTGCACCGACAGGTTGCCGTCGGTCGCGCCGAGCGCGTCCTTCAGCTCGGTGAAGGTCAGCACCTCGTTCACCGCGAGCGCGCTCACCATGCCCAGGCGGAGCTGCTCGTGGATGAGCTTGTCGAAGCCGCCGGGGCGCGCCGCGCCGGTCAGCTTGCGCAGGTCGGGCCCGCGTTGCTCGCGCGGTTCAGCCCCCATGACGCCTCACCACCCACGCGCCGAAGCCGAGGTGCAGGCCGCCGAAGCCCGCCGCGAGCAGCGGCGTGCCCCACGTCGCGGGCACGCACGCCGCGACGAGGCCCAGCGCGAGGAAGCACGCGCCCATCAACGGCACGACCGCGATCGAGTGCGCGCCGGCCGCGAGCACCGCGGCGCCGTACAGCAGCAGCCACGTCAGCGGCAGCAGCGCGTCGAGCCCCGCGTCGTGCAGCACCACGCTCAGCACGAGCCCGACGAACAGCGCCGGGCACAGGCCGAGCAAGAACTTGCGCCCGACCCCGCTGACGAGCGGCAGGTCGAGCGCGCGCGCCTTGCGCGTCAGCGCCAGCAGGCCCCCCGGCACCGCGCAGGCCGCCGCGGCGACCCACGTGAGCAGCCAGGCCTCGGCGCGCTCGCAGCGCGCGGCGACGGCGGCGGCCGCCAGCGCGACGCAGCCCATGTAGACCGCGCCCCAGCCCGGCACGGCCGTGAAGCGCCCCGAGGAGACGAGGACCGCGCGGATGTAGCGCAGGTCCTCCTCGGCGCGCGCGGCCAGGGCCGGGACGACGGGGCGCAGCGGAGTGCTCATACGCCCCGAGCTTCCGCCGACATCGCGCGATGGTCAAGCTCTTTGTACCGCAAAGTTTCGGCGCCGCGAAGCCGCGCCCGGCCCCACCGCGGCGTCGGCCCCGCGCGCGGCGCGCCGCCGATCGCGTAGGATCCTGAGCGCCGCGCCGGGAACGCCCGCGCGGCGCGCGCCTCTCCAGGGCGTCCCGCCCGGCCCCCACGCACCGTCCAGCATGCGCCGCCCCCGCACCGTCGCCGTCTCCGCTCTGCTCCTCGCCGCCGCCTGCGCCTCGACCTCCGGGTCGCGGCAGGCCTGGACGCCGCTCGAGGCGCCCGCGCTCGACGCCGCGCAGCAGGCGCAGCTCGAGCGCGCGCGCGGCGCCGCCCTGCAGATGAAGGACACGCTGCTGCAGGCGCTCTCGGCCGAGCTCGCGCGCGGCGGTCCCGCGGACGCCATCGCCGTGTGCAAGGAGCGCGCGCCCGCGGTGGCGCAGGAGGTGGGCGAGGCGCTCGGCCTGCGCATCGGTCGCACGGCGCAGCGCCTGCGCAACGCGCGCAACCAGGCGCCGGCGTGGGCCGCGCCGCTGCTCGCCGACGCGCCGGCGGCGCCGCGCTTCGCCGTGGCCGACGACGGCACGCTCGGCGTGACGCTGCCGATCACGCTGCAGGCGCAGTGCCTCGGGTGCCACGGCGATCCGGCGACGATGTTGCCGGCGGTGCGCGACGCGCTCGCCGCGTCCTACCCGGACGATCGCGCGACCGGCTTCGCCGAGGGCGACCTGCGCGGCTGGTTCTGGGTGGAGGTGCCCGCGGCGCGCGAGTAGCGCCGCACGGCCCGCGATGAACGCACCGCACGACATGGACGCGCGCACGCGCCGCTTCGGCGAGGCGCTCGCGCGGCTCGAGAGCGAGCTCGACTGGCGGCGGCTGGGCGAGCTGCACTGCTACGAGGGCGGCGAGCACTTCTTCCCGCCCGAGCAGGTCGATGCGCTGCGCGAAGCCGGGCTCGTGCTCGCCGCCGCGCTCGCGGGGCGCCTGCGCCCGGGCGGCCGCAGCGTGTACGTCGGCGCGTCGGTCGGCGAGCTCGCCGTGCTCCTGTGCGAGGCGCTCGTGCTCGACCGCGACGTGCGCGCGCTCAACCTGCCGGGCGAGGAGTGCGCCGAGGTCAACCGCGCGCTCGAGGCCGTGGAGCAGGCCTGCGGCTTCGCGCTGCCGCGCATCGAGTTCACGCCGCTCGACGAGCTCGAGGGCCGCTACGACCACGGGTGGCTGGTGAGCGTGCTCAACGACCCCGAGGCCTTCCCCGCGTTGCACGACCTGCTCTACCAGCGCAGCGGCGCGGACGCGACCGGGCGCGGCGACCTCGCGCAGGAGCGCGCGCGCGCCGAGCGCCTGGTCGACGCGTTCCTCGACCGCCTCGACGAGGGCGCGGTCGTCTCGCTCACCGACGAGGAGCTGCCCGTGATCGAGCCGCGCGTGGCCGTGCGCGGGCGGCGGCTCGAGCTCGACGACGAGGCCTACCTGAGCGCTGTCGTCGGCGATCCGATCCGCTTCGGCACGCTGTCGACGCGTCCCTGACGGGCTCTCCGCAGCCTTGCGTACTTACACCACGCGCCCCTCGACCTAGCCTCGCTCGGACCATGAAGCCGACCCTCGCGATCCTCCTCGTGAGCGCGCCGCTGGCGGCCCTCGTCGCCTGCGTCGCCGACGCCAGCCCGACCGGACCGAGCAGCGCGGAGTTGCTCTTCGCGCTCGACCCGGGCACCAGCGAGAGCCTCGCCGAGGTGCCCGCGGTGCGCGACGAGCTCGCGCAGGTGATGTACGACTACTTCGGCCTGCCGACCGCGCCGCGCCTGCGCGTGCTCGACTCGTGGCGCGCGCTGGGCTTCGACCCCAACGGCAGCCCGCTCGAGGGCGCGCGCCCGCCGAGCGACTTCGAGGGCGCGCCGCCCGAGGCGATCCTCGTCGACAACCAGCGCTACTGGGCCTCCGAGCTCGCCGCGCTGAACGCGAGCACGACGCCGCTGCTCGGACCTTGGCGCCGACGCGGCGTGATGAACGCGGCCTGGAGCGACCTGGCCGCGCGGCGCGGCGCCGAGGGCGAGGGTGAGTGGCGGGTCGAAGCGCGCGCGTTCTTCGCCGAGCGCTACCCCGACCTCTCCGAGGCGGCGCAGATGTTCCTGCCCAACTGCGCGCGCTGTCACGGCCGCGAAGGCGGCGGCGACGGCCCGATGGCGGCCGGCCTCTACCCCAAGCCGCGCAACTACCAGCGCGGCGTGTTCAAGTTCGCCGCGGTCGAGGGCGGCTCGAAGCCGCGGCGCATCGACCTGATGCGCACCGTGGTGCAAGGCCTGCCGGGTTCGGCCATGCCGTCCTTCCGCACGACGTCGCTGGCCGAGATCTCCGCGCTCGTCGACTACGTGCGCTACCTCTCCATCCGCGGCGAGGTCGAGGCGATGCTCGTCGCCGAGTGGGAGAACGACGACGTCCCGCCGCGCGAGGCGATCGCGGAGCTCTACGAGCTCGTGTGGAGCCGCTGGCTCGAAGCCGCCGACAACGCGCAGCGCGTCACCGCGCCCGCGCCGGACCCTTCGCCCGAGCGTCTCGCGCTGGGCGAGGCCGTCTTCCACGACGAGCAGCGCGGCAACTGCTTCTCGTGCCACGGGCCCACCGGCAAGGGCGACGGCCGGGCCGCGGTGCAGATCGGCGAGGACGGCGAGCGCTACGTGCTGCTCAAGGACGAGTGGGGCGACTTCATCCTGCCGCGCGACCTGACGAGCGGCGTGTTCCGCGGCGGCGCGCGTCGCGAGGACGTCTACCTGCGCATCCACTGCGGCATCCCGGGCACGCCCATGCCGTCCTTCGGCGCGAGCGTCGACGCCGCCGGCGAGCCGCTGCTCAGCGAGGACGAGAAGTGGGCGCTCGTCGACTACGTGCTCTCGCTCTCGAACCAGGGGCCGTTCGCGCAGGCCGATTCGCGCTGACGGAGCGGGCTTGGTAGGCTGCGAGCATGGCCTCGCAGCTCGCCAGGGCCGCCCGATTCGCAGCGGGCGGGCTCGCTCTCGTCCTGTCCGCCTGCTCCTCCGAGGAGCCGGTCCACGCCGCCGCGCCGGCCGCGCGCCCGAACGTCGTGCTGATCGTGGTCGACACGCTGCGCGCCGACCGACTCGGGTGCTACGGCTACGAGCGGCCGACCAGCCCGGTCATCGACAAGCTCGCGCGTGACGGCGCGCTGTTCCTCGAGGCGCGCGCGCAGGCCTCCTGGACGGCGCAGTCGATGGTCTCGCTCATGAGCGGCCGCTACCTCACCGACGTGTGCGACGTGCTCGAGGACGACGCGACCTCGTTGGCGGAGCGCTTCCACGCCGCCGGCTACCGCACGCTCGGCGTCGTGGGCAACGTGATGCTTCAGCCGGAGCGCGGCTTCGGCCAGGGCTTCGACCGCTACGACGCGCGGCGCATCACCGAGCAGCGCGGGCGACACGTCGACCGCTGCCGCACGTTCGCGCAGCTCGTCGACGACTTCCTGCCGGTGGTGGACCGCGCGCGCGAGCCGCTGCCCGACGGTTCGCGCGCGCCGCTGTTCCTCTACGTGCACCCCGTCGATCCCCACGCCGCGTACGTGGCGCACGCGCAGTACGACGAGCAGCTCCCAGTCGAGGGGGCGACGCCGCGCGGCTACTTCGCCTGGCAGCGCGAACAGTTCGAGGAGCGCGGCGCCGCCGCCGGCGACGAGGACCCCGGCTGGGAGGACAGCTGGGCGACGATGCGCGGCAAGATCGGCCGCTACGACCAGGAGGTGCGCTACACCGACGCGCAGCTCGGCCGCCTGCTCTCGGAGCTGAAGCAGCGCGGGGTGCTCGACAACGCGATCGTCGCGCTGGTCGCCGACCACGGCGAGACGCTCTACGACAACATCGCGCTCCAGCCGGACGAGGACCTGGCGCAGCGCTCGCCGACGGAGTTCTTCCAGATGGGACACACCGTGTTCCTCTACGGCGCGCTGATCCGCACGCCCATGATCCTGTGGGGGAGCGGCGTGCCCGACGGGCTGGTCGTGGAGCAGCCGGTCGAGAACGTCGATCTGTACCCCACGCTGCTCGAGCTCGCGCGGCTGCCGGAGGGCGGCGACGAGGTCCACGGGCGGAGCCTCGTCCCGTTCCTCGAGGGGCGCACCGACGCCGCGAAGCCCTACGTCTTCGCGCTGGTCGAGCAGCACGCCTCGGTGATCGAGGCGGCCTCCTCGCTGAAGCTCGTGCTGCCGACGGGCGACGGGCTCGTCGTCGACGACTGGCGCATCGCGCCGGTGCCGCAGCTCTACGACGTCGCGAACGACCCGCTCGAGCGCGTCAACCTCTACGACGCGCGGCCGCGCGACGTGGCGCGACTCACGGCCGTCCTGGAGGCGTGGCAGCGCGCCTACCCGACCGACTACGTCGCGGAGCTCGAGCACCACCCCGGCGCGCGCGCCGATCTCGAGGCGCTGGGCTACCTCGGCGGCGAGGGCGAGTAGGTCGCCGCGCGGCCCGTCGTCGCGGCGCGGATCGCGCGGTCGCCGCACGGAGCCCGGGAGCCGCCGCAGCGGCCCCCGGGCCCCGCCGTCAGGTGCGCGCTTCGGTGCGCTGCTGCTTCTTGCGCGCGTCGGCGCCGAGGATGCGCTTGCGCAGGCGCAGCGTCCGCGGCGTGACCTCGAGCAGCTCGTCGTCCTCGACGTACTCGAGGCACTCCTCGAGGCTCATCACGCGCGGCGGCGCGATGTTGGCCGCGTCGTCCTTCGACGAGGCGCGGATGTTGGTGAGCTTCTTCGCGCGGCAGACGTTGACCGGCAGGTCGCCGGCCTTGTTCTGCTCGCCCACGACCATGCCCTCGTAGACCTCGTCGCCGGGCTTCACGAAGAACGTGCCGCGGTCGGAGAGCCCGTCGAGCGCGTAGGTCAGCACCTGCCCGGAGCGGTCGGAGACGAGCACGCCGTTGGTGCGGCGCGGGATGATGCCGCCGTCGGGGCGCCACTCTTCGAACACGTGGCTGAGGATGGCCTCGCCCTGGCTGAGCGTGAGCAGCGACGTGCGCGCGCCGATCAGGCCGCGCGCGGGGATCGCGAACTCGAGCTTGGTCAGCTCGCCCAGCGCTTCCATGTGCAGCATCTCGCCGCGACGGCGGCCCAGGTACTCGATGATGCGGCCGGCGCTCGCGTTCGGCACTTCGACCGTGGCGCGCTCGACCGGCTCGCACAGCTTGCCGTCGACCTCCTTGAGGATGACGCGCGGCTTGCCGACGGCGAACTCGTAGCCCTCGCGACGCATGTTCTCGACGAGCACGCCCAGGTGCATCACGCCCCGGCCCTTCACGCGGAAGGCGTCGGTGCGGTCGGTGCGCTCGATCGAGAGCGCCACGTCGCGGACGGCGGCCTTCTCGAGGCGCGACTGCAGGTGGCGGCTCGTGACGAAGTCGCCTTCCTTGCCGGCGAACGGCGAGTCGTTGACGAGGAACTCCATCGAGATGGTGGGCTCGTCGATCACGATGCGCGGCAGCGGCTCGGGCGTCTCCGGGTCGCACAGCGTGTCGCCGATCGAGAGCTCCTCGATGCCCGCGACGACCGCGATGTCGCCGCAGCGCACCTCCTGCGTCGCGAGGCGCTCGAGGCCGCTGTAGCTGTAGAGGTTCTTGACCGAGGCCAGCAGCGGCTTGGGGCGATCGGGGTGGCAGAGCGCCACGCGTTGACCGGCGCGCAGCACGCCGCGCGCGACGCGACCGACCGCCATGCGTCCGACGAAGTCGTCGTGCTCGAGCGTGACGGCCTGGAACTGCAGCGGCCCCGCGTCGTCGATCTTCGGCGAGGGCACGTGCTTGAGGATCATCTCGAACAGCGGGCCGAGGTCCTTCGCCTCCTCCTCGGGCTCGTGCATCGCGTAGCCGTCGCGGCCGGAGCCGTAGACGACCGGGAACTCGAGCTGCTCGTCGTGCGCGCCGAGCTCGACGAACAGGTCGAAGATCTCGTCGAGCACCTCGTGCGGGCGCGCGTCGGGCCGGTCGATCTTGTTGATCATGACCAGCGCCTTGAGGCCGTGCTCGAACGCCTTGCGCAGCACGAAGCGCGTCTGCGGCATCGGCCCCTCGAAGGAGTCGACGAGCAGCAGCACCGCGTCGGCCATCGACAGCGTGCGCTCGACCTGGCCGCCGAAGTCGGCGTGGCCGGGCGTGTCGACGATGTTGATGCGCCGGCCCTCGTACTGGATGGCCGTGTTCTTCGCGAGGATGGTGATGCCGCGCTCGCGCTCCTGGTCGTCGGAGTCGAGCGCGCGCTCGCGCACCTGCTGGTTGTCGCGGAAGGTGCCCGCGTAGCGGAACATCTGGTCCACGAGGGTGGTCTTGCCGTGGTCGACGTGCGCGACGATGGCGAGGTTCTTGATCTCTCGTCCGGTGGAGGACATGGCGGCGCGCCTAGCTCGGGCGGGTCGGCGAGGGGGAGGGGAGGACCTTCTGGACGCGGTCCAGCCGGTAGGTCTTGAGGGTGCCGCTGCGCAGGCACACGGCTTCGAGGTAGCCCGTCTGATGGCGCTGGTACAGGAAGCGCGGGGCGACGGGCAGTTGCGCGACGTGTTCGGGCGCCTCGCCGTAGACGAGCACGACCTCGTCACCGGCCGCGGCCGCGGCGCTCAGCGGGCGCAGGCGCGGCTTCATGCGCGGCGCGAGCGGCGCGGCGCCGGCCATGGTGAGCGGCGCGCCGCACAGCGCGAGCAGCTCGTTGAAGCCCGCTCCGCCGCCCATGCGCGCGAGGCACTCGGCGAGCACCATCCAGCAGTAGACGGCGTCGGAGAGCGCGCGGTGGTGCGGACCCTCCTCGAGCTCGAGGTGCTGCGAGAGCGTGTCGAGCTTGTGGTCGACGGACTCGGGGATCCAGCGCCGCGCGACGGCCAGCGAGTCGACGAAGGCGCCGGACGGCGGCTGCATGCCGTGACGCGCGTACTCGAAGCCGAGCACGCCCGCGTCGAAGCGCGCGTTGTGCGCCGCGAGGCCGTCGTCGCCGACCCACTCGCGGAAGGCCGCGAGCACCTCGGGCGCCGGCGGTGCGTCGCGCACGTCGTCCTGGCGGATGCCGTGCACCTCCGTGGCGCCCGGCTCGATCTCGACCTCCGGCCGCACCAGGCTCTCGAACTGGTCCTGGATCTCGCCGTCGACGACCCGCACGGCCCCCAGCTCGAGCAGGTGGGGGGCGCCCAGCAGGGTGGCGGTCTCGGTGTCGAGGACGACGAAGGAGGGGCTCATGGCGGGAAAGGAGGCGAACCAGGATAGCGGCGCTCCCGGGCTTCGCCAGGGGTGCGGCGGCGTCGAGACGTCGACCCGTGCGCCGCGCGAGCGGTGGCGGGCGCTCTCTCGGGTCTCGCCGCCGCGGTCGTCACGCGTCTTCCTCGGAACGACGGCGGCGCCCACGACCGCGGAGGTCGTGGGCGCCGCCGGTGCGCGGGGTCGCCTAGAGGACGAAGGTCGCGCGCAAGGCGTCGGAGGTGTTGGAGCCCGTGCCGGCCGCGGCCGGGTCGCGGAACCAGGCCTGGAAGTACCAGGTGCTGCCGGGCGTGACGAGGCCCGGACCGCCGCCCGTCGGCGGGGCGGCCAGGTCGATCGCGCGCGTCAGCACGCCCGCGGGCGAGCTGGGCGCCGGCGGGCCCAGGCGGAACAGCCCCAGGCCGCTCGCGTCGACGCAGCGCAGGCCGTCCACGAAGGGCACCTGGGTCTGCGCGGGGCCGTAGAAGAAGATGCCGGGCTGACCCGCGGGCAGCGAGGCGGCGCTGAGCACGAGGTCGTTCGCCGTCATCCGGGTGCTGCCGCTCCAGCCGATGCGCGCGCCCTGACCGGTCGAGTTCGCCAGCGACGTGCAGTAGACCGAGGGCGCGGGCGCGTCGAAGGGCAGCGCCCCGACGTCGACGCGGCTGCCGTCGGCGTCCAGCACGGCCGGGTCGCCGGCGTCGATGCAGGGCGAGCCCGCGGTCAGGTGGTAGTCGCCGGCGAGCGGCGCGACGAACAGCGGGTCGGCGTCGAAGTTGCCGACGCCGGCCGCGCCGCCCTCGACGTCGCAGTAGCTCACCGAGGTGACGCCGGTGAGCTGCGGCAGGTCGTTCCCGCGCACGATCGTGTCGACGAGCGTCACCGGCCCGTACACGCCGCCGCCCAGCTCGGTGTTGCCGAAGATGGTGTTGTCGAGCACCGTGCAGTTGACGAGCGTCGAGCCGGCGGCCTCGGCCGCGAGCCCGCCGCCGTAGGACGAGAAGATGCCGCCGTTGGCGTGGTTGGCGAGGATCAGGCAGCGCTCGAGGCGCGCCGTGCCGGTCGACTTGACGTACACGCCCGCGCCGCGGCCCTGGCCGAAGACGGCCTGGTTGGCCTCGATGCGGCAGCCGCGCAGCACCGCCGCGCCGCCGGTCACGTACAGCCCGCCGCCGGCGCCGCTGGTGACCGAGTTCTGGAAGACCACGCAGTCCTCCATCACCGGCGCGCCGTAAACGCCGCCGCCGTGGCCGGTCGCCGCGTGGTTGTTGTGGATGTTGCAGCGCAGCAGGTACGGGTCGCCGTGCACGCCGCCGCCCCACAGGCCGCTGTTGAGCGAGATGTCGCAGTTCTCGATCGTCGGGTGAGCGCCGAGCGCGGCGTTGATGCCGCCGTTGTTCCCGCCGGTGACGGTGAAGCCCGCCAGGCGCGAGGTCGGACCTTCGCCGGTGAGGAAGCTCACCGCCGCGCCGCCGCCGTTCGCGTCGAGCACGGTGACGGCCGGACCGCCGACGCCGATCACCTGCACGGCCTTGCCGTGGAAGTCGAGCGTCTGGACGTAGGTGCCCGGCTGGACGAGGACGCGGTCGCCGTCGGCGGCGCCGTCGACGGCGGCTTGCAGGCTCGCCGGCGGCGCGACGATCCAGTCGGTGGCGAGCGCGAAGGGGGAGAGGAGCGGAAGCGCGAGGAGGTGGAGCGGAGTGCGGTACATGCGGCTCGATCGGGAAGTCGGGGGGGTCGGACGTGCCGGCGCGCGGTGACTTCTCGGTCTCTGCAAGTGTCCTTGCGACGCGCGCCGGCGGGCCTGCGAGGCGAGCGTCGTCGCTCGCACGCCCGGACAGCCAGGTGGAGAGCGACGAGCGCGCCAGGCGATGCAGCTTCCGCCGGAATTCTGCGCGCTCAGCGCTCAGCGTCGCGTGCGTTCGCGGCGTCGTCGAGCAGCGCGAGCGCCGCTTCCGTCGACGTCTGCCCGAACGCGTCGTAGTGCTCGCCGACCGCGCGGAACGCCGGCGGGCGCAGCGGACACACGAGCTCGTCGGCCTCGCGCGCGAGCCGCGCGCACGCCTCGTACGAACCGACCGGCACCGCGACGACGACGCGCCGTGCGCCTTGGGCGCGCAGCGCCCGCAACGCCGCGAGCACGGTCGCGCCGGTCGCGAGGCCGTCGTCGACGAGCAGCACCTCGCGCCCCTGCGGATCGAGCGCGTGGACGCCGAACGTCGCGCGCAGCTCGCGCGCGCGCTCGCGTTCGCGCGCGACCTCGGCCCCGAGCTGGCGCTCGTCCACGGCGAAGGCGCGCAACGAGTCGTCGAACAGGAAGGCGTCACCGTCGGCCGTCACCGCGCCGACCGCGACCTCGGGGTATCCCGGCGCGCCGACCTTGCGCACGATGCACACGCCGAGCTCGAGCCGCAGCGCGCGCGCCACCTCGTACGCCACCGGCACGCCGCCGCGCGGGATGCCCAGCACGAGCGCGTCCGCGCCGACGCGGCCCGCGAGCTCTTCGGCGAGGACTCGGCCCGCTTCGGCGCGGTCGCGGTAGCGCTCGGGGAGGACCGTCATCGCGTCGACCTCAGAACACCGACGGCTTGCAGTCGGGGCAGCGGCCGTAGAGCGTGAGCTCGTGCCCCTCGGCCTCGAAGCCCTCGGGCGCCAGCGCGTCGAGCTCGTCGAAGCAGCCCTCGATGTCGTAGACCTTGCCGCACCTGAGGCACTTGAAGTGGTGGTGGTGGTGCTGGTGCGCGGCCTCGTAGCGCGTCGGCTCGCCGGGCACGTCGACCACGGTCAGGTCGCCCTCTTCCACCGCTGCCTTGACGTTGCGATAGACCGTCGCGGTGCCGAGACCCGGCACGACGGCCTGCGCGCGATCGAGGATCTCGGGGATCGACAGCGGGCCCTCGGCCTCGTCGAGCACCTTGCGGATCGCCAGCCGCTGCTCCGTCTTGCGCGTCACGCGGCGGCCCTCCTCAGTGCATCAGCTCGCGGAAGTCCGGGAGCTGACGCAGGACGTCGAGGTCGCCGTTGTTGCGCAGCTCGCTCTGGATGAAGTAGCCGCGGTCGCGCGCGCGCGTGAGCTGGTCCATCGCCTCGTCGAGGTCGCCCGTGATCGCGAAGACGCAGGCCGAGTGGAACGAGGTGTAGCCGTCCTTGGGCGCGTGCTCGAGCGCGACGTGCACCTGGCGGCGCGCCTCGGAGAAGCGGCCCTCGCCCATGCGCACGAGCAGCAGCGCCATGTGCAGGCGCGCTTCCTGGTCGTCGGGCTCCTGCTTGAGGCGCGCGCGCGCGGCGGAGATGCCCTCGGACGCGACCTCGAGCGCCTCCTCGTAGCGGTCGAGGCGGCGCAGCACCTTGAACAGGTGGTCGTAGCTGCCGATGTGCGAGGGCTTGAGCGTGATGGCGCGCCGCAGCAGGCCGGCGGCGCCCTTGTTGTTGCCCTCGCGCGCGAGGATCGCGCCGAGCAGGCGGTGCGCGAGCCACTCCTCGCTGTCGTGCTGGATGGAGATGCGGTACTCGCGCTGCGCCTCGGTGTAGTGCCCCGAGAGGTGGTACGCGAAGCCGAGCGACGTGTGCGCCTCGGCGCAGTCGGGGTCGAGCGCCAGGGCGCGCTCGGCGTACTCGCGCGCCTCGGCGAGGAAGGCCTCGTCGCCGTCCCAGTACAGGTACTTGCGCACCAGCGCCTCGGCGAGGCCGGCGTAGGCGAGCGCGCAGTAGGGGTCGGCGTCGATGGCGGCGCGCATCGAGCTGATCGCGAGCATGAGGTGCTTGCTCGTGCCCTTGAGCAGCACGTCGTGCGCGCGCTGCGTCAGCCCACGGGCGCGCTCGACGTTGCGCACGGTGCCCTCGCTGGGGCGCACGGCGAGCTCGGACAGCCGCCGGCGGATCGTGCGCGTCGCGGCGCGCACGAGGTCGGCCTGCAGCGCCCACTCGTCGGGTTCGGTCTGCTGGATGCGCTCGACGTGCGCGTCGCGCAGCGTCGGCGCGCCGCCGTTGCGGGTCCAGCGCTCGATCTCGAGGTCGAGCGTGCCGCTGGGCGGCGTGAGCTTGAACGTCGAGCGCACGACGTAGTCGAAGGCGCCGTCGCGCGGGAGCTGCTCGCCTTCGACGAGCCGCACCTCGAGGCCCTTCGTGCGCCCCAGCTCCGTCGCGAGGTCGCGGCGCAGGCCGGCCGCGACCTGCGAACAGGCCGTGTCGTCGTCGGCGCAGTGCACCGGCGGCAGCAGCATCACGCCCTCGATCTGGTTCTGCGTGCGCGTGCGGGCGCCGCGCCGGTCGGCGATGCTGAGCAGCGCGCCGTACGCCTCGGCCGCGTCCTGGTAGCGGTCGGCCGGTTCGGGCGACAGGCACTTGAGGATCATGGCCTCGAAGACCGCCGGGAAGCCGGGGCGCACGACCGAGGGCCGCCGCGGCTTGCAGTCCAGGATGGCCATGCAGACCTCCGGGAAGCTCTTGCCCGGGAACGGCAGCTCGCCGGTCATCGTGTGGTAGAGCACCGCGCCCAGCGAGAAGATGTCCGAGCGCAGGTCGAGCTCCTCGCCGCGCACCTGCTCCGGCGACATGTACAGCACCGTGCCGACCAGCGTGCCGTGCTGCGTGATCGACGACTCGTTCGCGGCCCGCGCGATGCCGAAGTCCAGCAGCTTCACCGAGCCGTCGTCGAGCACCATGATGTTGCCCGGCTTGAGGTCGCGGTGGATCAGGTGGTTCTCGTGCACGGCGCGCAGCGCGTCGGTGACCTGCTGCGCGATGCGCGTGCACTCCTCCCAGCCCAGGCGCCGGTCCTTGAGGATCTTGTCGAGGGTGCGCCCCTCGAGGTACTCCATCGCGATGTACGGCGTGCCGGCGCCCTTCTCGATGCCGGGCGGCTTGAACACGTCGTACTCGTAGACGACCGCGATGTTCTTGTGCTGCAGGTTCGACGTGTGCTTGGCCTCGCGCAAGAAGCGCTGGTCGGCCGCAGGGTCGAGCTCGGCGTGCGGGCGCAGGATCTTCAGCGCCACGGTGCGCTCGAGGCGCTGGTCCTTGGCGCGGTAGACCTCCGACAGAGGTCCCTCCCCGAGGCGGTCGGCCACGGGGTCGAACTCGAAGTGTGCGAACTGCATCTGGGGTGCGGCGCCCCGAGCGACGCCCGAGACCCGGGGGGATTCTACAGGCTCGCCGGCGAGTTCCATGGGCCAGAGGCGCGCGGGAGGCGAAACACTCGGCGGGTCGTACCGTAGGGTGGCGGGACGCCGCGCGGCGGCGCGTCCGCCCGAGTCCCGATCGCACGGCACGCACGATGACACCCCGACCGACGACCCACTGGGAGCGCGAGCGCTCCGCCTGGTACCGCGACGCCGCGCGCAGCGAGATCCGCGAGGGCGCGAGCCCGCTGCTCTGGATGCTCGGCTTCGGCGCCGTGGGCCTCGTCGCGGACGGGATGCAGCACCTCGACGAGCTGCGCGGCCCGGGGGCGCTACTCGCCGGCCTCGGCTGCGCGCTGACGCTCTGGGGGCTGATGCGCGGCCGTGCGTGGGCGCGCTGGAGCGGCGCGGCCGTCGCCGCGGCGCTGCTGCTCTTCCAGGCCGTCGCCCTCGCGGGCGCGCTGCTCGGCGACGCGCCCGTCGACCTGTGGCGAGTGCTCGTGGCGGTGAGCTTCGCGGGCGTGACCGGGGCGATCCTGTGGTCGCTGGTCGAGCCCGGCGCGCGCGAGCGCTTCACGCGCGCCCGCCGCGGCGTCGACGAGTCCGCGCCGCCGGTCTGAGAGCGCGCGTGCAGTCGGCGCCTCGCGGGCGCATGCTCTGGTGCAGCACCATGAGCACCCTCCCGGAGAACGTCCAGCCCGCGCCCGCCGAGGGCGAGCTCGCCTTCAGCGACGACGACCTCAACGCGCTCGACGAGGCCGTCTGCCGCGACCCCGCCTACAACGAGCGGCGCCTCGCGCTGCGGCGCAAGCTGCTCGCGCTCGGCAAGCGCTTCGCCGGCGCGAAGCGGACGCCCAAGCTCGGCCTCGAGGCGCGCACGAGCCTGCACAACCCGCACGCCTTCAACGGCAACAAGGTGCGCCGCCTGTGGGCCTACGTCTGCCGCGACAAGACGGAGAAGGGCCGCCTGCGGCGCGTGGTCGGCAAGGAGCTCGCGTCCGACCTCGACGCGGCCTACCGCAACGCCTACCTCTGCCTCGCGGTCGAGAGCGACCTCGTCGAGACGTCGCTGCGCATCCACGCCGACGCGTGGTTCGACGGTCAGAACCTCACGCGCCGGGTGAAGGCCGAGGGCGTCGGAGAGCTCGTCGCGCTGCTCAACGAGCTCGACGGCTTCCGCCTCGAGCTGGCCGACTGGAAGGGCGAGTGGCGCTGCGGCGCGCTGGAGCCCTCGCGGCTCGAGGAGTTCTTCAAGTACTACGAGGCCGGCACGCACGCGCTCGCGCTCGTCCGCCGCTGGCCGGTGCCCAAGGCGCAACCCGCCGCGCGCGCCGCGCTCCTCGCGCCCGAGGCGCCCGAGCTGCTGCTCGCCGAGCTCGAACGCCTGGTGCCCTTCTACCGCTTCGCCGCCTGGTCGCAGGAGAGCGACTTCCTCTTCGGGTGACGCAAGCCCGCGCGGCGCGCGCGAGGGCGTCTCGGACGGGCTCCCGGCGGAGCGCGATGAGAACGCGCTCTCGTCTGCAGCGCGGATCGCTGCGCGGCTCAACTTGCCGCGCCGCCGGGGCCGACCTACGGTGACCCCGCCATGACGCGCCTCGTCACGTCCCTGGTCCTCCTGGTGACCTTGCTGCTCGGCCCCGCCCTCTGTCACGGCGGCGTGCTCGAGCACGAGTGCGGTTGCGACGAGGGCGTCGGTGCGAGCTGCTCGCACGAGGACGGCTGCGCGGACGATCCCTGCGCGGACTTCATGGTGCCTGGCAGTCGCGAGGAGCTCGAGGCGCCGCTGCGCGCGCTCTTGCCGCCCGCGCCGCTGCGCTGGCCCGCGCCGCTCGCGCCCGCGCCCTGCGCCGACGTGAGACGCGCGCATCCGCCCGCGCCACCGGACCGCGACGCGTTGCCGTACGCGACCAGCGACCGCCCGCCGCGGCGCTGAGCTCACGACTCCCGGGCCGCTCGGCCCGCGTGCGTCCGCGCGGCCCGTCGCGCCGCCGGCGCTCCGTCCGTTCACGAGGAGTGACCTTGGAGTCCGTGGCATGCATCGTTTCCTTCGCGCCGTCCTGTGGGGCGGCGGTGCGCTCTGCTCGGCGGGGTGCGTCGGCTACACCCCGGCACCGGTCGAGCCGCGCGCGCTGCTGGCCGAGCTCGAGCGCGTCCCCTGGCGCGCTCCCGCCGACGTCGCCGTCGCGCCCGGGCCGCGCGCGCTGAGCGCCTTCGCCGTCGAGCACAACCCCGCGCTGCAGGCGTCGCGCGCCCGCGTCGAGGTGTCCGCGGCGCTGCTCGTCGAGGCCGGGCTGCTGCCCGAGCCGAGCGTCGGCTGGGACGCGATGGACGTGCTCGCCGCACAGCTCGTCGACGGGCGCTCGACGCGCGTCGACGTGCTGGCCGGCCTCGGCCTCGACGTCCCGCTCCGACGGCCTGGCGAGGGCGACGCGCTGCGCGCCGGCGCGCGCTGGAACCACGCGGCCGAGCACGCCGCGCTGCTCGCGGCCGAGTGGCGCCTCGTGAGCGCCGTGTACGTCGCCGACGAGGAGCTGCGCGTCGCGACGGAGCTGGCCGCGCAGGCGGCCGAGCTCGCGCGCCTCGCGGAGCGCACCGAGGCGCACTTCCGCGCGGCGCAGGAGGCCGGCGCGGCCAGCGCCATCGAGGCCAACCTCGCGCGCGGGGAGCTGCGCCGGTTGCGCGTCGAGCACGTGCGCGCCGAGGCGCGGCGCGAGGCGGCGCGCAGGCACCTGGCCGAGCTCCTCGGCCTGCCGCCGTCCGCGGCGCTCGTGCCCGGAGCGGCCGAGGATCCGCTGGAGCGCGCCGCGAGGCTGCAGGACGACGAAGGGCTCGCCGTGCGCGCGCTCGCGGTGCGCCCCGACCTCGCCGCGCTGAGCGCGCGCTACGGCGCGACCGAGGCGGCGCTGCGGCTGGCGGTCGCGACGCAGTACCCGCGCGTGACCGTCGGCACCGGGCTCTCGTTGAGCCTGCCGCTGGGGCAATGGCGGACGCGCGCGGCCATCGCGGCCGCGCAGGCCGAGCGCGCGCGCGCGGGCGAGGAGCTGCGCGCGGCGGTGCACGCCCTGCGCGCGGAGCTGGCCGACGCGCAGGCCGCGTATCGACTCGCGAGCGAGGAGCTCGAGCTCGTCGAGCGCGAGCTGCTGCCCAACGCCGAGGAGAGCCTCGCGCTCGCGCGCGCCGCGCTCGAGGTCGGCGAGGCCTCGCTGCTCGAGACCCTGGCCCTGCAACGCGCGCTCGCCGAAGCGCGCACACGCGACGCCGAGGCCCGCGGCGTGCGCGCCAAGGCCGCCTGGGAGTTGCTCGCCGCCGCCGGCGAACTGCTCGCCCCGGCCACCGACTCCGTTCCTGCTGCCCTCGACGAGGACCCCGCCCGATGACGCTCGACCCGCGCACGCTCCCCTCGCTGTTCCTCCTCGCTGCGCTCGTCGCGAGCTGTCACGACGGTGGAGTCCACGACACCCACGACGCTCACGCCGACGGCGCGTCGGCGACGCACGCGGACCACGACGACGGGGAGCACGACGGCGAGGAAGGCCGCGTTCACCTCTCGCCGCGGCAGGTGCAGGCCGCCGGGCTCGAGTTCGTCGTGGCCGGGCCGGGGCGCGTGGTCGAAGCGCTGACGCTGACGGGGCGCGTCGAGCCCAACGCCGACGCGGTGCTGCACGTCACGCCGCGCGTGGCCGGGCGCGTGCGCAGCGTCCACAAGCAGCTCGGCGACGACGTCGCGGTGGGCGAGCTCCTCTGCGTGCTCGACAGCGTCGAGCTGGGCGAGGCGGCCGCCGAGCTCCTGCGCGCGCGCGCCGCGACGAGCGCGGTCGAGGGCACGCTCGCCGCGCGGCGCGCGCTGTTCGAGCGTCGGCGCAGCGAGCTGGTGGAGGTGCTCGACGGCTCGGTCGCGGTGCACGAGCGCGTGTACGAGCGCGAGCAGGAGCTGCAGCGCAAAGCCGTCTCGACGCTGCGCCCGCTGCTGGAGGCCGAGCAGGCGCTCGCGCTCGCGCGTCTCGCGCGCGAGCAGCAGCTCGCCGAGCTCGACGCGGAGCGGGACGAGGCGCTGCTCGCGCTCGAGGCCGACCTCGGGCTCTTGCGCATCGATCGCGACGCCGCGCGGCAACGCCTGCAGACGCTCGGGCTCTCCGACGAGGAACTCGCGGGGCTCGCGGCCGGCTCCGACCTGCTCGCCGGCGCGTACCGCGTGCTGGCCTCGGGCGCGGGGGTCGTCGTCGATCGCCACGCCTCGGTCGGCGAGTACGTCGAGGCGGGCGCGAAGCTCTACGTCGTCGAGGACCTCGCGAGCGTGTGGTTCGTGGCCTCGGCGTTCGAGGGGCAGCTCCGTCACGTGCGCGGCGGACAGCCCGCGGCCGTGCGCCTCGACGCGTTCCCCGACGTGGAGCTCGCCGGCGCGGTGGGCTTCGTCGGGTTCCACATCGACCCCGCCAGCCGCTCCGCGGGCGTGCGCGTGACGCTCGCGAACGACGCGCTCGCGAGCTGGCCCGAGGAGCTCCCGCTGCGCCCCGGGATGTTCGGCCGCGTCGAGCTGGAGACGGCCACGCGCGAGGCGGCGGTCGTGTTGCCCGAGCGCGCGCTCGTGCACGACGATCCGGGCGACGCGGTCTTCGTCGAGCGCGAACCCGGCGTCTACGAGCGGCGCGCGGTGCGCACGCGCGCCGCCGCGCACGCGCTGGTCGAAGTGCTGAGCGGCGTCACCGCGGGCGAGCGCGTCGTCGTGGCCGGCACTTTCCTGCTCGAGTCGGCCGGCAAGAGCGGCGAGCTCGGCGGCGGGCACAGTCACTAGGAGCGCGCCCATGGTCAACCGCCTGATCGACTTCTCGCTCGACAACCGCCTGATCGTCCTGATCGGCTGGCTGCTCGTGGTGGCGCTCGGCCTCGACTCGCTGCGCAAGCTGCCGATCGACGCCGTCCCCGACGTCACGAACACGCAGGTCCAGCTCCTCACGAACAGCCCCGGACTCGCGCCGCAAGAGGTCGAGTCGTTCATCACCTTCCCGGTCGAGACCGCCATGAGCGGCTTGCCCGGCGTCGAGCAGGTGCGCTCGGTGTCCAAGTTCGGCCTGTCGGTCGTGACCGTGGTCTTCGAGGAGGGCACCGATCTGTACTGGGCGCGCCAGCTCGTGTCGGAGCGCCTGTCGCAGTCGCGCGCGGAGATCCCCGAGGGCTACGGGGAGCCCGAGCTGGGGCCGATCTCCACCGGCCTCGGCGAGGTCTACCAGTTCGAGGTGCGCGGCGAGGGCTACAGCGCGATGGAGCTGCGCGACGTGCTGGACTGGAACCTCGCGCCGCAGCTCCGCGCCGTGCCGGGCGTGGTCGAGGTCAACGCGTTCGGCGGCGAGCTGCGCACGTTCCAGGTCACGCTCGACCCGGACGCGCTGCGCGGCTACGGCATCCCGCTCGCGCGCGTGTTCGACGCGCTCGAGCGCAACAACCGCAACGTGGGCGGCGGCTACCTCGTGCACGCCGACGAGCAGTACCTGATCCGCGGCGAGGGCCTGGTGTCGAGCCTCGCGGACCTCGCGCGCGTCGTCGTCGCGCAGGACGCGCGTGGGACGCCGGTCTACCTGGCCGACCTCGGCCGCGCCGAGTTCGCGCCGATGATCCGCCAGGGGGCCGTGACGCGCGACGGACGCGGCGAGGCGGTGGTGGGGGTCGTGATGATGCTCATGGGCGCGAACTCGCGCACCGTCGCGGCGGACGTCCACGCGCGCGTGCGGGAGCTGCAGCGCACGTTGCCCGACGGCGTCACGATCGACACCTTCTACGACCGGACCGAGCTGATCGAGCGCACGCTGCACACCGTCGCGCGCAACCTGCTCGAGGGCGGCTTGCTCGTGGTCGTCGTGCTGCTGCTGCTGCTCGGCAGTCTGCGCGGCGGCCTGATGGTGGCCGCGGTGATCCCGCTGTCGATGCTGGTCGCGGTCACGCTCATGCGCTGGTGGGGGCTCTCGGGCAACCTAATGTCCCTCGGCGCGGTCGACTTCGGGATCATCGTCGACGGCGCCGTCGTGATCGTGGAGGGCATCGTCGCGTACCTCGCGCTGCACCGCGACGACGACGGCCGCAGCCACCACGAGAAGGTGCGCGCGGCCTGCCACCAGGTGGCGCGGCCGGTGCTGTTCGCCGTCGGCATCATCATCCTCGTCTACCTGCCGATCCTCGCGCTGCGCGGCATCGAGGGGAAGATGTTCCGGCCGATGGCCCTGACCGTGGTGTTCGCCATGGCGGGGTCGCTGCTCGCCGCGCTGACGTTGATGCCGGTGCTCGCCTCGCTGTTGCTGCGGCGGCCCGTCGAACGCGAGCCGTTGCTCGCGCGCCTGGCGCGGCGCGCGTACGAACCGCTGCTCGCGCACACGGCGGCGCACCCCGGGCGCATGGCCGGCACTGCGCTCGTCGTGTTCGTGCTCAGCTTGGCCTCGACGCCTTTCCTCGGCGCGGAGTTCATCCCCAAGCTCGACGAGGGCGCGATCGCCATGCAGATCTGGCGACTGCCGAGCATCTCGCTGGAGAGCTCGAACGAGCTCAGCACGCGGGCCGAGGCGATCGCCAAGGGCTTCCCCGAGGTGCGCACGGTCGTCTCGCGCACCGGGCGCGCGGAGATCGCCACCGATCCCATGGGCGTCGAGATCTCCGATACCTACCTGATGCTCGCGCCGCCGGACACCTGGCGCTTCCCGTCGAAGGACGCGCTGATCGCGGCGCTCGACGCCGAGCTGCGCGAGGCGCTGCCGGGCGTGCTGTTCAGCTACTCCCAGCCCATCGAGCTGCGCGTGGACGAGCTCATCAGCGGCGTGCGCTCCGAGGTCGGCATCAAGGTCTTCGCCGGCGACGGGACGCTCGACCAGATGCGCGCCGTGGCCGAGCGCGTCGCCGCCGTGGTGCGCGAGGTGCCCGGGATGGCCGAGGTGAAGGTGGAGCAGACCGGCGGGCTGCCCACGTTGACGGCGGACGTCGACCGCGAGGCCGTCGCGCGGGTCGGCGTCGACGCGCAGGACGTGCTCGACGTCGTGGAGGCCGTCGGCGGCGCGCGCGTGGGGACCGTCGTGCAGGGACAGCGGCGCTACGCGCTGCAGGTGCGCTTCGACGACGAGGCCCGCGCGAGCCTGGAGGCGCTGCGCGGCCTGCCCATCGGGTTGCCCGCCGCGGCCGGCGGGCCGGCGCCTTGGGTGCCGCTCGAGCAACTCGCCGACCTGCGCGTGCGCGAGGGCCCCGCGCAGATCAGCCGGGAGCACGCGCAGCGCAAGATCACCGTCGAGCTCAACGTCCGCGGTCGTGACCTCGCCTCCGCCGTCGCCGAGGCGCGCGAGCGCGTGGCGGCCGAGGTCGACCTGCCGCCCGGCTGGTCGATCGAGTGGGGCGGTCAGTTCGAGAACCTCAGCGCCGCCTCGCAGCGCCTGTTGCTGCTCGTGCCGCTCGCGCTGCTGCTCATCTTCACGCTGCTGTACTCGACCTTCGGTTCGACGCGGCTGGCGCTGTTGATCTTCCTGAACGTCCCGCTCGCGCTGACGGGCGGGCTCGCGGCGCTCTGGTTGCGGGGCTATCCGTTCTCGATCTCGGCCGGCGTGGGCTTCATCGCGCTCTTCGGCATCGCCGTGATGAACGGTGTCGTGCTGGTGTCGTCGGTCGTGCAGCGCCGCGCCGACGGCGCGCCCCCCGCGGTCGCGGCCCTGGGCGCCGCGCGGTCGCGCCTGCGGCCCGTGCTGATGACGGCTTCGACGGACATCATCGGGTTCCTGCCCATGGCGGTCGCGCTGAGCGCGGGCGCCGAGGTGCAGCGACCGCTCGCCACCGTCGTGATCGGCGGCCTGGTGACGTCCACGCTCCTGACGCTGTTCGTGTTGCCCGCCGTCTACCCCTGGTTCGCGCGGCGGGCGGCCTGATCAGCGCGGCGGGTTCCAGCCGAACTGGTAGCAGCCCGACTGCGCGCGCAGCTTGTCCTCGGCCGCCGCGCAGTCGGCCTGGGTGGGCGCGCTCGCGACGTGGCAGGGCGCGTGGTCGACGCAGTAGACGACGCCCGGCGTGCGCTGGTCGGGGCGCGCGTCGTAGACCGCGCGCAGCGCGTCGAAGAGGTCGTACATGCGCCCGTCGGAGACCTCCTCGCTGACCTCGGCCAGCACGGAACCCGCGCCGTCTTCCGCGCGGAAGACGAACAGCTCGGCGCGGCCGCGCGAATCGGCGCGCGTCAGCGCGTAGCGGTCCCCGGCGAGCCCGCGCGCGTCCTGGTGGAAGTCGTACGCGGCGTCGTCGAGCGACCATCCGGCCTTCGCCAGCGCGTCGACGAGCTCGGCGTGCGTCGCGTCGTGGCGCGTGGCGAACGCCGTGGTGGCCTCGCGCGACGGGTAGACGAC
Source organism: Planctomycetota bacterium (assembly GCA_020638875.1). GTDB lineage: Bacteria > Planctomycetota > UBA1135 > UBA1135 > DUCM01. Next base: position 58,256 of record JACKHS010000013.1, read on the forward strand.
GCAGGCCGAGAGCAGCGCGAGGAGCGTCGCGAGCGCGATGTGCTTCATGGGTGGGCCTTGTGCGTAGAGAGCTGCAATTCCGTCCGAGGCGGCGCCTCGCGACGCGGGTGGACCTTAGAGTAGCGCGCCTCCAAGGCCGCTCGCGACCCCCCGACAGATCCCTTCCGAGCCCCAGTTGTAGCCATGAGCATCGACGCCAACGCCGCCGGGCAAGACGCCTGCGCCGGCACCGAAGACTTCGCCCTCGGGATCGAGGGCTTCTCCTGGGCCGACCTCCACCGCGCCGAACGCCTCGCCGACCTGCACCAGGCGTTCCTCGCGTGGTTCCGCGAGGCGGACACCGACCTCGCGCCGCGTTGGGACGCGTACCGCGCCGACACGTCCACGCTCAACGCGATCGACGAGTCGCGGCTGCTGATCGAGGTCGGGCGCTACGTGTCGCGCTTCGTCGCCAAGCTCTTCAACATCGAGGAGCCCAAGCAGAAGCGCGAGGCCTACCTCAAGCTGCGCAAGCGCGTCTACGAGCTCGAGAAGCCGTTCCTCAAGAAGCTCGTCAAGAAGGTCAAGGTCGACGGGCTGGACGCCGCCGAGACGCGCACGCGGGCCTCGCGCCTCGTCGCCGCGCTGCCGGGCGTCGCGGGCTTCGACCTGTGCGACGAGGAGGTCTTCGCCGGCTGCGTGCTGCGGCTGCTCGAGCGCGAGCCGGGCGAGCCGGCGCTCGCGGGCGACAGCCTGACGGTGGAGGGAGCGCTGCAGTTGCTGGCGGCCGACCTGCGCCTGCGCCTCGACGGCGGCGACCCCGGCGTCAAGCAGTGGAAGTTCACGCGCGAGCTCGAGGAGATGGACTTCGAGAAGGGCCTGGTCGCCTTCCAGCACCCGGCGGGCGAGCTGCCCGAGGCGATGGTCGGCCCCGAGACGACGCGCCGCCGCCGCGACGGCTTCAAGCTGACCGACCGCCGCGCGAGCGTGACCGAGGTGCTCAAGCAGGTCGACCAGTGCCTGTTCTGCCACGACCGCGAGAAGGACTCGTGCCACAAAGGGCTCTACGAGAAGGACGGCGCGGTCAAGCGCAACCCGGTCGGCATCAAGCTCGAGGGCTGCCCGCTGGACGAGCGCATCTCCGAGATGCACGAGCTCTACGGCGACGGCGACCCCATCGCGGCGCTCGCGATGGTGATGATCGACAACCCGATGTGCCCGGGCACCGGCCACCGGATCTGCAACGACTGCATGAAGTCGTGCGTCTACCAGAAGCAGGAGCCGGTCAACATCCCGCAGATCGAGACGCGCGTGCTGGTCGACAGCCTCGACCTGCCGTACGGCACCGAGGTGTTCCTGCTGCTCACGCGCTGGAACCCGCTCAACGTCCAGCGCCCGTACGCGCTGCCCTACAACGGCATCAACGTGCTCGTCGTCGGCATGGGGCCGGCGGGCTACACGCTGGCGCACTACCTGTCGCAGGAAGGCTTCGGCGTGCAGGCCGTCGACGGTCTGAAGGTCGAGCCGCTGCCGTTCGAGCAGACCGGGCGCATCGGCGCCGGCGGCGGCCTCGGTGACGGCGAGGCGCTGCCCGAGCCCATCGAGAACTACCGCTCGACGACCTCGGAGTGCGACGAGCGCGTGCTGCTCGGCTTCGGCGGCGTGTCGGAGTACGGCATCACCGTGCGGTGGGACAAGAACTTCCTGTCGCTGCCGTACCTCTCGCTGCTGCGTCGCGAGCACTTCGAGCTGCACGGCGGCGTGCGCTTCGGCGGCACCGTCGAGATCGAGGACGCCTGGGCGGCCGGCATCGACCACATCGCCATCGCCACGGGCGCCGGCAAGCCGACCGTCGTGCCGATGAAGGGCAACCTCTCGCGCGGCATCCGCAAGGCGTCGGACTTCCTCATGGCGCTGCAGCTCACCGGCGCGTTCAAGAAGGACGCCCTGGCGAACCTGCAGCTGCGCCTGCCGGTGCTGGTCATCGGCGGCGGTCTGACGGGCGTCGACACGGCCACCGAGGCCATCGCGTACTACCCCGTGCAGGTCGAGAAGCTCACCGGCCGCTACGACGTGCTCTGCCAGGAGTTCGGCGAGGAGGTCGTGCGCGGGTTCTTCAGCGACGAGGAGCGCGGCATCCTCGACGAGTTCGTGGCGCACGGCCGCGAGGTCGCGGAGGAGCGCTCGCGTGCGGCGCGCGCCGGCGAGGAGCCCTGCTTCGCGCCGCTCGTGGCCAAGTGGGGCGGCGTGCGGCTCGTGTACCGCAAGTCCATGCAGGACGCGCCGGCCTATCGCCTCAACCACGAGGAGATCATCAAGGCCTTCGAGGAGGGCATCGTCTTCGTCGACCACATGGCGCCCACCGAGGCGAAGGTCGACAAGTACGGCGCGCTCGAGAGCGTCGACTTCGAGCGACAGCACGTCAACGCCGAGGGCAAGTGGCGCGGCACCGGTGAGATCGTGAACCTGCCGGCGCGGACCATGCTCGTCGCCGCGGGCACCAGCCCGAACATCATGTACGAGAAGGAGCACCGCGGCACCTTCCGCCTCGACGAGTGGGAGTGGTTCTTCGAGATCAACAAGCAGGGCGGCGCCGGCCTGCAGGCCTTGAAGGGCGGCCGCGACGAAGCGGGCCCCGGCTTCTTCACGTCCTACGCCGACGGCAAGCACTCGATCAGCGTCTACGGCGACAACCACCCCGTGTACGCGGGCAACGTGGTGAAGGCCATGGCCTCGGCGCGCGACGGCTATCGCGACGTGATCGCGACCTTCGCCGACCGCCTCGCGGCCGCGTCGCTCGAGCCGGCAGCCATCGCGGCGCGCAAGGACGCCTGGCGCCAGGTCTCCGGCAAGCTCGCGTACGACCTCGACGCCAAGGTGCACGAGGTCAACCGCCTGACGCCGACGATCACCGAGGTCGTCGTGCACGCCCCCGCGGCGGCGCGCAACTTCAAGCCCGGCCAGTTCTACCGCCTGCAGAACTACGACGCGCACGCGGCGGTCGTGGACGGTACGCGCCTGGCGCTCGAGGGCATCGCGTTGACCGGCGCGTGGACCGACGTGTCGAAGGGCCTGATGGGCCTGATCGTGCTCGAGATGGGCGTCTCGTCGCGCCTGTGCGCGACGCTGCAGCCCGGCGAGCCCGTGGTCGTCATGGGCCCGACCGGCGAGCCGACCACGATCCCCACCGGCGAGAAGGTCATCCTGCTCGGCGGCGGCCTGGGCAACGCGGTGCTGTTCTCGATCGGCAAGGCGATGCGCGAGGCGGGCAACGAGGTGATCTACTTCGCCGGCTTCAAGCGCGGCGAGGACATCTTCAAGCGCGAGGAGATCGAGGCCGCGGCCGACGTCATCATCTGGTCGACCGACGCGGGGGCCGAGATCGAGACCAACAAGCGCCGGCCCTACGACCGCCACTTCCGCGGCAACATCGTGCAGGCCATGGTCGCCTACGCGACCGGCGAGTTCGGCGACACGCAGCTCGCGCTCGACGAGTGTGACCGCATCGTCTGCATCGGCTCCGACCGCATGATGAACGCCGTCAAGGAGACGCGCTTCACCGTGCTGAAGCCCTACCTCAAGGAGGGCCACGTCGCGATCGGGTCGATCAACTCGCCGATGCAGTGCGCGATGAAGGAGATCTGCGCGCAGTGCCTCTGCAAGCACGTCGACCCCGAGACGAAGCAGGAGGCGAAGCCCGTCTTCTCGTGCTTCAACCAGGACCAGGAGCTCGACCGCGTCGACTTCGACAACCTGAACCAGCGCCTGCGCCAGAACACGGTGCAGGAGAAGCTCTCCAACCTGTGGCTGGACCACCTCGTCCACGCAGGCGACCTGGGGATCTGGACGAACCTCTGATCCGGCTCCGGGTCCGAGCGACCTGACGGATGGCGCGGCGCGGGCTCACTCCGCGCCGCGCCGTCGCGTATCCTGAGCGGCATGGCGTCCGCTTCCCCCCAGCCGACGCGTGGCCCGTTCGGGGCCCGCACGCTCGTCCTCGGCCGCGTCTTCGGCATCGAGGTCGGGCTCGACCCCACGTGGTTCGTGCTCTTCGCGTTCGTGACGCTGGGGCTCGGCAAGACGATGCGCGAGACGAACGCCGACTGGCCCGCCGCCTGGGCCTGGGGCGCGGGCCTGGCGATCTCGCTGATCTACTTCCTGTCGATCGTCGCGCACGAGTTCGGCCACAGCCTCGTGTCCATCTGGCTCGGCGTGCCGGTGCGCGCGATCACGCTGTTCCTGCTGGGCGGCATCGCGATGCTCGAGGGCGAGCCGCGGCGCCCGCGCGACGAGTTCCTGGTCGCCGTGGCCGGGCCGATGGTGAGCGTGGTGCTGGGCCTCGCGTTCCTGTTGCTCTCGTTCGTGCTCCCCGAGGGCCGGCCGGCGACGGAGGTCGCCAGCTACGTGGGCCAGTTCAACCTCGTCGTCGTCGCCTTCAACCTGCTGCCCGGCTTCCCGCTCGACGGCGGGCGCGTGTTCCGCGCACTGCTGTGGGCCTGGACGCACGACCAGGTGCGCGCCACGCGCTGGGCGGCCAACGTCGGCGGCGTGATCGCGCGGCTGTTCATCGGCCTGGGCCTGGCGCTCGTGCTGTTCGGCGGCGAGGTTGGTCAGGGCCTGATGCTGGCGGTGATCGGGTGGTTCCTGCTGAACGCCGCGCGCGCGCACGTGCTCCAGCTCGAGCTGAAGCACCAGCTCGGGCGCGTGACCGTCGCGCAGGCGATGGAGCCGCTGGAGCCGCGCGTGGACGAGTGGACGACGCTCGAGGACCTCGTGCGCGGACCCTTCGCCCTGGAGGGCGCCGCGCGCGTGTGGGTCGAGCACGACGGCCGGCCCGCGGGCGTGGTCGAGTTCGCGCGCGCCGCGGAGGTGCCCGCCGAGCGGCGCGCCTTCCACCGCGTGACCGAGGCCATGACGCCGGTGTCCGACCTCGATACGATGGCGCCCGACGAGACGCTCTACGTCGCGCTGGAGCGACTGGAGCGCGGCACGGTGCCGCTCCTGCTGGTCGCGCGGGACGGCGAGCTACTGGGCGCGCTGTCGCGCGAGCGCATCACGCGCGTCTTCCAGAACCGCTTGAGCCTGAAGGACTGAGAGCCGTTGAGCGAGACCTCCCGGAACGCCGAGTGCGACTTCGAGGGCCTGCCGTGCGAGGTGCAGCGCGGCGTGCTGGAGCTGCGCTCCGACTTCCTGCTGCTGCTCGAGCCCGACGGGCGCGTGCGCTGGTGGGGCGAGGGAGCGCGCGAGTTCCTCGGCGGCGGGCACGAGCCCGCGCGCAGCTTCGCCGAGCTGGCGCACCCCGACGACCGCGAGCGCACGCAGCGCGCGCTGGGCGGCTGGGCCGCCGGGCGCGGGAACGCCGCGCCGATCCTCGAGAACCGCGTGCGCACGCACGGCGGCCGCGTGCGCCCGGTGGCCTGGTCCATCACGCCCGTCCGCGAGGGCGAGCGCGTCACCGGGCTGCTGTGCCTCGGGCGCGACATCACGCCGCAGAAGCAGTACGAGAACGCGCTGATGGAGAGCGACGCGCGCCACCGCGCGCTGCTCAAGGGCGTGCACGACCCGCTCATCACCATCGACCTGAACGGCCTGATCCAGTCCGCGAGCGACTCGGTCGAGCCCGTCTTCGGCTACCGGCCGGACGAGCTCGTGGGGCGCAACATCCGCGTGTTGCTGCCCGAGCCCTACCGGAGCGAGCACGACGGCTACCTCGAGACCTACCGCGCGACGCGCGTGACGAACATCCTCGGCACGACGCGCGAGTTCACGGTCGTGCACAAGTCCGGCGAGGAGCTGCCGATCGAGCTCTCCGTCGCGCGCGTGGACATCCCCGGGCAGGCGGAGCCGCTGTTCACCGGCAGCTTCCGCGACATCCGCCGGCGCAAGGCCGCCGAGGCCGCGCTGCGCGAGCGCGAGCAGCGCCTGCGCGCGATCTTCGACCAGGAGTTCCAGCTCGTCGGCCTGCTCGACGCGGCGGGCACGCTGCTCGAGACGAACCGCGCCTCGCTGAGCCTGGTGGGCTGCAAGCGCGAGGACGTCGTCGGGCGCTTCTACCCCGACACGCCCTGGTGGCAGGGCTCGGAGGCCTCGCGCCAGCGGCTGATCGAGGCGATCCCGCGCGTCCTCGCCGGCGGCTTCGAGCGCTTCGAGGTGGAGCACACCGACCGCTCGGGCGTCGTGCACGTGATCGACTTCTCGCTGAAGCCGGTCTTCGACGCCGACGGGAACGTGACGCACATGATCCCCGAGGGCCGCGACATCAGCGAGCTCAAGCGCGTGCAGGAGTCCGAGCACCAGCTCCTGCGGGCGCTCGCCGAGGTGGGCGAGTCGGCCGCCGTGATGGCGCACGAGATCAAGAACCCGATCACGGCCGTGAACTTCGCGCTCAAGGCGGTGGCCGACCGCCTGGGCGAGGACTCGCGCGAGGTGATCGAGGACCTCTCCGACCGTATGCAGCACCTCGAGCGCAAGCTGCGCGGCACGCTCTCGTTCGTGCGGCCGCTCGACCTGCACCCGCAGCGGGTCGAGACGCGCGAGCTGCTCGGCCGCGTGCAGGCGCTGCTGAAGGCCGAGATGACGCGCGCGCAGGTCACGCTCGAGCTCGACGCCCGCAGCCCCGACCTCGCCTTCCAGGCGGACCGCGCGCGCGTCGAGGACGTGCTCGTCAACCTGGTCCGCAACGCCTCCCAGGCGGTGGGCGCCGGGGGGCGGGTGGTGGTGAGCTGCCGGCCGGCGGAGCCGGGGCAGGTGGAGCTCGTCGTGGACGACGACGGCCCGGGAATTCCAGAGGACAAGAGGGCCCACCTGTTCAAGCCATTCGTTACAACACGGAGCGAGGGGACTGGCCTCGGATTGGCCATCTGCCGGCGCATCGTCGAGGCGCACGGCGGACGGGTCGCGATCCAGGACGGGCCGCTCGGCGGCGCGCGCTTCGTCGTGCGCCTGCCACGACGTTGTCGCGACTGAGCGTCCGAGCGGGGAGCCTCCACGCTCCCCGACGGGCACGCGGCCGCGCGACACCGGCTCCGAGTTCGCGACCCGGCGGTTGATCTCCCGCGCCCCGAACGACACGACTCGACGCCCGACATGAACGCGCCCGACCGCCCCATCTCCGTCTTCCTGATCGACGACCAGGCCATGATCCGCGCGGCCTTCCGCAGCCTCCTCGAGGAGCAGGCCGGGATCCAGGTGGTGGGGGACAGCGGCGACGCCCGCACCGCGATCGCGGAGGTCGAGGAGCTGCGCCCCGACATCGTGCTGCTCGACATCACGATGCCGGGCCTGTCGGGCATCGACGCGATCCCGCTCCTGCGCAAGGCGAGCAAGAACACGCGCATCGTGATGCTCACCCACCACGAGGGCGAGACGTTCGTCGAGCAGTCGTTGAAGGCCGGCGCGCAGGGCTACCTGTCGAAGGACTCCGAGCCCGGCGAGCTCGTGATCGCGTTGAAGTCGGCCATGCAGGGCCACAGCTTCCTGTCGCCCAAGGTCGCCTCCGGTCTGGTGGCGCGCGCGCGCGGCGGCGCCGCGGAGGGGCCCGCGCCCTCCAGCCGCATCGAGCAGCTCACGCCGCGCGAGCGCGAGGTGTTCCAGCTCCTGGCGCTGGGGCACAGCAACAAGGAGGTCGCCCGCGACCTCAACATGAGCCTGGGCACGGCCAAGAAGCACCGCGAGAACCTGCAGCGCAAGCTGGACTGCCACTCGCCGGCCGAGCTGGCGCGCCTCGCGATCCGCGAGGGCCTGCTCGAGGGCTGACCGCTCCCTGAGAGCCTGAGAAGCAATCGCTTCCCAGCCTCTCGGACTGCCGTCGGCACGGCCGCGAGCGCGGCCGCGCGCAGAGAGCGAGACGCGCCAGGAGCGCGACCGTCGCTCCGGGCCTCGGCCCGACGTGGGCTCGCTCGCGCGGAGCGTGAGCGACGAGGGCGCCGCGCGCTCGCGCCACGGGGAGGCGGGGGTCGCGGCGGGAGTACGCCCTGCCCCGACCGTTGCGAACAGTCTTATACGTCCATGGACGGAGGCTCGCTACGAAGCTCGCCCCAGCGCGAGGCCCCCCGGCGGCTGCCTAGACTCCAGCCCGCGCCGCCCGCTCCTTGGCTGGTCCTCGATCCTCCCCCGAGCCGCGGCGCCGTCCTGATGGAGAACGGTCAGCCGCCCAGCCCGGGGGAGAGCGCCGCCACGCGCGTCTACCTCCTCGTCGACAGCTCGATGCTCCGCGTCGGGCTCGAGCAACTGCTGCGTCGCGGCGGGGTGGACGTGGTCGGCGTCTCCAGCGATCCGCGGGAGGCGCTGACGCGCGTGCCGGGGCTCGCCGTCGACGTGCTGCTCGTCGACCTGCGCAAGCCGGGCGGCGAGGGCTTCGAGTGGGGGATCCGCCTGCGCGAGGCGCTGGCCGGCACGCCGGTGCTCGTCGTGCGCGAGAACCCCGCGCCCGATCAGGTGCGGCTCGCGCTGGAGGCGGGCGTCGAGTGCGTGCTCGCGCCGGACGAGGATCCCGCCGAGCTGTTCATCGCGCTCGACGCGTTGCGGCGCGGACGCACGTACCTCTCGCCGCGCTTGCTCCCGCACTTCCAGGCGCACGGCATGGAGGTGCCGCGCGAGTACTCGCGCCAGTCGCTGCACCTCAGTCGTCTCGAGATCGAGCTCGTGCGTCAACTCGCGCTCGGCCACACGGCGCGCGAGGCCGCGCTCGCTTGCGAGATCCCTGAATCGACCGCGAGCGAGCTCATCGCCGCGGTGAGCAGCAAGCTCGAGTGTCGCTCGGCCGCGGACTTCGCGCGCTTCGCGATTCGCGAGGGCTTCCTGCCGCGCGCGGATTGAGATCGAGACGCAAGCACCTGCATCGCGACGGTTCCTGCGCAGGCGAACTGACGCGATAACGGGAGAACCGCATAGGGAGTCTGGCCCGCGCACGCGCGAACGCTACCCTACGCGCCATGTCGACCGGCGCGCCTCCGGGTGGCGGCGCCGACTCGACCCTCGCCCGTGCACCGAGAGCCAGTGGGGCAGCGCGCGTACGCGACGCGTGTGGGGTCCTACGTCTCTCTCAACACCACCGACCAGAGACGATCATGAGTATGGGAACTCGCCCGCGCGCCGCAGGTCCGCCGCGCTGGTTCGAGGCCTCGCCGCGACGGCGAGGCGCGACCGCGCCGGCCCTGCTGTTCTGGGTCCTCGGCATCGCCGTCTTCGTGCTGCCGTTCTTCCGCCAGCCCTTCTCCGCCGAGTGGGTCAACTCCGACGACCCGCGCTCCGCGAAGAACTGGAAGGCCGAGGATCAGCCGTACAACGAGCTCGACGTGCCGTTCAAGGAGGACCTGGCGTACTACGACAAGGACCTCGCCAGCGAGCTCGGCGGCAAGTCCCTGGCGGAGTTCGTCAACACCGCGAGCGAGGAGTACTTCGGCGTCAAGTCGAGCTACCTGCGCGACTCGGGCGTGATCGAGGTCGGTCGCCTGGCCTCCGGTCGCAAGACCTACGAGGCGGAGTGCGCCGGTTGCCACGGCATCGACGGGGCGAACACGGTCCCCGGTGACGGCGGCGGCCCCGCCGCGCGCTTCATGCACCCGCGTCCGCGCAACTTCCGCAAGGGCAAGTTCAAGTTCACCAGCACCGCGACCGGTGAGCGCCCGATGCGCAAGGACCTCTACCGCACGGTCACGAACGGCCTGGCCGGCTCCTCGATGCCGTCGTTCAAGCTGCTCACCGACGAGCGTCGCAAGGACGTCGTCGAGTACGTGCGCTACATCGCCATGCGCGGCGAGTTCGAGGAGATGCTGCTCAGCATCACGATCGACGACGGCAGCCTGCCCGACGCGAAGGAGTACGCCGACCTCGTCAGCGAGCGTTGGGACGAGCGCAAGCTCTCCTCCGTGTTCCCGAGCACGCCCGAGACGCAGAACGACGCCGCGTCGATCGCGCGCGGCAAGGCGCTCTACATGGACACCTCGCGCGCGAACTGCGTGTCGTGCCACGGCGAGACCGGCGTCGGCGACGGCCCGAGCGCCAAGGCGTTCAAGGACGAGTGGGGCTACCCGATCGTGCCCCGCGACTTCACCGGCGGCGTCTACCGCTCCGGCGGCGAGAACGCGCAGCTCTGGACCGTCATCGCGACCGGTATCGGCGGCACGCCGATGGCCGCCTTCGCCGGCAGCCTGAGCTCTGACGAGATCTGGGACGTCGTCCACTACGTGCGGTCCCTCGAGCGGAAGGAGAACTGATCCCCATGGCTACTCACTCGACCGACCCCCAAGTCCCCAGCGACGGCCGGCCGCTCGTCAGCTACCCGCTCATCAAGTACCACTTGGTCGCGGGCGGCATCTGCGTGCTGATCTCGATGCTGGCGGGTTTCCTCTACTCGCTGCAGTTCCTGGGGTACTACCCCTTCCCGCACAGCGAGGCGCTGTCGCCGGGCCACATCCGCCTGTTCCACACGAACTTCGCCGCGTACGGCTGGCTCGTGAACGGCTTCACGGGGATGTGCTACTACGTGATCCCGCGCCTCACCGGCTACCGCGTCGCGTCGGAGAAGCTGGGCTGGCTGATCTTCTGGGTGTGGCAGTTCATCCTGCTCTGCATGGCCGGCGGCTTCGTTCACAACCGCTGCCAGGCCATCGAGTGGGGTGAGACGCCCACGGGCTTCCGCCCCGGCTCCTTCGAACTGAACTGGGTGCCCGTCGACCTGCTCGTCACGGTCGGCGCCGTGCTGGTGATCGTCCAGTTGATGGTCCCGCTCTACAAGGCGAGGGCGCAGAAGTACTACGTGACGCTGTGGTACTTCACCTCCGGGCTCGTCTGGCTGGCGCTCACGTACCTGATGGGCAACATCATCCCCGAGTGGGTGCTGCCCGGCGCCGCGGGCGCGGCCGTGACCGGCCTGTTCATCCACGACCTCGTGGGTCTGTACGTGACGCCGATGGGCTGGGGCCTGATGTACTTCTTCGTCCCGCTCATCCTGCGCAAGCCGATCTGGAGCCATTCGCTCTCGGTCATCGGCTTCTGGGCGCTCGCGTTCTTCTATCCGCTGGGCGGCGTGCACCACTTCCTGATCTCGCCCATCCCGGACTACGTCGAGTTCGGCGCGATCTCGACCACGATCGCCATCGAGGTCGTGGTGACCACCGTCGTCGTGAACTTCTTCATGACGCTGCGCGGCAAGTGGAGCGCCCTGCGCACCAACATGGGCATCCGCTGGTTCTACGCCGGCGCGGTGATGTACTTCATCACCTGCTTCCAGTGCGCGTTCCACGTGACCTGGATGTTCCAGAAGATCATCCACTTCACCGACTGGGTCGTCGGCCACGCCCACATGATCATGTTCGGAACGTTCTCGTTCTGGCTGTTCGGCGTGATCGACTGGCTGTGGCCTCGCGTCGTCAAGCGCGAGTGGTACTCGGCGCGCCTCAAGGGCTGGCACTTCTGGTTGTCCACCCTCGGCATCGCGATCATGTTCCTCGACCTCACCATGGCCGGCCTGATCGCGGGCTTCATGCAGAAGGGTCTGAACCCCTGGTCCGACATGGTCACCGCTTCGGTGCCGTTCTGGTGGGTCCGCACCTTCGCGGGCTTCCTGATCATCACCGGCCTGATGTGCGGCCTCTACAACATGTGGATGACCGCGAAGAGCGACGTCGTCTACGTCGAGGAAGAGCACTACATCTCCCTGGCGGCCGACTAGGAGGCCTGACACATGGAACGCTTCTACACCTTCGTCTTCGTCGCCGGCGTCGGCTGCTTCGGCATCGCCTTCGTCCTGAGCATGGTCTTCCCGTGGATGTCCCTGAAGGAGTACCACGGGATGGAGTACGCCAAGCTGGATCAACTCGCCGCGCACCCCAGCGTGGAGTTCCAGCAGCTGGAGGAGGCCTATCCCGACGCCTTCAAGGCCGTGTACCCCGAGGGCGCGACGCCCGGGAACTACGCCAAGGCCCTGCGCGCCGGCCGCGACCTCTACATCGGTCAGGCCTGCTGGCACTGCCACAGCCAGTACGTGCGCGTCGTCTCCAACGAGGAGCAGCGCTGGGGACCCCCGTCCGAGGCCTACGAGTACAACAACGAGCTGAACCAGCCGCACCTCTGGGGCACGCGGCGGGTCGGCCCGGACTTGGCTCGTCTGCACGGCCGGCACACCAACGACTGGCACATCGCGCACTTCCTCAACCCGAAGGACGTGACGCCGTACTCGGTGATGCCGTCGTACGCCTACTACTTCGAGCCGGACGGCACTCCCCACGAGGAGGGCTTCGCGCTCATCACCTACCTCCAGTGGCTCGGCACGACCTTCAACCCGACCCACGAACAAGAGGTCTACCCCGGCGGGGAGGGGAATGAGTGATGGCGGCTCAACTGACCCAACAGGAGAAGCGGACGCGCAACGCGTTCCACGTCTTCTTCATCTTCGTCAGCCTCGCGGCCGGCGGGATGTTCACCTTCAAGCTGTTCTCCTTCTTGAAGACCATCAAGAAGGACGAGCTGGCGGGCTTCGCCTTCGACCCGATCATGGTCTACGCCTTCGTGGCCGTCGGGTTCCTGTGCTTGCTGGCCTGGGCCTACCTGACCGGCCAGTTCCGTGACATCGAGCGCCCGAAGTACGAGCTCTTCGAGAAGTTCGACGAGCAGGAGCGCCAAGAGGCCGCGCTGGCCAAAGGGAGGAAAGCCTGATGGGCAACATCGACAAGATCCTCGACAAGCGTCCCCTGGGCGCGAACCTGGAAGAGACCGACAGCGAGCAGAAGGTCTTCGCCTACGACAGCGGCGGCGTGCCGTGGTACCTGCTGCTGCTCTACCTGAGCTTCCTCGCGTTCTTCACCTGGTACGTGCTGGGCTTCCAGCTCCCGGACTACCTGACGCAGGGCCCGGGCCAGGGCGGCGAGCCGCAGGTCCGCAGCACGCTCTGAGTTCCTGATCCGACCTCGCGGCCCGACCGCGAGCCCGCGAGAGGCCGAGGACGCGCGTCCTCGGCCTCTCTGCATTCACGGTGTCGCAAGCGTCGCCGCGCGCGGCTTCCGCGCGAACGCGGTGGCCGCACAAGCTAGAATCCTCGCCCCGGTTCCCCCCGCCGGCTCGATGAGCGCAGCCCCCTCCCGAAGCTCCGCGCGCGCCTGCGCGCACTGCGGCCTGCCCGCCACGTGCAGCCCCGCGACCGACGTCGACGCCGAGGTCTTCTGCTGCAGCGGCTGCTGCGTGGCGCACCACCTCGCGGTCGAAGGCGTCGAGGGTCAGGCCGACCGCCTGGTCGCGCGGCTCGTGCTCTCGGCCTTCCTGTCGATGGGCGTGATGGTCTTCTCGCTGGGCCTGTACGGCTCGCTCTTCGGCGGCGAAGGCGACTTCGACAGCGACGCCGCGCAGGCGCTGCAGGGACTGCTGCGCATGGCCGCGCTCGGCCTCTCGGCGCCGGTCATGTACCTGCTCGGCCTGCCGCTCGCCGAGGCGGTGGTGCGCATGCGCCGCTGGCTGTCCTCCGACGCGTTGATCCTGATCGGCACGAGCGCGGCGTGGGGCGTGTCCGTGTGGAACACGGTCATGGGCGGCGGCCACGTCTTCTTCGAGACGGCGACGATGGTGCTCGTGCTCGTGACGCTCGGCCGTTGGCTCGACGTGCGCGCGAAGGAGAAGGCGCGCGGCGAGCTCGAGGTGCTGCTGCCCGAGCGCGAGCAGAGCGCGAGCGTGTTGCGCGACGGCGTCGAGGTCGAGCTCGAGCCCGCCGCGCTGCGCGTCGGCGATCGCGTGCGCGTGCGGCCCGGCGAGGTGGTGCCGGTCGACGGCTTGATCCTCGACGGCCGCTCCTTCGTCGACACGTCGGCCATGACCGGCGAGGCCGAGCCCGCCAGCCTCGGCGCCGGCGACCGCGTGCTGGCCGGCAGCACGCTCGTGGACGGCAGCCTCGTCGTGCGCGCGGAGGCGGTCGGTGCCGGGCGCCTGCGCGACGAGGTCGAGCGCCTGCTGCGCGAGGCGATGGAGCGGCCCGCGGCCTACGTGCGCGTCGCCGACCGCGTCGCGGCCGTGCTGATCCCGCTCGTGCTGCTGCTCGCCGGCGGCACCGCTGCGTGGTACTGGCCGCGCGTCGGCGCCGAGCAGGCGCTGCTCACGGCGCTCTCGGTGGTGCTGATCTCCTGCCCGTGCGCGCTCGGCATCGCGACGCCGCTCGCCTTCTGGGTGGCGCTCGGCCACGCGTGGAAGTCGGGCGTGCTCGTGCGCGGCGGCGAGGTGCTCGAGCGCCTCGCGCACGTCGAGCGCGCGTGGATCGACAAGACCGGCACGCTGACGCGCGGCGACCTCGCGCTGGTGGGGCTCGAGGTGCGCGGTGCGCTGGACGAGCGAGAGGCGCTGCGCCGCGCGGCGTCGCTCGAGCTGGGCTCCGAGCACCCGATCGGCCGCTCGCTGGTGCACGAGTGGCTGCGCGTGCACGGCGGCGAGGCGGCCGCGGCGCTCGCCGAGCTCTCGCCGGTCGAGGACTTCCGCGCGCTGCCCGGCGTCGGCGTCGAGGGCACGCTCGACGGCGAGCGCTGGCGCGTCGGGCGCGGCGACGCGGAGCTCGGGGGCGCGGTCACGCTCGTGCGCGGCGGGCGACTCGAGGCCGTGCTGCGCCTGCGCGCGCTGCCGCGGCCCGAGGCGGCCGACGTGGTCGGCGAACTCGCGCGCCTGGGGCTCGCGCCGACGATCCTCACCGGTGACGCCGAGGAGCCGGCGCGCGCGCTCGCCGAGGAGCTCGGTCTGCCCGTCGAGGCCGGGCTGCTGCCCGCGGAGAAGGTCGCGCGCATCCGCGCCGGCGGGAGCGGCCTGTCGCTGTTCGTCGGCGACGGCCTGAACGACGCCGCCGCGCTCGCCGCGGCCGACGTGGGCGTGGCGGTCTTCGGCGGCTCGGCGCGCTCGATGGAGGCCGCGCCGATCAACCTGCTGCGCCCCGGCCTCGCCGCGCTGCCGCCGCTGGTGCGCCTGGCGCGCGCGGCTACGCGCGTCGCGCGCGGCAACCTGGCGTGGGCCTTCGGCTACAACGCGCTCGGGCTCTTCCTCGCCGTGCGCGGTGACCTGACGCCCATCGCGGCCGCCGGGGCCATGGTCGCGTCGAGCCTCGCCGTGGTGCTCAACTCCGGCCGCCTGGCGACCCAGGTCGAGGGCGCGCGCACGGCGTCCGCGCCCGAGGTCACTCCTTCGGCCGCGGGAAGGTGAGCACCGGCACGTGCGCGTGGCGGATCACCGCCTCGGCGACGCTGCCCAGCGCCAGGTGACGCCAGCCCGTGCGGCCGTGCGTCGAGATCGCGATCAGGTCGACGCCGTTCGCCTCGGCGTAGTCGTCGATGGCCTGCGGGATCTTCTCGGAGGCGACGACGGCCACCTCGATCGCCACGCCGTCGGTGAGCGCGGCGCGCTGGTCCTCGAGGGCCAGGCGCGCGTGCTTCAGCTCCTTCTCGAGATCCGGCGACGAGAGGGCCGGGGCCAGCGGCGCGCCGTGGGGCGCGACCTTCAGGTCCTGAACGACGTGCAGCAGCGTGACCTTGGCGCCCCAGTGCCCCGCGAGGTCGACGACGGTCTTGCACGGGCGCAGGGACTCGGGCGAGAGGTCGGAGGCGATCAGGATGTGCTTCATCGGGGGCGCTTTCGGCGGCGAGCCGGGTTCGGCGGAGACGGGCCGTCCCCGCGGGCCGAGGGACTAGACTAGTGCTTCGGGTGGCGCGATTCGCGCGCCTTTCTCGGGAGTTCCCCGACGCCGTGGGGGCTCCCCGTGACTCTCACCGAACCCATCGTACAGCCATGGACATGAAGCTCGACACCGTCCTCGTCGGCATCGACGAGCTCCCGCGCGCCGAGGCCGCGGTCCGCGCCGGATTGGCGCTGGCCGGGGCCCTCGAGGCGCGGGCGCGGTTCGTGCACGCCGTCCCCGTGCCGCTCCCCGTTTGGCCCGACGTGGACACCACGCGCCTGGTGGAGCTGAACGAGGCCTCCGTCGCCGCCGCGCGCGAACACCTCGCCGGCGCGCTGGATCCGCTCCTGCGCGAAGCCGGGGCCAAGACCACCGTCGCCGAGGCGCTGGAGGTCCTGCCGGGCAACCCCTCGCGGGTCCTGGTGGACCACGCCGAGGACGTCGACGCGGACCTGATCGTGCTCGGCCCGCACAAGCGCCGGGCGCTCTTCGACTTCGGCAGCACGGCCCGCGGCGTGCTGTCGCAAGTCCACTGCAGCGTGTGGGTCCAGCCGCGCGAGTACACGCCCGTCCGGCGCATCCTGGCGCCCATCGACCTCTCCGAACCCAGCTTGGCCGCGCTGCGCATGTCGCTGCTGCTCGCGCGCGAGCTCGGCGCGACGCTCGACACGCTCTACTGCTTCGACGCGCCCGAGTTCTCGTGGGGCGGCGTGCCCGGCTACCCCGACGCGGGCCCGGCGTACCTGCTCGACGAGTCGCGCGAGGCCGTCGAGCGCGAGTACCACCGCGTGCTCGACGAGCTCGATTGGGCCGGCGTCGAGCACCGGCGACTCTTCGAGGACGGCGCGCCCGTCGCGCGCATCCTCGAGCACCAGGGCGAGTACGACCTCGTCTCCCTGGGCACCCACGGCCGCACGGGCTTCGCCGCAGCCGTCCTCGGCAGCGTCGCCTACGCCTGCCTCAAACAGAGCGAGCTCCCGGTGCTCGCCATTCGCTACCCCGAGCGCTGCTGGAAGGCTGGAGCCTGACCCTTCCGCGCGCCGAAGAGACCTCACCATGCCGATCGGAAACGTCAGAGAGAAGGTGCTGTACGGCATCGGCAAGAAGCGCGGCAGCGTCCACCGCTACACGATCTACCGCTGGATCGTGGGCGTCGTGTTCACGATCGCTGTCGCGCTCCTGCCGACCTTGAACCTCTTCCGCTTCGACCTGTGGGGCGGGCACCACATGGTGCTGGGCAAGGAAGTCGACCTGCAGACCGCCGCCAAGGCCTTCGGCTACCCGTTCATGGCGGTGAACATCGGCATCGTCATCGCGAGCAAGTTCGTCGGGCGCTACCTGTGCGGGTTCGTGTGCCCGCACGGCGCGCTCTCGCGCTTCGCCGAGTACACGCGCTACTTCGGCAAGCACGCCGGCCACCGCTTCGCGGGCGAGGCCGTCATCTTCGTCGTGTGCATGTTGCTCGGCGCGGTGACCTTCAACTTCTGGGTCGACTGGCGCGTGTTCACCCAGGGCTCGCTCGTCGCGAAGCTGCTCTCGGGCGGCTTCCTGCTCGGCGTCGCCGGCGGGTGGTACGGCCTGCTGCGCTTCCTGGGCCTGGGCTTCTGCCGCGGTTGGTGCCCCTCGGGCGTGTACTTCGCCGTGCTCGGCCCGGACTCGTACAACGGCATCGAGTTCGCGCACGAGGAGAACTGCACGCACTGCAAGGCGTGCGAGAAGGTCTGCCCCGTGGACCTGAACCCCACCGAGATGTCCGGCGGCGCGCACCGCGAGGGCATGGGCTTCTACAGCGACGGCCTGTCGAACTTCGCGCTGTGCCTGCGCTGCGGCGACTGCGTCAACGCCTGCGAAGGCATGACCGCGCGCTTCGACACGGAGACGCCGTTGCGCATGGGCTGGCTGCCCGAGGGCGCGCGCGACTCCAAGCCGCCGCTGGAGGACGACGACGACGAGGAAGCGCCGACGCCCGCGCCGGCGACGACCGAGGCTTCCGCGGACGAGGAGCGCGCGGCGGCCGAGCCCGCGGCGTGACGCCGACTCCGTCGACCCATGAACGCGCACGCAGGGCTTGGCCGGCCGCTACGCTCCAGGCGTCCTCGACGACCCGTCCAGGCGCGCTCGCGTCGCCAGGAGCCGCGCAGCACCTCCAGCGTCCGAGTTGTCGCGCGCGGCGCACGCGTTCCTGAATCCGCGGGGCTGCTAGACTCACGCGCGACGTGATCTCCTTCGAGCACCTGCTGCCCTTCCTGACGCTCGGCCTCCTGGGGGCCGCGCACTGCGCCGGCATGTGCGGCGGCTTCGCGGTCGCCGTGAGCCTGGCCTCGGGGCCCGCGCGCTGGCGCGCTCTGCGGCGCCAGCTCGTCTACGTCCTCGGCAAGGCGCTGACGTACGGCATGCTCGGCATGCTCGCGGCGCAGGCCGGCACGCTCGTCGTGCGCGGCGGCCGCCGCCTGATCGGCGAGGACGCCGCGCAGCTCGCCGCGCTGCAGTACGGCCTCGCGTGGGTGGCCGGAGGCATGATGGTGCTCTTCGGCCTCGCGGCGATCGGCCTGGGGCCGGCTTTCCTGTCGGGCGAGGGCCTCGCGGCGCGGCTCTCGGGCGACTCGTGGTGGGCGCGCGGCGCGCGCGGGCTGCAGCGCCTGTTCGCCGCCGTGCGCGACCTGCCCGGCGACGCGGGCGCGCTCGGCACGGGCCTGCTCACCGGCCTGCTGCCCTGCGGGCTGAGCTGGAGCGCGCTCGCGCTCGCGACCACGACCGACCCGCTGACGGGCTTCTTCGGCCTGTTCGCCTTCGGCCTCGCCACGGGCCCCGTGTTGGTGCTGGTCGGCCTCGGGTGGCACGGCGTCTCGGTGCGCTTCCGCCGCCTGGCGGTCGGCGCCGCCGGTCCGATCCTGATCGTCGCCGGCCTCTACACGGTGCTGCGCGGCGGCGTCCCGCGCAGCCTCGCGGCCGCGCGCTCGCAGGCCCTGCCGGCCTGCTGCAGCGAGGAGCCCGAGAGCGCGCCGTCCGACGCGCCCGTCGCCACGGACGGGCGCGCCGGCGGCGAGTAGCGGGCGGCTAGAAGACGGAGACCTTGCCCGGCTCCGGCGTGCCGCAGGGATAGCCCGACTGCGGCTTGTTCTCGCAGAAGGCCACGAGGTCGGCGAGCGTGGTCTTCTCCATCTTGGCCTCGAAGGCGTCCGCGGCGACCTTCCAGTACTCGTGCATCGGGCAGGCGCGCTCGTCGCTGCACTCGGCCTGACCGAGCAGGCAGCCGCGCGGGCCGCGGTTGGTCTCCTGGGACTCGGCGATGCGCGCGAGCGGCACGTCCTTCGGCTCGAGCGCCAGGCGGAAGCCGCCGTTGCGGCCGCGCTGGCTCTCGAGCACTTCGCGCGTCACCAGGGGCTGGAGGATCTTGCCCAGGAAGGGCGCCGGGATCCCGAGCTTGTCGGCCATCTCGCGGGCGAGGTGGTAGCGACCGTCCCCGCGCTGCTGGGCGAGGTAGGTCAGGGCTCGAACGGCGTACTCGGTGGAACGAGAGATCGGGTTCACGAGTCTCGGGGATGGGGGTTGGGAAGGGGGGGAGCGAGCTTGGGGACGTTCGCGTCCCGACAGGCTACCCGATATCCAGAGTCTAGCTCGTAATTTCGGAGTCTAGCTTGCAGGGGCCCAGGAGGGGTAGCGGGAAGCGCCTCGGGGCGGCGGCAGGACCCGAGCCTGGGAGACCCGCGGTGGGGGCGAGCGTACGCTGGTGCCTGTGAGGATGGACGACTCGCCGCTCTGGATCGGCCTCGACGGGGGGGCCACCAAGCTCGCCCTGTGCCTCGTGAGGCAGGACGAGGTCGGGCGCCTCGTGCTGCGCGCGCCGGCCCAGCGGCTGGCCTGGCCCGCGGACGAGGGCTTCCGTCCGCTGCCGCTCGAGGACCAGCTCGCGCAGCTCGAGGCGGGCGGGCCGCGCCTCGCCGAAGTCGAACAGCGACTGGGGGCCGCGTGGGTCGCGGCCTGCGCGGACGCGGTGCACGCGACGGCGCGGCGGCGAGGGGCGCGCGAGCTGCGGCTCGGGCTGTGCCTCGCGGGGCGCAAGGACGCGGCCGAGCGCGGCGTGGTCGCGGCGCTCGGCGGACCGCGCCTGCCCGCGTTCGCGGCCGAGCTCGAGGCGGCGCTGCGCGCGCGCGACCTGGACCTCGGTCCCGCGCCGCTGCGCCTCGCGTCGGACGGCGTGGCGGCCGGCTTCGGCGAGGAGCTCGCGCTCGGCGGCGCGCTCGGCGACGCGCGCGACGCGCTCTCGTCGTCGGCGTGGGCACCGGTCTCGCCGAGGCGGTCAAGCTCGCGGGCGCGCACCTCGGCGCGCGCCGCGTGGCCGCGCTGCACGCGCCGGCGCACGCGACGCCTCTGGCCGTGCTCGCGCCGGACCTCGCGCGCCGCGGACGATGCGCGCCGGCTCAGCGTCGAGGGCGCGGCCGGTCTGGGCGGCGTGCAGCGCGCCTTCGACGCGACCGGGCAGCGGCGCGTCGTCACGGCTGCGACGCAGGGGACCGGCGCGCGCGCGCGCTGCTCGAGCGCGCCGGCCGCGTGCTCGGGCGCTTCCTGCGAGCGCGCGTCGCGGCGCTCGTGCGTGCGGGAGCCGAGCCGCCGCGCGTCGTGCTCGTGCTCGGCGCAGCGCGCGGGCGAGCTCGCGGACACGCGCTGGTGGTCGCCGCTGCTCGACGAGCTCGACGCCGAGACCGCCGGGTGCGAGGCGCCGCGCGTCTCCGCGCTCGTCGAGGCTCCCGCGCTGGGCGCGCTCGCCGCGGCGCTGGGGCGCATCGCGGCGCAGGTGTAGCCGGCCGCGACCGCGCTGGAGCCCGAGCGCCCGGCGCGGCATGCTGCGGCCATGTCGCTCGCGCCGCTCCCCGCAAGCTCCGCCGAGGTCGCGCGCGGCTTCGGCGCGCTGGACTGGGGCGTGCTGCTCGGCTTGCTGCTCGCGACGACCTGGCTCGGTCACCGCATGGCGGGCCGTCAACGCGACGCGCGCGACTTCTTCCTCGCCGGGCGCACGCTGCCGTGGTGGGCCGTGGCCGCGTCGATCGTTGCCACCGAGATCTCGGCGGTGACGTTCGTCAGCCTGCCGTCGGTGGTCTACCGGCCGGGCGGCGACCTGACCTACCTGCAGATCGTGCTCTTCGGCTCGCTGATCGCGCGCGTCGTCGTCGGCTACGTGTTGCTGCCGGCGTACTACGAGCGCGAGATCGAGAGCCCCTACGACTACGTCGGCGCGCGGCTCGGGCGCGCGGGGCGCGGCGTGACGACCGGACTGTTCACGCTGGGCGGCTTGCTCGCGCAGGGCGCACGTGTGTACCTGACGGCGCTCGTGCTCGAGGTGCTGCTGCACGACGAGCTCGCGCGCCTCGCGTCCGCGACGGGCGTGCCGCCGCTCGTCGCCGCCGTGCTGTCGGTCGGCCTCGTCGCCGTCGCCTGGACGTGGATGGGCGGCATCGCCACGGTGGTGTGGACCGACGCGGTGCTGTTCCTGCTGTTCCTCGCGGGCATCGGCGTGAGCCTCGCGGCGCTGCACCTCGGCCTCGACGGCGGGCTCGGCGCGGCGTTCGAGCGCGCCGCCGCAGCGGGCAAGCTGCGCGTGATCGACACGAGCACCGACCTCGCGAAGCCGTACACGCTGTGGGTCGCGCTGTTCGTCGCGTCGTGGGGGCAGGTCGCGCCGTACGGCTGCGATCAGCTCATGACGCAGCGGCTGTTCTGTTGCCGCGATGCGCGCGAGGCGCGCCGCGCGGTGCTGGCTTCGATCGTGGCGGCGGCGGTGGTGCTCGCGGCGGCGCTGGTGGGCGTGGGGCTGTGGGCCTGGTACGACCAGCACCCGCCGAGCGCGGCGCAGGCCGCGTTGCTCGCGCGCGAACCCGACAAGGTCTTCCCGCTCTTCATCGCCGACGCGCTGCCGAGCGGGCTGCGCGGGCTGGTGCTCGCCGGCGTGTTCGCCGCGGCGATCTCGAGCATGGACTCGATCCTGGCCGCGCTCTCGCAGACGACCGCGCGCCTCCTGCCCGCGCCGCGTGACGCGCGCACGGCGCTGCGGCGCTCGCGCGGACTCGTGCTGGCGTTCGGCGCGCTGCTGTGCGCGTCGGCGGTCGCCATGCAGGCGGCCCACGACGCGTACCGCTCCGTACTCGACCTCGCGCTGGCCATGGCGGGCTACACGGGAGGCGCCTTGCTCGGCGCGTTCGTGCTCGCGTTCGCGCGGCTCGACGTCGACGGGCGCGGGTTGGTGCTGTCGGCGCCGCTCTCGGTGCTGGCGGTCGTCGCGACGGCGTGGCACGAGCGCTGGACGACGTTGTCGATCGTCGCGGTCGGCGTGCTCCTGCTCGCGGCACTCGCGCGGCAGTCGCGCGGCGGGCGCGTGCCGTGGGGACTCGGCCGCGCCGGTCAGGCGGCGCTGCTCGCCCTGGCGCTCGCCGCCTGCGCGTGGACAGCGCAGGCGGGCACGCTGCCGGGAGGCCGGTCCTTGCCGTGGCCCTGGTACCCGCCCATCGGCGCGACCGTGACGGTCGCGCTCGGCTGGCTGCTCGACCCGCGCCGCCTCAGCCGCGCGGAGCGGAGCGCTCGAGCATCGACACGCTGAACGGCGAGCCGAGGCAGTCGAACACCAGCTCGCCGAGCTCGTGGCTGCCGCGCACGGAGAGGCTGTCGATCTCGCCCTCGGCCACGGCCGGCATCGAGACGTGGTGGTCGCTGCCGGGCGTGAGCGCCTTCACGTTGCCGGCGATCATGTGCGCCAGCTCGCCGAGGGCGTCGCGCATCAGCTCGGGCGTCACCTCGTGCGGCTCGAGGCCGAACATGATCGCCGTGAGCTTGACGGTCAGCTCGCGCGAGCACTGCATGGTCACCGCGCCTTGCCACTCGCCCATGATCTGGACGCAGCAGACGTAGTCACCGCGGCGGCCCGGCGGGTGGCCGGTCTGCGAGTGCGTCGCGTCGAGCGCCAGCATCGAGCCCCAGACGGCCTCGACGATCTCGATCAGCTCTTGTTCGGGGAAGTCCATGTGCGCACCTCAGCCTGCAATCCGGTAGACCCAGGTCGACCCACGGCGGACCCGCTGGAACTCGTCGTCGATGTTGATCGTCGTCTCCGACCCCCCGAGGAACATGATGCCGCCGGGGTTCAGCAGGCCGCGAATGCGGCCCATGATCTGTCGCTTCGTCTCGGCGTCGAAGTAGATCAGCACGTTGCGGATGAAGACGATGTCGAACTTGGGCAGGCCCAGCCACGGCTTGCACAGGTTGATCTCGCGCAGGTCCAGCATGTCGCGGAGCTCCGGCTTCACCATCCAGGTCGCACCTTCCTTCGTGAAGTACTTCACGAGATACGAAGCCGGCAGGCCGCGGTTCACCTCGAGCTGGCTGTAGGCGCCGACGCGCACGCGCTCGAGCATGTTGCGCGAGAGGTCGCTGGCGAGGAAGCGTACCTTCCACGACTTGAGCTCGGGGAAGTGCTCGCGCAGCAGCATGCAGACCGTGTAGGGCTCCTGTCCGCTCGAGCTCGCGGCGCACCAGAGCGAGAGCTCCTTCTTGCTCCTGTTGCGCTCGATGAGCTCGGGCAGCACTTCCTCGCGCAAGGCCTCGAACGGGTGCTTGTCGCGGAAGAAGAGCGTCTCGTTGGTGGTCATCGCTTCGATGACCTTGTCGGTGAGCTCGCCGTTGGGGTTCGAGCGCATCTTCGCCACGAGCGACTCGACCGAAGGAAGGCCTTCCACCTTGGCCAACGGGCCGAGGCGTGACTCGACGAGGTACTCCTTGCCCGACTCGAGCACGATCGCGGAGCGCTCCCGGACGAGAGTGCAGACGAACTGGAAGTCTTGAGCGGCTAGCGACATGTCGTCTCTCAGCTTGCTTGGGCGCGGGGGGTGCGGAGCGTGTTGCCGTCGCGGCTGAGTCGTTGGTTCAGCTCACCGGCGATCTCCGCGAGCGGCAGGACCGCGTCGGCGAGGCCGTTGCGGGCCACGAAGCCCGGCATGCCCCACACGACGCTGGTCGCCTCGTCCTGGACGACGACGCTGCCGCCCGCGTGACGGACGTGCTCGCAGCCGACCAGGCCGTCCTGGCCCATGCCGGTGAGCACGACGCCGAGCACGCCTTCGCCGTACACCGCGACGGCGCTCTCGAACAGCGGGTCGACGGCGGGGCGGCAGGAGTTGACCGGCGGCCCCTGGTCGAGCTGCAGCGTCGGGCCGCCGTCGCAGGCGACGACGCGCATGTGGAAGTCCCCGGGCGCGATGTAGACGTGGCCGGGTTCGAGCCGCTCGCCGCCCTTGCACTCGTGAACGGCGAGCGGCGCGCTCTTGTCGAGCCGCTCGGCGAGGAGGCGCGTGAACATGGGCGGCATGTGCTGCACGATGACCACGGGGACCGGCAGGTCGGGTGCGAGCCCCGGGATCACCTCGGCCAGCGCGTTCGGGCCGCCGGTCGAGACGCCGATGGCGAGCAGCGTCGGCGTGGGGCCCTTGCGGCCGCTGCGCGGCAGCGGCGCGCGAGGCCGCTTCGGCTTCGCGTCAGGTGCGTCGTCGACCTTGCACAGCGCGCGGATCTTGGGGAGGAAGTCGGCCTTGAGCTGCTCCAGCGGCAGCGTCGAGCCCAGTCGACCTTGCGGCTTCGTGACGTAGTCGGACGCGCCCAACGACAGCGCTTCGAGCGTGACCTCGGCGCCCTCTTCCGTCGAGCCGCTGAACATCACGACCGGCAACGCCGGCCACTGGCGGCGGATGCGCTTGAGCGTCTCGATGCCGTCCATCTCGGGCATCTCGACGTCGAGCGTGACGAGGTCCGGGTTGAGCTGCGCGATCTTCTGCAGGGCGATCTTGCCGTTGGAGGCGAGCCCGACGATCTCCGCGGCTTGCTCCTTCTCGAGCATCGTCCGCAGCAACTTGCGGCTGATGACGTCGTCGTCGACGATCAGAATGCGGGCCTTGCGCATGGCGGTCAGGCGGGGGTGATGCCGAGGATCCCGAGCTTCTCGAGGATGATCTCGCGCGTGAAGGGCTTCATCACGTACTCGTCCGCACCTGCCTCGAGGGCCTTCACGACCTGCTCCATCTCGGTCTCGGTCGTGACCATCATCAGCTTGGTCGCGTCGTGCTCTTGCGAGGAGCGGACGGCCTTGACGAACTCGTAGCCGTTCATCTCGGGCATGTTCCAGTCGACGAGCGCCAGCGCGACGTCCGCCGCGGCCGCGAGCTTCTCCAGCGCTTGCTTGCCGTCGGCGGCCTCGAGCACGTCGAAGCCGATGGTCTTGAGGATGGCGCCGAGGATCGTGCGCATGGCGCGCGAGTCGTCGATGACGAGGGCTTTCTTGGTCATGACTTCGGGAGGAGCGGCGGTGGGGACGCGGTCAGCTGGCGGCCTCGACGGTCTCGGCGGCGGTACCTTGGACTTGGATGGCCTTGCGCGGGTCGAGCACGAGCAGCAACCCGTCGTCGAGCTTGAAGACGCCCGAGATGAGGCGCCGCGCGGCGCCGCGGATCGTCTCCGGCGGCGTCTCGAAGGCGTCTTCGCCGATGTCCAGCACGTCGCCGATCTCGTCGACGAGCAGGCTGGCCGCGCCGTCCTCCATGCGGATGACGACGTTCATCGGCGGCGTGTCGAGCTGCGAGGGCGGCAGGTCGAGCTGCTTGCGCAGGTCGATGGCCGTCACGATCTGGCCGCGCAGGTTGATCAGGCCGCGGATCGCGACCGGTGCGAGCGGGACCGAGGTCATCTCCTGGTAGCGGATGACCTCCTGGACGCATTGGACGTCGACGCCCAGGAAGAGGTCGCCGAGGCGGAAGGTGCAGAACTGCATGCCGCTGGTCGTTTGGTGTTCCATGGTGGCGTTCCTCAGGCGCAGACGCCCTGCTGGAAGAACTCGGGCAGGACGGTGGCGATCACGCCGGGTGCGTCGAGCAGGTCCGTGATCTTGCCGTCGACGACGGTGGAGCCGAGGACGCCGGGGTACTCGGAGCGGCGCATCGAGCCGAGGTTCTCCTCGACGATGTCGAGGATGTGATCCACGACCAGGCCGACGCTGCAGCCGTCGTGCTGGTAGACGACGACCTCCATGACCTCGCGTTCGCTGGCGACGCCGCCGAAGTACTCGGACAGGAACACCAGCGGCATGATCTCGCCGCGGTACTGCGTGACCGGCTTGCCCGAGGCGTACTCGATGCGGTCGGGCGAGAACTCCTCGAGGCGCGCGACCGTCGACAGCTGCACCGCCATGCGGCGGTTCGCGCCGGCCTGGAAGAGCAGCAGCGTCTGGAGCTGCGAGCCGCCGGCGCCGGTGTTCGCGTCGTCGTCGCCGAGACCGCGGCCTTCGCTGCCGGTCTTCGAGAGCACGGCGGCGCGCTGCGCGATGCCGAGCACGTCGAGGATCAGCGCCACGCGGCCGTCGCCCATGATGGTCGCGCCGGCGTAGACGCTGACCTCCTTGAGCTGCTTGTCGAGCGGCTTGACGACGATCTCCTCCGTGTCGTTGATGTCCGAGACCACCAGGCCGAACTGACGGCCGTCGGCCTGCAGCACCACGATGTTCGTGGCCGTGTCGGAGACGTGGTCACCACCGAGCTTGGCGAGGCCGAGCTGCTCGTCGAGGTAGACGAGCGGCAGCAAGTTGCCGCGCAGGCGGTAGACCGGCGTGCCGTGGATGTACTCGATGCGGCTCTCGCCGGAGTCCGAGTCCAGGCGCACGAGCTCGAGCAGGCTGACCTGCGGGATCGCGAAGCGCTCGCCCGCGGTCGTCACGACCAGCGCCGGGATGATCGCCAGCGTCAGCGGGATCTTGATGCGCAGCGTCGTGCCCTCGTGCAGCGCGCTCTGGATGTCGACCGAGCCGCCGATCTGCTCGATGTTCGTGCGCACGACGTCCATGCCGACGCCGCGGCCCGAGACGTTCGTGACCTTGGCGGCCGTCGAGAAGCCCGGCGCGAAGATCAGGTTCATCGCCTCGTGATCGCTCATCCGCGCCGCGTGGTCGGGCGTGATGATGCGCCGCTCGAGGGCCTTGGCCTTGACGCGCTCGACGTCGATGCCGCCGCCGTCGTCGATGATCTCGATGTTCACCTGGCCGCCCTCGTGGAAGGCGCGCAGCAGCAGCGTGCCCTCCTCGGGCTTGCCGAGCGCGGCGCGCGCCTCGGGCGGCTCGACGCCGTGGTCGACCGAGTTGCGGACGATGTGCGTCAGCGGGTCCTTGATGGCCTCGAGGATGGTCTTGTCGAGGTCGGTCTCCTTGCCCTCCATCACGAGCTGCATCTTCTTCCCGCACTGCTTGGCGAGGTCGCGCACGACGCGCGGCAGCTTGCTCCAGACCGTCTCGATCGGCTGCATGCGCGTCTTCATGACGCCCTCCTGCAGCTCGGTGGTGATGAGGTTCAGGCGCTGCGTGGTGGCGGTGAAGCCCGCGTCCTCGGTCGTGGGCTGGAACTGCAGGATCTGGTTGCGCGCCAGCACCAGCTCGCCGACCAGCGTCATCAGCTTGTCGAGCTGCTCGACGTCCACGCGGATCTTGCTGTCGGCCACGCTGCGGCCGTGCGCTGCCTTCTCGCCCTCGTGGACGTGCTCCTCGGCTGCTTGCGCGACCGGCGCGGGCGTCGGCGCGACCTCCACGGCCGGCTCGAGCTCGGGCGCCGCCGCCGCGGGCGCGGGCGCGGGGGCCGGAGCCGCGGCCGCGGAGACGTCGAGCAACCGCGTCAGCTCCGCGATCAGGTCCGACCAGTCGCCGCCGCCGTCGGTGCCGCTCGCCTCCACCTGCGCCAGCATCTGGCGCACGGCGTCGACCATGTGCAGCAGTCCTTCGGTGATCGCCTCGTCGAGGCTCAGCGCGCCGTCGCGCAGCTTGCCCAGCAGGTTCTCGCCGACGTGCGTGACCGACTCCAGCGACGAGTAGCCCAGGAACCCGCAGGTGCCCTTGATCGTGTGGATCGTGCGGAAGATGCTCGCGAGGATCTCGCGGTCATCGGGTCGCTCCTCCAAGGTCAGCAGATCGTTGTCGAGCCGATCGAGGTTCTCGTGACTCTCGATCAGGAACTCGGAGATCGCGTCGCTCATGTCGGACATGCGACAGTCCTCTGGGGCTGGCCGGCGGGCGGCGTCAGGCGGGGTCGGTTGCGAGGTCTCCGGCCCACGCCGGCGACCGCGCTCTCATCGACGCCCCCCTGCGCGCGCTTGAGAGCCCCGCGCGCCCCGACCGCGATTCCAGAGATCGCTCTCCTTGGCGAGGGCGAACGCCCTCGAAGGGGTCAGCGCTTCACGCCTTCGGCGAGCTCGAGGAAGTTCGCGAACACCTGCCGACCCAACCAGCGTCCGTCCGCGGCGCGCGCGAGCGTGGCCTCGACGTCCTGCGGGAGCTGGACGTGCCGCGCGAGGTTCGAACGCACCAGCGTCTCGCTCTCGAGCGGATCCATCTCGGGGTGGAACTGCAGGCCCCAGGTGTCGCTGCCGCGCACGCGGTAGCCTTCGACCGGGCAGCGCTCGGAGCGGCAGAAGACCGCCAGCTCCGCGGCGCCGGGTGTCACCTCGTCGAAGTGCGAGGCGAAGCAGGTGAAGGTGCGCGGCAGGCCCTCGGTCAGCTCGACCGACTCGGTGAGCTCGAGCTCCACCCAGCCGAGCTCGGTGCGCTCCGCCGGCCGCACCGCCGCCGGTCCGAGCAAGGCGCGCGCGATCGCCTGGTGGCCGAAGCAGATGCCGAGCATCGGCAGGCCGGCCGCGTGCACGGCGCCGAGCGTGTCGAGCAGCGGCGGCATCCACGGCTCCGGCGTCGTCAGCGAGCCCTTCGAGCCCGAGACGAGCACCCCCGCGTACCCGCGCGGCTCGGCCGGCGGGGCCTCGTACACGCAGCGCACCACGTGCGCCTCCCGCTCGCCGAGCAGCGCCAGGAAGTTGGGCGCGGCGCCGCGCTCGTCGTAGTAGCAGTCGAGGACGAGGTAGGGGAGGCTCATGGGAGACCTCTTCGGCTCAGCGGAAGCGCGAGCACCACTCGCATTCGCAGTCCGGGTCGATCCACGAGTCGCCCTCGACGCGCTCGGCGCCGGCGTAGCCCAGGGCCACCAGCCGCGCCTCGGTCTCGGCGTCCACCGCGCCGGTCTGCCCCCAGCCGCGGTCCTGGCGGGCGAGCAACCAGGCCACCAGCGCGTCGCGCAGCGGGCGGACGCGCTCGGGCATCTCGTCGACGAGGTCGCGCGTGCAGCCCGGGTCGTCGCTCAGCCGGAAGAGTTCGACCTGGTGCTTCGCGCGCGGTGACGTCTTCGCGCCCAGCGCGCCGACCTCGTGATCGACGAGGTGCAGGATCAGGTGCCAGTCGCCGGCCGTGACCGAGGCCGCGGCGCCGCCCGCTTCGAGCCCGAACAGCGGCGTGTCGGCGGCGGACGCGTCGCGCACGAGCAGGCTGGTGCCCGGGAAGTCGACGCCGGCGAGGCCCGCGAGGTCGAGCAGCGTGCGGCCGAGGCCGAGGTGCTGCACGCGCTCGTGCACGCGCTCGCCGCGCGGGCCGCCGGGCCACGCGAGGAGGAGCGGCACGTGCAGCGTGTCGGTGTAGAGCCCCGCGTGCTCGAACCAGACGCCGTGGTTCCCGAGCACCTCGCCGTGGTCGGCCGTCACGGCGACGACCGCGTCACCGAGGCGCGGCGCGGCGAGCAGGCGGCCGAGTTCGTGGTCGACGAAGGCGACCTCGCCGCGGTACGCGCGCACGGCCGCCGCGGCGCCCGCGTTGCGCTCGAGGCCCGGCACCGGCGCGTCGCCGATGTACTCCTGCGGCGGCTCGTAGGGGCCGTGCGCGTCGAACACGTGCACCCACAGGAACAGCGGTTCGCCCTGCACCTCGTCGAGCCAGCCGAGCGCCTGCGCGACGGTCTCGTCGGCGGTGCGCTCGTTGCCGGCCGGTCCGGCGAGGCGGTCGAAGCCCTGGCCCATGCCGCTGCGCGCGTCGCCCAGGTGCACCGCGCTGACCGCCGCGAAGGTGCGGAAGCCCGCCGCGCGGAAGGCCTCGGCCAAGGTCGGCGCGGCCTCGCCCAGCCGGTCGCGGTTCTCGAGCAGCCCCGTGTCGCGCGGGTGCACGCCGGTCAGCAGCGCGGTGTGCGAGGGCAGCGTGACGTTGGTCGTCGAGAACGCGTCCTCGAACAACAGCCCGCGCCGCGCGAGCGCGTCCAGCGTCGGCGTGCTCACCGGCGCGGCGTCGGGCGCGGCGCCGACGTGGTCGCCGCGGTGCGTGTCGCTCGTCACGAGCAGCACGGTGCGCGGCCTGGGCTGCGGGCGCACGACGCGCGCCTCGGCGACGAGCGCGAGCAGGTCGGGGCGCGGCGCGTCGACGAGCTCGAGGCGCCAGCTCGCCTCCGCGACGGTCGTGAGGCCCAGCTCGCCGAGGTCGACCTCGACGGCGCCCCAGGCCCCGCCGCGTGCGGCGCGCGCGAGCGGCAGGCTGCGCGTGACCTCGCCGCCCGCGGCGCGCACCGCCAGCGCGAGCCGGGCCTCGCCGAGCAGCGGTTCGATGACCGCGGGCACCGCGTAGGAGAAGCGCAGCACGTCGCCGGCCGACGCGCGGAAGCTGCCCCCCCGCGGCGTGGTCGGCACGAGCGTCGACGCCGCGCGCGTGTCGTCCGCGACGCTGAGCGGCACCGGCGCGGCGTCCGGCGGCGGGAAGCGGCTGGGGAGCGGCTCCTTCACCAGCTCGACGTGGTGCACGAGCACCGAGCCCGTGCTGGCGGCGAACTCGATCGCCAGGGCGTCGAAGCTCTCGCCGAGCACGTCGAGCTGCGGCAGGTCGACGGCGAGCACCTGCGGCTCGAAGCTCGCCACCGAGCGCGCGGTGCCGCCCTGGCGCGCGACGCCGTCCTTCAGCGCGACGACGCGCACCTGCATGCGGCGCCGCATGCGCACGCCGACCTCGACGCGATCGAGCTCGTCGGTGCGGAACGGCCCGGGGACGACCAGGCGCCGCGGGGCGTTCGCCTTGACGAGCAGGTAGGTCTCGTCGTCGACCTCGCCGGGCGCGATGAGGTGGCGCTCCTCGCCCTCCACGGTCCACGCCGCGTCCGGGTCGGTGGGCCGCAGCACGCGCGCGGTGCGCGGCACCGGCGCGGGCACGGCGGCCAGCGGCGTGAGCGGCAGGGCGCGGCTCGCGGGCAGCGCCGGCGCGTCGGCGCCGCCGCAGGCGCCGAGCAGCGCGCGCGCGCGCGGCGAGCAGCGCGGCGACGCGACGGGGACGGAGGCGAACACGGGCGGCAGTGTAGCCGGGTGCCTGCGCGCCCGGGCGCGCAGGCGCGACGATCTGCGCGCGCTTCGGCCGAGCGTCAGGCGTGCGCCAGGTCCGCCAGCAGCGCGGCGATGCACGCGCGCTCGTGCGCCGGGCTCACCTCTTCCGCGCGCCGCTCGACGGCCGCGCGCAGCGCCGCGAGGAACTCGGGCTCGCGCTCGCAACGCGCCAGCAGCGCGGCGAGCGCGGCCTCGTCCCCGACCTCGAAGAGGCCCGGGTAGTCGTCGCCGAGCAGGCTGCGCGCGCCGGGGATGCGCGTGGCGAGCACCGGCAGGCCGGCCGCGATGGCTTCGCTCACGACGGCCGGGCCGCCCTCGGCGCGCGAGGTCATCGCCAGCACGCGCGCGGCGGCCATGCGCGCCTGCGTCGCGCCGAAGCGCAGCGGGCCGAGCCAGGTGAAGCGCGGGTTGGCGGCCTCCTCGGCGCGGGCCTCGCGCGCGCTGGCCTCGTCGAGCGCGGCGCCCGCGAGCACGACGCGCACGCGCGAGTCGGCCGGCAGGCGCCGCGCCGCGCGCGCGCGGCGAGCAGCGGGTCCTTCACGGGCCGCAGGTGCGCCACGACGAGCACCTCGAACGCGTCGGGATCGGGCGCACCGCGCGGCCGGGCGCGCGCGGACTGCGGCACGAGCGCGACCTTCGCGGCGAGCTGCGGCCCGAGCTCGGCCCGCGCGCCCGCCTGCAGCACGACGATGCGGTCGGCCAGCGCGAGGCAGCGCTGCGTGCGCGGCTCGTGCAGCGCGGGCCCGTAGACGTCGGTGCCGGTCAGGACCACGACCACCGGTCGGTCGGGCGCCGCGACCTTCGAGGCCTCCACCGCGTCGGCCGAGCGCAGCGCGTGCATCGCCACCAGGAGGTCGCACGGCGCGTCGTCGAGCGCGGTGCGTACGCGCGGCGCGTGGCCGAGCGCGCGCAGGTGCGCCGCCCAGCGCAGCGCGGTGACGCGGTTCCCGACGCGCGAGCCGCGCGGCGCGGGCGTGACGAGCTGGATCCTCACGCGCCCAGGCTACCGCCCGAGCGCGCGGCGACTCAATCGGCGGCCGCCGGCTGCGTCTGGCCGGTGGCGCGCACGTAGAGGTCGTAGAGCTTCTGCTCGATCGGGAAGCCGTAGGCCCCGCGCTGCAGGCGCCAGCCGGCGATCTTCGAGAGGCTCTTGCGCATCCAGCGCGGGCCCTCGCTGACGTACTCGTCGTAGATCGCGGCGGTGTTGTTGTAGCGCTGCCAGGTGTGGCGCACGTCCTCGGGGATGGGCGTGTTCTGCGAGTTGTACTTGTACTCGAAGCAGTCGCCCCAGGTCTTGAAGTCGGTCGGCGGCTCGAAGCCGAGCTTGACCGCCGCGTCGAAGTCCTCGGTGCCGGGGATCGGGCGGAAGGGGTAGACCTCCGAGCCGGCGAGCGGGTACGCGTACTTCACCGCCGCCGCCTGCTTGAGCGTCGCCTCCATCGACTCGCGCGTCTCGCCCGGGTAGCCGATGATCCAGAACGTTCCGGGGATGATCCCGCGGTCGGCGAGCGCGCCGATGGCCTGCGGGATGTGCTCGATCTTGATGTGCTTCTTGATGCGCTCCTGCATCTCGGCGGTGCCGGCCTCGGCGCCGAGCCAGAGCAGGTGGCACTTGGAGTCCTGGAGCAGGTCCAGCGTCGACTCCTCGTAGCGCATGATCGTCTCGATCTCGATCGTGCCGTTCCAGTGGATCGGGACCTTCAGGTCGACCAGCGTCTGGCAGAACTCGCGCGTGCGCTTCTCGGCGACGCCGAAGTTGGCGTCCTGGAAGCGCAGCACGTCGAACTTGAAGCGCTGCTGGAGCTCGGCGATCTCCTCGGCGAGCTGCTTGCCCGGGATGGCCTTCCAGCGCCGGCCGGTGACCAGCGGGCTGCAGCAGAACGTGCAGGGCTCGGGGCACCCGAAGCTCGAGAAGAAGCTGAACGCGCGCGGCGGGTTGTCGGGCGTCCAGTGGCCGGGCAGCGGGAAGCGGTGGCGCACCTTGAGGTGCGTGGGCTTCACCTGCAGCTCGGCGTACTTCTCGAAGTCGAGCAGACCCCACGGCACGGGCTCGAACTGGTCGAAGCCGACGACGGGCCGGTGGTCGGTGTAGATCATGCGGCCGTCGCGCTTGACCGCGAGGCCCGGCACGTCGGCGAGGTCGCCGCCGTTGGCGATCGTCTGCACGATCTCGCGGAAGGCCAGCTCGCCCTGTCCGATGCAGACCGCGTCGGCGATGCCGCCGTCGAGGTACATCTGCGGCGTGACGCTCGGGAACCAGCCGCCCCAGATGCAGGGCAGGTTCGGGTACTTCTCCTTGACCGCCTTCGCGACCAGGTAGCCGTCGTAGACCTGGTAGCCGAGGATGCACGAGCTCGCGAAGAGCAGCGCGCCGTCGCAGGCCTCGAGCACCTTCTTCAGGTAGTCGGGCTCGACCATCGCGTCGATCATCACCACCTCGTAGCCGTCGGCCACGGGCCCGCTGGCGATCTGGAGCAGCTCCAGCGGCAGCAGGTCGGCGCTGAACATCTCGCCGCGGCCCGGGTCGGCGCGGTGCGGCAGGAAGAGGACGAGCTTCTTGGAGGCCATCTGCGTGAGCGTGGTCGGCGACTCTCAGGCCGGCGCGTTGGGGGTGACGCCCGGCGTGCGATCGGCGTTGAGCACGTCCTCCTGGGTCTTCTTGCCCGAGAGGCGCACGAAGCCGTGGAAGAGCTTCTGCTCGATGGGGAAGGTGAAGTTGTTGCGGCGCAGGCGCCAGCCCGAGATCTTGCGCATGAGGTCGCGCACGACGCCCGCGCCCTCCTTCGCGAGGCCGTCGTAGAACGTCGACGTCACGCCGTAGCGCTTCCAGCGCCGGATGACGTCCTCGGGCAGGCCGGTGTCGTTGATCTCGTACTTGTACTCGAGGCAGGAGCCCCACTCGTCGAGCGTGCGCGGCGGCTGGTAGCCCATCGCGACGGCCGTGCGGTAGTCCTCGGTGCCGGGGATCGCGCGGAACGGGAAGATGTCGCTCGGCGAGCCGGGGAACATGTGCTTGATCTTCGCCGCGACGGTGATCGTGTCGTTCATCGACTGCTCGGTCTCGCCCGGGTAGCCGATGATCCACGAGACGCCCGTCTGGATGCCGCGCGCGTTGAGGCGCTCGAGCGCGGGGACGAGGTTCTTGCGGATGTCGATCTTCTTCTTGATCTTCGTCTGCTGCTCCTCGCTGCCGGCCTCGGCGCCGAGGGCGGCCATGTGGAAGCGCGACGCGGCCAGGCGGTCGAGCGACTCGTCCTTGTAGCGCGCGATCGTCTCGATCTCGTAGGTGCCGTTCCACCAGAACGGCGAGCCCGCGTCGATCAAGCCCTGCGTGAACTCGTTCGAGCGCTTCTCGTGCACGCCGAAGTTGGCGTCCTGGAAGCGCAGGATGTTGAACTTGAAGCGGTCGTGGCACTCGAGCACGCGCTCGGCCAGGAGGCCGCCCGGGATCGCCTTCCAGCGCCGCGAGGTGACCTCGGGGCTGCAGCAGAAGGTGCAGGGCTCGGGGCAGCCGAAGCTCGAGTAGTAGCTGAAGCCGCGCTGCTCGGTGCCGGGCTTCCAGTCCCACGGGTCGGCGTACTTGTGGCGCACCTTCCAGCGGTTGGAGGTGTCGTTCTGCAGCCGGACGTACTCCTCGAAGTCGATCAGGTGCCACGGCACGTCCGGGATCTGGTCGAAGCCGACCACCGGACGGTGGGGCGTGTAGTACGGCTTGCCGTCGCGCTCGACGACCAGGCCCGGCACCTCGGCCAGGTCCGTGCCGCTGTCGAGCGCCTGCACGACCTCCCAGAACGTCAGCTCGCCCTGGCCCAGGCACACCGCGTCGGCGATGCCCTCGGCGAAGTACTGCTCGGGCAGCACGCTGGGGAACCAGCCGCCCCAGAGCATCGGGAGCTCGGGGAAGCGCTCGCGCACCGCCCGCGCGACCTGCGCGCCGTGCGTGACCTGGAAGCCCAGGATGCACGAGCTGCCGAAGCACAGCGCGCCGTCGCAGAGCTCCATCAGGCGCGCCAGGTAGTCCTCGTGGACCATCGCGTCCACGATCACCACCTCGTAGCCCTCGCGGTCCGGGAACCCGGCGATCTGCAGCAGCTCGAGCGGCAGCAGGTCGGCGCTCACGCGGACGCCCTGCCCGGGGTCAGCCCGGTGCGGCAGGAAGAGGACGATGCGCTTCTTGGCTTGGGTCATGGGGGGATGGCCGCCAGCGGTCTTGGAGGTGGCCTCCGGCCTGGGTGGGACTCTTCCGTGAACGGAATAGTATCACCGCGCCGGGCCCCGTGTGGGCCCAAAGCCGGCCGGTCGGGACCTATCGACCGGCCGCCGGGGGGGCCTCAGGGCCGCTTCGAGGCTTTTTCACCGAGGCGGGCGAGCGCGCGCGCCGGGCTCAGACGTCCGCCAGCACCCAGGCGGCCCAGGCCTGGTCGAACTCGAGGTAGCTCATGCCGAGGTGCTGCTGGAACAGCTCGCGGTGCGCCTCGTCCATGTTCGAGCCGTCCGGGAGGTTGGCGGAGTTGCGGCGCGTCTTGAGGGCCACCAGGAAGGCGGCGAACTCCTTCGGCTTGGTCTGGCGCAGGAACTCGATCATCGACCACGTCACGTAGTGCATCGGCAGGTCGATGTCGCCGTAGCCCTTGAGGCGGATCAGCGAGGCCATGCGCGCCTGCTTGCCCGAGCGCACGATCTTCAGCACCTCGCCCTTCCAGTCGTCCTCGCGCGTCATCTCGGGCACCGAGCCCTCGGCGCCGTCGAACGAGTTGAACTTGGGGTTGATGCGGCGCTCCATCGAGTGCGCGAGGCCCTCGTGCAGCCAGATGGGCGTGTCGTAGTTGTAGTGCTTGAGCCCGTCGTAGAGGTTGTGGGCCATGTTGAAGGCGAGGTGCGCGTGCAGCGCGAGGTCGTCCTTCAGGAAGCCCTGCTGGATGTGGATCGTGACCGTGATCGAGTCGCGGTCGACGACGTTCCAGCGCTGC
Organism: Planctomycetota bacterium; assembly: GCA_020638875.1. Taxonomy (GTDB): domain Bacteria; phylum Planctomycetota; class UBA1135; order UBA1135; genus DUCM01. The sequence continues at coordinate 94,085 of JACKHS010000013.1, forward strand.
GTGCGCTTGATCGTCAGGCCGAAGTGCTCGGTCAGGAACGCGACCGACGAGGCCTGGCTGGGCAGGATCAGCACCTCGTACTTGCCCTTCTGGCCGAGGTAGGGGCCCTCGCCCATGTACGGCCCCTGGCCGTCCCAGAGCGTCTTGCCGTCGGGGAACTTCGCGTCCTTCAGGTCGACGATCTCGTCCTGGAACTCGGTGTAGAGGTCCTCGAGCCGCTGCCCGTACAGGTGCAGCCGCAGCCACGGATCGAGCACCTTCGCCTTCGGATCGACCTCGGGCAGCTTCTCGGCGAGCCGCGTCAGCTCGTCGAAGAACTGCTTCTTCTGCTTCTGCGGGACCTTGTACGGCCCGAGCGCGAAGCCGATCTCGAAGTGGGCCGTCTCGAGCCAGTAGATCTCGTCGGTGGCCATGAAGTCGTCCACCGCGGCCGTGTCGGTCTTGCCGAACTCGAAGCCGCCCATGGACGCGATGCCGGCCTGCTTCCACACCTCGGGGTCGCCGTGCGTGTAGGGGTCGAGGCTCGGGTCGTTGAAGGGCACGTCCTTGCCCTTCTTCTGCGCGGCGGCGCCCGTCGCGGAGAGCGCGACGAGGCCGAGGACGAGGCCGAACCGCAGGACGGGGGCCAGGCGTTGGGGGAGACGCTGGGGGCGGATCATCGGGCGCTCAGAGGCGGGCCTTCCACTTGTTGGCGCGTTCGATGGCCTCGAACACGCTCAGCTTGTCGAGCGGCGGGTCGCCGTCGACGATGCCGCGCAGGGCGTTGATCGCCGCGACGCGCAGGCTGTTGTCGTTGTCGTCGAGGAACGGGCGCACGAGCGGCTTGGCCGTCTCGAGCTCGCCGCACGCGGCCAGGAGGCGCAGCCCGGCGACCTTCGCGGCGCGCGAGCCCTCCGAGAGCAGCGGCGCCACGCGCTCGGTCGCTTCCTTGCTGCGCAGCGCGGTCAGCGCGGTGTGGATCGCGGCGCCCTCGTCGCCCCAGTCCTTCTGCGCGCGCTCGAAGACCACCTGGAAGCCCTCGAAGGAGCCCGCCGACGCGCAGCACAGCGCGGCCGCGAAGACCTCCTCCTTGTCCTGGTCGCGCTTGCGCTTCTGCACGCTCGCGAGGGCCTTCTCGGCCGGCTTGCGCACGCCGGCGTCGGGGAACAGCGCCACCCGGCGCAGCGCCCACACGCGCGTCGCGAGCTCCTTGTCCTCGAACGACTCGGCCAGCAGGCGCGTGCAGCGCGCGTCGGTCACGGCGTTCAGCACGTCGACCATGCGCTCGAGCGCGGCCTCGTCCTTCTCGCGGCCGTACTTCGGCAGCAGGTAGGGCACCACGCCCGGACCCGCGGCGCGCAGCGCCTGATCGGCCTGCTCGGCCATCTCGTCGGTGCGCGCGACGCGCAGGCGCTCGACGTCGACCTTGACGGTCTCCTTGTCGACCTCCGGCCAGGCCTTCAGGCGCTCGACCTCCTTGCCGGCGGGCGCTGCCTCCGGCGCGGGCGGCGGCGGATCCTGCGCGAGGCGGGGCGCGCCGACGGCCAGGCCGGCGACGAGCGTCAGGGCGGTGAGCGCGGCGGTGGGGACCTTCATCTCACGAGTCTCCTTGCATGTGGTACTTCCAGAACCCCGGGACCAGCTCCTCCCAGGCGGGATCGACGATCACGAGGTCGGCCTCGAGCAGCGCCGTGGCGAGGGCGGCCGGCTCGGCGACGTACGGGAACGCGTGCAGGCGCAGCTCGAAGCGCTCGCGGCCGCCGTACGCGTCGCCGTCGCGCGCGAGCAGCTCGGCGACGACGAAGCGGCCGGGCAGCTCGACGACGCCGGTGGACTGGCCCGGCTCGAGCCCTTGGACCTCGAGCCACAGGTCGAGGCCGAGCGTCTTCCACGTGCCGGCGAGCGGCGGCTCGGGCGGCCCGGCGACGGCGTCCTGCCCGCCCTCGGCCACGTAGGCCTCGGCCGCGCGGCGGGCCGCCTCGCGCGCGGAGGCCTCCGCGCGCGCGCGCCCGTAGGCGAGCGGCAGCACCACCTCGGTCAGCACCCAGCGGCGGCGGTAGTCCGCGGCGTAGGCCGGGTCGAGGCGCCCCATGGCCTCGAGGTGGCGCTCGACCTGCTCCGCGCGCACGGGCTCGCCGTCCACCGCCAGCACGGTGCCCGCGGGCCACGACGGCGCGGGCGGCGTCGCGGCGTCGCAGGCGCCGAGCAGCAGCACGAGGGGCGCCAGGCGCCGCGCCAGGGAGGTGCGCTTCATGCTCGGGATACCACGGAGGCGGCGCGGGGTTTCGCGCGCTACTCCTCGATGCGGTGGTCGAAGGCCTCGACGAAGGCCTGCGCCTGGTCGACCAGGAACTCGTAGGCCGTGAGCACGTTGGGCGCGAGGTCGCGCAGGCCCTCGTTCACGACCTGGGCGCCGTAGGAGGCCTGGTTCTCGAGGAACAGCGAGCGCGGGTCCTGCGCGAAGTTCTCGATGCGCAGGGTGTTCGTGGTGGGCGAGTCGGGCGTCGGCGGGAAGACGAGCCGCAGCCCGTAGATCTGCGCGGCCTTGTCGAAGGCCTCCATCGTGTCGCCGAAGCCGAACAGCGCGTCGCGCATGAACTCGTCCGACTGGCGCCAGTGCCGCGGGCTGATGAGCGAGCGGATGGTGACCTGCTGCACCGCGTACATGCCCAGGCCCGTCGCGCGCGCCGCGTCCACGGCGATGCGCGCCACGCGCGCGCTGAAGTCCTCGCAGGTCAGGCTGCCCAGCTCCTCGCGGAACTGGATGCGGTCGGCGAGGAAGGCCACCTGCGAGAGCGCGCCGGGGCGCATCAGCGGGTTGGCGAGCACCGGCCCGACGGGCGTCACCGCGAACGACGAGTAGGGCGGGTTGCCGTCCTCGAAGTAGCGGTTGTGGAGCTTCTGGATCGCCTCGGTCGGGGGCTGGTGGGGCGCGTGGAACAGCTCGCACGCGTAGGCGACGGTCCGGGTGGGATAGGCATCCATCGAGCAGGGACCGCCGGGGGGTCTGCGCGCGGCGGGGCGGCCAGGATAGCGGGGAGTCGCGTCCCTGGGCTATCGGGGGGCCCCCGGCGCGGCCCTCCGGCGGCCGCGGGAGCGATCCTGGGAGGCCCCGGAACGGTCCTCAAGGGGCCGACCGTCGCCTCTCGAAAAAACTCGTCCCTCCGTCTCATCGTCGCGAGAGGGCCCCCGTAGGCTCTTCGCCCCGCGCGCCGCCCCTGCGGCCGCGGACCCCGCGCGCTCGAGCCTCGCACGGCTCCCCCTCCGCCGCGCTCGACCACCAACCCTCCTCTCTCATGCGACTTCCCTACCTCCTGGCCGGCCTCGTGCTGACCTCGGCGCTCAGCGCGGCGCCGCAAGAGGGCTCCGCTCCCGACCTCGGCGGCCCGATCCACGTCGGCAGCGTCGAGATCCCCGAGACCCAGATCCAGCGCTTCCTCATCTACGGGCCCGCGCGGCCCGCGCTCGAGTACCACCGCATCAACGCGCTGATCCAGGACGAGATCGCGCGGCGCGTGAACGGGTACGCGGACGAGCTGGCCAACTGGGAGGCGATCACCGCCTCCGGCGCGGACGCCGGCCCCAAGCCGCAGCCCGTCGACCCGGCGAGCTTCGAGGTCTCCGACGAGGAGTTCCAGAAGGTCTACGACCGCAAGATCGCCGAGTTCCAGCAGAAGTACCCCGAGGAGACGACGGGCCTGAAGGTGGAGACGGAGATCTCGCGCGCCTACCGCTCGGTGGACTGGTACCGCCGCGAGCTGCGCCAGGAGATCCAGTTCGACAAGGTCTTCGTGCCGGACGATCCGTCGCAGTGGCCGGCGCTGACCTTCGAGGCCCTGCGCCAGGAAGCCGGCGACATCCTGATCAACGACTTCCAGCAGAGCTACGAGCGCCGCAAGCTCCACTACGAGACCGAGCTCGCGCTGTGGAAGCAGAAGGTCGAGGCGGGGGACGAGCAAGCCGGCCCCGAGCCGGAGATGCCGGCCGAGGACAGCATGTACCGCTCGATCCTGCGCCAGATCGTGCGCGACACCGTCTACAAGGTCGTCGACACGAAGACCGCGGTCGAGGGGCTGCCGGCGGACCTGATCTGCACGATGGACTTCGACGGTGACGGCACGCCCGAGCTGTCGCTGACCACCGCGGACATGTGGAACATGGTCGGCGACACGATCACCGACGTGGAGATCGCCGACGCGCGCGACTTCCTCACGCTGATCGAGGCCACGCGCCAGCGCCTGGCCGCCGAGAACAAGCTGATGAGCGACGAGGAAGCCGCCGCGAAGCTCGAGGAGATCAAGTCCGGCTTCACCAGCGACATGTTCAACCTCGGCACCATCGCCGTGGGGGCGCACCAGTTCCCCTCGGTCGAGGCCTACGCCGACTACGTGCCGCTGCTCGAGTCCTACAAGCTCTCCGTCCAGCCGCTGCTCGAGACGCCCGCCGAGGGCGGCCTGCCGGCCGTGCTGCGCGCGCACCTCGACCACGCCAACCAGGTCATGGGCCTGGGCAAGGTCGACGCCGAGGTGCTGCTCGTCAGTGCCTTCGACTTCGGCAACTACGCCTGGAAGAAGAACGGCTGGGCCGACGCACAGAAGAAGGCCGAGTGGCTGAAGTCGGAGATCGAGAAGAACGCGGCCGCGTACGCCGACTACCGCAAGAAGCGCCAAGAGGCCGCCGCCAGCGGGCAGGAGTACACGCCGGAGGTGGAGGTCGAGGAGCCCCACGCCTTCTGGTCGAAGCTCATCGACAACAACTGCGACTTCTGGGACCCGCCGCCGCCGGAAGTGGGCCGTCAGTCGGCCGTCGCCTACAAGCAGCTCGGCCGCTTCGGTGACCGCACGCGCAACGACCTGCGCTCGCTGATGAGCGAGTCCGCCTACGTCTACTTCCTGCGCGGCAAGCTCATCACGGACGAGATCTTCTTCGACCAGCCGATGGGCACGGTGGCCGGCCCCTTCAAGGGCCCCTTCGGCTACTACCTGACGAAGGTCCTCAACCGCACGCCCCCGACGCGTCCGCTGAACGTCAACGACGAGAACCACCTGCAGCTCCTGCGCGACGACTGGTACCGCATCAGCTTCATCGATTACGCCCACGAGGCGCTCGACGCGGCCCAGGGCAAGTAGGCGCCGGTAAGTAGGCGCCCAGCGCACCCTCCACGCGAGCGGAGTCGGCCACGCGCCGGCTCCGCTCGCTGCGTTCCGGGGAGGCGCGCGCGCACGAACCGGCGCGGCGCGCTGGACACGCGGCGGCGCCGTCCCCGATCATTCGCGCTCCATGCGCGCCGACGTCAAGACCACCTGGCTCCTCCTGCGCTCCCACGCCCGCGAGCACGCGTGGGGGCTCGTGCTGGTGTGCGTGCTGGGCTTCTTCGCGGCGCTCGGCGAGCGCTCGGTGTTCCTGCTGCTCGAGCCGACCTGGAACATGCTGTTCGACAGCGGCGCCGGGTCCGAGTCCGCGACGAAGACGGCGGAGGCCGCGGCGGAGCCCGGCGGGCCCTTCCAGGCCATCGAGGCGGCGCGCGAGCGGATGATGGAGCTCCTGCTCGGCGTGCCCGAGCATCCCACGGACGCGCAGCGCCTGGAGGTGCTCTGGCGCGTCGCCGGGGCGGTGCTCGTCATCGCGATCGTCAGCGGTCTGTGCCAGTACGCCTTCACCTGGGTCTCGCGCAAGATCGCGCTGCGCATGGTCGTCGACCTGCGCATGCGGCTGGCGCGGCACCTCGTGCGGCTGTCGCTGAAGTACCACGACAGCCGGCACCTGGGCGACCTCTTGAGCCGCATCAGCGCGGACGTGAACAACACGCTGCTCGTGCTGAACGACGCCGCGCGCAACCTCGTGCTCGAGCCGATGCTCGCCGTGGCCTCGCTGCTGATGGCCGCGGTCGTCGCGCCGATGGCGACGCTCGTCATGGTGATCGGCCTGCCGACCGTCGTGATCCCGGTCTCGCTGCTCGGCAAGAAGGTGCGCAAGGGCTCGAGCAAGAGCCTCACCAAGCTCGGCTCGTCGGTGCAGGTGCTCTCGCAGATGTTCCAGGGCATCCGCACCGTCAAGGCCTTCCGCGCCGAGGAGCGCGAGCTCGAGAGCTTCCGCAGGGTCAACGAGGAGTACGTGCGCTCCACCATGAAGATGGTGCGCGCGATCGCGGCGACGAACGCCTGGACGATCCTCTTCACGCACGCGGGGCTCGGCATGCTCGTCGTCGGCATCGGGTACCTGACCGTGAACCAGGTCGGCGGCTTCCAGGTCGGCGGCGGCATGGTGGCGTGGTTCGTGCTCGTCGCGAACGTCTACACGAACATCAAGAAGACGACGCGCATGTGGACGCGCGTGCAGGAGTCGGTGGGGGCGTCGGAGCGCCTGCAAGCGCTGCTCGACGAGCCCGTCGACCTCGTCGAGCGCCCCGGCGCGGTCACGCTCGGCGGGCTCGGCAGCGGCCTGCGCCTCGAGGCCGTCTCCTTCGCCTACCCCGAGGGCGACGGCCACGCGCTCTCCGACGTGACCCTCGACCTCCGCCCGGGCGAGACGCTGGCGCTCGTCGGCGCGTCGGGCGCGGGCAAGTCGACGCTCGTCGACCTGATCGCGCGCTTCCGCGACCCCGTCGCCGGCCGCGTCACCGTGGACGGCCACGACCTGCGCGACCTGACGCTCGACTCGTGGACCGCGCAGTTCGCGATGGTCAGCCAGACGCCGTTCCTCTTCCACGCGACCGTCGCGGAGAACATCGGCTACGGCAAGCCGGGCGCCACGCAGGCCGAGGTCGAGGCCGCCGCACGCGCCGCCGGCATCCACGAGTTCATCGAGGGCCTGCCGCAGGGCTACGCGACCGACGTCGCCGACATGGGCGCGCGCCTGTCCGGTGGTCAGCGCCAGCGCATCACGATCGCGCGCGCGCTCCTGAAGGGCGCGCCGCTGCTCCTGCTCGACGAGGCGACCAGCGCGCTCGACACCGAGACCGAGCAGCAGGTGCACGCCGCGCTCGAGGAGCTGATGCGCGGTCGCACGGTGGTCGTCATCGCGCACCGTCTCTCGACGATCCGCAGCGCGGACCGCATCGCCGTACTCGACGGCGGCCGCCTGGTGGAGCTCGGCACGCACGAGGAGCTGCTCGCGCGCGGCGGGGCGTACGCGCGCCTGCACGCGGCGCAGTTCCACGAGGTGCCGGTGGCGTGAGGGCGGCGCTCGTCGCGCTCGCGCTCGCGCTCGGCCTCGCGCCCGCGCAGGACGCGCCGCCGCGCGTCGCCGTCACGCCGGTGAACGTGCCGCTGCTCGTGAACCGCGAGCGCAACCCGTTCGCGCGCCTGGAGCTGCCGGGCGAGTCCCTGCCCGCGGAGCTCGAGCTCGACTGCGGCGGCTGGGTGCGGCGCCTGTGGCTCGCGCCGGCGCGCGAGGACGGTGGCGTCGACGCCGAGGCGCCGCGCGGCGCGCTGCCGCTGGAGGAGGTCCCGCTCTCGGTGATCCCGCCGCTCGCGACCTTCGACGCCGGCGAGCTCGCGACGACGGGCACGCGGCTCTTCCGCTGTGACGTCGGCGAGGCGCGCGCGCCGCACGGTGCCTGGCTGCTCGTCGAGCTCTCGCCGAGCACGCCCCTGGACGCTCGCGTCCGGCTGCGGGTCCAGGCGCTAACGATCGCGGGGGAGACGCATCGCCTCGACCGAGCCCCCGAGGACTGGGAGCTCGAGCGCGCGCGCGTCCGCGGCGAGGACCTCTCGCAGCGGTACTCCATCCCCGAGCTCTGGGAGCTCGTCGGCCACCGCGTCGCGTTGCGGCTGCGCCACCGCGGCGACGACGGCTCCGAGGGCTACCGCATCCCCGGGCTCGCGAGGACGAAGGCCGGCGCGCTGCTCGCGATCTACGACGTGCGCCGCGACGGCCAGCGCGACCTGCAGGGCGACATCGACATCGGCCTCTCGCGCTCGACCGACGGCGGCGCGAGCTGGGAGCCGATGCGCGTCGTGCTCGACATGGGTGAGCACGGCGGCCTGCCCGAGCGCTTCAACGGCGTGTCGGACGCGTGCGTGCTCGTCGACGACGAGACGGGCCGCGTGTTCGTCTTCGGCTGCTGGATGCACGGCTTGCGCGACGACGCGGGGCGCTTCCGCGCGGATCTCACGGCCGACTCCGAGGACTGGAGCCACCAGTGGCACGGCGGGCCGAAGGGCTCGGGGCCGGGCCTCACGCCGCGCGAGACCGCGCAGCTCGTCGTGACGACGAGCGACGACGACGGCGTGACGTGGAGCGCGCCGCGTTTGCTGACCGTCGAGCTCAAGGATCCCGCGTGGTACCTGCTCGCGCCCGCGCCGGGCAACGGCATCACGACCGGGGACGGCACGCTCGTCGTGCCGGCGCAGGGCCGCGACGCGGAGCAGCGCACCTTCTCGACCGTGATGGTCTCGCGCGACCACGGCGAGACCTGGACGCTCGGCGGCCCCGCGCGCCTCGACACGACCGAGTGCGCGGTGGTCGAGCTCGCGGACGGCGCGCTGATGCTCAACATGCGCGACAACCGCAACCGCAAGGACAAGTCGGAGACGAACGGTCGCGCGGTCGCGGTGTCGAATGACCTCGGCGCGACGTGGCGCGTGCACCCGACGGACCACCGCGCCGACCTCCTGCCCGAGCCGGTCTGCATGGCGAGCTTGCTCCGCGTCACCACGCCGAGCGGCGCGCGCGCGCTCGTGTTCTCGAACCCCGCCGACCGCCGCGCGCGGCGGCACCTGACGCTGAAGGCCAGCGTCGACGACGGCCGCACGTGGCAGCCGGACTTCGAGGTGACGCCCGAGGGCCTCGTCACGGCCGCGCCGCGCGCCGTCGAGCTCGACGCGCTGGGCGGCATGTACTCCAGCCTCGCCCAGATCGACGCGGCGACCCTCGGCGTGCTCTACGAGTCCTCCCAGGGCTACCTCGTCTTCCAGCGCGTCCCGCTGCGCGACCTGCGGCTCGAGTAGCGCCTGCGCGCGTCGGCGTAGTGCGGTCGGCGGCGCGGATGTGGTAGACCATTCGCCCCCGAACGCCCCCGAACCCTCGCTTCCGCGCGCCATGAGCCCCTCACCCGCGATCCTCTACACCCACACCGACGAGGCTCCCGCCCTCGCCACGCGCTCCTTCCTGCCGATCCTGCGCGCGTTCGCGGACGCGGCCGGCGTCGCGGTCGAGCTGCGCGACATCTCGCTGGCCGGGCGCATCCTGGCGAGCTTCCCCGAGCGCCTCACCGCCGAGCAGCGCGTACCCGACGCGCTCGCGGAGCTCGGCGAGCTGGCGAAGACGCCCGAGGCCAACATCATCAAGCTGCCCAACGTCAGCGCCTCCGTGCCGCAGATGCAGGCCGCGATCGCCGAGCTGCGCGCGAAGGGTTACGACCTGCCCGACTACGTCGACGAGCCGACGACGGACGAGCAGCGCGACGCGAAGGCGCGCTACGACAAGGTCAAGGGCAGCGCGGTCAACCCGGTGCTGCGCGAGGGCAACTCCGACCGCCGCGCGCCGAAGGCCGTCAAGGAGTACGCGCGCAAGCACCCGCCGCGCATGCGCGCCTGGCCGACCGGCTCGCGCACGCACGTCGCGACGATGTCGAGCGGCGACTTCTTCTCCAACGAGCGCTCGGTCACGCTGCCGGCCGCGACGACGTGCCGCATCGAGCATGTCGCCGCCGACGGCAAGACGACCGTGCTCAAGGACGGCCTCGCGCTGCAGGCCGGCGAGGTGCTCGACGCGACGTACATGAGCGTCGCCGCGCTCGCCGCGTTCCTGCGCCGCGAGCTCGCCGACGCCAAGCAGAGCGGCCTGCTCTTCTCGCTGCACCTCAAGGCCACGATGATGAAGGTCTCCGACCCCGTGCTCTTCGGGCACGCGGTGCGCGCCTTCTTCGCGCCGCTGTTCCAGCAGCACGGCGCGCTGCTCGAGGAGCTGGGATTCGAGGCCAAGAACGGCATCGGCGACCTGCTGAAGCGGCTCGAGGGCGCGACGCCCGCCCAGCGCGAGGCGGTCGAGGCGAGCCTCGCCGCCTGCTACGCCGAGGGCCCCGCGCTCGCGATGGTGAACTCCGACAAGGGCATCACCAACCTGCACGTGCCCAGCGACGTCATCATCGACGCGTCGATGCCGCCGATGATCCGCGACGGCGGCCAGATGTGGAACGCGAAGGGCGCGCTCCAGGAGACGAAGGCCGTCATCCCCGACAGCAGCTACGCGCCGGTCTACCAGGCCGTGATCGAGGACTGCCAGTCGCACGGCGCCTACGACCCGTCGACGATGGGCTCGGTGCCGAACGTCGGCCTGATGGCGCAGAAGGCCGAGGAG
>JACKHS010000014.1 GCA_020638875.1 Planctomycetota bacterium
GAGCCGCACGATGCCGCGCCGCCCGGGCCCCGCGGGGCTCGCGATGGCCGCGATCGTGTCGCTCGCCCCCGCGCCCACGGCCGCCCTACTTGCGCTTCTTGCGCTGGCGCTCGCGCTGCTCGCGCTCCTGCTGCTTGCGCTGCTCTTCCTGGCGCTGCTTCTCCTTCTGGAGCTGGAGCTGCGCCTTCTGCATCGCCTCGAAGCGCTGGCGGAACTTGCTCGGCGGCTTCTTGGCCTGCTCGCTGTCGTCGATCGGCCACACGCGCTTGATGACGAGCGACTCGAAGATGGCGAACGACGAGCTGCAGATCATGTAGAGCGCGAGACCCGACGCGTAGCTGTAGAACAGGAACGCGAAGAAGATCTGCATGCCCATCATCATCTTCTTCGTGCGCTCCTGGTCCGGGCTCGTGCTCTGCGGCTGCGGCATCACCTTCTGCTGCGTGATCCACAGGCCGATCATCAGGAGCGGCAGGAGGTTCAGGTACTCGATCGTGCCGAGGAACGGCAGCCCCGTGTTCAGGTCGAGCCGCAGCAGCTGATCGGGCAGCGACAGGTCGCGCATCCACAGCACGAACGGCTGGTGACGCAGGTCGAAGTCGACGCGCAGCGCCTGGAACAGGCCGATGAAGATCGGCATCTGCAGGAACATCGGCAGGCAGCCGCCGACGGGCGGGAAGGCGCCCTCCTCCTGCATGATGCGCGCCTGCTCCTCGCGCTGCTTCTTGGGGTCCTTCTCGTACTTCTGCTTGTTCGCGTCGAGCAGCGGCTGGACGCGCTTCATCTTCTTGGCGTAGCGCGCCATCGCCGTCTGCGAGCGGCGGTTGAGCGGGAAGAGCAGCCCGCGCACCGTGAGCGTCATCAGGATGATCGCCCAGCCCCAGTTGCCCACGAGGCCGTGGTAGAAGCCCAGGATCGCGGTGATGATCTTCGCGACGCCCGAGAACATGCCGATGTCGTGGTCGCGCAGCTTCAGGAAGGCCGGGTTGGCCTCCTCGAGCTGCCCGGCCTGCTTCGGTCCGGCGTAGAGCCGGTAGCGCAGGGCGCTGCGCTCGCCGACGGCCGGCACCGCCTGGCGCAGCGCCAGGTCGCAGACGACGTAGCGGAAGGCCTCCTCGGCGTCGTCGGGGTGCTCGGTCGGCCAGGCGGCGTCGCGCACACGGCGGTACTCGGCGCCGAGCACCGCGGCCGCCGCGAAGTCGTCGCTCGGCTCGAGCAGCGCCGCGAAGAACTTGTTGTGCGCGCCGGCGTACGACAGCACCGAGCGGTCGGGCTTGACCAGCGGCCCCACCGGCTTGCGGCCCTTGAGGTCCTTGCGCTCGCTGACGAAGTCGAGCTCGCCTTCGTCGGTGCGCCACACGGCCAGCGCCTGCGGCTCCTGGTAGAAGCGCTCGTCGCCGTTGGGCCGCACGACGTCGGCCGGCGTGAAGCGGAACTGCACCAGGCCGACGGCCTCGGGCGCGGCGACGTTCTCGATGCCGAGCTCGACGTCGAGCTCGTGCTCGCCGGGGACCGGCGTGACGCGCTTGGTGAACACGACGCCCGTGCCGGGCGCGTAGGTGAACTCGACGCCGCCGCCCTCGAGCTCGCGCGCCTGCCAGAGCGCGTCCTCGAGCGGCTCGGTCAGCAGCGCGCGCGACGAGGGCCCGCCGCTCCACGCGAGCGAGCCGGTGCGGCCGCCGTCCGACTCGACCGACGAGAGCACCTCGACCCAGCGCTCGGTGTCCGCGCGCTCGGCGTCGTCGAGGTCGCGCGCGACGAAGTAGTCGCCCAGGCGCAGCGACAGCAGGCGCGCGCCGCGGTTGGTGAAGGTCGCGAGGTAGCTGCCCGGCTCGCCGGGCGTACCCAGGCGCACGCTGAGCTCGCGCTCGCTCGCCTCGGCCAGGCGCTCGGAGACGAGCGCGCGCTCGGTGTCGAACTTCGGCGCCGCGCTGCCCGCGTCGACCTCCGTGGTCGCGGCCTGGTCGGCCGGCTTGGGCGGCCGCGGGGCGCAGGTGTTCCAGGTCAGGAGGACCAGGAAGGAGAGCAGCAGGGCCGTGATGAAGCGCTTTTCCACGCGGCTTGGCGGGTCGAGGGCAGGGGGCGGCGGTCAGCGGCCCTGGGCGAGGCGGTCCGCGAGGTAGTCGGGCAGGTCGGGCACGGCGCGGATGCGCGCGGCCGCGGCCTCGTGGTCGTAGTCGAGGCGCACGAACTGCACCGTCGCGCCGTCGAAGATCACGTACGAGAGGCGCGGGTCGCCGTCGCGCGGCTGCCCCACCGAGCCCACGTTGACGATCGCGCGGCGGCCGGGGCCGAGGTCGAGCGAGTACGGCCCCTCGGTGTCCTTGGGCTGGTACAGGCGCCCGTCCTCGTAGTAGACGGCCGCCACGTGGCTGTGACCGACGAAGCACACGTCGCGGCGCATGGCCTCGAAGCAGCCGCGCATCTTGGCCGGGTCGGTGATGTCGCGCGGCAGGAGGTACTCGCGCACCGGCTCGCGCGGGCTGCCGTGCGCGAACATCGCCACGTCGTCGACCTGGGCCGGCAGGAGATCGCCGAGGAAGTCCCAGTAGTCGTAGCCGCGCTCGCGCCCGCCGCCCTCGCTGATCTCCTGGCGCGTCCAGTCGATGGCCGCGCGCGCCTTCGGGTTGAAGTCCTCGGCGCTCGAGAGCAGGGCTTCCTCGTGGTTGCCGCGCAGGCACAGGCCCGGCGCGAGCGGCGCGCCGTCCGGCCAGCTCGCCGCGGGCACGCACAGCCGCATCACGAGGTCGAGCGCCTCGCGCGGCTGAGCGCCGTAGCCCACCACGTCGCCGCAGCAGACGACGCGCGTCACGCCGCGCTCGCGCGCGTCGGCGAGGCAGACCTCCAGCGCGGGCATGTTCCCGTGCAGGTCGGAGATGACGGCGGTGCGGGGGTAGGTCACGGCGGCGGGGCGCGGGCGCGGGGGGGCCCGGTCGTGAATCGAGCGGAGGATTATCCCGGCGCGTTCTCGCCGGGGCAAGGCGGGGGCCCGGCAACTTCGCGCGTGGCCAGCACGCACGCGAGGAACAGGGCCGCGGTCCCGCTCAGCCCGAGCGCGTCGGGTCGCAGCAGCGCCGGCAGCGCGACGACGAGCAGCACGGCGGCGACCGGTGCCGGCGCGAGCCCGCGGCGCTGCAGGCGGTGCGCGAGGTGGCGGCGGTCCCCGACCCAGGGCCGCTGCCCGGCGCGCACGCGCTCCACGGTCACGCGCGCGAGGTCGAGCGCGGGCAGCGCGAAGGCGCCCCAGCCGCCGGGCGAGACCAGCAGCGCCAGCGCGACGAGGTGCGCGCCGCAGTCGCCGAGGTAGACCACCGCGTCGCGCCCCGGCCCGCGCCGCACGGTGAGCTGCAGCAACGCGATGCCGACGACCGGGCCGCCGAGAAAGCCGCCCAGGAAGAGCCCGCAGCCGCCCACCGTCGCGGCCGCACCGTCGGCGTTGTCGAAGGTGTTCACGACGTTGCACGCGAAGGCCGAGGCCAACGCGCCCGCGGTGAGCCCGAGGGCCCACTCGCCGGCCGACGCGCCGCCCTCGGCCGAGAGCAGGAACGGCGTGGCGAGCAGCGCGCCCGCGACGAGCTGGCCGGCGAGCTTGGGCAGCGGGCGCAGACCGCCGGGGCGCGCGTCGTCGAGCCAGCCGACGACGCCGGCCACCGCGAAGGCCGCGCCCGGGCCGAGGACCCAGGGCGCGAGCGGCCACGGGAACGGGTCGGGGTCGAACGCGACCTCGACGCGCAGGTAGGCGAAGAGGTACGCCCCGTACGCCGCGAGCGTCGCGCCCCACCCGAGCGCGATCGCGAGGGCCGCCCACCGCGGGCACCGGCACGCGCTGCAGCTTGCGCGCCGCGTCGGCGCGCCGCTCGGCGCGTCGCCGCGGCCGCGCGCGCGCGCGCGTCGCGCGAGCCCCAGCGCCGCGAGCGCGGCGACGACGGCGCCGAACGCAAGCGGAAGCAGGACGATCAGGATGTCGTCCATCACGCGCCCTCCGCGTAGAGCCCGTGCGCGTCGACGTACGCGCGTACCGCCGCGGGCATGCGCTCGAGCGTCTCGCCGCGGCGCACCTCGGTCGAGCTCGCCGGCACGGGCGGCAACGCCAGCAGGCCCGCGCGCAGGCGCGCCATCGCGGCCGGGGACAAGCGCGCGTCGAGCTCCGCCAGCAGCGCCGTCGGGTCGGCGCCGTCGCGCACCACGACGACGGGCCGAGCGAGCGCGAGCATGCGCTCCACCTCGTACCAGCGCTCGAGCCCGCGCAGGTTGTCGCTGCCGAGCACGACGAAGAGCTCGACGCGCTCGGGTCCGCCCTCCTCGGCGAGCACTTCGTCGACGCTCCGGATCGTGTAGCTCGGTCCCTCGCGGCGGAGCTCGCGCGCGTCGACCGACCAGCCGCCGGGGGCCTCGCGCTCGAGCTCGCCGAGCGCCAGCTCGAGCATCGCCACGCGGTCGGCGGCGGGCGCCAGCACGCGACCCTGCTTGTGCGGGGGCCGGGCGGCCGGGACGAAGCGCAGCTCGTCGAGCTCGAAGGCCGTGCGGGCCGCGCGCGCGACGTGCAGGTGGCCGAGGTGCGGCGGGTCGAAGGAGCCCCCGTAGAGGCCGATCCGGCGGCGCGCGGGGCTCACGGCGCCCTCCGCGCGCCCCGAGAGCGCGCGCCCGGGCGGTTACCGGCGCGCCGCGGCGGGTAGGAGCTGCGACGGCGCCCCGACCGGCTCCGGCCGACACCCCCTCGCCCCCCCCGCCTCTCGAGTCGCTCCCCCAAGGTCCCTGGATCCTAACGCCTCCCCCCGGGGCTGGATCCACCCTCCGACGCCCTCTAGACTGTCGCCCCGCGCGGAAGTCCCCGGCCGGCCCTGGACACGGGCCCGGACGCTCCGGAGACTCTCCCGCGCGAGGTCGCCCCGCGCGGCGACCCCTCCCCGACCCCCCGTCCCGTCTTCATGAAGATCTCCTCCCTCGCCTGCGCCGGCGCCGCCGCCCTGCTCGTCACGAGCTGCGTCTCCAGCCCCAGCGCCGCCCACGAACACTGGAGCTCCCGGTCCGTCGCCCCGCAGATGTCGCGCGTGCTCCTCGGCTACGACCCGGACACCGACGGCGAGTACCTGGACTACCAGTGGGAGAACAAGCTCCACATCGCGAAGACGATGCAGCGCCACCTGCTCAACTGGAACCCGGACAACCCGTTCCAGCCCGACGACCCGGACTACTACAAGCCGCGTCCGCTGCACAGCCCGCTGCCGAACCCGGTCAACTACTTCCACGTCGAGTCGATGGTCATCGGCGCGTGCCTCTTCGGCGCCGGCGCCTTCGTCCCGGTCCCGGTCGACTCCGTCATCGCGACGCTGTCGCCCGGCGGCAAGGAAGAGTTCGTCGAGGGCCTCTCGGTGACCTTCGAGCCGATGCGCGTCGTGACGGCCTCGTTCCTCGACGTCGCGCTGATGAAGGAGTCCAAGCACGGCGAGGGCTGCCAGGCCCAGGTCTGCTGCCAAGAGCGCAAGAACTGACCGCGCGCGCTCCCCGCACAGCGAGGCCCCGCCGTCCCCCGGACGGCGGGGCCTCGCGCGTTCTCGCGAACCGTCGCGCTCAGCTCCAGCCGAAGGCGTCGAGCGCGGCCCGCACGCGCTGCTCGTGCGCGGCGCCGGGCGCGAGCCAGACGATGTCGTCGAACTTGCGGTACCACGTGCGTTGCTTGCGCGCGAACTGGCGCGTGCGCAGCACGATCTCGTCGAGGCACGCCTCGCGGTCGAGCTCGCCATCGGCCAGGCGCAGCACCTGCGCGTAGCCGAGCGCCTGCGCGGCCGTCTCGCCGAAGCCGCAGCCCGCGCGCACGGCCAGCGCCTCCTCCGCCCAGCCCGCGTCGAGCATCGCCGCGGCGCGCGCGCGGATGCGCGCGTCGAGGTCCGCCGTCGCGTGCCCCACGCCGACCAGCCGGCGCGGCTGCGGGCGCGCGGCCGCCGTGCCAGCCCCACTGGCGCTGCCAGTCGCTCAGCGCGCGGCCGGTCTGCGCGTGCACCTCGAGCGCGCGCAGCACGCGGCGCGTGTCGTTGGCGTGCAGCCGCGCGGCGCTCTGCGGGTCGACGGCGGCGAGGCGCTCGTGCAACGCGACGGCGCTCGTCGCGGCCAGCTCGGCCTCGAGCCGTGCGCGCAGCGCGAGGTCGGCCGGCGGGCCCTCGAACAGGCCGTGCGTCAGCACCTTCAGGTAGAACGCCGTGCCGCCCACGAACAGCGCGCGCGCGCCGCGCGCGGCGAGGTCGTCCAGCACCGGCGCGAGGTCGGCGAGGAAGCGCTGCACGTCGTAGCGCTCGCTCGGCGCGACGAGGTCGAGCATGTGGTGCCGCACGCGCGCGCGCGCTCGGCCGCCGTCGCCTTGGCCGTGCCGACGTCCAGGCCGCGATAGACCTGCATCGAGTCGAGCGAGACCACCTCCGCGCCGGCCGCCTCGGCCACGGCGAGGGCCAGCGCGGTCTTGCCGGCGGCGGTCGGCCCGACCAGGGCGCACAGCTCGGCGGGCGGCGTCAGGGCGGCGGCCTCATGGCGCGCATGGTAGCGGCGCTCGGCGCGCGCGGCCCCGGCGCCGTCGTCTGCGCGCCGCGCGCGTGCGCCGCTGCGCGCGGCGAGCCCTGGCGGTGCGCGCGGTGGCGGCAGCGCGCCCGCCGACGTACCCTCTGTCCCCCGCCCGGAGTCCGCATGCGCATCCTCTCCACGCTCTGCCTCGCCCTCGCTCTCGCCGCCCCCGCCGCCGCCGCTCCGAGAGCGGACGGGGCCCAGACCGATGCGGGCACGCAGACCGAGGACGGGGGCGGCGGCCTGCTCGAGCGCGCGCGCGAGCGGCTGCGTGCGCGCGAGGCGGAGGCCGGCGCCCCGGTCGAGGTGCTCGGCGTGGACGGCAAGCCGCTCCTGCCCGGAGTGCTGCCGGCCGGCGCGCCGGAGGCGTCGGTCGCGCTCTGGAAGCAGGTGCTCGAGACGAGCGGCGCCAAGCAGCCCATCCGCGCCTTCGACCTGAAGTTCCTGCTGCGCCAGCGCGCCGCCGGGGCGCCGCAGTCGAACGACCTCGACCTGCGCTTCACCTTCCTCGCGCCGGACTTCGTGCGCGCCGAGCTCGAGTCGGGCCGCACGCTCGTGCGCGGGCCCGAGGGCGACTGGCTGATCGAGGGCAAGGAGCAGGTGCGCCTCGTCGGCCGCGAGGGCCTCGAGGACAAGAAGCAGCTCGACCAGATGGCGAGCCTCGCGCGCAACTTCGTCGGCCTCGCCAACCCGAGCCACTTGCGCATCTACGAGCTCGGCCCCGGCGAGGCGCCGCGGAACCTGCCGCCGCGCGTCCAGCCCGAGCTGAGCGGCCTGGTCTGGCTGCGCGTGGTGAGCCCGGACTTCTTCCTGCTCGTCGACGGGCCGCCGCAACAGGGCGCGCCCGCGCTCTACGCCGCCACGCTCGGCGTCCACTCCGAGACGCACACGATCCGCTTCGCGCTGCTGCAGGAGCGACGCGTGCGCCTCGACGACGCCGGCAACGAGGTGCCGTTCCTCGAGCCGCGCGGCGCGACGCTCGTGCGCCTCGACCAGTACCTCGCGCGCGACGGCTTCCTCGTGCCGCACTCGGTGCGCCTCTTCACGCAGGACCCCGCGAACCCCGAGCCGCGCTTCCTGCCCAAGCCGACCTCCGAGCTCACGCTGACGCAGCGCTTCGGCAGCCTGCGCTCCAAGCTCGTGCCGGCCGACTTCCTGCCCTGACGCCGCGCGCGGCCGGTCCCGCGCTCACTTGCGGTGGAAGGCGCGCTCGAGGTCGTCGAGCGTGAAGCGCACGCGCGTCGGCCGGGCGTGCGGACAGGTCTGGTCGGCCGCGCCGAGCTCGCGGCCGCGCTCGAGCAGCGCGCGGATCTCGTCCTCGCTGAGCGCGTCGCCGGCCATGCACGACGAGCGGCACGAGGCGCGGTGCAGCACCTCCTCGATCACGTCGGCCGCGTCGGGGGCCTTGCCGGTGCGCGCGAGCAGGTCGGCGAGGTCGCGCACGACGCCCGCGGCGTCGGGGTGGCGCAGGCGCGCGGGCAGGCCGTGCACGGCCACGTCCGTCTCGCCGAACGCGTCGAGCTCGATGCCGATGCGCGCGAGCGCGTCGCGGTGCTCCAGCAGGAGCTCGAGCTCGCTGCGCGACACCTCGACGACCTCGGGCACGAGCAGGCGCTGCACCTCGACGCGGCCCTCGCGCAGGTCGCGCAGCAGCCCCTCGTAGGTGATGCGCTCGTGCAGCGCGTGCTGGTCGACGACCTCGAAGCCGTCGGGCAACGCGCGCACGAGGTAGGTGCGCGCGACCTGCAGGAAGGGCCCGCGCAGCCGATCCTCCGCCGCCGGCGCGTGCATCGCATCGTCGGGCAGGTCGACGAGCGGCGGCACCGCGCGGGGCGCCGCCGACGCGCGCGGCGCTTCGCCGGGCACCTCGCGCACGACGAAGGGCTCGCTGTCGCGCGGCACGCCGAGTCCCCCGCCGTCGCGGAAGCTGGACTGTCCCGGGTGCGACGCGCGCCGGTCGCGCAGCGACAGCCCGTCGCGCGCCGCGGCGCGCTGCAGCAGCGCCTCGCCGGGCGTGGCCATGTCGGTGCGCGACACGCCCGCGCGCAGCGCGTTGACCAGGAAGCCGAACAGGCGCCGGTCGTCGCGGAAGCGCACCTCGGCCTTGGCCGGGTGCACGTTCACGTCGACGAGCGCCGGGTCCATCGCGAGGTGCAGGAACGCCACCGGCTGACGGCCCTCGACGAGGAAGCCGCGGTAGGCCTCCTTCAGGCAGCGCAGCAGTACGCGGTCCTTCACGCTGCGGCCGTTGAGGAACCACATCTGGCGCGCGGTGTCGCGGCGCGAGAAGCGCGGCGGCGCGACGAAGCCGAACACGCGCGTGCTGCCGTCCTCGGCCTCGACCGGCACGAGCGCTTCGGCGAGCTCCGCGCCGAACGTGCGGCGGATGCGCGCGAGGAGGTCCATGCCGGCCTCGACGTCGAACACGCGCCGGCTGTCGTGCGTGGCGACGAAGCCGACGCCGAGCTGGCCGAGCGCCGCGCGCTGCACGACGTCGAGGCAGCGCGAGAGCTCGGTCGACGGGCGCTTCAGGAAGCGCCGCCGCGCGGGCGTGTTGTAGAACAGGTCGCGCACCTCGACCGTGGTGCCGCGCGGCGCGCCGACCTCCTCGACGTCGCCGCGCCGGCCGCCCTCGTTCGCCAGGCGCAGCGCGCCCTGCGCGTCGCGGCGGCGCGTGGTGATCGCGCAGCGCGCCACCGAGCCCATCGACGCGAGCGCCTCGCCGCGGAAGCCGAGGCTCGCGATGTGGTCGAGGTCGGAGGCGTCGCGCAGCTTGCTCGTCGCGTGCGGCTCGAAGGCCAGGGCGAGGTCGTCCGCGACCATGCCCACGCCGTCGTCGCTGACGCGCACGAGCTTGGCGCCGCCCTCCTCGAGGTCGACCTGCACGTGGCCCGCGCCGGCGTCGAGCGCGTTCTCGACGAGCTCCTTGACCACCGACGCGGGGCGCTCGATGACCTCGCCCGCCGCGATCTGGTTGATCACGAGCTCGGGCAGGCGGTGGATCACCGCGTCGCTCACGCGCGCCCTCCCACCGCGCGCCGGCGCGGCCCTTCGGCGCGCCAGCGCAGCGCGAGGTGCACGAAGTCGGCCGCCTCGAGGGCGCGCCCCTTGCGACTCGCGGCCTCGAGCTCGCAGACCTCGAGGTAGACGCGCTGCCAGGCCTGCCAGTCGCGCAGCGCGAGCGCGGCGTGCAGCTCGGCCTGCGCCTGCTTCTGCCCGCCGACGCCGGCCGCGGCGGCCGCGTCCTGACCGCGCGCCGCCGCGCGCGCGCCCATCACGAACTGCCGCGCCTTCGAGCGCAGCCCGGCGAGCAGGATCGCCGCGAGCGCCGTCGCGCTCGTCTCGGTCTTGCCGTCGCGGTCGGAGTGGAAGCCGGCGCGGAAGAGCGCCTCGACCGCGGCCGCGCCGCGCGCGAGGTCGCCGCCGAGCAGGTCCGAGGCCGCGCGCCAGGGGTTGCCGCCCTGGTCCCAGCCGACCACCTCGCGCAGGCTCGCGCCGCCGCGGTTCCTGAGCTTCTCGAGCTGCGTGTCGAGCGCGGCGAGGTCGTTGCCCGTCGCCGCCGCGACGTAGGCCGCCTCGTCGGGCGAGAGCCGCACGTCGAGCTCGCCCGCGCGCCGCCGCACCCACAGCGCGAGCTCGGTGTTGCGCGGGTCCGGCCGCCAGGGCGGCGGCGTGTCCCACAGCTTGCGCGCGTCGAAGACCGGTCCGCCGAGCTGCTTGGTCGCCTTGGCGAGCGCGTGGTCGGCGCGCAGCGTGCGCGCGACGAGCACGAGGTGGCCCGGCCGGTCCGACGCGAGGAAGGCGAGCACCGCGCGCACGAAGGGCGGGTGGTCGCCGTCCTGCTTCTTCACGAGCGCGTCGGCGCCGCGCACGACCACGCAGCGCGCGGCCGCGAAGAGCGAGGCGCCGGCGAGGTCGTCGAGCAGCGTCGGCAGCGAGAGCTCGGGGTCGGCCGCGTCGTGCTTGCACACCTCCGCCCCGGCGCGCGCCGCGGCGTCCACGAGCAGCGCGAGCGCGCGCTCGGCGAAGTAGCGCTCCTCGCCGCGCACGAGCGCCGCGCGCGGCGCTCCCGAGCTCGCGAGCTGGCGCTCGAGGGCCTCCAGGGCGCTCGGCGGGTCCTGTTCCGGGGCTCGTCGCTGGGCCATCAGACGCCAGTATCGGCGAGGCCGAGGTCGAGGGCCAGCCCCAGGAAGAGCCCTACCCCGACCCAGCCGTTGAGCGTGAAGAAGGCCAGGTTCACGCGCGAGAGGTCGTCCGGCGCCACGATCGAGTGCTCCCAGACGAGCAGCACGACCGCCAGCGCCAGCGCCAGCCACCACGCGAGCCCGAGCCCCGCCGACCACCCCTCGGCCGCGAAGCAGCCCACCGCGACGACGTGCAGCGCGCTCGAGAGCCGCAGCGCCGCCGCCACGCCCAGGCGCGCCGGGATCGAGTGCAGCCCGCGCTCACGGTCGAAGCCGGCATCCTGCGACGCGTAGATCAGGTCGAAGCCCGCGACCCACGTCAGCACGCCCAGCGCCAGCAGCAGCACCGGCCGCAGGTCGCCGGCGAGGTCGCCGCGCACCGCGAGCCACGCGCCCAGCGGCGCGAGCGCGAGCGCGAGACCCAGCACGAGGTGCGCGCCCGCGGAGAAGCGCTTCACGAGGCTGTAGCCGAGCAGCACGGCGAGCACCGCCGGCGAGATCCAGCCGCACAGCGCGTTGAGCGCGAAGCTCGCCGCGACGAAGACCGCCGCGCTGCCGGCGACGAGCGCGCCCGCCGCGACGGGCGACACGACGCCCGCGGGGATCTCGCGCGCGGCGGTGCGCGGGTTGGCGGCGTCGATGCGCCGGTCGACCAGGCGGTTGAACGCCATCGCCGCGGTGCGCGCCGCCACGGCGCACACGACGACGAGCGCGAGCACGCGCGGCGCCGGGACGCCGCGCCCCGCGAGCCACGCGCCTTGCAGCGCGAACGGCAGCG
Organism: Planctomycetota bacterium; assembly: GCA_020638875.1. GTDB lineage: Bacteria > Planctomycetota > UBA1135 > UBA1135 > DUCM01. The sequence continues at coordinate 11,515 of JACKHS010000014.1, forward strand.
CGAAGACCGAGTGGCTGAACTTGACCAGCGAGAGGTACTTGCCCAGACGCGTCGACGAGGCCGCGGGCATCAGCGCCCTCCCGGAGGCTCGCAACCCGGGTCGCCGGAGAGCTCGCCGGTCCAGCGCGCGCCCTCGCGGTGCTCGAGGCCGAGCGCGTCGAGCACCTTGCCGACGACGTGGTCGACGAGGTCGTCGATCGTGCGCGGCGCGTGGTAGAAGCCAGGCATCGCCGGCAGCACGATCGCGCCCAGGCGCGCGAGGCGCAGCAGGTTCTCGAGGTGCAGCTCCGACAGCGGCGTCTCGCGCGGCACGAGCACCAGCGGGCGGCGCTCCTTGAGCGCGACGTCGGCCGCGCGCTCGACGAGGTTCGAGCTGAAGCCCGCCGCGACGCGCGCGAGCGTGCCCATGCTGCACGGGCACACGAGCACGGCGCGCGTGCCGGAGGTGCCCGAGGCCGCGGGCGCCTCGACCTGGTCGCTGGCGAAGGAGCGCACGCGGCCCGCGGCGGCCGGGCCGAGCCAGCGCTCGAGCTCCTGCGCCTCGAAGCGGCCGCGCGCGTCCACCGCGACGCCGAGCTCGTGGCGCAGCACCTTCGCGCCCGCGTCGGTGACCGCGAGGTCGAGCTCGTGGCCGCCGGCGAGCAGCGCGCGCGCCAGGCGCTCGGCGTAGCGGTGCCCGCTCGCGCCGGTGATCCCGAGGAAATAGCGACTCATGACAGCACTCCCGCGCCGGCGCCCAGCGCCAGGCCCACGTTGAACAGCGCGTGTGCCCAGGCGGCGACGCCCGGACCGCGCCAGCGGAACAGGAGCGCCAACAGGATGCCCGCCAGCGAGCGCCAGAGGAAGACGGGCGCGGACCAGGACTCGCCGCCGGGGCCGAGCCAGCGCGAGGCGGCTTCGAGGTGCAGCGCCGCGAAGGCGAGCGAGGAGCCGAACAGGCCCACGCCCTCGGCGAGGCCGCGCGCCAGCACGTCGTGTGCACCGAAGAACTCGAGCACGCGCCGCGCGAGCAGGAACAGCCCGCCGTAGCACAGCACGCGGAAGAGCAGCTCCTCCCACGCCGCGCCGCCCAGGAGGCGGGCCGCGCCGCCGAGGTCCAGCACCCCCGTCGCGCCCAGGCGCGGCTGCAGCTCGGGCGGCAGGCCGCCGAACAGGCGCATGGCGAGCGCGAGCAGGGGCCCCAGCACGACCGCCGCGACCGCGCCCTCGAGCACGATGCGGCCGACGCTGGGCACGAGCGCGACGCGCCGCCGGTAGCAGACCACCAGCGCGGCGGCGACGGCGGCGACGACGAGCAGGGCGCGCGCGGCCGGCAGCAGCGCACCGAGCGGCGCGAGGCCGCGCAGGAGCGCCTGCTCGGCCAGGTTGCGCTGCGCGGCGGCCCCGGTGTCGAGCGCGACCTCGTACGCCACGAGGAGCGGCGCCATGGCCACCAGGCCCAGGCTCAGCGAGCGCACGTGCCCCGCGCCGTGCGCGCGCGCCGAGCGCCAGTCGGCCGCGGGCGCCTCGTCGACGTGCGCGTCGTCGTAGGCGTCGTCCCAGAGCTCCGCCCGGCTCATCGCGCTGGACGCGTCCCCCAGTGCAGGCAGGCGATGCCGCGCGTCAGGAGCTCGTAGCCGCAGTCCACCAGGCCCGCGTCCTCGAGCTCGCCGCGCAGCGCGTCGGGCGACGGCCAGGCCATCACCGTGCGCGCCAGGTACGAGTAGGCGTCGTCGTCGCGCGAGACGAAGTTGCCGACGGTCGGCAGCAGCTTCGTGAAGTAGAAGCGGTACAGGCCGCCGAAGACCGGCCCCGGCGGCTGGGTGAACTCGAGCACGAGCACGCGCCCGCCGGGCCGCACCACGCGCGCGAGCTCGGCCAGGCCGCGCGTGCGGTCGGCGACGTTGCGGATGCCGAAGCCGACGCAGGCCACGTCCGCGGCGCCGTCGCGCACCGGCAGGCTCAGGGCGTCGCCGTGCGCGAAGAGCGCGTGTGCGCCGCTGCGCTCCTGCTTCGGCAGCGCGTGCACGAGCATCTCGGGCGTGAAGTCGACGCCGATCACGGTGGCGCCGCGGCGCGCGAACTCGAGGCCGAGGTCGCCGGTGCCGCAGCAGGCGTCGATCACCGTGCCGCTCGCCAGCGCCCCCGCGCGCGCCACCGCGCGGCGCCGCCAGCGGCGGTCGATGCCCGCGGAGAGCAGGTGGTTCAGGAGGTCGTAGCGCCCCGCGATGCGGGCGAACATGGACCGGACACGGGCGGCTTCGGGCATGACGAAGGCCGCAGAGCATAGCGCCTCGCCCGCCCGCCGACACGCGGCCCGGAACGAAGCGAGCCCGGGAGGTCCCGGGCTCGCGTCACGCGCGCCGCGGTGGGCGCGCCGTGCGGACTCCGACTACTGCCGGAAGTAGTCCATCATGACGTTGGTGTCCGGCGCCGTGATCGACTGGACGCCGGCCTCGTAGACGTCCGTGTCGTAGCGCAGGAACGCGCCGTCGAGCAGGATCACGTCCACGCCGCCCAGACCCAGGGTCGGGTTCGGCACGGCCGCGAAGACGAAGCGCGGGCGGTTCGTCGGTTGCGCCTGGCCGGCCTGGCGCACGATGCCCTTGCCGTTGATCGGGACGGGCGAGCCGGCGCTGAACGACGTCACCCAGTTCACGATGCCACCGAGGTTCGTCAGGTTGTCGAAGGCGATGTCGACGGGCACGCCGGTCAGGCGCTCCTCGCCGATCGACACCTTCACCGAGTAGTGGATGTCGCGCAGCTGCGGGATCAGCAGCGTGATCGCGGACAGGATGAGCTGACCCGGCGTGCCCGTCTCGGCCACGATGTTGGTCAGCGCGCCCTCGTCCGGCGCACCGCTGAGCTGCTGCGTGCCCTGGTCGAGCGGACCCTCGTGCACGATCCACAGACCCGAGCGCAGGTCGAGCGGGTCGGGCTGGATCGTCTTCGGGTTGCGGAACGTCATGGGCATGCTGCCCACGATGTCGTCGTAGCCCCAGCCGTTCACCGTGTTCGGGCCGGACTCGAAGACGGCCACGCGGCCGCTGCGGTTGAGGATGTAGGCGAAGTAGACGTTGCGCGCGAGGCCGAAGGTGGTCTGACGCGGCGTGATGGCGACCTCGAACGGACTGTCGAGGCCCGAGATGACCTCCTTGCGCACGTTCAGCGAGAACGCGGAGAGGATCGAGACGCTGTTGCTGCCTTCGTTGCACACGAGGATGTCCTCGTTGCCCGGCTCCCACGCGATGCCGCGCGGGCTGTCCCCCACGTTGGTGATCTTGATCACCTGGTGGAACGAGGCCGACGAGGGGTCGATGTCGATGAAGGTCACCGAGCCCACCGACGAGTTCGTCACCGCCAGGAGGTCGAGGTTCGAGCCGATCGCCAGCGACGTCGGGTCCGGCACCTCGATGCGGTCGATCACCGTCATGCGGTTCGAGTTGAGCACGACGATCTCGTTGCGCGCGCGGTCGATCACGTACAGGAAGTGACCGATCTGCTGGCGCAGGCCGTAGGGCAGGCAGGCCGTGATCTGCTGCGCCGCGGGCGCGGGGCCCTGGAAGAACACGTTCGCCTGCGTGGCGAGCAGGCCCGAGGGCGGCACCTGCAGCGCGGGGTTGCCGAAGGGATCGCCGGGCACGAGCAGGTTGGCGGCCGTCGGCGGCGTGGCCACCGAGGTCGGCTCCTGGCCGCCGATGTACGGCGACACGCACAGCGGCGGGAAGTTGAGCGGCGGCGGGTTCGGGTGCGGGCTCCAGCCCACCAGGTTCGGACCGCCGTCGATCAGCACCTGCGTGCCGTTGGGGTTCAGCGCCGCGGGGCTCAGCGTCGAGCCGTCGATCACGGTGGTGATCTGCTTGAAGCCGGTCGCCGCGCACAGGTTGCCGCCCTGGCCCTGGCAGCCGAAGGGCGACGGCGCGTTGTTGAACGCCACGTCGAGCGACCACCCCAGCATCATGTCGCCCACCGACAGGATCACCGGCGTCCGCACGACCTTGTCGTTCAGCGTCGAGTCCTTCGCGAGCGTGAACACGCCCGCCGAACCGCCGTCGATCGTGCAGGTGCCCGGCGCGAGCGCGGGGATGAGCGACGATCCCTGGAAGTGGACGTTGGGGTTGTTCGGGTACTGGGAGTTGCCCTTGATCATGGGCTGGGTCTGATCGTACGTCGGGTTGCCGGTGCCGGCCCCGAAGCCGTTCAGGTCCACGACCGAGATGCCCGGCTGCCCCGCCGTCCGACCGAGGTAGATCGTGTCCGGCGTGACCGGGATGTTCGACACGCCCGGACCTTCGCCGGTCAGGAAGAAGGTCGTGCCGGGGAGCGAGTTCACGTTGCCGGCGATGTCGGCCGACTTGGCGACGGCGACGGTGACGTCGACGCGGTTGAACGTGCCGCAGGTGAGGTCCGGCGGCCCCTCACCCGGGAAGTTGAACGCCGGCAGGAGCTCCCACGTGGTGAGGTCGTAGGGGCTGATCGGTCGCACGTGGAAGGGCACGGTGACCGCGGCGGTCGACGGCCCGAAGTTCACGCTGATGGCCGAGCTGACGACCGGCACCTTGGCCGACATCAAGCTGCCGAGGCTGGTCGGCTGGATCGGCTCGCTGAACTCCACGTAGATGTTCGTGAGCGGGTCGACGTCCGACTCGCCGCCGCCCGGCGAGATGCGCGGCGCGGCGTTCGGCGGCGGGCTGAAGAGCACCTCGGGCGTCAACGTGTCGGGCCCGACCGTCGAGCAAGCCACCGCGCGGTTCGCGAGCGGGCGGCCGTCCAGCGACTTGACCGACGTGTTGATCTCCATGCGGATCTGCAGGCCCGCAGGGAAGGTCTCGTGCGTGGTGAGGTCGTCGTCCTCGTCGACGACGAACACCACCGTGTTCGGCGACACCAGTTGCGCGGCGCCGGCGAACGAGCCCTCGGTCCCGGGGAAGCCCAGGCCCGGCGTCTCGCCGTCGACGGTCACCGGCACGACGTTGCCGTTCGCGTCCAGCTCGATCCAGCTCTGGAGCTCGAGCAGCGGCGGCGAGCCGACGGCCGAGCGGCTCATCGTCTGGCCGTTCACGAAGGCGCGGCCGCGCACCACCGAGGTCGTCCCCGTGCTGCCGTCGAAGGCAGTAACGATGATCGAACCCGTCAGGTTGTTGCTCGAGAGCAGGCCGGGCGACGTGCTCAGGACACTCGCCGGGTCGATCGCGCGCGTGAAGGTCGCGTAGAGGAAGTGGCTGCCCGGCTGACCGCTGGGCAGGATCGCGCCCGTCTCGAAGACCGGCGTGACCAGGATCGGGTTGCCCGTGGTCACGTTGTCCTCGAGGTCGGCCTGCGTGCGGATCGAGATCAGCTGCGACGTCGTGCCCGACTGCTGGTCGAGCTTGAACGTCTTGTGCGGCAGGATCTCGCCGAAGCCGTTCGAGACGCGCACGAGGTCCATGGTGGACCCGGCCGAACCCGAGGCGCTCGAGGACTTGCCGCCGCCGCAAGCGGCGAGGCCGGCGACGCCGAGGACACAGGTGAGGAAGAGGTACGGAGTCTTGGCCATGGGCGAGGGCTCGCTGGCTCGCGCCGGCTCGCAGGAGCGTGACGCGTCGAGGGACGGGACTCGGAGGGGCTGTGTCGTGCTCGCCCGCGGGACGCGGCGCGCGGTCCCGCGGGCGATGGAGAGAACTCGGAGCACGCGGCTCACTGGCGGAAGTAGTCCATCATGATGAAGGCTTCGCTCACCTCGATCGACTGCACGCCCGGACGGTGGGCGTTGGTGTCGACGCGGTTGAAGCCCCCGCTGATGTCGATCACGTCCACGACACCGTCCGAGCCGAACGTGGGGTTGGGCACCGCCACGAACATGTACTTGGGCTCACAGGTGTTCTGGATCGTGCCCGCGGTCCGCACGAGCGACTTGCCGTTGATGGGCAGCGCGACGCCGGCGCTGAAGACCGTGGAGAAGTTCACCAGGCCGCCGAAGTTGCGCTGGTTGTCGAAGGCCAGGTCCACCGGCACGCCCGAGAGGGCTTCCGTGCTGAGGGAGACCGTGACGGCCAGCGACAGGTCGCGGAACTGCGGGATGAGCAGCGACTGAACGTTCAGCGGGAGCTGACCGAAGATGCCCGAGTTGATCTTCAGGTTGGTGACCGCGGGCACGCCCGAGGCACCGGCCTGGTTGGTCTCGGGGCTGATCGGCCCCTCGTGGACGATCCAGACGGCGGAGTTGATGTTCACCAGGTCCGGCTGCAGCGTCTTCGGGTTCTGGAAGGTCTGCGGCGCCGTGCCGATCACGTCGTCGTAGCCCCAGCCGTTCACCGCGTTCGGACCCGACTCGAACATCGCGAGCGAGCCGCTGCGGTTGAGGATGTAGGCGAAGTAGACGCCGCGCTGGAAGCCGAAGCCGTTCTGGCGCGGCGTGGTGACGACCTCGAAGGGCTGGTTGAGCTGGGAGATGATCTCCTTGCGCACGTCGAGCGAGAACGCCGAGATGATCGACATCGAGTTCGCCTGCTCGTTGCACACGAGGATGTCCTCGTTGCCCGACTCCCACGCGATGCCGCGCGGCCCCGCGCCCACCACGGTGTTCTTGACCAGTTGGTGGAAGGTCGACGAGGACGGGTTGATGTCGATGAAGCTCACCAGGCCGACGGACTGGTTCGTGACCGCCAGGAAGTCCAGGTTGGGCGACATCGCGAGCGACGTCGGGTCCGGCACTTCGATGCGCTCGATGACGGCCATGCTGTTCGAGTTGAACACCACGATCTCGTTGCGCGCGCGGTCCGCCAGGTACAGGAACTGACCGACCTGCTGACGGATGAGGAAGTTCGTGCAGGCGCTGGGCAGGTCCTGCGGCGCGTGCGGGCCCTGGAACCAGGCGTTCTGCTCGGGCGAGAGCAGGCCGCTCGGCGGCACGCTGTTGGCCGGGTCGCCGAAGGGATCGCCGGGCACCAGCAGGTTCTGCAGGCCGAGGCCGTTGATGTAGCCCGGCGGCGGCTGCGCCGGAGGCGGCGGCAGCACGGTGAAGATCGAGGTCGGCTCCTGGCCGCCGATGTACGGCGAGACGCACAGCGGCGGGAACTGCAGCGGGGGCGGGTTCGGGTGCGGTGCGAAGGAGATGGTGTTCTCCGCGCCGAGCTGCGTGTTCAGGATCTGGTTGTTCAGCACCTGCGGCACGGCCGGGATCAGCGTGTTCGGACCGCCGACCATCACCTGGAACTGCTTGCGACCGTTCTGCGCGCAGAGGTTGCCGCCGCCGGCCTGGCAGCCGAAGGGCGCCGGCCCGTTGTTGAACGCCGAGTCGAGCGCGTGACCGAGCATCATGTCGTCGGCCTTCAGGATCACCGGCGTGCGCACGAGCTGGTCGTTCAGCGACGAGTCGCGCGACAGCGTGAACACACCGGACGAGCCGCCGTCCACCGTGCAGGAACCGACGGTCAGCGCGGGGCGGATGATCGTGCCCTGCAGCTTCACGTTCGGGTTGTACGGGAAGACCGTCCAGCCCTCCTGGAAGTTGATCGCCGCCGGGTCGAAGGTCGGGTCGCCGGTGCCCTGACCGAAGCCGTTCAGGTCGATGACGCTGACGCCCGGGTGCGCGCCGAACGAGCCGACGTAGACGGCGTCGGGCGCGACCGGCGCGTTGATCAGGCCGGGGCCCTCGCCGGTGAGGAAGAAGGTCGTGGCCGGCAGCGCGTTCAGGTTGCCCGCCAGGTCCTGCACCTTCGTCGCGTTGACCGCGACGTCGACGCGGTTGAACACGCCGCACTGCAGGAGGTCGGGGCCCTCACCGGGGAAGTTGAAGGCCGGCGTGAGCTCGTAGGTGGTCAGGTCGTAGACGCTGACCGGCATCGCAGTGAAGGGCACCGAGACGCGCGAGGTCGCCGGACCGAACTGCACCGAGATCGACGCGCTCAGGTTCGGCGCGAGTCCGAGCGGCAGATCCCCCACCGTGAACGGCTGCACGGGCTCCGAGAACTCGACGCGGATCGTGGTCAGCGGGTCGACGTCGCTCTGGCCGCCGCCGGGCGTGATGTACGGGCTGTTCGAGGGCGGCAGCGAGATCAGCACCTCGGGCCCGATCGTGTCGGAGCCGACGGTCGTGCTCGCCACGGCCTGACGCGCGAGCGCGCGCCCCTGGACGTTCTTCACGCCGGTCGTGATGCGCATGCGGATCTCGACGTTCTGCGGGAAGGCCTCGTGCGTCGTGAGGTCGCCGTCGGAGTCGGCGACGAACACGAACGCCTCGGGGTCGAGCAGGTCGTTCTGTCCCGCGAAGTGGCCCTCGGTGCCGGGGAAGCCCAGACCCGGCGTGGTGGTGTCGTCCTGCGTGACGGCCACCATGTTCCCGTTCGCGTCGAGCTCGACCCAGCTCTGCAACGGCAGCGTCGGCGGCGAGCCCACGGCCGTCTTGCCGTAGGTCTGGCCGCCCACGAAGGCGCGCCCGGAGAGCGTCGTCGACGCGCCCGTGTTCGGATCGATGGCGAGCACGGTGATCGTGCCCGTCAGGTTGTTCGCCTGCGTGCTGCCCGGCAGGTTCGACAGCACGGTGTCGATGCCGACGGGCTGCGTGAAGCGCGCCACGAGGAACTGGTTGCCGTCCGCACCGCTGGGGAGCTGCGCCGTCGGCGCGAAGCTCGGCGTGGGCAGGATCGGGTTGAGGTTCGAGACGTTGCCGAGCAGGTCGTCCGCGGAGCGGATCGACAGCACGTTGGCCGTCGGTTGTCCGCTCGAGTCGAGCTTGAAGACCTGGTGCGGCAGGAGCTGGCCGAAGCCGTTCGAGACGTACACGAGGTCCATGGAACCGGCGCCGCCGCCGATGCCGGAGCTGCTCTTGCTGCTCCCGCCGCAGCCGGCGAGGAGGAGCGCCGCCAGGCCGAGGATGCCTACGCTGAACCGAAGCTGACTCATGTTCGAAAGAGGGGGTACCGGACCGTCGGGGAGGATGTCAGGGGCGTGAGCGATCTCCGCTGGGGACGGTCCAGGGGGGGTGGGGCTCGGGGGGGCCGCTCGGCCGAAGCCGACTACGCCTCCCCGACCCGGCCGCGGGGGCGACCAGGGCGTGGGACGAGGGAAGCAGGATGCAAAGCCCCGTGCGCTCTGTGAAGGAGGCCCGGGGATTTTCATCGCCCGCCGAGACGGCGCGGGGGCCGCTCGCGAGCGCTGCTCCAGGGGTCCCCCTGGACCGGAACCGGAGATCCGCGGACGGCGGGGTGGCGCGCGTCCTAGCGACCCGCTCGGAGCGGGTTTCGATGCACGCGCGGGAGAGCTGCTTCCCACGCGATGCCGGGGATCGCCGCGGGGCCCCTCCACCGGGGGCCTCCCTTCCACGGTCGTCGCGGGCGGTGACCGGACGACGCCCCCTCGCGGCCGCCTCCCGGAGCGGCGCCTCGACCCCCCCAGGAGTCGAGGCGCCCCGAGCGTGCGCGCACCCCCCCGCAGGGGTGCACGAACGCCACGTGCCGCGCGCGGGGCGCGCGGCGCGGGAGAGGAGCGAGGAGAGCGTCATTCCGATCGGTCCGCCGTGAGCGAACGACGCGGAGTCACAAGTCCCGTGCCGCTGCCGCGCAGGGGGCCTCCCCCACGCTCCACGTCGCGACTCAAGTCTATCCTCGAGACGCGAGTTGCGGCGGCGGCCCGGACGGCGGCGCGACGCGCGCGCGCGCCGCGCCCGCCGCGCGCATGGGGCGAGGTCGCGAGCCCGGCGTGCGGTGTCGCACGGCCTTCCGCCCGCGCGCGCGCCGGCGCAGGGCCCCGCGCGGGCGACGCTTCGGGGGCCGCGCGCGAGGCGCTACACTCCGCCGTCCCTGCGCCGCGCACCATGTCGAGCACCGAGCACATCTTCGACCCCAAGGCCCTCGAGGGCTCGCCCGCGGGCCCCGGCGCGGCGCCCGAGCGCGAGCTCGAGATCGCCCTGCGCCCCCAGGACCTCGAGGAGTTCGTCGGCCAGGAGCAGGTGCGCGACAACCTGCGCGTGGCGATCCAGGCCGCCCGCGGACGCGCCGAACCGCTCGACCACGTGCTGCTCTCGGGGCCGCCCGGCCTCGGCAAGACGAGCCTCGCGCGCATCCTCGCCCACGAGCTCGAGGGCCGCCTGCACGCGACCACCGGCCCGGCTCTCGAGCGGCCGCGCGACCTCGTCGGCCTGCTGACCCAGCTCGAGCGCGGCGACGTGTTCTTCATCGACGAGGTGCACCGCCTCAACGCCAGCGTCGAGGAGTACCTCTACACGGCGATGGAGGACTTCCGCGTCGAGGTCACGCTCGACCAAGGCCCGCACGCGCGCATCCTGCCGCTGGGCCTGAAACCCTTCACGCTCGTCGGCGCGACGACGCGCGAAGGCCTGCTCTCCGCACCGTTCCGCGCGCGCTTCGGCTTGTTCGAGCGCCTGCGTCCGTACGAGGCCGCCGAGCTCGAGCGCATCGTCGCGCGCTCCGCGCGGTTGATGCAGCTCGAGATCGAGAGCGACGCCGCCGCGTTGCTCGCCGGGCGCTCGCGCGGCACGCCGCGCATCGTCAACCGCTTCCTGCGACGCGCGCGCGACCTCGCGCAGGTCGCCGGCGAACGGCGCGTCAGCGCGGCGATGGCGCACGAGGCGCTCGCGCGTCTGGGCGTCGACGAGTACGGCCTCGAGGAGACCGACCGCCGCGTGCTCGAGGTGCTCGCCGTGCGCCCCGGCGAACCGGTCGGCGTGCGCACCGTCGCCGCCGCGGTCGGCGAGAGCGAGGACACGATCGAAGAGGTCTTCGAGCCGCACCTCCTGCGCTGCGGCTTCCTGCGCAAGACCGCGCGCGGCCGCGTCATCACCGCGCGCGGCTGCGAGGTGATCGGTGCCGAGCCGCCCCCGGGGGGCACGCCGGAGCTGTTCTCCTGACCGTGGGCGCGCGCCTCCTCTCGCGCGTCGTCGCGCTCGCGCTCGTCGCCGCGTGCGTCGCGCCGCCGCCACCGCTCGCGCCCGATCGGCGCCGCGCGAGCGAGGCCCTCGAGGCGCCGCCGCTGCGCCGCGTCGAGGAGCGCGCGGTGACGCCCGACTGGCGGGTCGACGAGGTGCGCGTGCGCCTCGCGTCGCAGGAGCGCCGCGCCGAGGTGCGCGTGAGCGGCACGCCGCTCGGCGTGCTCGAGTTCCGCCGCGAGGGCGACGCCGTGCGCAGCTCGGGCGGACGCCTCGCACCGCGCTTCGAGCTCGAGCCGCTGCCCGGCGGCGAGGGCCTGGGCGTCGCGGGCCGCCTGTACCCCGGCCGCCTCGTCGTCGAGCCGCACGGCGCGAGCGGGCTGCGCGTCACGAACGTCGTCGGCGTCGAGGCCTACGTCGCCGGCGTCGTGCCCGCCGAGCTCGTGCTGTGGTCGGCCGAGCCGGCCGAGATCGAGGCGCAGGCCATCGCGGCGCGCTCCTACGCGCTGCGCTCGTACGCCGAGCGCCGCGCCCAGACGCGCGACGCGTTCCTGTGGGACGACACGCGCGACCAGGTCTACGTCGGCCGCTTCGACGCCGGGCCGTCCGCGGGCGCGCGGCGCGTGCAGGCGCGCCTCGACGCGGCGCTCGCGGCCTCGCGCGGGCGCGTGCTGCTCGACGACGCGGGCGAGCTCTTCGACGTGCGTTTCCACGCCTCCTGCGGCGGCCACACGACGACGCCGGCGCGCGCGTTCCCGCAGGAGTCGACCGTCACGCGCGGCGCCGTCGCGTGCCCGCCCTGCGAGGCCATCGGCCGCGCCGAGCGCGCGCTGCCCGAGAGCGACACGCGCACGCGCCGCGTGCACTGGAGCTGGACCGCCTCGCGCGCCGAGCTCGACCGCCTCGCGAGCCGCCTCGGCGTCGGGCGCCGGCTCGTCGCCCTGCGCGTCGCGGCACGCGACGACTACGGCCGCTGGCTCGAGGTCGAGGTCGTCGGCGACGGCGGCCGGCGCACCGTCGACGCCACGCGCCTGCGCGCCGAGCTCGACCCGGCCAAGCTGAAGAGCGGGCTCGTGCTGCGCACGTGGCCGCCGCTCGGCGAGCCGACCACCGGCGGGCTCCTGTTCGAGGGCCTCGGCCGCGGCCACGGCGCGGGCCTCTGCCAGGTCGGCTCGCACGAGCTCGCGCTCCAGGGCTGGAGCGCGCGCCGCATCCTGAACCACTACCTCGCGGGCGCGCACCTCGGCGACGCGCGCGCGGAGGGCGCACGACCGTGAGCGACGGATTCCACTACGAGCTGCGCGCGCGCTGCACGACCTCGCGCGCCCGCCTGGGCACCTTCCACACGCCGCACGGCCCGGTCGAGACGCCGGCGTTCATGCCGGTCGGCACGCGCGCGACGGTGAAGGGCGTGCTGCCGCGCGACCTGCGCGAGGTCGGCGCGCGCATGATCCTCGCCAACACGTACCACCTGCACCTGCGCCCCGGCGAGGAGGTCGTGCGCGAGCTCGGCGGGTTGCACGCCATGATGGCCTGGGACGGCCCGATCCTGACGGACTCGGGCGGCTACCAGGTCTTCTCGATGAGCGAGCTGCGCTCGATCGACGCCGACGGCGTGACCTTCAAGTCGGTCGTCGACGGCAGCCACGTGCGCTTCACGCCCGAGCGCGTCGTCGACATCCAGCGCGCGCTCGGCGCCGACGTGATGATGGCCTTCGACCACTGCCCGTCGGTGCCGACCGATCGCCGCGAGGTGAGCGCGGCGACGGACACCACGCACCGCTGGCTCGAGCGCTGCGTGCGCCGCTACCGCGCCGCGGGCGGCGAGGCCGCGGGGCAGGCGTTGTTCGGCATCGTCCAGGGCGGCGCCTTCGAGGACCTGCGCGCGGCCTCGGTGGACGCGGTGTGCGCGCACGACCTGGTGGGCTACGCGATCGGCGGCGTCTCGGTCGGCGAGGCGGAGGACTTGATCCGCAGCACGGTCGCGTGCACGACGCACCGCCTGCCGGAGGACAAGCCGAGGTACCTGATGGGCGTCGGCACGCCGCGCGACTTCTTCGACGCGGTCGAGAGCGGCATCGACCTGTTCGACTGCGTGACACCGACGCGCAACGCGCGCAACCACACGGCCTTCACGAGCTGGGGCAAGGTCAACGTCAGGAACCAGGGCTTCCTCCGGGACCGCGGGCCGCTGGACCCGGAGTGCGACTGTGTGGCGTGCACGCGGTACGGGCTCGGGACGCTGCGGCACCTGTGCACGACGCGCGAGATGCTGGGCGGGATGCTGCTGAGCCTGCACAACCTGCGCTTCTTCCACCGGCTGATGGAGCGAGTGCGCGGTGCGATCGTCGGAGAGGAAGGCGGGCTGGAGGCGTTGAGGGGGAAGGTGCTGGAGCGGAGCGAGAGGCGGGTCGGGGTGGATGAGCGGGTGGAGGTGTGGCGGGGGTGAGGGGGTCGGGGGCGGGGGCGGGGGCGGAGCGGCGCTCGGGCTCGGGTTCGAGCAGAACGTCGGAGCGAAGCGGCGGGGACGCCCCACCGCCCGTCCGCGCCCGCCGTCACCGTCGCCTTCGGCCCGGACCTCGCAAGCGAGGGCCGAAGGCGACGGTGACGGCAGGCGCGGACGGACGGCGGGGCTGGGGGGAGGTCTTGGCGGATGCAGCGGGCGGGGATGGCCCGTGGTGTCGTGGTGTGGAGTCGGCGTCGAGGCGGAGCGAGTGGAGCGGCGAAGGGGAAGAGCGCCGGAATCAAGTTCGAGACGGCAGAGCGAACGTACGCCGTCGACGTCGGCTCGTTGAGGCGTTGGCGAGCGCCTCGGGTCGCGAGGATGCTGCTCGGGTTCGAGGAGCGACGCGGACGAACTCGGAGCGAAGGCACGGCGTGGGCTCGCACGAGACACGCTGAGCGTCGACGCAAGTGAGCGCTGAGTGCGAGTGCTCGACCAGGACTCGTAGGGCGCCGTCAAAGCCGCACCTCGAGGGAGCGCGATCGCCTCGGGTTCTGACGAAGCCGCTGGCGCTCGAGGAGCGACGACGTGGAGGAGCGTCGGAATCAAATTCGAGAAGGCGATGGGAGTGCTCGCCGTCGTTCCGCCACGAGGCGATCGAACGGGCGCGCCACAGTGAGGGGACCCGTGCTCGAGAAACGACATGTCGAACTCGGACGAGAGCCATCGCACGAGCCCGCACCGGTCGAGTCGAGGGGTGCAGCGGAAGAGCGCCGGAATCAAGTTCGAGACCGAAGCGCGAACGTGGCGCCATACGGCTCGATCGAAGGCATCGAGCTCGAACGCCTCGCGCCGCGGCGAAGCCGCGGGCGCTCGAGGCGTTCGAGGTTCGCCATCGATCTTCTTTCGGTCCGAGTCGCATCGCTGAGCGAGGCGCAAGTTGTGAGTTCTGCCGGCATGAGAGAGTCGACTTGCTCTGGGCATGAAAGCGACTCGACGCGTGTGCGGCGGGTTCAAACTGAGCGCATCGAGCCGCCATCAAGATCGACTCCATTCACGGAATAGACGTCGTTTTCTAGAGGTATCAGCAAACCCTTGGCCACGCCGCACGTCTAACAAGCATGACGCTCGCACAGCAATCGACCTTCGCCTTCGTCGACGCGCCGACCTGGGGCGGCGCGCGCGACAACTCCGGCCGCAAGAAGAAGCACGGCCACGTCCCCCACGCTCCGCGTCGCTCCGTCTGCAAGAGCCACCTGCGCCTCGTCACGACGAAGCTCTGCGCCGGCCTGCCTTCGCTCCGCTCGCCCGACGGCGGCGAGGTCTGCGTCGAGGCGATCCGCGCCGCGCAGCGCGCGGACTTCCGCATCCATCACTTCTCGATCCAGCACGACCACCTGCACCTCGTCCTCGCCGCCGACTCGAGCGACGCCTTGGCCCGCGGCATGAAGTCGCTGTGCACGCGCATCGCTCGCCACCTGAACCGGCGTTGGGGACGAACCGGTCGCGTCTTCGCCCAGCGCTTCCACGACGAGGTGCTGAAGTCGCTCGGCCGCTTGTGGCACGCGTTGCGCTACGTGCTCTGCAACCACAACAAGCACGGCTCGGGCGCCGGCCGCGCCGCCGTCGCGCCCGACCTCTTCTCGTCCGGTCGTTACTTCGACGGCTGGGCCGATTTCGCGGCCGACTGGAACCCGCGCGCTCGCGGCTCCCACGTGGCTCCCCCGCCATGGACCTTGCGCGAGTGCGTGAAGCGCTACGGCCGCTTCTCGCTGCACTTCACGCCGAAGCCGCGCGTCACGCGCGCGGCCTGAGCCGACACACACCGACGCCCTTCGGACCGCCTCGCGTCGAGGCTGCGGCGCACACGCGGACTCGCGCACCCTCGGGCGCACGGCGCTGCCTCGAGCGCGACAGTACGAACGCCACCCCACGATCTGCACACAGCCGCACGTCCCGCGAACCCCGCCCGACGCGCGGGGGCCCACGCCACGCGAACGCTCCACGGTGAGATCGCTCTGTCGACCGCGGCGCATCACGCCGCGCATCACGCCGCGCATCACGCCGCGCATCACGCCGAGCATCACGACGTGCGCATCACGATGAGCACTGCACGACACGCGCAGCGGCGAGCGCACAGGACTCGCCAGCTCGGGCCCTGCCCTGCACGACGCTCTGCCCCTCGCCGACATCCGCGACTCCCCGACCTCACCGACTCGCCTGCTTTCGCGCAGCCCTCCGCGCCCGCCCCGCCCCGCCCCGACCGGTCGCAGCTCACCCGGCTCAACTGCACAGACCTCCCCCCAGCCCCGCCGTCCGTCCGCGCCTGCCGTCACCGTCGCCTTCGGCCCTCGCCTGCAAGGCGGGCCGAAGGCGACGGGGACGGCAGGCGCGGACGGGCGGTGGGGCGTCCCCGCCGCTCCGCACCACGCTCTGCTCGAACCCGAG
The DNA here is from genome assembly GCA_020638875.1 of Planctomycetota bacterium. Lineage (GTDB taxonomy): Bacteria > Planctomycetota > UBA1135 > UBA1135 > DUCM01. The sequence goes on from JACKHS010000014.1 coordinate 27,249, forward strand.
CCCGAGCGCCGCTCCCCCCCCCCTACTTCGCCTTGAAGTCCTCACACACCCGCGCATTGGGACGCTCCCTGCGCGAGCACGTGCTCGGGTGGTTGTACTTGCACCGATCGCACAGGAACTCCCCGCCCTCCAGCGCGAAGAGCCGGCGGAAGAACTGCGCGATGCGCTGCCAGAGCGCGCCCATGACGCGACCTCAGCGACCGAGGCGTGCCGAGATGACGATCACGCGCTCGATGTCGATCACCGGCAGCGAGCCGTTGGCGCGGGTGGCCGAGCCGATCGACTTGCCCTGGATGCCGAGCTCGAAGTCGACGTACTGGTCGAGGTCGTAGCGGCCGGAGAGGCACTGCACCTCGGCCACCGTCTCGGAGCCGAAGCGGATGCGGTAGATGCGCTGGCCCTTGACCGTCTCGGCCTCCAACCAGCCGCGGGCGTCGAAGCGGCCGCCCCAGAGCGGGTCGTTCTCCTTCGACAGGCTCGCGATCTTCGCGCGCAGCTCGGCGATCTCGCGCTCGCGCGCGGCGCGCTCCTGAGCCGCCTGCGTCTTGATGTCCGCGAAGTCGCGGCGCAGTTGGACCTCGCCCTTGTGCCGCTCGACCAGGCTGCGCGTCGGCGCGTCCGGGCCCAGGGAGAGCACGAGGTCGTACGCCGCGATCACGGCGGCGAAGTCGGGCGCGGTCTTGGCCATCTCGACCGCCATCAGGTCGTCCGCGCGACGCAGCGCCTCGAAGGCGTCCTTGGGCGCGTCGGCGCCGAGGGTCGACGGCTCGGCGCCCTGCCCGCTCGCCGCGGCCTCGGTCGTCGAGACCTCGTCCGCGGGCACCGCCTGCGGCGCGGCCGGCGTCTCCGCCCGGGCGCTGCTGACGCGCTCGCTCGCGCGCTGCGCGGCCCACGCGTCCCAGAGCTTGGCGCCGTCCTGGCCCTCGGGCAGCGCGGTCGTCTCGGCCGCGAGCACGTAGGCGGTCGTCGTCGCCGGCGACCAGACCTGCACCCAGTCCTCCGCGAGCGACTTGCTCGCGTCACCGCGCTGGATCATCAGCAGGCGCTCGCCCTTGTCCACGCGGCCGACGGCCCACGAGTTCTGGCTGCGCGGCAGCGGGCGCAGGTTGACCTGACTGCCGGTGAGCTCGACCCAGCCGACGCGCTCGGAGGGCTTCACGTACTGGCCGTAGAGCCAGACCTTCAGGCCGCCGGGCGCCTGCACCTCGAGGTACTCGACGCGGCCCGCGGTCTTGGTGCCCACGACCGCCAGCGGCGTGCCGGCCTCGGCCTGCAGCACGCTGAGCCCCTTCGGGTCGGGCAGGTTGAGCAGCTTCGCGCCGGTCGCGCCGGCGAGGACGTAGCGCTCGACCGCCTTCTGCTGCAGCGCGGCCGGCGTGGCGGCGAGCGCGGGGGCGGCGGCGCCGCCGAGGAGGGCGAGGAGCAGGGCGCTGGAGGCGAGTCGGCTGGTGGTGTGGCGCATCGGGTCGGGCTCCCCCCGCGAGCGGGGGCTGGTGAACGGCTCGGGGCTCGGACGCGGCGATCCTAGCCCTTCGCGGGGGGGCGATCCACTGCGCGCCGAGGCTGGATTCACGCGGGAATCGGGCCGCCGCGGACCACCCCGGCGCGCCGGCCGTCGCGGCGTCGTGGGGCGCGCCGCGAGCGCGCGCTAGACTCCGCGCACGCCCTCCCCCCCGCCGCCCCTCCCGCCCCGCCGAGGCCCCGCGTGAGCTTCTACTTCCCGTACATGTTCTGGGCTCAGACCGAGTCCTGCCTGTCGCCCTACAGCCTGTCGCTGTCGGGCATGCCCGCGCCCGACGGCAGCTTCCTCGACGGCCTGGGCGTCGACCTGGCGGGCCCCACCGCGGGCGCGCTGCCCGAGCTGCAGGCGAAGCTCGCCGAGCTGTTCGACGTCGAGCCCGAGCGCGTGCTCGTCGTCGCCGGCGCGTCCTCGGGCATGTTCCTCGCCGCGGCGCGCTGGTTCCGGCCGGGCACGCGCGTGGCCGCCGAGACGCCCTCGTACGAGCCGCTGCGCGCGCTGCCGCTGTTCTTCGGCGCCGAGCTGCGCCCGCTGCAGCGCCGCCTCGAGGACGACTTCCGCGTCACGCCCGAGGCCGCGCGCAGCGCGCTCGCGGGCGCGTCCGGCGCGGGGCACCTGTTCCTCACCAACCCGCACAACCCGAGCGGTGCGCGGATGGAGGCCGACGAGATCGCGGCGCTCGCCGGCGAGGCCGCGCGGGCGGGCGGCGTGCTCGCCTGCTGCGAGGTGTACATGGAGTTCGTGCGCCCCGAGGAGCGCGTGCACGCGTTCGCGCTCGCGCCGAACACGATCACGATCGGCAGCCTGACCAAGGCGTACGGGCTGGGCGCGCTGCGCGTCGGCTGGGTGATCCTCGGCGAGGGCCTGGCGCACGAGCGCGCCGCGCTGATGGACCGCCTGTTCCTCGCGTACGTCGACCCGCCCTCGGTGGCGCTGCGCGCCGCGCGGCGCGCGCTCGACCGCTTGCCGCAGCTCCTGCAACCGCTGCGACGCGTCGAGGAGGAGAGCCGGCCGCTGTGGGAGCGCTGGTTGCGCGAGACGCCCGGCGTGGAAGCGCACGTGCCGCCGCGCGGGCTGATCGCCTTCCCGCGCATCGCGGGCGTGCCCGACACGGCGGAGCTCGTGCGCTACCTGCAGCACGAGCACGGCGTCGACGTGGTGCCTGGCGAGTTCTTCGGCGCGCCCGGCCACCTGCGCGTCGGCTGCGGCGTGCCGGCCGAGACGCTGCGCGAGGGCCTCGCGCGCCTCACGGCCGGGCTCGAGGCCTGGCGCGCGCGGCGCTGAGCGCGGCGGCCGGCGCTGGCATCGGCCCGCGCCATCGAGGAAGCTGCGCGCCATGACCGCGGAACGTCCCAGGCTGGTCGTCTTCTCCGACGACTGGGGCCGGCACCCCTCGAGCGCGCAGCACCTCGTGCGCGAGCTGCTGGGGCGCTACGACGTGCACTGGGTCAACACGGTCGGCACACGCCGGCCGAGCCTGAACCTGCACGACCTGAAGCGCGGCGCCGAGAAGCTGCGCGCGTGGCTCGGGCCGCGGGCCGCCGCGCAGGCGCCCGCGGACGCGCCTGCAGACGCGCGCGACGAGCCGGCGCCCACGGTGCACGCGCCCGTGCACTGGCCGGGCTTCGGCACGCGGCTCGAGCGCGCGCTGAACCGGCGGCTGCTGCAGCGCGCGCTCGGCGAGGTGCTCGACCCGCTGCGCCCGCCCGCCGCCGTGATCACGACCGCGTCGATCGTGGCCGACCTCGCGCGCGCGCTGCCCGAGCTGCCGTGGGTCTACTACTGCGTCGACGACCTGAGCGAGTGGCCCGGCCTCGACGCCGAGGCGCTGCGCCGCATGGAGCTCGACCTCTTGCCGAGCGTGCGACGCGTGATCGCGGTCAGCGAGACGCTCGTCGAGCGCCTGCGCGGCCTGGGCGTGGAGGCCGCGCTGCTCACGCACGGCATCGACCTCGCGCACTGGAGCGGCGTGGTGCGGCGCCCGGCCCCGCCGCCGGGCGAGCGCCCGCGCGCGGTCTACTGGGGCCACGCCGACCGGCGCCTCGACAGCGCGGTGTGTCTCGCACTCGCCGAGCAGCTCGAGCTCGTCATGGTCGGCCCGACCACCGACGTCGACCCGGCGCTGCGCGCGCACCCGCACGTCGTCTGGCGCGGCAAGGTCGACTACGCCGAGCTGCCGCGCGTCGCGAGCGAGGCCGACGTGCTCGTGATGCCGTACGCCGACCTGCCGGTGACGCGCGCGATGCAGCCGCTCAAGCTGAAGGAGTACCTCGCCACGCTGCTGCCGGTGGTCGCGACGCCGCTGCCGGCGAACCGCGCTTGGGCGGCGGCGATGGACCTCGTGGCCGAGCCGCGCGCGTTCGCGGCGCGTGCCCTCGAGCGCGCGCGCGCGCCGCTCGACGAGGGGCAGCGCGTCGCGCGCGCGGCGCTCGCGCACGAGACCTGGGCCGAGAAGGCCCGGCGCTTCGAGGCGCTGTTCCGCGGCGAGGACGAGGCATGAGCGACGCGCGCGAACCGCGCACGGTGCTGCACGTGCGCATCGTCTCGGGCACCGGCGGCGGGCCCGAGAAGACGATCCTCAACTCGCCGCGCCACCTCGCGGGCACGGGCTACCGCGGCCTCGCCGCGTACCTGCACCCGCCCGGCGACCCGGGCTTCGAGGTGATCGCCGCGCGCGCCGCCGAGAAGCAGTGTCCGCTCGTCGCGCTGCCCGAGGCGTGGCCGATCGACCCGCGCGTGCTGTGGAAGCTCGCGCGCCTGTGCCGCCGCGAGCGCGTCGCGATCTGGCACGGCCACGACTACAAGTCGAACCTCTACGGGGTGCTGCTGCGGCCCTTTCTGGGCTTCCGGCTCGTCACGACGGTGCACGGCTGGGTCAAGCACACGAGCCGCACGCCGCTGTACTACGCGATCGACCGCTGGACGCTGCCGCGCCACCGCGCGGTGATCGCCGTCTCGCGCGACCTCGAGGAGCGCTGCCTCGCGGCGGGCGTGCCGCGCGAGCGCCTGCACCTCGTGCACAACGCGATCGACACCGAGGAGTTCAAGCGCCGCGCGCCGCACCCGGCGGGCGGACGCCTGCGCCTCGGCGCCGTCGGGCGCCTGTCCGAGGAGAAGGGCTTCCTGCTGCTCGTCGAGGCGGTCGAGCGCCTCGTCGCGAAGGGCTTCGACGTCGAGCTCGCGATCGCCGGCGAGGGCGACCAGGAGGCGGCGCTCGCCGCGCGCGTGGCGGCCTCGCCGTGTCGCGAGCGGTTGCGCCTGCTCGGCTTCCAGCGCGACACGGTGGCGCTCTTCGAGGGCTTCGACGTGTTCTGCCTGTCGAGCCTGCGCGAGGGCCTGCCGAACGTGGTGCTGGAGGCGATGGCGATGGAGGTGCCGGTCGTGGCGACGCGCTCGGGCGGCATGGAGCACTTCGCGCGCCACGGCGAGGACGCCTGGCTCGTCGACCCGGGCTCGACGGACGAGCTCGAGCGCGGCCTGGAGGCGCTGTGCGGGGACGCGGCGCTGCGCGCGCGCCTGGCCCGCACGGCGCGCGCGCGCATCGAGCGCGAGGTCTCGTTCACGGCGCGCATGCGCGCGGTGACGGCGATCTACGACTCCCTGGCCTGAAGCGCGGCCAGCGCGGCGCGCACGGCGCGGCGCTCGACGACGCGCAGCGCCTCGCCGCTCGCCCGCGCCACGCGCGCGAGGTCCTCGTACTCGACGAACACGTCGCGCTCGCCGAAGGGCGTGCGGCCGGGGTAGTCGGGGCGCACGCGCAGCTGGCAGCGCACGCGCTCGCCGTCGAGCTCGACCTCGAGCGGCTCGCGCGCGCATTCGGTGCGCTCGACCCGCGTCCAGCGCACACCGAGCGTCGGCGTGTGCTCGAAGACGAGGCCCTCGAGCCGCGCGCGCGCGTCCGCGCGGCACAGCGCGGAGAGCAGCACGCCGGGGCGCTCCTTCTTCATCGCGAGCGGCGCGCTCCAGGCGTCGAGCGCGCCGGCCTCGCGCAGCAGCGCGAGGCAGTACCCCAGCTCCTCGCCGGTGGCGTCGTCGAGCTGCGCCTCCAGCAGCCAGGCCTCGGCGCGGCGCGCGCCGTCCGCGGCGCGGCCGAGCTGCACGCGCACGAGGTTCGGCGGCCCCTCGGCGAAGTCGCGCGTGCCGCCGCCGTAGCCGACCGCCGTGCAGGCGAAGCGCGCCGGCGCGCCGAACTCCGCGCACAGCTCCGCGAGGAGCGCCGCGCCGGTGGGCGTCAGGCGCTCGCCCGGTCCGCCGGCGACGCGCAGCTCGCGGCCGCGCAGCAGCTCGACCACGGCCGGCACCGGTACCGGCATCACGCCGTGCGCGCAGCGCACGCTGCCCTCGCCGGTGATCGGCACCGCGCACGCGACGCGCTCGACGCCCAGGCGCTCGAGCGCCAGCGCGGCGCCGCACACGTCGATCAGCGTGTCCACCGCGCCGACCTCGTGGAAGTGCACCTCGTCGACCGTGATGCCGTGCACGCGCGCCTCGGCCTCGGCCAGCCGCGTGAGCACGGCCGCGCTGGTGCGCTTCACGCCGAGCGGGAGCTCCGCGGCCTCGAGCAGCGCGAGCAGGTCGGCGAGGTGCCGGTGCGGCGCGTGGTGGCTCTCGGGCGTCGTCACCGCCAGGTGCGCGGCGGCCAGGCTGCCGCGCTCGACGCGCGTGAGCGCGAGTCGCGCTTCGCCCGGCACGAGCGCCGCGGCGAGGGCTTCGAGGTGCGCCAGCGTGAAGCGCGGGTCGCCGAGGTCGAGCAGCGCCGCCAGCAGCATGTCGCCGGCCAAGCCGCCCAGCGGCTCGAGGAACAGGGTCGTCATGCCCCCCATCGGAGCCGCCCGCGCGGTGCGCGTCGAGCCCCCGCCGCCGGGAAACGCGGACGGCCGGCGCGCGTCGAGCGAGCCGGCCGTCCCGAGGTGCGCGCGGCGCGCGGTCGGTCAGACGCGCACGCCCGCCTTGCAGCGGTTCGCGATCTCGAACGCGATCTGCTGCAGCGGCAGGACCGTGTCGGCCAGGCCTTCGACCACCGGGATCTTGGGCATGCCGAACACGACGCACGAAGCCTCGTCCTGCGCGATGACGCGCGCGCCCTGCTGCACGAGCTGACGGATGCCGGCCGTGCCGTCGTCGCCCATGCCCGTCAGGATCACGCCGAGCGCGTTCGCGCCGATCTGCTCGGCCGCGCTGCGGAACAGGTAGTCCACCGAGGGCTTGCAGCTGCGCTCCGGCGGGTCGTCGGTGATCTGGATCCACATCTTGCCGCTCGTCTCGCGACGGAAGCGCATCTGCGAGCCGCCGGGTGCGATCAGGATCTCGCCCGCGCGCACCTCCATGCCGTGCTCGGCCTCGAGCACGCGCAGCGCGCACTTGCGGTCGAGGCTCTCGGCGAGCGTGCGCGTGAAGACGGGCGGCATGTGCTGCACGAGCAGGAACGGCACGCCGAGGTCGCCCGGCAGCGCGGGCAGCACGGTGTCGAGCGCCTGCGGTCCGCCGGTCGAGCAGCCGAGCACGACGAGGTCGATGCGCTGGCCGCCGAACACGGGCCGGCGCGGCGCCTGCTGCGCGAAGGGCGGCGCAGGGGCGCGCGGGGCCGCGCGGGCAGCGCGCGCCGGCGGCGCGGGCGCTCGAGGCGGCGGGCGACAGCGCGCGCGCGGCGCGGCGAAGGGCTTGGGCGGCGCGCCGGCGCAGGGCGCGGCATGCGCTTGCCGCGCACGTACTCGCCGCACGCGAGCAGGCGCGGGACGAGCTCGTTCTTGAGGTCCTCGATGACCTGGTCGAGGCTCTTGCCGGCGGAGGGCTTGGTGATGAGGTCGAACGCGCCCAGACGCATGGCCTCGAGCGTCTGTCGCGCGCCGGACTGCGTCAGCGCGCTGACCACGATGGCGCCGACGATGGGCTGCTTGCCCTGCAGGTTCTGCAGCACCTCGAGCCCGCCCATCACGGGCATCTCGAGGTCGAGCGTGAGCACGTCGACGTCGCCGAGCGCGACGCGGTTGAGGGCCAGCTTGCCGTTGCTGGCGTGGCCCACCACCTCCAGACCGGGGACGCCCTCCAGAGCCTGACGCAGCACCTTGCGCTGCACGACGGAGTCTTCGACGATCAGGACGCGGACGGGACGGTTCACGAGGGCCTCCGGTGGGTCTCGGGGAGTGGGCGCCGGGGGACGCGGCGGCGAGCGTGCCGACAGGGCGCTCCGGGCGCCTCTTCGACGCCCGGGCGCGACCCACTTGAGGGCGCCCGCCGGCGAGCCGCCGGGCGCCCCGCTCGGGCGCGGGCGCGGGCGCCGCGCGGCGCCCGGCGACGCCGGCCCCGGCCCTCAGTCCACCAGGAGCTGGATCTCGCTCTCCCCGCCGGGCGCCACGCGCACCTCGACCTCGGCGCCGTGCCGGCCGTCGTCCTCGGCGAAGACGCGCCAGGTGCCGCCGCCGATGCCGTCGAGCTCGAAGGCGCCCGAGGCGTCGCTGCTGCCCGAGGCGCGGCTGAGCGGCTGGCCGCTGGGCGACGTCACGCGGATGCGCGCGCCGCCGAGCCCCTGGCCGTCGGGGCCGAGCACGGTGCCGCGGATCGTCGCGGCGGGTTCCAGGCGCACGGCGACGTCCTCGAGCGCGCCGCCCTCGGCGAGCACGAGGTCCTCGAGCAGCACCGCGCCGAGGCCGGGCTCGGAGCCGCGCCGCGTCCAGCTCCAGCGCGCGCTCTTGGAGACCTCCAGGCGGTAGCGACCGGGCTCGAGGTTCTCGAAGGCGAAGGCGCCCTCGGCGTCGGTCGAGCCGCTGCGTTGCGGGTGACCGACGCCCTTGCCGTCGGGGTCCTGGTAGCGCACGAGCAGCACCCACGCGCCCTCGACGAGCTCGCCGTCGTCGCCGCGCACGAGGCCGCCGATGCGGCCGCCGGGCAGCTCGAGGTCGACCGTCGCGCCGGAGGCGGCGAGGTCGCGCACCTCGCGCACCTGGTCGGGCCGGCTGCCGACGACGAACTCGTAGCGGCCGGCGCCCGACACGGTCAGCTCGTAGCGGCCCTCCGCGTCGCTCACCGCGCTCGCGCGGTTGCTCTCGTCGCCGTCGGTCGCGCGGCACTGCACGGCGCAGTCCGCGACCGGCGCGCCGCCCCGCGTGATGCGGCCGGCGACGGTGAGCGGATCGCTGGGCGGGCTGCCGAGCACGACGTGCACGTGACCGCCCTCGGAGAGGTCGGCGTACTGCACGGCGTTCTGCACCGCCGCGCCCTCGCCGCGGCCGCCGTCGAACCAGACCATGCCCAGGCCGCCGACCTCGCCGGCCTGCTCGCCGCTCGGCGCGCGCAGCTCGAGGCGGTAGCGCCCGGGGTTGAGCCCGTCGAGCTCGAAGCGGCCGCGCGCGTCGGTCTCGACGGTCTCGTAGTAGCTGAGCCCGTCCTGGCCCTGCAGCATGACCGAGCGCTTCGCGATCGGCCCGGCGGCCGCGTTCACCTCGCCGGTCAGGCGCGCGCCGCGCCGCAGCGTGAGCGCGAGCCCCTCGAGCGCCTGGCCGGGCTGGAGCTCGACGTACACCTCGGGCCCCTGCGCGTAGCCGTCGGCTGCGGCGAACACGGCCTTGCGGCCCGGCGCGAGCTCGCTGGCCTCAAAGCGGCCGTCGCGCCCGCTGGTGGCCTTCTCGCCCCACTGCCCCTGGCGCACGCGCACGACGTGCTCCTCGTTCGCCGCGTCCTCGACGAACACGCTCGCGCCGGAGATCTCGGCGCCGCCCGGCGCGCGCACGACGCCGGCGACCGAGGCCATGCGCGGCAGCACCAGCTCGACCTCGCCGGCGCCGGGGCTGCGCACCTCGACCCACTCGGAGGCCTCGTGATCGTCGCTGAGCGCGCGCACGCGCCACGCGCCGTCGCGCAGGCCGTCGACGGCGAAGCTGCCGTCGAGCGAGAGCACCGGGCGGTGGAACGCGTCGTTCGGCTCGAGCTCGTCCTGCACGCTCTCCAGCGGCTCGGCGGAGATCACGAAGCGCGTCAGCCCTTCGCCCCGGTCGTCGACCGCGCGGCCGTTGAGCACGTCGCCGGCCTCGAGCACGAGCACCAGGTCGGTCGCGCCCGGCACGACGCCGTCGACCTTGACGACGTACGTCGAGCCGCGCCGGCGCACGCGCACCTCCTCGCCCTCGGCGGCGGCCTCCGCGGCGCGGCGCTTGTCGCTCTCGGAGACCGAGCGCGCGCTGGCGCGCACCGTGCACGGCTTGAGCTCGAGGCCGCCCACCGCGAACGTGCCGTCCGCGGCGGTGCGCACGTTCTCGCCGTCGGGCCCGAAGCGGAAGGGCAGCTCGCCCTCGCGCTCCTGCTCGACCTGCACCCACGCGTCGGCCGCGGGCGTTCCGTCGGGCCAGCGCACGAGCCCGGTGAGCGTCTCGCCGCGGCGCAGCACGAGCTCGAGGCCGACGCGCTGCTGCCCCTGGCTCAGCTTGCCGAGCTCGAGCGTCGCCGGGAGCCAGTCGGCGCGCTCCGCGGTGAGGCGCACGTCGCCCCCCCACGCGACGCCGTGGAACGCGAAGGCGCCCTCGGCGTCGGTGGTCTCCTTGGGCAGCGGCCAGACGTTCGCGGCGTCGTTGAGCAGCGTGAGCTCGACGCCCATCAGCGGCGCGCCCGCGGCGTCGACGACGCGCCCGGCGACCGTCGCGCCCGCGGTCAGCTCGACGGTCACCTCGGTGACCTCGCCGGCCAGCACCTTGATCTCGGAGAGTCGCTCGCCGCTCCAGCGCTCGTGCTCGACCTGCAGGTAGTAGTTCGAGCTCGGCGGCAGCCCGGTCAGCTCGAACTCGCCGTTCTCGTCGACCGCGGCGCTGCGCGACACGCGCACGCCGCCCCACGCGTTGATGCGCACCACCGCCTCGGCGGCGCGCGCGGCGTCCCACGCGAGCCCGGGCGGCGGCGTCAGTTTGCCGTGCACGAGGCCGCCGAGCTCGGGCTCGAGCACGACCTGCGCGGGCAGGTCGGACATGTCGAGCGTGAGCTTGTCCTTCATGTAGAGGTAGCGGCCGCTCAGCTCGAGCCAGCCCTTGCGCGTCGCGGCGGAGAAGGCCACGCGGAAGCCGCCGTCGTAGGCGACCGGGGCGACGTACTCGCGGCGCGGGTCGTCCTTGCCGCCGAAGCGCCGGCCGCGCGCGGTGACCTCGGCGCCGGCCTCGTCGATCGGCAGGTCGTCGGGGAACGCGACGCGCCCCTCGACCCAGATCACGTCCGCGGGCAGCGACGCGGCCTCGCGCGTCGAGCTCTCGCGCGTCACCGGCGCGGCCTCGGCGACCGCCGCGCGCTCGGGCGTCGCGACCGCCGCGGGCGCCGCGCTCAGGTCGTCGCTCGGACCGTGCGGCTCTTGGGCCGGCGCGTCGCCGCGCTCGAGCTCCGTCACGCCGTGCGGACCGGCGCCGGGACCGGCGGAGCGCGTGAACCACCAGGCGCCGGCCACGAGGGCGAGCACCACGACGAGCAGGGGCAGCAGCAGCGAGTTCTTCATGGGCGGGGAGCGGCAGGGAGCGGACGCCAGGATGCCAACCTACGCGCGGCGCGCGCGAGGATTCCCGGCCGGCGCGGCGCCTTGACCCCTCCCGGGCGCCTGCCGAAGATGCGCGCCGCGAGCCGCCATGTCCTCCCCCAGCACGCCCGCCCTCGTGGCCATGTGGTCCGGGCCGCGCAACGTCTCGACCGCGCTGATGCGCAGCTTCGAGGCGCGCGGCGACACCTTCGTCGTCGACGAGCCGCTGTACGCGCACTACCTCGCCGCGACCGGCCTCGCGCACCCGCTGGCGACCGAGGTGATCGCCGCCGGCGAGACCGACTGGCGCGCGGTGGCGCGCGCGCTGACGGCGCCGCCGCCCGACGGCAGCGCGGTCTTCTACCAGAAGCACATGGCCCACCACCTGCTCCCGGAGATCGGGCGCGAGTGGCTGGGCGCGCTGCGCCACGCGTTCCTGATCCGCGAGCCGGGCGCGATGCTCGCCTCGCTCGACGCGAAGTACCCCGCGCCGGGCCTCCTCGACACGGGCCTGCCGCAGCAGGTCGAGCTCTTCGACGCGGTGCGCGCCGCGACGGGCGCGACGCCGCCGGTCGTCGACTCGCGCGACCTGCTCGAGGCGCCCGGCGCCGTGCTCGCCGCGCTGTGCGCGCGCCTCGACCTCGACTACACGCCGCGCATGCTGTCCTGGCCCCCGGGGCCGCGCGCGAGCGACGGCGTCTGGGCCGGCCACTGGTACCACAACGTGCTCGACACGACCGGCTTCGGCCGCTGGTCGCCGCCCGCCGCCCCGCTCCCCGCGCACCTCGAGCCACTGCTCGCGGAGTGCCACCCCTACTACGAGCGCTTGTACGCGCACCGCCTCACCGCCTGAGCCATGCTGCAGACCTTCGACGAGCGCAACCGCGACCTCCTCGTCAACATCGACGGCGTGCTGCAACACCGCGACGAGGCGCGCATCTCGCCCTTCGACTCCGCGGTTCAGGGCGGCGACGCGGTGTGGGAGGGCCTGCGCCTCTACGACGGACGCATCTTCAAGCTGACCGAGCACCTCGACCGGCTGCGCAGCTCGGCGTTGGCGCTGGCCTTCGCGGACCTGCCGACGCACGACACCCTGCGCCACGAGCTGCGTCGCACGCTCGAGGCGAACGGCATGCGCGACGGCGTGCACGTGCGGCTCACGTTGACGCGCGGCGTGAAGATCACGTCGGGCATGGACCCGCGCCTCAACCAGTCGGGCCCGACGCTGATCGTGCTGGCCGAGCACAAGGCGCCCGTCTACGGCGCGCGCCCGATCACGCTCGTGACCAGCAGCCTGCGGCGCTTCCCGCCCGACTGCCTCGACCCCAAGATCCACCACGCGAACCTGCTGCAGTCGATCCTCGCCAAGCTCGAGGCGAACCACGCCGGCGCGGACGACGCGCTCATGCTCGACGTGCGCGGCTTCGTGGCCGAGACCAACGCGACGCACGTCTTCCTCGTGCAGGACGGCGAGGTGCTGACGAGCCGCCTGGTCGCCTGCCCGGAGGGCATCACGCGCGCGACGGTGCTCGAGCTGTGCCGCGCGCACGGCGTACCTTGCGCCGAGCGCGACCTCTCGACGACCGAGGTCTACCGCGCGGACGAGGTCTTCTGCACCGGCACGATGGGCGAGCTCGTCGCGGTCTCGCACGTCGACGGCCGCCCCATCGGCGCGGGCGAGAAGGGCCCGGTGACGACGCGTCTGCAGGCGCTGTACCGCGAGCTGGTGCGCACGACGGGCGAGCCGATCGTCTGAGCGCGCCGCGACGCGCGGCGCCGCGCGCCGGCGCCTACTCGCGCGCCTCGGCGCGCGCAGCGACGAGCAGCCCCACGCGCGCGGCGCCGGCGCGGCGCAGCAGGGCCGCGCACGCGCGCACGGTCGCGCCGGAGGTGAGCACGTCGTCGACGAGCCACGCGGGCGCCCGCGCGCAGGCGCGCGCGCGCGGCGCGACGCAGGCGGAAGGCGGCGTGGACGTTGGCGCGGCGCGACGCCGCGCCAGGCGCGCCCTGCGGCGGCGTGTACCGGCGGCGCGCGAGCGCGCGCGCAGCACGGGCGGCGCGCGCCGGCCGCGTGCGCGCTCACCGCGGCCGCGAGCAGCGCCGCCTGGTCGTAGCCGCGCTCGAAGCGCCGCAGCGGGTGCAGCGGCACCGGCACGAGCACGGCGCCCGCGCGCCACGCCGCGGGCTCGGCGTCGAACCGCGCCGCCAGCCCTGCGCCGAGCGGCGCGGCGAGGTCGCGGCGGCCGCCGTGCTTCAGCTCGAGGATCCAGGCGCGCAGCGCGCGCGTCGCCGCCGTAGCTGCCCAGCGCGAGCGTCCGCGCCACGCCCGGCGAGCGCTCGCGACAGCGCGCGCACGGCCGCGCGGCCGAGACGTGCGGCGAGAGCCGCGCGGCGCAGCGGGGGCAGCGGCGCGCGTCCAGGCCCGCGCGCCAGTCGTGGCGCGCACACGCCGACGCCGCCGGGGCCGAGGTCCGCGCCGCACACGAGGCAGCGCGGCGGGAAGAGGGCGTCGAGGCCGAGGGCCAGCTCGTGCATGCCCCCGCGACCGGGCGGCGTGCGCGGCGGTTGCGCGCGCGCGCGGGACTCTCGCGCCGCGGCGCGCCCGCGCTCAGGCGATGCCTTCCTCGAGCTCCTCGTCCGCGTCGCCGACGATGGCCAGCGCGGGGCGCTGTACCGTCATCGGGCCGGGGTCGCACACGACCAGGCGCAGGCGCGCCACGAAGGACTCGACGGTGTCGTCGGCGTGCGAGGCGAGCCCGAAGAGCTCGCCGACCTCGCGCGCGAGCTGCAGGTCGGCCTCGAAGTTCGCCGGGTGCTCGCGGAAGTACTCGCGCACGTAGCGCCGGAACGCGAGCAGCGACCACCACCAGCTCCCCAGCAGCAGCACGACCGCCAGCACGACGACGATGCCGATCCACAGCGCGGGGAAGCTGCGCTCGGCCTCGACGGGCAGCGGCCTGTAGTGGCCGTAGAGCTGCAGCGCGAAGCCGGTCAGCAGGAAGCCGAAGCCCACGTTCACCTGCGAGCGGTGGAAGATGTACTCGCGGATCTTGCGCAGCTCCTGCGTCACGCGGCCGAAGCGCTCCACCACGAGCTGGCGCGGGTGGCGGAACAGGATCGAGTTGGCCAGCAGGAAGGAGCCGACGATGGCGAGCACGAGGCCGATCCCCATCCAGTCCGGCGGGGCCAGCCCGTCGGCGGGCAGGGCGGGCGCGAGGCTTGCCAACGTGAGCATGATGCCAGGACCGTAGAACGCTTCGGGGCGCCAGGCAAGCCCCTCGCGCCCCGAGTTCGCGGCCCGCGCAGCGAGCCGGGGCGAGGCGGCCCGCGGCCGTGGTCGGGCCCGCCTCCAGGGCATAGAATCCGCGCCCGCCGACCGGCGCCCCGACCCATGGACGAGTCCCCCCTCGAGACCCTGCGGCGCACCGCCGCGCTGGCCCGGCTGCGGCTGGACGACGCCGAGGCCCAGGGCCTCTCGCGCGACGTCGCCGCCATCCTGGCCCACTTCCAAGCCCTGGCCGCGCTCGACGTCGCCGGCGTCGTGCCCACGCTGGGCGGTACGCCGCTCGAGGACGTCAAGCGCGCCGACGAGCCGCGGCCCTGCATGCGGCGCGACGCGCTGCTCGCCAACGCGCCCGACCCGCGCGACGCGTTCCTCGGCGTGCCCAAGACGCTGGAGACGGACGCGTGAGCTGGACCGAGCTGGACGCGACGGCCTGGCGCGAGCGCGCCGTCGCCACGCCGGGCGGCGCGCGCGCGGGCGTGGACGCGGCGCTCGCCGCGATCGCGGCGCTCGATCCGCGGCTCACGGCCTTCGCGGTCGTGCTGGCCGACGCGGCGCGCGCGCGCGGACGCGCGCTCGACGCCGCGCGCGCGGCGGCGCGGAGCCCGGCCCGCTGTTCGGCGTGCCGGTCGCGCTCAAGAGCAACCTGTGCTGCGCGGGCGTCGAGACGCACTGCGGCAGCAAGCTGCTCGCCGGCTACCGCCCGCCCTACGACGCGACGTGCGTGGAGCGCCTCGTCGCAGCCGGCGCGGTGATCGTCGGCATGACGCACATGGACGAGTTCGGCATGGGCTCGTCGTCGGAGAACTCGGCCTACGGCGTGCCCAGGAACCCCTGGGACGACGCGCGCACGCCGGGCGGCTCGTCGGGCGGCAGCGCGGTGGCGGTGGCCGCCGGCCTCGTGCCGCTCGCGCTCGGCTCGGACACCGGCGGCTCGGTGCGCCAGCCCGCGTCGCTGTGCGGCGTGTACGGGCTGAAGCCGACGTACGGGCGCGTCTCGCGCTACGGCCTCGTCGCGTTCGCCTCGTCGCTCGACGTGGTCTCGCCCTTCGCGCGCAGCGCGCGCGACCTCGAGCTCGTGCTCGGCGTGATCTCCGGCGCGGACGAGCGCGACAGCACGTGCCAGCCGCTGCCGCCGATCGAGCCCGAGCGCCCGGCCGAGCCGCGGCGCCTGACGGGGCTGCGCGTGGGCGTCGCGCGGCCGTACGTGGAAGCGGCCGCGCCGGGCGTGCGCGCGGCCTGCGACGCGGCGCTCGCGCGGCTCGCGCAGCTCGGCGCCGAGCTCGTGCCGGTCGACCTGCCGCACACCGAGTACGCCATCCCGACCTACTACGTCGTCGCGACGGCGGAAGCCTCGAGCAACCTCGCGCGCTACGACGGCGTCGCCTACGGGCGGCGCGTGACCGGCGACGGCACGCTGCAGGGCATGTTCGCGGCGACGCGCGACGCGGGCTTCGGCGCCGAGGTGAAGCGCCGCATCCTGCTCGGCACGTACGTGCTCTCGGCCGGCTACCACGACGCGTGGTACGGCCGCGCGCAGCGCGTGCGCACGCTGGTGCGCGAGGACTTCGAGCGCGCCTTCGCCGAGGTCGACCTCGTCGCCGGCCCGACCTCCCCCACGGTCGCGTTCCGCCTGGGCGAGCGCGCCGCCGACCCGATCGCCATGTACCGCTCCGACGCCTGCACCGTCCCCACCAGCCTGGCCGGGCTGCCGGCGCTCTCGCTGCCCGCGGGCTTCGCCGCCGCCGAGGACGGCCGCGAGCTGCCCGTCGGCCTGCAACTCGTCGCGCCGGCGCTGCAGGACGCGCGCCTGATGCGCGTGGCGCGCGCGCTCGAGGACGTGCTCGACGCGCCCGCGCGCCGCGCGCCCGCCTTCGGAGGTGCGCGGTGAGCGGCCTCGTGCGCGAGGGCCTCGAGTGGGTCTCGCAGGCCACGGGGACGCGCTGGGTCGCGGTGATCGGGCTCGAGGTGCACGCGCAGCTCTCGACGCGCACCAAGCTCTTCTGCGGCTGCGCCTACGAGTTCGGCGCGGAGCCCAACACGCGCGTCTGCCCGGTGTGCACCGGCCAGCCCGGTTCGCTGCCGGTGCTCAACGCCGAGGCGCTCGAGCTCGCCGTGCGCGCGGCGCTCGCGCTGGGCTGCGAGGTCGCGCCGCGCTCGAAGTTCGACCGCAAGAACTACTTCTACTGCGACCTGCCCAAGAACTACCAGATCACGCAGTACGACCGGCCCTACTGCTCGGGCGGCGGCATCGACCTCGACTCGGGCCGGCGCGTGCGGCTCGAGCGCATCCACGTCGAGGAGGACGCGGGCAAGGCCATCCACGACCGCGGCGACGCGACGCTGGTCGACTTCAACCGCGCGGGCGTGCCGCTGATCGAGTCGGTCACGCACGCCGACCTCTGCTGCCCCGAGGACGCCGGCGCCTACCTCGCGGCGCTGCGCGAGATCCTGGTCTACGTCGGCGCCTCGAGCGCGGACATGGAGAAGGGCGAGCTGCGCTGCGACGTGAACGTCTCGGTGCACCCCGCCGGCGAGCCGTGGCGCACCAAGGTCGAGGTGAAGAACCTCAACTCGTTCTCGAACGTCGAGGCGTCGATCGAGTACGAGATCGCGCGTCAGGTCGCCGCGTGGGAGAGCTCCGATCCGGCCGACCACCCGGTGCAGGAGACGCGCCTGTGGGACGCGGGCGCGAACCGCACGCGCACCATGCGCAAGAAGGAGGGCGAGGCGGACTACCGCTACTTCCCCGAGCCCGACCTGCCGCCGGTCAGCGTGACGCCCGCGTTGCTCGAGGCCACGCGCGCGCTGCTGCCCGAGCTGCCCGCCGCGCGGCGCGCGCGCTACCAGCGCGAGCTCGGACTCTCGGCCTACGACGCGGGCGTCCTGACCGCCGCGCGCGACGTGGCCGACTTCTTCGAGGCCGCCGCGCGGCTCTCGGGCGCGCCGAAGGACGCGTGCAACTGGATCACGAACGAGGTGCTGCGCGCGCTCAGCGGCGACGAGGTCGCGGCGACGTCGGTGGACGAGCTGCCGATGAAGCCGCACGACCTCTCCGAGCTGATCGCGCTGGTGCGCGGCGGCACGCTCAGCGCCTCCGCGGCGCGCCAGGTCGTCCGCGCGATGATGCAGAGCGGCAAGGCCGCCGGTGAGCTGGTGGTCGAGCTGGGCCTCGAGCAGGTGCAGGACGACGGCGAGCTCGAGCGCTGGTGCCGCGAGGCGCTCGCCGGGCGCGAGGCGATCGCCGCGCAGGTGCGCGAGGGCCACGAGAAGGCGCTCGGCGCGCTGATGGGCCCGGTGATGCAGGCCTCGAAGGGCAAGGCCAACCCGCAGAAGGTGCGCGAGATCCTGCTGCGCCTGATCCAGGAGGGTTGACGCGCGTGTCGCAGTCGCCCGAGCGCGTGCCCGTCGAGGAGCTGGTGGACGTCGCCGCGCTCGGCGAGGACGGCCGACCGCCGCACCCCGCGCGCCTGCGGGCGGCGCTGCCGCGCGGTTGGGTGCTCGAGGACGACGGCAAGCACGCGCGCCGCGACCTGCGGCTGTTCTTCCGCGAGGGCTGGATCCTGCTCGTCGGCCTGGTGAGCTTCGGCGCGATCGCGCTGGCGACCTTCTGGTCGGTCTTCCCCGCCGGCATGGCCGGTCTGCTGCGCTTCCTCGGCCTGGTGGTCGTGCTGCTGCTCGTGGGCGGCGTGGTGGGCCCGATGATCACGCGCGCGCTGCAGCGGCGGCCGCGCTGAGCGCGCGCGGCGGTCCCGAACGCAGC
This sequence comes from Planctomycetota bacterium, assembly GCA_020638875.1. Classification (GTDB taxonomy): domain Bacteria; phylum Planctomycetota; class UBA1135; order UBA1135; genus DUCM01. The sequence goes on from JACKHS010000014.1 coordinate 45,298, forward strand.
GAGCCGCCGCCGGCGGACCGGCGACGGCTCGAGGCGCTCCTCGTGGAGGAGCGGGGCGCGGTCGAGGCTACTGCTCGGTCGACATCACCCACTTGAGGTCGCCGGAGACCTCGGCCGAGAGCGCACCCTCGAAGCTCTGGCCCTGCGCGTCGATCTGGGCCTCGACGTCGACGTTGACGACGAGGTCGCCCTCCATCTCGTAGTGGTTGACGTAGCCGGCGGCGAGGTCCCACAGCAGCGTGCCCTTGCCCTCGAGCGTCAGGTCGACCGACGCGGTGACGTCGGCCTCGACGCCCATGTCGCCGCCCTGCAGGTCGATGGCGCTCTGGATCAGGTCGGACAGGTCGAGCGCGCCCTCGCCCTTGAACTCGAGCTCGATCACGCCGAGCTTCTTGTCGCCGTCTTCGCGGGTGCCCTTGTAGGTGCAGACCACGGCGAACTCGGTGAAGGCCTCCTCGAGCTGGGCGCCGATCTCTTCCTTGAAGAGCTCGCTCATCTCCTCGGCCTCGTCGCCGGCGTCGTCGCCCGGCGAGGCCGGCAGACCGCCGGGCAGGAACACGGTGGCGAGGTTCTTGCCCTTGACCTCCCACGAGTCGCCCTCACCGACCTCGCCCTTGGGCAGCAGCGCGGTGAGGTCCATGTTGACGTCGAGGTTCTCGAGCAGCGCGTCGTCGCCCTCGCTCTCGTGGTAGCTCTTCTTGTACTCGCCGCTCTCCTCGTCCCAGCGGAACTCGATGGTCGAGTCCTCGAGCTTGGCGAACTCGTCGACGTTCTCGGCCTCGCTCTCCGGGCCGGCCTCGAGCGAGAGGTCGTCGAAGGTGCGCAGGAGCTGCTGCACCTTGCCGCCCTTCGTCGAGACGTACTCGTCGGTGACGCCCACGACCGCCTCGAACAGCAGGCCCTGGTCCATGATCTGGCCCATGGCCTCGGGCGGCAGCTCCTGCCCGGCCATCGAGGCCGAGATGTCGTCGACGTAGAACGTGGCGCTGAGCTCGAGCTTCTTGGACAGGGACGTGCCGTCCGCGGGGTGGAAGCCGACCTCGTCCCCGCGCGGGACGAAGGCGAGCAGCGGCAGGGCGAGCAGGGGGCTGGCGGCGAGGAGGCGGGACAGGGTCTTCATCGGTGGTCCGGGTGTTGGGTCGGTTGGGCCGCGCGGTGCGGCGCCGTCTCGCGGGAGCGGGCTGGGCTCACGGGGGCGGAGCTCAGGGTGTCGGGGCGGGTCACGCGCGGCGGCATTCTACGCGCCGGGAGCCGGGCGCGGCAGCCGGGGGCCGGCGCCGGGGCGCCGCCCAGCGGGCCGTGGCGCCCTCTTTCGCACCCCGCGCGGGCCCATTTCAGCCGCGCGCGGGGCTTTTTGACCCGAGCTTCACTCCCACTCGATCGTCGCCGGCGGCTTCGAGCTGATGTCGAGCACGACGCGGTTGATGCCGCGCACCTGGTTGATGACGCGGTTGGAGATGCGGCGCAGGAGGTCGTGCGAGAGGTGGCCCCAGTCGGCGGTCATGCCGTCGTTCGACTCGACGACGCGCAGCGCGCAGGCGTTCTCGTACGTGCGCTGGTCGCCCATCACGCCCACCGACTGCACCGGCAGCAGCACCGCGAAGTACTGCCACAGGCCGACGTGCTCGCCGGCCGCCTCGATCTCGCTGGTGACGATGTGGTCGGCCTCCTGCAGCAGCGCGACGCGTTCGGGCGTGACCTCGCCGAGGATGCGCACCGCGAGGCCGGGGCCGGGGAACGGCTGGCGGTCCGTGATCGCGCCGGCCAGGCCGAGGAAGCGGCCGATCGCGCGCACCTCGTCCTTGAAGAGCTCGCGCAGCGGCTCGACGAGGTCCATGTCGAGGTCTTCGGGCAAGCCGCCGACGTTGTGGTGGCTCTTGATGACGGCCGTGTTGCCGCCGTGCGCGGCCACCGACTCGATCACGTCGGGGTAGAGCGTGCCCTGGCCGAGGAAGTTCGCGCGCTTGAAGCGCTTGGCCTCCTCGCGGAAGACCTCGACGAACTCGTAGCCGATCAGCTTGCGCTTGCGCTCGGGGTCGGTGACGCCGCGCAGCTTCTCGAGGAAGCGCGCGCCGGCATCCACGACCGTCAGGTCCATGCCGAGGTGCTCGCGGAACTCGCGCTCGACGGCGTCGCGCTCGCCCTTCCGCAGCAGACCGTTGTCGACGAAGATGCAGTGCAGCCGCTCGCCGATGGCCTGGTGCAGGATCAGCGCGGCGACCGACGAGTCGACGCCGCCCGAGAGGCCCAGCACGACCTCGCCGTCCGCGCCGACCTGCGCGCGGATCTTGGCGACCTCGCGCTCGACGATGTTGTCGGCCTTCCAGTCGCCGGCGAAGCCGCACACGCGGCCGAGGAAGTTGTCGAGCATCTCGCGGCCGCGCACGGTGTGCGAGACCTCGGGGTGGAACTGCACGCCCCACAGCGCGCGCGAGTCGTGGCGCACCGCGGCGAACTCGCAGTCGTCCGAGGCGGCCACGGCGCGGAAGCCGGGCGGCAGCGCCGCCACCGAGTCGCCGTGGCTCATCCAGACGACGGTGTGGCCGCCGATGTCCTGGAACAGCCCTTCGGCCTCGAGCACGCGCATCGACGCGCGGCCGTACTCGCGCGTGCTGGCCGCGCGCACCTCGCCGCCGAGGTGCTGGCACATCCACTGCATGCCGTAGCAGATGCCGAGCACGGGCACGCCGAGCTCGAGCAGGGCGGGCGGCACGTCGGGCGCGTCGGCGTCGTAGACCGAGGACGGTCCACCGGACAGGATCACGCCGCCGAGGTCCATGGCGCGGGCCATGTCGACGGCGGTGGCGGGCGTGGCGATCTGGCACCAGGTGCCGGCCTCGCGTACGCGACGCGCGATGAGCTGGGTGTACTGGGTGCCCAGATCGACGATCAGGACCCCGCGGGGCGTCGTGCTCATTCTTGGTGGAAGTAGTTGGGTGCTTCCTTGGTGATGGTGACGTCGTGCGGGTGGGCCTCGCGCACGCCCGCCGCGGTGACGCGCGTGAAGCGCGCGCGCTCCCACAGGTCGCCGATGGTGGCCGCGCCGCAGTAGCCCAGGCCCGCGGCGATGCCGCCGGTGAGCTGGTGGACGAAGTCGGAGAGCTTGCCCTTGTAGGGCACCATGCCTTCGATGCCCTCCGGCACGAGCTTGTTCACGTCCTCGACGTGGCCCTGGCGGTAGCGCTCCTTCGAGCCGCGGCTCATCGCGCCGATCGAGCCCATGCCGCGCACGGCCTTGAACGAGCGGCCCTTGTACAGGATCGTCTCGCCCGGGCTCTCGTCGAGGCCGGCGAAGAGGCTGCCGAGCATCACGCACGAGGCGCCCGCGGCGAGCGCCTTGACGATGTCGCCCGAGAAGCGAATGCCGCCGTCGGCGATCACGGGCAGCTCGCGGCCGCGCACGGCCTGCGCCACGTTCATCACCGCGGTGAACTGCGGCACGCCGATGCCGGCGACGATGCGCGTTGTGCAGATCGAGCCCGGCCCGATGCCGACCTTGACCCCGTCGACGCCCGCGTCGGCGAGGTCCGCCGCGGCCTCCGCGGTGGCGACGTTGCCGGCGATGACGTCGACCTGGCACAGGCGCTTGAGCTCGCGCACGGTCTCGAGCACGTTCGTGCTGTGGCCGTGGGCCGTGTCGACGACGAGCACGTCGACGCCGGCCTCGACGAGGCCCTCGGCGCGCTCGTAGTCCTTCACGCCGATCGCCGCGCCGACGCGCAGGCGCCCGCGCTCGTCGGTCGCCGACTGCGGGAAGGCCTCGAGCATCTTGAGGTCCTTCATCGTGATGAGGCCCTGCAGGTGCATGCCCTGGTCGACGATGATCAGCTTCTCGACCTTGTGCCGGAAGAGCAGCGTGCGCGCCTCCTCCAGGCTCGTGCCGGGCGGCGCGGTGACGAGGTTCTCGCTCGTCATGATCTCGCCCACCGGCGTGGCCTCGTCGACCTGGAAGCGGCAGTCGCGGCTGGTGAGGATGCCCACCACCTTGCCGTCGGCGACGATCGGCAGGCCGGAGATGTTGTGCGTGCTCATGATCTCGCGCGCGTACGAGACCGTGGCGGTCGGCGCGAGCGTGACCGGGTCCTGGATCACGCCGTTGGCCGAGCGCTTGACCTTGTCCACCTCGCGGATCTGGCCCTCGAGGCCGAGGTTGCGGTGGATCACGCCGAGCCCCCCCTCGCGCGCCAGCGCCACCGCGAGCTCCCACTCGGTGACGGTGTCCATCGCGGCGGAGATCAGCGGCCGGTTGAGCACCACGTTGCGCGAGACGCGCGTCGTGAGGTCCACGTCCCGCGGGAGCACGTCCGAGTGACGCGGCAGGAGCAGGACGTCGTCGAAGGTCAGCCCTTCGGGGAACTCGAAACTCATCGGCTCGTCTCCGACCGGCGCAGCGGTGGTGCGGGGGAAGCACCGAGCGGGGGCCGGAAGCGGGCGAGCGGGGGGCGTCCTGGAGCTCCGCTTCGGTGCGGTGGAAAAGGCGGATCGTAGCGTCTCCCGCGGCCGCCTTCCACGCCGCGCCCGGGCCTTGGGGCACCTTCCGCCCCCCGGGGCCGGGGCGGGAAAAAGAAGAGGGGCCAACCCCGCCGCCGAAGCAACGAGGTGGGCCCCAAGAAGGAGGAGATGGCACCTTTGTCGGACAGGAGGCCGGGGTTCCTTAGGGCTGTTTCGAAAACTCCTGAGGACCCGTGGGGCTCCCCCGCGCCGGCGGGCACGCCGCGCGAGGGATCCGGCCCGGAATGGGCCCTGGACCTCCAGCCCCCCCGCGCGCGGCACCGATCCTGGGAGGGTCCTACGGCTTGGATTCCGCCGAGCCCCACCTACGATGCCCGCGAGCGCCCCGGCCTCTCCATGACCCGCGCGACCTCCACCGCCCCGCCGCCCGCCGCCCCCCTCGTCCAGGTGACGCCGCCCCTGCGCACGCCCCCCGCCGGCCGCCCGACCCGCGTGGCCCTCGTCGGCGCCGGCTACATCGCCGACTTCCACCTCGAGATCCTCGCGCCCCTGGAGGCGGTCGAGGTCGTCGCGGTGTGCGACCCCGTGCTGGCCCGCGCCGAGGCGCTGGCGGCCAAGTGGGGCGTGCCGCGCGCGGTGGCGAGCGTGGCCGAGCTCGCCGGGCTCGGCGTCGACGTGGCGCACCTGCTCGTGCCGCCCGACCTGCACGCGCGGCTCGTGCGCGAGCTGCTCGAGGCGGACCTGGGCTGCTACGTCGAGAAGCCGCTGGCCCTCTCCGCCGCCGAGGGGCGCGAGCTCGTGGCGCTGGCCGCCGCGCGCGGCCTCGTGCTCGGCGTCAACCACAACCACGTCCACCAGCCGGCCTTCCAGCGCCTGCTCGAGCGCGTCGAGCGCGGCGACATCGGCGTGGTCGAGCACGTGCAGGTGACCTGGTCCGTGCCGCTGATGCAGCTCGACGCCGAGCAGTACGCGCACTGGATGTTCCGCAGCCCGCGCAACATCGTCTTCGAGCAGGCCCCCCACCCGCTCTCGCAGGTGCACCGCCTGCTCGGCCGCGTGCAGTCCTGCGAGACGAAGATCCTCTCGACGCGCGAGCTGCTGCCCGGCCAGGTCTTCCACGACCGCTGGCTGGTGTCGGCGCGTGGCGAGCGCGGCACGGCCGAGGTCTACCTCGCCTTCGGCCAGGGCTTCACGCGCAACACGATCCAGGTGCTCGGCAGCGACGGCTGCCTCGAGGCCGACTTCGCGCACGACGCGCTGGCCGGCGAGCGCAAGACGGTCTTCCTCGACTTCTGGAACTCCTTCCTGGCCGGCTGGCGCCGCGGCGGCGAGTACCGTCGCGACGCGCGGCGCGTGCTGCGCCAGTACCTCGCGGCCACGCTCAAGCTCGCGCCGCGCCAGGACGCGTACTTCGCCGGCATGCGCGACTCCGTCAGCGCCTTCCACCGCGCGCTGCGCGCGGGCGCGGCGCTGCCCACCGACGGCGCGCGCGCGACCGAGGTGCTCGAGTGGTGCGACGCGGTCGCCGCCGACGTGTCGGGCGCGAGCGCGCCCGCGCTGCCGCTCAGTGACGCACCCGCGCGCCCCGGCGAGGTGGTCGTGCTGGGCGGCACCGGCTTCATCGGCAAGCGCGTGGTCGAGCGGCTGCTCGCCGCCGACGTGCCCGTGACCTGCCTCGTGCGCCGCACGCACAGCCTGCCGCCGGTGATCGAGCGCGGCGCACGCGACGGCCGCGTGCGGCTGCTGCGCGGCAGCCTCGAGGACGCGGGCGACCTCGCGCGCGTCTTCGCCGGCGCGCGCGCGGTGCTGCACCTCGCGCCCGGCGGCGGCGCGACGTGGGCCGAGACCGAGCAGCTCATGGTGCGCGGCAGCGTCGGCATCGCCGAGGCGTGCCTGGCGCAGGGCGTGCAGCGCTTCGTCTACGTGTCGAGCGTCGCGGCGCTCTACACCGGCGACGAGCACGCGCCGCCGCTCGCGGACTCCCCCGCCGTCGACCCGCAGCCCGCGGCGCGCTCGGCCTACGCGCGCGGCAAGGCCGAGACCGAGCTCGCGCTGCAACGCCTCGTGCAGGAGCGCGGGCTGCCGCTCGTCGTGCTGCGCCCCGGCGTGGTGATCGGCGAAGGCACGCCGATGCAGCACACCGGGTACGGCATGTGGGCGCGCGACAACCACTGCGTCGGCTGGGGCGACGGCGAGCACCCGCTGCCGCTCGTCTGGGTCGACGACGTCGCCGACGCCATCGTCGCCGCGACGCGCTACGCGGGCGACGACCTGCACGGCCAGGCGCTGAACCTGTGCGCCAAGGCGCCGCTCGGCGCGCGCGAGGTGATCGCGGAGCTGCGCCGCGCCACGGGGCGCGACCTCCACTTCCACCCGCGCAGTCTCGGGCTCAGCCAGCTCATGGAGGTCGGCAAGTGGGCCGTGAAGCTCGCCGGCCGCCGCCCCGGGCTCGAGTTCCCCTCGTGGCGCGACCTGCGCGCGCGCGCGCTCTTCACCGTGTTCGAGTGCGACCTCGCGCGCACCAAGCTCGGCTGGACGCCGCTCGAGGACCGCGAGGGCCTGCTCGACGCCGCCGTGCGCGTGTACGGCAAGGGACGCTAGGTCCGCCCGTGCGCCGCCCGCCCCACGTCCTGCACGTCTTCTCGACCTTCGTGCCCGCCGGGCCCGAGGTGCGGACGGTGCGGCTCGTGAACGAGCTCGGCGGCGCCTACCGGCACTCGATCCTCGCGATGGACGGGCGCGACGACGCGCGCGCGGGGCTCGCGCCGACGGTCGACGCGCGCGTGCTCGCGCCGCTGCCGCGCGCCGGCTCGCTCGCCACCGTGCGCGCGCTGCGCGCGCTCGTCGAGCGCGAGGACCCCGACCTCGTGTGCAGCTACAACTGGGGCGCCTTCGACGCGGTGCTCGCGACCCGCACGCTGGGCCGCGCGCGCTGGCACCTGCACCACGAGGACGGCTTCAACGCCGACGAGGCCGAGCACTTCGTGCCGCGCCGCGTGTGGGCGCGGCGGCTCGCGCTGCCGGGCGTCGCGCGCGTCGTGGTGCCTTCGCACAACCTCGCGCGCGTGGCGCGCGAGGACTGGCGGCTGCGCCCCGAGCGCGTCGCGCTGGTGCCCAACGGCATCGACCTCGCACCCTTCGACGCCGCGCCGGACGGCGCCGCGCTGCGCGCCGAGCTGGGCGTGCCGGCGGACGCGCTGGTCGTGGGCTTCGTCGGCCACCTGCGACCCGTGAAGAACCCGCTGCGCCTGGTGCGCGCGCTCGCGCGCGCGAAGCGGCCGCTGCACCTCCTGGTGCTCGGCGACGGCGAGGAACGCGGGCGCGTCGAGGCCGCCGCGCGCGAGCTGGGCCTCGCCGAGCGCGTGCACCTCGTCGGCTTCCAGCGCGACACCGCGCCCTGGTACCGCGCGATGGACCTGTTCGCGCTCTCCTCCGACAGCGAGCAGATGCCCGTCGCGCTCGTCGAGGCGCTCGCGAGCGCGCTGCCGGTCGCCGCGACGGACGTCGGCGACGTGGCGCGCATGGTGCCCGCCGAGGGCCGCCGCTTCGTCGTGCCGCGCGACGAGGCGCGCCTCGCCGCGGCGCTCGACGAGCTGGCGGACGACGCCGCGCTGCGCGCGCGCCTCGGCGCCGCGGGCCGGCGCGTGGTCGAAGAGCGCTACACCTTCGCCCGCATGGCCGACGCCTACCGCGAGCTCTACGCCCGCGCTCGCCGCCCATGAGTCGCGCGGACGACGAGCTGCCGCCCGAGGCGGTCCCGGCGAACCCGCCGCCCTTCCCGCCCTTCGGCGTGGCCGCGAGCGAGCGCGTGTACGACTCGCCCTGGTGCGCGCTGCGCCGCGACGAGGTCGTGCTGCCGGGCGGGCGCCTGCAGGAGTACCACGTGTTCGAGGTGTCGGACGCCGTCACCGTCGTGCCCGTGCTCGCCGACGGCGACCTGCTGTTCATCGGCCAGTACCGCTACCCGCACGGCAAGACGCACTGGGAGTTCCCCGCCGGCCGCATCGACCCGGGCGAGACGCCGGCCGAGGCGGCCGCGCGCGAGCTCGAGGAGGAGACCGGCCACCGCGCGGCGCGGCTCCTCCCGCTGCCGGGCTTCTACCCCACCAACGGCATCAGCGCGCACTACGCGCACGCGTTCGTCGCGGAAGGCTGCGTACCGACCGGCACGCAGCAGCTCGACGCCTCCGAGCAGATCCTCGTGCGCCGCTTCACGCGCGCGCAGGCCGAGGCGCTGCTCGACGCCGGCCGGCTGGCCGACGCGTTCACGGCGCTGCCGCTGCTCTACTGGCTGCGCGCGACCGCCGACGGGCCGCGCTAGGAGCCCGACCGAGACGTCCATCGGCGCCGTCGCGGCGTCCTCCACGCCGGCATCCGAAGCACGTCGCGGACCGCCTCCTAGGCGCGCTGCGAGTCGGCGAGCAGCTCGCGCAGGTGCCGCTCGAGCGTGAGGCCGTCGAAGGGCTTGCCGAGGAAGGGCGGCGTCTCGCCGTCGGGGCCGATGCCGTCGAGGCCCTCGTCGCTGTAGCCCGACATGAACAGCACGCGCGGGCGGTGCCCGCGCCGCACGAGCTCCTGCAGGAGCTGCGGACCGCTGAGGTTCGGCATGCGCACGTCCGACAGCAGGAGCTCGATGCGCGCCGCGTGCGCGAGGTAGGCGTCGAGCGCCTCGCGGCCGTCGCGGCAGGCGAGCACCTCGAAGCCGAGCTTGCGCAAGTTGCGCTCCACGAGCGTCGCGACCATCGGGTCGTCCTCGGCGAGCAGCACGGTGCGCCCGCCGCCCGCGAGCGGCTCGGCGGCGGCCGGCGGCGCGCTCGGGGCCGTGACCGGCGCCGAACTCGACGGCAGCAGGACCTCGACGGTCGTCCCCGCCCCCGGCGCGCTCACGAGGCTCAGGTGGCCGCGGCTCTGCTCGACGATGCCGAAGACCGTCGCGAGGCCCATGCCGGTGCCCTGCCCGACGGGCTTGGTGGTGAAGAACGGCTCGCAGGCGCGCTCGAGCGTCGCCGCGTCCATGCCTTCGCCGGTGTCGCGCACGCGCAGCGCGACGTAGCGCCCCGGTGCGAGGCCGTGGCGCGCGCGCGCGCCGAGCTCGACGACGCTCGTCTCCAGCTCCAGCCGCCCGCCGGCGGGCATGGCGTCGCGCGCGTTCGCGGCCAGGTTGAGCAGCACTTGCTCGAGCTGACTGCGGTCGACCTCGACGGGCAACGGCTCGCGCGCGAGCGTGCGCACGAGCTGCACGTCCTCGCCGATCAGTCGCTCGAGCAGGCGCTGCGTGTCGGCCACGAGCACGTTGAGGTCGAGCACCACGGGCCGCAGCTCGGCCTGTCGCCCGAAGGCGAGGAGCTGTCGCACGAGGTCCGCGGCGCGCTCGCCCGCGCGGCGGATCTCGCGCAGGTGGCCGCTGGCCTCGGGGTCGTAGCTGACGTGCTCGCGCAGCAGGTCGGCGTTGCCGAGGATGGCGACGAGCAGGTTGTTGAAGTCGTGGGCGACGCCGCCGGCGAGCTTGCCGATCGCCTCCATCTTCGAGGACTGGCGCGCCTGCGCCTCGAGCAGCTTGCGGCGCGAGATGTCGCGCCAGACGACGTGCAGCACGCGCCGACCGGGCTCCTCGATCGCGGTCAGCAGCACCTCGACCGGGAACACCTCGCCGTCGGCGCGCTGGTGGTGCCACTCGAAGCGGTGGCTGCCGCGCGCGAAGGCGATGGACATCATCTCGTTGGCCTTCTCGAACGACTGCCGCCCGTCGGGCTGCACGGGCGGCGAGAGCTCCGAGGGGTGGGTCTGGAGCAGCTCGGCGCGCGAGCCGAAGCGCAGCATGCGCACGGTCGCGTCGTTGCAGTCGATGAACTTGTCGCCCTCGATGATGAGGATCGCGTCCGCGGAGCGCTCGAAGAGCTCGCGGTAAGGGTCGTTGACGCGGGAGGGTCGGTCCACCGGGGTCGCGCGGCGCGCGCGCCGCCAGCCTAGCCCGAGCCACGCAGGAACGCGCACGCCGGGCTGCGCAATCGTCCGGCTGCGCGGTCCTCACGCCCCCCCCAGGCACGGGACGGCGCCGCGCCCCCGCGTGGAGCGAGGGCGCGGCGCCGCGGGCGCGGGGCGCGGGTCAGCTCGCCGTGGCGGCGAGCGCCTCCTCGACGAGCTGCAGCGCGCCGGCGCGCAGCTCCGAGGTCGTCAGCTCGCCCGCGTCGTGCCGGGCCAGCAGCGCGCGCTGGGCGCGGTAGTCGAGGTTCTCGATGCCGGCCTTCGACTGCAGCATGCGCCAGGCGCGGCGGCGCTCGACGCAGAACAGCACGAGCTGGCGCGAGGCCAGCATCGGGCGCGTCCCGCCCTTGCCGTCGGCCACCTCGAAGCGCGCGCCGTAGTCCGGCACGTACGAGCGGTGCGTCGGGTCGAGGAAGCGGCGGTGCACGACGTCGTCCTGCGTGATGCAGAGCAACAGCGACGCGAGGTCGATCTCGCCGTCGCCCTCCTTGGCGGCCTTCACGTGGCGGCGGAAGCGGGCCTCGGTCGCGGCCCAGTGCGCCACGGTGTAGGTCTGCTTCGCCTTCGAGCCCGCGATCTTCGTCTCGGCCCAGTCGCGCGAGAGGTTGGGGTTGCCCTTGAGGTCGAGGGTCTCGGCGAAGGTCTCGCCGGCCTGCGGGTCGAAGGCGAACTCGGGCATGCCGCGCGAGTCGCGCGCGCGGCTGGCCTGAACGGTCGACATGTCGTCACCGACGCCGTGCTCCGGTTGGCAGGTCGTGAAGCACTGGAAGAACGCCGTGCCGCGGTAGTCGATGCCGTCGAGCAGCGCCTTGAAGAACTTGGGCGCGTTCGCGAGCGAGACCTGCGCGACGAAGGGCGAGCCGTGGCCGGCGAGGAAGGTCTCGGAGACGTTCTTCTTCTCGGTCAGCTTGCCCTGCGTCATGGCGCCGAACTGGTTCATGTCGCCGCCGCCCGGCATCGGCGTGGAGTCCGAGTTCTGGCCGCCGGTGTTCGAGTACACCTGCGTGTCCAGCATCAGGAGCTTCACGTTCGGGCGGTTCTGCAGCACGACCTTCGACACGTTCTGGTAGCCGATGTCGCCCATGCCGCCGTCGCCGCCGATGGCCCACGCCTTCGGCAGCTCCTTCACCTCGAGGTCGGACATGTAGATGTCGCTCATGTGCACGAGCTTGAAGTACTCGGCCTCGCTGAGGACGTCGTCGTCGCGCTCGAGCAGCGCGTCGCACAGGCGCTCGGGGATCACCGAGCGGCGCGCGTGGTCCATGATGAAGCTCTCGCCGAAGATCCAGGTGATCGTCGCGCCGTCCTGGAACAGCGAGTTCATCCACGGGTACGGGTGCGGGTTGTTGGCCGGCGTCGAGCCGTACACCGTGTTGCAGCCCGTGTGCGCGCCCATGGCCATCACGCTCATGCCGTTGGCCAGGCGCCCGTCGACGGCCTGCAGGTCGCGGTGGTTGAACGCGTCCTGGCGCATGACGGCGGAGATGCCCTTGACGATCGCCTCGTCGGTGAGCTCGCCGTGCGCGGCGAGGCGCGCCTTGGTGTCGCCGGCGTCCTCGCCGCCGAGGCCCATCAGGAGGTGCGCCACCGCGCGGCGGAAGCGCTCGTAGCCCTCGGGGCTCGCCGCGGCCAGCTTGGCGAGCCGCGCGGTGCCGTGCTCCTCGAGGCGCGCGGCCTTGCCGACCAGGCGCGAGGCCTTCGCGTGGTAGAGCGGGCGCATGTAGGCCTCGGTCATCGAGGCCACGGCGCGCAGCACGCTCTTCTCGCCGCAGCCGGCGCACGCGCCGTCGCCCGAGACCAGCGCCTCGTACTTGCTGCGCAGCATCAGGTGGTTGCGCAGGGTCGTCTGGTGACTGCCGTCGAGGTCCAGCGGATCGAAGCGGCCCAGGTAGCGCTGCGGCGTGTCGGGCAGGAGGTCGAGGAAGGCCGTGCCGGCCTCGTGCTCGGCGTTGAACTCGGCCGTCTCCTGCACCATGACCAGCGCCTCGTTGTCGCCGCACTCGGTGACGCACTCGCCGCAGCCCTTGCACAGGTCGGAGACCATGATCTGGAACACGCCGCCGCTGCCGGGCTCCTTGCGCTCCAGCGAGCCGAAGATCAGCGGCACCTTCTGGAAGGCCACCGGGATCGTGCGGAAGACCTCGACGAGGCGCGCCTTCGCGGCGTCGGTCGGGCCGGCGAGGCCCTGCACGGCGGGCTCGAGGCACGACAGGAACGAGTCGTTGCGCTTCTGCTCGACGACCTCGCGCATGCGCTCGCGCACGGCCGCCTCCAGCGCCGGCAGGTGCTGGCGCAGCGCGCCGCGCTCGGTCGGGTCGGCGACGTAGCCGTCGACCGCCGTGCGCAGGATCGTGGCGAGGTCCTGCGCGGTGTTCGGCAGCGCCGTGTCCGGGCAGGCGGTGATGCACTCCATGCACTGGGTGCAGTTCTCGGCGATCCACTTGGGCGTCTCGCGCCGCGCGACGTACTTGGACGCGGTCGCGCCCGTCGCGGCGGCCATCATGCCGACCGAGGACAGCGGCGACGCGGGCTGGTTGTAGCCGAGGCCCGCGCGGTACTCGGCGTCGAAGGTCGCGGTGCGGGCCAGCGGCATGCGCTCGGCCTGCGCGGCCGGCGTCGCGCAGCTCGTGGAGGTGCCGCAGTCCCCGCACGGCAGCATGGGCGCCGCGCGCATCGAGGAGCGGTCGGGCGCCTCGAGCTGGCCGTAGGCCACCTCGCGCAGGCGCGCGAAGCCCTCGGTCATGACGGTCATGTTCGACTCGACGACGGCGTCACCGAAGCGGCCGAACTTCTTCACGTACTGGGCGCGCACGACCTCGTTGAAGCGCTCGCGGCTGATGTCGAACTCGTCGAGGAAGGGCGACACGGCGAAGAAGGCGCCGAGGAACGCGTTGCCCTGCATGCGCAGCTGCAGGTCGGGGCGCGGCGTCGCGTTGCGCGCGATCTCGAAGCCGGGCAACGTGTACAGGCGCAGCTGCTTGTCGACGATCTCCTTGCGGTAGCGCGCGGGGATGCGCGTCCAGGCCACCTCGGGCGCCTCGTCGGACTCCCACACGAAGGTGCCGCCCTCGGACAGGCCCTCGAGCGGGTTCGAGTGCGTGAAGGCCTTCGGGTCGCAGCACAGCACCACGTTCACGTGCTGCAGGTCGCAGTTCACGCGCACGCGCTCGGGCGCGACGACGAGGAAGTAGCTGGTCGGCGCGCCCTTCTTCTCGGAGCCGTACTTCGGGTTGGCGCTGACGTGGATCTGCTCGCACAGGCGGCCGAACTCGTCGTACTGGTCCTTGGCCTTGCTGAGGTCGTCGCCGAACGCGCCGATGATCTCGCCCAGGTTCTTGCCGGTCGTGATCATGCCCCAGCCGCCGATCGAGTGCAGACGCACCGCGATCGCACCCTCGGGCAGCAGCGAGGGCGTGCGCGTGCTCTTCACCGCGTAGGGGTGGTCGATGCCCAGACAGAAGTAGTTCGCGCCGTCGGACATCTTCTTGCCGTCCTGGCGGGCGATCAGGCTGTGCACGTACTCGTAGGCGCCGAGGATGCCCTCGGGGCGGAAGTCGCGCGAGCCCAGGCCGTAGGACGCGTTGAAGACGTGCGGCTTCTCGGCCGAGGTCATGCTCGGCATGTGGTCGTGCCAGCGGTGCGTCGAGTTCTCGACCGCCTTGCCGAGCGCGACGCGGATCTCGCGCGCCATGGGGCCGGCGCCGGCCATGCCCTCGTCGGTGCGCTCGAGCACGATCACGTTCTTCTTGCCGCGCAGCGCCTCGGCCAGCGCGGCCTCGGGGAACGGGCGCAGCACGTTCAGGTGGATCGAGCCCACGGCCACGCCGTCGTTCTCGCGCATGTAGTCCACCGCCGCCTCGATGTTCTCGGCGGCCGAGCCCAGCGAGACGAAGACCGTCTCGGCGTCGTCGCAGCGGTACTGCGTCAACAGGCCGTAGTAGCGCCCGGTCAGCTCGCCGAACTCGCGGTAGGCGTCCTCGAGCATGGCGAGGATCGGCTCGTTGAAGTTGTTGCGGCGCGCGATCACGCCGTTCATGTAGTGCTCCTGGTTCTGCACCGGACCGAGGAGCATCGGGTTCTCGAGGTCGATCATCTTCGGCACGCGGCGGCGCGTGGGGCCGAAGAGGATGCGCTGGGCCTCGGTCGGGCACTCGATGACGTCGTCGGGCGCGCCGAGGAACTCGCGCAGCAGCCCGGCCTCGTGCTTGTAGAACGTGCGCTCGAGGTGCGACGTCAGGAAGCCGTCCTGGATGTTGATGCCGGGGTTGAGCGAGAGCTCGTTGACCTTGCGCAGGATCAGCGCCTGGTCCGCCGCCTGCTGCGAGTCCTTGGCGAACAGCATCGTCCAGCCCGTGTCGAGCGCGGCGTAGATGTCGTCGTGCCCGCAGTGCACGTTGAGCGCGTGCTTCGTCAGCGCGCGCGCCGCCACCTCGACCACCAGCGTCGAGAGCTTGCCCGGCGCGTGGTAGTACTGCTCCAGGCCGTAGACCAGGCCTTGGCCCGAGGTGAAGTTCACGACGCGCTTGCCGGTCACCGACATCGCGATCGCGCCGCCCTGCGCCGCGTGCTCGCCCTCGGCCTCGATGGCGAGCTTCGTCCCGCCGAACACGTTCAACTTGCCCTCGGCGAAGGCGAGCTGGAAGTTCTCGCCCATCTCGGTCGAGGGCGTGATCGGGTAGAAGACCCCAGCGTCCGCGATGCGTGCCTCCGTGTGGTAGGACACGATCTGGTTGCCGTTGGTGGTGATGCGGAGACCCGGGTACTTAACGGTTCTGGTGGTGCTGCCCATGGCGCGTCGCGCGGTGGTTCGGTGTGAGGCGGCCGGCTCGGGGCGACCGCGAGGCGTCACATGATACAGCCGGTGCGGAGCGGACCCACCCCGGCAGGCTACGGAGATGTACGAACGGCGCGCAGCGACGACGAGACTCGCTCGCCGTGACGCTGCGCGCGTTCGCGGAGCCCGCGGCCCGAAGATCCTGAAGGCGGCGCGAGCGCGGCCCTCGCGAGCGGTCGAGCCCCGCGGCTCAGGCCTCGGGGTCGACGTCGAAGCGGGCCAGGAAGTCGTCCGTCTTCTCGACGTCGTCGAGCTTCGTCACGAGCAGCTCCATCGCCTCGACGAAGTTCATCTTGAGCAGCACGCGGCGCAGCGTGTTCACGCGCCGCAGCTTGCGGCTGGTGAGCAGCTTCTCCTCCTTGCGCGTGCCCGACTTCTCGATGTCGATGGCCGGGAAGATGCGGCGGTCGGCGAGCTTGCGGTTGAGCATCACCTCCATGTTCCCGGTGCCCTTGAACTCCTCGAAGATGAGCTGGTCCATGCGGCTGCCGGTGTCGATCAGCGCCGTCGCGAGGATCGTCAGGCTGCCCGCGTTCTCGGTGTTGCGCGCGCTGCCGAAGATCTGACGCGGGCGCTCCATCGCGCGCGAGTCGAGGCCGCCGCTCATCGTGCGGCCGCTCCCGCCCGAGTTGTTGTTGTAGGCCCGCGCCAGGCGCGTGATCGAGTCCATGATGAGCACGACGTCCTCGCCGAGCTCGACCAGGCGTTGGCAGCGCTGCCAGACGGCCTCGGCGAGCTGCACGTGGTTCTTGGGCGACTCGTCGCTCGTCGAGACGAAGACCTTGCCCTTCGTGCTGCGGATCCAGTCGGTGGCCTCCTCGGGGCGCTCGTCGACGAGCAGCACGAACAGGTGCACGTCCGGGTAGCCCAGCTCGATGCCCTTGGCGAACTGCCGCATGAGCGTCGTCTTGCCCGTGCGCGGC
The DNA here is from genome assembly GCA_020638875.1 of Planctomycetota bacterium. GTDB lineage: Bacteria > Planctomycetota > UBA1135 > UBA1135 > DUCM01. The sequence continues at coordinate 61,492 of JACKHS010000014.1, forward strand.
TGCGCCACGACGAGCCCGCGCTGACCGCGACCGACCGGCGCGACGATGTCGAGCACGCGCATCGAGACCTCGCCGGTCACGTCCCCCACCGCGTAGTGGAAGTCGGGGTCGATCGTGATCAGCTTCTTGAACTGGCGCACGTTGGCCACGGCCTTCGGGTCGCGGTCGTCGATGCTGCGCACCTCGTCGAGCTGGAACTTGTGCTTCTTGCCGCGCGAGATCGGGCCCTCGACGATCGAGCCGTCGCGCAGGCGGTACTTCTGGATCAGCCGCTGCGGCACGAAGATGTCCTGCTTCGAGGCGAGGTACTGCGCCTCCTCGCGGCGCAGCGTGCCGTAGCCGCCCTTCTCGGTCATGAACATGCCCGAGCCGACCAGCGCCTCGCTCGAGCTCGGCTCGCCCTCGCGCTCGCGCGGCGCGGCAGGTGCGCCGCCCTCGCCGCCGTCCCCGCCGCGGCCCTTGCGGCGCCCGCGCCGCCGACGCGAGCGCGGCGCCTCGCCGTCCTCCGCGCGCGGAGTCTGCGGAGCCTGCGGCGCGGCGACGTCGTCCTCGGTGACCCCCGCCTCGCCCTCGCCCGACTGGGTCTTCTTGCGGCGACGCCGCCCGCCGCGCCGCGAGTTGCCGCGGCGCTTCTCGGGCGCGCGGTAGTCCTTCTTGCCGCCACCCTCGGCCTTGTCGCGGCCGCCGCGCGCCTCGTCGGAGGCGCCGCCGGGGTCGTCACGCACGGCGACCTTGGCCGGCGGGCGCTGCATGGCGCCGAAGGGCACGGGCTCGGTGGTTTGCGTCGGGTCTTTGGGAGCCAAGCGAAGTCTCCATCGGGGGGGTGGTCGCGGTCTCGCCCACCGGGCGAGGTGCGTCTCGAGCTCTGCGGACCTCCGGGGGCGGGGTCCGAGGCGGCCTGGGGCTCGTCTCCTCGACGAGCGGCGGGTGCTGCCGCGAGAGCGCGGCGGGCGGGCCCTGGGTCGGGGATCGCCCCCCGCACCGAGTCGATCGGTGCTGCCTGGGGCGGCGATCGCGGCGGCGGCCGTCGACCGGCCCCCGCACGTTCCCGGCGGTGTCTCGCGGGCTTCCGAGGCCGCGCGGTCCCGCTCGGGACGAGTCCCAGACTAGCGTCGGGCGAGCGTCGGACAATGGCCTTTTCGGCCTTCGACCGATTTCCTCCAGAGCCCGGATCCCGAGAACTCGCGGGGAGCTCCGTCGGCGCGCGCGAGCGGCGCCGGCCCCGCGCACGTGCGCCGGGGGCCGCGGAGATTGGTCGGGGCGAGAGGATTTGAACCTCCGACCTCTGCCTCCCGAAGGCAGCGCTCTACCAAGCTGAGCCACGCCCCGACCGAGGGAGCGAAGACGATAGGACCGCCCCCCGGTGCCGTCAAGCGGCCGGACCCACAACCGTGGCGCTTTCGACGGGGCGCGGCGCCGGGCGCGTCCGGGCGCGCCCGGATCAGCGGCCGAGGTCCACGAAGACCCCGCCGTTCTCGGCGGCCAGGGTCTTCATGAAGGACTTCTGGAACTCGCCGATGGCGATGGTGTGGATGACGACCTTGCGCAGCTCGTTGGACTTGCGCACCTCGCGCAGGATGTCGTCCGGATCGACCAGCTCGCCGACCGTGGGCCGGCCGTCGGAGAGGAAGAAGATCGTGTCGACCTCCACCTCGTAGTACTTGTCCTTGGTGCCGCGGCCGGCCGCGCCGAGCGCCTCCATCAGCACGCCGAACGTGTTCGTCTTGCCCGCCTCGAGGTTGGCCGCGCCCGTCAGGCCGGCGGCGGCCAGGTCCTCCTTGGAGGTGCCGCCGATCGCCTCGAGCCGCCCGACCCAGTCGATGGCGCTCTTCTTGTTGAGCACGTTGGCCGGCACGAGCTTCTTCTTCCACGTCTTCACGTCGGTCGCGAAGGCGAGGATGTTGATCTTCACGTAGCTCTCGAGGCCCTCGATCGTGCGCTGCAGCTCGGTCTTGCAGATGTCGATGCGCTTCATCGACGGGTAGTCGCCGTCCTCGTAGCGCTCCTTCTCGATGACCAGGTTCTCCATCGAGCCGGACACGTCGATGATGAACAGGATCGAGCGGCTGGGCGTGTCGATGCCGTGGTAGCTCGTGCCCTCCTTCGGCTTGTACTGCGCCTCGTACTCGGCGCGCTTCGCCTTGGCCTTGGCGAGCTCCTCGTCGGTGGCGATCTCGTAGCCGCGGTCCTTGACGTTCTCCCACCAGCCGCGCCAGTTCTCGGCGCGCATGCCGAACATCTTCGCGGTGATCTCCTCGAGCGCCGCGGCGTAGTCCTGCTGCAGGCGTCCCTCCTCGGTCTCGAGCTTGACGATCAGGGGCTCGATGCTGCGCTTGTCGCGCACCGCGGTGAGGGCCTTCGCGGCGCACGCGCGCACCTGCCAGACCTCGTCGTTCAGCCCGGCGATGCCGAGCTCGACCACGGCCGGGTCGCGCAGGTCGGCCAGCGCCTCGAACGCGGCGCAGCGCACGGCGGCTTCCTTGTCGGTGACGAGCGGCGCGATGGCCGGCGCGGCGCTCTGCTCCTTGCGCGCGGCCAGCGCTTGCGCGGCGCGACGGCGCACGTCCCAGGCCTTGTCCGCCAGGCACTCGACCAGCGCCTCGGAGTTGCCCTTGTAGCCGCCGTCGCCGATCGCGCGCAGCAGCCCGACGCGCACCTCTTCGCGCTTCTCCTCGATCAGCGCGGTGAAGACGGCGTCGATCGCCGCCTGGCTCTTGAAGCCGCCGAGCACGCGCACCGCGGCGTCGACCAGCTCGAGCTCGGGGTCGCCCAGCACGGGCAGCAACACCCGCACGACGCTGGGCGTGTCGGCGCCCTCGAGCGACAGGATCGCCTCGTAGCGCTGGGGCGTCTCCTTGAACTTCTTGTAGTACTTCTGGAACTCGCGGACGATCTCCTCGTCGCCGCGCGGAGCGGCCGCGCCGGGGCCGGCGGCGCCGGCGAGCGCCAGCGGCAGGAGGGCGAGGACGAGGGCGCCGAGCAGGGTCGTGAGTCGCGACATGGAGCGGGGGGGCGGCTGGGGCAGTGCGCCCGCCACCATATACCCGCCCCACCGCGCGCGGCTACCCGCGCGCCGAAAGGGCCCCGCGCGCGCCTACGGCTGCTGGTCCTCGGCGGCCTTCAGCCCGGCCGCGTCCACGATGTGGGTGGCGCTGCGGCCCGCGCTGTCGATCTCCGCGTCCTGCAGCGTGATGCGCGCGCCCGTCGTCGTCATCAGCGTGACGTTGCGGCCCTCGCGATCGATGAGCTGGCCGTAGAACACCCCGGTCGCCGTGCGCACGCGCACGTTGGCGACCTGCACGCCGTCGCCGCTCGGGGCGCTCGGCGCGGCCGAGCCCACCAGGTGCTCGACGCGTTCGATCTGCCAGGACATGAGCGCCAGGCGGCCGGTCTCGGACTGGATCCAGACCTTGCGCTCGCCGACGGCGTAGAGCTCGCCCTCGAACACCTCGCCACCGAGCAGCAGCACGCGCACGCGACCGACGCCGGGCGTCATCAGGCGCGCCTCGCCGTCGATCTTCTCCATCGGGATCGTGCCGCCGACCCACAGGCCGGCCAGGTCGGCCGCGCTGGCTTCGCGCATGCCGTCGGCCAGGTCGTCCTGCGTCAGCTCGCTGCCGGGGCCGCGCACGACGCGCGTGACGACTTCTTCGCCGCCGCCGAGGCCGATCGACGGCGCCGCGGCTCCGTGCACGACCGTGACGGTCGGGCCGCCGGGGGCGGCGGACGCTCCCGCCTCCTCGGACGCGCCGCCGGCGCCGTGGCCGTCGAGCGTCAGGAAGGGCGCGGGCAGGCTCAGGTACGGGTTGCGGCCGGGGCCGGTGAAGCGCGCGCGCGGGTTGCGGCCCACGTCGGGCAGCTCGCGCGCGGGCTCGGCCGCGGCGACCGTCGTGGGCGTCTCGACGACCGGCGTCGGCGCCGGCGTGCTCTCGGCGACCACCGGCGGGCGACCGACGCCCTCGATCGTCGGCGTCGGCTCGGGGTCGAGTTCGACCGGCGCGGGCGCTTCGGCGACGGGCTCGAGCGTCGGCGGGCTCGCGGGCTCGATGGGCGCCGGTTCCTGCTGCGGCGCCTGCGCGAGGGCTTCGGGCTCGGGCGTGGTCGGGGTCTGCGCGGAGTCGGGCGTCGCGGTCGGGCCCTGCGGCGTCGACGCGGGCGCCTGCGCGACGGTGGGCGGCGGCGTGGTCGGGGCGGCCTCGCGTCCGGCGAGGAAGCGCGCGCCGACGAAGCCCAGGCCGAGCGAGACGCCGGCGATGGCGACGCGCAGGAGCCAGCCGCCGCCGGCCGGCGCGACGAGCAGCGGCGCGTCGGCGCCGGACTCGTCCAGCGCCGTGAACGGGTCGAACTCCTCCGCGCCTTCACGGCCCTCGAGCTCCATGAGCCAGCTCATGGTCTCGTCCTCGTCCTCCTCCGCGCCGAGGTCCCACTCGGGCTCCGGCGCCGGAGCGCTCCAGTCCGCCTGGTCCTCGGTGTCGACGGCCGCGGCGCGGAGCTCGTCGACCGGCTCGTAGGCGGGCTCCTCGGCGAAGGCCTGCGGGGCCTCGGGCGTCGCGCCCAGGCCGAGGAAGTCCTCGGCGCCGAAGCCCGTCCCGCCCAGGGGCTCGTGGGGTTCGCGGTCGGGGTCGGGGTGCTGGAAGGGGTGGTCCGACATGGGTGTTCCGAGCTGGCTGCGGTCCTGCAAGGGGGGTCGTGGCGACACGGAGGTCGCTCCCCCGACGAGGAGGGCCCGGGCTGTATCGGCTCCGGGGGGGCCTGCACCTCATCCCCGAAGGCGGAAAACCACCGCGCGCGGGACGGCCCGCGAGGCCCCGGCAGGCCCCCCGGGGGCGGCTCGGACCGGCGCCGCCGCCGGACTCAGCGCTTGCGCAGGATGCGGTGGCCGCCCTGCCGCAGGGTCAGCCCCTCGGCGTCGTAGCGCTCGAGCAGCGGGATCAGGTACTTGCGGCTGGTGCCCAGCGCGTCGCGCAGGGCCGGGATCTCGAGGTGCCCGTGGGCCTCGCAGTTGCGGCGCACGGCCTCGCGGCCGCGCTCGGCGGCCCCCGCGCCGAGGTAGAGCTCGGCGCTCAGGGGCACCAGCTCCTCCTGGTCGACCAGCAGCGCCAGCACCGAGCGCAGCTGCGCCTCGCGCACGCCGAGCTCGGCGGCCAGCTCGTCCACCGAGGGCGGTTGGAACGCGGCCGCCTCCAGGCGCTCGCGGGCGCCCGCGGCCAGGGCGCGCGTGCCCTCGTCGAGGCCGACCTCGCGCCCGGCCAGGCGCACCTTGCCGCCCGGCTCGACGCTCAGCCCGCCGCGCCGGGCCTCCTCCTCGAGCAGGAAGTTGAGGAAGCTCGGCTCGTAGCCGGTGCCGACGCGCAGGTCGCGCGTGTCGACGACCTCGCGCAGCGGGTGCTCCGCGAACCACGCGGCGATCGTCGCGCGCAGGTGCTCGAGCGCGGCCTCGAGGCCTTCGGCGTGCAGCCAGCGCTGGCCCTTGTCGGCAGACACCGCGGCGCCGCGCTGTTCGAGCTCGGCGAGCAGCTCGCGCGTGACCTCGCGCGAGCGCTTGATCTCCACCTCGAGCTCCTCGACCGAGCGCAGCGCCTCGCCCGAGCGCAGCAGCACGACCTCGAGCAGCTCGCGCGGCGAGGCGAGCGACTGCTCCTGGCGGCCGAGCTCGTCGATCACGAAGCCCTTGAAGCGCTTCAGACGGTGACGGCTCTCCTCGAGGATGCGGCCGCCGCCCAGGGTCACCAGCGGCGACGCGAGGCGCAGGATGAAGGGGTCGCCCGGCGCGCAGACGACGGGCTCCTCGAGGCGCAGTTGCACGAGCGCGGTCTCGCCCGGCGCGAGCTCCTCGGAGTCGAGCAGCACGACCTCGCCGAGCACCTCGGCGGTGCCGGTGTGCAAGCGCACCGGCGTGCGGTTCTCGATCGGGCGCTCCAGGTCGGCGAGCGCGGTCAAGCGCGCGCCCACCATGCGCACGGCGCGGAAGAAGCCCGGCTGCGCCGCGACGCAGCCGCGCGTGACGTCCTTGTGCGACACGTCGCTCAGGTTGATCGCGGTCGAGTGGCCGGCGCGCGCCACCTGCGTCGGCTGCTTGTAGGCCTGCAGGCCGCGCACCTTGCCGCGGAAGCCGCCCGGCAGCACCTCGACGGTGTCCCCCACCGCGACGCGCCCCGACACGGGGATGCCGGTCAGCACCGTGCCGAAGCCCTTGGGGCTGAACACGCGCTGGATCGGCATGCGGAAGACGCCGTCGGCGGAGCGCGGCTCGACCTCGGCCGCCGCGGCGAAGAGCGCCGCGCGGAAGGCGTCCATGCCCGCACCGGTGACGGCCGACACGCGCAGGATCGGCGCGCCCTCGAGGAACGTACCGCGCAGCGACTCGCGCACGTCCTCCTCGGCGAGGTCGACGAGCTCGGGGTCGACCATGTCGACCTTGGTGAGCGCGACCAGCCCGCGCGCGACGCCGAGCAACCCCATGATCGAGAGGTGCTCGCGCGTCTGCGGCATGACGCCGTCGTCCGCGGCGACGACGAGCACGACCAGGTCGATGCCCGACGCGCCGGCCACCATGTTCTTGATGAAGCGCTCGTGGCCGGGCACGTCGACGATGCCGACCAGGCGGCCGTCGGGCAGCTCGAGCGGCGCGAAGCCCAGGTCGATCGTCAACCCGCGCGCCTTCTCCTCCTTGAGGCGGTCGGGGTCGATCCCCGTCAGCGCGCGCACCAGGGTGGACTTGCCGTGGTCGATGTGGCCGGCGGTGCCGATGACGATGGGCTGGATTTCCATGGCGGGGCGCCCATGATAGCCGCGCCGCGCGGCGCCGTCCCCTCGCGGCATCGCCCGCGCGCCTCGCCATGGAGCCCCTCCCCTTCCGCCCGCTGCGGCCCTACCTGCGCGAGCGCTTCGGCCGCGAGGTCCATCGCGTGGCGCTCGACGCCGGCTCCACGTGCCCCAACCGCGACGGCGCGAAGGGCTTCGGCGGCTGCGTCTACTGCGACGTCGAGGGCTCGGGCACGGGCGCGCTGCGCACCGGCGCGGAGCTCGCCGAGCAGCTCGAGCGCGGCATCGCGCGCGTCGCGCGGCGCGACCCGGACCCCGGCGTGATCGCCTACTTCCAGTCGTACTCGAACACCTACGTCGAGCGCCGCCGCCTCGAGGAGGTGCTGGGTGTCGTCGAGCCGTACCTCGGCACGCGCGTCGTGTGCGTCAGCGTCGCGACGCGCCCCGACACGCTGCCGCCCGAGGCGCTCGAGGTGCTGGCGAAGCTGAACGAGCGCGTGCCCGTGTGGCTCGAGCTCGGCCTCGAGGCGGCCGACGACCGCGTGCTGGAGGACATCCGCCGCTTCCACACCGTGCAGGACTTCCGCGACGCGGCGGCGCGCGCGCACGCGGCCGGCCTCGAGGTGATCGGCCACGCGATCCTGGGGCTCCCCGGCGACGGGCGCGAGGGCGCGCGGCGCAGCGCGCGGCTCCTGGCCGAGACCGGCGTCGCGGGCGTCAAGGTGCACAACCTGATGGTGCTGCGCCGCACGCAACTCGAGCACTGGCACCGCGAGGGCCGCGTCGACGTGCTCGACTGCGAGACCTACGTCGACTGGTTGGCCGACTTCGTCGAGCGCCTCGCGCCCGAGCAGGTGCTGCACCGGCTGACCGGCGACGCGCCGCTCGAGGAGCGCATCGCGCCGCGCTGGGACGTGCACAAGAGCGAGGTGCGCGAGCGGCTCAGCGCCGAGCTCGCGCGCCGCGGCACGCGCCAGGGCAGCCGCGCGGACTGACCGGCGGGCGTCCTACGGCAGGTACAGGATGCGGTCGCAGGACGAGCACTGGATCACGTCCGTGCCGCGCGCGAGCCGCACCACCAGGTTCGGCGGGACCTGCATGTAGCAGGCCTGGCAGATGCCGCCGTCGAGCATCGCGAGCGCCTCGCCGCCGCGCGCCTGCAGCAGGCGGTCGTAGAGGTCGAGCGTGGTCGCGTCGAGGTCCTTCGACAGCCGGGCGTCGCGGCGCGCCCGCAGCGACTCCTGGCGCGCCTGCGCGTCGCCCATCTCGCTCTCGACGTTCGCGCAGAACTCGGCGAACACGGCGCGCTCGTCCGCGAGCTTCTGCTCGAGCTGCCCGGCCTCCTCCTTCGCCGTGTCGATGCGCTCGACCAGGCTCAACGCCTCGCGTTCGGACTCGTCGACCTGGCGGCGCAGCTCGCGCATCTCGTAGCGGCAGGCCTCGATGACCGAGACGTCGCGCGAGGACTGCGACTCCTTGTCGAGCTTGCGGATGCGGTTCTGCTGCACGACCACCGTGTCCTCCAGCTCCTTCACGCGCACCTGCAGGTCGCGCGCGGCCGCCTTCCGGTCGGCGATCGAGGCCTCCAGCGCGTCGAGGGCCGCCTGACGCCGGGCCCGCTCCTCGGGCAGGCGCCGCAGCTCCTCCGTGACGCGGAAGAGGTCGGTGTCGATTTCCTGGAGGGCGCGGAGGGCTTGCACGGGGTTCACCATGGCATCGGGCGGGAGTAGGAGGCCGAAGAGTGTAGCGGCTGGGTGGCCGAGTCGCGCGTCTCCAGGCCCTTTCCGCCCCGCCGGGCCGCGCGGGCGCGCGAACGCGCGCGCGCCGCGACCTGGGTCGGGCCGCGCGCGCGCGCGGGGATCGGTCGGCCGGCGACGGCTGACCAGGAGCCGCTCCGAGACGTGCTTCGGACGCCGGCGTGGCGGACGCCACGTCGACGGCGGAGGTCGTCTCGGGCAGGCTCCTAGAGGGTCCCTTCGCTCTCGTCCGGGACGCTGACGCCGTCGAGGAAGCTCGCGAGCTGGCGCGCGCGCACCGGGTGGCGCAGCTTGCGCACGGCCTTGGCCTCGATCTGCCGCACGCGCTCGCGCGTCACGCGGAAGATGCGGCCCACCTCTTCGAGGGTGTAGGTGTAGCCGTCGCCGATGCCGTAGCGCAGCTTCACGATCTCGCGCTCTCGGAACGTCAGCGTCTTGAGGACCTCGTCGATGCGCTCGCGCAGCATCTCGTGACCGGCGGCCTGCAGCGGCGACTCGGCCGAGTCGTCCTCGATGAAGTCGCCGAAGTAGCTGTCGTCCGAGTCGCCGATCGGGCGGTCGAGGCTGATCGGGTGCTTGCTGATCTTCATCACCCGCTTGGCCTCTTCCACGGAGATCTCCGTGGCCTCGGCCACTTCCTCGACGCTCGGCTCGCGGCCCTTCTGCTGGAGCAATCGCTTGGACACGTTCCGCAGCTTGCTCATGGTCTCGATCATGTGCACGGGGATGCGGATCGTGCGCGCCTGGTCGGCGATCGAGCGCGTGATCGCCTGGCGGATCCACCACGTGGCGTAGGTCGAGAACTTGTAGCCCCGGCGGTACTCGTACTTCTCCACGGCCTTCATCAGGCCGGTGTTGCCCTCCTGGATCAGGTCGAGGAAGGAGAGCCCGCGGTTGCGGTACTTCTTGGCGATCGAGACCACCAGGCGCAGGTTGCCGCTCGAGAGCTTGCGCTTGGCCTCCTCGTACTCGGCGTAGTGCAGGCGCACCTGGTCACAGCGGCGCTTGAGGCGGCCGGCCGGCTCGAGCGCCTCGAGCTCCAGCTCCTTCAGGCGACGCACCAGCTCCTCTACCTGCTCACCGGTCTTCTTGTTGCCCTTGAAGGCCGCGATCTTGCGCTCCAGCGAGCGCATCTCGCGGTAGCGCTCCTCGAGCAGGTCCGAGTAGGGGTGCACCTTCTTGACCTGCAGGTGGCACTCCTCGATGAGGATGACCAGCTTGCGGCGCAGGTTCTGCACGCGCGACATCTGGATCGAGCGCGCCTGCGGGTCGAGGTCGTCGTCGAGCAGCGGGCGGTACTCCTCGCGGATGCGCGCGATGAGCACCTTGATCGTCTCGATGTTGACCGGCAGGCGCTTGGCCAGGAACGGCTTGCCCAGCGTCTCGACGATCAGCGGGTCGTCGTCGGGCTTGGGGTTGGGGTTGACCTTCAGCGTGCGGTCGAAGGCCAGCTCCCCGCGCTCGACCTGCAGCAGCGTGTCGATCGACGCGTCCATCGAGAAGCCCGAGCCCATGGCCTTCTTGCGGAAGCGCTTGCGCGTGATCTCGATCGTCTTCGCGAGGTAGATCTCCTCCGGGCGCGTGAGCAGCGGGATCTCGCCCATCTGCGTCAGGTACATGCGCACCGGGTCGTCGATCTTCTCGGGCAGCGCGACGCTGCGGCTGACCGAGGTCGTCTCGGCCTTCTCGACGACCCCGTCGCCCCCCGAGTCGTCGTCGTCGCCGCCGCCGGAGTCGTCGTCGCCGTCGATCTCGTCGATCATGTCGACGCCGGCTTCCTCCAGCGCCACGAAGACCTGGTCGAGCTGGTCGGGCGGGACGAACTGGTCCTCGAGCAGCCGGTTCATCTCGGCGTAGCTCAGGTACCCGTTCTTGCGCCCCTCCTCCACGAGGAGCTTGATGGTGTCGTCGAGCTTGACGGACATTCGATACCTCTGTTCGGGCTGGTCGGCAGTGTGTGGGAAGGGTCGAGCCTCGGGGCTCGCTCGGGTCGGGCGTCGAGCCTCGGGGCTCGCTCGGGTCGTGTCGTGGCTAGGGGCGCAGCAAGGCGCCGAGCTCGGTCAGCGCCTGGCGGAGCTCCTCCTGGAGCGCCCGCTCCGCCTCACCGCTCGCACCGAACAGCTCGCCCTCCAGCTCCCGCACGTGGAGCTCGAGGGCGCGCCGGCGACGCGCGCGGCGGCGTTGATCCAAATAGCCCAGGGCTCCCGCGAGGAGCTCCCTGGGGCTCGAGGCCGTCTCGGCCAAGGTCACCAGCTCGGCGACCTGCCGGCGCGAGCGGGTGCTCGCCCAGCGCGGTCAGCACGGTGCCGGCGTCGATCTCGACCTCGACGTCCTCGTACATCTCTAGAACGAGGTGCAGCAGGTGCGCGAGGTGCGGATCCTGACAAAGCGTCGCGTAGGGTCTCGCGAGCGGGACCAGGCTGCTGTCGACGAGCAGCGCGGCGACCACTTCGGCGAAGGCCCGGCGCACGCGCGGGTCGACGCGCGGCGGCTCCGGCGCGGGCAGCGGCGCCTCGGGCTCGGGCCCCTCGGCGTGGACCGCGGGCGCCTGCGCGCGCGCGCTGCGGCGGCCGGCCTGGCTCGTCCGCCACTGGTCGCGCAGGGCCTCGACCGGCAGCCCGAGGCGCTCGGCGAGCCGCGCGAGCAGCGAGCGCCGGTGCACGGCGCGCGTGAGCTTGGTGAGCAGCGCGAGCAGCTCGTCGACCTCCTGCGAGAGGCGCGCGCCCGACAGGCCGGCCAGGCCGTCGAGCTCGTGCTCGAACCAGTCGCGGCCTCGCGGCGACCTGCGCGAGGAAGGCCTCGGCGCCGGCGTTCACGAGCAGGTCGCAGGGGTCCTGGCCCTGCGGCAGCGTGACGACCTCGAGCTCGAGCTCGAGCGGCAGGAGGCCCGCCAACGCGCGCCGCGCCGCCTGACGTCCGGCGTCGTCGCCGTCGAAGACCAGGCTCACGCGCTGCGCGCCGCTGCGGCGCACGAGCCGCGCGTGGTCGTCGGTCGTCGAGGTGCCCAGCACCGCACCGACGCGCGTCAGCCCGACCTGGTGCGCGGCCATCACGTCGGTGTAGCCCTCGACGAGGATCAGGTGCTTCTCGCGCCGCGCCTCGCGCAGCGCGAGGTCGAGGCCGTAGATCAGCCGGCCCTTCTTGAAGAGCTCGGTCTCGGCGGTGTTGATGTACTTGGGTCCGCCCTCGGCGTCGTCGAGGCGCCGCGCGCCGAAGCCGACCGTGCGCCCCTCCACGTCGCGGATGGGGATCATCAGGCGGCCGCGGAAGAAGTCGTAGGCGCGACCGCGGTCGTTCTTGCGCGCGAGCCCGGCGCCGGCGAGCAGCTCCCACGGCAGGCGCTCGCGGCGCGCGAGGTCGACCACCGCCTGGCTCGAGGCCGGCGCGTAGCCGACGCCGAAGGCCCCGAGCGTGTCGCCGGCGAGCCCGCGCTCGGCCAGGTAGGCGCGCGCGCGCGCGCCCTCGGGGCTCTGCAGGCACTCCTGGTAGAAGCGCGCGACGCGGCGCAGCACCTCGTACGTCGGGTCCTCGCGCCGCTCGTCGTCGCCGCGCTTGCCGCGCCGCGGCAGCTCGACGCCCGTGCGGTCGGCCAGGATCTCCAGCGCCTCCCAGAAGGCCAGCCCGGTCACGCGCTCGACGAAGGCGATCTGGTCGCCGCCCTCGGAGCACGCGCCGAAGCAGTGCCACGTGCCGCGCGTCGGATCGACCTTGAAGCTCGGCGTCTTCTCGGAGTGGAACGGGCAGCAGGCCTCCCACAGCCGGCCGCGCTTCTTCAGGTCCGGCACGTACTCCCGCACCACGTCCTCCACGGGAGCACGCAGCTTGATCTCCTCGATGGCTCTACGAAGATCCTGGGACAAGGCGGGGACGACGCTCGGGCCGCCGCGCGCGGAGCGCGCGACGAGCTGGGGAGGGGGAAGTTCGATGCGGAGGGTCCGAAGCGAACGCATCGCGACGGACGGGAACGTACGGACCGCGACGAACGCCGCGGACGAACACGCGCGAAGAACCGGTCCCCCTCGGCGAGGCTCGTCATCCGCGTGTGACCGGACGTCGTCCGGGACGAAGGGCGGAGCAGCCTGGCGGGGTCCTCGGGTGGTCGGGCGGGGGGCCTGGTGGCCTCTGAAGGCTCCCCCGAGACGGCGACCTGCCCGTTCTCGAGCCTGCACTAGAAGATAGCACACCCCCGGCGGTGCCACGGCCGAGGCGTCAAGAGATGGTACGATCAGCCACTTCTCCCGCGCCGGCTCCAGACCTCGTGCTCGGCGAGGCGGCGCAGGCTCGCGAGGTCGAGGGTCTCGGCGCGCCGGGCGGGGTCGAGCTCGAGCGCCGCCAGGGCCGCGCGGGCCGCCTCGCGCTCCCCGACCAGCTCCCCGAGCACGCGGCCCAGGCCCTGGCGGCGGCGCTGGAACAGCCCCCCACCAGCTCGGAGAGCCGCGCCCGCCGCTCGCGCTCGGCCGGCGCGTCGGCCCCGGCCGCAGCGTCAGGTGCGCCACGGCGCTGGCCACCTGCGGCCGCGGCCAGAACAGTCCGGCCGCGACCTCGCGGCCCAGCCGCACCTCGTAGGCGTCCTGCAGGCGCACCGAGAGCGGGCCCCAGTCGGCGCTGCCCGGCGCGGCGCAGACGCGCTCGGCCACCTCGAGCTGCACCAGCACGCTCATCGAGCGCGGCGGGTTCGCGAGCTCCGGCCAGCACGGCCATCAGCGGAGCGCTGACGCTGTAGGGCAGGTTCGAGACGAGGTGGTAGGGCCCCCAGGTCGCGAGCGTCGCGGCCAGCGCCTCGTTCAGGCGGTGCTTGCCGGCCAGCGCGTCGCCGAGCACGAGCTCGAAGCGCGGGTGGTCGCCGAGCGACTCGCCCAGCAGCGCGTGCAGGCGCGCGTCGATCTCGACCGCCAGCACCTCGGCGCCCGCCTCGAGCAGCGGCCCGGTCAGGAAGCCGAGCCCCGGGCCGACCTCGAGCACGCGGTCGCCCGCGCCGACGCCGGCGTCGCGCACCAGCGCGCGCGCGAGGTTGTCGTCGAGCAGGAAGTTCTGGCCCAGCCGCCGCGAGGGCCGGAAGCCGGCCGCCGCCAGGCGCGCCTTGGCCTCGTGCCAGGCGAGCGGTTCGTCGCCGGCCATCAGCGCCCCTCCCCCGCGGCGAGCGCGCCCTCGAGCAGCGCGGCGAGCCCCGGCGCGGCGCCGGGCTCCTGCGACAGCCGCCGCAGGAGCGGCACCGCGCTGCGCCCCCACGCGCGCCCCACCGCGACCAGGCGCGTGCGTACGGCCGCCCCGTCGGTCCAGCGCGGCGCCTGCTCGCGCAGCCAGGTCTCGGCGTCCGCCACGAGGCGGAAGCCCAGGTCGTCGCCGCGCTGGTCGGGGTCGACGAGCTCGGCGTTGAAGCGCGGCCGCCCGTCGGGGCCGGCCTCGTAGGTCTCGCGCTTGTAGCGCCGGAAGCTGCCGCCCAGCGCCCACACGCGCTCGTCGCCGCGCTCGAGCTCGCCGTCGACGGGCAGGCGCTCGGTGGTCCACTCGGCGGCGTTGCCGAGCAGGTCGAAGACGCCCAGCGCCGTGGTGCCCGTCTCGAAGGTACCCACCGGCGCGAGCCGGTCGAGGCCCAGGTCGAGCGTGTTCGCGGCCGAGAGCGCCGGGTACGGCCCCCACGGCCAGCCTTGCGCGCGGCTGCCGACCGCGGCGCGGATCCACTCGGCGGCGGTGGGCAGGCGCATGCCCTCGTCGGCGGCGAAGGCCTCGGCCTCGCCGAGCGTCATGCCGGTGGCCGGGTGCGAGGGCGTGAGGTCGTGCCAGAACGCGAGCGCGGCCGCGCCGCGCGCCTCGACGTCGTCGCTCGCCGTCCAGCGGCTCCACTCGCTGCGCGTGACCTCGTAGCGATCGAGGAGCAGCGGCCGCGTGCCCGAGCAGTCGATGCGCGCGGGCGTACCGGCGAAGAGCACGCAGCCGCCCTCGGGCTGGAACGCGAGGCGCTCGAGCCGCGCGAGGCTGGGCCCCTCGCCGGACCCGCCGCAGCTCGCGAGGGCGAGCCCGAGGAGCGCGAAGCGCGCGAGGGCGGGGGCGCGAGGCGGAGCCGGCATGCGAGTGGTGTACCCCCTCATGCACGCCGCGTCACGCGCGGGGCGCGCGACGCGGCGAGGAGGGTGCGGAGCCGTGCGGCTCCGGGCGCGGCGGGTCAGCGCGCCGGCGCCACCAGGATCTCGACCCGGCGGTTGAGCGCGCGGTTCTCGGCGCTGTCGTTCGGCACGAGCGGCGCGTAGGGGCCGAAGCCCGCCACGACGACGTCGGACTCGGGCACGCCGGCCCCGGTCAGCACCGACCAGACCTCGATCGCGCGCGCGGCCGAGAGCTGGATGTTGCCGTGCGGGAACTTCTGCAGCGTCGTGGCCTTGGCCACGCGCGTCGAGTCGGTGTGGCCGCGGATCCAGATGCGCCCGTGGGCCGCGCTCTGGATGTCCTGCGCGACCTGGTCGACGAGCGCCTTGCGCCCGTCGGCGTTGATCTCGGCCGAGCCCGAGTCGAACAACACGGCGTCGGGCACCATGTAGACGTAGGAGCCGTCGGAGAGGTCGAAGCGCGTGATGCCGTCGGGCGCGTCGCGCAGCGCGGCGAGGCGGCGCTCGAAGTCGGCGAAGCGCGCCTGCAGCTCGTCGCTGGGGCCGCTGGCCTCGAGCGCGCCGGCCTGGGCGATCGCGAGCTCGCGGCGCAGATCGTCGTTCTCGCCGCGCAGCCGCGCCTCGCTCACCTGGAGGTCGTGGAGCTGCTCCTGGTAGTGCTCGGCCAGGTCGACGGCTTCTTGGTACTGCTGCTGCGTCGCGCAGGAGGCGAGGGCGGCGAGGCCCAGAGCGAGGGCCAGGGGACGGATTCGGGAGGGCTTCATGGGTCGTGTCTCGGGTGATGGCATGGAGCGCCCGGCGCGGCGGGTGCGGGGTCCGGCGCCGGAGCCCGGAGTCTAGGTCCGCGCGCGCCAAGTCCAAGCGGCGAGCGCCCGGGCGCGGCGGCGGCGTCGTAAGTCGAGCCTGGCGGCATCCCTACGCCGCGCGCGGCGGCGAAAGGCGCGCGGCCCGCGCAGGTCGCGTCCACGCGCCGCGGCCGGCGCGCGGGAAGCACCGGCCGGGCGCGCGGAGCGCACCGGGCCGGTCGTGCGGGACGCGCGGAGGCGTCTACTTGCCGAACTTCTCGCCGAACATGGCGCTGGCGATGCCCTTGGCCATGCCCGAGGTCTCGCCGCTGGAGACGGCGAAGATCAGCGGCAGCGAGGCGATCATCACGATCGTGGTGATGATCAGCGCGGCGCGGATGCCCATGGACTCGGAGGCGTCCTCCTGGGCGGCGGCGCGCGGCGAGCTGCGGCGCACGGGGGCCGCGGCCACCACGTCGTCGTCCTCGTCGTCCAGGTCGATCTCGCCCACGTCCTCGATGTCGTCCTCGATGATGGTGTCCACTTCGCTGATCTCCTCGGTGGCCATGCCGGCGTCGGCGAACGTGTCGTCCTCGAACACCAGCTCCTCGCTCGGATCGCCCAGGTCGACGACTTCGCCGCCGCCCAGCTCGGCCCGCAGGGCCTCGACGTCGCCGCGGCGCAGTTTCATCGTGTCGCCCTCGCGGAAGGCGCGGATCTCGCCCTCGGAGACGAGGCGCTTGAGCTCCTCTTCCTTGAGGCGCAGCTCGGAGAGGGCTTCGTCGAAGCTGAAGAATTCTTCGTTGGACAAGAGACTGGCTCCTGGGGGACTGGCTCGTGGGGTCTAGCGGACCGCGCCGCTCCGGGCAGCGGAGGACAGGCCGGGAGGATACCGTCCGGAGGGCGGCTCCCCAAGGGTCTTGGCGCGGCGCTTTCCCGGGGGCGAGGGGGTCTTGAGGGGGGGTGACGAGGCCCGCGGGCCTCACTTGGTCGGGAGGGCCGAGAAGCGCTCCGCGAGCTCCTGGTAGGTGAACTCCGAGCGGTCGTTCAGGCCGTCGAGCTGCAGGTCGAGGTCGATGCGCCGGGCCGCGACGAGCTTGATGCTCTGGGTGCCGGGCGAGCCCCCGTTGGCCTGGTAGACCGCGATGTGGGGGTTCAGCGAGTCGATCACGTACAACACGGCCGAGCCGGTGATGTCGACGCCCGTCACCGCGATCATGCGGTTGTTGGAGTCGCTGTTGCCGATCACCGGAGGCGACGAGGTCTGGTTCGTGATGATCGTCGTGCCGCCGTTGTTCGTGCCGTCGCCCTGGCCCTGCGGCACGGGGTCGAGGGCCCATCCGGCGGCCGTGAGCAGGCTGCCGACGACGAGCATCCAGGCGCGTCCGGTGGCGGTCGAGGCGCCGGAGTTCGGCGCGGGGCGGAGGTCTCGGTCCATGGCGGTGGTGCGGGGAACGGGGGCGCTATCCTAGCGAGGCCGGGCGGTTGCGACCAACCCGGGATTTCCGGGGCCGCCGCGGCCGCCGGCTCACCACACGCCCAGGTCGCCCGAGATCTCCTCGAGCAGGTCCTTCAGCGTCACCAGGCCGAGCGGGGCCTCGGCGCTGCCGACCACGGCCATGCGCCGACCGCGGTGGCGCAGGCGCGACAGCGCGCGGTCGACCGAGGTCTCGGGCGGCACGAACAGGATCGGCTCGACGGACGCCAGCACCGGCTTGTCGATCCCCGCGGCGAGCACGTCGAGCTGGTGCACGTAGCCCTGCACGACGCCGCCCGCGAGGACCGGCAGGCGCGTGTAGCCCGAGGCCGCGACGGCCTTGCGCAGCGCCTCCTCGGGCCGCGCGGAGTCCAGGCTCTGCACCTTGCGCCAGGGCACCATCGCGCGCGTCACCGGCAGGTGCCGCAGGCCCAGCGCGTTGTGCGCGAGCAGCTCGGCGTGCGGCTCGAGCACGCCACCGCGCGACTCTCGGCGAGCAGACCCAGCACCTCGTGGCGGCGCGGACGCTGCGCGAGGCGCTCGGGCCCACGCCGACGACGCGCTCCAGCAGCCAGCTCAGGCCGAGCAGCAGCACGCCCAGCGGCCAGAACAGCACGCGCGCCACGGCGAGCAGCGGCGCGGTCCAGCGCATCAGCGCGTGCGGCCGGCGGCGGAAGAGGTCCTTCGGCAGGAGCTCCCCACCACGAACACGGTGGGCGTCAGCACCAGCGACAGCACGAGGTCGCGCCGCAGCCCGGACGCGCCGCCCTGCTTGAGCCACGCCTCGGCGGAGAGCGTCATCAGCTCGAGCGCGACGTTGTTGCCGATCAGGATCGTGATCAGGAGCGCGGAGCGCTTGCGCACCGAGCGGTGCAGCAGGCCGCCGCCGCGCAGGCCCTTGCCGGCCTCGAGCTCCACGCGCGGCTTGAGCACGCGGTAGAGGCCGATCTCCGAGCCCGAGAAGACCGCCGACAGGAACAGGCCGACGACGATCGCGGCGAGGTACATCCAGGCGTTCACGCCGGCACCTCCTCGGCGCGCACGTACATGTCGACGCTGACGATGCGGCGCCCGCGCACGTCGTGGACCTCGAAGAACAGGTTGCCCGCGTGCGCCTCGTCGCCGGCCTTGGGGATGCGGCCGATGCAGCGCGGTGACGAAGCCCCCACCGTCTCGAACTCGGTCGGCACGACCTGGAAGCCGAACTCGTCGTTCCAGTCGCGGATCGACAGCGCGCCGGTCACGCGGAAGCGGCCCTCGCCGAGCGGCACCACCGGGCGCTCGCGCTCCTCGCCCTCGACGCGCAGCTCGCCGACGATCTCCTCGAAGACCTCCTCGATCGTGACGATGCCGGCCGTCCCGCCCCACTCGTCCACGACGACCGCCTCGGCCGTGCGCGCCTCGCGGAACTCGTGCAGCAGCGACAGCACGCGCGCGACCTCAGGCACGAACTTGACCGGCATCACGAGCTGGCGCAGGCGCCGCCCCTCGCGCAGCAGCAGGTCGCGCACGCGCACGATGCCGAGCACCTTGTCCGGGTCGTCGTCCTCGATCACCGGCAGCCAGGTCAGGTGCCGGCGCAACGCCTCCTGCGCGATCTCGTCCGGCTCGTCGTCGAGGTCCAGCATCAGCGCGTCCACGCGCGGCGTCATGATCTCGCGCACGCGCACGCCGCCGAGCTCGACGATGTCGGCGAGCATGTCGGCCTCGTTGTTCTCGAGCACGCCCGTCTCGGCGCTCTTCGTGAGCACCTGCGCGAGCTGCTCGGACGTGATGGCGTGCTCCTCGCCGCCCGACTCGCCCAGCGCGCGCGTGAAGAGCTCGAGCGCCTTCGAGGCCAGCAGCGTCGCCGGGTGGAAGAGCTGCACCAGCGGCGGCAGCACGAGCGAGCTCGAGCGCGAGATGCCCTCGGCCAGACGCAGCGCCAGGGTCTTCGGCAGGATCTCGCCGAACACGAGCAGCGCGACCAGCGCGCCGAAGGCGGCCGCGACGCGCGCGTGCGGCTCCTCGCCCACGTCGATCTTCGCCGCCAGGGAGAAGAAGAAGACGTTCACGAGCAGGTTGCACAGCAGCACCGTCACGAGCAGGTCGCGCGGGCGCTCGAGCAGGCGCTCGACGCGCGGCGCGGCGCGGGCGCGCTGCTCGCGCGTCAGGCTGAACAACGCCGTCTCGGAGGCGCTGAAGAAGGCCGACAGCGCCAGCAGGAGCAGCAGCGGCCAGGTCAGCAGGAACAGCTCGCTCACGCGCCCTCCTCGGCGAGCGCCAGGAAGACCTCGACGACCAGCCCGCGCGGCTCGCGGCGCTCGAAGTGCACGCGCCCGCCGTGCTGGTTCACGACGCCGAGCACCAGCGCGAGGCCGAGCCCGGTGCCGCGGCCGACCTCCTTGGTGGTGTAGAACAGGTCCGTCATGCGCTCGAGGTCCTCCACGGCGACGCCCACGCCGTCGTCGCCGACGGCCAGGCGCAGCTCGTCGCCCGCGCGGTCGAGCACGACGTCGATGCGCCCGCCGCTCGAGCCGTCGGCCCGCTGCCGGTCCTCGATCGCGTGCAGCGCGTTCGTCAGCAGGTTCAGCACCGCCTGGCCCAGCTCGGGCGCCGCGCCGGTCGTGCGCGCGCCGCGGCGCGGTCGGCGAAGGTCACCTCGACGCCCGCCTTGCGCGCCCGTGGTGCATCAGCGCGATCGCGTCCTGCACCGGGCCGGCGAGGTCGAGCGGCGCGTGCGGCGCGGCGCGCGGCGTGAAGCGCAGCAGCCCGGCGACCGTGGCCTGGATGCGCTGCAGGCCGCCGCGCAGGAGCTCGTGGTAGCGCGCGCGCTTCTCGCTCGCCAGGCCCTCGCGGTCGAGCACGTCGACCGCGTTGAGCATGCCGCCCAGCGGGTTGTTGATCTCGTGCGCGATGCCGGCGGCCAGCTCGCCCATCGCGGCCAGCCGCCGCTGGCGCAGCGCCGCCGCCTCGGCCGCGAAGGCCGCGCGCCGCGCCTCGTGCGCCTCGACCTCGAGGTGGTCGTGGAAGTCCTTCACCTCGGCGGTCATGTGGTTGAACGTGTCCATCAGGTCGGTCAGCTCGTCGCGGTGCGGCGGCAGCTCCACCGTCACGCCGAGGTCGCCGCGCCGCACGCGCCCGGCCGCCTCGGCCAGCTCGCCGACCGGCTGCAGCACGTAGCGGCGCAGCACCCAGAAGGTGCCGCCGAAGAGCAGCAAGGTCGAGCCGAAGAACCAGGGCAGGAGCGTCCACAGCGACGAGGTGCCGGCCGCCTCGCCGACGCGGAACCACACGCCGCCCCACGCGCGCCCGCGGTCGTCGAGGATCGCCATGGCGCGGCCGCCGGCGATCGGCACCGACTCGCGCCGGCGCACGGCGTCCTCGATCGCGCGCTGGATGCCCTCGCGGTCGAAGGTCGCGTCGCGCTGCGCGCTGCCGACCGGGTTCAGCGACACGCCGCGCGCGTGCAGGTCGGTGATGACCGCGTCGCTGAACGCGCCCCAGAAGGGCCACGTCAGGATCTGCGCCACGCGCAGCTCGCCGCGCTCGTTGATCGCGCTCTCGAGCGCGTACCGGCCGCGGACCGAGTACTCGCGCTCGGCCTGCTCCTCGGCGTCGCGCAGCAGCGTCGAGAGGTGCGCCAGGCCGGCGCCGAAGACCACGACGTTGGCCGCCGCGACCAGCGCGAGCACGCGCAGGCGCAGCGACACGCGCGCGACGTGGCCGCTCGACGCGGGTGGCTCCTGGCTCGGGGTCAGGCTCGGGGACGCTGGCATGGCGCGCGGCGCTACATCTTGCCCTTGCCGAGCTGCGTCATGATCTCGAGCAGCGGCATGAACAGGGCGATGACGATGAACCCTACCATGCAGGCGATCAGCACGAGCAGCAGCGGCTCGAGCAGCTTGAACATCGCCTCGATGCGGCGGTCGACCTGCTTCTCGAAGGCGTCGGCGACCTTCATCAGCATGCGGTCGAGCTCGCCGGTCTCCTCGCCGACGTCGACCATGTTGACGACGAGGTCGTCGAACAGGCCGGTCTCGCCCATCGGCCGCGCCAGCCCCTCGCCCTCGCGCACCGTGCGGCGCACGTCCTCGACGGCCTCGCGCAGCACGTCGTTGCCGGTGGAGTCGCGCACGATCTCGAGCGCGTCGATGTGCGGCACGCCGGCCTGGATCAGCGTGCCGAAGGTGCGCGTGAAGCCCGCCACGAGCGAGGTCTTCACGACGGGCGAGAGGATCGGCAGCCGCAGCAGCAGGCCGTGCATGCGGTAGCGGTAGCCGCTCGGCCGGCTCATCATCAGCGAGTGCGCGACGAACAGCAGCACGGGCACGCCGAAGCAGACGTACCAGTAGGTCACGACGAAGTCCGAGAGGTCCAGCAGCACCTGCGTGATGCGCGGCAGCTCGACGCCGAAGGACTTGAAGATGTCCTCGAACTTGGGGATCACCCACACGATCACGGCCGACAGCACCGAGATCGCGACGACGAAGATCACCGCCGGGTAGATCATCGCGCCGCGCACGTTGGCGCGGATCTCGGCGGCCTTCTCGCGGAAGGACGCCAGGCGGTTCAGGATCGTGTCGAGCACGCCGCCGGCCTCGCCGGCGCGCACCATCGCGGTGTAGAGCTCGTCGAAGCTGCGCTCGTGCTTGGCCATCGCCTCGGACAGCGGCGTGCCGGCGCTGACGTCCTCGACGAGGTCCTGCAGCACGCGCTTGAACGGCCCGGCCTTGGTCTGGCCCTCGAGGATCGAGAGCGCCTTCACCACCGGGATGCCGGCCTCGGAGAGCGTGGCGAGCTGCACGGTGAAGTCGGTCACGAGCTGGCCGGGCACGCGGCCGCCGGCCTTGGCGCGCCGGGCGCCGCCGCCGCCCCCCGCGCGTTGCGGGCCGGGCTGCTGGGCGGGGGCGCTGGTGCGTCGGATTCGCTGGGCCATGGTCGGGGGGGTGCGCGGGGGGTCAGAGCGAGGTCTCGCGCAGGACCTCTTCGATGGTGGTGCGGCCCTCGAGCACGGCGCGCAGGCCGCTCTCGCGCAGCGTCTTCATGCCGCGCCGCAGGGCCAGGTCGCGCAGCTCGCCCGAGGAGCGGCCGTCCAGGATCGCGCGCCGCACCTCCGCGTCCACCTCGAGGATCTCGAAGATGGCCGTGCGGCCCTTGTAGCCGGTGTGGTGGCAGGTCGGACAGCCCTTGCCGTAGTGGAAGGTGGCGCCCGCGAGGCGTTCGCGCTCGGGGCCGAGCTCGAGCAGCGTGTCCTCGTCGGGCTCGTAGGACGCGCGGCAGTCGGCGCAGATCGTGCGCACCAGGCGCTGCGCGACGACGGCCTCGAGCGTGGCCGAGATCAGGAACGGCGCGATGCCCATGTCGACCAGGCGCGTGACCGTGCTCGGCGCGTCGTTGGTGTGCACGGTCGAGAAGACGGTGTGTCCGGTGAGGCTGGCCTCGACCGCGACCGCCGCCGTCTCCTGGTCGCGGATCTCGCCCACCAGGATCTTGTCGGGGTCCTGGCGCAGCACCGAGCGCAGCACCGCCGCGTAGGTGACGCCGATGTCGGGGTTCACCGGCACCTGCACGATGCCCTCGATGTCGTACTCGACCGGGTCCTCGGCGGTGATGATCTTGACCTCGGGGCGGTTGGCCTCCTGCAGCATCGCGTAGAGGCTGGTCGTCTTGCCCGAGCCCGTCGGGCCGGTGACGAGCACGATGCCGTGCGGCAGCTCGGTCAGCCGGCGCAGCACGTCCTCCTCGTCCCGGCGCAGGCCGAGCGCGGCGAGCTCGAGGTTCACCGACGAGCGGTCGAGGATGCGCATCACGCAGCCCTCGCCCGACACGCCCGGCAGCGTCGCGACGCGCAGGTCGACGGGTCGCCCGTCGATCGAGAGCTCGATGCGGCCGTCCTGCGGCACGCGCGTCTCGGTGATGTCGAGGTTGCTCATCACCTTGATGCGCGAGACGAGCGGCAGCGCCAGGTGCGGCGGCGGCGCCTCGATCTCGTACAGCGAGCCGTCCACGCGGTAGCGCACCGGAACTCGCCCGGATAGACCTCGAAGTGGATGTCGCTGGCGCGGTCCTGGATCGCGCGGTGCAGCAGCGAGTTCAGCAGGCGCGCGACGGGCTGGCTCGCCGCGGCCGACTCGGGGTCGGCGGCGGACACGGCCGCGGCCGCCTCGGCGATCGCGTCGGCGAGCGAGACCTCCGCGCCGTAGTGCTCGAGCACCTTCGCCTTGATGTCGGCCGCCGCGGCGACGGCGCCGCGCACCTCCTTGCCGGTCGAGAACGCCAGGTCCTCGAGCACGGCCGTGTTCAGCGGGTCGGCCAGCGCGACGGTCAGCACGTCGCCCGCGAGGCGCAGCGGCAGGATGCCGTAGGCGTGCGCGGTCGACGAGTCGACGAGGTCGAGCGCCTCGGCCTGCGGCGTGACGTTCGCGAGGTCGACGCTCTCCATGCCGGCCTGTTCGGCCAGCGCGGCCACGACGTCGTCCTGCGTGCAGTGCCCCAGCGCGACCAGGCACTGGCCGAGCAGGCCGCCGTTCTTCTGCTGCTCGCGCAGGCCCTCCTGGACCTGGCCCTCGCGCACGACGCCGCGCTCCTTGAGGATCTGCCCCAGGAGCCGCCGCCCGCTCTGCCGCGCGTCGCTCACAGGCGCGTCTCCAGGTCCTTCGGGTCCTGGGCGAAGTCGAGGGCGTCCTTGACCTCGATCGCGCCCGTGCGCACCAGCTCCAGCAGGTGGTCGTCCAGCGTCACCATGCCGAGCCGGCGCGAGGTCTGGATCGTCGACTGGATCTTGGCCGTCTCGTTCTTGCGGATCAGGTTCGCGATGGCCGGCGTCATCAGCATGACCTCGAAGGCCGCCACGCGCCCCTTGCCGCCGGCGCGCGGCACGAGCACCTGCGAGATCACCGCGATCAGCGAGACCGAGAGCTGCGCGCGGATCTGCTCCTGCTGGTTCGAGGGGAACGCGTCGATGATGCGGTTCACCGTGCGCGCGCTGCCGGTCGTGTGCAGCGTGCCGAACACGAGGTGGCCGGTCTCGGCGGCGGTAATGGCGGCCGAGATCGTCTCGAGGTCGCGCATCTCGCCGAGCAGGATCACGTCCGGGTCCTGGCGCAGCGCGCGGCGCATCGCCTCGGGGAAGTCGGGCACGTCCTCGCCCACCTCGCGCTGCGAGACGAGTCCGCGGCCGTGGTCGTGGTAGTACTCGATCGGGTCCTCGATGGTGATGATGTGGCGCGACTGGTGCTTGTTGATCCAGTCCACCATCGTCGCCAGCGTGGTCGTCTTGCCCGAGCCCGTGGGACCGGTGATGAGCACGAGCCCGCGCGGGCGGCGCAGGAGCTCGTGCACCGACTCCGGCAGGCCGATCTGCTCGAGCGTCAGCAGCTTCGACGGGATCAGGCGCGCCACGGCCGAGTAGCGCCCGCGCTGGCGGTAGACGCTCACGCGGAAGCGGTCGCCGGTCGCGTGCGCGACGCCGAAGTCGGACGAGCCGACGCGCTGGAGCTCCTCCCAGTGGCGCTCGTCGCACAGCTCGCGCACGAGTGCGGCGCTCGCGGCGTCGTCGAGGGGCGCCTCGCTCAGCGACACGAGCGCGCCGTCGATGCGCCCCACCGGCGGGCGGCCGGGGTTGAGGTGCAGGTCGGACGCGCCGCGCTCGATCACGGCGGTGAGCAGGTCTCGGATTCCGGTCACGGCAGGCACTCCATGGGGGTCAGGCGGCGCCTCCCGACGGGGCGTCCTCGTCGCGGCACACGCGCAGCACCTCGGTCACCGAGGTCTGGCCGGCGATGGCCTTGCGCGCGCCATCGCGGATGAGCGGGCGCATGCTGCCGCTCGACAGCGCGGCGGCGCGCAGCACGTCCAGCGGCGCACCGCGGAAGCACAGCTCGCGCAGCTCGTGGTTCATCTCGAGCAGCTCGAAGATCGCGACGCGGCCGTGGTAGCCGCTGCCCTCGCAGCGCCGGCAGCCGCGCGGGCGGCGCAGCTTCTGCCCGGCGAGCAGCGCCGGGTCGAGGCCCAGCGAGCGCACCTCCTCGGGGTGCGGCTCGTAGGCCTCGCTGCACTCCGAGCACAGGCGCCGCACGAGGCGCTGCGCCATCACGAACTGCACCGCGGCCGAGACGAGGAACGGCTTGACGCCCAGGTCGGCCAGACGCGTGAGCGCGCTCGGCGCGTCGTTCGTGTGCACCGTCGAGAAGACGAGGTGGCCGGTCAGCGAGGCCTGGATGGCGATCTCGGCCGTCTCCAGGTCGCGGATCTCGCCGACCAGGATGACGTTGGGCGCGCAGCGCAGCATCGCCTTGAGGATGCGCGCGAACGTCACGCCGATGCGCGCGTTGACCTGCACCTGGTTGATGCCCGGGATGTGGTACTCGACCGGGTCCTCGGCGGTGATGATCTTGACGTCCGGGCGGTTGAGCTCGGAGAGCGCCGCGTAGAGCGTGGTCGTCTTGCCCGAGCCCGTCGGGCCGGTGACGAGGCAGATGCCGTGCGGCCGCGCGATCACGCGCCGGAACCAGGCGTAGTCCTCGTCGTCGAAGCCCAGCTCGCGCAGCGAGATCAGGCTCGCGCTGCGGTCGAGCAGACGCATGACCATCGTCTCGCCGTGGTTCGACGGCAGGATCGAGGCGCGCACGTCGATCTCGCGCCCCTCGATCGTCACGCCGATGCGCCCGTCCTGCGGCTTGCGCTTCTCGGCGATGTCCATGCGCGCCATGATCTTCAGGCGCGAGATCAGCGGCGCGTGCAGGTGCTCGGGGTGCTGCGCGACGTCGCGCAGCATGCCGTCCACCCGGTAGCGGATGCGCACGCGGCCGTGGCCGGGCTCGATGTGGATGTCGCTGGCGCGCTCGCCGAGCGCCTCCTGGAACATGCGCGTCACCAGGCGCACGATCGGCGCGTCGCCCTCGTCGTCCTGCGCGCCGCCGCCGAGCTTGGCCGCCACGGCTTCCTCGGCCGACTCGCCGTAGAAGCGCCGGATCGCGCGGCGCAGCGGCCCGGGCGCGGCCAGCGCGCAAGCCACCTCGCCGCCCGCCGTGAAGGCGAGCTGATCGGCGATCATGCGCTTGAACGGGTCGTCGACGGCGACGATCAGGCGCCCGCCCTTCTCCAGCACCGGCAGCAGCCCCTGCTCGCGCGCCAGCTCGGCCGGCACGCGCTCGAGCAGCTCGTCGGCGACGCGCAGCCCGGCCTTCGACAGGTCCACGAAGGGCAGCCCCTCGAGCTTGGCCCACGCGCGCGCGACCTCGGTCTCGTCCGCCAGCCCCAGCTTCTGCAGGGCCGCCGGCAGCGACAGGTCGCCGTTGCGCTGGAAGCTCTGGGCCTCGCGGAGCTGGGCTTCGCTGAGGACGCCCGAGGCGACCAGCGTTTCCCCGAGGGATCGTGTCAAGGCGGAGGGAGGTGCGGGGGGGAGGTGAGGGGGCGCGGCGGCGGCGCGCGAGGATAGCGCGGCGACGAGGGGGCCGCAAAGCGCGAGCGAGGGAGCGTACCCCGCGCGCGGCCCGCGGTTTCGGCGCGCTGCTAGCGGAGCTCGAGCGGGACCACGAGCGCGCCGCGCTCGGGCCGCTCGAGGTCGTGGACGCGCAGCTCGTCGGCGCTCCACGGCCAGGCCCAGCGGCCGGCGCTCGTGCAGCAGTCCCCGTCGCCGTCGACGCCCGGCTCGAGCGCGCGCGCGAGCACGCCCGTGGCGGCGTCGAGCAGCACGCCGTCCGCTTCGACGAGGACGGTGCCGTCGGCGCGGAAGCGCGTACGCCCCCAGCCGCCGCGGACCTCCAGCGGGCGGCTCCACGCCACGTCCCCCGTCGCGAGCTCCCACACGCGCAGCTCGAGCCACTCGCCGGTGCGCGCCCACACGCGCGCGCCGTCGGCGTCGAACCCGACCTCCCAGAGGTCCAGGTCGCCGAAGAGATCGAGGTCGTCGCAGGAGAAGCGCCGCGCGGCCGCGTCGGAGGCCAGCGCCCAGACGCGCAGCTCGGCGTCGGCGCTGCCGGCGGCGAGCCACGCGCCGTCCGGCGAGAGCGCGAGGTCGTGGATCGGGCCGGGCGCGGTGCGCGGGAAGCCGCGCCGCTCCCCGGTGCGCGCGTCGTGCAGCGCAATGCGCCCGCCGCGGTCCCCCACGGCGACGAGCGCGCCGTCCGCGCTCACGGCGACCGCCGAGCAGGCGCGCGCCTCGCTCACGCCGCACGGGCCGGCCTCGCCGAGCTCCGCCACGAGCGCGAGGCGCTGCGCGTCGAGCAGCGCGGCGCGCGGGCCGACGCCGCGCACGAGCAGGCGCGCGCCACCGGCGACGTACACGAGCTCGCGGCCGCTCCACGGGTGCCGGGGCGCGTCGGGCGCGCGGCGCCGCTCCGCGACGACCTCGGCCGTATCGGGCTCGAGCAGCAGCAGCGTGTCGCCCTCCGTCAGCACCGCGAGCCGCGCGCCGTCCGGGCTCCAGGCAAGCGCGCGCACCGCGACGCCGTACAGCTCACGGACGCGCAACGCGCGCAGCTCCGCGACGCTCGCCGCGGCGCGGTGCCGCGCGCGGCGCTCCTCCAGCGACAGCTCGAGCGCGAGGCGTCGCGCGCGCCGCGCCTCGACGTCGAGCAGCACGACGCCGCCGCGCGGTTGCGCGAACGCCAGCGTGTGCCCGTCGGGGTGCAGCGCGGCGAGGGAGCTGCGAACGCTCGGTAGCGGCGCGTCCGTCGCGAGCTCCTCGACGCGCGCGACGAGCGACGGCGCTGCCGGACGTTGCGCGGCGCCGGCGACGAGGGCGAGCAGGACGAGGGCCGGGCCGCGCGCGAGGGATCGCATGGCCCCCACCAACGTCGACGCGCCAGCGCGGTTTCGGCGCTGGCCCGCGTTCCGCGGCGATCGCGCCGAGCGTCCGTCCGAGACGTGCTGCGGATGCCGACGTGGTGCCCTCCGCTGCGATGCGGCGGTCGGGGACGCGGGCGAAGCGGTGGGTTCGTCGAGGCGCGCGGACGCCGCGACGGCGCCGATCGACGTCTCGAACAGGCTCCTAGCGCTCCACGGCGAGCGCGGCCGCGAGGCGCTCGGCTATGCGGCGGGACATCGCGCCGGAGTAGTGCGCCACGTCGACGTACAGCGGCTCGCGCAGGTCGCGCTGCATGTCGGCGAGCCACAGGCTGTCGGGGCCCAGGTCGAGTCCGGCCGCGCGTTGCCGCGCCAGCTCCGCGTACGTCACGCCGACGCCCTCGAACAGCGGCAGGTTGCCCGCGAACGCGTGGTGCTCGAGGTCGTACGCGTGGTACGGCACGGGCTGGAGCACGAGCAGCGGGCGCACGCCGAACGCCTCGGCGGTGGCCGCGATCGCGCGCCAGTTGGCGAGCAGCCGCGGGACGACGACGTCCGGCCGCGCGTCGGCGGCGCGGCAGAGCACCGTGCCGGCCTTCGCGGGCGCCGCCTGCGCGAGCCCCAGGCGCACGCCGAGCCGCCGCGCGAGCCGCAGGGCCGGCAGCGACGACCAGGGCGCGGCCCGCGCGCCGTCGACGGTCGCCGCGAAGCTCGCCGCCAGGTCCTCCGCGAAGCACGGTCCGTCCACCAGGCGGAAGTCGTTGAAGCCGTCGAGGAAGATCGCCGTGTCCGGCACGTGGCCGGCGGCGAGCAGCTCCTCGAAGAGCACGCGCTCCTGGCTCGAGTAGTAGTGTCCGCGCCCGAAGTCGTAGACGAGCACCGCTCCAGCGCCCTCCTCCGACATCAGCTCCGCGAGGTGCGCGGCGATCGTCTGCGCGTCGCGCACGCCGTAGCCGAAGGCCGTCGAACCGCCGAAGAGGAAGACGACCTCGCGCGCGTCCGCGGGCGGCGGCCAGGGGGCGACGCCGCGCCCCTCGCGAAACCCGTGGGGCGAGACGCGCACGAACTCGCCGGCGTAGGGCGCCTCGCGGAACTGCGTGAACGGCTCGTACTCCATCGGCCGCGACCACGTCTCGCGGTCGAGGCGCAGGATCGCCTCGTCGTCCATCCCGGGGTGCAGCGGGCGCTGCGCCGCGAGCCAGCCGCTCAGGCCGCGCGTCGAGGCGGCGCTCGCCGTGCGCGGCGCCTGCCAGCGCTCGGCGAGCGCGATCGCGACGTTGAGGCCCACGAAGACCAGCGCCGCGTTCAGGAGCACGACCGCCAGCCGCCGGTAGGCGCGGGTGAGGGCCGGGACGGAGCGCGTCGACATGGCCGGAGTGTACGCCCCCGCGACCCGTCGCGACTCCTCCGCGCCCCGCTCGGGCGCGACGGCCCGCGCGCGCGGCGCGCCGCCGGCGAGGAGGTCGACGTGGGACGGCGCGCCGTCGGGGCTGACGCACGCGTCGCGGAAGCAGTGGTCGCCGATGGCGTCGGCGTCCACGCGCGAGTCGACCGCGACGTCGTCCTCGGGCACCTCGAGCGCGAGCGCGCGGAGCGGCGTGATGGACGGGCGTGGGGACCGCGGGGCGCGCGGGGCAGACACGCGCGCGGCCCCCGCTCCGCGAGGGAGCGAGGGCCGCGCGTCGATCACGAGGCCGAGGCCTACTTGGGCCCGACGGGCCCGCCGCGGCAGACGCCGGTCACGACCAGCGGGATCTGCTTCTTGCTCGGGTGGTCGAGCTCGATCACGAGCGTGCCGCGGAAGCTGCCGGTGGCCTCCTCGGGCAGGCCCTCGAGGCGCAGCTCCACGTCGACTGCGTTCTTGCCGGCCACCGGGCGCACGGTGGGCGTGAAGTACTGCGCGAACTCCCAGTCGCGGAAGGTCTCGGTGCCGGGGTTCTGCAGGCCGACCACCTTGACGACCGGCGCGTGCTCGCTGAACGAGAAGCTCGGGTCGTGGCACTCGATCTGCACCGTGCGCACCTGCACCTGGCCGGGGCGCACGAGGCCCATCGACAGGTAGGCGGGCTGGTAGGTGAAGGGGCCGACGACCTGCGCGTTGATGGTCAGCGTGGCCTGGTAGGTCGAGGGCTTGCCGTCGATGTCGAGCTCGGCGCCGGGGATCTCCTCGTCGCTCTTGATGACGATCGAGCGGGCGAGGTTGCCCTCCATCAGCTCCTTGCCCAGCGAGACCTTGAGGTCCCAGCGCGCCGCGCGGCCGTCGCCGTCGGGGTTGATCGGCACGAGGTCGATCGTGGTGCCCGGGGGCATCGGCTGCTCGACGACCTCGAGCTTGATGGCCTTGCCGCGCGCGGCGCTGATCGAGGCGCTCTGCGTGGCCTCCTCACCCAGCGAGACCTGACCGAAGTTCAGGAAGCGCGGCGCGATGTTGAAGAACGGGTCGATGTCCGCGACGAGCCCGAGCTGGATCGTGCCGCGCGGGTCGTTCGAGAAGATGTTGATGCGGGTGTTCGAGTGGCCCGACTTGTTCTTCGTGTGCAGCTTGGCCGGGAAGTGGATCTTGCGGCCGGGCGCGATCGGGTCGCCGAAGGTGTACAGCTTCATCTCGCCGTCGTCGGACTCGGTGTAGACCTCGGCCACGGTGCAGCCGCAGGTCGGCTTGACCTGCTTGATGACGAGGTCCTCGTTGCCGGTGTTCGACAGCTCGAAGGTGTGCTCGGCGACCGAGCCCTCCATCAGGCGACCGAACTCGTGCTTCTCCTGGCCGAGCTCGTAGGTCAGACGCGGGCCCTCGTCCGAGTCGATGTCGGCGGGCTTCATGACCTCGTCGACGCCGACGATGGGACCCTGCGGCTCGTTGGCGTGGTCGTGGCCGTCGTCGGCGGCGTGATCGTGGCCGGCGTGGTCGTCGACCAGCGACGCGGCGGCGGCGGTGGCTTGGGCCTTGGTGTCGCCAGGGCCGCCGGGCTCCGCAGCCGGCGCGCTCGCGACCTTCTCGGGAGCCGCCGCGGCCGGCTCGGCCGCCGGAGCCGCCGAGTGCGCCGCCGGCGCCTGCGCGGCGGCCGGGGCCTCGTCGCCGCCGACGTACCCGAGGCCCGCGAGGCTCTCGGTCGGGTTGTGGGCGGTCGCGCCGGACGCGCTGGTACCGGGCGCCTCGCCGGAGCAGGCGGCGGTGAGGAGGAGCAGCGGCAAGGTGGCGCCGAGCAGCAGGGCGCGGGCCTTCCCGGCCGCCGTCGCGGTGGTCTGGAGCTGGGACTGGAACATGGTCGAGAGCCTGGAGGTACGAAGGGAGTGGTGAGCGGTGGGCCCGGCCTCCGTCGCTGCGCTGCGCGGCCCCGTGGGACCTGGCGGGAACCGCGACCGCGGCGGAGGCGAGGGGGTCGAACGGAGGCCGGTCGGCCTCGCGTTACATGCGGCTTACGGGGTCGTCGTCTATCGGCGAGTGCGGAGTGGAACTTTCTGTCCCCGCGGGTCTCGGCGCGCCGGAGTCGGGCGGTGACGCGGCGTGGCCGCCCGCGGCGGGCCGGACCGAAAGTCTACGCCAGGCACGCCGGAGAGGTCGAGACGGCGCCTCGCGAGACGTACACTGCCCGGCACTCATGCGCCTCGCACGACGCCTCCTCGCCCTCCTGCTCCTGGCGTTCGTCGGCGGCTGCTGCGTCACGCCGCCCAACGCCGAGGAGGTCCTGAACACGGGCTTCCGCTCCCCCGAGCAGTGCGTGCGGACCTTCCAGCTCGCCATGCGCGGCGACCTCGCGCGGCTGGAGTACCGCTGCTTCTCGGTGGACTTCCAGAGCCGCATCGGCGGCCAGCTCGCCTACCGCGAGTTCCGCGCCCGCGAGCTCGCCTCGCAGCCCTGGTTCCAGCAGGGCGTCGCACGCGCCGAGGTGGTCCGCTCCGAACCGCTGGGTCCGCTGCGCCACCGCGTGGTGGTCGAGACGCGGGCCTTCCTGCAGACCTGGCGCATCGAGGTCCTGCTCGTGCGCGAGGACGCCTGGCAAGCCTGGGCCGGGGACGAGCTGCTCGCCGACGAGCTGCTGCCCCCCGCCGGCTTCCGCGACAACGTGGACGTCTCCGTCGTCCCCGGCGGCCCGCCGGCGCTCGTGGCCGTGGCCGAGCTCTCGCCCGACCTCGCGCGTCGCGACCCGGCCGAGCTGCGCCGCTCGATCACCGAGGTGCGCATCGCGCAGGAGTGGAAGATCGACGACCTGCGCGAGCTCGAGGACCTCGACGAGGCCCCGGACGCCGACGGGGACCGCTCCCCCGAACCCTCCACCGCATCCCCGATCCCATGACCCCCGCATCGTCCCGAGGCCGCGGGCGCGCCACGCGCGCCGCCAAGTCCTC
>JACKHS010000015.1 GCA_020638875.1 Planctomycetota bacterium
AGGTTCGGCCAGGCCTCGTCGCCCTGCTGCACGAGCAGGTCGTCGCGGCCGTCGCGCGTGAGCTCGTCGAAGGACGCCGCGGCCTCCGCCATCAGCACGATCATCATGTCCCAGACGGGGTAGCGCGGCACCTCGACCGGCACGAGCTCCACGCCGAGCCGCTCGAGCTCGGTCAACGTCGCCGCGTAGCTCGCGTTCGACTCGCGCAGGTCGGCGACGAAGCCGACGCGCCAGCCCGCGACGTCGACCGGCGCGGTCAGCGCGAACGGCCGCGTGACCGCGTCGAGGTCCACGCCGTCCGCGCCGTGCAGCGCGTCGAACACGAGCGCGAGGTCGGTCGCCGAGCGGCCCATCGGCCCGAGCTTGTCCATGCTCCACGAGAGCGGCATCGCGCCGCCGCGCGCGACGCGGCCGAACGTGGGCCGCAGCGACGTGTTCCCGCAGCGCATCGAGGGCGACACGATCGAGCCGAGCGTCTCGGAGCCGATCGCGAAAGGCACGAGCCCCGCGGCCGTCGCCGCCGCCGGGCCGGCCGACGAGCCGCTCGAGCCGCGCTCGGGGTTCCAGGGGTTGTTCGTGCGCCCGCGGAACCACTCGTCCCCCATCGCGAGCGCGCCGAGCGAGAGCTTCGCGACGAGCACCGCGCCGGCGTCCTCGAGCTTCGCGATCGCGCTCGCGTCCGCATCGAGCCCCTGGTGCTCGTAGGGCTTCGCGCCCCAGGTGGTCGGCGCGCCCTTCGCGCTCAGCAGGTCCTTCGCGCCGTACGGGATGCCGTGCAGCGGGCCGCGCCACACGCCGCGCTCGAGCTCCGCGTCGCGCGCGCGCGCCGTCGCGAGCGCGCGCTCGGGCAGCAGCGTGACGACGCTGTTCAGCTTCGCGTCGAGGCGCTCGAGCCGGCCGAGGAAGAGCTCGGTGAGCTCGACGCAGCTCACCTGGCGCGACTTCACGAGCGCCGCCAGCGTCGACACGTCGGCGAAGGCGAGCTGCTCGAGGTCCACGGGCCGCGTCGCCTCGGGCAGCACGAGCGGACCGGCGTCGAGCACGCCCACGCGCGCCTCCATGCCCGGGAGGAGCGGCGCGAAGCCGAGCGCCATCGGCGTGTCCCACGCGACGGGGAACGCGCGCAGTCGCTCGAGCTCGTCGAGGCGCTCGGTGACCGCCTTGCGCATCTGCGCGAGCTCGCGCTCCTCGAACGCGAGCCCGAGCACGCGCGCGGCGACGTCGAGGTCGTGGACCTCGGGGAAGGCGGGGGCGGCAGGTTCGGCGTCTTGCATCGGAGCGAGCGCGCAGGCGAGGAGCAGCGGGAGCAGCGTCGGCATGCACGCAGCCTGCGCGCCGCCCGGCGCGCCGTCAAACCCGTGGCGCCCGCGGGCCTGGCTCGTCACCGGCCGCCCAGCGGTCCGAGGTGCGGCACGCGCCGCGCCCCGGACCGCACGGCGCGGTCAACGCGGCGCGGCGACGAACACGACG
Organism: Planctomycetota bacterium; assembly: GCA_020638875.1. Taxonomy (GTDB): domain Bacteria; phylum Planctomycetota; class UBA1135; order UBA1135; genus DUCM01. Next base: position 1,471 of record JACKHS010000015.1, read on the forward strand.
CGCGCCCGAGGCCACGTCGCCTCGAGGCGCTCGAGGAGCGGGAGCACCTGCTGCCAGGAGAGCGCGCCCCGCACGTCGAGCGCGATCACGCGCAGCGAGTCGCCGCGGGCCGCGCGCAGGCCGGCGACGAGCTCCTCGACGTCCGCGGTCACCGCGCCTCCGAACCGCAGCCGCATCGACGCCTCGCCCGGCGGGAGCTCGACGCGCACCTCCGCGCGACGGGGCGGCGAGGGCCCGGGCGTCAGCACGCTCAGCGGCTCCGCGCCACCGCCCGCATCGGCCTCCTCCTCGACGGGCACGTCCAGCAGCCCGAGCTCGCGCGGCAACGGCACGTCGATGCGCCGGCCCTGCGTCGTCTCGACCGACAGGTCCCAGATCCGCGCGCCGGCGCAGGCCTCCATCACGCGCAGCACGTCCGTGCAGTCGGAGGTGGGCTCCGCGACGATGCGCACGACGAGCGCGCTGTCGCCGCCGGCTTCGGTCCGCGGCGCCCCCGGCGCGTCGGCGCGCGCGCGCAGCGCTGCGGTCAGCCGCGCCTGCTCGGCGGGCAGCTCGAAGCGCTCGCCGCCGAGCGTCGCCACGCCCGCGGCGTCGAGGTCCACGCGCGTCGCCGCGCCTGACGCGCGCGGTGCGACCTCCGGCGTCGACGGCGCCGCCGCGTCGGGCTCGAGCCGCGGTCCCGCGCAGGCGAGCGCGAGCGTCAGCGCGACGAGCGCGCCGACCGCGGTGCGCCGCGCGAGCGGCGAGCACCCCTCGCCCTGGCACAACACGCGCACGCGTCGCACCAGCGTCGATTCCGAACCGCCCGTCGCGCGCAGGAGCGGCGCGGGCCGCACCCCCCAGCTCGCGACGACCTCGAGCGCGCGCGCCAGCGAGAGCGCGGGCACGCCGCCCGCGACCGCCACGCGATCGCACGCCAGCTCCGCCTCCGCGCGCAGCGACCGCGTGGCCACGTGCACGAGCGGTTGGAACCACAGCAGCGCTTCGTGCACGCGTAGCGCGACGCTCCACCACGGGTCGCGGCGCGCGACGTGGGCGAGCTCGTGCGCCAGCATGGCCTCGAGCAACGCGGGCTCGAGCTCGCGCAGGGCGCGCTCGGGCAGACAGACTTCGCGCGCCGAGAGCACGACGGGCGAGACGAGGCGCGCCGAGGCGCTCAGCTGCGGGCCGCCGGCGGCGAGGCCCCGCACGGCGAGGTGCGCGCGCTCTGCGTCGTGCAGCGCGCGGCGCGGCCCGAGCTCCCGCAGGAAGCGGCGGCGGAGCCACGTGCCGCGCAAGAGCAGCGCGACCCCGACGAGGAGCCAGGCGAGCACCAGCGCCGTCCCCCACGGCGAGCTGGCGGTCGTCGCGACGCCGCGACCGAGCTCGGCCACCGCCGCGCGCCAGGGCTCGTGCGCACCGGGGACGCTGAGCAGGCCGAACGGCGAGCCGCCCGCGCCACCGACCGCGCGGCCGGACGCCGCCCCGCCGCCGACCTCCAGGCCGCCCATCCGACTCGCGAGCAGCGAGGTGAACAGCGCGCCGAGGAGCGCCGCGCGCCACAGGCGCTCACGCGCGCGGCCCTCGCGCACGCGACGCGTCGCGAGCCACGCGGCGCCCAGCAGCAGCGTCGAGTGCACCGCGTAGGTGCCCAACCAGGCGAGCAGCGCGGCGCTCATCGCTCGTCCTCCTGCGCGAGGCGCGCGTCGATCAGCGCGCGCACCTTCGCGAGCTCGTCGGCGTCGACCTCGTCGCGGCCGAGCAGGTGCTGGAAGAGGCGCCCGTAGTCGCCGGCGAAGACGCGCTCGGCGAGCTCGCCGACCATGCCCTGCTCGGCGTCGCGCTCGGCGAGCAGCGCGCGGTAGACGAACTGGCGGCCCTCGTTGCGGTGCGTCACGACGCCCTGCTTCTCGAGGCGCGCCAGCACGGTGGCGACGGTCTGCTGCGCGAGCTCGCGCTGGTCGGCGAGGTGCTCGCGCACCTCCGCGACGGTGGCCTCGCCGTGGGCCCAGAGGGCGCGCAGGACGGCGAGCTGGAGGGGGGTCAGTTGCGAGGCGGGGTCCATGGGGGCTCCTGGGCTCGAGGACTACGGCTGTAATACTACAGATGTAGTCACCCTGTCCAGCCCGGTTGCGCGGGAAACCCGCCGGACCGTACGGCCGGGGCGCTCGGGGCGCCCGGCGGGGCTAGACTCCGCGCCCATGAGCTTCGCCCACACCGACGACGCGCGCCGCTTCTCGCCCGAGAAGCTCGTGAAGACGAACCTCTTCGAGTCGCCGCAGATGTTCTGCGACACCTACTGCCTCGAGCCCGGCCAGGCGCAGAAGGTGCACGCGCACGCCGGCGCGACGAAGGTCTACTACGTGCTCGAGGGCGAGGCCGCGGTGACGATCGGCGAGCGCACCGAGACGCTCGGGCCGGGCGGGCTCGGCTGGGCGCTGCCGGGCGAACCGCACGGCGTGCGCAACGCCTCCGACGCGCGCTGCGTGCTGCTCGTCGCGATGGCGCCGAACCCGAACTGACGCGTCAGCGCGCGAGGTCCCACACCGTCGTCGCCGGCGGCGCGAGCTCGAACGCGAGGCGCTCGCCGAGCGTGGGGTGCTCGAAGGCCAGCGCGCACGCGTGCAGCGCGATCGAGCGGTCGGGGAGCGTCTCACGCGCGCCGTACTTGCGGTCGCCCACGAGCGGCGTGCCCAGCCCGCGCGCGCACGCCAGCCGCAGCTGGTGCGAGCGCCCCGTGTGCGGCTCGAGCTCGAGCAGGTGCCGTCCGCCGGCCGAGCGCAGGCGCCGCCAGCTCGTGTGCGCGAGCTTCGCGCCGACGGTGCCCGCGGGCACGAGGCGCACGAGGTTGTGACTCTTGTCCTTGAGCAAGTGCTGCTCGAGCTCGCCCGCCTCCGCGGGCAGCGTCCCCTCGACGACGCCCAGGTAGGTCTTCGCCACGTCGCGCTCGCGGAACTGACGCGTCAGGCGGTCGGCCGCCTTCGAGGTGCGCGCGAAGACCACCAGCCCGGACACCGGCCGATCGAGGCGGTGCACGACGCCGAGGAACACGTCGCCGGGTTTCGCGTACTCGCGCTTCACCCACGCCTTGGCGCGCTCGAGCAGGCTCTCGTCACGCGTCGCGTCGGGCACGATCGGCAGGCACGCGGGCTTGGCGACGACCAGCACGTGGTTGTCGCAGTGCAGGACCTCGAGCGCGCTCACGCCTCCTCCAGCGCGAGGCCCCTCCACCAGCGCGCGCAGAAGCCGGCCGGCAGCAGGCGCCCGCCCTCGCCGGACTCGCGCAGCGCGAGCTCCCCCACCGAGGAGCTGCCGCCGGCGTAGTCGTCGAGCAGGTTCTGGAAGGCGAGCGGCGAGTACCCGACCGCGTACGTCGAGAGCACGAGCAGGCCGCGCTCCTCCAGCAGCGCGTGCGCGGCCTCGAGGAGCGGCGCCAGACCCTCCTCGAGCTGCCAGCGCTCGCCCTTCGGCCCGCGGCCGTAGTGCGGCGGGTCGAGCAGCACGACGTGGTAGCGCGAGCCGCGGCGGACCTCGCGCCGCGCGAACGCCAGCGCGTCGTCGAGCAGCACGCGCACGCTGCGCTCCTCGAGCCCCGAGGCGACGAGGTTCTCGCGCAGCCAGCCGAGCGAGACCTTCGAGGCGTCGACGTGCGTCACGTCGAAGCCCTGGCGCCGCGCGAGCACCGACGCCGCGCCGGTGTACCCGAACAGGTTCAGGAGCCGCGCCTCGCCGCCGGTCGCCGCGCCGAGCTCGTCGCCGACGCGACGGACGAGCTCCCAGTTGGCGGCCTGCTCGGGGAACAGGCCCACGTGCTTGAACGGCGTCGGGCGGATCCACAGGCGCGCGCCGGCATGCTCGACCCGCCACTCGGGCGCCTCGCCGCGCGCGGCCGCGTGCGCGCCGCGCCGCGCCTCCCAGCGGCCGCCGCGGTCGGACTCGCGCACGAAGGCGAGGTCGGCGCGCGCCCACGCGGCGTCGTCGAGGCGCCGCCGCCAGAGCGCCTGCGGGTCCGGTCGGCGCAGCACGACCTCGCCGAAGCGCTCGAGCTTCTCGCCGGCGCCCGAGTCGAGCAGGGCGTGGGCGGGAAAGGCGGGAATGGGGAAGACTCCGGGGCGCACGCGAGGAGGATACGAACTCCCGCGCCCGCGGTCCGTCGGGTTGCGTGGGCTTTCCCCGTGCGGTGTCGAGGCGGCGCCCCTGCTTGCGCCGCGCCTGTCGCGCGGAGATCATCCCCCGGGCTCGCCACCACCCCAGCTCCTCCGCGTGAAGCTCCTCTCCCTGAACCCGTGCCTGGTCGTGGGCCTGGTCGCCCTGGCCAGCGGGTGCCGCAGCTACAACGACCGCGTGGCGCTGGCGCTCTCGACCTACGAGGCCGGGGACTTCGCCGCGGCCGCCGACGAGCTGACCTCGGACGACTTCGCGGACCAGCGCAACGGTCGCCGGGACGGCCTGCTCTACCGCCTCGAGGCCGCCAAGGCGCTGCAGGACGCCGGGCGCTACGCCGAGTCCAGCGCCATGTTCGACCGCGCCGTGGAGCTGGTCGAGGAGTTCGACGTGGCGGCCGACGTCTCGATCTCCGAGGAGGTCACGACGCTGGTCACCGACGAGACCACGCGCGCCTACCGCGGCACCGGCTACGACCGCATCCAGCTCGAGGTCTACGAGACGCTCAACTACCTGGCCCGCGGCGACCTGCAGGAGGCCCTGGTGCACACGCGCCGGGCCTTCGTCCGTCAGGGCGAGGCCGTCGCGCGCAACGCCGAGGAGATCGCGGCGGCGAGCGAGCGCGCGCAGGCCAAGGGCGTCTCCAGCGAGCAGGTCTTCGACGACCCGGGCTACGTCGACATGCGCGCGCAGCTCGACACGCTGGTCGACCCCGCCTACGCCGAGTACGTCAACCCGGCCGCGAGCCTGCTCTCGGCGCTGCTCCTGCGCGAGAGCGGCGACGACGCGAACGCCCTGGTCGACCTGCGCAAGGTCCTGGGCATGGTGCCGAACAACCCCTACCTGCCGCCGCTGCTCGCCGAGTTCGAGGCCGGCGGCGCGCCGGCGGCGGAGCGCGTCTACGTGCTGCTCGAGTCGGGCATGGCGCCGCGACGCGAGGAGTTCAGGCTGACGCTGTACACCTTCCAGCAGGGCGTCTCGACCTTCGCCATCCCGCGGCTCGAGCCGCACCCCAACCCGGTCCGCGGGTTGCGCGTGCGCGCGAACGGGAACGCGCTGGAGACGGCGCACCTCGCCAGCCTGGAGGCCATGGTGGCCACCGACTTCGCCGACCGCCTGCCCGGCATCGTGCTGCGCACGGTCGCCTCGCTGATCGTGAAGGAGGTCGCCACGCACCAGGCCGACCAGCGCGGCGGCGACCTGGGCTTCGTGCTCGCCAACCTCTGGAAGGTCGCCACGTCGAAGGCCGACCTGCGCACGTGGCGCACGCTCGGCGGCGAGTACGAGCTGGCGGTGCTGACCGCGCCGCCCGACGGCGTGCTCGAGCTCGAGTTGCTCGACGCCGGCGGCGGCGTGCACCTGCCCACGCGCGTGGAGCTGCCGCGCGCACGCACCACGATCCTCTACGTGCGCAGCCCCAGCCTCACCGCGCTGGGCGCGCACGTGCTGTCCATCGGCCCGGTCGAGCCGCGCGATCCCGCGGCGGCCGCAGGGCCCGAGTCCACATCAACCGACGACGTTCAGGAGACCGAACCCGATGCGTAAGACGATGCTGCCCCTGCTGGGGCTCCTCCTCGCCCTCACCGCCGGCTGCGAGAGCCCCGGCTACAAGCCCCCGCGCGCCGAGGACGGCGTCCCGGCCGAGGTCTGGAAGTCGAAGGTCGTGATGAGCCAGGCGGGCTATCAAGCCGTTCAGGTGCTCGAAGTGCGCGAGAGCGTCGTGAACGAACTGCTGACGGTGCAGATCACGCTGAAGAACCGCCAACAGGCCATCCGCAGCGTCCGCACGCGCTTCGACTGGTTCGACGACGCCGGCATGCTGATGGACACCTCGAGCGACGGCTGGATCGGGCACGTCCTGCAGCCGGCCGAGGTCACTACGATCTCCGCGACGGCGGAGACCCCGGGCGCCAGGGACTGGCGCCTGAACCTGAACACCTGGAAGCGCTGACCCGGACCCCTCGAGGACTCGACCCATGAAGAAGACCCTGATCCTGCTGTTGCCGCTCCTGGCGGCGTTCACCGCCTGCAAGAGCGAGCCCAAGCGCATCGACCCCTACAGCGACGAGGCCGTGACCTCGGCGGGCGTCGACTACCCCGAGATCCGCGAGTGGATCGACAAGCTGGCCGACCAGATGCTGCGCAGCGGCGTGCTCGATTCGCCCGAGTTCGGCGCGAAGCCGATCAAGATGGTCTGCAGCACCATCGAGAACAACACGGACCTCTCGCACTTCCCGACCGACATCCTCGTCGGCCGGCTGAAGGACACGATCGCCAACTCCGGCAAGGTGCGCTTCGTGACGACCTACGGGTCGCAGGGTACGGACGACATGACGCGCGACACGCGCGAGCTCGCCAACGACCCGCTCTTCGACTCGAGCCAGGCGCCGCCGCAGGGCACCGCCTCCGTCGCGCGACTCTCGCTGCGCACGCAGATCTCCTGGATCCGCTCGCAAGGCACCAAGCAGGCGCAGAATACCTACGAGGTGCGCATGTTCGTGACCGACGTGCTGACGGGCGAGCAGGTCTGGGGCGCGAGCTCCGACCCCATCGCCAAGAAAGTCAAGAAAGGCAGTGTCGGCTGGTGATCCCACCTCTCTGGGGCCCGTCTCGGCGGGCCCCGTGATGCCTGCGACCGCACCGCGATGACCCTCCGCACCACGCTCCTCGCCCCCATCCTCCTGGCGGCCGCGCTCGGCACCTCCCCCACCAGCGCGGCCGCTTTCCTCGCTCCGGCGACGCAGGGCTCCGCCGAGACCCTCACCCAACGCCGCGACGCGTGGCTGGCGCAGCAGGGCCTGACGCTCGGGAGCAACGCGAACGGCACCTGGATCGGCTACGGCAGCGTCACCCTGGACAGCGCGCCGGGTCCCGCTTGGGGCGCGGCGCGCCTCGCTGGGTTCGAGCACGCCGAGGCCGAGGCCCGCGCGAGCTTCGTCGAGCTGATGGGCGTGCAGGTGACCACCGAGTCGGTGGCGCGGCTCTTCCAGGACGACGGCGCCTTCCAGGATCTGCTCGACCCGCACAAGCGCCACGGCGACGCGCTCGCCGGCGTGCTGAAGAAGCTGGGCGAGCTCGAGGGCGAGGACCTCGTGCGTGCGCTGGAGCTGCTCGGCCTCGACGCCGAGGCGCTCGCGAAGGCGAGCGAGCCGGAGCGCCGCGTCGCGCTCTCGCAGGGCTTCCAGAGCCGCGTCGCCACCCGCGCCGCGCGCGCGCTGCGCGGCCTGCGCGTCGCGCAGACGTTCGAGGCGTCGGGCGAGTCCACGCACTCGGTGGGCGTGCTGGTGAGCTGGAGCGAGCGCAACGCGAAGCTCGCGCAGGTCGTGGTGTCCGGCAAGGGCACGGTGGCCGCGAAGGGCGAGGGCAAGCCGCTCGCCGAGTGGCTGCCGAGCGACGACGCCGCCCTGCTGCACGACTGGGGCGTACGCGTGTTCCCCGGCCCCGAGGGCGAACCGCTCGTGGTGGCCTTCGGCCAGGCGGTCGTCAACTCGAACCCCGGCGACGCGACGCGCGCTCGTGAGCTGCAGCGCCGCACCGCGTTGATGCGCGCCAAGGCCTTCGCCCTGCGCGACCTGACGCAGTTCGTCAACGCGACGACGCTCGTCGACCAGGTGACGACGCGCGGCGAGTCCTACGAGGCCGCCACGACGCTCTTCCCCGACGGCTTCGTCGACCACGACCCGGGCTCCAGCTCGCTCGCGAACACGCTCGACCGCACCATCGAGACCCGCGGCCAGGCGGTGATCGTGGGCGGCGAGGAAGTGCGCTCCTGGACCGCGACCCTGCCGGGCACGGACGTGGAGTTCTGCGGCGTCGTGTACGCCTGGAGCCCCACGCGTGCGCGGCTCGCCTACGACTTCGCCAAGGGCAAGGGCCCCGGCGAAGGCGGCGAGGGCGCGGGCGAGGAGAAAGAGGGCAACGACTACCCCGTGGACTTCTGATCCCGCGGGCCTTCCGACCGAACGTCCAGCCATGCGACTCCGACTCCGCCCCGGCGCGCTGCTCGCGCCCTTCGTCCTCGTCCTGCTCGCCACCCTCGGCCTCGCCCAGGAGGTGGTCGTGACCCGCGGCAGCGGCACCAGCCAGCGCGACGCGGTCAAGCACGCGCTCGCCGAGGCCGTCTGCCAGGTGAACGGCGCCAGCGTCGAGACGCGCTCCAGCTTGCGGCAGGAGGTGCGCGACGTGCTCGCCGGTATCGAGAGCGAGTTCACGTACAGCGCGGCCGACGACCTCGACGTCGTCACCGCCTCGCGCGGCCACGTGCGCAGCTACGAGGTGATCTCGAGCGCGCCCAGCGCCGGCGGCACCGAGGTGACCGTGCGCGCCGTCGTGCTGCGCTTCGACCCGGACAACCCGCGGCCCGGCCAGAAGAAGACGGTGGTCGTCGAGCGCTTCGACGTCGCGGCCGGCGCGCTGCAGCTCCCGGGCGAGGTCGAGGGGGCGCCGGCGCTGCTCTCCTTCCTGCAGGACGGACTGACGACGCGCCTCGTGCGCTCGCGCAAGTTCACGGTACTCACGCGCAAGAACCTCGCCCCGATCCTGAAGGAACACGGCTTCCTGCGCACCGACGACGTCGAGCCCGGCGAGCGCGTCAAGCTCGGCCAGCTGCTCGGCGCGGACTACTTGCTCGCGGGGCGCGTGGACTACCTGGCCGTGCGCACGGATCGCCAGACGGTCAAGCTGACCGGCTACGTGATCGAGAGCAAGCACGCCGAGGTGCGCCTGACGCTCACCGTCTACAACGTGGGCAGCGGCGCGATCGAGTGGGAGGACTCCGTCACGCGCAGCTTCGACTGGGACGGCGACGAGCTGAAGCGCGACGCCGCGCTGCGCGACGACGGCGCGATCGCGCGCTCGCTGCTCGAACTCTCCAGCGAGGAACTCGGCGGCGACTTCCTCAAGCGCACCTTCCCCCCGCGCGTCATGCTCGTCGACACCGAGCGCCCGCTGAAGCCCGTCTTCTACCTCAACGCCGGCGACGCGCTCGTGCGCGTGGGCGAGGAGTTCGACCTCGTGCGGCCCGGCGAGCAGCTCGTCGATCCCGACACCGGCGACGTCTTGGGTGCGATGCAGACGCGGCTGGGGCGCGTGGTGGTCGTGGAGGTCACGCCCAAGCTCTCGAAGGCGCGCTTCGTGGACCCGAGCGACGAGCTGCTCGAGCGGGTCAACGCGGCGGGCTTCGACGCCTCCGGCCTGGTCTGCCTGCCCGCGAAGTGACGGCGCGCCGCCGCGGCGCGGCCCGCCCGACCGAGGAGAGCCCGTGGCGCCCGCCGGCGCGCGGGCTCTTCGCGTAGGCGACGGCCGTGGCCGCTCAGCGCTCAGCGTGGTCCGCGTGGCGTTCGTGGCGCGCGAGCCCCCACACGATCGCGCCGAGCGCGACCAGCGTGGCCCACATGCCGGCGCGGTGGCCGAACTGCAGCGAGACGACCACGCCCAGGGGCACGAGCCAGCCGCCGAGGAAGGTCAGCATCTCGCGCGAGGGGCGCGGTGCCCGCGGCGGGCTCGGAGGCGTGGGCTCGGCGGCCATGCCTGCGTTTTCGGACGCAGCGGGCGAGAACTCAAGAGGCAGCCGGGCGGGCGTCGCGCGCCGGCCCTTGCACCGCACTCCGCGGCCACGACAATCCTCGCATGCTCGCCGAGGCCACCCCCACCGCGTTCCGTCGACGCTGCGCCGGCGCGTTGCTGTCGGCGCTGGCCTGGCTGCTCCCGGCCTGCGCCGGCCCCGGCGCGGAGCAGCACCTCGCGCCCTTCTACACTCACGTCTCGCGCGCCGGCGGCGGGGTCGAGCACGAGGCGCTCGCGGGCGCGGTGACGGCGCGCCGCGACGCGCTGGACGGGCCCTTCACGCGCTGGGGCCTGCGTCCGCTGTTCCTGCACTACCCCTACCGCGACGAGCGCTCGCAGACGCAGTTCCTGTACCCGCTCGGCCGCGTGGTGCGCGGCGGGGGCGAGTTCAAGTGGTGGCTGCTGCCCATCGCCGACTACCGGCGCGAGCAGACCGAGGAGGGCCGCAAGTGGAGCTTCCTGTCGCTCCCCGGCCTGTACTTCGCGCGCTTCCCCGACGGGCGGCGCACGTCGGCCTGGTTCCCGGTGGGCGGGCACGTCGAGGAGCTCCTGACCTGGGACGAGCTCGACTTCGCGCTCTGGCCGCTGTGGATGCGCAGCGCTCGCCAAGGGCGCGTCACCAACCACGTGCTCTTCCCGGTGCTGGCCTGGACCTCCGCGCCCGACGGCGGCGGCTGGCGCGTGTGGCCGCTGGCCGGTCGCTCGTGGGTCGACGATCGCTACGACCGGCGCTGGGCCCTGTGGCCGGTGCTGAACTACCACCGCGAGAACCTCAAGGCCGACCCGCAGCAACAGCAGACACGCTGGACGATCTTCCCGCTCTACGCGCAGACGACGCAGGCGAGCTACAAGGCGACGACGGTGCTGTGGCCGTTCTTCGGCTACGCGCGCGACACGAAGACGGGCTTCTGGGCGTGGGACGGGCCGTGGCCGCTCGTGCGCATCCAGCGCGCGGGCGAGAAGGACCTCCTGCCCGTGCCGGTCAACCCCGGCAAGGTCGAGCGCACGCGCTTCTGGCCGTTCTGGTCGCGCTACGAGGGCGACGGTCTGGTCTCGAGCTGGTACGCCTGGCCGATCGTCAACGTGCGCCACGAGTCCTCGATGCTGGCCGAACGCGACGGGCTGATGATCCTCCCCTTCTGGCAGTCGTTCGACCGCCTCGACGCCGCGGGGGGCGGGCTGGCCTACGAGAAGCTCTGGCCGCTCTACCAGTACGAACGCGAGGTCGACGCCGAGGGAGCGGAGGTGCGCCGCTACATGTTCCCGCAGCTCCTGCCGCTCTGGCGCTGGCCGGACCTCGACGCGCACTATTCCTGGCTGTACGAGCTGTACGCCGCGGAGCTCGGCACCGACGTGTCGCACGAACGCGCGCTGTTCGGGCTGTGGCGCCGCGAGGTCGACGCGGGCGAGGACCGCGTCTACGTCTCCGGCCTCTGGTCGCGGCGGCGCTACCAGAGCGAAGGCGCGCGCGTGAGCGAGCATTCGCTCCTGTTTGGCCTCGTGCGCTGGCGTAGCTCGAGCGCCGATGGTCTATCCTTCTTGCGCCCCGCCTTCCCCGGTCCCGGCTGGCCGCTGGAACGCGTGCGCGGGGAGGACCACGAATGACCCCCGTGCACCTCGTCCGCAGCTTCCTCGAGGACTCCGGCTACCGCCTGGACCTCTTCTGGCAGACGCTCCGCCGCCTGCCGAGCATCGTCGCGCGGCGCCGCCTGATCGCCGATCAGATGGTGACGTTGGGCGTGCACGTGCTGCACGTGGTGCTGGTCGTCGGCCTGTTCATGGGCATGATCGTGTCCCTGCAGACGGGCATCGAGCTCTCGCGCATCGGCCAGCAGGACCAGATCGGGACGATCGTGTCGCTCAGCATGGCGCGCGAGATGGGCCCGTTCATCACGGCGACGATCCTGGCCGCGACGGCCGGCAGCTCGATCGCGGCGGAGCTCGGCACCATGGCGGTCAGCGAGGAGTTGGCCGCACTCGAGGTGCTCTCGATCGACCGCCACAAGCTGCTGGTGCTGCCGCGCATCGTCGCGCTCGCGGTGATGTGCCCGGCGTTGACGATCTTCTGCGACTCGATCGGCATCGTGGGCGGCGGCTTCGTGGCGAACTCGCAGCTGCAGGTCGGCTGGCAGCTCTACAACGAGACGGCGATCGACGCCCTGCGGCCGGTCAAGGGCCTGCTCGACCTGCCCTACGACGTCTACGCCGGCCTGTTCAAGGCCTTCGTCTTCGGCCTCATCATCGCCGTCATCTCGTGCAGCCAGGGTCTCCAGGCGCGCGGCGGCGCGCTCGGCGTCGGCCACGCGACGCGCGGCGCGGTGCGCGACTCGATCATCGCCGTGATCATCGCGAACTACTTCATGACCTACTTCCTCTACGAGTTCTGACCCCGTGGACGGCGAGCCGGTCATTCGCTTCGACGACGTGTACAAGCGCTTCGGCGCGCAGGAGGTCCTGCGCGGCCTGACGTTCGAGGTGGAGCGCGGCCGGACGCTCGCGATCATGGGGGCTTCCGGGTCGGGCAAGTCCGTGACGCTGCGCAACATCATCGGCCTCGTGAGCCCGGACCGGGGCCGCGTGGCCGTCGACGGTCAAGTCGTCGCGGACCTGAAGCCCAAAGCGCTGGCCGCGCTACGCCGCCGCATGGGCTACGTCTTCCAGGAGGGCGCGTTGATCAACTGGCTCAGCGTCGGCGAGAACGTCGCGCTGCCCCTGCGCGAGAACACCGACCTCCCCGACGCGGAGATCCGCGCGCGCGCCCAGCACAAGCTCGAGCTCGTGCGCATCCCCGACTCGTGGGACAAGCTGCCCGGGCAGATCTCGGGCGGCATGAAGAAGCGCGTGGGGCTCGCGCGCGCGCTGGTCACCGACCCCGAGATCATCCTCTACGACGAGCCCAACGCCGGCCTCGACCCCGAGATCGCGCGCTCGATCAACGCCACGATCCGCGAGCTCTCCGACTCGCTCGACGTGACGTCGGTCGTCGTCGAGCACCGCATCGACTGCGTCCGCACGGTCGCCGACGAGGTGCTCTTCCTGCACGAAGGGCGGGCGCTGCTCCAGGCGCCGCCCGACGAGTTCTTCCGCTCCGAACACCCGCGGCTGCGACAGTTCCTCGGCCCCGAAGCGCTCCCCGCGCGCTAGACCTCCGGTGAACACCTCCCATCACTTCCTGCTCGGCCTGCTGGTCGTCGGCGCGCTGACGATCCTCGGCTACTTCACGCTGTTCCTCTCCGACTTCACGATGCTCGGCGAGGTGCAGCACATGACGATCCACTTCCCGGACGCCAACGGCCTGCGCGAGGGCGACTCGGTGCTCGTGGCGGGCGTGCGCTGGGGCAAGGTCTCGACGATCGCCTACGACCCCACGACGGACGACCCCGCGCGTCGCATCACGGTGATGGTCACGCTGGACGAGCCGGTCGTCCTGCACCAGGACCACAGCATCCTGATCGCCGACGCGACCGTGCTGGGCGGCAAGAACCTCACCATAGATCCCGGCAGCGTGGACGCGCCCGCGGTGTCCGTCGACACGGTGCTCTTCGGTCAGGTGCGCGGCAACGTGATGCAACAGCTCGAGGAGTTGCTCGCCGCCAACGAGCAGTCGGTCACCGAGACGTTGGGCTCGCTGCACGACCTGGTGCAGGGGGTGCGCGACGGCCGCGGCACCATGGGGCGTCTCTTCACCGACGACGAGCTCGCCAGCGAGATGGACCGCGCGGTGCGCGGCGCAGCGGAGGCGGCCGACAACCTTCGCGCGATCACCGCCAAGCTCGAGGCCGGCGAGGGCACGCTCGGCCAGCTCCTGATGAAGGACGAGCTCTACCAGGACCTCAAGAGCATCGGCGAGAGCCTCACGACGCTGCTCGACGACGCGAACGCCACGCTCGCGGACGCGCGCGCCGGCAAGGGCCTCGCCGGCGCACTCCTCTCCGACGAGGAGCTCTCGCAGAACATCAAGGACGGCGTGCGCGACCTGAAGCAGATCATCGAGCGGACCAACAAGGGCGAGAACACCCTCGGGCACCTCCTGACCGACAAGAAGATCGCCATGGACATCGAGACGGTCATGGACCGCCTCGCCAACGGCCAGGGCACGCTCGGCCGGCTGTTCGCCGAGGACGAGATCTACGAGGACGTGCGCCAGACCGCCAGCGACCTGCGCGACATCATCGCGCAGGTGCGCGACGGCCGCGGCACGGTGGGCAAGCTCCTCATGGAGGAGGGCCTCTACACCGAGCTGCTCAAGGCCGTCGGCCTGCTCACGCGCTCGCTCGAGGAGTACCGCGAGGCGGCGCCGATCTCGACGATGACGAGCGTGATCTTCGGCGCGTTCTGACGCGCCTCAGCGGTCCACCAGGTTCGCCAGCGACTCGGGGTAGCGCGCGCCCTGGACCTCGATCGCGTCGAGGCCCGCGGTGAGGCGCGCGAGGTCGTCCGCGCCGAGCTCGAGCGCGGCGGCCGCGACGTTCTCCCGCAGGCGGTGGACGCGCGTCGTGCCGGGGATCGGCACGATCCAAGGCTGTCGGGCGAGGAGCCAGGCGAGTGCGACCTGCGCCGGCGTCGCCTCCGTCTCGGCGGCCAAGCCCTCGACGAGCTCGACGAGCGCGCGGTTGTGCCTGCGCGCCGCGGGCGCGAAGCGCGGCAGCCCGTTGCGGAAGTCACCCTCGGCGAAGGTCGTCGTCTCGTCGATCTTGCCCGTCAGGAACCCGCGGCCGAGCGGGCTGAAGGGCACGAAGCCGATGCCGAGCTCCGCGCACAGCGGCAGCACCTCGCGCTCGGGCTCGCGCCACCACAGCGAGTACTCGCTCTGCACGACGTCGACGGGCAGCACCGCGTGCGCGCGTCGGATCGTGTCCGGTCCGGCTTCCGAGAGCCCGAAGCGCGCCACCTTGCCCTCCTCCACGAGCGCCCTGACGGTGCCCGCCACGTCCTCGATCGGCACCGCAGGGTCGACGCGGTGCTGGTAGAAGAGGTCGAGCCGGTCGCGCTGCAGCCGGCGCAGCGAGGCCTCGGCCACCGCGCGGATGCGCTCCGGCCGACTGTCGAGCCCCGCGGCCGGCGAGCCGTCGCGGAAGCCGAACTTGGTCGCGATCACGACCTCGTCGCGCACCGGCGCGAGCGCGCGACCGACGAGCTCCTCGTTCGAGAACGGCCCGTAGGCCTCGGCCGTGTCGAAGAAGGTGACGCCGAACGCGTGCGCCTCGCGCAGCAACGCGATCGCGCCATCCTCGGGCAGGAAGTGGCTGTAGCCGAAGTCGAGCCCCATGCAGCCGTACCCGATGGCCGAGACCTCGGGGCCGCGCTGCCCAAGTCGCCGTGTCTGCATCCGTCTGTCTCCGTGGAGTCGGGGGGTCGCGCGCCGCTCGACGCGACGCGCATGAGCGCCTGCCTACGCGCTCCCGCGGACAGCGGTGGGTCGGATCCGGGGGAACTCGCCGGCGCTCGCGAGACGGCCGCCCGCCCGGGCCTCCGCAGCACGTCGCCGACAGGCGCCTCGCCCGGACGCTTCATGAACGCGCACGCCAGCCTTCGCATCCGGCCGGCGTTGCCGACCGCTCGGCCCCGGGCGACACTTCGCGGCTCCTGACGTCCACGACGACCCGTGCAGGGTCGGTGCGTCGCCAGGAGCCGCGAAGCACCAGCAGGGACCGAGGTGCTGTGCCTGGCGCACGCCTTCCTGAGTCGACCGGGCTAGCGCTCGGCGACCACCAGCTTCTCGATCCACTTGCCGACCAGGTCCGCCTCGACGTTGAAGCGCTGACCGACCCGCGCCTCGCCGAGGTTCGTGACCTCGAGCGTCAGCGGGATCAGCGCGACGTCGAAGCGGCGGCCGCGCGGCTCGACCACCGTCAGGCTGATGCCGTCGAGGGCCACGCTGCCCTTCTCGATCAGGTAGCGCTCGAGGCCGGGGTCGACCTCGAAGGTGTAGAGCTGGCCGCCGTCGCCCGAGTCGCGCGTCGCGACCAGCGTGGCGCCGCCGTCGACGTGACCCGAGACCATGTGCCCCGAGAGGCGGTCCCCCAGGCGCAGCGAGCGCTCGACGTTGACCCGCGCGCCCGACTCGAGGCTCCCGAAGTGCGTGCGCGCCAGGGTCTCGGCCGAGAGTTCGAAGAGCATCGTCGCCCCGGGCGTGCCCTCGGGCAGGCGCGCGCCCACGCCCCGTTCGGGGTCGGGCGCCGGCTGGCCGGGCAGGACGCGGGGCTCGCAGAGCTCGACGACCGTCAGGCAGCAGCCGCAGTTGGCCACGCTCTCGCCCTCGACCACCGCCCACTGGGGGTCGGGGGCCGCCACCCAGATCCGCATGCCGGTGCCCTGGGGCTGGACGCGCAGGACGCGCGGCGCGCCCTCGATGATGCCTGTGAACATAGAAGAGGTCGGAGTCGGGGCCAGAAGGGGCCTGGACTCTTGACGATTCGGGGGCGGCCTGTCTACCCTGCTGGGCCTTTTCCGGGGGTTCCGGCGCCGACGCCGGTGCGCCCCGGGAGGCTCGTACGGCCCCGCCGAACGCCCCCGCCGTGCCGCTCTTTGCCATCCTGACCCTGTTTCCCGAGGCGCTGGAGCCCTACCTCGCGTCCAGCATCGTGGGCATCGCGCAGGAGAAGGGCGCGGCGCGCATCCTCCTGGTGGACTTCCGCGACTTCGCGCGCGATCGCCACCGCACGGTGGACGAGCGCCCCTTCGGCGGCGGCCCCGGCATGGTGTTGCGCCCCGAGCCCGTCGTCGAGTGCGTCGAGTGGCTCGAAGCGCGTCACGGACGCTTCCGCAAGCTCGTCATGTGCCCCGGCGGCACGCCGTACGAGCAACGCCACGCGCACGAGCTCGCCGAAGAGGAGCGCGTGCTGCTCCTGTGCGGTCGCTACGAGGGCTTCGACGAGCGCATCTACGAGCTGCTCGAGCTCGAGCCCGTCTCCGTCGGCGACTACGTGCTCGCCGGCGGCGAGCTGCCCGCGCTGACCCTCGTCGAGTCGGTCGCGCGACTGCTGCCCGGCGTCTTGGGAGACGAACGATCCGCCGTGGAGGACTCCTTCCAGCAGGGCGGCCTCGATCACCCGCACTACACGCGACCGCGCGTGTACCGCGGCCTCGAAGTGCCGGACGTGCTGCTCTCGGGAGACCACGCCAAGATCGCGCGATGGCGCATGGAACGAGCCCGGGCACGAACCCGGCGCTACCGGCCCGACCTCCTCGGAGGCGCGGGCGACACCGACCGAATCCCTGGACCCCAGACCCCCTGAAGGTGCACCCCGCACCGCACTAGCGATGAACCTGATCGAAACCCTCGAAGCCGAGCTCGGCAAGGACGTCACGCCCGTCGTCCACGTCGGCGATACGGTGGACGTGCACTACCTGATCCGCGAAGGCGACAAGGAGCGCGTCCAGGTCTTCACGGGCACGGTCATCGCGATGGGCGGCCGCGGCATCCGCGCCACCATCACGGTGCGCCGCATCGTGCAGGGCGAGGGCGTCGAGCGCATCTTCCCGCTGCACAACCCCCGCGTGCAGAAGGTCGACCTCGTGCGCCGCGGCAGCGTGCGCCGCGCGAAGCTCTACTACCTGCGCGAGCGGACCGGCAAGAAGACGCGCGTGAAGGAGCTCCTGGGCGACAAGGCGCGCCGCGAGAAGGAACGCGACGCCCGCCTGATCGCCGCGATGGAGGCCACCGCCGCCGCGCGCCGAGCCGCGGCCGCCGCGAAGGCCCCCGCCGGCGAAGAGGGCGCGGAGTAACCGCTCCCCGCCGGCTCGCTCACCATGGACGCCATCGCCCCCACCGCCCCGCTCCGCGCGCGGCCCCGCCTCGGCGTCCGCTAGACCTCACGGGCCGGCGCCGTCGCTCGCGTGCGACGGCGCCGGCCCGCTCGACTTCCGAGTCCGCTTGAATCGCGGGCGCGCCACCTCCCAAGAAGCCCGATCCGAGCCCTCGATGCCGCAGCCCTCGGCGCGGCCCAGACACGAGGCCCCTCCCCATGGTCCAGAACCTCGGTCGCAAGACCCTCCTGATCGTCCTCCTCCTCGTCGGCGCGGTGCTCTCGCTGGTCCTGCCCGACCAGCCGTTCCGCATGGGCCTCGACCTCGAGGGCGGCTCGCGGCTCGTCTACAAGATCGACTGGGACAAGGCGCTCGCCGAAGGCAAGGTCAACGAGCAGGACCTGACGGACAAGCACGCGCTGCTGCAGGAGATGATCGGCATCATCCGCAACCGCGTGGACCCGCTGGGCACGCTGGAGGCGAGCTTCTCGCCGCAGGGTGACGACCGCATCGTCATCGAGATCCCCAGCACGGCCAACGTCGCGGGCGCGCAGGCCGAGGGAACGCTGACGCAGGCGATCACCGGCATCGACAGCTCGCTGGCGCTGACCACGCCCGACGCGGCCGCGCTGGACGCCTTCCCGCAGACCGGCGGCGTGATCGCCGTCAACTCGGAGAAGATGCGCTACGGCGCGCGGGACGGGAACGTGCTGCGCGACCTGCGCCGCGGCCTCAGCGGTACGAAGGCGGTCTCGCACGAGGCGAACTCGCTCGTCGAGCTCAAGGACGACGACCCCATCCGCTCGCTGATCGAGAACCCCGGCACGATGAAGCTCTACATCGCTGCTCAGCCGGGAGACACGGCCTTCGCGCAGGCGCAGACGGACTACACGACCGAGCAGCAGAAGGCCGACACCTGGCGCAAGGACAACCCCGGCGTCTCGATCACCACGTACAACCAGGAGCTGGCCAAGCGCCAGGGCCTCGAGCGCCTGCGCGTCTTCCCGCGTCGCATCATCGACAAGCAGGGCAAGGCCAGCGGCCAGGAGCCGCTCGTGCTCCTGTGGGATCAGCCGGCGGAGTGGACGTTCCGCGGCGAGGACCTGCACAACATCAACAAGTCGCAGGACAACCTCGGCTTCCCCGCCGTCGCGCTGGCGATGAAGACGTCGAAGGAGTTCGCCTTCGGTGACTTCACGCAGGCCAACAAGGGCCGCGGCATGGCGATCGTGCTCAACGACGTCATCGTCACGCTGGCGAACATCAAGAACCGCCTGCCCGGCAACTTCATCATCGAGGGCGGCCAGGACGGCTTCACGTCCGCCGAGGTCGAGGAGATGATCCGCGTGCTGCGCTCCGGCTCGCTGATCGTGCGCCCCGAGATCGAGCAGGCCGAGAAGGTCGGCGCCAAGCTCGGCGACGAGTACGTCCGCCAGGGCTTCATGAGCGCCGTCCTGGGCCTCGCGCTCGTGCTCGGCTTCATGATGCTGTACTACCGCAAGCTCGGCGTGTTCGCGGCCATCAGCCTGCTCGCCGCGCTCATCATGCTGCTGGGCGCGATGGCGTTCACGCGCGCGACGATGACGCTCCCCGGCGTGGCCGGCATCATCCTCACGGTCGGTATGGCCGTCGACGCGAACATCCTGATCTACGAGCGCATCCGCGAGGAGCTCCAGCGCGGCCGCAAGCTCGCGCAGGCCTGTGAGGACGGCTTCTCGAAGGCGTTCGTGACGATCGTCGACGCCAACCTGACGACGTTCATCACGGCGTTCGTGCTCTACCAGATCGGTACGGGCCCGGTGCGCGGTTTCGCCACGACCCTGATGATCGGCATCGTGACCTCGGTGTTCGCGGCGCTCGTGATCACGAAGGTGCTCGTCCAGGTCTCGCTCCAGCGCGGCGCCACGACCTTCAAGATGGCGCAGGCCGTGCGCGAGACGCACGTCGGCTTCATGGGCCTCGCCAAGATCTGCGGGACGGTCTCCGGCCTGCTCATCATCGGCAGCGTGATCCTCTGGACGGCCGAGCCGGCCCACACCAAGCTCGGCATCGAGTTCGTCGGAGGCCTCACCGCGACGGTGCGTACCGAGGAGCCGCAGAAGGTCGACACCATCCGCGAGCGCATCGCCGGCATCGAGGGCGACATCGGCGAGTCGGCCGAGGTCGTCGAGCTGCGCGCCGCCGGCAACGAGACCGACGGCTACCGCGCCTTCCGCATCACCTACAAGTCGCTCGTCGACGTCAACGAGCAGAAGGAGGCCGGCGCCGAGAGCACCGGTCAGGACGACATCCACAAGGCCCTCGAGGACCTGCTCCAGCGCGGGCCGGTCGAGGCCACCTTCGACGGCAAGGGCGGCGTGAAGGGCCGGCTCTACCTCGAGGAGTCGCACCAGACGGCCGACCTCCAGAGCATCGTCGCGGACGGTGGCTTCGGCACCGTCACCATGACCCCGGTCGCCGGACACGACGGCGCGTACGAGTTCACCACCTCCACGGCCCCCACCGAGAACGAGAGCAAGCTCGTCTCGAGCATCACCAACCTCTTCCAGAACAAGAAGGACGCCGCTGGCGCGGACATCCTGCTGGCGGAGCCGATGCCCGAGCTGTCCGTGGTCGGCGCGCAGGTCGTGGGCGAACTGCGCGACAGCGCGATCATCGCGATCGTGATCAGTCTGTTCCTCGTCGTGATGTACATCCGCGCGCGCTTCGCGGAGTACTCCTACGGCCTCGCGGCCGTGGCGGCGCTCATCCACGACGTGCTCATCACGCTGGGCGCGCTGGCGGTGGCGAACGAGACCAAGCTGCTCAACGCCGAGATCAGCCTGCCCATGATCGCGGCCTTCCTGACGATCATCGGCTACTCGCTGAACGACACGATCGTGGTGTTCGACCGCATCCGCGAGAACCGGCCGCGCATGAACGCGCCGCTGTCGGAGATCCTGGACGTCTCGATCAACCAGACGCTGTCGCGCACGCTGCTCACCTCGATGACCACGTTTCTCGCGGTCATCGTGCTGCTCGTATTCAACTACGGCAGCGGCTCGGTGCTCGAGGGCTTCGCGTTCGCGCTCGGCTTCGGCGTGGTCGTCGGTACCTACTCCTCCATCTTCATCGCGAGCCCGGCGCTCCTGTTCTTCGAGCGTCGCGACGAGCGCAAGCGCGGCGGCAAGGTCGCCAAGTCGGCCGCCGCTGCGGGGAACTGAACCCGGTCCGTGCGGCCCCTCCTCGGCTGGCTGCTGCTGCTGGCGATCTGCGGGTACCTCGCCCACCTGCAGACTCGCGAGCCGTCCAGCGTCCGCGCCGAGGAGGCCGCACCGGCGGACACGATCGAGGGGCGCGAGCTCGCCTGGCGAAGGCTGACCGTCGGCCGCCCCAGCGGCGCGCCGCCGCTCGAGCTCGGCGACGGGTGGTGGACCGAGGAGGCCGCCGAGGAGCTACCGCCCGAGGCGACGCCCCTCGCGGAGGAGGACGCGGTCGACCCCGTGGCGCCGCACGCCGCCCCGCAGCCCCGCGTCTTCGTCTACACGGTGCGCGCCGGCGACGTGCTCTCGCGCCTGTGCGAGGAGCGCTACGGCACGGGCCGCCCGCCGGTCCCGCAGCGCGTGGCCGAGTACAACGGCCTCTCCAGCCCGGACGCCGTGCGCGCGGGCACGGAGCTACGGCTGCCGCCGTGGGACGTGCTATTCCCCGAGGGCCGCGAGCGCTGACGCGCGGCGCGCGGCAGGTCCGGCCGCTGCGAGGCGCGCGACCTCGGCACCGCCGTCCGTAGCTTGCGTGGCGTCCACGGCGCGCGCCTCCGCGGGCCGGCGCGCGAGTAGCACGCGGCGCGCGGCGCGCAGGCAGCGGCGGAGGCGGGCCGGCAGTAGCGGAGTCGCGGCGCAGGACGAGCGATGCACCCGGGAGCCGGGTCGATTTCACCTCCCCGGGGGCCGTGACGCTCCCCCATCGCGGGCTAGACTCGCGCGCCCCATGCCGCGCCACCTGGGAAGACTGCTCGTCCTCGGCTTCGTCGCCGCCTACCTCGTACCGCTCGGCTGTCGGCCGCTCGCGCTGCCCGACGAGGTGCGCTACGCGGAGATCAGCCGCGAGATGCTGGCGACGGGGGACTGGGTCGTGCCGCGGCTCCTGGGGCTGCTCTACTTCGAGAAGCCCGTGGGCGGGTACTGGGCGGGGAACCTCGCGCAGTCCGCGTTCGGGCACTCGGCGTTCGCCGTGCGCCTGCCGAGTGCCCTCGCGGCGGGGCTCTGCGCGTGGATCCTCTACGCGCTCGTCGGGCGCGTGACGGGCGACCGGCGCAAGGGCCTCCTCGCGGCGGCCGTGCAGCTCTCGAGCGTGATGGGCTGGGCCATCGCGACCGACGCGCTGCTCGACTCGATGCTGTGCGGCGCGCTGACGTCGGCCCTCGCGTGCGCGTGGCTCGCGAGCGAGGCGCGCGGCGGGCGCGCGCGCCTCGCGTGGTGGTGCGCGTTCGGCGTCGCGTGCGGCGCGGCGTTCCTCGTGAAGGGCTTCATCGCGCTCGCGGTGCCCGTGAGCTTCGTGGCGCCCTACTGGCTGTGGCAGCGGCGCTGGCGCGAGCTCGTGGGCTACGGTCTCGTCGCGGTGGCCACCGCGACGGTCGTCTCGCTGCCGTGGGCCCTCGCGATCCACGCGCGCGAGCCGGACTTCTGGCACCAGTTCTTCTGGAACGAGCACGTGCGGCGCTTCTCCGCGGACGACGCGCAGCACGGCGAGGCGGCCTGGTACTACCTGCCGTGGATCGCGTGCCTCGCGCTGCCGTGGCTCGCCGCGCTACCCGGCGCGCTCGCCGACGCCTGGCGCGCGGGGGTGCGCGGCGAAGATCGCTTCCGGCGCTACCTCCTGCTCGCGGTGGTGATGCCGGTGGCGCTCTTCTCGGCGTCGAAGGGCAAGCTCCCGACGTACGTGCTGCCGTGCCTGCCGCCGCTCGCGGCGCTCGTCGCGATGCGGCTGGTCGACGCGCTCGACGCCGGGCGCGAGCGCGGGCTGGTGTGGACGGCGCGCGTGATCGTCGGCGCCTCGGTGCTGCTGCTCGCAGGCCTCGTCGTCGCGCGCGTCGCGCTCGCGGGCGATCCGCAGCTCGCGGGCGAGGACGGGACGCTCGCCGCGGCGGGCGTGCTGTTCCTCGCGTGGGCCGCGCTCGGGGCGGCGGCGCTCGCGCGCAGGGCGCCGCTCCTCGCCGCCCCGCTCGGGCTGGTGCCGCTGCTGGCGCCGGCGACGCCGCTGCTCGTGCCGGAGGCGCTGGCGCGCAAGCAGATGCCCGAGGCGGCGATCCGGTCGGCGGCCCGCGAGCTCCCCGCCGACGCGACGATCGCCTCGGCCAGCGTGCGCCTCGCGCTCGCCGTCGCGTGGGAGCTCGAGCGCGCGGACATCGTCATCGTCGGCGGCACGAGCGAGCTCGAGTACGGCCTCGCGCGGCCGGAGGCGGCGCAGCGGCACGTCGTGGACCGGGACTTCGCCGCGTGGCTCGCCGCGGAACGCGCACGCAGGCCGGTGGCGCTCTTCGCGCTCGACCGCAAGGGCGAGCACGTCGCCACCTTCCCCGCGCCCGACGCGACCGTCGACCTGCGGCCGGTCTGGATGCTGCGCTACGACCGGTAGGTGCCGGTCGCGCGACCCTGGTGCGCGAGCACGCCCTCGCGGCCCGGGAGGCCGCGCACCTCGAGCGGCGCGACGGGCAGCTCCGCGCCACGCGGCACGAGCTCGCCGAGCGGGACGAGCTCCCAGCCCGCGGCGAGCGCGCGCTCCAGGAAGTCCTCGAACAGCGCGGCGCGCGCGATGCCCTCGACCTCGGCGTGGATCGTGAGCACGTTGAGGCGGCCGGGCTCGAGCAGCTCGAGCAGGCGCTCGTTGTAGCTCTCGTCGTCGACGCCGCCGCGGCCGACGAGCTCGTCGTAGGTCGGCAGCGTCACCGGGACCTGTGGCGGGAGCTGCGGCGCGCCGCCCACCTCGGGCACGAAGACCGACTCGCCGCGGCAGTCGCTGCGGTAGGCGTACTCGACGTCCCGCAGCGCGCTCAGCACGGCCTCGCTCGCGCGCCAGCCGGGCGACGCGGAGCACGTGGGGCGCGCGCCGGTGAGTCGCGTGAGCTCCTCCATCCCGCGGCGCGTGACCTCGCGCAGCTCGTCCGCGCTCCACGCGTCGACGTGCGCCTGCCAGGCGTGGTGGTCCCAGGCGTGCAGCCCGACCTCGTGCCCGGCGCGCGCGGCGGCGGCGATGGCCTCGCCCGCGCGCGCGCCGATGAGCGGGCCCGGCCAGAGCGTCCCGCGCAGGAGGATGTCCCACCCGTACAGGCTCGCCGCCCGGCTGCGCAACATCTTCACGAGGAAGGCGGGGCGCAGGAGGCGCCACAGGTGGCGCCCCATGTTGTCGGGGCCGACCGAGAAGAAGAAGCTCGCGCGCACGTCGCGCCGCGCGAGGACCGCGAGGAGGCTCGGCACGCCGAGGCGCGTCCCGCGCAGCGTGTCGACGTCGACGCGCAGGCCGAGCTTCATCGCAGCCCGTGAGTCGATGCAGCGTGCCGCTCGGCCGCCACGGAGGTCGGCCCGGCCAGTCGCCGCGACGGTGCGTCGTGCTCCCGACTCGAGGGAGCCGGAGCGACGCCGGGACGGCCTCGGTGCCGGCCGCGCGGTGCGGAGGATCGACTCACGCGCCCCCTAGCAGCCCGTTGAAGAGGTGCTTCGGAGGCCGGGGCGCCGGCATCCGCTTCGGTGTGGCATCCAGAGACGCAGGCGAATCGGTGGATTCGGCGAGGCTTCCCAGGCACCGCACCGAGGCGGAGGACGTCGTCAT
Organism: Planctomycetota bacterium; assembly: GCA_020638875.1. Taxonomy (GTDB): domain Bacteria; phylum Planctomycetota; class UBA1135; order UBA1135; genus DUCM01. The sequence goes on from JACKHS010000015.1 coordinate 25,735, forward strand.
GGCGCCGGAGGACTTCTTCAACGGGCGGCTAGCGCCGGGAGGGCACTCCGCGGCGATCGGGGAGGGCCTTGCGCGCGGGCGGCACCGGCGTCAGCGCTTGCATGCGGTCCTGCAGGAACCAGTCGAGCGTGCGCGACACGGCCTCCTCGGTGGCGATCTCCGGCGTCCAGCTCACCAGCTTCCGCGCGTTCGCGATGCTCGGCTTGCGGAACTGCACGTCCTGGTAGCCGTCGCCGTAGTAGCGCTTGCTCTCGATCTTCTGGAAGCCCGCGAAGGGCGGGAAGAGGTCGCGCAGCGGGTGGCGCTCGAAGTTGTCGACGAGCAGCTGGGCGAGCTCGGCGATCGAGAGGTCGTTCTCGGGGTTGCCGATGTTGAAGATGCCACCGTCGCAGCGCTCGCCCTCGTTCTCGACGATGCGCACGAGGCATTCGATGCCGTCGCGTGAGTCGGTGAAGCAGCGCCGCTGCTCGCCGCCGTCGATGAGCTGGATGGGCGACCCCTCGACCAGGTTGAGGATCATCTGCGTGATCGCGCGCGAGCTGCCGATGCGCGCGCTGTCGAGGCTGTCGAGGCGCGGGCCGATCCAGTTGAACGGTCGGAAGAGCGAGAAGCGCAGGCCGCGCTGCTGGCCATAGGCCCAGATCACGCGGTCGAGCAGCTGCTTCGAGCAGGAGTAGATCCAGCGCTGGCTCTTCACCGGTCCGAGCACGAAGTTCGAGTCGTCCTCGTCGAAGACCTCGTCGGTGCACATCCCGTAGACCTCGGAGGTCGAAGGGAAGACGACGCGACGGCCGTACTGCGCGCAGTAGCGGATGACCTTGAGGTTCTGCTCGAAGTCGAGCTCGAACACGCGCAGCGGGTTGCGCATGTACTCGATCGGCGTCGCGATCGCGACGAGCGGCAGCACCACGTCGCACTTCGAGACGTGGTACTCGATCCACTCGTTGTGGATCGTGATGTCGCCCTCGAGGAAGTGGAAGTCGGGGTGGCCGAGGATGTCCCCCATGTTGGAGGTGTGGATGTCCAGGCCGTACACCTCCCAGCCGCCGCGCGCGAGCAGCGCCTCGCTCAGCGCGCAGCCGATGAACCCGTTCACGCCCAGGATCAGGCACTTGCGCTTGCGCGACGCGCCGCGGCGCTCCCGGGACTCGCCCAGCACGAGGCCGGGGACCATGTTGAGGTCGGCCGCCAGCTGCGCGCCGGCGGCGTAGACGCCCTCCTCGGACTGGCCGAACTCGAGCTCGAGCGCGCCGACGCCGCACGCGACCACGAGCGGGCTCGTCGAGAGCACGGTGCCGGGCTGCTCGCCGCTCTCCGTGGCCACGACGCGCGCCTTCCACACGAACAGCTTGTGACGCCCCGCGTGCGTGAACGCGCCGGGCCAGGGTCGCGTCAAGGCGCGCACCTGGTTGCGCAGCTCTTCGCCGCTGCGAGACCAGTCGATGAGGCCGTCCTCGGGCCTGCGCCCGCCGTAGTAGCTCGCGCTCGCCGGGTCCTGCGGCGTGCGCGGCGCGCTGCCGGCGAGGATCTGCGGCACGAGCTCGTCCAGCAGCTCCCCCGCCGCAGCGTTCGCCTTCTGCATCAGGGAGAGCGCGGTGTCCTCGGCGTCGATCGGGATCGCGCGCTGGCCCACGACGTCGCCGGCGTCGGGCCTCTTCACCATGTGGTGCAGGGTGACGCCCGTCTGCTCCTCGCCGTTCACGAGCACCCAGTTGATCGGGCAGCGCCCGCGGTACGCGGGCAGCAGCGAGCCGTGCAGGTTGAAGGCGCCGTGCTTCGGGAGCGCGAGCACCTCCTCGCAGACCATCTTGCGGTAGTAGAACGAGAAGAGCAGGTCGGGCTCGAGGTCGCGGATGCGCTGGATCCACAGCGGGTGGCCGAGGTCCTCCGGCGCGTACACGGGCAGGCCGTGCGCCGCGGCGAACTCCGCGACCGAGCCGAACCACGTGTTCTCCGACGGGTCGTCGCAGTGCGTGAAGACGGCGACCACCTCGACGCCGTGGCGCAGGAGCGCCTCGAGGCCGGTGATGCCGATGTCGTTGTAGGCGAGGACGATCGCTCTCATGTCGCTTGGTGCTCGAGGACCTCGTCGGCGGCGTCTTCGGGGGACCACGTGAGCCGGACGCCGGTCGCGCCGACGATGCGCTCGACGAAGTAGCGCGGGCGCTGACGCACGTCGATGTGGATGCGGCCGATGAACTCTCCGAGGAGCCCCATCGCGACGAGCTGCACGCCGAGCAGCACGAAGACCACCGCGAACAGGGTGAAGATGCCCTGCGCGGCCCACTCGGAGCCGAGCAGGAGGCGCATGGCGAGCAGGAACGCGCCGAACGCGATGCCGCACAGGGACAGCGCCCCGCCCGCGTAGGTCAGCATCCTGAGCGGCGCGGTGGTCATGCTCGTCATCAGGTCGAACATGAGGTTCAGCAGCCGGAACAGGCCGTACTTCGAGGTCCCCGCCTTGCGCTCGTCGTGGTGCACGTCGATCTCGGTCGTGCGGCAGGCGAAGCTGTTCGCGAGCACGGGCACGAAGGTGCTGCGCTCGCGGCACTCGAGGATCGCGTCGACGACGCGGCGATCGTAGGCGCGGAGCATGCACCCGTAGTCGTGCATCATCACGCCGGTCGCGCTCATGACCATCCTGTTGATGAGCAGCGAGGGCAGACGCCGCAGGAGGGAGTCCTGGCGGTTCACGCGCACCGTCCCGACGACGTCGTAGCCCTCGTCGACCTTCGCCATCAGCCGCCCGATCTCCTCGGGCGGGTTCTGCAGGTCGGCGTCGAGCGTCACGACCGTGGCGCCATCGGCGTGGCCGAGGCCGCAGATCACGGCGTTGTGCTGACCGTAGTTGCGGTTGAGGAAGACGCCCTTGACCCTGCCGCCGAACTGGCGCGCCTTGGCCTCGATGCGCTCGCGCGAGGCGTCGCGGCTGCCGTCGTCGACGAGCACGACCTCGTACGGCCGCCCGAGCGCGTCGCAGGCCGCGACGCAGCGGTCGACGAGCTCGTCGAGGTTCTCCTCTTCGTTGTAGACCGGGATGACGAGCGAGAGGGAGCTCTTCACGCCAGCACCTCGTGCAGCGCGCCGATGACCCGCTCCTGATCGTCCGCCGTCATGTCGGGGAAGAGCGGCAGCGAGAGGATGCGCTCGCTGTTCCACTCGGTGTTCGGGAGCGGCGCGCGCAAGAGGCCCTCCTGCTCGCGGTAGTAGCGGTGCAGGTGCGCAGCGCGGAAGTGGATGCCGCTGCCGATGCCGCGCTCCTTGAGCGCCGCCATCAGCTCGTCGCGGTCGAGGCCCGCGCGCTCCGGCAGGACGCGCACGATGAACAGGTGCCAGGCGTGCCGCCCGGGCCAGCTCGGCGGGACGAGCGGCGCGAGGCCGTCGAGGTCGGCGAGGCGCTCGAGGTACGTCCCCGCCAGCGCGGCGCGGCGCTCGATGAACTCGTCTAGGCGCGCGAGCTGCGCGACGCCGACGGCGGCGTTCATGTCGGGCAGGTTGTACTTGAAGCCCGGCTCCTGCACCTCGGCCTGCGGCGCGCGGCCTTGGGTCTCTCGCGCGTAGGCGTCGGCGCCCAGGCCGTGGAAGCGCAGGCGCTTCACGCGCGCGGCGAGCTCGAGGTCGTCGGTGACGACGATCCCGCCCTCGCCCGACGTGACGTTCTTGATCGGGTGCAGCGAGAAGATCGCGGTGCCCGACGCGCCGACGGGCGCGTCCCCGCAGCGCGTGCCGATCGCGTGCGCGGCGTCCTCGACGAGCGCCACGCCGCGCTCTGCCGCGAGCTCACGCAGCGGCGCGAGCTCGAGCCCCGCGCCGGCGTAGTGCACCGGCACGATCATGCGCGTGCGCTCGGTGACGAGCGGCTCGACGTGCTCGCGGCGGACCATCAGGTCGTCGCGATCGACGTCCGCGAACACCGGCGTCGCGCCGAGCAGCGTGATCAGGTTGACCGTCGAGACCCAGGTCATCGAGGGGGTGATCACCTCGTCTCCGGGCCCGATGCCGTGCGCGAGGAGCGCGAGGTGCATGCCCGCGGTGGCCGAGGTCATCGAGACCGCCGCGCGCGCCCCGCACAGCTCCGCCGTGCGCTCCTCGAGCTCCGCGCAGCGCGGCCCGGTCGTGATCCAGCCCGAGCGCAGGACCTCCGTCACGGCCGCGAGCTCGGCCTCGCCCATCGACGGCCGTGAGAAAGGGAGGAACGGAGGAGTGTGCATTTCGGAGTCCAGGGACCGGCGGTCGGCGCGGGGAAGATACCAGCTCCCGCTGGCGACGCCTAGGCGCAGGCGGCGTCCCGCCGTCGGCCGCCGCCTCAGGGCGTCGCGCCCGGCTCGACCTCGCGCAGCCCGGCGCGCGCGAGCTCCTCGAGCAGCGCGCGATAGGTCCAGTCGCGCGCCGCCAGCGCCACGGCCAACGCCCTGTCGGTCCCGTCGCCGGCGTGCCGCGACCACCACGTCACCTCGGCCTGCACGAGCACCAGCTCGGGGTGCGCGGTGTACGCCTCCCCCTCCGGCCACGGCGCCACCTGCGCCCCGACGCGCAGGAGCACGTCGCGGCCGTCGAGCGCGTCGCCGAAGTCCGCGTCGTCGAGCAGCGTGCCCTTGGACCAGGCCCAGCGGGTGCGCTGCTGCGCGAGGATGGTCTCCGTCTCGAGCGGCTCGGGCGCGAAGCGGACCTCCACGCGCGCGCGGTCCAGCCAGCGGAGGTCGGCCGAGCCGAGCTCCCCCGCCGCGCGCTGCGCCTCGAGGTCGCCGCGGGCGTCGCGCAGGAGCTCCTCCAGCGGCAGGTCGACGACGCGCGCCGTGGCCGCGCGCGCGACGGCCGCGACGGCGGCCTCGTCACGCGTGTCGAGGTAGACCTCCCGGCCGTCCTGGGCGACGCCGAGGCCGCGCGGCCCGGCGCAGGCGGTGAGCAGACAGATGACGAGCGGTGCGAGCGCGAGGAGCTTCATGAGCGGCGGGGTCGGGGGCGTGCAGTCCGCGCCGCTACGTCCAGCGGCGGCCTGCATTTCGCGGCGGGAGCGGTGACGGGCGCGTCGGCCCGGAGGGAGGGCGCTCCGAGCCGACTCCCGGTTCGCCCACGCCACGCACTCCCTGCCCCAGGTCGCCGCAGAAGATCCGCGCCCGGGCCGGTCGCGCCTCCGCTCCCGATCCGGTGCAGCGCTCCACCTGGATCGCTCCTCGCCATCCTCCCCCCCACGCCAGGCCCCTCGACCACGGCGCTCTCCCTCCCGGACCTCCGCCCACGGAAGCTCGAGCTGCGGCCGGGCCGGCGTCGGCGGCACGCGCTCCGGGCCGAGGGGTTCGAGGAGGCGCGCGATCCTCTCCACCTGTGTGATCGCAGCGATGGTGCGACGCCACGAGCCGCAGAGGGAGCACCGCGGCATGTCCGCCGTGAACTCTCGCTGCACCGGTTCGGCCCACGAGCTGCGCACACGGGTGAGACCCGGCGAGTGTCCCGCGCCGCGCCCGGGCGCCGAGGGTGGCGCGGGCTCGACGTCGCCCCGCCGACTCGCGCCCGGTGCCAGCACTCCGCGATAGGTGCTCCTGAGCCCGGACACTAGAGTGCTGAGCGCCCCTCCCGAGAACCAAGCCATGACTCGCTCCCTGGCCCGACGGCTGCTCCTGCTCCTCTCCCTGATGGTCGCCGCGCCGCTGCGCGCCCAGGACGCGTCGCAGCGGCTCCCTGACGCGGCGGCCTTCAGCAGCCTGATCCAGTCGTTGAAGCAGGGCATGGACGACGGCTTCGCGGAGCTGCGAGGCGAGCGTACGAGCCGGACCTCCTGGAAGCTGAGGTTGCCCGAGGGGCTGCTCGACGAGGAGGCCGCGGCTTCCCCCGGCTACGTGCTCACGACCGACGGGAGCTTCAACTTCACCACGGGCTCGCTGGAGTCCGGGGACGCGTGGACGTTCCTCCTCGAGTTGCGCCGCATCCATGCACCCACCGACGAGCAGGTCGCGGCCTTCCAGGCGGACTTCGCGCGGCTCAGCGGCGCCATGGTCGCGGCGGCGGGAGACTGGAGCTTCCGCTCGGTCACGGAGGAGAAGTTCCACACGCGCTGGTCCGTCCTGACGCCGCCGGGTCCGGAAGGAGGAGGCATCCACCCGCGCATCCGGCTCAGCCTCTTCGAGGGCCGGAAGGAGGGGCGCGCGGGCGACTGGTCCCTCGTTCTCCAGCCGACCGCGCGCGCCGACGAGCTGCCGTACTGGGCGCCGGGGGATCCGGCGACGTACTCGGGGATTCCGACCGACGAGGGCTTCCGGGCAGCGCTCGAGGACATGCAGGCCGGGATGTACGACGGCTTCGAGCCGCTCAAGGGCCTCGTCTCGCCCGAGTTCATCGCCGAGGAGTCCAGCGGCTGTCCGACCTGGAGCGTCAAGCCGGTCGAGGGCCTCCCGATCGATCGCATGGGCGTCGCCGACCGCATGACGGACTGGGGGAACCGGGTCTACGCGACGTACCGCTTCACGACGCTCTGCGATCCGACGGAGGAAGAGCGTGACGAGCTCGTGGGCGCCTTCGCCCGGTTCGCGGACATCATGGCGGCCCACGTCGACGGCTGGCAGATGGAGCGCGTCGACCACGCCGACTCCGCGGACGCCCTCGTCAGCCTCATGCCCGGCCCCGGCATGAAGTTCGAGACGTTCGACTGGGAGACCGCGCCGAGCCTCGAGCTGGAGCTGCGGACCTGGACGTCGACGAGGGCGGACGACGGCGGCGGGGAGCGTCCCGTTGCGTGCCTGGCGCTCGAGCTGCGCGGCATCGCGCTCGGTCGTCCCGCGCGCGGTCACGGCACCGCGGACTGGGTCCTCGCGCTGCTCGAGGACGACGTCGAGCTGCCACCGATCCCCGCGAATCTCGAGGAGGTCGTGCTCTCGCTCGTCGCCGACGCCCCCGCGAGCTTCGAGTCGTTCGCGAGAGGCGATGAGGTCGACGGGATCGACTGGCAGCGCCACGAGCTCAGCATCCACGACGCCACCCAGGCCTGGACCCTCGCGCGTCGGGCCCTGAACGTGGGCTTCATCGATGCGCCCGATCCCGACGTCCTGCGCGACTCGCTGATCCGCGTCGAGGACAGCCACACCGACTACGCCGGCGTGCGCCTGGCGCTCCTGTCGCTGCCCGGCGCCGACTGGACCACGCGCAGGCTGGCGGACGACCGGATGGACGCCGTGTGCGAGCGCCTCGCCGCGGCGCTGGGCGGCTGGCGCGTGAGCGGCCCCTTCACGAGCTCCGCCGCGAAGGTCGGCGAGGACTTCCAGTACCGCACGACCTACTTCGAGGGCCTGCGCGCCGACGGACACCCGCTGTGGATCGACGTCGAGCGCACGATCTACCCGCGCGACGTCCCCGGTCAGCCTGCGGGGGATCTCTACCAGCTCGCCGTCTACATAGGCACCGATCACGGCGCGACCGTGGGCGAGGACGTGCCCGCGCGCTGGGCGGAGGCGCTCCATCAGGGAGCGGAGCCGTTGACGAGCCTCGCGCGCGTGCTCGGCGATCCGCTCGAAGGCGTCGTCGAGCCCGGCGACCTCTTCGTCACGGACAGCGGGCTGCCGAACGGCCTCGTGGGCCTCTTCGGGACGAACGGCGAGGCGGAGCTTCGCTTCGACGTCGTCCGCGGCGGCCGCTTCGAGGAGGTCGTGCTGACCCCGCCTCGCCTCTCCATCGCGCGCTGGGAGGAGCTGCGCGCCGAGGCCGAGGCGGGCGAGCTCTCGCTCGCCGCCCTCGCGACCTGCGGTGCGCGCCTCGACGGCGCGGAGGTCGCCGCCGGCGTGCGCGCGCTGGTCGCGGCCGGCGAGTCGGACTTCGCCGCGCTCCCCGCGGCGCTCCACGGCCGCGTCGAGGTGAACGTCGAGCATGGCCTCGCGACGGCGCGCTGGGACCTGTGGAAGGCCGAATCCTCGGCGACGGCCTACGTGATCGACAACCTGAGGCGCTGCCTGAACACCGCGCTCGGTAGCGGCTGGTACCTGGATCCGGCCAAGCGCAACGGGGGCCCGCTGTTCGATCGCTACGCGCGCCAGATCCACTGGTCCGCGCGTCCCAAGGGCCCGAACGGCGCGAAGCCCTGGGTCGAGCTGGTCGACGACTGGGAGGGCGACCAGGCGCGGATCGCGATCGAGGTCCACGGCTTCACCGCAGCGCACCGCGCGAGCTGCGCGGATCACCCCGAGCGCCTGTGGTTCTTCCCCCTGAGCGGCGACTGCACGAACGGCCGCGGCGTGGCCTGGTGCCACCGCGAGGGCGTCAGCTTCGACGGCCCCTTCGGCGACGGGCTCCCCCACGGCACGGGCCGGCACCTCTACGCGGGCGGCAAGGCGATGGTCGGCGTCGTCTACGAGCACGGCGACCTGCGGCGGATCGGCGAGGAGGAGCCGCCGCCCGCGCCGCCCGTGGCGACCGTCTCGGAGGTCCGCGCCGACTACCGCTCGCGCTTCTCCGACTTCGAGGACGTGAACTGGGAGGACGACTGGTCGGACTCCGGGGGCAAGAGCGGCTGGACGAACGAGCACGCCGCGGACCTCGAGTACATCTACCTGCCCGGCGGGACCGGGCACTCGGACATCTGCGGCGCGTGCGGCGGATCGGGGTGGATCGACAGCTCTTCCATCGTCGAGGCGTACGACGTGCAGTCGACCGCGACGAGCATCGCGCTGTGGGTGCGGGGATACGACGCGATCGTGACGTACAAGGGGACGCGCCGCGTCCACTCCTCGTCGGTGTGCAGCCGCTGCAGCGGGACCGGAACGGAACGCTGGTGATCGGAGGAGTGCGGGGTCCGACACGCTCCCACCGGCCCCGGGTGCGTCCTCACCTGGCAGCCACGAATCGGTCGGAGCGAGCGCCGCGACCGGCAAGTGCGGCGAGGTCGGGGCCGAGGAGTCCCCCGGCCACGACCGGCGGGCGCCCGCACTTCGCGCGGAGCGCGGCGACGGGCGTGCGACCACGGTGGAGCGCGGCGCGCGGAGCTCAGCCGTCGGAGAGCAGCGGCTCGCGCGGCGGTTCGAGCACCTCGTAGCGCAGGTGCCCGGCCGCGGTGCGCGCGAGGTTGCCGAGCGCGCCCTCGTCCATGCGCACGCGCATGCGCAGCTCGCTGTGCCCGAGGACTTCCTCCTCCAGCACGACGCTGCTGGCGCGCACCATCGCGGCCAGCCGGCCGTCGGCCAGCGGCAGCAGGATCGAGAGCAGCGCCGAGCGCGCGTCGAGCAGCTCGCGCACGAGCCCGTCGAGGCGCTCGAGGCCCTCGCCGGTGCGCGCCGAGAGGTACACGACGCGCTCGGGGCGGCCGGCCACGAGCAGCTGCAGGTCGAGCGGATCGCTCACGAGGTCGACCTTGTTCATCACGAGCACGCCGGTGCGCGTGGAGTGGGCGAGGCTCTCGAGCACCTCGTCGACCGCCGCCATCTGGTCCGGCGCGTCGGGGTGCGAGGCGTCGACGACGTGCAGCAGCAGGTCGGCGTTGAGCGTCTCCTCGAGGGTCGCGTGGAACGACGCCACGAGGTGGTGCGGCAGGCGACCGAGGAACCCGACCGTGTCGGAGAGCAGCACCTTGCGCCCGTCGCTCAGGCGCCACTGGCGCGTGCGCGTGTCGAGGGTCGCGAACAGCATGTCGGCCGCGAACTCCTGCGCGCCGGTCAAGCGGTTGAGCAGCGTCGACTTGCCGGCGTTGGTGTAGCCGACCAGGCCGATCGTGAACTGCTCGGAGCGCGAGACGACCTCGCGCTGCTTGCGCGCCTCGATCTCGGCGAGCTCGCGCTTGAGGTCGGTGATGCGCTTGCGCAGGAGGCGGCGGTCGGTCTCGAGCTGCGTCTCGCCGGGACCGCGGGTGCCGATGGCGCCCTCGGTGCGCTCGAGGTGCGTCCACATGCGGCGCAGGCGCGGCGCGAGGTACTCGTTCTGCGCGAGCTCGACCTGCAGCCGCGCCTGCCGCGTCTGCGCACGACGCGCGAAGATGTCGAGGATCAGCTCGGAGCGGTCGATCACGCGGCAGCCCCAGGCCTTCTCGAGGTTGCGGCCCTGCGCGGGCGTGAGGTCGTTGTCGACCACGACCGCGTCGGGCCGGTGCGCCTGGATCTCGGCGGCGACCTCGGCGACCTTGCCCTTGCCCATCAGCGTGGCGGGGTCGGGGCGATCGCGGCGCTGCACGATCGGCTCCCCCACGACTTCGCCGTTGGCGGCGTGGACCAGGCCGCGCACCTCGGCGCAGACGCCCTCGTGCTCGGGCTGCTGGTCGCCGAGCAGCACCGCGGAGATCAGGACGCGGTCGCGCGGCGTACGCGTGGGACGGGGATCGCGACTCATCGAGCGGGCAGGGGCCGCGGCGCACCGACCGCGGGACGCGACAGGGCCACCTCGACGATGCGGCCGCGCTCGAGGCGCGGCACGAGCACCGTGTGGCGCGCGGGCTCCGGTTCCTGGCCCGGGAGGTCGGTGCGGTAGTGGACGCCGCGCGACTCGCCGCGCGCGAGCGCCGAGAGCGTGGCGAGGCGAGACACCGTCAGCATGTTGCGCAGCACCCAGGAACGGCGGTTGGAGGTCGCGAGCTCTTCGACGACGCGCATCCAGAAGGCGATCTTGTCGCGCGCCTCGTCCATGCCGGCCGCGTCGCGCTCGACGCCCATGTGGCGCCACATCATCGACTTCAGCGAGTAGGTCAGGTCCTCGATGTTGATGTCGAGCACGTCGTCCTTCGCGTAGCGCCGGCGCGGGTGGCCGCCGGAGAACGCCGCGGCGCTGGGCGGCGTCGGCACCTCCTCGGCCAGGGTGTGACCGGCGCGCACGCCCATCACGAGCCCCTCGAGCAGCGAGTTCGAGCCCATGCGGTTCGCGCCGTGCAGTCCGACCGAAGCGCACTCGCCCACCGCCCACAGGCCCGGCAGGCTGCTGCGGCCGTCCCCGTCGGTGAGCACACCGCCGATCAGGTAGTGGGCGCCCGGCCGCACCGGGATGGGATCGCAGGCGATGTCCATGCCGAAGACGCGGCACACGCGGCTGATGCCGGGGAACAGCGTGTGCGGATCGCCGTCGACGTGCGACAGATCGAGGTAGACGTTCGTGTCGCCGGTCTCGACCATGCGCCGGAAGACGGCGCGGCTGACGACGTCGCGCGGCGCGAGCTCGGCGTCGGGGTGCGCATCGGGCATGAAGCGCCGCCCCTGCTTGTCCACGAGCCGGCCGCCGTGGCCGCGCACGATCTCGGAGATGAGCGCGCGCGCCGCGCCGGCGATGTACAGGCACGTGGGGTGGAACTGGACGAACTCGAGGTCGCGCACCGCCGCGCCGGCGCGCACGGCCATCGCGATGCCGTCGCCGGTCGCCACCGGCGGGTTCGTCGTCTCGCGGTAGACCTGGCCGGCGCCGCCGGTCGCGAGCAGTACGTTCGCGGCGCAGAAGGCGACGAGCTCTCCGCGCTGCGTCTCGGCGAGCACTCCCGTGACGCGGCCGCCCTCGCCCGAGAGCAGGTCGACGGCGAAGGTGTCGGGGAAGCCGGTGATGCGCGGGTGCGCGCGCAGGCCCTCGCTCAGCGCGCGCTGGATCTCCAGGCCGGTCGCGTCGCCCTGGGCGTGGATCACGCGCGCGAAGGTGTGGCCGCCCTCGCGCGAGCGGCTCCACGAGCCGTCGCTCGCGCGGTCGAACTCGGTCCCCAGCGCGATCAGGCGCTCGACCACCTCGGGGGCGCCGCGCACGATGCGATCGACGACCGCGCGCTCGCACAGCCCGCAGCCGACGCGCAGCGTGTCGGCGAGGTGGGACTCGAACGAGTCCTCGCCACCGAGCACGGCGGCGAGCCCTCCCTGGGCGTAGCGCGTGTTGCCCTCGCGTGCGCCGGCCTTGGTCAGGACGGCCACGGAGAGCCCGCGCTCGGCCGCGGCCAAGGCCGCGAAGGCCCCGCCCACGCCCCCGCCCAGGACCACGAGGTCGTAGCGGTAGGCCGGGACGTGACGCGAGTCGAAGGGGGTGAGGAAGCGGTCGAAACCGAGCTGGAAGACGTCGTCCACGGTGGTCTGGCGCGCATTCTAGCGAGGTCGGCGTGGCGCGCTCGGAGCCGCCGACCGAAACCGGTGCGAACGGGCCGCGGACGAACGGGGCCGAGGGGCCCCACGGGAGGACGTCGAGGAGCCGCGAGCGAGTGCGGGCAGGAGTCCGGCGGCACCTGGGCCGCGCAGCGGGTGTCGCGCGACGCCCGTCCCAGCGTCCTCCGCGGGCCCGCGGCGGTGGCCGCCGGCGCGTCCGGCGGGCTCGGCGTCGCCGAGAGGCGGGCGCGGCGCGGTGGACTCCTCGATCGGTCGGCGCGGTGGAGTCGCGCGACGGAGCCGGACTGGCCCCCTTCGATGGGCCCGCGCCCGGCGGCGGCACCGCGGGGGGTACCGAGCCGAGGACTCGCCGCATTGCCGAGGGCCCGCGCGCGCTCGGCCAGCCTCGGAAGCCCGCGGCGGCGGGAGGCTCCTCGGTGGCGGCGCGCCGAGTCGACTGGGGGGGCCACCTGAGGGGAGTGGCGCCGATCGCCTGTTCGGGCGTGCGGCGCTGCCCTTCGCGAGCGGAAGACTGCCTCAGAGGTCTGTCGACGACGCGGTCGGAGCCGGCGCGACGCCCCGCGCTGCGACGGCGGAGGTCCGGGGACGCGCGCGCCCGTGGACAGGTAGCAGGCGCTGCGTGCCGGCCGGAGTCGAGGGAGCGCCAGTGGGTGGAGCAGATTCGAGGCGCGGCCTCGACTCGGAGGCGTCGCCGCGCGCCGGGAGCTCCCGAACGGGGCCGGAAGGCAGCGAGCGGCGCGGAGGGTCCTGCTCCAGCGAGCTCGGCCGATGACGCTCGACACTCGCCCTCCCGCGACGCCCCAGCGTCCTCCCGCGCCGAACGAAGACCGCTCCCCGAACCGTCGTGCTCCCTCCGCGGACAGCCCGCGGCGCCCCTCTCGGGACCGAACCCGCTGCGCCAGGTCGCGGGCCCTCGACCTGGTCCCGGCGCAGGCGCCCCGCCCTCCCGATTGCCGGACAGCGCTGCAGAATCCCCGGGTTCGGAACTTGTTCGGGTCGCGGCGGCCGATAGATTAGGCATCTGTTCGGTCCGCCAGGCAGGGGCGCTCACCACGACATCACCCGAGAGCCCCCGCCGTCCGGGCGACCGGCCCTCCGGCCGCCCACAGCTCCGAGGAGTCTCCGATGACCCAGCTTCTTCGCACCGCCCATTACCTTCGCACGCACAAGGACGACGGTCCCGCCATCCTCTTCTTCGCGATGGTGATCGGGGCCACGTTCTTGTTCTAGCGCACACGCCGCGCGGACCGGCTCGGGCGCTCACTCCGCGCGAGCCTGGTCCAGCGCTCCGTCCGCGCGGGCCCGAGCCGGTCCCGCGCTTCTGATCGACCCGTCGCTTCGGAGCCGAGCTCCCTCTCCGCACGGAGCTCCACGCCCCACCGCCCGCACCGCGCGGGCAGCCCCGTCCTCCCAGCGACGCAGCCTCCCCGCACCTGCCCATGAGCCCCACGGCCCCGCTGACTCGACGCCAACGCGACATCCTCCAGTTCCTCAAGACGTACGTCGACGAGCACGAGCTCAGCCCGACGCTCGAGGAGATCGCGCAGCACTTCCAAGTGAACAAGGTCACGATCTTCGGACACGTGGCCGAGCTCGAGCGCAAGGGCTTCCTGACGCGAGCGGCGCGCGGCATCTCGCGCGGCCTGCAGCTCGTCGAGGAGCAGGAGACCTCGGTCGCGACGCGCCCCGCGACCCCCTCGACGGTGGCGATCGTGGGCGACATCGCCGCGGGCGCGCCGATCGAAGCGATCGAAGCCCCCGAGGAACTCGACCTCCTCGACCTCCTGCCCAAGGATCGCGACGTCTACGCGCTGCGCGTGCGTGGCGACTCGATGATCGAGGATGCGATCCGGGATGGCGACCTCGTGCTCATCGAGCGTCGCGAGACGGCGCGCAACGGTGAGACCGTCGTCGCGATCCTCGAGGACGAGGGCGCGACGCTCAAGCGCTACTACAGGGAGGGCGGTCGCATCCGCCTGCAACCCGCCAACAGCGCCATGCAGCCGATCTACGTCGATCAGGTCGCGATCCGCGGCGTCCTGATCGGCGTCGTACGCCAGTTCTAGGCGCCCCGGGCGAGAGCCCGCGACCACGAGCACCTCAGAGAGTTGAGACGCCGCGCAAGCGGCGAAGCAGGGCCGGCCCGGGTAGCCGGTCCTGCTTCGTTTCCGGCCGGTGGAGCGAGTGCCGACGGGACGGGTAGGGTGCGACGCGGACCGGCCCGCCGATCCGCGCGCGACACCCGGGGGGTAAGCGCGACTGCTGTCGGGCGCGTGTGCGATAGGTTGCGGCTAGCCCGCACACGCTCCATCGCGGGCACCGCCGGCAATCGAACACGCGCGGAGCGGCTGCAGGCGCGTACGCGAGGCCGCCGGAGGGTGCGCGCCACTCCCGGCGGGCGCGTGTGCGCAATGTGCGCGGCTTCCCCGCACGCTCCATCTCGGGCACAGCCAGCAATCGAACCTGCGCGGAGCGGCTGCCGGCGCGTGCGCGAGGCCACTGGGGGGGTGAGCGCGACTGCCGGCGGATGCGTGTGCGATAGGTGCGCGGCTGCCCCGCACGCTCCATCGCCCGCACCGCTGGCCATCGAACACGAACGGAACCGCGCAGGTCAACCAGCGAACGAGTCCGCCGCCGAGGTTTCGCCGGCGTCCCCGGGTGCGTCTCCAAGCGGCCCCTTCCGGGCCCCTCGAGCCCAGCTGCATCAGACCCGCAGAGCCCCCGCGCCAGGAGGGAACCGTGAACTCCACCCCGACAGCAACCTACTCAGGCAACGGCCTGAGCCCCGGAGACCCAAGGAATCCGTGGACCTAGGTCGGGGGCTACCTCACAGAGAATCCGTGGACCGAAGTCGGGGATGCCTCACCTAGGCGGCGGGAGCCTCAGCAGGTGAGCTCGCTCGTGGGGATACCCTCACGTCGCGGAGGGACTCGAGTCTGCGAGTTCCTCCTGCAAATCGACGGGCGGCCGGGGCAGCACCGCGACAAGCAAGACGCGTCCATGCGCCGCGCGAGAAACTGACCTTGCCAGCTAGCCTCGGCCAGTTCCTGGATCGAGCGGAGCGGTCGTGCGCCCCCAGAGCCTCCTCCATGGAACTCCATGGCGCCGCGCCGCGCCCACTACGCGGGCGCCGTGGAGAATCACTTCAGTGCGCACAGGCCGCATAGCGCACTTGCGTGCGAACAGGTCGCGTAGGGCAAAAAAAAAGCACCCCCGACGGAGTCGAGGGTGCTGAGAAACCCCGGCAATAACCTACTTTCGCACATTCGCACTATCATCGGCGAGGACTGCTTGACGACCGTGTTCGGGATGGGAACGGGTATGGCCAGGCCTCTATAGTCACCGGGAGAGCTTCGAGTGGTCGCCATCGATCATGCCTAGGCATGAGGACCGCGCGCTTCACTCGATTGGAAGCAAGGTGAAATGAATGACATGAACACTGCCTAAGAGGCTTCCCTCTTCCCTGGCACCTCTACTCGAGAGGGTGCCGTGGAGGAAGGTGGTTAAGCCGATCGTCCGATTAGTACCAGTAGGCTGAACGCATCGCTGCGCTTACACCGCTGGCCTATCAACCTGGTAGTCTTCCAGGGGACTGGTAGGGATGACTCGTCTAGGAGAAGGCTTCGCACTTAGATGCATTCAGCGCTTATCCGTTCCGACCGTAGCTACCCAGCTATACCACTAGCGTGATAACTGGTGCACTAGAGGGTCGTACTCCCCAATCCTCTCGTACTAGGGGAATACCTCCGCAATCATCCTACACCCACACCAGATAGGGACCGACCTGTCTCACGACGGTCTAAACCCAGCTCACGTACCGCTTTAATTGGCGAACAGCCAAACCCTTGGGACCTCCTTCAGCCCCAGGATGCGATGAGCCGACATCGAGGTGCCAAACCTCCCCGTCGATATGAACTCTTGGGGGAGATCAGCCTGTTATCCCCGGAGTACCTTTTATCTGATGAGCGACGGCCCTTCCACTCGGAATCCGCCGGATCACTAGGACCTACTTTCGTACCTGCTCGAGCTATATCTCTCGCAGTCAGTCGCACTTATACCCTTACGCTCTGCGCACGATTGCTAACCGTGCTGAGTGCAACATCGCGCTCCTCCGTTACTCTTTTGGAGGAGACCGCCCCAGCCAAACTACCCACCTGACACTGTCCACGACCGCGATTCAGCGCGCCGCGTTAGGGACCAATCATGCAGAGAGTGGTATTTCACCAACGGCTCCACCAGTACCGGGGTACCAGCTTCAACGCCTCCCACCTATCCTACGCACTACATGACTAGCCTCAATATCAGGCTGCAGTAAAGGTTCACGGGGTCTTTCCGTCTTGGTGCGGGAACGTGGCATCTTCACCACGACTACAATTTCGCCGAGCTTGTTGTTGAGACAGTGTGCAAGTCGTTACGCCTTTCGTGCGGGTCGGAACTTACCCGACAAGGAACTTCGCTACCTTAGGACCGTCATAGTTACGGCCGCCATTCACCGGGGCTTCAATTCAGAGCTTCGCTTGCGCTAACCCCTCCTCTTAACCTTCCGGCATTGGGCAGGCGTCAGTCTGTATACGGCGTCTTTGGGACTTAGCACAGACCTGTGTTTTTAGTAAACAGTCGCTTGCACCATTTCTCTGCGGCCCCCTAGAGCTTCGATCGCGAGGATCTACACTCCGAGGGGCGACCCTTATCCCGAAGTTACGGGTCTAATTTGCCGAGTTCCTTAACAACAGTTCTCTCGAGCGCCTTAGGATATTCACCTCACCCACCTGTGTCAGTTTTGGTACGGATACCAGCACAACTCCCTAGAGGCTTTTCTTGGCGGTTGGGCCAGTGACTTCGCCATGCGGCTCGGCATCACTTCTGGGCTTGCGCATGCGGATTTGCCTACATGCCACCCTCGAGCTTGCACGCACTAATCTAACAGTGCGATCACTTTCCCTTCCGCGTCACCCCATCGGTAATAACGCGTCGCCAGTGGTACAGGAATATTAACCTGTCATCCATCGACTACGCCTTTCGGCCTCGTCTTAGGGTCCGACTAACCCTGGGCGGATTTACCGTGCCCAGGAACCCTTGGGTTTACGGCGAGCAGGATTCTCACCTGCTTTATCGCTACTCATTCCGGCATAATCACTTCCTAACCGTCCAGGTGTCGTTACCGTCACCCTTCACCCGCTTGGAACGCTCCCCTACCCCTGCACCGACTCAACGAGTCAGTACAAGCCGCAGCTTCGGTTGCACACTTGAGCCCCGTTCATTTTCGGCGCAAGACCTCTCGATCAGTGAGCTATTACGCACTCTTTAAATGATGGCTGCTTCTAAGCCAACATCCTGACTGTCTTAGAGATCTCACTTCCTTTTCTGCACTTAGCATGCATTAGGGACCTTAGCTGGCGGTCTGGGTTGTTTCCCTCTCGACCACGGACCTTATCGCCCGTAGTCTGACTCCCAAGATAAGGCTGATGGTATTCGGAGTTTGGGAGGGTAGGGTACCCCGTGGGGCCCCTATCCCTATCAGTATCTCTACCCCCATCAACTATCACTTGAGGCTAGCCCGAAAGCTATTTCGGGGAGAACCAGCTATCTGCGAGTTTGATTAGCCTTTCACTCCTATCCACAGGTCATCGGAACAGTTTTCAACCTATACCCGTTCGGCCCTCCACGGACTGTTACATCCGCTTCAGCCTGCCCATGGATAGATCACTCGCTTTCGGGTCTACTCCGCCAGACTTAAATCGCGCTATTCACACTCGGTTTCCCTTCGGATACGGGCCTGAGACCCTTAACCTTGCCTGACAGAGTAACTCGCCGGATCATTATGCAAAAGGCACGCGGTCAGCCGTTGCCCCGAGGGGCCATAGGCCTTCCACAGCTTGTAAGTGCATGGTTTCAGGTACTATTTCACTCCCCTCACCGGGGTTCTTTTCACCTTTCGCTCGCGCTACTATTACGCTATCGGTCGTCCAGGAGTACTTAGCCTTACGGGGTGGTCCCCGCGGATTCACACCAGGTTTCACGTGTCTGGTGCTACTCGGGATGACTACAGGAGGTCCCTTTCTTTCGGCTACCGGGCTCTCACCGTCTGCGGCTGGCCTTCCCATGCCATTCGCCTAGAAATGAACTTTGTAACTCCTTGAGCTTATTACGGTCAGCTCAGTAGGTCCCAACTACACCGACATAGCAACGGCCGTATCCTTGGCACTATATCGGTTTAGGCTCTTCCCCGTTCGCTCGCCGCTACTGAGGGAGTCGATGTTTCTTTCCTTTCCTGCAGGTACTTAGATGTTTCAGTTCCCTGCGTTCCCAACGCTTGCGCGTCGCCAGGAGATGAGTCCTGGCCGGTTTCCCGATTCGGATATCTCCGGATCAAAGCCCGCTTAGCGGCTCCCCGGAGCTTTTCGCAGCTATGCCACGCCCTTCATCGGCTCTGGACGCCAAGGCATCCACCATGCACTCTTCGTAGCTTAACCACGCTCTTGTTCGCGTGATGTCCACGTTCATCCATTTCACCTTGTGTTTTCAAAGATCTCTCTGCGCGTGACGCGCACGCGCGGAGATGTGCCTCGAGCTTCTTCCCACTGCTTGGCAGCCACTGGATTGGTGGAGGCGACCGGATTCGAACCGACGACCGCCTGGTTGCAAACCAGGTGCTCTACCAACTGAGCTACGCCCCCGGTCCGATCTGGCCCGGGAGGGGCTCCAGCCGGCGGCCCCCTGCGAAGCACGTCCGTGCTTCCGACGGGGCAGCGCAAGCTCTGGCGCTCATCCGTGGGCCTGCCTGTGTGAGTGGTGGGCCTGCGTGGATTTGAACCACGGACCTCCCGCTTATCAGGCGGACGCTCTAACCAGCTGAGCTACAGGCCCGCAGTACCCACAGGAGAGGTCCTCGGCACGCGTTCGCTCCGGCTCTCGCCGGGCGCCCACGTGGAGGACCGCCCCACGCAGTGGAAGAAGAAGAGTGGCCTCAAGACTTTTGGAGTACGAGCCCTATGTCGTCGACCAAACCCCGACCGAAATCGGATTCGGCGTCTAACTATCCGTTAGAAAGGAGGTGATCCAGCCGCAGGTTCCCCTACGGCTACCTTGTTACGACTTAGTCCCAATCACGGAGCTCGCTTTCGGCGCCGTCCCCCCGAAGGTTAGACAAAGCGACTTCGAGCGCTCCCCGCTTTCGTGGCTTGACGGGCGGTGTGTACAAGGATCAGGAACATATTCACCGCGTCATGGCTGATACGCGATTACTAGCGATTCCAACTTCATGCAGGCGAATTGCAGCCTGCAATCCGAACTGGGGTTGGCTTTGTGGGATTGCCTCCACCTCACGGCATCGGTGCCCTTTGTACCAACCATTGTAGCACGTGTGTCGCCCTGGCCATAAGGGCCATGATGACTTGACGTCGTCCCCACCTTCCTCCGTTTTAACAACGGCAGTCTCGCTAGAGTCCCCGGCATTACCCGCTGGCAACTAACAATAAGGGTTTCGCTCGTTACGGGACTTAACCCAACATCTCACGACACGAGCTGACGACAGCCATGCAACACCTGTGTACGTTCCGACCCCGAAGGGCTGTCACCCTGCTTTCACAGGACTAATCCGTACATGTCAAGGCCAGGTAAGGTTCTTCGCGTTGCTTCGAATTAAACCACATGCTCCACCGCTTGTGTGATCCCCCGTCAATTCCTTTGAGTTTTACTCTTGCGAGCGTACTCCCCAGGCGGCGTACTTAACACATTTGCTCCGGTAGAGAAGACCATAGGTATCCCCCCTACCTAGTACGCATCGTTTACGGCTAGGACTACCGGGGTATCTAATCCCGTTCGCTACCCTAGCTTTCGCACCTGAGCGTCAGTAACGGTCCAGTGAGCCGCTTTCGCCACTGGTGTTCCTCCTGATATCTACGCATTTCACCGCTCCACCAGGAGTTCCACTCACCCCAACCGTTCTCTAGCCACCAGTATCAAGTGCAGTTCCACGGTTGAGCCGTGGGCTTTCACACCTGACTGAGGCGGCCGCCTGCGTGCGCTTTATGCCCAGTGATTCCGAACAACGTTTGCACCCTCCGTCTTACCGCGGCTGCTGGCACGGAGTTAGCCGGTGCTTCCTTTCGCTTTGGTCAAGCGCGCAACTATTAATAACGCGCCATTCCTATGGCGTGACAGCAGTTTACAACCCTAAGGCCTTCATCCTGCACGCGGTGTCGCTCCGTCAGGCTTTCGCCCATTGCGGAAGATTCTCGACTGCAGCCTCCCGTAGGAGTCTGGGCAGTGTCTCAGTCCCAGTGTGACCGACCATCCTCTCAGACCGGCTACCCGTCATCGCCTTGGTAGGCCATTACCCCACCAACAAGCTGATAGGCCGCAACCCCCTCCCCCAGCAGCAGCCGAAGCCACCGTTTACCGTACAGAGGATGCCCTCCGTACGGGCCATCCGGCATTACCCACAGTTTCCCATGGTTATTCCGGTCTGAGGGGTAGGTTGGTTACGTGTTACTCACCCTTGCGCCGCTTTACTCACCCGAAGGCTTTCACGCGCGACTTGCATGCCTAATCCACACCGCTAACGTTCGTTCTGAGCCAGGATCAAACCCTTCATGAAGTGTTTTTCTTGGCTTTGGATTCTTTCGAGGCTGCCCCCAGGCCGCAGTGCGACCCGAGCGACGAGCCTCAAGCTCGCACTCAAAAGTATTTCGAGGCCACTCTTGTTTTCAAAGATCGACGCGCGACCGCCGACCTCGCGCGCCCCATCGCTCGACTCGTCGAGCGGGCGGCGCGAGGCCGCTGTGGCGGCCGGCTGTTCTCGGTTTCAACCAGGCTTCGAGGTGGTGTGCCTCGCGCTTGGGAGGCGGAATGATAGGCGATCGCGGGTCCCGGTCAACAGTACCCCGGAACTTTCCTCTCCGCCCCCTCCCACGGGACCGCAAGTCGTTGCATGGCATGAGGTTAGGTGTCGCCGCTTTTTCCCCTTGGAGGCCCTCGAGGGGCTCTCAGGAGGCCTCAGAACCGCCTGTATGGACGTCTCGGGAGCCCGTCGCGGTCGCGCGCCGGCCCTGACGTGCCTTCACAAGGCTCTGGCGAGGGCTTCACAGGGGTTCAGCGCCCGCCTCCTCACCCAGGCGGCCTCGTTGGTGAAGCGTTGCCGGCCTTTGCGGGGCGATGTTCGCGCTCCCCGGAGGCCGTCCGATCCGCACCCCGACGCCTCAGCCGCCCGGAGGCCAAGGCTCGACTCCGAGAGCTGGCTGCGGCCTCCTTCGATCTTCCCCTGCGGAGCCTCTCCGACGGGAGTACGCGTGGTGCTACACGCCGGTCGTCACCGTCCCTCTGCGCGCTCACCTCGCACCTCCTCTTCAATCCAGCGGCTCGCAAGAGTCTTCCCGCAAGCAGTGTCCCTGCCCGGCGGGCGTGAGCGTCTTGCTCACGTAGCCTTCCGTTCGCGCGCTCGGCGAGGACGCGTGCATGGCTTCGCGTGCATGGCTTCGCGTGCAGAGCTTCGTTCGCGTGCAGAGCTTCGTTCGCGTGCAGAGCTTCGTTCGCGTGCAGAGCTTCGTTCGCGTGCAGAGCTTCGTTCGCGTGCAGAGCTTCGTTCGCGTGCAGAGCTTCGTTCGCGTGCAGAGCTTCGTTCGCGTGCAGAGCTTCGTTCGCGTGCAGAGCTTCGTTCGCGTGCAGAGCTTCGTTCGCGTGCAGAGCTTCGTTCGCGTGCAGAGCTTCGTTCGCGTGCAGAGCTTCGTTCGCGTGCAGAGCTTCGTTCGCGTGCAGAGCTTCGTTCGCGTGCAGAGCTTCGTTCGCGTGCAGAGCTTCGTTCGCGTGCAGAGCTTCGTTCGCGTGCAGAGCTTCGTTCGCGTGCAGAGCTTCGTTCGCGTGCAGAGCTTCGTTCGCGTGCAGAGCTTCGTTCGCGGGCAGAGCTTCGTTCGCGGGCAGAGCTTCGTTCGCGGGCAGAGCTTCGTTCGCGGGCAGAGCTTCGTTCGCGGGCAGAGCTTCGTTCGCGGGCAGAGCTTCGTTCGCGGGCAGAGCTTCGTTCGCGGGCAGAGCTTCGTTCGCGGGCAGAGCTTCGTTCGCGGGCAGAGCTTCGTTCGCGGGCAGAGCTTCGTTCGCGGGCAGAGCTTCGTTCGCGGGCAGAGCTTCGTTCGCGGGCAGAGCTTCGTTCGCGGGCAGAGCTTCGTTCGCGGGCAGAGCTTCGTTCGCGGGCAGAGCTTCGTTCGCGGGCAGAGCTTCGTTCGCGGGCAGAGCTTCGTTCGCGGGCAGAGCTTCGTTCGCGGGCAGAGCTTCGTTCGCGGGCAGAGCTTCGTTCGCGGGCAGAGCTTCGTTCGCGGGCAGAGCTTCGTTCGCGGGCAGAGCTTCGTTCGCGGGCAGAGCTTCGTTCGCGGGCAGAGCTTCGTTCGCGGGCAGAGCTTCGTTCGCGGGCAGAGCTTCGTTCGCGGGCAGAGCTTCGTTCGCGGGCAGAGCTTCGTTCGCGGGCAGAGCTTCGTTCGCGGGCAGAGCTTCGTTCGCGGGCAGAGCTTCGTTCGCGGGCAGAGCTTCGTTCGCGGGCAGAGCTTCGTTCGCGGGCAGAGCTTCGTTCGCGGGCAGAGCTTCGTTCGCGGGCAGAGCTTCGTTCGCGGGCAGAGCTTCGTTCGCGGGCAGAGCTTCGTTCGCGGGCAGAGCTTCGTTCGCGGGCTGGGAGTCGGCCACGAGCTCGGCCTCATCGTGCGCCATCGCGATGTAGGCCTGGGGCATCTTCTCTCCTCCACGACGCGGCACGCACTGCGTTCGGGCACGCAGGTGTGCGGCGTCCATCTCGCGCCGTCGCGACGAAGGCGCAGAGAGAAGTGTGCTTTGCGACGCACCGCGCGGGGCACACGCGCTCGAGAGGTCGGGACTCGCGCCGGACGCTCGGGTGCCGTGCGGGCAAGGCAAGCCCTGCCCCCTGCCACTCGCGCGACGGCACCCGCTCGCGACGTCATCCGCGCCCCGATTCGATTCGTGTCACGGCACCAGCCTGCGCGCGCCACCGCTCCCGACGGCCGACACGGACGCAACCAGGATCGCGCTCGTCCTCGAGCTCGGCGAACACGGATCCCGTCCACGTCCTCCACAGCTCGTGCCCAGCGACCACGAACGGCCGCGCTCCGTCGGCGCGCTCGAGTCCACCTGCACTCGAGCCCACACGTCCCCTGGCCGAACCGTCGCGCCCCGCCACGGCTGGCGCCGCCGACGCCCCCTCGCGTCGCCTCGTCGACGCGCCGGCCTCCGCGAACGAAGACGGCGGTGGAGTCGTGACTCCACCGCCGTGCACTTATCGAGCGCGCGAGCCCCGCGCGCGGCGCTCAGGGACGAATCAGGACCTTGCTGCCCTGCGGCAGGATCTCGAAGAGCTGCTCCACCGACTCGTTGCGCAGGCGGACGCAGCCGTCACTGGCCATCGTGCCGATGCTCTCGGGGTCCCACGTGCCGTGGATGCCGAGGCTGGGGCTGTCGTCCAGCGTGATCCAGCGCGTGCCCAGCGGGTTCTCGGGATCGCCGTAGGGCACCATGCCGCGCCCGGGCGGGAACCACGGCGGTTCGGGAATCTTCGCGCCGACGGTGTACGTGCCGGGCGTGGTCTCCTGCCCGACCTTGCCCGTCGCGATGGGCCACGCGGCGACGACCTCGCTGCCGTGCAGGTAGAACAGCCAGTACGCCGACAGGTCCACCAGCACGCTGACCTCGTCCGTCGGCACGCGCAGCACCTCGCCCTCGCGCAGGTAGCGCCCGCCGATCTGATTGGCGCGGTTGATCAGCCCCGTGCAGATCTTGGCGTTGGGGCGTTGATCGAGCACGCGCTTGCGGATCGCGGTCAGGGAGTCGCCGCTCTTCACGGTCATCTCGATCGACGGCCACGCGGCCTCGCGGTTCCAGCGGTAGTTCGCCTGCGCGTCCTCGAGGCCCGCCGACCAGGCGCCCAGCGCGTCGCGATCCGCCGGCCAGGGCGCGTCCACCTCGGCGAGCAGGAGCTCGCTGTAGAGCTCGGCCGCGCGCTTCCACTCCTGTTCGCGCAGCAGCCGCCCGGCCTCGCCCGCCATCAACCCCATCGAAGCCCCCAGCACGAGCGGGCTGCGCTGCAGCTTGGCCGAGGCGTTGCGCGTGCGCACCTGCTTGCCCGTCAGCGCGTGCGACAGCAGCGACCACTCCTCGGCGGTGACGTCGGTGGCCTCCTCGAGACCCTTCGCGTACTTCTGCGCCTGCCCGGGCATGCCTCGGATCAGGAGGCCGTACGCGATCAGCAGGTTGCGCCGCGACAGCGAGAGCCCCGCGCCGTCGCCGCTGATGTAGTCCTGCAGGTCGCCGACGCGGTGCGCCAGGAGCTCGCCCTCGCGCAACGGATCGCCCAGCGCGCCCAGGTCGCCGAGCGGCGGCTGCTGGGCCTTGGGGCTCGCGGCGACGGGCGTGGGCTCTTCGCGCTGCGGGGTGACCTTCGCGGGTCCGGGCTCGGGGGCGTCGGGAAGCGGCCCGGCGCCGGCGCCCTGCGCGAGCTGCTCCTGCGCCTCGGCGCGGTGCGCGGCGTTCAGGAACTGACCCGCGCCCGTGCCGCCGGGGGCCTTGGGGCTCTCGGCGGCCGCGCCGCCGTCGGGCTCGGCGGGGTCCGCAGCGCCGCCGCCGTAGCGCGACCAGGTGAAGTAGACCAGCCCTCCGACGAGGGCGAGGAGCAGGAGCTTGCGCATGCGGCGCGTCCGGGAGTTGTGGAATCGAGGCTCTCGGGACGTCCGCCCTGCGCGGCCGTCCGCGCTCGGATCCTAGCCATCCACGCGGGGGAACCGAAGAACGCGGCGCAGCGAATCCGCCGCCCGGCCGCGGTTCTCGCCCGCCTCCGCTCGCGCGTGCCCGCGCGCGAGGAACCTGGGGACCTCCAGCGATGCCGCTCCGCCGGCCCCCGGAACCAACAGGTTCCAGGTGGGCCCGCCTCCGTGGTCGGTACTGCCGCCGCGGAAGGGTGGGGGCCCTTGCGTGATCATTCGGCTCTGGGGGAATTTCGGCGCGTGGCCTGCGCCGCCAGAGGTCCCCGCAGGAAGGTACCACCGCCGCGCCCGGGCGGCCAGCGCGGACGCGCGACGAGGCGAGTCTTCACGCGGCGCGCACGCCCGCGGCGGGGCCGCGCGCGGGCGCCGCGGTGACTCAGCGCGCCGCCAGGTCCGCGCGCAACGTCTGCCCGTCGCCCAGCGCGAACTCGGTCCAGGCCGAGCCCGTCAGCGGCGCGTCGGCGCGCTCGTAGCGCGTGGTCAGCGTCTCGCCGGAGATCAGCTCGGCGTGCTCCTCGAGCGCGCGCGCGAGCGCCTCCCCGTCCGCGTCGAGGCGCAGGTGGATGCGCTCCTCCACCGCGAGGCCGCGCTCCTTGCGCAGCGCGTTCACGCGGCTGACGACCTCACGGGCGAGGCCCTCGCGCACCAGCTCGTCGTCGAGCTCGGTATCGAGGAAGACGACGACGTGGCCGTCGGTCTCGACGTCGAAGTCGGCGGTGGTCTCGACGGTGACCTGCACGTCCTCGGCGGTCAGCGCCACGGGCTCGCCGTCGACGTCGACCGTCACGCTGCGACCGCCGCGCAGCGCCGCGACCGCCGCCGAGTCGAGCTGGCCGATCGCGCCGGCAGCGGCCTTCATGCGCGCGCCGAGGCGCTTGCCGAGGACCTTGAAGTTCGGCTTCGCGCGCAGCACGCAGAGCTGACCGTCGTCGGCCGCGAGGCTCCCCCACCCCTTGATGTTGAGCTCGTCGAGCACCTGCTCGGTCGCGAACGGGCTGCCGAGCAGCGCGAGGCTGGCCGGGTCCGAGGCGCGCACCGAGATCGAGCGCAGCGGTTGGCGCACGCGGCGCCCCGAGCGCTCGCGCAGGGCGCGGCCCATCTCGACCACGCGCTCGACGAGTTGCATCGCGCCCTCGAGCGCGCGGTCGACGCGCGCGGCGTCGGGTGCCGGGAACGGCTCGACGTGCACCGAACGGCCGTGGCCCGCGAGGCGCCGCCAGAGCACGTCGGCGAGGAACGGCATCACCGGCGCGACGAGCAGCGTCACGGCGGAGAGCGCCTCGTGGAGCGTCGCGAACGCGCCGAGCTTGTCGGTCGAGACCTCGCCCTTCCAGAAGCGCCGGCGGTTGCGCCGGATGTACCAGTTGGAGAGCTCGTCGACGACGAA
This sequence comes from Planctomycetota bacterium, assembly GCA_020638875.1. GTDB lineage: Bacteria > Planctomycetota > UBA1135 > UBA1135 > DUCM01. The sequence goes on from JACKHS010000015.1 coordinate 51,906, forward strand.
GCGCTCCACGCGCGCGCACGCACCGGAGAGGTCGTAGGCCTCGAACGCGCCCCGCACCTCCCCCACCGTCGTCTGCACGCGCGAGAGCAGCCAACGGTCGATCTCGCAGCGCGACGCCGGCGCGGGCACGCGCGCGTCGCCCGGATCGAAGCCGTCCAGGCGCGCGTACTCGGCCAGGAACTTGTAGCTGTTGAGCAGCGTGCCGACGAAGCGGCGGCGCACGTCGAGCACGCCGTCCTTGTAGCCGCTCGCGCGCTCGGGGTGCTCGGGCGGCAGGTACTCGACGCGCAGCGGTTCGCCGGGGCTCGAGCTCGAGAGCAGGTACCAGCGCCAGGCGTCGACGCCGTGCTCCGCGATCGCGTCCCAGGGCGGCAGCACGTTGCCGCGCGACTTCGACATCTTCTGGCCGTCGCGATCGAGCAGCAGGCCGTTCACGACGCAGTTCTTGTAGACCACGCCGGGCTGGAGCTCGGGCTCGAGCTCGGCCAGGAACGAGCCGATCGCGATCAGCGAGTAGAACCAACCGCGCGTCTGGTCGAGGCCCTCGGCGATGAAGTCGGCGGGGAACTGCCGCGCCGTGGCCGCGCGGCCGGCGCCGAAGGGGAAGTGGTGCTGGGCGTAGGGCATCGAGCCCGAGTCGAACCAGCAGTCGAGCACGGCGCGCGTGCGGTGCATGACGCCGCCGCACGCGTCGCACGCGAGCGTGACCTCGTCGATCAGCGGCTTGTGGTTGTCGAAGCCCGCGGGCAGCCCGCCGGCGAGTTGCTCGAGCTCCGCGCGGCTGCCGATCGCGTGCTCGGCGTCGCAACCCTCGCAGACCCAGAAGGGCAGCGGTGTGCCCCAGTAGCGGTCGCGCGAGATGTTCCAGTCGATGTTGTTCTCGAGCCAGTCCGCGAAGCGCTTGTGGCCCACCTCGGCGGGCACCCAGTTGCACTGCGCGTTGTAGGCGAGCATGCGCTCCTTGTAGCTCGACGTGCGCACGTACCAGGCGGGCGTCGCGAACTGGAACAGCGCCGTGTGGCAACGCCAGCAGTGCGGGTAGCTGTGCGTCTCGCGCGCCTTCTTGAACATGCGGCCGCGCGCCTTGAGGTCCTCCATGAGGCCCTCGTCGGCTTCCTTGAAGAAGGTCCCCGCCGCGACACCGCCGACCGGGACGACGAGGCGCCCCTCGGTCCCGACGGCCTGCAGCACGGGCAGCGCGTTCTCCTGCGCGGTGATCCAGTCGTCCGCACCGTAGCTCGGCGCCTGGTGCACGATGCCCGTGCCGTCCTCCGTCGTCACGTACGTCGCGGCGACGACCGTCCAGCGCCTGGCGGCCTCGGGCACCCACGCGCCCGGGTCGACCTCCGGCACCGCGTCGGCGAAGGGCGGCTCGTACGCGAGACCGACGAGCTCCGCGCCCTTGCGCGTCTCGAGCACCTCGTGCCCTTCGCCCAGCACGGCCGCCGCGCGCGGCGCCGCGACCCAGACCTCCTCGTGCCCGGCCGAGCCCGGCTCGGCGCCCTTCGGCACCGGCAGCGCGACGCGCGCGCGCACGTAGTCGACGTTCGGGTGCACCGCGAGCGCGACGTTCGACGGCAGCGTCCAGGGCGTCGTCGTCCAGGCGAGCAGCGACGCCCCGCCGTCCCGCAGCGGGAAGCGCACCGTCACGCTCGGGTCGAGCACGTCCTGGTACACGCCGGGTTGGCCGACCTCGTGCGAGGAGAGCCCCGTGCCGCAACGGCCGCAGTAGTGCACGACGCGCTTGCCGCGGTACACGAGCCCCTCGTCGTGGAAGCGCTTCAGCACGTACCAGACGGACTCGACGTAGTCCTCGTCGTAGGTGACGTACGGGTGCTCGTAGTCGAGCCAGTAGCCGATGCGCTCGCTGAGCTCCTCCCACTCCTTGCGGTAGGTCCAGACGCTCTCGCGGCACTTCGCGTTGAAGGCGGCGACGCCGTACTCCTCGATCTGCGGCTTGCCGCTGATGCCGAGGGCCTTCTCGACCTCGAGCTCCACCGGCAGCCCGTGCGTGTCCCAGCCCGCCTTGCGATCGACGCGCTTGCCGAGCATGGTCTGGAAGCGGCAGACCGTGTCCTTGATGGTGCGCGCCATCACGTGGTGGATGCCCGGGCGGCCGTTGGCCGTCGGAGGGCCCTCCCAGAAGACGAAGGGCGGCGCCTCCGCGCGGGCGGCCTGCACGGCGCCGAAGACGTCCTGGTCCCGCCAGACCGCGAGCACCTCGCGCTCGGCGGCGTCGGGGCGGGTGGCGAGCGCCTCCGGGAGGGGGGCGTAGCGGAGCTCGGGATCGGTGGGGGCGCTCATCGTGGCAGACGTTCTATCAGGCGCGGCGGCCCTTGTCCCCCGCCAGCGGGGGCGGGCGGGGCCGCCCGGGGCCCCGGGAGGGCACGTAGCGGGCCGGGGAGAGGCGGTCCAATCTTCCCCGGGGAAATCCCCGCAACGTTGGCGGGCGCCGGGGTAGAAGGGAGGTCGGCCCTCGGGCTCTCCGCCTCCCCCCTACCCCACCCGCCCCACGATGCGCTCCTCCCTGCTCCTCGTCCCGCTCCTCGCCGCGCCCGCCGCGGCCCAGTCCGTCGCCGTGCTCGAGCAGCTCCCCAACGGCGTGTTGTTCACCTACAGCGACGACGACTGCAACGTCTGCGGGGGCAGCTTCTCGCCGCCCACCCAGACCGTGGCCGACGACTTCGTCGTGGTGACCTCCGGCACCTTCACGCTCGAGGAGATCGTGCTGTGGGGCGTGCACGACAACGGCACCGCGCTCGACCCGAACGTCTTCCAGGTCACGCTGTACCCGGACGCGAACGGCGTCCCGGGGCCGCAGATCTACAGCGCGCTGCTCGCGCCGACGAGCGCGGTCGCGACCGGTGCGACGCACTTCGGCGAGGCCGAGGTCGAGGTCACGCTGCACCCGGTGCCGCAGCCGCAGCTCCCCGCGGGCACCTACTGGATCGAGCTCTACAACAGCACCTTCTCGACGCCGGCGTCGTGGGGCTGGCTGAGCGGCGACCTCGACGTCGCCAACGGCCGCGACGGCTTCGTGTTCTCGCCCGACATCCCCGCGAGCACCTGGTACGCCGACGGCTACGCGCCGGGCGGCCCGGCGCGCAACTTCGCGCTGCGCCTCGTCGGCAGCGGCGCGCAGACCGGCGGCCCGATCCAGCCCTACTGCTTCGGCGCGAGCTGCCCCTGCGCGAACGACGACGCGGCCGCCGGCTGCACCAACTCGACCGGCGCCGGCGCGGCGCTGCCCTTCGCCGGCAGCGCGAACCTCGCGCAGGACGACCTCGTGCTGAGCGGCGCGGGGCTGCCGGCGGGCCAGCCGGCGCTGCTGATCGTCGGCGAGAACGCCGTGGCCGGCGGCGCGGGCACGATCTTCGGCGACGGCCTGCGCTGCGCCGGCCAGAACGTGCGGCGCCTCGGCGTGGTCGCGGCCGACGCCGGCGGACACGCGAGCTGGGGCCCGGGCCTCGCCGCGGGGCAGGGCTGGCTCCCCGGTGACGTGCGCTACTTCCAGGCCTGGTACCGCGATCCGTCCGGTAGCCCGTGCGGGGGCAGCTTCAACCTGACGCACGGCGTCGCGGTGACCTGGCAGTAGGCGTCGCGCGCGCTCCGAAACGCGGACGGCCCCGAGCGCACGCGCTCGGGGCCGTCCGTCTTCCTGGCGTCTCGAGCGTCGCGCTCAGTTCGCCCAGCCGACCTGCACGCCGTTCGTCAGGTTGAAGAACGAACCGCAGGGGCTGCCGACGGGGTCGCGGTACCAGTACTGGTAGGCGCGCGTGTCGCCGGCGGTGACGCCGCCCTTCACGGCGACGTCGATGGTCGAGGTCGCGGCGCCGAGGGCGTCCGCGCTCACGACCTGCAGGCGCACGACCGAGCCGCCCGCGCAGCGCAGTCCGTCGCCGAAGGTGTTGCCGAGGCCGCCGTTCACGGCGTTGACGCCCTGGAAGAACAGGCCCGGCTGACCGGGCGCCGCGCCGCTCGCGTGCAGCGCGAGCGTGCTCGCCGAGGCGCTCGCGACGCCCGAGGTCGCGAGGTTCGCGCCCGCGGCGTTCGCGCCGTTCGCGCAGCCGTTGCCGGCGGCGCCGGAGTTGCCGCAGGGCGCGGCCGTCCCGCTGCCGTCGCAGAAGCAGAACGGCGTCCCGGGCGCGGGCGCGACGACGTCGAGCGTCATCGGGAAGATCTCGAGCAGTCCGCCCTGGCCCTGGATGACGTAGTTGAACGAGGTCATGTTCGCGGCGACGTCGTAGGTGCCCGGCAGCAGCGTGATGTCGGCGGACGGGAAGAAGCTCCCCACCGCGCCCCACTCGCAGCTGAAGAAGTGCCCGCTGGCGAGCTGCGTCTGGAAGATGCGGAAGCCGTCGGCCGCGGGGAAGTCGTTCTGGATCTGCAGGTCGGTCGGGCCGCCGAGCGCGGCGCCGGTCGAGCCGTTGATGTCGAGGTCGAACGTCCCGAGGTCGATCGCGTAGGCGACGAGCTGGCCGGGCGCGATCGGCGTGCCGGGCTCGGTCACGTCGAAGGAGAGCACCGCGGTGGCGCCCGCGGCCGCGCCGGCGAAGGGACCGGAGCCGTAGGAGTTGCTGAGCACCTGACCGGTGACGACGACCGAGTAGGTGCCGGCCTGCGCCGCGCCGGCGGCGGCGACGAGCAGGAGCGCGGAGGCGAGGAGGGAGCGCATGGGGCGCGGGGGGTGGAGGTCGCGGAAGCGCCGCGGCACCCGCGCCGCGACCTGGGCCAGGCTAGCGCGTCGCCAGGTTCCCCGGTGTCTTCCCCAGGGAAAAACAGAGCTTCGGACCGCCCCCGGGACCCTCCTGGGGGTGCGCCGCTACCACTCCTGCGCGCGGATGTCGGCGGCGATGCGCTCGGCGAGCTCCAGCGCGCGGCGACCGTCGCGGCCGCTGACCTCCGGCTGCGCGCCCTGCTCGATGCAGTCGAGGAAGGCGTCGAGCTCGGCCTGCAGCGGCCGCTGCGCGCCCGCGAGCTCGAGCTCGGTCACGCTCAGCACGCGCTCCTTGATCCAGTCCTGGCGCATCGCGAGCAGCATCGGGTCGAGGGTGCGCAGCGCCTCGCGACCGCTCTCCCACTCGGGCCCCTGGGTGATGTAGATGCCGTAGTTCTTCTGGAAGTCGAGGCTGACGTAGCCCTGCGACGAGAAGAGCCGGAAGCGCCGCGTCGCCTCGAGCGAGGCGCGCGAGGCCGAGATGTTGGCGCGCGCGCCGTTGGCGAACACGAGCCGCACCGAGGCCATGTCCTCATAGTCGGTGAGGATCGCGCCGCCGGCGGCGTCCACGCTCTCGATCTCCGAGTCGACGAGGTGCAGGATCAGGTCGAGGTCGTGGATCATCAGGTCGTGCACGACGCCGACGTCCATCGAGCGGAACGAGAAGGGCGCGAGGCGGTGGCACTCGATGAAGCGCGGGCGCATGCCCATCTGGCGCACCTTGCGCACACCGGGCTGGAAGCGCTCGACATGGCCGACGCCGAGCAGCGCGCCGCCGCGCTCGGCCGCGGCGAGGATCGCATCGGCGTCCGCGAGCGTGCCGGCGATGGGCTTCTCGACCAGGCACGGCACGCCGCGCTCGAGCAGCGGCACGGCCACGGCCGCGTGGAAGCGCGTGGGCACGACGACGCTGACGCCGTCGAGGTCCGCGGGCAGCTCGGACGCGTCCGACAGCGCGGCGCACCCGTACGCCTCGGCGACGCCGCGCGCCTGCTCGGCGTTCGCGTCGACCACGGCGACGAGCTCCGCGCGCGGGTTCTCGGCGTAGATCTTGGCGTGGATCTTCCCGAGGTGGCCGACGCCGACCACCGCCATGCGCAGCGCGCGCGCCGCCATCAGAGCGTCGCCCCCGAGGCGATGCGCTCGGCGCCCTCGCGCGCGAACTCCTCGCGCAGGCTCTCGCGGTAGCGCCCGCGCTTGCCGCGCTCTGTGCGCTCGAGGCTCTCGAGCAGGTGCCGCACCGACGGGCTCTGGCCCTCGGAGTGGCGCAGCTCGGCCATCGCCTGCGCGAGCGGCTTGCGCGAGCGGAAGAGCAGCCGGAAGGCGTCCTTCAGGCTCTCGACCTCGTCCTCGTCGAAGCCGTTGCGCATCAGGCCGACCGAGTTGACGTTGCGCACGCGCGCGCGGTGGCCCTCGACGACCATGAACGGCGGCACGTCGCGCTCGAGGCGCGTCAACCCGCCGACGTAGGCGAACTCGCCGACCGTGCAGAAGTGGTGCGCGCCCACGCCGCCCGAGATGTTCGCGCCGCGGCCGATCAGCACGTGGCCGGCGAGCATCACGTTGTTGGCGAGGATGACCTTGTCCTCGAGCTGGCAGTCGTGCGCGACGTGGCTGCACGCCATCAGCAGGCAACTGCTGCCGACGCGGGTGATCGCGCCGCCCTTGACCGTGCCGCGGTTGATCGTGACGAACTCGCGGATCAGGTTGTCGTCCCCCACCGCGAGCTCGGTCGGCTCGCCTTTGTAGGAGAAGTCCTGCGGCGGGCCGCCCAGGCTCGCCTGGCCGACGATGCGGTTGCGCGCGCCGATGGTGGTCACGCCCTCGATCACGACCTGCGGACCGATGATGGTGTCGTCGCCGACGGTCACGCGGGCGCCGAGGATCGAGTACGGTCCGACCTCGACGCCCGAGCCCAGCTCGGCGCGACGGTCGACCACAGCGGTGGGGTGGATCTTGGTGGCCATGGATTACCTCAAGCGTCGACCATGGTGAACATCAGCGTCGCCTCGCACACCAGGCGGCCGGCCACGGAGCCGGTTCCGCGCACCTGGGCCGTCTGGCCCTTCATCTTCAGCGTCTCGACCTCGATGCGGAGCTGGTCGCCGGGCGTCACGGCGCCGCGCAGCTTGACCTTGTCGATGGCCCACAGCACCGCGAGCTTGCCGGTGTTCTCGAGCTTGCGCAGCAGCAGCACGCCTGCGAGCTGCGCCATCGACTCGAGCTGCAACACGCCGGGCATGAGCGGTTGGTCGGGGAAGTGCCCCTGGAAGAACGGCTCGTTGATCGTCACGTTCTTCAGCGCCACCGCCTTCTTGTAGCCGTCGATCTCGATCACGCGGTCGATCAGCAGGAACGGGTAGCGGTGCGGGAGCATGCGCAGGATCTCGCGCACGTCGAGGCCCGACTCGCGGGTGATGACGCCGCCGGCCTCCTCCTCCTGCATCAGGTCGAGCAGCTTGCGCACCAGCTCCGCGTTGGTGCGGTGCCCCGAGGCGTGAGCGATCACGTGCGCCTGCAGGCGCGCGCCGAGCAGCGAGAGGTCGCCGAGGATGTCGAGCAGCTTGTGCCGCACGGGCTCGTCGGCGAGGCGCAGCTTCGTCTCGGGGTCGCCGAGCACGACCGTGTTCTCGCGCGTCGCGCCCTTGCCGAGTCCCGCGGCCTGCAGCGCCTCGACCTCGGAGGCCAGGCAGAAGGTGCGCGCCGGCGCGATCTCCTGCTCGAACGACTCGGGCGTGACGGCGATGCGCGCGCTGGCGCTCTGCACGCCCGGGTCGTCGAAGGAGGCCACGTACTGCAGCGTCAACCCGGGGTCCTCGCTCGGCAGCGCGATCAACGTCGCGTCCCCGTGGCGCACGTAGACCGGCTTGGAGAGGCGGAACTCGCGCACCTGCGGGCGCTGCTCGACGAAGCCGGCCTGCTTGAACAGCTCGACGAAGGGCCGCGCGCTGCCGTCCATGCCGGGCATCTCGACGCCCGAGATCTCGACGCGCGCGTTGTCGACGCCGAGGCCCGTGCAGGCCGCGAGCAGGTGCTCGACCGTGTCGACGTACACCGCGCCGCGCTGCAGGCGCGAACGGCGCTCCTTGTCGGAGTAGTAGCTGATGAGCGCGGGGATCGGGTCGGACTCGGGCAGGTCGCTGCGCACGAACTCGATGCCGTGGTCCGCGGCGGCCGGCAGGACGCGCACCTTGACGTGCTCGCCGCTGTGCAGCCCGACGCCCTCGAACTCGACCGCCGTGCGCAGCGTGCGCTGGGAGCGGCTCACCGGGATCCTCCTTCGGCCTCGAGGGCCGCGAGGCGCGCCTCCAGGGCGCGCAGCTCCTCGCGCAGCCGCGGCAGGCGCCGGACGCGGGCCACGTCGCTCAGCACCTCGCGCACGGGGCGCGCCGGCGTGCCGGTGAGCTGCGCGCCGGGCTCGGTGCTGCCGGTCACGCCGCCCTGACCGCCGACCTGCGTGCCCGCGGCCACCTCGAGGTGACCGCCGACGCCGACCTGGCCGCCCAGCACGACGCGCTCGCCGAGGCGCGTGCTGCCGGCGATGCCGACCTGCGCGCACAGCAGGCTCGCGGGGCCCACCTCGACGTTGTGACCGACCTGCACCAGGTTGTCGAGCTTGACGCCGCGGCGCAGCACGGTCGCGCCGAAGCGCGCGCGGTCGACGGTGCAGTTCGCGCCGACCTCGACCTCGTCCTCGACGACCACGACGCCGCACTGCGGGATCTTCTCCCAGCCGCTGCGCGTCGGCTCGAAGCCGAAGCCGTCCGAGCCCAGCACCGCGCCGGCGTGGATCACGCAGTCGGCGCCCACGCGCACGCCGGCGTAGAGCACGACGTTCGGGTGCAGCACGCTGCGCTCGCCCACCGTCGCGTCGCGGCCGAGCGTGACGCCCGCGTGCAGCACGGCGCCGGCGGCCACGCGCGCGCCGGCGGCGAGCGCGCAGAACGGTCCGACCGAGGCGCTCGCGTCGACCTCGGCGCCCGGCGCGACCACGGCCGTGGGGTGCACGCCGGCCGGCGGCGCGGCCTCGACCGGCGCGAACGCGCGCACGACGGCGGTGAAGGCGCGGTTCGGGTCGTCGACGCGCAGCAGCGCGAGGTCCGCGCGCGCCACGGGCACGTCGCGCGCCACGACGACGGCGGCGGCGCGGGTGCGCTCGAGCAGCGGCGCGTAGCGCGGGTTGGCCAGGAAGGAGACCTCGTCCGGGCCGGCCTGGGCCAGGTCCGCGGGGCCGCGGACGAGGCGCTCGCCGTCGCCCTCCAGGGCGGCGCCGCACAGCTCGGCGATCTCTCTCAGGGGGCGTTGGGACATGGTCGAGGGCGGCCCGGGGACCGCGGCCCGGCCGCGTTCCGCTCGGGCGGACAGGGTAGCGCAACGCCCCCGGGCTGTCATGGTCGACCCGGCCTCGGCGCGGGCCCGCGCGGGCCCTCCCGGCGCGGGGCCCGTGCTAGCGGAAGGCCAGGGAGAACGAGAAGACCTGGTGGCGGTCGAACTCGCCGTCGCGCACCGGCCAGCCGAAGTTGAAGACGATCGGGAAGGGGTACATGAGCCCGAACCCGAAGCCCGCGGACATGCGGGTCTCGTCGAAGTCGAGGTTGTCGTAGGCCGGCCCCAGCACGCCCGCGTCCGTGAAGACGTGGAAGCGCAGCATCTCGACCTTCTCGTAGGAGCCCGGCCGCGTGATCGAGTAGATCGGGTGGCGGTACTCGAGGCTGGCGCGCACCATCGACTCGCCGCCCAGCGGCGTGCCGCTCACGTCCGCGTTCGGCCCCACGCCGCGGAAGCGGAAGCCGCGCACCGTGCTGTAGCCGCCGAGGAAGAAGCGCTCGGTGTAGGGCACGAAGTCCGAGCGCCCGTACGGCAGCGTGATGCCGCCGCCCAGCGCGACGCGGATGCCCGGGCGCACCTCCTCGGTGCTCGAGCCCACTGGCACGTACTCGTCCCAGGTCAGCGTGGACTTCCAGTACTCCCAGTTGCTGCCGAGGGTGTGCGTGCTGAACTCGTTGTCCCAGCTCACCACGCGGCCGTCGTGCGGGTTGAAGGCCGTGTCGGTGTCGCGGTGGTCGAGGTCGAGCGTCAGGCCGATCAAGCTGGTCGAGCCGACCTGCGCCGCCAGCGAGAGCAGCGCCGGGTCGGTCAGGTTCACGTCGCCGTCGACGTTGTCGATGAGCACGTCCTGGTTGTTGATGCCGACCCAGACGTTCGTGTTGAAGCCCAGCGTGTAACCGAAGCGCACCTTGCGCCCGGTGCGCTTCTCGTCGTAGTCCTCGTACAGGCGATCGTACTGCGACAGCTCGACGTCGAGCGCGACGCGCTTGCGCTGCAGCCCGAAGATGTCGGGCTCGACGAAGCGGATGCGCGAGCGGTCGTACTGCGAGCCGGGCGAGACCTCGATCAGCAGCGTCTGCCCCGCGCCGTGGAAGGCCTCCTTGCGGTAGACCTCGCCGAACGCGCCCCAGAAGCTGCTGGGCAGGTCGGTGATGTCGAAGTTGCGCATCGACAGCGACACGATGCCGAACAGGCCGTCGTTCGAGTCGACGCCGCCCGCGATCTGGAAGTCGACCACGCGCCCTTCCTCGACCGCGAACTCGATGTCGACGAGCCCCTCCTGATCGGTGGGGATGAAGCGGAAGGTCGGGTCGCGGTGCTCGAGGCGGTTGCGCTCGTCGGTGAAGTAGCCCGAGGAGGTCAGGCGCCGCAGCGAGGCGCGGATCTCCTTCATGTCCGCGAGCTCGCCCGGGTCGACCGAGATCTCGCGGCGGATGACGGCGTCCTTGGTGTGCGTCGCGCCGTTGACCTTGATCTCGCGGATGCGCACGGGGCGGCCCTGCGCGACGCGGTAGATCACCTTCACCTCGGCGCGCTCGAGGTCGTAGATCAGCTCGGGCTCGAGCCACGCCCACGAGTACTTCGGCCCCAGCGAGGGGTGCTCGATGTAGCCGTCCTTGCCGTAGAAGTCGCGCAGCGCGGCGTGGTCGGCGCGCACCAGCGGCGTGGTGTAGACCTTGCCCGGCCGCAGCGAGAGCTCGTCCAGCAGCGCCTGCTCGTCGTACACGAGCTCGGCCGGATCCTCGAGCGGACGCCAGCGGTCGCCGTCCGGGTGCGGACGGCGGCTGAAGGCCTGCACCTCGACGGAGGTCACCACGAAGGGCTGCCCCTCGTCGACGGCCACGTGCACGACGACGCCGGAGCGGTCCTCGCTGAACTCGAGGCGGTCGAGCTCGACGACGGCGTTCAGGTAGCCGTGGTCGCGGTACACGGTGCGCATCGCGAGCAGGTCGGCGCGCAGCGTCTCCTCGACGAACTCCTTGCCGCTCCAGTCGAACAGGCTCGGGCCCTTCAGCTCGAGCTTGGACTGCGCGCGCAGGCCGTCGGCCCAGAACCAGAAGCCGCGGTCGGGCAGGCTCTGGTTGCCGTGGATCACGACCTTCTTCACGTGCACCTGCGGACCCTCGATGATCTCGAAGATCACGTCGCCGGGCGCGTCCGGGTCGTCGCCTTCGCGCAGCTCGCGGATGACAGGCTGCACCTCGGCGAAGTAGTAACCCTCGCGGTGGTAGCCGTCGAGCACGCGCGCCGTGACGCGCGCGACCTGGTGCAGGAACAGCTCGCGGTGGTCCTCCAGCTCGGCCCACTCGAGGATCTTGTCGAGCTTGACGCCGTCGTTGCCGATGAAGCGCGGCTCGAGGTCGGCCGGCAGCTCCGTCACCACGAGGCGCAGCTCGACGCCGCCGTCGACGTCGCGGCCGTCGACCTCGGCGCGCACCTGGAACAGCGACCAGAGGTACTCGATGCCTTCCTCGACCTCCTCGAGCGTGAGGCGGTCCCCCACCGCGATGCCGAGCGCGGCGCGCAGCCGCTCCTCGGTGTAGCGCCGCTCGCCGTCGACGACGATGCCCTTCACCTCGAGCCCGACGAAGCGCTCGACCTGACGCGGCGGACCGGCCGCGTCCTGGAGACGCGGCGCGGCGAAGACGACCTGCGCGAGGAGCAGCAGGGCGAGGAGCGTGCGGAGCGTGGCGGTGCGCTGCAAGGTGCGGGGGGGGCTGGGCTGGGGCGGCCGGGGCGCGCTCAGGGCGCGATGGGCTCGGCCACCGAGGGCGCGCGGTTCTCGAAGCGCATCATGTTGCCGAAGAACTGCAGCTTCACGCTGCCGGTCGGGCCGTTGCGCTGCTTGGCGAGGATGACCTCGGCCAGGCCCTTGTTCTCCTCGGTCTGGCCGTAGTACTCGCCGCGGTAGAGCATCATCACGACGTCCGCGTCCTGCTCGATCGAGCCGGACTCGCGCAGGTCCGAGAGCTGCGGGCGCTTGTCCTCGCGCGACTCGACCGCGCGCGAGAGCTGCGACAGCGCGATCAGCGGCACGTCGAGCTCGCGGCTGAGCTCCTTCAGCGAGCGCGAGATCTGGCTGATCTCCATCTGCCGGCTCTCGGCCTTGGGGTGCGTCATGAGCTGCAGGTAGTCGACCACGATCATGTGCAGCCCCTTCTCGCGCTGCTTGATGCGCCGCGCGCGGCTGCGCATCGACATGACCGAGATGCCCGGCGTGTCGTCGATGAACACGCGCAGCCCCGAGAGCTCGTCCGCGGCGCGCGCCAGCTCGGCGTAGTCGTCCGCCGGGATGTGGCCGGTCTTGAGCTTGTGCGCGTCGACGCGCGCGCGGGTGCAGAGCATCCGCTGCACGACCGACTGCTTGCCCATCTCCAGGCTGAAGAACAGCACCACCGGCGGGCCGTCCTCCATCCACTCGGGGTTGCTCGCCGCCGCGTGGTCCATGATGTTCAGCGCGAAGGCGGTCTTCCCCATCGAGGGGCGCGCCGCGAGGATGATGAGCTGGCCGCCGGAGAAGCCGCTCGTCATGTCGTCGAGGTCGTAGAAGCCGCTGGTCACGCCCACCAGGCCGCTGCGGTGCGAGGTCGAGTCGATGCGGCGCATCGTGTCCTGCAGCACCGACGCGATCGGGTCCGCGTCGCTCGACGAGCGCTCGTCGCTGATCTTGAAGATCGCGTGCTCGCTCTCGTCCACGAGCTCGCGCACGTTCTCGCCGTCGGGGCGCGTCGCGTAGGCGCGCTCGACGATCGCGCTGGCCTCCTTGATGAGCCGGCGCAGCGTCGCGGTCTGCGACACGAGCCGCGCGTGGTGCGCCAGGTGCGCGGCCGAGCTGACGCTGCCCGTCAGCTCCATCAGGTAGGTGCGCCCGCCGCAGCGCTCGAGGTTGCCGCGCGCGAGCAGCACCTCCGAGACGCTGATGAAGTCGATCGGCTGGGCCTGGTCGGCGAGGTACGAGACGGCCTCGAAGATCATCCCGTGCCGCGGGTCGTAGAAGTCCTCCTCGCGCAGGAAGTCGACGACGTCGTTCATGCGCCCCGGCTCGATCAGCAGCGAGCCGAGCACGGCGCGCTCGGCCTCGCCGTTGTGCGGCGGGACCTTGTGTCCGCCGCCGGCCTCGGCCGGGCCGTCGTAGTCCTGGAACGGTGCTCCTCCCATGGTCGCGGCCCGACGGAGCCGGGCGGGGCGAGAGGATAGCGACCGCGGGGCCGCGCGCCAAAGCGCGGCGTGACAACGCGCGCGCCTGCGCGGAGGGGGCGGCACACCTGCACGGAGGGCCTCACGTGGATACGGGCGGCCTCACGAATGCGCAGGGGCCCACCCCGCGGCGTCGCGGCGTGGGCCCCTGGCGTGTCGTGACGCGGGTGCGTCAGGCGTTCTCGTCGTCGCCCTCGGCCGCGGCCTTCGCCTCGGCCTTGCCGGCGGCCTTCGCGGCGGCGTCGGCGGCCTCCTGCGCGGCCTTCTCGGCGGCGCCCTCGGCCTCGACCTCGATCTTCACCGTGGCCGAACGCTCGGCGTGCAGGTGGATCACCACCTCGTGCATGCCGACCGACTTGATGGGCTTCTCGAGGCGCACGGCGCGCTCCTCGATCGTCTGCCCGGCGTCGCCCAGCAGCTGGACGATGCGCTGGGCGTTGACCGAGCCGAACAGGTGGCCGTGGTCGTCGGCGCGCTCGATGGTCTTGAGCGCCAACGCCTGCATCACCCGGATGCGCGCGTCGAGGTCGGCCAGCAGCGCGGCCTCCTCGGCGTCCAGGCGCTCGCGCTTGCGCGCCATCGCCTTGATGGTGTCCTCCGACGCGAACGTGGCGATGCCACGCGGCAGGAGGTAGTTGCGGGCGAACCCGGCCTTGACGCGGACGATGTCGCCGCACTTGCCGAGGTTCTTCACGTGCTCGCGGAGCAGGACTTCGGTGTCTCTCATGAGGCTGCCTCCTCTAGCCCACGAAGGGCAGGAGCCCGACGTGACGGGCGCGCTTGACGGCCATCTTCAGGCGACGCTGGCTCTGGGCACAGTAGCCCGTGCGCCGGCGTCCCATGATCTGACCTTGGGGAGTGATGTACTTCTTGAGCAGCTCGACGTTCTTGTAGTCGAGGGGCTCCTTCTCGTCGGTCTTGCGCCCGAGCTTCACCAGCCCGCGACCGCCACCGCGCTTCTTGCGACCCATGGCCATGGCTCAGTCCTCCTTGGAAGCCTCGTCGGCCTCCTCAGCGTCCTCCGAATCCGAGTCGTCGTCCTCGTCGCGGCGCCGGCGGCCGCGCGGGACGTACTCCTCCTCCTCCTGCTCGACGAAGTCGACGTGGTCGTCGTCGGGCGGCGTGGGCACGCTGAACTCGGTGGTCTGCTCGTGGGCGTGCAGCTCCTGCTCGCCCTCGGGCACCGCGTCGACGGCCAGCTCCAGGGAGCGCAGCACGGTCTCGTTGAGCTCGAGGTCGCGGCGCATGTCCGGGATGTTGGCGCCCGGCATGGTGTAGTAGGCCAGCAGGAACGTGGCCCGGTTCTTCTTCTTGATGGGGTAGGCCAGACGGCGCTCGTCCCAGCGCCGCGCGGTCAGCACCGTGCCCCCGTGCTTCTCGAGGGTGCCGGTGACGATCGACTTCGCCGCGTTCCAGTCCTGACGGACTGCGGCGTTGTCGAGCAGGAACATGCCTTCGTAGATCTGTGACAAGTCGGGTTCTCCTCGGAGAAGCTGCGGGCCGCGACCTCGTGGTCGCCTAGTCGCCCTGATTCCAGCGGCTATGGAACCGCGTCATGCACTTCTCGATGTCTCCGCTGTGGAGCCAGTCGAGCACCGCCTCCCCCGCTTCCGCGAGGGTGACCTCCAGGTCGGGGAGCTCCTTCTCGGAGAACTCCTCGAGTACGTGACGCGCCGCGTCGGTTCTCGGCCGCCCGATGCCCACGCGAAGTCGTGGGAACCGGTCCGTGCCGAGGGAGTCGATGATGGACCGCATGCCGCGTTGGCCGCCGGCGCCGCCCCAGGGGCGCAGGCGCAGGACGCCCGGCTCCAGGTCGAGGTCGTCGTAGACGACCATGAGGTCGTGCGGCTCCGCGCCGGCCCAGCGGACCAGGGGAGCGACGACCTCGCCGGAGAGGTTCATGAAGGTCTCGGGCTTCACCCAGAGCGCGTCCGGGTCGAGGCTGCGCGCGAAGCGGAACTTCTTCGGGCCGCTGTAGGGCGGCCGCGCGCCGAGGACGGGGTCGCCCTCGCAAGCGTCCTTCAGGTTGCGTGCGGTTCGAAAGAGCAGGCCCTCCTGCCGCGCCAGGCGATCGAGCACCAGGAACCCGACGTTGTGTCGGGTGCGTTCGTACTCGGGGCCGGGGTTGCCCAGCCCGACGACGATGCGGGTCACCGGAGCGAGGAGGGGCGGAACAGTCTAGGGCCGCGGCCCCGGGGCGCAACCCCGGGGCCGCGGCCCGCGAGGACCTCAGGCGGTCGGCTCCGCGCCTTCTTCGCCTTCGCCTTCCTCACCTTCGCGCTCGTGGCCGTGCGCCGAGATGATCGTGGCGATGTCGGAGTTGCCCGGGATGGCCAGGGACAGGCCCGCGGGGAGCTGGATGTCCTTCGCCTTGAGGTGCGTGCCCTCGTCCAGGCCCTCGACCTTCACCTCGACGAAGTCGGGGATCAGCGAGGGGATGCAGCGGATGGTGACGTGCTCGACCAGGTGGTTCAGCACGCCCTTCGGCTGGCCGACCCACTCGATCGCGACTTCCGCCTCCGTCTCGACGCCGCGCGTCACGCTCTTGAACTCGACGTGGACGATGTTGTCCCCGAAGGTGTCCCACTGGAGCTCGCGCACCACCGCGGTCTTCACCTCGCCGTCGATGTCGATGTCGTACAGGTGCGTGTGGTGGCGACGCGTCGCCAGGAACTCGCGCAGGTCGATCGAGAAGTCGATGTGCGCGCCGTCACCTTGCAGGTTGGCGGGGACGCGCCCCTCGGCGCGCAGCGAGCGCGCGGAGTGGGAGCCGAGCTTGGCACGTTTCTGGGCCTTGAGAACTTCGCTCTGGGCCATGACAGGATCCTCAGGAGATAAGGGGAAGGAGCGACCGCGGGGGGCTCAGTCTTCGAAGAGCACGCTCACGGACTGGGAGTGGTGGATGTTGTTGATCGCTTGCGCGAGCAGCGGCGCGACCGAGACGGTCTCGATGACGTCCGGCCAGTTCTCGCCGCGCGGGATGGTGTCGGTGACGAGCACCTTGTCGACCGGCGCGTTCGCCAGGCGCTCGATGGCCGGGCCGCAGAACACGGGGTGCGTGACCGCGATGACGATCGACTTCGCGCCGTTCTTGCGCAGGATGCCGGCCGCCTCGGTGATCGAGCCGCCGGTGGAGATCATGTCGTCGACGAGGATGACGTTGCGGCCCTCGACCTCGCCGATGACGTGCTCGACGGCGATCTCCGAGCCGGAGATGCGGCGCTTGTCGACGATCGCGAGGTCGGCGCCGATCGGCTTCGCGTAGCCGCGCGCCATCTTGATGCCGCCCACGTCGGGCGTGACGATCACCGGGTCCTCGATGTCGAGCTGGCGCAGGCGGCCGAGCAGCGCGGGCTTCGCGTAGAGGTGGTCGACGGGGACGTCGAAGAAGCCCTGGATCTGCGCCGCGTGCATGTCGACGGTGACCACGCGGTTCGCGCCGCTGACGATGAGCGTGTTCGCCAGCACCTTCGCGCTGATCGGCACGCGGCCCTCGTCCTTGCGGTCCTTGCGGGCGTAGCCGTAGTAGGGCATCACGGCCGTGATGCGGCCGGCGCTCGAGCGGCGCAGCGTGTCGATCAGGAGCAGCAGCTCGACCCAGTTGTCGTTCACCGGCGGGCACGTCGGCTGCAGCACGAAGCAGTCCGAGCCGCGCAGGTCCTCGAGCACCTTGATGTCGACCTCGCCGTCGGGGAAGCGACCCACGTGGGCGTTCGCCAGCGGGATGTCGAGGGCCTCGGCGATCGCCTCGCTGAGCGCGCGGTGCGCCGTGCCCGAGATCAGGGTGATCTTCTCGCTGAATGCCGCCATCGCCTCGCCTCCGTAGCGCGCCCTAGCGGGCGTCCTCCTCGTTCCGGGCCCCGCGAGCTTCGAGGCGCCGCGCCGGGACGCCGACCCAGACCTCGTCCGGGCCGACCTCGGCGCCGCGCGTGACCACCGCGCCGGCGCCGGTGGTGGCGCCCGCTCCGATGGTGTTCGGCGCGACGATGGTGGTGCCGCTGCCGATGAAGGCGCGGTCGCCGACCACGGTCGTGTGCTTCGCCTGGCCGTCGTAGTTGGCGAAGATCGTCCCCGCCCCCACGTTGACGCCGGCGCCGAGCTCGGCGTCGCCGAGGTACGACAGGTGCTTGGCCTTGGTGTGCTCCCCCACCGTCGAGTTCTTGCACTCGGTGAAGTTGCCCACCTCGGCGCCGTCCTTCAGCACCGTGCCCTTGCGCAGGTGCGTGAACGGCCCGACCTCGCAGTTGGCGCCGATGGTGACGCCGCCGCGGATGACCGTGCAGGGCAGCACGCGCGTGCCCGGCCCGATGGTGACGTCCGCGTCGATGTAGGTCGTCGCGGGGTCCTCGATGCGCACGCCGTTGGCCATGTGCTGCTCGAGGATGCGCACCTGCAGCGCCCAGCGCGCCTCGGCGAGGTGCGCGATGGTGTTCACGCCGATGGCCTCGTCGAGATCGGCCAGCTCGACCGTGGCGACCTCCTTGCCCTCGCGCGCGGCGAGCACCGGCACGTCGGTCAGGTAGTACTCGCCCTGCGCGTTGTCGTTGGTCAGCTTGGGCAGGTAGCGCTTCAAGAGCGCGCCCGGGATCGCGTAGACGCCGAGGTTGACCTCGCCGATGGCGGCCTGCTCGGCGTCGCAGTCCTTCTCCTCGACGATCGCCGTGAAGTCGCCCTGCGCGTCGCGCACGATGCGCCCGAAGCCGCGCGGGTCCTCGGGCCAGGCGGTCAGCACGACCAGGCCCTCGTCCTCGAGCTCGGCCGCGATCTCGCACAGCGCGTCGAGGCTGTCGTGCGCGAGCACCGGCATGTCGCCGTAGAGCACGACGACAAGGCCCGGATCGTCGCCGAGGTGCGGCAGACAGCACTGCAGCGCGTGGCCGGTGCCGTTCTGCGGCTCCTGCACGACGCACGTGATGCGCTCGGCGCCCGGCCCGGCCTTCACGACCGCCTCGACCGCCGCGCCGCCGTGGCCCACGACGACGAGGATGCGCGCGGGATCGAGCGACAGCGCCTGTTCCACCACCCAGCCGATGAGCGGCTTGCCGCACACCTCGTGCAGGACCTTGGGCTGCGCGCTCTTCATGCGCGTGCCCTGGCCTGCGGCGAGGAGGACGACGGTTCCGGCGCGGGGCATGGCGCGGGGTGGAGGGGGACGGAGTCCGGGGAGGGAGGACGACGAAACGACGGCCCGACTCCGAGGCACGGAGGGCGGACCGGGGGCGTGCTTCCCGCGGCGGGGCCGCGGAAAAAGGGCCCAAGGTTGTACTCGGGGGGGCCCCGGTCCGTCAACGGCCGAGGTGACGCGCAGAGCGTGGACGGTAGGCTGGGAACCTCGCCATGCACGCTCGCCCCCTGCTCCTCCTCGCCGCCGGCCTGCTCGGGCTGGCGGTGCTCGGCGCCGCGCTCTGGCTGCGCGGCCCCGCGCCGCCCGCGCGCCCGCCGGCCGGGGCGCGGCCCGCCGCGCGCTCGCGGGCGAGGCACGGGGACGCGCCCCGAGCTCGCGCCGGCCCCGCCGTCGGCCGCCGCCCCCAAGCCGCCCCGCCGGCCGAGCCCCCGCCGCGCGCGCACCGAGGCCGCCGCCTCGCCCGCCGCGACCTTCGACCCGGACACGCACGTGCTCGTGTACGGCCGCGTGCTCGCGCACCCCGTCGAGGGCTCGCGCAAGCCCGAGGCGCCGGTCCCCGGGATCCCGCTGCGCCTCTCCGTCGGCCGCACGAGCCTGCCGCCGCTGCACACCACGAGCGACGCCGAGGGCCGCTTCCGCTTCGAGGTCGAGTGGCCGGTCGGGAAGACCTTCGTCTACACGCTGCGCATGGACGCCGACGGGCCGTGGCGCGCGGTGCGCGACCAGGTGACGCTCCTCGGCAAGCGCTGGGACGAGCACGACCTGCACCGCGTGCTCGACGGGGTCCCGCATGGGGTCGTGACGCTGGAGGACGGGACGCCGCTGCCGGGGACGCGCTTCGACTGGAGCTCGTCGCGCCTGGTCGTCCCCGCCGACGTCACGTCGAAGGTGGAGGGCGAGCTCGTCACCGACACCCGGGGCGCCTGGCAGCTGGAACTCCTGCCCGATGAACGGCCGCGACCTGCTGCCGCACGAGGGGCTACGAGGAGGTGCGGAGCGGCCGCCCGTGCCGCTCACCTGGGGCGGCTGGCGCGCCGGGTCGCTCGTGCTGCGCGCGCTCGGCGCGCTCGACGTGCTGGTCGTCGACGGCGCGGACGCGCCCGTCGCCGGCGCGCGCGTCCACGCGCAGGGGCGCCAGACCCGGCGCGACGCCGAGGGGCTGAGCGACGCGACCGGCCGCGTGCACCTCGGCGGGCTGCCGCGCGCCGGAGGAGCTCTCCGTGTTCGTCGAGCGCGGCGGCGCGCGCCTGCGCGGCACGCAGCACGCGCACGGCCGGCTGCTCGACGAGGACGAGCGGCGAGGGCGGCGCGCCGCTGCGCCTCGACGCGGGCTGGAGCGCGCCGCTCGTGGCGCGGCTGCCCGCGGGCCGCGAAGCTCGTCGTGCACGTCGCGGGCTGGGCGAGGGACGAGACGCGACGGTCGCGGTGCTGCGCCGCGGCGGCGCGGCCGAGGCGCGGCGCGCACAGGAGCGCGCGCGCGGACGACGCCGCGCGCTTCGTGCTGTCCGCGCCGAGGCCGGGCGAGGAGCTCGTCGTGCTCGCGGCGACTCCCCCGCTCCAGCGGCACGTGCGCTCGAGCGGTCCCTGAGGGCCTGATCGAGGTGGCCGACGAGGAGGACCTCCGCGTCGGCACCGGCCGCGCCAGCGTGCGGCTCGACGCCGGCGACGCGCCCGTCGAGCTCGCGCTCGCCCTGCGGCCCAGGCGAGACGATCCGCGGCCGCGTCGTCGGCCTCGACGGCGAGGCGTGACGCTGCGCTCGAGGCGCACGTCACCACGCCGACGGCGCGCCCGGCGCCCGCTGCGGTCACGTGAACGTCGACGGGCAGACCCGCGAGCGCAGATGGACTTCACGGTGTTCGGCCTGACGCCCGGCGTCTACGACCTCGTCGTGACGAACGACGAGTCCGGCCTGGGCGGCAGCGCGGCGCGCGCGACTCGACGGCGTCGCCGCCGGCAGCACCGACGTCGTGCTCGACCTCGGCGCGCAGCTCGCCGTCGAGCTCGTGCTCGTCGCGCCCGGACGCGCCGCGCGCACACGGCGCGCGTCGACGTGCTGCGCCTCGACGGCGTCGGCCCGCCGCCGGGCGCGCGCTCGACGCGGCGCTCGTGCCGCGCGCGGCCCCGCGTCCCGTCGTGATCGGGCGCTGGTCGATGAGCTTCGACGACAGCCACGAGCCGCGCGAGGCCGCGCGCGCGCAACCCGGCACCTACTGGATCCGCGTGACGCCGCGCGGCCTGCACGGCGGGCGCTACGCCCCCGTCGTCTCCGGCCCGGTGCGCCTCGACGCCGGCCGCCACGAGCTCGCCTACGCGCTGCTGCCCTGCGGCGCGCTCTCGGTGCGCCTGCCGCAGGGCGGCCTGGAGGGCTGGCGCGCCGCGCTCGAGGGCCCCGCCGGCCAGGCGCTGCCCGAGGACGACGGCGCGACGAGCCGCGCCCTCGGCGACGGCCGCTTCCTGCGCCTCGACCCGGTGCCGGTCGGCGCGTACGTGCTCGTGCTCACCCCGCCCGACGGCGGCGCGGCGCGCAAGCTCGCCGTCGAGGTCACGGCGAACGAGACGGCGCGCTACGTGGTCGGCGACTGACGGGCGCTCAGCCCTTCGCCGACACCACCGTCATCGCCAGCCCGCCCGGCGCGAGCAGGTAGTACATGCGCTCGTCGGCGGTCTCGAAGGGGCCCTTCGGGTCGAGGCCCTGGAGCTTGGCGTGCGCGGCGACGGCGTCGGCGTCCTCCACCTCGACCTGCAGCATCAGGCCGGCGGGCAGGCCCTCGCCCTCGGGCCAGACCTCGATGCGGCTGCCGGACGCGGTGGCGAAGAGGCCGCCGGTCGGCGCGTTCGGCACGCCGGGGAGCTCCTTGGCCTCGCACTCGAAGCCGAGGCCGAGCCCGAGGAACTCGACGAGGGCGTCGGCCTGGGGGGTGATCGCACACAGGCGCAGGGATCGCGGTCGCATGACCCTATCCTAGCGGCGCCATGTCCCCCGCCGCAGTCCTCCTCGCGCTCGCCGCGCTCGCGCCGCACCCGCAGTCGCTGTCGAGCTCGCGCGTCGAGGTCGCGGGCGCCGAGGCGCGCGTCACGCTGCGCTGCCAGGCGCTGAGCGTCGTCGAGGTGCTGCCCGAGCTCGACTTCGACGGCGACGGCGCGCTCGACGCCGAGGAGGTGCTCGCCGGCGGGCCGCGGCTCCTGAACTACGCGACGGCGCGCTACCGGCTCTTCACCGGCAGCGACGCGGCCGGCGAGGGCGGCGCGCCGCTCGCGCCGTCGGCGGGCACGGCGCGCTACCTCGCGCCCTCCGACGAGAGCGACCTGACGCGCTTCGGCGGCGCGGTCGAGCTCGCCTTCACGTGCCGCGCCGACGACGAGCTGCGCGAGCTCGCCGTCGAGTGCACGCTCTTCCGCGAGGTCGGCAGCGAGCACGTCGACCTCGCCACCGTCGTGTGGCCGGACGGCACGAACCAGGCCTTCACGCTGTCGGTCGAGCGCCCGCGCGCGCGCGCCTCGGCCGGCGGTGGCGGCACCTTCGGCGTGTTCTGGCGCCTGGGGCTCGACCACATCCTCGGCGGCTGGGACCACCTCGCGTTCCTGTTCGCGCTGCTGCTCTCCTCGCGCCGCCTGCGCGCCGTGCTGGGCTGGGTGACCGCGTTCACGGTCGCGCACTCGGTCACGCTCGCGCTCGCCACGCTCGGCGTCGTCGACGTGTCGGCGTGGGACCGCCTGGTCGAGTCGGCCATCGCGCTCTCGATCGCCTACGTCGCCGCCGACACGCTCTGGCGCCCCGGCCTCGCGCGCGGCCGCTGGGTCGAGGCCTTCGTCTTCGGCCTGCTGCACGGCCTGGGCTTCGCGGGCTTCCTGTCCGAGTCGCTCGTGCTCGAGGCGTCGAAGGCCACCGCGCTGTTCGCCTTCAACGTCGGCGTCGAGAGCGGACAGCTCGTCGTCGTGGCGCTGCTCGCCGCGCCCTTCGCGCTCGCCGCGCGCCGCCGCGACCCGCGTCCCGAGTTCCTGCTGCCGAAACCGCTGCGCGTCGGCGGCGCGTGGCTCGTGCTGGCGCTCGGGCTGTGGTGGTTCTTCCAGCGGGTGTGACTACGCCCCGCTCTTCAGCACGTCCCGCGCGATCACCAGGCGCTGGATCTCGTTGGTGCCCTCGTAGATGCGCGTGACGCGGGCGTCGCGGTACATGCGCTCGATCTTGTACTCGGCCGAGTAGCCCATGCCGCCGTGGATCTGCACGGCGCGGTCGACGACGCGGTCGAGGGCCTCGGAGCAGAAGAGCTTGGTCATGGCCGACTCGCGGCTGAAGGGCTGGTGCGCGTCGCACAGCCACGCGGTGCGGTAGACGAGGCTCTCCATCGCGTAGAGGTCGACCGCGGAGTCGGCCAGCATCCACTGGATGGCCTGGAAGGACGCGATCGGGCGGCCGAAGCTCTGGCGCTGGTTCGCGTAGTCGACCGACAGGGCCTGCGCCTCGCGCGCGCAGCCGAGGCAGTTGGCGCCGAGCGCGAGGCGGCCGCGGTCGAGCGTCGCCATCGCGACGCGGAAGCCCTGGCCGACCTCGCCCAGGCGCAGCTCGTCGCCGAGGCGCACGTCCTCGAAGGCGAGCGTGACCGTCGAGCTGCCGCGCTGCCCCATCTTCTCCTCGGCCTTGCCGATGGTGTAGCCGCGCGCGTCGCGCGGCACGAGGAAGGCCGTCACGCCGCCGTGCGCGCCCTTCGCGCGGTCGGTCACCGCGTAGATCACGGCGAAGTCGGCGATGTCGCCGCCCGTGATCCAGACCTTCTCGCCGTTGAGCACCCAGCCGTCGCCGTCGCGCACGGCCGTCGTCTTCATCGCGCCCGCGTCGGAGCCGGCCTCGGCCTCGGTCAGGCCGAAGCAGGCCAGCTTGGCGCCGCTGGCGAAGTCGGGCAGGAAGCGTTGCTTCTGCTCCTCGGTGCCGCCGACCAGCACGCTCATCGCGCCGATCGACGCGTGCGCGCCGTAGGTCACGGCCACCGAGAAGTCGCCGCGCGTGATCTCCTCCATCGCGATGCAGAGGCCCGTCTCCCCCATGCCCGCGCCGCCGTACGCCTCGGGGATCGCGACGCCCATCAGGCCGAGCTCGCTGATCTGGTCGACCAGCTCGCGCGGCACCGCGTGCTGAGCGTCGATCTGGTCGGCCAGCGGCCGCACGGCGCCGTCGGTGAACTCGCGCACGGCTTGCCGCAGCATCTCGTGCTCTTCGCTGAGGGTGAAGTCCATCGGTCAGGTCGTTCGGTCGGGGAACAGGTCGGTGAGGACGTCGCGCGCGCGCGCGAGCCAGCGCTCGTGGAGGAACAGGTGATCGCGGCTGAAGCCGCAGACCGCGCCCAGCGGGACGTCGGCCGCGGCGAGCGCGGACGTGACCCTAGCGAGGAAGCCGACCACGTCCCAGCCCATCGGTGCGACGAAGCGGATCCAGACGACGCCGCGCTCGACGCGCGCGTCCGGTCGGGCGGCGAGCAGCGCGTCGAGCGCGGCC
Organism: Planctomycetota bacterium; assembly: GCA_020638875.1. Lineage (GTDB taxonomy): Bacteria > Planctomycetota > UBA1135 > UBA1135 > DUCM01. The sequence goes on from JACKHS010000015.1 coordinate 75,766, forward strand.
TCGGGCAGCAGCCAGGTCGTCTCGCCGCCCTCGACCACGAGCTGCCCGGGACCCGCGGCGAGCAGCGCGAGCTCCTCGGCCCGCGGCGGCGTGGCGTCGCCGACGAGCGCGTAGCGGCCCGGCACGACCTCCCAGGTCATGCGCGCCAGCGCTTCGTCCAGGTCGCGCGCGGCGTCCGTCACGCGAACAGCTCCACCAGCTCCTCGAGCCGCTCGACGGTCGCGTCGGCGTCCGGCGCCACCGCGCGCGTGAACAGCCGGCAGTGCACGGCGAAGAGGCCCGCCGCGCGCGCGCCGGCCACGTCGCCGCGCGGGTCGTCGCCCACCATCGCGGCCGCGCGCGCGTCGACGCCCAGCCGCGCCAGCGCCGCCGCGAAGACGCGCGGGTCGGGCTTCTCGGCGCCGACCTCCTCGCTGGTGACGAGCGCCGACAGGTGCTCCTCGAAGCCCAGGCGCGCGAGCTTCGCGTGCTGCGGCCCGGCGGTGTGGTTCGAGACGACCGCCAGCGGGCAGCGCGCGGCGAGCGCGGCGAGCACCTCGTGCGCGCCCGGCGCGGGACGCACGGCGTCGAGGAAGGCCGCCCAGTAGCGCGCGGTCCACGCGGCGGCGGTCGACCACGGCCGCGCGACGCCGGCGCGCTCGGCCATGGCCTGGAAGAACAGCGCGCGGTCGTGCGCCGCCGCGGTGCCGGCGAGCCGCCGCGCGAGGTCGGCGCGCACGTCGTCGTGCAGCGCGCGGAAGGCGGCGGCGTCGAGCCCCGCGTCGCCCAGCGCGTGCACCGCCGCGAGCCCGGCCTCGTTGCAGGGCGCCCAGGCGTAGAGCGTGTCGTCGAGGTCGAGCAGCAGCCCGCGGACCTTCACGCGTCGCTCCTCATGCGCGCCAGCAGCTCGCGGCGGTAGGCCTCGCTGGCGAGCGCGTCGAGCTCGGCGCACTCCTCGGCGGTCAGGTAGCGCGGCGTACCGACCTGCAGCGCGCACCACTGGATGTCGGCCTGCTCCTCGATCGCCTGCGCGCGGAACAGCGCCTCCTTGACCGACGCGCCGACCGTCAGCGCGCCGTGGTTGCGCAGCACGACGCCGCGCCGGTGCGCGGGCCGTAGCGCCTGCTCGACCGCGCGCGCGAGCGCCTCGGTCGTCACCGTGACGTAGTCGAGGTGCGGCACCTCGGCGCCGAGGTAGACGTGATAGTCGGGGAAGATCGGCCGCAGGTCGTGGCCGGCGGCGGTGAGCGCGATGGTCTTGCGCGGGTGCGCGTGCAGCACCGCCGCGACGTCGGGCCGCGCGCGGTACAGGTAGAGGTGCATCAAGACCTCCGACGACGGCCGCCGCGAGCCGGGCGCGACCTCGCCGCTCGCCACGGACACGCGCGCGTAGTCGTCGGGCCCCGCGTCGGCGAGCGAGTACCCGCTGGGCGAGACGTACAGCACGTCGCCCGCGCGCGCCGACACGTTGCCGCCGGCGCCGGTGACGAGGCCGCTCGCGACCAGCTCGCGCGCGGCGGACACCAGCTCGTGGAGGATCGTGCTCATGCAGGGCGGTCGTCGAGGAGGCCGTGGGCGGCGAGCGCGGCGCGGAAGCGCGCGTAGTGCGGCGCGAAGGCGCGCGCGCGCCCGGGGTCGGGGCGGAACGTACTCCCCGGACGCACGAGCGCGCCACACGCCGTCGCCAGATCCGGGTGCAGCCCGGCGCCGAGCGCCGCGAGCACGGCGGCGCCGAGCGCGGTCTCGCCGCAGGCCGGACGGTGCAGCGCGCGCCCGGTGACGTCGGCGCGCAGCCGGCACCACAGGTCGCTCGCCGCGCCGCCGCCGGTGGCGTACGTCGCCGCGCGGAGCGCCAGCGTCGCCGCGTCGAGCACCTCGTAGCCCAGCCGCTCGACGAACGCGACGCCCTGCAGGCCGGCGGCGTAGCGCGCGAGGGCTCGGCGGGCCGCGCCTCGTCCAGCATCGGCACGCGCGCGGCGCGCAGCGGGAAGCGCTCGCCCGGCGCGAGCGCAGGCCAGGCGAGGTGCGCGCTCGGCAGCAGCGCCGCCGCAGCCGCGTCGAGGCGCGGGTCCTCGCCGGCGAAATCGCGCCCGATCCAGCCTGCGCCGACGTGACTCGCCGCGCCTGGCAGCCAGCGCCCGCCGGGCAGCGCGTGGCAGTAGAGCAGCGGGTGCGCGACGCGCCGGTCGGCCAGGCGCTTGAACACCAGCGTCGTGCCGAGCGTCGTGTTGTCGTCGCCGAGCGCCGCCGCGCCCGAGGCGAGGCCGCCGTGCCGTCGGTGCAGCCGGCGACGACGCGCACGCCCGGCGCGAGGTCCAGCGCGCGCCGACCTCAGGCGCCAGCACACCCAGCGCCGTCCCTGGCGCCACGACGCGCGGCAGCCGCGCGGCGAGCGGCAGCGCGCACCCAGGGCGCGAAGTCCCCTGCGCGGCGTCGTAGCCGAGCTTCAACGCGTCGCTCGCGTCGCTCACGCCCGTCGTCCCGGAGAGGCGCCCGCGACGAGGTCGGCCTGGTGCACGAAGGTGCGCGTCGCGGCGAAGGCCTCCGGCGCGTGGCGCGCGAGCCACTGCGCCTTCGCGAGCGACCACGAGGCGGTCACGGCTGCGTCGTGCGCGCGCAGCCTCGGCCTCGGCGACGGCGCGCGTCGTCGTACATCAACCCCGGCGTCGTGCAGCGCCCCGCGGCGTCGAGGCCCACGAGCGTGCCTGAGGTGCCGTCGACGCACGGCCGCGACGCGCGCGCGGCGCGCGGCGCGAGCGCCGCCGTGCACGCCGCGAGCGCGGCGCGTGCGGCCGCCCACCACGCCTCCGGGTCGCCCTCGTGGCGCGCGCCGTCGCGCACCGACGCGAGCGCCGCGCCGCGCGCCTCGAGCGTGCCGTCGAGCGCGACTGCCAGCGCGCGCGCGCCGCCGGTGCCCAGGTCGAGGCCCAGCACGAGCGCGTCGGCCGTCATCGCAGCGACTGCAGGAAGCTCAGGAGGTCGACCGCGTCCGCGTCGGCGAGCGCCTCGAGCTGCCCGGCGGGCATCAGCGAGAGGCGGTCGAAGCGCGCGCTCGCGATCTCGGCGCGCGGCAGGCGCAGGTCCTCGCGGTCCTTGCGGCGCAGCACGATGGCCTCGTCGTCCTCCGCCGCGAGGAAGCCGTCGAGCAGCTCGCCGCCCGTCGTGCGCACGACGAGCGTGCGGTAGCCCGACTCGACGCCCGCGCTCGGCGTCAGGATCGCGCGCAGGAGACCCTCGCGGCCCTTCGCGCCCACGCCGTCGAGCACGGGGCCGATCGCGCCGCCTTCGCCGCCGACCTTGTGGCACGCCGCGCAGGTGGCGCGGAAGACCTCGCGGCCGCGCGTCGCGTCCCCCGCGCGCGCGGCGAGCTCGCGGTAACGCGCGAACAGCGCCTCTTCCGCGGCGCGCTCGGCGTCGGTCAGCACCGGCGGCGCGTCGAGCGCGCCCTCGACGCGCGCGGCGCCGGAGAGCTCGACGTCGTCGCCCGGCAGCAGCAGCACGAGGTCCGCGGGCCGCCGGTCGGACGTCACGCGCGTGCGGAAGCTCGCCCCGATCTCGGCCGCGCTGCGCGCCGTGCGCCACACGCGCACCTCCGCGAGGCGCGCCGCGCAGCCGGCGGGCGGGTTCGTGCGGCCCACGTCGAGCCCGGCGTGCGTCGGCACGTCGCCCAGCGACGCCGTCGCGTCGAGCTCGCCGTCGAGGTACAGCGCGAGCTCGCCCGCGGCGTCGCGCACGAGCGCCACGTGCGTCCACGTCTCGGCCTCGACGCGGCGCTGCGAGACGAGCACGTCACCGCGCGGGCCGAGCCACAGGCGCGGGTGGGCGTCGTGGAAGTTCAGGTCGAACTCGCCGGGCTTGGCGAGGATGCCGTCGGCGTTCGAGAGGCCCGGGTCGAGGCGCACCCAGGCCTCGACGGTGAACGCGCCGGCGAGCTCGAGCTGCGTGCGCGCGTAGTCGTCGCCGCCGCCGGAGAGCCGCAACACCGGCACGAGCCGCGCCGCGACGCGCACGCGCAGCGCGGCGAGCGCCGCGTCGTCGCCGAGCTGCTCGTCGAGCCGCGCGAGCACGGTCGCGTCGACGAAGTCGTCGGCCACGTCCGCGGCGACGAGCGCGGCGACGAGGCGCGTCGCGCCGGCGCGCGTGCGCAGCAGCTCGGCGAGCGCCGCGGCGCGCGCGGCCGGCTCGAGCGCGGGCCACAGCTCGACCAGCGCCGCGAAGGCCGCGTCGTCGTCGAGGCCCGCGAGCGCGCCCGCCGCGAGGCGCCGCGTCTCGCTGCCGGGCAACGCCGCCGCCGCGAGCCGCGCGTACAGCGCGCCGTCCGCGCAGCCCAGCTCGCGCAGCGTCGCCAGGCACGCGGCCGTGTCGCGGCCGCGCTCCAGCCGCGCGCGCACGTCGGGCTCCGAGCTCGGCCAGGCCAGCTCGCGCGCCGCGCGCAGCACGCGCGAGGGCTCGTCGGGCGCCGCCGCGTCCAGCGCGCCGCGCGGCCTCGGCCACCGAGTGCGCCAGCGTCGCGTCGCTCCACGCCGCGCGAGCGGCGAGCAGCCGCTCGACGGCCTCGGCGCGCGTCGCGGGGAAGGCCAGCAACGCCTGCAGCCGCACGCGCACCTCGGGCTCGTCCGCGAAGCTCGCGAGCAGCTCCAGCTCCTCGACGCTCGGCGCGCGGTGGGCGCCGTCGCACAGCGGCGCGAGGCGCAGCGCGCCCTCGCGGCCGCCGACGACGAGGTAGGCGAACGCGCGCGCCTCGGCGCTCACGTCGGCGAACTCCGGGTCGTCGAGCAGCACGACGAACTCGTCCGGGTGCGCGGCGAGCACGGCGCGCACGAGGCTGCGCTCGAAGGCCACCTGCGCCGCGTCGCCGGTCAGCACGTCCTCGCCGAGCTGCGCGCTGCGCACGCTGGGCCCGTCGAGCCGCGGGCGCACGAAGTCCAGGAGCAGCAGCGCGGTGCGGCGCGTGAAGGGCGCCGCCGCGAGGCTGCGGATCGCGGTCGCGCGCACCAGCGGGTCGTCGCCCGCCGCGGCGCGCTGCAGCAGCGCCGCGGGGTTCGCGCTCCCCGCGGCCAGGCGCGCGCCCTCGCGGCGAACCTCGTAGTACGCGTCGCGCACCAGCGCGTCGATCAGCACGTCGTCGACGCGCCCGAGCTCGTCCAGGCACCACAGCGCGGCGAGCCGCTCCTCGACGCGGCCGTGGGTGTCGAGCGCGAGCGCGCGCAGCCGCGGCGCGAGCGCGACCGCCCCGCGATCGACGATCTGGTGCCACGCCGCGCGCGACGTGAGCGTGCGCGGCGAGCGCAGCGAGGTGACCAGCGCGTCGTCGCTCGCCGCCGCGACGTCGACCGGCGCGCGGCGCTCCTGCACGGCGTGGCGAATGCGCCAGATGCGGCTGCGCGTCTTGTCGCGCGCGGGGTGGTCGCGCGCGACCTCGTTGTGGCTGATGATCGGGTTGTACCAGTCGACGACGTAGAGGCACCCGTCGGGACCGAAGTGCACGGCGACCGGGCGGAAGCTCTTGTCCTCGCTGACGAGCAGGTCGGGCGCGCGCGTGACCTCCAGCCGCGCGCTGCCGCGGTGGCGCTCGACGCGCAGGCTCTGCACCGCGCTGAGGATCGGGTTGGCGACGAAGAACGTCTCGTTCCACGGCGCGGGGAAGCCGTCGCGGTCGTCGGAGCGCGCGAGGCCCGACAGGCCCGTGCCGCCCAGGCGCAGCTCCGTCGTCGGCGGCGCCCACGGCGACCACGGGTACGCGCGCTCCATGCCGATGCCCGGGTAGCTCCTGCCGTGCTCGAAGGGCGTCAACGCGTAGCCGAGGTCGTTGGCCTCCTGGATCCACGTGTCGCCGTGGCGGTCGAGCACGAAGCCCCAGACGTTGTTGAGGCCGACGCCGACCACCTCGAAGCGGCTGCCGTCGCGCTGGAAGCGGCCGATCTTGCACTTGTCGAAGCGCGTGACGCTGCCGTCGAGCGCGCGCACCTGCGAGGCGTTGAAGGCGCCCTGCGCGAGGTACACCCAGCCGCCCGGTGCGCGCACGAAGCGGTGCGGCATGAGGTGCGAGTCCTGGATGCCGAAGCCGCTGAGCAGCACCTCGCGCGCGTCCGCGCGGCCGTCGCCGTCGGTGTCGTCGAGGCGCAGCACCTCGGGGCCCTGGCCGAGGATCACGCCGCCCCGGTCGGGCAGCAGCGCCATCGGCATGAACAGCCCGTCGGCGAACACGCGCGGTACCAGCGGACCGGCGCGCCACGGCTCGTCGAAGACCAGCACCTGATCGCGGCCGCCCTCGCGGTAGCGGTCGGCGACGGCCGCGGACTCGTTGCCGTCGAGCGGGTACTCGCACGCGGTGATGGCCCACAGGCGGCCGGCGTCGTCGAAGGCGACGTCGACGATCTTGCGCACGTCGGGCTCGCTGGCGACGAGCTCGACCTCGAAGCCCTCGAGCACGTCGAAGCCCGCGAGCTCCTCGGCCGGCGTACGCGGCGCGGCCACGCCCTGCGCGACGCTCGCGGCCGCGATGCGCTGGCGACGCCAGGTGGGCGCGTAGCGCGAGTGCGGCAACTCGGTGAGCGTCACGTCCTTCACGCGCAGCAGCGCCTTGCCGCCGCCGTGCACCTGCAGCCCGAGGTGACCGTCGCGCGGCACGTCGGCCTCGGGCTCGGTCCAGTCGACGGCCGGCACGCCGTTGATCCACGAGCGCAGGCGCGGTCCCTCGGCGCGGATCACGTACTCGTTCCACTCGCCGGGCTTCACGGCCGCGAGCGCGGCGGCCTCGTCGAGCGAGCCCGTCAGCGGCCGGTTGCGGCGCGACTCGTCGTAGAGCTTGCCCCACCAGCCGTCGCCGGCGTCGACCTGGTAGCCGCTCATCTCGGCGCTGCCCTCGACGCGCACGCTGCGCACCTGCACGCCGGAGTTGACGAAGCCCTCGCTGCCTTCGAGCCGCAGCAGGAGCCGCAGCTCGAAGTTCTCGAAGCTCGCGTCGGTGGCGAGGAAGGTGTTGTGCGGCACGGTCTCGTCGAGCGAGCCGCCCACGAGGCAACCGTCCTCGACGCGCCACCAGCGCTCGTCGCCGGGCTGTACGTTCCAGCCCGCGAGGGTCGCGCCGTCGAAGAGCGTCCGCGGCGCGCGCTGGGCGGTCGCGGTCGCGGCGAGCGCGAGCAGCGCGGCGCAGGCGGTGAGGCGCCTCACGCGCGGGCTCCCGCGGCGCGCAGGTTCGCGAGCAGCGTCTCGGCGGCGAGGCGCGCGAAGGCCGGGTCGTTGATCGCGAGCGCGCTCTCGACCACCGGCACGTCCGCGCGCAACCCGGCCTGCAGCGCGTCGAAGAGCGCCGCGTCCGCCGCCGGGTCGTGGAACGGCCCGCCCGCGGCGCCGATCACCGACAGGCCGCCGCGCGGCAGGAGCACCGTCACCGGCGCGCCGTAGGCGTTGACCTTCTCCGCGAGGATGCGGCCGAGCTCGGCCGACTCCTCGCGGCTCGTGCGCACGAGCGTGACCTGCGGGTTGTGCACGTAGATCGTGCGGCCCTCGAACTCGGGCGGCAGCGACGCGCGCTCGCCGAAGTTCACCATGTCGAGGCAGCCGGGCGCGACGACGGCCGGCAGCCCCGCGCGCGCGGTCGCGTCGAGGCGCTCGGGCCCCGCGCCCAGGATGCCGCCGACGAGCTCGTCGGCCCACTCGGTGGTCGTGACGTCGAAGACGCCCTCGACGAGCCCGCTCTCGATCAGCGACTCCATCGCGCGCCCGCCGCTGCCCGTCGCGTGGAAGACGAGCACCTCGTAGCCCGCCGCCTCGAGCACCGGCAGCGCGGCGTTGAGGCAGTCGGTCGTGTTGCCGAACATCGACGCGACGAGCAGCGGCTTGCCCTCGCCCGCCTCGAGCTCGGCCTCGACCATGCCGCAGATCGCGCCGGCGGCGCGCGCGAAGATCGTGCGCGAGACGCGGTTCAGCCCGGCCACGTCGACGACGCTCGGCAGGAGCGTCACGTCCTTCGTGCCGACGTAGGGCGCGACGTTGCCGCTGACCAGCGTCGACACCATCAGCTTGGGGAAGCCCACCGGCAGCGCGCGCATCGCGGCGCTCGCGATCGCGGTGCCGCCGCCGCCGCCGAGCGCGACGATGCCGTCGATGCGCCCCTCCGCGACGAGCCGCGCGACGAGCACCGGCGCCGCCGCGGCCATCGCCGAGACGCACTCGCCGCGGTCGTGGCGCGCGACGAGTGGCGCGAGGTCGAGGCCGGCCGCGGCCGCCACCTCCGCGCGCGTGACGTCGGGCGTCACCTGCGGCGGCCCGCCGGTGCCGACGTCGACGAGCAGCACGGCGTGGCCGCGCGCGCGGACGCGCTCGGCCAGGTAGGCGTGCTCGTGGCCCTTGGAGTCGAGGGTGCCCAGGACGGCGATGGTGGCCATGACGGTGCGGGGTGGGAGGGCGCGGACGCGTCGCATCTTCGACGCTCGGCCGGGAGGCGTCCAGGGCGCGTCGCGGCGCCGCTGCGAATTGGCGCGCTTCGCCGCCGCGGGCGCGGCATGATGCGCCCCGCATGAAGGTCGCGCTCTTCGTCACGTGCCTCGTCGACCAGCTCCGACCCGAGGTCGGCCTCGCCACGGTCGAAGTCCTGCGCCGCGCGGGCTGCGACGTGAGCTTCGACCCGCGCCAGACGTGCTGCGGCCAGCCGGCCTACAACACCGGCTTCCGCGGCGAGGCGCGCGACACCGTGCGCACGACGATCGCGGCGCTCGAGGGCGCCGAGGCGGTCGTGCTGCCGTCGGGCTCGTGCGCGGCGATGACGCGCCACTGGCCCGAGCTGTTCGACGCGAACGATCCGTGGCGCGCGCGGGCGGCCCGCGTCGCCTCGCGCTGCCACGAACTCTCGGCGTTCCTGGTGCGCGAGCTCGGCCGCACCGACCTCGGCGCGCGCTTCGCCGGGCGCGTGAGCTGGCACGACGCGTGTCACGGGCTGCGCGAGCTCGGCCTCGCGCGCGAGCCGCGCGCGCTGCTCGCCGCGGTCGACGGGCTCGAGCTCGTCGAGGACCCCGAGTCCCAGCGCTGCTGCGGCTTCGGCGGCGCCTTCTCGGTCGAGTTCCCCGAGCTGTCGGTGGCGCTCGTCGACCGCCGGCTCGAGGCGCTCGCCGCGGCGGGCGTCGACGCCGTCGTGTCGTCGGACGTCTCGTGCCTGATGCAGCTCGCGGGCCGCGCGGCGCACCGCGGCCTGGGCCTGCGCGCGCTGCACCTCGCCGAGGTGCTCGCGGGAGGCGGCGCGTGAGCGCGCCGGGCGCCTTCCCCGCCGCGGTGCGCGATGCGCTGGGCGACGCGGCCCTCGGCCGCGCGCTGCGCACGGCCACCGACACGATCCACGCGCGCCGCGGCGCGGCCGTGGCGGCGACGCCCGAGTGGCAGGCGCTGCGCGCGCGCGCGAGCGCGATCAAGCGCGAGGCGCTCGCGACGCTGGACGTGCAGCTCGAGCGCTTCGAGGCCGCCGCGACGGCCGCGGGCACGCGCGTGCACTGGGCGCGCGACGCGGCCGAAGCTAACGACGTGGTCGCGCGCATCGTGCGCGCCGCGGGAGGGCGCCTGGTGGTCAAGTCGAAGTCGATGACGACCGAGGAGACCGGCCTCAACGCCGCGCTCGAGGCCGCCGGCGCGCGCGTCGTCGAGACCGACCTCGGCGAGTACATCGTGCAGGTCGCGCGCGAGGCGCCGTCGCACATCATCGTGCCGGCGATCCACAAGTCGCGCGGAGAGATCGGCGCGCTCTTCGAGCGCGAGCTCGACAGCGACGCGGGCGACGACCCGCAGGCGCTCACCGCCTTCGCGCGCGTGAAGCTGCGCGAGGAGTTCGCGCGCGCGGACGTGGGCGTCTCGGGCGCGAACTTCCTCGTCGCCGAGACAGGCTCCTTCCTCGTGCTCGAGAACGAGGGCAACGCGCGCCTCACGACCAGCCTGCCGCGCGTGCACGTCGCGGTGGTCGGCATCGAGAAGGTCGTGCCGCAGCTCGCCGACCTCGACGTGTTCCTGCGCCTGCTGCCGCGCTCGGGCACCGGCCAGCGCCTGACGAGCTACCAGACGCTCTTCACCGGCCCGACGCCCGCCGGCGGCGAGGGCCCCGAGGCGCTGCACGTCGTGCTCGTCGACAACGGGCGCAGCGCGCTGCTGCGCGACGAGCTCACGCGCTCGGCGCTCGGCTGCATCCGCTGCGGCGCGTGCCTCAACGCCTGCCCGGTCTACGGCGCGGTCGGCGGACACGCCTACGGCTCGGTCTACCCCGGACCGATCGGCGCGGTGATCACGCCGCTGCTCGGCGGCCTCGAGCGCGCGGGCGAGCTGCCCTTCGCGTCGAGCCTGTGCGGCGCGTGCCAGGAGGTCTGCCCGGTCGGCATCGACCTGCCGGCGCTGCTGCTCGCGCTGCGCGGTCGCGTGCGCGCGGCGGGCTCGCGGCGCGGCGCGGCCGGCGCGATCGCGCTGTGGGCCTTCTTCACGCGCACGCCGCGGCGCTACGCGCTGCTGAACCGGCTC
>JACKHS010000016.1 GCA_020638875.1 Planctomycetota bacterium
AGCTCGAGGGCGCGCGCGAGCGCCTTCCAGGAGCCGTCGAGGTCGCCGCCGGCCAGCGCGGCCCGCGACCAGGCCAGGCGCGACTCGACCAGGAGCTGCGTCGCGAGCGCGCGCGCCGCCTCGAAGTCGCCGGCGTCCACGGCCTGCTTCAGCCGCGCGCGCGCGTCGAGCTCGACCTGCGGCGCGCCCTCCGGCGCGGGCGGGGACGGCTCCTCCGCGCGGGGCGCGGCGCAGGCGGCGAGGAGGAGGGCGGGGACGAGGGCCTTGGCGGGCGAGGGCATGCTCGACGGTGGGCGGAAGGAGCGGTGCGCGCGAGATTCGGGCGAGCAGTCTACCGCGTATCGCGCGGCGCTTCTGCGCCGCCCCGGGTCCGAGCGGCCCGCGTGTCCGACCGCTCGCCGCGATCGGAGTCGGACGCGCGAGGCCGCGCAGCGCGCTCGGACCGCGGCGCGGCGCCGCGCGGCGTGGACCGCGGGGGGCGTACTAGACCGCGGCGGGGCAGGCGGTCACACTATCGCCCTCCGAGGCGCCCTCGCGGTCCGTGGGAAGGAACGGCCGCGCGCGTCGTCCGCCCCTGTCCCCGCCGCCTCCGGCGCCTCGCGACCCGTCCCTCATGACTCGACCCCGTGCCCTCCGGCCGCGTCCGCGCCGCCTCGCGCTGCCGCTCGCTCTCGTCGCCGCGGCGGCCGCCACCCTGCCCGGCTGCGACAACCCCGCCTGCATCTACGGACCCGCGGGCTGCCAGGCAGGCGGCGGCAGCGCCTCGGCGGCCACGGCGTCGACCTTCCCCGTGCACGGCGAGAGCATCGACTCGGCCGCGCCGCGCGTGCTCGACATGTACCCCGGCACGAGCGCGGGGCCGGACTCGCCGCTCGTGATCGTCTTCAGCGAGACCATCGCGCCCGGCTCCATCAGCCAGGCGTTCGAGCTGCGCGACACCTCCGGCCTGGGCGTCGGTGCGCAGCCGCTGACCTCGTCCGTGCTGATCGGCGACGGGCGCGTGCTCGTGATCTTCCCGCCCGTGCTCGTGGCGGGCAACGAGTACGAGCTGGCCTGGGCCGACGGCGCGGGCGTGCGCGACCTGACCGGCTCGCTCGCGCTGCGCCCGACCGACGGCGTCGTCGGCACCTTCACCGTCGAGGACGAGGCCGCGGCCGGCACGGCGCCGCGCGTCGTCATGACCTGGCCCGAGGACGGCGCGACCGGCGTCAGCCCGATCACCGAGGTCGTCACGGTCTTCGACCGCGCCGTCGACCAGACCACCGTGCTGCCGACGTCCTGGCGCGTGCGCGTCGGCGGCGCGGCGCCGGCCTTCGACCCGCTGCCGCAGGCGCTCACGATCAGCGTGGGCGAGTTCCCGCCGACGCAGATCACGGACACGCGCGTGTGGTCGTGGAAGAGCGTCGATCCGGCCAGCGACCTGCCCGTGAACCTCGGCACCGAGGCGACGGTGACGCTCGAGCTGTCGCCCGCCGACGGCACGCGCATCGAGACCGCCGACGACGTCGCGGTCGCCACGCAGACGCACACCTTCACGACCGCGCGCTTCGCGCCGCCCATGCTGGCGACGGTGCTGACCGAGCCGACCGACGCGCTGGGCGTCGAGAACCTCGAGGGCGCCACCGGCGTGATGGTGCAGGTCGACCTCGAGGCGCCCGCGCTGGCGGGAGACGTGCTGGAGATCTGGCTGTTCGGCACGCAGCCGGGCGTGCCCACCACCGACGAACCGAACCCGCCCGGCGTCGTGCGCTCGTTCGTGCGCACGTTCGCGCTCGACGAGGGCACGGCCGGCGTGGTGCTGCAGCGCGAGGACCTCGACCTGCTCGACGACGCCGTGCCGCCGGCGCCGCTGTTCGTCGACGGCGACGTCGGCGTGGCGTTCGCGCTGCGCAGCGGCGGCGCGACGTCGACGCTGCGCGTGCTCGACGTCGACCTCGCCACGGCCGGCATCCAGGACCTCCTGCAGGACACGGTGCCGCCGACCTTCCTGGGCCTGGGCGGCGTGCCGGACGGCGCGCTGGAGTTCCGCTCGGAGGCGCGCGACCTCGTCGTGCTCGGCAGCTCCGACGAGGAGCCGCGCTCGGTCGAGGTCGTCGCCACGTTGAGCGGCGGGGCGGTCGACAACCGCGTCGGCGGCCAGTTGCCGCCCATCGCGGCGTTCACCGAGGACGGGGACTTCGTCGCCGCGCCGGTGCCGCTGGGCACCGTCGACGCGGCCGAGCTGCCGGTGCCGTTCTCGGTCGTGGTGTACGACCGCGCGCTCAATGCTTCGGCGCCCTTCCTGGCGACGTGGACGCAGCTCGGCGCGACCGGGCCCGCGACCGCGCTCCCCGGCAGCGGCCTCGACGTGGACGTGACCGTCTACGACGCGGTGACGCTCGAGCCGGTGGCCGGCGCGGTCGTCTACGCGCACGAGGTCGACGCGGGCGCGCTGACCGTGTTCGCGCCGCAGCCCGTGATCACCGACGCCGACGGCCGCGCCTCGATCGCGTCGGCGCCCGTCGGCGCGACGCTCCTCACCGTCGAGAAGAGCGGGTACCGGCTGTTCAGCTTCCAGGACGTCGCGACCACGCGCCTCGACGTGCCGCTCGCGCCGCAGGGCGTACCCGCCGGGCTCGTGAACCTGGTGACGCTGACGCCGGGCAGCCAGCTCTCCGCGAGCTTCCTCCAGTCTTGGGTGGCCGACAGCCGCGCGCTGCTGCCGGGCGAGACGGTGGGGGGGCCGGGCGTGTCGACCTACGACGGCCTCTTCGACCAGACCACGACCAACTTCACGCCGCAGGGCATCCGCGCCGGCGTGCTGGGCGCGCTGACGTTCCTGACGACGAAGCAGCCCGCGAGCCAGACCGATCCCAACGCGTTCTCGGCGGCGAGCTTCCTGCAGGCCTTCGACATGAGCGTGCCGCGTCCGGCCGTCAGCGCCGGCGGACAGGACAACGTCGGGCTGCAGCTCGAGACGCTGTTGTCCGGCGTCGAGGTCGCGCCCGAGGACGTCCCGCTCGGCGTCGCCGGGCACCTGCTCCTGAAGCCCGGCGACTACGGCATCGCCTTCCCGGCGCCCGACGGCGACCCGCGCGTGAGCGTCGAGGTGCTCGTGCACGGCCTGCCCGGCGCGATGACCGTCGGCCTGGGCAAGGCCTACTTCGACTCGCTGCAGAACCGCTGGGACCTGCGCGCCGCCTACAGCGCGCTCGCGCGCGCCGCGGGTCCGCTGGTCGACGACCAGTTGATCGCCGACGAGCGCTACCTGCGCGTCGAGCTCGTCGACACCGGCGGCGGCCGCAGCGGCGTGCGCCGCGCGCTGACCGGCTCGAACGGCCTGCTCCAGCCGCCCAACCAGCCGCTGCTCGCCGCGCCCGGCGCGACGGCCACGGGCAAGTCCTACGCCGTGACCTACGACGACGTGATCGGCGGCGCGATCGACGGGCAGGGGCTCGTGCGCGTGCTGCTCGTCGACCAGAACGGCCGCGGGTGGGAGCTCTGGCAGCCCGACCCGCTCGGCGTGGGCGGCACCGCGAGCGTCTTCCTGCCGCCGATCGAGCTGGCGGGCGGCACCGCGCTCGCCGACGGCATGGTGAGCTGCGTGCTCTCCGGGTGGGCCTGGCCGGGCTTCGACGCCGCCGACCTGCTCTTCTCCGACGTCCCGCGCCTGCACGACGAGTTCTTCACCACGCCCTCCGTGACGTGGACGCAAGTGCCCTGACGAGCGGGGCTTCCGAGGGCGGCGCGGCGCGGGGCAGACTTGCGCGCGTCGCCTGCCTATACTCCGGCCGCGAGCAGCGCCTCGCCCCGTGGTCGCCGCGCCCCACCCACACCATGAAGCACGTCTCCCGTCTCGCCCGGCTCCGCCTCTCCCTCCTCGGCCTCGGTGCCCTGCTGCTGGCGTCCTGCCAGGAGCTGCCCAAGGTCCCGGGCAAGTACGTCAGCACCCTCTACGTGGGCGGACTCGAGAGCACGCAGCCGGCCGACGTGGTCGTGGCCCCGGTGGCCGACGAGTCGCTCACGCAGCGGGCGCCCAAGGCCGCCCTGCGCGAGGCCTTCCAGAGCGGGCTGGTGAAGCGCCGCTACAGCCCGCTCGCGCTCGACTACGTCGACCGCCGCGTGGTCGAGGCCGCCTACGCGCCCGGCTCGCTGCAGGAGGACGCGGTGCTGCAGGTGACGGTGCGCCAGTGGGACATGAGCCGCTGGGACTCGCACGGCGAGGTCGCGGTCGAGGTCGAGGCCTGGATGCTGGGTGCGGACGGTGTCGAGCTGTGGGGCGGCAAGCTCACGCGCAAGCTCGACCTCTCCACCGAACGGCAGCACTTCCCGACGACGCGCGAGGCGTTCGAGCGGGGCTCGGTGTTGATCGCCGAGGAGCTGCTGGAGGTGATGCCGGCCCGGAATCCGCGCCGATAGGCGCGGATTCTGATGCCCATGGCCCAACGCCTGACGGCGTTGGCGCATCCCGCCGCTAGCGGCGGGGGTTCTGCCGCCTTTGGCCCAACGCCTGACGGCGTTGGCGCATCGCGCCGCTAGCGGCGAGGGGGTTGCCGTTGTTGGTCCGACGCCTGGCGGCGCTCGGCACTCGTGGCCCAGCGCGTGACGGGGTTGGGTCGCCCGTGGTCCATCGCCCGACAGCGTCGGCGGATCGCGGCGCTGGCGGCGAGGGGGCTGCGGCTGTCGGCCCGATGCTGGGCGGCGTCTGCAGCCTCGGGTCGCCGCGTGACGGCGTCCGGCACGCAGGGCCAAGTGCCGGACGACGTTGGCGCATGGCGGCGAGGGCTGCGGGCCTCGGGCCAAGGCTCGCGCGGCGTCGGCGCTGCGCCCCGGCGGGCGAGCGGGTTTCGGCCCTTGGCCCGACGCCCGGCGGGGTTGGGGGCCTGAGGATCGGTGCTTGGCGGTGCTGGTGCGTCGGGGGCGTGTGTAGGGGGCGGCTCGCGGGGAGGGGGGCTCGGGCGGGTCGGGGGTGGGTGGGGGCTGGACAGGGGGCGGGGAGGGTCTAGACTGGTTGCGCTCGAAACGAGCCGGTCGCTTCCGCCCGTCGGGCGGGGCCGGCGCACCCCAGCTTCGGAGACCCCTGCTCTGAGGCTCGGGCAAGTCCGTCGAGCGCACGCAACGCCATCGAGGAGGGCCACGGGCCCCCAGGGACACACATGGCCATCACCGCCGACCGCAAGGCCGAGATCATCCAGCAGTACGCGACCAAGGAGGGCGACACCGGCTCCCCCGAGGTCCAGATCGCGGTGCTCACCGAGCACATCGTGAACCTCACCGAGCACCTGAAGATCCACAAGAAGGACTTCGCGACTCGGCGCGGCCTGCTCACGATGGTCGGTCGCCGCAGCCGCCTGCTGCGGTACCTGCGCGGCAAGTCGCCCGAGCGCTACCGGGACCTCGTCTCCCGGCTGGGCTTGCGCCGCTAGCCCGCAGGAGACGCCTCAGGTCGTGCGCCTCCCTCGCCGATCTCCCCGCCACCGAGAGAGCCTCGTCCCGAGGCTTGCATCGCGCGCGGGGAAGTCGCGGGATGGGAGGCGCTCGACGTAGGTCGACTCCCCACGACCGACTCCGAGCCCCAGGCCTCCGGGGCCACGAGGCGCCCGCCTCGCGCTCGGAGCTGCGCCCCGCCGAACGGGGCACCCCACCGACCCCATCCCAGGGCTCGGGAGCGCGTCGCGCCGGTTCCCCCGGTGCACCGAGGCTCGCACGACGAGCCGGCGCCCTCCCCCCAGCGCCCGCGGGTCGGGCCGCCACCCCTCGCCAGACGGTCCACGAAGGACCAGCCCGGGGCCGCGGTCGAAGCTGGACACGAAGTGATAGACGACAGAGGACAACGAGAACTGATGTTTGACACGTACAAGCGCGTGGAAGCGACCATCGCCGGTCGCACGATCGCCCTCGAGACCGGCCACATGGCGCGCCAAGCGCACGGCTCCGTGATCTGCTCCGTGGGCGACAGCAAGGTCTTCGCCGCGGTCACCTGCGGCGGCCCGCGGCCCGAGATCGACTTCTTCCCGCTCGTGGTGGACTACCGCGAGCAGACGCAGGCCGCCGGCAAGATCCCGGGCGGCTTCTTCAAGCGCGAGGGTCGTCCGACGACGAAGGAGATCCTCACCATGCGGTTGACGGACCGCGCCATCCGTCCGCTCTTCGCCGAGGGCTTCCGCCAGGAAGTGCAGGTGATGAGCTTCACGATGCAGTACGACGGCGTGAACAACACGGACGTCGCTTCGATGATCGCCTCGTTCGCGGCGCTCGCGATCAGCGGTCTGCCCTTCGAGGCCACGATGGGCGCCACGCGCATCGGCCACGTCGGCGGCAAGCTGGTCGCCTTCCCGAGCGACGAGGACCTGCGCGGCAACTCCGCGCTGAACCTGGTCGTCGCCGGCCACGAGGAGGGCATCGCGATGGTCGAGGCCTCCGCCAAGGAGCTGTCCGAGGCCGAGATGATCGACGCGCTGGAGCTCGCCGAGAGCGTGATCCGCGAGATCATCGGGCTGGTCAAGGAGCTCAAGCACGCCGCCGGCAAGCCCACGATCTCGTGGGACGCGCCGAGCGTGAACACGGAGCTCAAGCACCGCGTGTACGGCTACTGGGACGCCGTGAAGGCCGTGATCTTCACGCCCGGCAAGCACGCCCGCGACGCCGCCGTGAAAGGCGTGCGCGACCAGGTCGTCGCCGACCTGACGGCCGGCATCGCCGACGAGAAGGCCCTCTCCGCGACCGTGAAGGACGTGAAGAACTTCTTCCACGACCTGCAGGGCGAGGTCGAGCGCCAGTGCATCCTCGAGGGCAAGCGCACCGACGGTCGCGCCCACGACGAGATCCGGCACATCACGATCGACCCGGACTTCGTGCCGCGCAACCACGGCTCGGTGCTCTTCACCCGCGGCGAGACGCAAGCGCTCGTGAGCTGCACGCTCGGCACGCCGGACGACGAGCAGATCATCGATGGCATCGAGGTGGAGTACAAGAAGCGCTTCTACCTGCACTACAACTTCCCGCCCTACAGCGTCGGTGAGACCCGCCGCATCATGGGCCCCGGCCGCCGCGAGATCGGTCACGGCATGCTGGCCGAGCGCGCCCTCGAGGGCGTGCTGCCCGGGAAGGAGCACTTCCCCTACACCGTGCGCATCGTCTCGAACATCACCGAGTCGAACGGCTCGTCCTCGATGGCGAGCGTGTGCGGCGGCTGCCTCTCGCTGATGCTGGCCGGCGTGCCGATCAGCCAGCCGGTGGCGGGCATCGCGATGGGCCTGGTGGAGCAGGACGGCAAGACCGTCATCCTCTCCGACATCCAGGGCTCCGAGGACCACAACGGCGACATGGACTTCAAGGTCGCCGGCTCGGGCCTCGGCATCACGGCGCTGCAGATGGACATCAAGATCAAGTCCGTCAGCCGCGACCTGCTCGAGCGCGCGCTCGGTCAGGCGGCCGAAGGTCGGCGCTTCATCCTGCGCAAGATGCTCGAGGTCGTCTCGCGCCCCAGCGCCGAGATCAGCGAGCACGCCCCGCGCTTCGAGGCGCTCAAGATCCCGGGCGAGAAGATCGGCTTCCTGATCGGCCCGGGCGGCAAGACCATCAAGGGTCTGCAGGAGCAGTACGGGGTGCGCATCTCCGTCATGGACGACGACGGCCACATCCAGGTCTTCGGCACCGACAGCCCGAAGGTCAAGGCCTGCGCCGCCGCCATCAACGCCATGTGCGAGACGCCGAAGATCGGCTCGCGCTACACCGGCACGGTCAAGAGCATCCGCGACTTCGGCGCCTTCATCGAGATCCTGCCCGGCGTCGAGGGCCTCTGCCACATCTCCGAGCTGGCCGAGGGCTTCGTCGACCAGGTGTCCGACGTGATCGGCATGGGCGAGGAGATCGAGGTCGTCGTCATCAACGTCGACGACCGCGGCAAGGTGAAGCTCTCGGCCAAGCAGGCCCGCGAGCGCAGCGAGACCGTCTCCAACTGACCTCGGGCCGCGCCCCGGCGCGGCGACACGGCGCGGGCCGCTCCCTCCGACGCGGAGGGGCGGCCCGCGCCCGTTCGCGGCGTCCCGCGCCGGGGACGCGCCCCGCGCGCCGGCGAGTGGGGGAAGCGCGCGGGACGCGGGCGCGCGCCGCGCCGCGCGGGCCACCCGGGGCAGCGCGTCACGGGACCGCGTGCGCCGCGCTTGCCGGGCACGTCTCGCACGCGGGCGATCTCGCGGATCGCCGAAGATCACGGCGAATCCGCATGCAGATCGGTCTCGCGCCTGCCGAAGGAGGGAGTGCGGCGGCGGTGTCTCACCGCCCGAGCAGTCCCCACCTCGGCGGCCCCGGCCCCGAACCTTCGTGCCTCGAGCGCACCCGGGGGGGACTTTTCTCGGGCGGGGGGTTCCGGCGGCGCGCCGTCTTGCGAATACTGAGGTCGGGGCCTTGACAGCACGAGCGCCCCTCCGTCTCGGTGGCGCAGGACCCGAACTCCACGGCCCCGCCGGGGAGGACGAGCCCCCGGGCTCGGACGAGCGGTAAGAACTAGAGGTCACGACGAGAGCACGAGCCGGCCCGCGCGAGGTCGGCCCCACGAGAGAGAAGCGGCGATGAAGAGCATCTGGATGGCAGCCCTCCTGCTGGTCGTCCCCCCCGTCCTGGGCGCCGAAGGCGTCCCGGCCGGTGCGGCGACCGCCCCCGCGATCGAAGCCGAGCGCAGCGGCAGCGACTGGGTGGTGGAGCAGGAGGATCACGTGACGGGCGTCTCCAACGCCCAGCAGATCACCAACCCGGCGAAGGTGTCCTACGACTCCCTCATGGACGACACGTCCGAGATGCAGGAGCTCAAGAAGAAGGGCATCAAGAAGGACAGCGCCCGCGGGCAGGTGCTGGTCTCCGCGGCCAAGGACCGCGTCCGCCGCGCCGCCAAGACGGTGATGGACGAGAAGGGCTACTGCTCCGTCTGGAAGGCCATCAAGAACAAGACCGGCACGGCGGTGCCGGACATCACCGACGAGGTCCGCAAGCACCTCGACGACGAGTGAGCACGCGGCTGGGTCCGCCCGGCCACGACATCCGAGGACGGAGACCCCCCGTGGTCTCCGTTTTCTCGCTTAACCAGGGCCCCGCCAGTACCTAGCTTGAGCGCCATGGTCCCCCGACGTCGCCGCTCTCCGGTCCTCTTCGCGGCCCTCGGCCTGCTCCTCGCCCTCGGCTGCCGCAGCGATCAGGCGCAGCAGCAGAAGAAGGATCGCGATCGGCTCACGA
Organism: Planctomycetota bacterium; assembly: GCA_020638875.1. Classification (GTDB taxonomy): domain Bacteria; phylum Planctomycetota; class UBA1135; order UBA1135; genus DUCM01. The sequence goes on from JACKHS010000016.1 coordinate 9,211, forward strand.
TGGAGATGTTCCAGGAGCTGATCCGCGAGGGCACGCTGCGGCCGGTGGACTCGATGGAGGACGCCTTCGGCGGCATCCAGCCCGACATGGGCGACACGCCGGAGGACTACGAGAAGGCCGCGGCCGCGCGCGTGGAGGAGGCGCGCAACGAGCCGCGCGGCGCGGACGGCGTGACCGAGCCGCAGCCGCCCTTCGTCGAGGCGCCCTTCAACCCCTACGCGCGCTTCGGCAAGCGCATCCGCGTGCACGACGCGACCGGGCTCATCACCAAGCCCTACCCGATGCGCTCGGGCGTCTCGCAGAAGGTGCTCGACTTCATGATGAAGTACGGCGACTTCCCGCTGTGGGACGGCCAGGGCCAGCAGCCGCAGGACACCGTCTACTTCGAGATCGCGCCGGGCTTCGACACCGAGTTCCTCGCCGCCAACCTGCGCGGCGCCGGGCCGCAGCCGGGCAAGGACATCCCGATGGGGGACTGGCTCGTCGTGACGGCCAACCGCGAGTGGCTGGAGGAGGTCGAGTTCTTCATCGACACCTTCGCCGCGGGGCCGCCGCAGATCGAGATCGAGGCCAAGATCGTCGAGTGGGTCACGCGCGAGGGCCTCGACCTCGGCGTCGGCGACGCGATGATGCAGTTCGGGCCCGACACGCTCGTCGACTCGCTCGAGTGGAGCTTCCCCAACAACGCGGGCGACCTGTCGGGCGGCGAGTTCCTGGCCGGCCTCGGCACGATCCACGACGGCGTGACCTACTCCGCGCTGTTCGAGGCGCTGAGCTCCTTCGAGAACGTCTCGATCATCTCGCGGCCCAAGGTCGCCGTGCGCGAGGGCATCAAGGCGCAGATCGAGGCCGTCGAGAAGCTGCCGTACCTCAAGATCACCAGCATCAACAACACGGGCAACATCGCGACGGCGATCGACTACCAGGACGTCGGCGTGCGCCTGTACGTGACGCCGCGCCTCGTCGGCACCGGGACCATCGCGCTGCAGATCGACATCGAGGCCTCGCAGCAGACCGGCTCGGCGGTGACCTTCCAGAGCGCGGGCGGCAGCGCGGGCTTCGTCGACACGCCCATCCTCGCCACGCGCAGCGCGGAGACGGTCGTCTACCTCAAACCCGGCCAGGCGGTGATCCTCGGCGGATTGATCGCCGAGCGCACGGTGGAGGAGGAGCGCGGCATCCCGATCCTGATGGACCTCCCCCTGCTCGGGTACCTGTTCAAGTCGACCTACGACGCCACCGAGCTGGCCACGCTGCTGTTCTTCATCCGGCCGCGCGTGCTCGAGGGCACCGACGTGCTGCAGGACTTCTAGGAGCCCGTCCGAGACGTCGATCGGCGCCGCCGCGGCGTCCGAGAGCCTCGACGAATCCACCGATTCGCCTGAGTCCCCGACCGCCGCACCGAAGCGGAGGCCACCACGTCGGCCTCCGAAGCACGTCTCGGACAGGCTCCTAGGAGCCCGTCCGAAGACCCCTCCGGCGCGTACCTCCCGCGTAAGCTCCGAGCCGGGGAAGATCCGGCGGCTAGAATCGTCCAGCCGGCGGCCCCAGAAGGTCCCCGGCCCCCGACCCATGAAGCTCCTCCACTCCCGCCGGCCCGCGCCCGCCCGCCGCGGCGCCGCGCTGCTGCTCGCGATCCTGGTGCTGTTCGTGCTGATCGCCATCGTGGCGCAGATCAGCATCACGACCATGACCGACGCGCGCGTCGGCCGCAACGACGTCGGGCAGACGCTCATCAACCAGTCGATCCGCTCGGCGCAGCACGACATCTTCGAGCTGCTCGTGAGCGACGCCGAGGCCGGGGAAGAGGGCGGCAGCGGCGGCGACCCGATGGCCGACGCCACCTCGGCCATGTCGGGCGCCGGCAGCGAGGAGTCGGCGCCTTGCGACTCGCGCAAGGACGAGTGGGCGGTGCGCCAGCGGACGGAGATCAACGGCATCCAGATCCTGATCCAGGTCGAGGCCGAGAACTCCAAGTACAACGTCCTCAACATGCTCAACGCGGACGAGGACGAGGCGGAGGAGGCCTTCCAACGGGTCGTGCGGATCATCGACCTCTACCGCGAGGGTACCGACGTCGACGTGACGCGCCGCGACGCCGAGCAGATGGCGACGGCGATGCGCACCTACATGCAGGACCGCCACGGCTCGGGGCTGCCCGAGCCGACGCTGCTGACCTTCGACGAGGAGCGCGACTCGGTGTTCCTGCCGCAGTCGCTGCGCGACTTCCTCGCCGTCGAGCCCTTCCAGGAGCACCACTTCCGCTCCTTCCGCGACCAGAACGATCGGCGCGTGAACTCGCTCGACCAGTTCCTGACGGTCTGGTCCTCGCCGGCGACGTTCGAGGACCTGCAGGGCGGCGGCTCGACCGGCACCGGCTCGACCGCTTCGGGCGGCGGCGCCGGCGGCACGGGCGCGGACCCCACGGCCGGCGGCGACACCGGCACGGGCACGCCCGTCTCGACGCTGGACGCGGAGGGCAACGTCACGACCACCACGACCGGCTACGACGAGTCCGGCGAGGTCAGCGGCGCGGACGGCAGCTCGGGCGCGAGCGGCACGGGGACGAGCGGCAGCGGCTCCGCCGGCGGCGGCAGCGGCGCGAGCGCGGGCGGCACCAGCGGCCCCAACGGCTACGGCGTGAACCTCAACCTCGCGCCCGCGGCCGTGCTCAAGGGCCTGTTCGACGACCGCGACGTGCGCGGACGCTTCTGGGACGACGTGATCGAGTACCGCAACCTCGAGGAGGAGACCGAGCCCGGCGCCGAGGAGCCCGAGCCGCTCTACGACGAGTTCGGCGACGAGGTCGTCGAGCGGCGCGCGTTCGAGTCGGTCACCGAGCTCAGCGAGGTGCGCAGCTGGGAGGACCTGCAGCCCGACGTCCAGGCGAAGGTGACGCAGCTGCTCGAGACCGAGAGCAACGTCTTCACGATCTACATCACGGGGCGGCGCAACACGTCGGTCGACGACGAGTACGGCTCGGCGCTGACCGCCGAGGAGCGCGCGCGCGCCGAGGAGGAGCCGAGCGGTGCGCTCGTGCGCACCGTGCGCGTCGTCGTGTGGCGCCGTACGACCGACGACGGCGTCGAGATCGTGCCGCTCGTCCCGTGGGAGGAGCTCGACTACACGCCCTTCGAGATCGAGGACTACCCCGAGGACTGAGCCCCGATGCCCGCCAGGCGAGGAGCTGAGCGCGCCGTCGCGCGGCGCCGCGACCCGCTGCGCCTCGAGGTCTTCCACCACCTCTTCGCCGCGGTCGGCGAGGAGATGGGCGAGAGCCTCGAGCGCTCGGCGTTCTCACCGAACATCAAGGAGCGCCGCGACTACTCGTGCGCGCTCTTCGACGGCGCGGGCAGCATGATCGGTCAGGCCGCGCACCTGCCCGTGCACCTGGGCGCGGCGCCCATGTCGGTCGCCGCGGCGCGCGCGCGCGTCGACATGCGGCCGGGCGACGCGGTGCTGCTCAACGACCCCTTCGAGGGCGGCACGCACCTGCCCGACCTGACGCTGGTCTCGCCGGTGTTCCTGCCGGGCGACGCGGCGCCGAGCTTCTACGTCGCCAACCGCGCGCACCACGCCGACGTGGGCGGTGCGCACCCCGGCTCGATGGCGCCCGCCGAGGACGTGCACGGCGAGGGGCTGCGCGTGCCGCCGACGCGCCTCGTGCGCGCCGGCGCGGTCGACCCCGAGGTGCTGCGCCTGGTGCTGGCGAACATGCGCGTGCCGCGCGAGCGCGAGGGCGACCTGCTCGCGCAGTGGGCCGCCAACCGCGTGGGCGCGGCGCGCCTCGCGGAGATGGCGCGCGAGTACGGCGCGGCCGAGGTGCGCGCGCGCGCGGCCGAGCTCATGGACTGGACGCAGGAGCTCGCGCGCGCGCTGCTCGACACCGTGCCGGCGGGGCGCTGGGAGTTCGAGGACGTGCTCGAGCTGCGCAGCGGCGGCGAGGCGCGCATCCGCCTCGTGCTCGCCCCACGCGACGGGCGCCTCGTGTTCGACTTCCGCGGCACCGACGACCAGCTCCCCGGCTCGATCAACGCGCCGCGCGCCGTGGCGCTCGCGGCCGTCTTCTACGCGCTGCGCCAGCTCCTGCCGCCGGACACGCCGACCAACGACGGGTTGATGCGCGACGTCGACGTGCTGACGCGGCCGGGCAGCCTGGTGGACGCGCGCTACCCCGCACCCGTGGCGGCCGGCAACGTCGAGACGAGTCAGCGCCTCGTCGACGTCGTCGCCGGCGCGCTCGCGCAGGTGTGGCCCGAGCGCATCCCGGCCGCCAGCGCCGGCACGATGAGCAACCTCTCCTTCGGCGGCGTGCGCGCGGACGGCGAGGCCTTCGCCTACTACGAGACGCTGCCCGGCGGCGCCGGCGGCGGACCGGCGGGCCCGGGCGCGCACGCGCTGCAGACGCACATGACCAACACGCGCAACACGCCGATCGAGGCGCTCGAGCGCGAGCTGCCGGTGCGCGTGCTCGCGACGACCGTGCGGCGCGGTTCGGGCGGCGCCGGCGCGCACCGCGGCGGTGACGGCATCCGGCGGCGTCTGCGCTTCCTCGTACCGGTGCGGCTGGGCTTCGTGGCCGAGCGCACGCGCCGCGGACCGTGGGGCCTCGCCGGCGGCGGCGCGGGCGCGCGACCGGCGGACTGCGCGTGCGGCTGCCTGGCGCGCGGCGCGACCACGCCGCGCCCGGCAAGACCGCGCTCGACCTGCCCGCCGGCGCGGAGGTCGAGGTGCGCACGCCCGGCGGGGGCGGCTGCGGCGTCTGAGCGCCTTCCGCGCTGCGAGCCTTGCCCCCCGGCCCCCCCCGCGCGAGAATCGCCGCCCACCCGCGCCGGCGCCGCGCGCCGGCTCCGTCCCCGAGACCCCCGCTCCGACTCGCCCATGCCCTCTCTCAGCGTCTTCGGCGCCCAGTGGGGTGACGAAGGCAAAGGCAAGATCATCGACCTGCTCTCCGCCGACGTGGACTACGTCGTGCGCTACCAGGGCGGGGCCAACGCGGGGCACACCGTCATCGTCGGCGGCGAGAAGTACGTGCTGCACCTCGTGCCGTCGGGGATCCTGCACCCCGGGCGCATCAACGTCGTCGGCAACGGCCTGGCCGTCGACCCGGTGGCGCTGCTCGACGAGGTGCGCGGTCTGCGCGAGCGCGGCGTCGCCGTGTCGGGCGAGAACCTGCGCCTGTCCGGCGCGGCGCACGTGATCTTCGACTACCACCGCCTGATCGACCAGCTCTCCGAGCGCTGGCTCGGCGCGGGCCGCATCGGCACGACCGGCCGCGGCATCGGGCCCTGCTACGCCGACAAGGCGGCGCGCACCGGCCTGCGCTTCTTCGACCTGGCCGACCCCGACCGCTGCCGCACGCGCCTGCGCGCCGCGCTGGCCGAGAAGAACGCGCTGATCGAGAAGGTGCACGGCGAGGCGCCGCTCGACCTCGAGGGCGAGGTGGAGCGCTACGTCGCGCTCGGCGCCGAGCTGCGGCCGTTCGTGGGCGACACCGGCGCCGAGGTGCGCGCCGCGTACCGCGCCGGCAAGAGCGTGCTGTTCGAGGGCGCGCAGGGCGCCATGCTCGACCTCGACCACGGCACGTACCCGTACGTCACCTCGTCGAGCACCGGTACGAACGGCATCCCCGCCGGCGCCGGCTTCCCGGCCAAGGACGTCGAGCGCTCGATCGGCATCGCCAAGGCGTACTGCACGCGCGTGGGGGAGGGCGCCTTCCCGACCGAGGACCACGGTGCCGACGGCGCGGCCATCCGCGACGCGGGCAACGAGTACGGCGCGACCACCGGGCGCCCGCGCCGCTGCGGTTGGTTCGACGCGGTGGCGGTGCGCTACGCGCTGGAGCTGAACGGCGCGGAGGCGCTCGTCATCACGAACCTCGACGTGCTGACCGGCTTCCCCGAGATCAAGGTCGCCACGCAGTACCGCCGCGGCGCGCAGCGCTACGACGCGTTCCCCGCCGGCGACTCGCTCGAGGGGCTCGAGCCGGTCTACCAGTCGCTGCCCGGCTGGAGCGAGGACCTCACGGCCGTGCGCACCTTCGACGCGCTGCCCGCGAACGCGCGTCGCTACGTCGAGTGGCTCGAGGAGGCCGTCGGCGTGCCGATCCAGCTCCTCTCCGTCGGCCCCGATCGCAAGCAGGTGATCCCGCGCGGGCTGGCGAGCCTCGCGCGCGCCGGAGCCCATGCCTGAGCCGATCGAACGTCCCGACCTCGGCGGCCCGTTCCCCGAGCACCTCGCCGTCATCATGGACGGCAACGGACGTTGGGCGGAGCAGCGCGGCCTGCGCCGCGTGTTCGGCCACCGCGAGGGCGTCAACTCGGTGCGCGAGACCGTCACCGAGTGCGCGCGCATGGGCGTGAAGAGCCTGACGCTCTACGCGTTCTCGGTCGAGAACTGGAAGCGCCCGCGCGTCGAGGTGCGCTACCTGATGCGCCTGCTGCGGCGCTTCCTGCTCGACGAGCGCGCGACGCTGATGGACAACGGCGTGCGGCTGCGCGGACTGGGGCGCCTCGCCGACCTGCCCGGCGAAGCGCGCCGGACGCTGGAGGAGACCGAGCGCCTGACCGCGCGCAACGACGGCATGCTGCTGCGACTCGCGCTGTCGTACGGCTCGCGCACCGAGCTCGGCGACGCGGCGCGCTCGCTCGCCCGCGACGTCGCGGCGGGCCGGCTCGACCCCGAGGCCATCGACGACGAGACGCTGCGCGGCTACCTGTACGATCCCGAGACGCCCGACCCCGACCTCGTGATCCGCACGGCCGGCGAGCTGCGCCTGTCGAACTTCCTGCTGTGGCAGTGCTCGTACTCCGAGCTGTTCGTCACGGACGTGTGCTGGCCCGAGTTCCGCAAGCCGCAGCTCCTGGACGCGCTGCGCGCCTACGCCGGTCGCGTGCGGCGCTTCGGCGGGCTGATCGACGACGGGCCGCGCACGGAGGCCTCCGCGCGTCAGGCGCGAGCTGGCCGCGCCTCCTGAGGCGTCGCGCCGCCCTCGCTCGATGACGTCCAAGGCCGCGAAGATCTGGCGCCGCACGTGGGTCGGCTTCGCGCTGGTCGGCGTGCTGTCGCTGTGCCTGTGGCAGGCGTGGCGCAGCGAGACGGGCCTCGTCGTGTGGGCGCTCGGCGCGCTGATCGCGTACGGCGGCGTGCACGAGGTCGCGCGCATGCGCGGCTGGGCGCCGCGCGGCGCGCGCCTGGGACTGAGCGTCGCCTGGCTCGCCGTGTGCTTGCCGGGCGCGGCGTACTTCTTCCGGCTGCCGCTCGAGGGGCTCGCGGCCGACGGCCCGCGCGACGTCTTCGCGAGCTACGTCGTGGGCGCAGTTGGCGCGCTGGCCGTGGGTTTCGTGCTGGACCGCGCGCAGTACGCGCGCTGGACCTTCCTCGGCGCGTGGCTGCTCGCGCCGCTGCCGGCGCTGTGGGCGGTGTGGAGCACCTACGGCGCCGCGGGCCTGACGGCGCTGATCCTGCTCTCGAAGATCGGGGACGTGCTCGGCTACTACGTCGGCAGCGCCATCGGCAAGTCGCACCCCTTCCCGCGCATCAGCCCGGGCAAGACGACCGCCGGTTGCGTCGCGTCGCTCGTCGGCGGCACGCTGGCCGGTGCGGGCTGCGTGGCGCTCGGCCTGCTGCCCGCGGGCTGGTGGCAGGGCCTCGTCGCCGGCGCGGCGGTCAACGTCGCGGCGCAGGCCGGCGACCTGCTCGAGAGCAAGGTCAAGCGCGCCGCCGGCGTGAAGGACTCGGGCACCTGGTTCGGCCCCTCGGGCGGCGTGCTCGACCTCGTCGACAGCCTGCTGCTCTCCGTACCCGCCGCGCTCGTCGTGTGGGGCGCGCTGTGGTCCTGAGGGCCGCCGCGCGGCGCCGGCGGGGCGGCTCGCGAGGCTCGCGCGGCCCGCGGCGTTGACAGGGGACCGCGACCGCGGCGATCCTCTGCGCTCCCCGGCGGCCCGCGCCGGGCCACCCCAGGCAGCCTTGATCGAGATCACCATCCCCCTGCAGTCCCGGGACGAGGCCGTCTTGGTCCTGGGGCCCTACGACCGCTTCGCCAAGCTGCTCCGCCAGGCGCTCGACATCGAGCTCTTCACGCGCAACGGCAACCTGCGCATCAAGGGCCAGGAGGGCGACGTGCTCGAGTGCAAGCGGCGCGTGGACCACCTGCTCGGCAAGATCCGCAAGGGTCGCGAGCTCAACCTGCAGGCGATCGAGGAGATCCTGCTGGGGCCGCCGGCCGAGACCGAGCGCGCGCGCGAGCGCGAACGCGAGGAGCGGCGCGAGCCGCGCGGCGCCGGCGGCTCGCCGGTGCGCGCCAAGGGCTCGAGCTTCTCACGCGCGCTGCGGCCGCGGCCGATCGAGCCGCGCGGCGAGAACCAGCGCCGCTACCTCGAGCTGATCGAGAAGAAGGACCTCGTGTTCGGCACCGGCGTGGCCGGTACGGGCAAGACCTTCCTCGCCGTGGCCGCCGCGGTGCGCGCGCTGCGCAGCGGCGCCGTGCGGCGCCTGGTCATCACGCGCCCGGTGGTGGAGGCCGGTGAGAACCTCGGCTTCCTGCCCGGCGACCTGCAGGCCAAGCTCAACCCCTACGTGCGCCCGATCTACGACGCGTTGGCGGCCTTGCTCGACTTCGAGGACGTCTCGCGCCTCGAGGAGGCCGGCGTGGTCGAGGTCGCGCCGCTGGCCTACATGCGCGGCCGCACGCTCTCGGAGTGCTTCGTCATCCTCGACGAGGCGCAGAACACCACGGTGGGGCAGATGAAGATGTTCCTGACCCGCCTGGGCGAGGGCTCGCGCATGGTCGTCACCGGCGACCCGACGCAGAACGACCTGCCTCCCAACGCGCGCAGCGGCTTGAACGACGCCGTGCACCGGCTGCGCTCCTACGAGGAGGTCGGGCTGGTCGAGTTCAGCGTGAAGGACGTCGTGCGCCACCGCCTGGTCGAGAAGATCATCCGCGCGTACGACGCGCCCGCGCCCAAGCCCGCCGCGAAGGAGGAGGAGGGCAAGTGAGCCCCTGGTCGCGCCTGCTCCCGCGCACCGGACGCGCGCCGCTGCGCCGCGTGTCGGTGGAGAAGGCGCGCTCCGTCTCGCAGCGGCCGCGGCGGCAACCGCTGCCGCAGGAGGCCGAGAAGGTCACCGTCGCGGCGCTCACGGTCGTCGCCTCGTCGCTGCTGATCGGCACGGGCGCCGGGCTCGACGCGCGCGGCTGGCTGGGGCTCGTGTCGCTCGTGACCCTCGGGCTGACGCTGTTCCTGCGCTACCTCTACGACTTCCGCCGCGAGGTGCTCGGCTCGCTCTCGCGCGTCGTGACGCTGGCGGTGTGCGTGCTGCTCAGCCTGTCGGCGCTGCGCGCCTTCGACGCCTTCGTCGGCCTCGAGCACGCCGGCTTCCTGCCGCTGTCGCTGGTGTCGCTGGTGATGGTGCTCGTGTGGAGCCGCTCCGTGGCCATCGAGGGCACCGTCTTCGCGTCGGGGCTCTTCGGGCTGTACGTGTTCCTGCACCAGGGCGGTCGCAGCGGCGTCGAGGGCCTCGCGGTGGCCGTCGCCGGCGCGCTCGTCGCCGCGATGGCGGCCGAGCACGTGCGGCGGCGCTCGACGCTCGTGCGCGTGGGCGTGGTGGTCGGCCTCGCGCAAGCGGTCGTGGCCGGCACGTTCCTGTTCCTGCACGCCGGCGTGACGCCGACGAGCACCGACGCGTGGCGGCTGTTCCTGCTCGCGCTGCAGGGCCTGACGGTCGGCCTGCTCGTCTCGGGCCTGCTGCCGGCGATCGAGACGGCCTTCTCCGTCACCACGGACATCTCGCTGCTCGAGCTCGGCAACACGCACGAGCAGCCGCTCCTGCGCAAGCTGTTGCTCGAGGCGCCGGGCACCTTCCACCACTCGTACATCGTCGGGCTCCTGTCCGAGGCGGCGGCCGAGGCGGTGGGGGGCAACGCGCTCCTCGCGCGCGTCGGCGCGCTGTACCACGACGTCGGCAAGCTCAACAAGCCGGGCTACTTCGCGGAGAACGACCCCGAGGCGCGCGAGCGCCACCGCGCGCTGACGCCGGAGATGAGCATGCTGATCATCTCGGCGCACCCGCGCGACGGCGTCGAGCTCGGGCGCTACTACAACCTGCCCGAGGCGATCCTCGACTTCATGCCCGAGCACCACGGCACGGCGCTGATCGAGTACTTCTACCAGGCCGCGTTGAAGGTGCGCGGCGCGGGCAACGTCAGCGAGGAGAGCTTCCGCTACCCCGGCCCGCGGCCGCGGCGCGTCGAGACCGCGATCGTGATGATCGCCGACGCCGCCGAGGCGATCAGCCGGCAGATGCCCGAGCCCAACCAGGCGCGCTTGCGCGAGATGGTGCACGAGGTCGCGCACAAGCGGCTGATGGACGGGCAGTTCGACGAGTGCCCGATCACGCTGGCCGACCTCGCGCTCATCGAGGACGCGTTCGTGCGCGTGCTGCAGGCGATCTACCACCAGCGTCCGACGTACCCCAAGGGCAAGCCGAACCCGCTCGACCTCTCGCAGCCCAGCGAGGAGCGCCGCGCCGTGCAGGCCGAGGCGCAGGCGGAGGCCCAGGCCTCCGGCGAGCGCAAGCCGGCCGTCGGGAGCCGGCGGTGAGGGTCGGCGTCAGCTACGAGGCCGAGGCGCCGCTGGACGCCGCCGCCGCCGAGGCCGCCGCGCGCGCGGCGCTGGCCGAGGGCGGGCTGGGGGCGGCGCGCGGGGCGCTGGAGCTCGTCTTCGTGGACGACGCGCGCCTGGCCGAGCTGCACGCGCGCTTCCTGGACGACCCCTCGCCCACGGACGTGATGGCGTTCGACCTGGGCGAGGAGGACGACGAGGCCGAGCTCGAGGTGTGGGTGAGCGTCGACCGCGCGCGCGACGTGGCCGGCGCGCGCGGCGTGCCCGTCGCGCGCGAGCTCGCGCTCTACGTCGTGCACGGGGTGCTGCACCTCACCGGTCACGACGACCACGAGGACGCCGACCGCGCGCGCATGCGCGCCGCCGAGGCGCGCGTGATGGACGCGCTCGGTTACCCGCGCGACGACGCGCCGCACGAGTTCGTCGGCGAGTGAACGCGTGACGGCGGGACGCGAAGCCTCGCACCCGTCCTCGTTTCCACTTTTTTCCGCGGCGGCGCGGCGCGCGTGTGCCGCGGCGGGGAAACACGCGAACTCACGCGTGATTCGTCGAATGGAACGTGAACTCGCGTCGACGTCGTGCGCGGTGAAGCGCCTTCGACGCGCTGTGTGTGCGGCAGGTGCTTGAACGCACCGGTGGTTTTCGTATCCACGGTGCTCTGAGGAGACTTCGCGCACGACGTTCGACGTCGCGCGACCCCGCGCCGCCCTTGGAGACCAGCGAACAACCGCCGTCGATCGAGACCCCTCGCGCCGTCGAGGTGGACGTGCCCGTCGCCGACGAGCGCGAGCTCACGCGCGCCGTCCTGTGGGAGGCGTACTTCGCCGAGCGCTGCGACGAGACGCGCAACGCCTTGGTCGAGGCCTACCAGGACCTCGCGCGCGACGTGGCGCGGCGCTTCGCCGTGCGCCTGCCGCGCAGCGTCGACCGCGGCGACCTCTCCACGGCCGCCAGCTTCGGCCTGATGGCCGCCATCGCCGGCTTCGACCCCGAGCGCGGCGTGCGCTTCGAGTCCTACTGCGAGCTGCGCGTGAAGGGCGCGCTGCTGGACGAGCTGCGCACGCAGGACTGGCTCCCGCGGCCCTGGCGCCAGCGCCTCGAGCTCCAGAAGCGCACCGTCGAGCGCCTGCGCTCCGAGGAGGGCCGCGAGCCCGCCGACGGCGAGGTGGCCGTGGCGATGGGCATGGACCTCGAGCTGTACCAGCAGCTCTTCGGCGTCGGCCTGCCCGGCGCGCCCTCGGGCTCGATGCCGCTGATGGACGGCGGCGACGACGGCATGTTGGTCCTCGAGGTCGTCCCCGACACCTCGTGCGACGTCCCCGGCGACAGCCTGACGCGCGAGGAGCTCCTGAGCCTCGTGACCCAGCGCCTGTCCGAGCAGGAGTACCGCATCCTCTACCTGCGCTACTGGGAGGGCCTCGCCATGCGCGAGATCGGCGAGCTGACCGGCCTGTCCGAGTCCCGCGTCTGCAAGGTCCACGCCCGCCTCCTCGAACGCCTCCAGGACCGCCTCCGCGTCCACGCCGACGACCGCGGTTAGCCTGGGCCGGTGCTGCGCCACGGCGCCACGGTGCCACACCGTCAACGATCGGCCCCTTCCTCGCCGCCGGGCCCTTGCAACGGCCTCCCCCCGCTCTCCCGCTGCCGCCCCAAACCCGTGGCGCAGCCACTAGGTGGTCCTAAAAAGCGCGAGGGCACGGGGCGCGGCCCCATGCCCTCGCATTCCCGGCGGCCCGGCTCGAAGCCGAACGCGCGCGCGGTTCCCACTCAGGGCGTCGAACGACTCCCCGCCGCGCGCGACGGAGCCCGCGAAGGGCTCGTCCACCGAGAGGCGTACCTGAAGGATCTGTCCCCACGGATCCGACGGATACGCATCTCCTCCACTCGCGGCGGGTTCGTCCCCACAAGCCCGCGCGCGAGGCTCAGCGTCGGCGCGGGCGCGAGCTCAGGGCGCGCGTCACGTACCGACCATTGGCTTTCCCGTGCCGAATGCCCCCGCCCACGCAGCGGCGCGAGCGGGTGGAAGGGGCGAACGCCGGTCGCGGAGCCGGACGACACCGAGCGCGGGGCGCGGTCCGAGTGCGGACGGGGCGCCGGTCCGAGCGTGGGGTGATCTGTTCCGTGGTGCATCCGTGTGCTGGCGTTCGCTGAGGAAGCCCCGCGCGGCGGAGCGGGGAGCGCTGTCCCGCCCCGGTCCCTGGGGACCGGGGCGGGAGCACACGGGAGGGAGAAGCGGGCTTCTCCAAGCCATGGCGTCCTCGCACCGAGGTGCTGGGATTCCGACTGTCGCCCCTCGGATGACGTCCAGGCTTGGATCGACGACGTTCGGTAGCTCGGCTGCCCCCGGGGGGCCCGTGGCTTTGCGCCCCGGCCTCGCGGCCGGTTTGCCCTTGTCGTGTCATCGAGAAGGCGGGGCAGAATACTGCGAAATTGCAAAGGGGCAAATCGAGGGCGCTCCGATCGGGGTGGAAACGTGTTCCTGGCCCCTCAAGTCCCTTCGCCTGGCGAGTTTGCGCGCGCCCGCCGCGCGCCGACGCGGCCCCGAAAACGCGAAAAGGCGTTCCTAAGGCCCCGTGTAGGAAATTGCTTCTACGCCCAGCGGCCCAGGCGGGGCGGGCGGACGGCGCAGGCCTACGCCCGCGAGGTCGGGGCCAGGGCCGCGCGGAGGGCCAGCAGCTCGTCGAGCAGGGGCGCGAGGTCCTCGAGCCGCAAGATGTTCGGGCCGTCGGAGGGCGAGCTGTCGGGGTCCGGGTGCACCTCGAAGAAGAAGCCGTCCACCGCGCCGGTGGCGAGCGCGGCGCGCGCCAGCACCGGCACGAGCTCGCGGTCGCCGCCGGTGCTCGTGCCGAGCGCGCCCGGGCGCTGCACCGAGTGCGTGGCGTCGAAGACCACCGGCTGGCCCGTCGCGGCGAGGTCGGGGAAGCCGCCCATGTCCACCACGAGCCGGCCGTAGCCGAAGCTCGTGCCGCGCTCGGTGACGAGCACGTCGCGGTTGCCGCTCTCGACGCACTTCGTGACCGCGTTCTGCATGTCCCACGGCGCGAGGAACTGGCCCTTCTTGATGTTGACCGCCTTACCGGTGCGCGCGGCGGCGACGAGCAGGTCGGTCTGACGGCACAAGAAGGCCGGGATCTGCAGGACGTCGACGACCTCGGCCACGGGCGCGCACTGGTCCGGCAGGTGCACGTCGGTGACGACCGGCAGGTCGAGCTCCTCGCGCACGCGCGCCAGCCAGGCGAGGCCCGCGCCCATGCCCGGCCCGCGCCCGCCGCCGAGGCTCGAGCGGTTGGCCTTGTCGAAGCTCGCCTTGAACACGACCGGCACGCCGCGCGCGTCGCACACGTCGCGCACCTCGCGCGCGATGTCGAGCGTGAGCGCCTCGCTCTCGAGGACGCAGGGACCGGCGAGGAGGAAGAGGCCGGACGAGCCGAAGGAGCGGCCGGCGATCTGGACGCAGCGCGCAGCGGTCATGGCGTCAGGGGACGAGCAGGTGGTAGCGGACGCCGGTGACTTCGAGATCGACGGGCGTCTCGCCCATCGGGTCACCGTCGATGTGGAAGGGGACCGGCTCGGCCGCGGTGACGCGCACGTGGCGCGCGCGCCGCATCTCGATCGAGCCGCCGGGCACGCGCCCGAGCAGGAGGCGCACGCAGTAGCCGACGAGGCCCAGGAGGTCGCCGCGCCGGAAGAGGAACACCTCGAACAGGCCGTCGTCGAGCACGCGGCCCGGCGAGAGCTTCATCACGCCGCCGTAGTGCACGAGGTTGCTCGCGAGCACCTGGTAGACCGCGCCCTCGACCGCGCGGCCGTCGAGCTCGACCGCCAGCGGCCGCGGGCGGTAGCGCAGCAGCATGCGCAGCGCGGCGGGCACGTAGTGCCACTTGGCGAGCTTGCCGCCGACGCGCCGCTCGGCGATGTCGCGCACCACGACGGCGTCGGGGCCGACGCCGGTGACGAGGAAGGACAGGTGCCCGTTCACGTCGGCGACGTCCATCGCGACGGTGTGCTCGCCGCACAGGACGTCGAGCGCGCGGTCGACGTCGCGCGGCAGGCCCAGGTCGATGCCGAGCGCGTTGCCGGTGCCCATCGGCAGCACGCCGACGCGCACGCCGTTCGCGCCGCCGGAGCGCTGGCCGAGGCCCGTGAGCACCTCGCGCAGCGTGCCGTCGCCGCCGACCGAGACGACCAGGTCGCAGCGCGGGTCGAGCGCGCGCGCCGCCGCGGTCGCGTCGCCCGCAGCGCGCGTGAGCAGCAGCTCGCACGCGACGCCGCGACGCGAGAGGCCCTCGGCCAACTCGCGCCCCAGGCTCTCGCCCTTGCCCCGGCCGGAGATCGGGTTGACGATCACCAGGGCGCGCTCGTGCGGCGGCGTGCTCATCGGCGGGGGAGTGTAGCAGGCGGGCGCGGCGGTCGCGCTTGACCGCGCGCGCAGGCTGCGCTGGACTCTCGCCATGGCCGGCGAGACGGTGTTGGTGCTGGGCGGCTCGGGCTTCCTCGGCGCGCACGTGGTCGAGCGCCTGGGCGCGCGCGGCGTGGGGGCGGCGCGCACGCCCGGCCCGGCGACCGCGCGGCACGTCGCCTGGGACGCGCTCGCCGCGCGCGCGACGGAGCGCCTGCTCGACGAGCTCGCGCCGCGCGCGGTCGTGTGCTGCGCGACGCTCTCGCGCGGCGACGCGTGCGAGCGCGACCCCGAGCGCGCGCACGCGCTCAACGTCGAGCTGCCCGGGTTGGTGGCCGCGCACTGCGCGCGTTCCGGCGCGCGCCTCGTGCACGTGTCGACCGACCTCGTGTTCGGGGACGCCGAGCCGCCGGCCGCCGGGTTCGCCGAGGAGCACGCGACCGCGCCGCTGGGCGTCTACGCGCGCACGAAGCTCGCCGGCGAGGAGCGCGTGCTGCGCGCCTGCCCGACCGCGCTCGTCGTGCGCCTGCCGCTGCTCTTCGGGGACTCGCGCGGTCGCGGCCTCGGCGCGAGCGACGGGCTCGTGGCGGCCCTCGCGGCGGGGCGCGACGCGGCGCTCTTCGTGGACGAGTTCCGCACGCCGCTCGACGTGGTCGAGGCCGCCGGCGCGCTCGTCGAGCTCGTCGACGGCGCGGCCCTGGGGCGCCTGCACGTCGCCGGGCCGCAGCGACTCTCGCGCTACGAGCTGGGCACGCTCGCCCTGGGCGCCGCCGGCTGGGACGCCGCCGCGCGCGGCTGGCCGCGGGCCGTCGAGAGCGCCGAGCTGGAGCTCGTGCCGCCGCGGCCGCGCGACGCCGCGCTGGACGCCACGCGCGCCCGCGCCCTGCTCGCGGCGCCGCTCTCCACGCCCGCGCGCGCCCTGGCCTTGCGCCCGCCGTCCTTGACGCCGTGAACGGGGGCCAGTGAACTGTTCCGCTGACTTCGTCCCGGAACGCGCCATGGAACTGCCCACTCGCTATCAGCCCGCCGACCACGAGGAGCCCGTCTACCGACGCTGGGAGACGAGCGGGGGCTTCCAGCCCAAGCCCGACCCGACCGGCGCGGGACGCACCTTCACGGTGATGATCCCGCCGCCGAACGTGACCGGCGCGCTGCACATGGGCCACGCGCTCAACGGCACCGTGCAGGACATCGTCGTGCGCTTCAAGCGCATGCAGGGCTACGAGACGCTCTGGCTACCGGGCACCGATCACGCGGGCATCGCGACGCAGGCGGTGGTGGAGAAGAAGCTCTACCAGGAGCAGCACAAGACGCGCGAGGAGATGGGCCGCGAGGCCTTCCTGGGCGAGGTCTGGAAGTGGAAGGAGGAGTACGGCGCGCGCATCCTCGGCCAGTACCGCCGCCTGGGCGCCTCGTGCGACTGGTCGCGCACGGCCTTCACCATGGACCCCGAGCTGACGCGCGCGGTGCGCGTCGCGTTCGTGCGGCTGTGGAAGAAGGGCCTCGTCTACCGCGGCATGCGCCTCGTCAACTGGGACTGCGTGCTGCAGACCGCCGTCAGCGACGACGAGATCGAGAACGAGACGCGCAAGGGCAAGCTCTGGCACCTCAAGTACCCGCTGGCCGGCCGGCCGGGCGAGTTCCTGACCGTCGCCACGACGCGGCCCGAGACGATGCTGGGCGACACCGGCGTCGCCGTGCACCCCGACGACGAGCGCTACAAGCACCTCGTGGGCCAGAAGTGCGTGCTGCCGTTCGTCGAGCGCGAGATCCCCATCGTCGCCGACGAGACCGTCGACATGGAGAAGGGCAGCGGCGCGGTGAAGATCACCCCCGGCCATGACCCCATCGACTACGAGCGCGGCGCGCGCTTCGGCCTGCCGATGGTGCTGATCCTCGAGAAGGACGGCAAGCTCAACGCCGAGGGCGGGCCGTTCGCCGGCCTCGCGCGCGAGGAGGCGCGCAAGCAGGTGCTCGCGCGCCTCGAGGAGCTCGGGCTGCTCGAGAAGACCGAGGACATCCAGCACACGGTGCCGCTGTCCGACCGCTCGAAGAGCGTCATCGAGCCGCTCGTCAGCGAGCAGTGGTTCGTGAAGATGGAGCCGCTGGCGCGCCCGGCGATCGCCGCGGTGAAGAGCGGCAAGCTCGTCTTCCGCCCCGAGCGCTGGAGCAAGGTCTACCTGCAGTGGCTCGAGAACGTGCAGGACTGGTGCATCAGCCGCCAGCTCTGGTGGGGCCACCGCATCCCGGTCTGGTACGACGAGGACGGCGTGGCCGTCGCGTCGGTGGAGGACCTCGAGCTCGGCGCGCCGCACCCCGAGACCAAGAAGCCCATCGTCGCGCAGGACGCCGACGTGCTCGACACGTGGGCCTCGTCGTGGCTGTGGCCCTTCGCGACGCTCGGCTGGCCCGAGGCGACCGAGGACCTGAAGCGCTTCTACCCGACACAGTTCCTCTCGACCGCCAGCGAGATCATCTACCTGTGGGTGGCGCGCATGGTGATGGCGGGCTACGAGTTCTGCGATCACCTGCCCGAGGCGGAGCGCTGCCCGTTCTCGGTCTGCAACATCCACGCGACCGTGCTCGACGAGAAGGGCAAGCGCATGTCCAAGTCGGCCGGCAACGGCGTCGACCCGGTCGAGCGCATCCAGAGCTTCGGCGCGGACGCGGTGCGCTACAGCCTGATCCTGCTCACCAAGGAGGGGCAGGGCACCAAGCTGACCGGCGAGACCAAGTACCGCAGCGACCTCGCGAAGGACCCCGACGCGCGGCCGGACTGGATCGACCAGGGCTTCCGCTTCGGCAACAAGGTCTGGAACGCCGCGCGCTTCGTGCTGCTGAACCTCGCCGGCGAGCGCGGCGCGGGCACCTCGGCCGACGCGGCGCGCCTGGAGGACCGCTGGATCCTCTCGCGGCTCCAGGCGACGATCGCGAGCATGAGCGAGGCGCTCGACGCCTACCGCTTCAACGACGCGGCGATGGAGGTCTACCGCTTCGTCTGGAACGACTTCTGCGACTGGTACCTCGAGCTCGCCAAGCCGCGCTTCACCAACCCGGCCGACGAGACCGGGCCGGCGGTGCGCGGCATCCTCGCGCGCGTGCTCGGCGACGTGCTGGCGCTCCTGCACCCGTTCACGCCCTACATGACCGAGGTCCTGTGGGAGGCGCTCGGCGACGCGCTGGGCGACGGCGCGCGGGCGATGCTGATGAACAGCGCGTGGCCGGACGCCGCGGGCCTCGCGCACGACGCCGCGGCCGAGGCCGACATGGCGTTGATCCAGGAGGTCGTGCGCGCCGTGCGCCAGGTGCGCATGCTGACGCAGCTCGGCGAGCGCACGCCGATCCGCGCGCAGATCGCGACGACGACCGCTGCGCAGCGCCGCGCGCTCGAGGAGCACGCCGCCGCCGTGCGCGCCATGGCGTGGCTCGAGAGCTACGAGGTGGGCGAGGGTCTGACGCGGCCGGCGAGCTGCGTCTCGGCCGTGGCCGGCTCGATCCAGGTCTTCGTGCCGCTGGGCGACGAGGTCGACCTGGGCGCCCTGCGCGACGTGATGCAGAAGCGCAGCGCCAAGCTCGACGGCCAGCTCCAGGGCCTGCTCAAGAAGCTCGAGAACCCGCGCTTCGTCGAGAGCGCCGACCCCGCGCTCGTGCAGGCCGACCGCGAGCGGCGCACCGAGCTCGAGCTCGAGCTCTCGATGCTGCAGGAGAACCTGGCCGGCATGTGACCCGGCCGGCGCGAAGCGCGCGGGGGGCGTCGCCCGGCTCGGGCGACGCCCCCCGCGTCGTCGTCGCGCTACCCGCGGACGCCTAGCGCCAGTCGCCCTCGAGCAGGCCGTCCGCGAAGCGCAGCGACAGCGTCGTCTTGACGCCCTTGCGCGACTTGCCCTTGCCGAACAGCGTCAGGTCGAGCCACTTCTGCTTCACGATCGTCGGGTCGTCGCCCTTCTTCTCGGCCGGGATGACGAGCTCGCGCTCGACGATCGCCAGGCTCGACGCCATCGGGTTGACGTACTCCGAGCCGCTCAGCGGCACCGCGGCCACCGGCGCGCCGGTCATGTCGAAGAAGATGAAGTTCTCGACGTGCTCGTCGAGCGGCACGAGGTCGCGCAGGTGCAGGCCCGAGTCGTCCTTGGCGCCCGCGTCGCCGCCCTCCTGGCCGGGCTCCTCGCCCTCCTGGCCGGCGGGCTGCTCGGCCGCCTTGCCCTTGCCCGCGGCGCCCGCGCCGCGCAGGGCGACGAGGTAGGTGCCCGCGGGCAGCGCCGGCTCGACGATGTCGCGGCTGGTGGCGAGGAAGCCCAGGTGGAAGACCTCGTCGTTGCGCGAGCCCTTGGTGATGTCGGCCATGCCCGTGATGGGCAGCTCCTTGGTGGGCGTGAACAGGATGTAGTCGTAGCTCTGGATGACCGCGTAGCCGGGCACCTTGCAGTTCGTCTCGCTGGTCATCCAGCGGTCGAGCGCGATCACCTGGTTCGGGTCGTACTCGACCGGGCCGTCGTCGGACTGCGGACGGATGTGGTTGGGGATCGCGTTCTCCTTCGCGACGGCGAAGTCGAAGCCCTGCTTCGCGGTCGCGGCGCAGCGGAAGCCGAGCGCGCTCGCCTGCTGGAAGCGGTCGAAGCCGCCGCGCGTCGTGCAGCGCGCGTAGAAGCGGCTGTTCTGCATCGAGCCGCCGCGCACCACGCGGCGGTCCGGGCTCCACGCCGGCGGCGTGTCGATCTCCTTCTTGCGGTCGCCCTTTCCGATGGAGAACTTCTTGTGCCTCCAGCCGGGGTAGGCCTCGTACTTCGAGCTGGTCCACTCCCAGACGTTGCCGGCGAGGTCCATCACGCCCTCGGGGTCGGCCCCCTCGGCGAAGCTGCCCACGACGTACACGTCGCTCACGCCGGCGATCTCGTTGGTCGCCGCCTGCGCGCCGGCCTTGAACTCGTCACCCCACGGGTACAGGCGCTCCGTGTTGCCGCGGCAGGCGCGCTCGTACTCCTCCTCGGTCATCAGGCGCAGGCCGGCCCACTCCGCGTAGCCGCGCGCGTCCTGGTAGTCGACGTAGACGACGGGCTTGGTCGCGAGGTCCTTGGGCATCTCCCACTCGGCGTCCTTCCAGTTGCGCGTCCACCACTCGGCCTCGTCGAAGACCTGGCGCTCGCCGGGATCGCGGCCCTCCTCCTTGGCCTTGCGGCGGCGCTCGGCGTCGGCTTGCAGGAACTCGTTGCGCGCGACGTCGATCGCGTCCTTGCCCCACAGGAAGGGCGGGCGGGACTTGGTCGCCTCGACGTAGGCGCGGTACTGCTCGTTGGTGACCTCCGTCACCATGACGTAGCAGTCGTCGACCTTGACCGTGTGCTGGGGGACCTCGGCCAGGAAGCCGCCGGCGTTGGCGACGAGCTGGGGGTTGTCCTCCAGCATCTTGGTCAGGTCCTTGAACTCCGTCCCGACCTTCGTGTTGCCTCCCTCGATGAGCACCATACCCGGCGGCGGCGCCTCTTGCGCGGACCCGGCAGGCGCGCCGGGCAGGAGCAGCGGGAGGGCGAGAGCGACGAAGGGCAGGGTGGAGTGGAGCATGAGCGCTTCCTGAGGCGGACCCGAGGGGCGTGGGCGCGGCGGCGCGGCTGCGGGAGGCCGTCGCGCAGAGGGGGGTGGAGGGCGAGGAGCCGGCGGACGCGGCGAGGCTCCGCGGCCCGGCTCCTATCCCGCAGGGCGTGAGATGTTACGCCGCACCTCCCGATCCACAAGCCGCCCGCCGTGATCCACCGGCGCCCGGCCCTACCGCGGCCGGGCGGGGGGGCCTGGACAGGACAGCTAGCCCGGCGGGCGCACTCCGGCGGCCTCCAGGTCGCGCTGGGGGGCCGCGATCCACTCCTCGCCGTGCACCTCGAGCAGGGCCAGGAACTCGTCCAGCACGCGCGGGTCGAAGGCGCGCCCGCGCTGGGCCTCGAAGAACTGCAGCGTCTTGGGCAGCTCCCAGACGTCCTTGTAGGAGCGCTTGGTCGAGAGCGAGTCGAAGACCTCCACGACGCCCAGGATGCGGCCGGGCAGCGAGATCTCGTCCTCGCGCAGGCGGCGCGGGTAGCCGCTGCCGTCCCACTTCTCGTGGTGCTCCGCGACGTACTTGCAGACGTCCTCGAGGTGCGGGTGGTCGCCGAGCATGCGCGCGCCGAGCTCGGGGTGGCGCTGCACCTCGCGGTACTCCTCGGGCGTCAGCGGGCCCTGCTTGGTCAGGAAGCCCAGGTCGTCGAGGTAGATCTTGCCGTAGTCGTGCGCGATGGCGCCCAGCTCCAGACGCTCGAGCGTGTGCTGCTCGAGGCCGAAGCGCTCGCCGAGGATGCGGCAGTAGCGGCGCGTGCGTTCGCCGTGACCGGCGGTGTAGGGGTCCACGCGCTCGATCGTGTTCGCCACCATGCCCGAGACGATGTCGACCATCTCGGAGAAGGCGAGGCGCCCGCGGCCGACGTCGAGCTGGCGCTCGCGCAGCGACTTGTGGACCATCGCGCCGAGCACGATCGGGTCCACGGGCTTCTGCAGGTAGTCGGTGGCACCGCTCTTGATGGCCGACACCGCCGCGTCGACGGCCGGGTAGCCGGTCATCAGCACGACCACGGCGTCCGGCTGCGCCTCGCGGCAGCGCGCGAGCAGGTCGGCGCCCTCCGCGCGGCCCTCGAACACCACGTCGGTGACGACGGCGTCGAAGCGCAGCGTGTCGAGCAGGTGGCAGGCCTCGCGCGCCGTGTGGCACAGCGTGACCTGGAAGCCCTGGGTGCCGAGGACGGCGCCCATGAGCTCGATGGTCGCGCGTTCGTCGTCGATGAGCAGGACGTGGGGCTTGTGCGTCTCCATGGCGTTCCTCGTTATGTAGCAACCTCGCGGGGGCGATGGAAGTGGACGCTGGGGCGCGACGCGGGCAGCGGCTAGACTGCGCGGCGTGGACGAAGACGTCGAGATCCTGAGCTTCCGCGTACCGCGCGAGCTCGACGGCGCGCGCCTCGACGCCGCGCTCGTGGCGCGCTGCGCGGGGCGCTCGCGCTCGCGCCTGGCGGCGGCGATCAAGGCCGGCGCGGCCAGCGTCGACGGCGTCGTCGTCACGAAGCCCGGCACGCCGGTGGCCGCGGGCGCGGAGGTGTGCCTGGGCCTGCCGCGCGCGCCCGCGCCGCCGGCGCCCGAGGAGGCGCGCCGCGCGCTCGACGTGCTCTACGAGGACGAGCACCTCGTCGTCGTGAACAAGCCGGCCGGCCTGCTGACGCACCGCACGGAGCGCGGCGGCGAGCGCAGCCTGGCCGAGCTGGCGCGCGCGAGCTACGGCGAGCTGCCCTCCGTGCAGGGCGAGGACCGCCCCGGCGTCGTGCACCGCCTCGACCGCGAGACGAGCGGCGTGATCGTCCTCGGCCGCACGCAGGCGGCGCTGGACGAGTTGCTGCGGCAGTTCCGCGAGCGCGAGGTCGAGAAGACCTACCAGGTGCTCGTGCACGGCGAGCCGCGCTTCGACAGCGACTGGATCACCGCGCCGCTGGGGCGCGACCCGCGCTCGGCCGACCGCGTGGCCGTGCTCGACCTCGAGGAGGGCGGGCGCGCGGCCGAGACCTACTACGAGGTGCGCGAGCGCTTCGCGGGCTACAGCCACCTCGCCGCGCAGCCCAAGACCGGCCGCACGCACCAGATCCGCGTGCACCTGACCTCGATCGGCTGTCCCGTGGTGGGGGACCGCGTCTACCAGGCGCGACGTTCCCACGCGGCGCCGGCGCCCGCGGGCGCGCCGGTCGCGCGCCGCCAGCTCCTGCACGCCGAGCGCCTCGCGCTGCGGCACCCCGTCAGCGGCGCGGAGCTGGTCTTCGAGGCGCCCACGCCGCGCGACCTGGCCGAGTGGCTGGCGGCGTTGCGCGCCGCGCGCGACGCGTAGGCGACGTCCGCCTCGCGCGGATCGCGACCGCGCCGTTCAGCGCCGGCGCAGGAAGCTCGGGTCGACGTAGCGCGCGCCGAGCTCGCGCGCGCGCTCGCGCTCCTCGGGCGTGGGCACGCCGACCTCGAAGGCGAGGTCGAGGTGCTCGCGGAACGCGTCGAGCAGGCGCGGCGCGAGCGCGCCCGCGTCGAGGCCCGGCGCGGCCTCGCGCAGCGTCGCGATGTCGCCCTCGAGCGGCGATGTGCCGAGCTTGATCGAGCCGTGGTGCAGCACGCGCCCGCCGGTGCGACGCTGCGCCGAGCCGACGCCCTTGCGACCGCCCCAGACGAGGTCCTGCGGCGTCCCGGCGTGGAAGCACATGCCGGTGCCCGCGACGTCCGACGCTGCGGCCCCGTCGCAGAGGAGCGTGGCCTCGACGCCCAGCCCGGCCAGCGCCGCCGCGATGGCCTTGTGCACGCGGCAGTAGGAGTCGGCCACCTTGCCGACGTAGAGCGGGTCGTCGGCGCTCGCGCTGAACGAGAAGGTCAGCTCGTTCACGTGGTGGATCGCGCCGCCGCCGGTGATGCGGCGCACGACCGCGCCGGCGCGCGCGGTGCCCGGCACGTCCGCCCAGCGCTGGAAGTAGCCCAGCGAGAGGGTGTCGGGCGACCAGGAGTAGAAGCGCAAGGTCGGGGGCGCGTCGCGCCGCTCCAGCAGGGCCTCGTCGAGGCCCATGTTGAAGGCGGGCGGCGCGCCCCAGGTGGTGATCAGGCGCCAGGTGCGCGGCACGTCAGTGCGAGCAGGTGTAGCACAGCACCGGGTCCTTCACCGCGCGGCCCTCGTCGAGGCGGCCGACGGGCGTGGTGACCGGGGCGGCGTGGAGCTTCTCGGGCTCGTGCTTGGCCTCCTCGGCGATGAGCAGCATGTCCGCGACGAACGCGTCCAGCGTCTCCTTCGCCTCGGTCTCGGTCGGCTCGATCATCATCGCCTCGCTCACGACGAGCGGGAAGTAGATCGTCATGGGGTGGTGCCCCAGGTCGATCAGGCGCTTGGCGACGTCGACCGCGTGGATGCCCTGCTCGCGCTGGTTCTTCGTGTTGCACACGAACTCGTGCATGCACATGCGGTCGTACGGCACGTGGAACGCGCCGCGCAGCTTCACGCGCAGGTAGTTCGCGTTGAGCACGGCGTTCTGCGCGACGCGCAGCAGGCCCTCCGCGCCGAGGCGGCGGATGTAGCAGTAGGCGCGCAGCAGCACGCCGAAGTTGCCGGCCCAGCCGCGCAGCATGCCGATCGAGTACGGCGTGTCGTAGTCGAGGCGCAGGCCGCCCTCCTCCTCGACGACGCGCGGCGAGGGCAGGTAGCGCTCGAGCTCCTGCGTGACGCAGATCGGCCCCGCGCCCGGACCCCCGCCGCCGTGCGGCGTCGAGAAGGTCTTGTGCAGGTTGATGTGCATCATGTCGACGCCGAAGTCGGCCGGGCGCGCCACGCCGAGGATGGCGTTGAGGTTGGCGCCGTCCATGTAGACGAGGCCGCCGGCGGCGTGGACCATCTCGCTGATCTTCGCGATCTTCGTCTCGAAGAGGCCCAGCGTGGACGGGTTGGTGATCATGAAGACCGCCGTGTCCTCACCCAGCTTCGCGGCCAGGTCGTCGAGGTCCACCAGGCCGTCGGGGCCCGAGGCGACCTCGACCGCCTGCAGACCGGCGATGCTGGCCGAGGCCGGGTTGGTGCCGTGCGCCGAGTCGGGGATCAGCACCATCTTGCGCTGCTTCTGGCCGGTCTCGACGAAGTGGCGGTGCGCGACGAGCAGCGCGGTCAGCTCGCCCTGCGCGCCGGCCGCGGGGTGCAGCGTGACGCCCGGGAGTCCGGTCACCGCGGCGAGCGCGTCGGCGACGCGCTTCATCACGGCGAGCGCGCCCTGCACGCGGCCGGAGTCCTGCAGCGGGTGGATCGCGTTGAAGCCCGGGATCGCGGTGGCGGCCTCGTTGAGCACGGGGTTGTACTTCATCGTGCACGAGCCGAGCGGGTAGAAGCTGTCCGCGATGGACACGTTCTTCTTCGACAGGCGCACGTAGTGGCGCACGAGCTCGAGCTCGCCGAGCTCGGGCAGGTCGGGCGGCGTCCGGCGCAGCGCGCCGGCGGGCAGCGCGGAGAGGTCGGCCGCAGGGACGTCGAGCCGCCCCAGGCGCAGGGTGCGCCGGCCGGGCTGGCTCTTCTCGTAGAGCAGGAGGTCCTTGTTCATGGCGGGCGGGCTCAGGCGACGGTCGCGGCGGCGGCCAGGGGAGCGAGGGTGCGCACGAGCGCGTCGATCTCGCGCCGCGTGGTGAGTTCGGTGAAGGCCAGGAGCAGGGCGTTGGGGCCCAGCTCGGGGTACCAGCGGCCGATCTCGAAGCCGCCGATCATGCCGGCCGCGTCGACGGCGCGGTTGACCTGCGCCGCGGGCACGGGGCAGTCGAGCACGAACTCGTTGAACGACGCGCCGGCGCCGTAGCGCAGCGAGAAGCCCGGCAGGGCCTCGAGCTCGCGCGCGGCGTACTGCGTCTTGGCCAGGCAGTGCTCGGCCACCTCGCGCAGACCCGCCGGGCCGGCGGCGGCCATGTAGATGGCGCCGCGCAGCGCGATGAGCGCGTTGTTCGTGCAGATGTTGCTGGTCGCCTTGGCGCGGCGGATGTGCTGCTCGCGCGTCTGGAAGGTCAGCGCGAAGCCGCGCCGTCCCTGACCGTCGACGGTCTGCCCGACGATGCGGCCGGGCATGCGCCGCACGTTGGCGAGGCGCGTGGCGAACAGGCCGAACGACGGGCCGCCGAACGCGGTGGGCACGCCCAGCGACTGGCCGTCGCCGACGGCGACGTCGAAGCCCTGCGCGCCGGGGCTCTCGAGCAGGCCCAACGCGATCGGGTAGACGCACGCGACCGAGATCGCGCCGGCCTGCTTGGCCGCGGCGGCCTGCGCCGCGCCGTCCTCGATCACGCCCAGCGTGTTGGGCGACTGCACGACGAGCGCGCAGGTCTTGTCGTCGAGCAGACCGCCGAGCTCGGTGCGGCCGTCCGCGCCCAGCGGCGCCTCGACGACCTCGAGCCCGGTCCACTCCAGGTAGGTCGTGATCGTGCGTCGCGTGTGCGGGTGCACGCCGCGCGAGACCACCACCTTGTCGCGGCCGCGCGTCAGGTTCGCGGCCATCACCACCGCCTCGGCCGCGGCCGAGGAGCCGTCGTACATCGACGCGTTGGCGACCTCCATGCCCGTGAGCGCCGCGACCATGGTCTGGAACTCGAAGAAGGCCGTCAGCGTGCCCTGACTGGCTTCGGGCTGGTAGGGCGTGTACGCCGTGACGAACTCCTGGCGGCCTTGCAGCGCGTCGACCACGCGCGGCCACCAGTGGCGGTACATGCCCGCCCCCAGGAAGCAGCCGGCGGTCGTGGTCGAGTTCCAGGAGGCCAGCTCCTGCAGCTCGCTCCACAGCTCGTCCTCGGACAGGCCCGCGTCGATCGGCAGCGGGCCCTTGTGGCGCAGCTCCGCGGGGATGCCCTCGAAGAGGTCCTCGAGGGTCTTCACGCCCACGGCCGCGAGCATCGCTGCGCGGTCGGCGTCGGTGTTCTGGATGAAGGGCATGGTCGTCGTGGTGCGGGCGGGCCCGCGCTGTCAGTTCTGGCTGGCGAGCAGGGCCTCGTAGCCCTCGGCGTCCAGGAGCTTGGAGGTGTCCTTGGTGGCGAGCTTGATCTTGATCAGCCAGCCGCGATCCCACGGGTCCTCGGAGAGGATCTCGAGGTGGTCCTCGATGGCCGGGTTGATCTCGACGACCTCGCCGGCGAGCGGCGTGTTGAGGTCGGCGACGGCCTTGACCGACTCGATCTCGCCGAAGGTCTCGCCGTCCTCGAGCGTGCGGCCCACTTCGGGCAGGTCGCAGTACACGAGGTCGCCCTCGTTGCCGCTGGAGAGCTCGTCCACGGCGAAGTCCGTGATGCCGATCAGCGCGGTGTCGCCGGTGATCTTGATCCACTCGTGCGAGGGCAGGTAGTGACGGTCGTTGGGGCGCATGGGTCGTGGAGCGCTCGGCGCTCGGGTTGGGGTGGCTGGGGGTCGGTGGAGCCGCGGCGCGCGGCTCCGCGTTACTTGCGCGTGCGCGAGTAGAAGGGCAGCTCGCGCAGGACGACCGTCTGGCGCTTGCCGCGGACGTCCATCTGGAGCTCGGTCCCGGGGTTGCCGAGGTCCGTCGGCACGTAGGCCGTGCCGATGTTCGTGTTCAGGGTGGGGGAGACGGCGCCGCTGACCACCTCGCCCACCTCGTGGTCGGCGTGGAACAGCTTGTAGCCCTGGCGCGGCACGCGCGGGCCGTCGGTGACGAGGCCGACGAGCTTACGCGTCGGCGCGGAGCGCACGGCGAGCAGCGCGTCGCGCCCGATCCAGTCGCCCTTCTCCTGGACGAAGGAGAGCGCGAAGCCGAGGTCGGCCTCGACGGGGTTGTGCGCGGCGTCGATCTCGTGGCCGTACAGCGGCATGCCCGCCTCGAGCCGCAGCGTGTCGCGCGCGCCGAGGCCGATGGGCTGCACGCCCGCCGCCGCGCCGGCGTCGGCGAGCGCCTGCCAGATGCCCTCCGCCTCCGCGTTGGGGAAGTACAGCTCGAAGCCGTTCTCGCCCGTGTAGCCCGTGCGGCTGATGCGCGTGTTCGCGCGGCCGCAGACGGTGCCGAAGGTGTACTTGTAGTAGCCGAGCTTGCCGAGGTCGCAGTCGGTCGTGACGGTCGCGAGCACCTCGAGCGCGGCGGGGCCCTGCAGCGCGATCATCGTCTCGCGCGACGTGCGGTGGTCGATCTCGACGTCGAAGCCCGCGCGCTGCTCCTCCATCCACGCGAGCACCGCGTCGGTGTTCGACGCGTTGACGACGAGGTACACCTCGTCGGCGCCCTTGTAGACGAGCAGGTCGTCGATCGGGTTGCCGTCCGCGCGGCACATCAACGTGTAGCGGATCGAGCCGTCGGGGATGCGCTCGACGTAGTTCGTGCAGAGGCGGTCGAGCCAGGCGACGCGGTCGGGGCCGGTGATCGAGATGCGGCCCATGTGGCCGAGGTCGAACAGGCCGGCGCGTTCGCGCACGCAGCGCGTCTCGTCGAGGATCGAGCCGTACTGCACCGGCATGTGCCAACCGCCGAACTCGACCATCTTGGCGCCGAGGCGGACGTGGACGTCGTGCAGGGGGGTCTGTCGCATGGACGTGCGTGGCTGGGGCCGCGTCGCGAAGGGGCGGCCGTCGAG
The DNA here is from genome assembly GCA_020638875.1 of Planctomycetota bacterium. Lineage (GTDB taxonomy): Bacteria > Planctomycetota > UBA1135 > UBA1135 > DUCM01. Next base: position 37,354 of record JACKHS010000016.1, read on the forward strand.
GGGGAGTGGGGCGGGTCGCCCCGGGCGATGGCGCCCCTGTCCCCCGTGCGCGCGGGGCGGTCCCCGCGTCGTCGCCAGCGTCCAGGAGTGGATCAGGTCTGGGTCCTGGTGCCTGAGAGTTTCGCCCACTCGGGCTTGCCCCTTCGGCGTCCGAGCGGCGCGCGCCCCCGGAGCTCTCCCGCAGACCTGCGGTGTTCCAGGCGGAGAGGGTAGTGCATCGCGGGCGCCGGGCCAAGGCCCGACCGCGGCGGGGATGGGGGGGTAGGCTTCTCCGAAGGGCACCGCCGCCGCGGGAGCGCTTCGTCAGGACCGCCTCCCCGCCCATGCACGACCACGCCCCGCGGGCCGCCCGAGCCCTCCTCGCCGCCCTCGTCCTCTCCTCGGTCGCCGCCGCGCAGGGGCCGTTCGCCCCCGGCCTGCGCTGGCTCGACGGCGCCGACCTGCTCACTCCGTGGATCCCCACGCACGTCGCGTTCGGGGCGCACGACGGGCTCGTGTGGGTCGGCGCGGGCACCGGCGCGCAGCGCGTGGGGGCGTACGACGTGCCGGGCTCCGGCGCGGTCCTGCCCAGCGAGCTCGACGCGACGCTCGGCGCGGGCGTCGACCTCGTGGACGTCGCGGCCGGCGACGACGCCGCGCGACTGTTCACGCTCACGCAGCGCGAGGACCCCGACATCTTCCACCGGCGCACCGAGGTCGCGCGCCGCGACCTGTTCGCCGCGGCGCAGGGCGCGCCCTTCGCGCCGGTGTGGACGCACGACCTCGGCTTCACGGCCAACGGGCCGGCGCGCTTCGGCTGCGACGACGCGGGCGCGGTGGTGGTGGTCGCGGCGTGGGACGACCAGCTCGGCCGCGTGCGCGTGGACCGGCTCGACGGCGCGACGGGCGCGCTGCTCGCGCGCACCGACCTCGCCGGCGCGAGCCTCGGGCCGCTCGCGCTCGCGGCGGACGGCTCCTGCACCGCGCTCGTCGTGGACGCGCGCCTCGTGCTGCTCGCGCCCGACGGCGCGGTCGAGCACGACCAGGTCTACGCGCCAGCGCCGGCCTCGCTCGCCTTCGACGGGGCGGGGCACTGGCTGGTGGTGGGCGGCGTCGGCCTCGTGCGCGTGCTCGAGCACGTGCCCGGCGCCGTGCTCGAGCTCACGACGCGCGGCGGCCCCGCCGACGAGGTCGCGGCGCGCGTCGGCATCTCCGCGAACGCGCAGACCTGGGCCGTCGCGTGGTGGCGCTTCCAGGCGCGCGACAACCTGCGCTACGAGGTGCTCGACGCGGCGACGAACGCGCTCGTCGTGAGCGACGCGTGGCAGGGCGTGCCCGGCGGCCTGCAGAACGCGCCGGCCGGCGTGCGTCTGTCGCGGGACGGCGCGCGCGCGGCCTTCGCCTCGTGGGGCAAGGGCGACGCGGCCCCCGAGGTCGTGCTCTACGACGTGCCGAGCGCGTCCGCGGTGTGGACGCTCGACCTGCCCGGCAGCGCGATGGACCTCGACCTCGACGCGACGGGCACGCGGCTGGCGGTCGTGACGAAGGGGCTGCACGCCAACCTGGCCAGCAGCACGGGGGAGGTGCGGCTCTACGACACCGGCGAGCGCGACCTGACCCTGCTCGCGCCGACTCGCCTGGGCGGCAGCCTGCAGGCGGCGGCCCGCCGGCCCGGGGCGAACCTCGCCCTCTATCTGGCGGGCGTGCGCGCCGGCGCGCCCTGGGCCCCGCCCGGAGCCCTCGGCCAGCTCGCGCTGGCCCGCGACGCGCGCCTGCACGTGTGGGCGCGGCCCGTCGACGCGACGGGGGAGTCCCTGCTCGCCGTGGGCCTCGGCACGAGCCCGGGGCTGGTCGGCTCGCGCTACGCGCTGCAGGCCGCGCACCGCGTGGGCGGGCAGCTCGTCTTCGGCGAGACGACGGTGGACCTGCTCATCCACTGAGCCGCGGGCGCGAACCCGCCGCGCGCGGGACGGGAGCGGGCCGGTCGCCGGGGGCGGCCGGCCCGCACGGATTGGGGTGGTTGGCTTCAGGCCGCTCCGGACGAGCGTCGATACCCCGGCCAGCCATGCCCCGACCCCAGGGGCGCGGCGCGTCCATTCGACCCGTTCCCCCCGCGCCGCTCCCCGCCGAGGTCGCGTCGGGATCGTCCCTACGATTCGAGAAGCTCTGAGGCTCCCAAATGAAGCTCGGGAAACACACCTGCTGGACCCTCCTCTGCGGACTTCCCCTGTGGCTCGCCGGCTGCTCCGGCGGAGGCGCCGGCGTGAACGGCGGCCTGGACAGCGTCGTCCAGAACCTGACGCTGGACCCCGACGGCACCACCACGGTCGTCACCTTCACCCAGGCGCCCGGCACGGTCACGGCGGGCAACTTCAGCGCGGACGGAGGCCAGAGCGCGACGGGCGTCTCGGTCAGCGGCACCAGCGCGACCGTGACCTGGGACGCGCGCGTGACGCCGAGCCACCAAGTCAGCGTGTCGGGCGTGCCCGGCATCGATGACGGCACGAGCGGCGTCACGACGACGAACGGCAGCGCGCCGACCTTCACGATCACCGACTCGAGCATGGGCACGGGCCTGGGCGCGGACACCCTCGAGGTGACCTTCAGCGGTCCGCGCGTGGTCGAGGCGGACGCCGAGGACCCCGCGAGCTGGACGCTGACGCTGGGCAGCACCGCGGTCGACCTGTCGGACTCGACGTTCGACCTCGACCCGGCCACGCAGGTGATGAGCGTCACGCTCGGCGCGAGCGCCAGCCTGCACTCGAGCTTCACCCTCGCGGCCAGCGCGCTGACGAGCGTGGCCGACGTGGCGCTGTCGACCTCGCCCGTGGCGGGCACGGCGAGCGGTGACTCCACCGCGCCGATGCTGCTGACGGTGAACCAGAACCTCACCGAGGACGAGTACGGCCGCGTGGTCGACTTCCAGTGGGACGAGGCGATGGACCCGACCTTCAGCGAGGTCGTCTCGAACTTCGGCGTCGCCCTCCCGAACGTGGCGACGTCGGTGAGCCAGCCCAGCGCGGGCCTCCTGCGCGTGAGCTTCTCGCAGCCGGTCATCCCCGGCGTCCACACGATCGACGTGAGCAACATGATGGACGCTCACGGCAACACGGTCGGCACCTTCAACCAGGCGGTCTTCCAGCCCACGCCGGTGGCCAACGCGTACGACTCGTCGGACGCGGTGACCGTGGCGAACCAGGGCGGTGACTACGTCGTGGCGACCTTCGACCAGGCGTTCGACGCGACCTCGGCGGCCGACGACGCCAACTGGGCCCTCGTGGTGGACGGCAACCCGGTCACCATGGCGAACCAGACGCTGACCTACGACTTCGCCGGCAAGAGCCTGCGCATCGACCTCGACTTCGACATGGTCAACGGCACCACCTGGGTGCTGACCGCCTCCAACGTGCTCGAGGTCGACGGCGAGACCTTCAGCCAGGTGGCGAACGGCCTCGTCGGCGGCGACGCGACCGCGCCGACGGTGACCAGCGTCGTGCAGAACCGCGTGCAGGACCCGAGCGGCCAGACGCTCGACGTGACCTTCTCCGAGGACCTCGACGGCACCGCCGTGGCGACCCTCGGCAACTGGACCGTCTCCGGCCTCACCGTCAGCGGCGCGAACCTGCTCGGCACGCCCGACGTGGTGCGCCTGACCGTGACCGGCGGCCCGGCCGTGCCCGGCACGAACACGCTCGACGTCGCCAGCCAGGCCGACCTGGCGGGCAACGCGATGGGCAGCGCCCAGACCGGCATCGCGATCACCTCGACCGACACCACCGCGCCGACCGCGCTCTCCGCGTCGGCCGTGGGCGCCGAGGGCGCCGACAACGACACCGTGATGGTGTTCTTCGACGACAACATGGTGCAGGCCGAGGTGGAGAACACCGCGTACTGGACCGTCGAGTCGCCCATCGGCACGGCGCTGACGGTGACCGGCTCCACGATCAGCTACGACGACACCGCGCGCCGCGCGACGCTGACGTTCGATGCGGGCAACGGCATGTTCTTCAAGAGCGGCGACGACTTCCGCGTGACGCTCGCGACGATGACCGACATCTCCGACAACGCCCTGCCGGCGACCTCGCTGACGGGCAACGTGTCGGTGGAGTCCAACCGTCCGTACGCCCACTGGGCCTACAAGGAGGCGTCGGCGACGAACGAGGTCGTGCTCTACTTCAGCGAGCACATGGACGGGACGGACAGCCTGTTCCACCCGACCACGAACGAGGACGGCACGCGCTACGAGCTCTACACGAGCGGCGCGGCGCTCAAGGGCAGCCCGACGGGCGCGACCGTGCTCGACGGTGGCCTGGGCGTGCGCCTGGTCTTCGGCTTCACCGTCGACCCGACCGACCTCTTGACCGTCGCGTACGGCACCGACCTCGCCGGCAACGAGATGTTCCCCGCGAGCCTGCTGCCGCTGGACGTCGAGGACGCCAACGAGCCGGGGCTCAACCTGCCCGCCTCGCCGCTCGTCGCGGTCTCGGGCGAGCGCAACGACCAGATCACCGTGGTCTTCGACCGCGCGATCAACCCCTGGGGCGCTACCGACCCGGCGAACTACGACGTCGCGAGCGGCGGCAGCTCGCTGGACCTCTCGCAGGCCACCTTCACCTTCGACGGTGACTCGACCGTCAGCATCCTGCTCGACGGCGCCACCGCCGACTCGGTGCAGTCCGGCGACACCTACGACTTCACCGTGACCGGCCTGCGTACCGCGCAGGGTGTCGAGCTGAGCGCGCCCGCCACGAGCCTCGGCGAGGCCGTGCAGGGCGACATCAGCACCGGCCCCGTGGTCGGCCCCGGCAAGATCTTCGTCGACCGCGCCAACCCCGACTCGCTGCTGGTCTTCGCCAACGAGGCGCTCGACCCGACGCTGGCCGAGGACGAGGCGCGCTGGAACTGGAACTCCGGCAACTTCCCGACGCTGGCCACGCTCATCGGCCCGACCGTCGTGCGCCTGACCTTCTCGACCAACACGAGCGCTGGCACGCCGCTGGCGTACGACGTGGTCGACCTGGCCGGCAACCACGGCGGCGCGACCTTCGACCAGGTGCTCGCGTTCGAGTCCTCGGCCCCGCTGCTCACCTCGGTGAGCGGGACCGCGGTCGCCGGCGCCGGCGGGGACTGGATCTCGATCGTGTTCGACGAGCCGACCGAGCTCTCGACCTGCCTCGACCCGGCCAACTACTCCGTGACCAACGGCGGCGCGCCGGTCGGCATCACGGGCGTGGGCGCCTGGTACGACAGCACGAACATGTCGGCCAACTTCTTCCTCGACGCGGGCTACGAGCTCGAGGCCTCGTCCAGCGTGACCGTCACGGTCAGCGGCGTGCAGGACTTCAGCGGCAACACCATCGTCGGCCCGGTCGCCCTCAGCGGCGCCGTGACGGGCGACACCACCACGCCGCCCTCCGTCGACCGCGCGTACACGAACTACGGCTTCGACGCGACCGGCCTGGTCGTCGACGTGCTGTTCAGCGAGGCCCCCGAGGAGACCTTCGTCACCAACCAGTTCAACTGGGACGTGACCGGCAGCTCGGGTCAAGTCGTGCTGGGCGTGCTGCCCACCGAGGACGAGGCCATCTACCGCGTGGTGCTCTCCGACGCCCTCGGCGCCGGTGAGGAGCTCGAGATCGCGGCCGGCCTGGCCGACCTCGCGGGCAACACCACCGTCGCGGTCACCTCGGTCACCGTCTACGAGTGACGCGCGGGGCCGCCTCGGTCCCACGAGCGGCGGCCCGCCTCCCCCGAGGGAGTCGGGCCGCTTCCGCTGCCGCGCCGCTTCGGCGCGAGTCCCGCGGGTCGTCTACAGATCCGGGTCCCCAGGGCCCGATACGCCAGGGAAATGCGGGAGGAGCGTCCGCAGCGCGGGAGAGCGCGCACCCACTCATGAGCAACGCCTCAGCAATGATCAAGGAGGAGCACCTCCTGGTGGACGACGTCGTCGCGGCCCTCACCGAGCCCATCGACGGCGCTCGGGAACCCGGCGGTCTGCGCGCCCAGATGGAGCGCGCGGCCGAGGAGTTCGACCGCCGCACGGCCGAGGCCTTCGGGAAGGCCCTGGTGGACAGCCTCTGCGAGGACCCCGGCGACGTCCGGCGCCTCGAGGCGCTGCTGATCCTCGGCCTCGCCCACCCGCACATCCTCGGCATGTACAAGGTCTCCCTCGCCGCCGAGGGGCGCCGCCTGTGCGTGCTGCTCGAGAACCGCGGCGAGGAGGAGCGCGCTCGCGGGCTGATGGAGCTGCTCGCGCAGCACGCGCCCGAGGATCGCGGCATCCAGCAAGAGCTGGCGAGCATGATGCGTCGCTGCGGCGAAGTGGACGAGCTCATCGCCCGCTGCCTCGCCCGCGCCGACGAAGAGGTCAAGAAGGGTCGCCCCATGGACGCGATCCCGTGGTTGCAGGAGATCCTGCTGCACGACCAGTCGCGCCGCGACGTGGCGCGCATGATCCGCGACCTGCGCTACCAGGAGATCGAGACCACGCAGCGGCGCTCGCGGCTGACGCGGGGCGCGGTGTTCGTCCTGGTGCTCGCCGCGGCGATCTTCGGCGTGGTGGCGCGCGAGCGCGGCATCAGCTCGCGCTACGCGGCGCTGCCCTCTGCCGGGGAGAGCGACGTCGGCGCCATGCGCGCGCGCCTGACCGGCCTCGACGAGCTCATCGACGGCAACAAGGTCTGGCTCGGGATGATGAACGCGGTGGGGGAGCGCAGCGACCTGCGCCAACGCATCGACAAGCTCGAGGCCGAGCAGGCCGAGCGCGACCGCAAGCTCGAGCAACTCGCCTACCAACGCCAGGCCATGGCCGAGGCCGCGCGCCTGAAGGCGCTCGACCTCGTCAACCGCGCCGAGTACGAGGGCGCGCTCTTCCAGTTCCAACGCGCGCTCGAGCTCTCCGCCCCCGATTGGGAGCGTCGCGAGCGCATCAGCGCCAACGTCGTCGCCATTCAGGAGCTCCTCGACCAGCGCAAGTGATGTTCGATCGAATCCTCTCCCGCGGCAAGGTCCGCGCCGCGGTCAAGCGCTTGTCCGCCGAGCCCACCGCGAAGAACTACGTCAGCCTGGCGCAAGCCCACGCGTCGGTCGACCAGCTCGCCGACGTGCTCAAGGTCTGCGAGGAGGGCCTCGAGCTCTTCCCCGGCGACGTCGAGCTCTCGCGGCTCTACGAGCGTGCTTCCTCCCTGCGCCGCGAGGACCGCGTGCGCGACTTGCAGCGCCTGCTCAAGAGCGCCCCGCGCCCCGCGCACTGGAAGGAGCTCTGCGAGATCCAGCTCCAGTCCGGCCGCGTGTCGCGCGCCGAGCAGGCCGCCGCGGACTGGTACGCCGCCACCGGCGAGTTCGAGGCGCTGTACTACCAGGCGAAGGCGCGCACCGAGCGCTACTTCGCCGACCGGCGGCGCGACGACGCGCGTCGCGCGCTCGACCTCGCGACCGAGTGTCAGGGCCTCGAGCCCAACGACCCGCGTCCGGTCCACCTGCGCCTCTCGATCTTCTCGCGCTGCGGCGCGTGGAGCGAGGCGCGCACCTGCCTGGCGCGCTTGCTCGAGCTGCAGCCCGGCGATCCCGCGCTCGAAGCGCGCTTCCGCACCGTCGCCTCGATGGCCGACGGCACGCGCAGCCTCGACGCGGCCCTGCGCGAGGTGGAGCGCACGGGTCGCTTCATCGACGACGAGAGCGACTCGGACTCGCGCAACAGCAGCAAGGCCGTGCGGCCCGCGCTGCAAGAGGTCGCGGCCGAGATCGGCGTGCGCGGCGCGTTCTACGTGCGCGGCGGCACGGCGCTCGTGCAGGGGCCGCGGGGCGCGACGGCCGAGCGCCAGGCGCGCGGCGTGCGCGAGCTCGTCTCCGCCAGCCGCTCGGCGGCGCGACGTCTGGGCCTGGGCCAGCCGCTCGAGGTGTGCTTCGAGGGCGACTTCGGTGTCCTGCACATGCGCCCCGGCAGCGTCGGCGCGGCGGCCATCTGGACCGAGCGTCAGCCGTCGCGCAAGCACCTGGAGGTGCTCGCCGAGCTGGCGCGCTTCGAGGGCGTGACCCCCCGTCCCGAGGTGCAAGCGTGAAGAAGATCCTCGATCCCCTGATCTGCGTCCCCGGCGTGCGTCGCGCGATGCTGATCGCGCACGACGGCGTCCCGATCCTGTACGCGAACTCGCACGAGGCTCGCGGCGACGGCGAGGAGGGCTCGGCCTGGCACGACTCGGCCGACGACGTGAACGCCTTCGCCGGCCTGGTCGCCGGCTGGCTGGCCGAGGTGCAGCGTACGGTCGACCCGATGAGCTGGAACGCCCCGACGCGCCTCGTGCTGCAAGCGGCGCGCGGCACGCTCGTGCTGCTCGTGTGCGAGCGCGCGATGCTCTCGGTCGAGCTCGAGCGCGGCGCGCTGCCGGAAGAGCTGCGCCTGCCGATGGAGGCCGCCCTGGCGCGGCTGCAACGCACGCTGCGCCGCGACCACCGCGGCGCTGTCGACAGCGAGGAGATTCCCGGGATCCACCCCGGTCGGACCGCCTCGGCGGTCGATGCAGAGGGCCCCGGCGCGGAAGCCGAGGTCCACCCGACGAGCGCGCGCTCGGAGCACGCGCCCAATCACCCCACGGGGAACGAGGTCCCCTAGACCTCCGAGAACGGAAGCATGGTCCAGATCAACTTCGCCCAGAAGCAGGTCAACGCGAAGATCGTCTACTACGGCCCGGGCATGTCGGGCAAGACGACCAACCTCGAGGTCATCCACCAGCGTGCCCCCGAGCCGAACCGCGGTGATCTCACCTCCATCAGCACCGATGGGGATCGCACGCTCTTCTTCGACTTCATGCCGCTCGACCTGGGAACGGTCGCGGGCATGCGGACGTGCTTCCAGGTCTACACGGTGCCCGGACAGGTCTACTACAACTCCACGCGCAAGCTCGTGCTGCAGGGCGTGGACGGGGTGATCTTCGTCGCGGACTCCTCCCCCGACATGATGGAGGAGAACCTCGAGTCGCTGCGCAACCTGCAGGAGAACCTGTCGGAGTACGGCCGCAGCTCCGAGGAGATCCCGCTGGTCATCCAGTACAACAAGCGCGACATCCCGGGCGCCCTCCCGATCGAGGTGCTCGAGGAGAAGCTCAACCAGCGCGGCGCCCCGGCCTTCGAGGCCATCGCCAACACCGGTCAAGGCGTCTTCCCGACGCTGAAGGCGCTGGCCGCGGCCGTGCTCGACTCGCTGCACAAGAGCAGCGGCAGCTCGGTGCCCGCCTCCGCGCCCGCGGCGCAACCCGTCGCTGCGCCGCAGGCGGCGACCGCGCAGCCGAGCGCGCCGGCGCCCGCCGCGGCTCCCGCGCCGCAGCGGCAGACGATCTCCATGAGCCAGACCGGCTTCCACAAGGCGCCGTCGCTGCCGTTGCAGGGCGCGGCCGCGCCGAGCGAGGCGCAGGCTCCCGACAAGGGCGCGCGGCCGCCGCAGAACGCGGCGACCACGCCCGGTCCGCAGGCGCTGGGCGGTCTGCAGCTCAAGGGCGGCAGCGAGGGCGACGGCGGCGGCCTGCGCATGGCGCAGCCCGCGACGCCGCCGGCACCGGAGCAACCGCCGACGCAGCCTTCGCTGAGCATGGCGGTACCGCCGCAGCCGCCGGCCGCGGCGCCCGCGCCGACGCAGGCTCCGCCCGCGACCGCGACGGCGACGGCGAAGCCGCAGACGCCGCCGGCCAACCGGCCGGCGACCCCGGGCTCGATGATGCGCCCCGACGGCGGCAGTCCGCCGCCGCGTCGCGCACCGGCGAGCAAGTCCTTCCCGTCGAAGGTCCAGGAAGCGCACGCCACGCCGAAGGGCGGCAAGCCCAAGAGCGCTGCGTTGACCGTGTTGATCGTCGTCGCCTCGATCGGCCTCGGCGCCGCGCTGGGCAGCTTCGTTCTGCAGATCCTCTGATCAGGAGCCAGTCATGACGCACGACGAGAAGCTTCGCCAGGCCCAACTGGTCTTCTACGCCGAGGACGTGAGCGAGATCGAGCAGGAGCTCGACGGCTTCCTCGAGCTCTCCGGCGCGCGCTGCGCCATGCTGATCGATCGCGGCGGTCACCTCGTGACGCGTCGCGGCGAGTCGGTGGGCGAGTCGCCCGAGTCCGTCGCCGCGCTGGCCGCGGGCTCCTTCGCCGCCACGCGCGAGATGGCGCGCCTGATGGGGGAGGACGACTTCAACACGCTCTTCCACCAGGGCACGCGCGAGAGCATCCAGCTCTCGCAGATCGGCGACCGCGCGCTCTTCGCGATCGTGTTCGACGACCGCAGCAACCTCGGCCTCGTGCGCTTCTACGCCGAGGAGAGCCAGGGACGCCTGCGCGAGCTGTTCCAGGAGATGACCCGCCGCCAGGCGGAGCGCGTCGACGAGGACCCCGCGCGAGGGCTCGCGGCCGACTTCTCCTCGAGCGCCGCCGCCGCCCTGGACGAGCTGTTCTGAGCTTCGAGCGGGCTCCGCTCCCGGCCGCGCGGGCCGGCGCCTCCGCGCGCCGGCCCGCGCGGCGTTCCGGGGCCCTCGGCGCGGCCGGGGCGGGCGCCGCGCGGCACCTCCCGGGACGGCGCCCGGGCGGGGCTTGCACGGCTCCGCCGGGCCCGCTATCCTCTTCGCCCTTCGACCGGGGTCCCGCCCCGAACCACCTCAGGACCCCACAGGCGCCCCTTCGGGCGCGCGACCCCTCAGCGAGCCATGGCACGAGTCTGCGAGTATTGCGGCAAGGGAACGGCCACCGGCGGCACCATCGCCCGCCGCGGTCTGCCCAAGAAGAAGGGCGGCGTGGGCCTGCGCATCACCGGGCGCACCAAGCGCACCTTCAAGCCCAACGTCCAGCGCGTGCGGGCCGTGGTCGATGGCGTGGCCACGCGCGTGAAGATCTGCACGCGCTGCCTCAAGAGCGGCAAGATCGTCAAGCCCGCCTGAGTCGCTGCCCGGGGAGCTCCCGGGCCGATCCCGCACGAGCGCGCGCTCGGACCTCGCGGTCCGGGCGCGCGCTGCGTTTCGCGTGAAGGGCGTGCGACGCTGCGTCGCCGGCGATCGCCGCGAGTGTCGGCGCGGAGGCCGCGCGTCCACGGGGCGCCGTCTCGCTGGGGCGCCGAGCGCGTTGCGACTCGCCGAGCGGGAGCGACTCGTGTTCGCACCCGACGAGCGCTGGGCGCGTCGCGCGAGGTCGGAGACGGCGCGAGCATGGCGTGTGGACAACGTCGACGCGTCGCCGGTGGAGGTGGCGAGCGCTCGCTGCTGTTGCATCTCAGTGGTGGAAATGCGCCGCGCGCGCCTCAGGAATTTTCAATCGCACCCCTCGCCGCGGGGCCGCCAGGGCCGCCTCGATGGGGTCCTTCGCGCGGCGAGAGGCCTCCGCGGGCCCGTCGCTGGGGCTGTGACGTGTCCGTTCTGGGAATGAAATCAAAGAACGGAGGGAGTTTGGTGCGCGCTCGATGAGCGCCTTCGAGAGCTCGCGCGCCGGCGCTTTCCCGCCCCGCGGATCGACCTCGTTCGCGTCGCGGGACTCGCGCGCGACGCGGAGCGACGCGCGCGCGAGCGCGACACGTCGACGCGTGTGCAAGCTGCGTCTCTTCAACGGCTTAGCGATGCAGTGCGCACGCCGGCGCGTCGTCACCGCGAGCGCGCGACGCGCATCTCCGAGCGTCGCGCTATGCGTCGTCGACGTCTCGACACGTCGTGGTGAAGCCGTCACTTCGAGCTCGGCCGCGTCGCGTTGCTCGTAGTGCGAGCGTCATGGAATCCGACATGCGGGCAGGGAAAGTTGTTGGATGCGGGGCAAGCTCCCGGGAGCAAGCACCGATAGTTCGCTTGATGTCGTGGCTCTAGCGCCCATCGTGGCGCACTTGATTCGGACACCCAGTCCAAGGAGACCCTTCCATGGCGAAGAAGAAAGCTACCCGCAAGAAGGCGGCCAAGAAGGCCACCACCAAGAAGGTGACCAAGAAGGCCACCAAGAAGAAGGCGACCAAGAAGAAGGCCGCCAAGAAGAAGGCCACGAAGAAGAAGGCCGCCAAGAAGAAGGCGACCAAGAAGAAGGCCGCCAAGAAAGCCACCAAGAAGAAGGCGACCCGCCGCCGCTAGGTCCGGGTTACCTCCGAGGAGCACGTCGTGAACAAGAGCCACCTGGTCGCCTACGTCGCCAGAGAGCTGCAGACGTCCCGTCTGCAAGCGGCCGCCCTTGTCGACACCGTGCTCGCGGGGGTTCGCCAAGGCCTCGTGGAGGACGGCTCGGTCACCCTGAGCGGGTTCGGTACCTTCGAGGTCAAGAACCGCAAGGCGCGCGTCGGAAGGAACCCCCAGACCGGGGAGCCCATCCAGATCGACGCCGGGCGGCGAGTCGGATTCCGGGTCGGCAAGGCCTTGCGCGAGTCCGTCTGACGCGACACGCCCGGCGGAGCGCCTGCGCGGCGCTTCGCCGGTCCCCGATCACGGGCGCCTGTGGTGTCCGATGTTCCTGAGGGAAGTTCGAGCGGCGCGGAGTCCACGGACTCCGCGCCGCTTCTGCTTCGGGGGCGAGCGCTCGCGGCGGCGGCGGCTCAGCCCTGCGCGCGCGCCTCGAGCGCGGCCACCTCGCCGGCGATGCGCTCGTCGTCCAGCTTGGCGAAGAGCCCTTCGACCTCGCCGAGCGGCGTGCCGCACGGCAGCGTGCGCCACGCGCCGGGGCGCGGCGGCTGCGGCCAGCCCGGCGCCGTGACGGGGCCCGCCTGACCGAGCATCGCCCACAGGCGCTGCGCCTTGTGCGGCATGAAGGGCGCCATCCAGCGCGCCAGCAGGGCCAGCCACTCGCACGCCGTGTTGAGCACGGCGGCGCAGCGCTCGGGGTCGGTCTTGCGCAGCGCCCAGGGCGCCAAGCGGTCGACGAAGACGTTGGCCACCGCGGCGTTGGCCACGAAGGTCTCCGCGGCGCGGCGGAAGCGGAACTCGCGCACGTGAGCGCCGGGGTCGCCGATCGCGCCGCACTCCTCGAGCAGGACGCGATCGAGCTCGACGCAGGTCGCCGCGTCGATGCTCGGCACCTTGCCCTCGAAGTGCTTGTCGATGAAGCGCAGCACGCGCGTGGCCAGGTTGCCGATCGTGTCGGCCAGCGAGGCGTTGACCGTCGACTGGAAGTCGCCCCAGGTGAACTCGCTGTCGGCCGTCTCCGGCATCGACGCGATCAGGTGGAAGCGCGCCGCCTCCGCGTCGTAGCTCTCGAAGAACTCGTCGAGCGGCAGCGTCCAGTTCGCGGACGTCGAGAACTTGCGTCCCTGCAGGTTGTAGAACTCGTTCGCAGGTACCGCCCACGGCAGCACGTAGTCCTGCTGCACGCCCCAGAGCATCGAGGGGAACACCAGGGCGTGGAAGGGGATGTTGTCCTTGCCGATGAAGTGCACGAGCCGCGTGTCGGGGTCCTGCCACCAGCGCCGCCAGCCCTCGGCGTCGCCGCGCGCCGCGCACAGCTCGGCCGTCATCGAGACGTAGCCGATGGGGGCGTCGAACCAGACGTAGAGCACCTTGCCCTCCTCGCCCTCGAGGAACTCGGCGGGCACCGGCACGCCCCACTTCATGTCGCGCGTGATCGGGCGCGGCTGCAAGTCCTCGAGCATGTTGCCGATGAAGCCGCGCACGTTGGACTTCCACTCGTGCTCGGCGAACCAGGTCCCGATGTGCGCGTCGCGCAGCTTGGGCAGATCGAGGTACCAGTGCGTCGTCTCGCGCAGCTCGGGCGCGTTGCCGCAGAGCTTGCACGAGGGCTCGCGCAACTTGGCGGCGTCCAGCCACGACCCGCAGGAGGGGCACTCGTCGCCGCGTGCGGGCGCGTGGCCGCACTTCGGGCACGTGCCGAGGACGTAGCGGTCCGGGAGGAACATCGCGTCGTGGACGCAGTAGAGCTGCTCGGTCGTGCGCTTCTGCAGGTAGCCGTTCGCCGCCAGGCGCCGGAAGAACTCCTGCGAGAACTCCGCGTGGCGCGGGCAGACGCTGGTGCCGCTCCAGACGTCGAACTCGATGCCGAAGCGGTCGAACGTGCGCTTGAACTCGGCGCGCCAGCGCGCGACGTACGACGGGTAGTCGACGCCCTCCTGCTCGGCGTTGATCGTGATCGCCGCGCCGTGCTCGTCGGCGCCGCAGACGAAGAGCACGTCCTCGCCCTGCATGCGCAGCAGGCGGACGTAGACGTCGGCGGGCAGGTACGCGCCGGCGACGTGCCCGAAGTGGATCGGGCCGTTGGCGTAGGGCAGGGCGCTGGTGACGAGGTAGCGGCTCACGGGGGGTCCTGGCTGCGGGGGGAGGGGCGGGCGCGAATCCTAGCAAGTCGCCGCGCGCCCCCGCGGCCCGGGGCTCAGGCCGTGCGGCGTCGGTGGCCGTACTCGAGCATCAGGTTGCGCGCCGGCGCGACCCACGCGCCGACGAAGCCGATCCAGAACACCGCCTCGCCGATCGCGAGCGTGTACGCGAGGTTGAGCAGCGAGCCGGTGAGGCACAGCCACCAGAAGGCGGGCGGGAAGTGGCTGTGGCCCGCGCGCTCGGAGAGCCACCACTGGACGAGGAAGCGCGTCGCCCAGATGGCTTGTCCGGCGAGCCCGGCGACGAGCCAAGGCAGCGCCACGTCGGCGCGCGTGCCGTCGCCGCCCTGCGCCCACGCGACGCCCATCAGCACCGCCGCCGCGCCCAGCCCCGCGAGCGCCGCGGGCACGGGGCCGAGGCGCGAGCCGCGCTCGCCGTGCAGCCGCAGGTTGCGCGCGTAGATCGCGGTGTTCACCAGGTAGCTCGGCAACAGCAACCACTCGCCCAGGCCCAGCGTCGCCGCGCTCAGGCAGAGGGAGCCGCCGAGCGAGATCCACCAGAACAGCGGCGGGTTCGCGCTGCGCCGCTCACGCTCGGACGCGACCCACTGGACCATCACGCGGCCGAAGAAGAGCACCTGCCCGACGAGCGCGGTCCACTTCCACGGGCCCCAGTCCCAGATGGGCCACTCGCTGACGTTCATCGAGTCAGCGGCGCGGACGCCCGGTGACCTCGGCGAGCGGGACGCGGATCAGCCGGCCGTGCATCCAGCGCACGGCGAGCAGGTCCTTGAACGCGCGCCACGCGCGGTTCATCACGCCGTACTTGCTCGTGCCCGCCACGCGCGGCCGGTGCGACACGGGGTGCTCGAGCACGCGGAAGCCGTGGTAGCGCAGCAGCGTCGGGAAGAAGCGGTGCAGGCCCTCGAACAGCGGCACGACCTGGATGGCTTCGGCGCGGAAGAGCTTCAGCGAGCAGCCCGTGTCGCGGATCGAGTCGCGGCTGATCCAGTTGCGCACGCCGTTGGCGATGCGCGAGGAGACGCGCCGCAGCCAGGTGTCGTTGCGCTTGACGCGGTAGCCCACGACCGCGTCGTAGTCGCCCAGCACCGCGAGCATGCCCGGGATGTCCGCGGGGTCGTTCTGCAGGTCCGCGTCGAGCGTGACGATCAGCTCACCGCGCGCGAGTTGCAGGCCGACGCCCATGGCCGCGGTCTGCCCGCGGTTCTCGTCGAAGAACACGCCGACCACGCGCGGGTCCGCGGCGGCGAGCTCGTGGATCAAGGCGGCCGAACCGTCGCGGCTGCCGTCGTCGACGAGCACCAGCTCCCACGACTCGACGTCCGCGAGGGCCGCGACCACGGCGTCGTGGAGCGGGCGCAGGTTGGCCTCCTCGTCGTAGACCGGGGCCACGAGCGAGAGGCGCGGCGCGGGCCCCGCCGCGGGGAACTCGCGGGCGACCTCGCCGAGGACGATGGAGGTGCGCTTCAAGGTGCGGACGCCGGGCGGACGGCGGCCCATAGGATGGCACGGGCCCCGCGCGAGGCAAGGGCGGCGCGGGCTCAGCGCGGCGCGTCGCGGCGCAGCTCGCGCGGTCGCAGGCGGTCCTTGTCCAGGCGCACCAACAGCCACAGGCCGCCGATCGAGGCCCCCGGCACCATCACCAGCGGTCCGAGCACGGGGATCAGGAACAACAGGCTCGCCACGGCGCCGAAGGCCGTGAACGGCATCCAGTTGTCGAGCATGAACTCGATGCGCGTGCCCAGCGGCCAGCCGCGCCGCGAGAAGGGGATGTCGAGCAGCGTGATGGCCGTGCCGAAGCCGGCGATGGCCATGAAGAGCGGCAGCCCGAGGATCGGGACGAACTTGAGCGGCAGGCACACCAGGAGCAGCGCGCCGACCATCAGCGAGGCCTTGATCGAGACCCACAGCGTGTGCCCCTCGAGGCGCACGACCCAGCCCAGCCAGCGGCCGTACTCGGGCTGCACCTGGCCGGCGAACAGGAACGGCGTCGGCACGGCGAGCAGCAGCAACCACCCGGGCCAGCCGGGGACGAGCCAGCCGGCGACGAACAGCGCGAGCGCCGGCGCGCCCGCGAGCAGCGACAGCCGTACGCAGCGCTGCGTGGGCAGCGCGGTGGGGCGCTCGAGGTCGTCACGCGGGTCGCGGCCGAACCAGCGCTCCTCGATGCGCCCCTGGATCTCGTCGAGGAACGGGCCGGCGATGGCCTCGTACACGATCGAGAACGCGTAGAGCGCCACCACGGACGACACGACGAGCCAGAGCAGGATGCCGGTCAGCTTGG
Organism: Planctomycetota bacterium; assembly: GCA_020638875.1. Lineage (GTDB taxonomy): Bacteria > Planctomycetota > UBA1135 > UBA1135 > DUCM01. Next base: position 53,892 of record JACKHS010000016.1, read on the forward strand.
CGAAGAACGCGGCGACGCCCTTCTTCACGAGCCACAGCAGCGCGACCTCGAGCCAGTGCCACTGCAGGCCGAGCTGCTCGACGTCCTCGGGCGTCGCGAGCCCGACGAGCACGTCGACCAGCCCCAGCGCCCAGACGAACAGCGCGACGAACGCCGCGAAGGTCAGCAGCACCGGCGGGATCAGCCAGCGCTTCACGCCCGACGTCGTGGCCAGCAGGAACAGCCCGTTGGGCACCGCGCGAACCCCGTCCAGCAGCGCGCGGAAGCCGCCCACGCGCGCGTCGCGCAGCGAGGGATCGCGGCTCTCGTGCCCGCAGTGCGGGCAGTCGGCGGCGGGGGCGTCGTAGCCGCAGAGTCGGCAGGGCGTGGCGCGCAACATGGGGCGGGGGACAGGATGCCTCGTCGTCGCGCGAGGCGTGCGCACGCCTCTTGGGATTCCCGGGCCGGCGGTTCCGCGCGCGCCGCGCCAGCGGACGGTCGCGTCCCGAGCGCCGGCGCTCCGGCGCCGCGGGCCAGGCGGCCGCGCGCGGCGGACTTGGGCGCGATCCGGCGAAGACGCGCCCGGCGATCCGAGCTAGACTGTTCGCCCTCCCGGGCCCCGGACCCCCTCCGCCGGCCCACGCCCCGCCTCCGGCCCGCTGCCCCTCACGGGCTCCGCCTCACGGCGACTGCACCGAGTACCGCCCATGGCCGCCTATCGCGCTCTCGACTTCTTCGACATCGACGACATGTTCTCCGAGGAGGAGCGGATGGTGCGCGACACCGTGCGCTCCTGGGTCTCCGAGCGGTTCCTCCCGCTGGTGATGGAGCACTTCGAGGCCGGCACCTTCCCGATGGAGCTCGTGCCCGAGCTCGCCGAGTTGGGCGTGTTCGGCTCGAACCTGCCGGAGCAGTACGGCTGCGCGGGCATGAACAACGTCTGCTACGGCCTGATCTGTCAGGAGCTCGAGCGCGGCGACTCCGGCCTGCGCTCGTTCGTCAGCGTGCAGGGCTCGCTCGTCATGTGGCCGATCCACGAGTACGGCAGCCAGGCGCAGAAGGAGCACTGGCTGCCCAAGCTCGCCTCCGGCGAAGCGATCGGTTGCTTCGGCCTGACGGAGCCCGACGCCGGCTCGAACCCCGGCGGCATGACCACCGTGGCCGTGCGTGACGGCGACCAGTGGGTGCTCAACGGCCGCAAGATGTGGATCACCAACGGCACGGTCAGCCAGGTCGCGATCGTCTGGGCCAAGTGCGAGGACACGATCCGCGGCTTCATCGTCCCGACCGAGACGCCGGGCTTCAGCGCGCCCGAGCAGAAGCACAAGTGGAGCCTGCGCGCTTCGGTGACGAGCGAGCTCGTGCTCGAGGACGTGCGCCTGCCGCTGGACGCCATGCTGCCCGAGGCGAAGGGCCTCAAGGCGCCGCTGTCCTGCCTGACGCAGGCGCGCTACGGCATCGCGTGGGGCGCGCTCGGCGCGGCGCAGGCCGTCTTCGACGAAGCGCTGCAGTACGCCGGCGAGCGCATCGTGTTCGACAAGCCGCTCTCGGGCTACCAGATCCCGCAGGCCAAGCTGGCCGAGATGGCGACCGAGATCACCAAGGGCCAGCTCCTCGCGCTGCGCCTCGGCCGCCTGAAGGACATGAAGAAGATGACGCCCTCGCACGTGTCGATGGCGAAGCGCAACAACGTCATGAAGGCGCTCGAGATCAGCCGCGTCGGCCGCGACATGCTCGGCGCCAACGGCATCAGCCTCGAGTACGGCGTCGGTCGCCACATGTGCAACCTGGAGTCCGTCGTGACCTACGAGGGCACGCACGACATCCACACGCTGGCGATCGGCGCGGAGCTGACGGGCATCCCCGCCTTCCGCTGAGCCGCGGACCCTCCTCGCGGGGGCCGCCTCCCGACGGGGAGGCGGCCCCCGCGTCGTTCCCGCGGCGCCGACGCGCCGAGCCCCGGGAATCGCGCCGTTTCTCCAAGCGGAGCCTTGGCTCTGGATAGTGCGAATGCCGATGCGGGGGGGTCCCCCAACCCGGTGCTCTCCATGGCTCCCTCCCCGGTCCGCGGCCTGCGCGCTCGCCTCGAGCGCGTTCCGCTGCGCTTCAAGCTGCTGGGCCTCGGCCTGTTCTTCGGCCTGGCCCTCGTCGCCGTCCTCTCCTACACCGTCCTGACCCTGCAGCAGCAGAGCGAGGACGGCCACGTCATCGACGTCGCCGGGCGGCAGCGCATGCTGACGCAACGCTTCGGCCAGCAGCTCTACGACGAGCTCGCCTGGGGCGGCGATCCCGGCGCCTGCGAGGCGACGGCCGAGCTGTTCGAGGTCTCGCTGGCCGCGCTGCGCGACGGCGGGACGACCTGGGCCGACCTCGGCCGCACGCGCGAGCTGAGCCTGCCCGCGCAGCACGACCCGGACGTCCTGGCGGCGCTCGACGAGGTCGGCGAGCTCTGGGGCGAGCTGCGCTCCGCCGCGCGCCACCTGCGCGCCGACGCGCCGGACGGCGCCGAGGCGCAGCAGCACCGCGAGGCGCTGCGCGGTCTGCTCGGCAAGACGCTGGCGTCCGCCAACGGCGCGGTCGGGCTGCTGGTCGAGCGCTCCTCCGGCGACGTGAGCGCGATGATCCGCAACGAGTGGGGCCTCGCGCTCGTGTTCATGGTCTCGGGGTGGGGCGTGCTGCTCTACCTGATGCACCTCATCTCGCGGGCCCTGGTGGGCGTCGGCGAGCGCGTGCAAGCCGTGGCCGAGGGCCGGCTCGGGCTGCAGCCCGTCGAGGTCGTCAGCCGCGACGAGATCGGACGCCTGGCGGGGCTCGCCAACCGGCTGCTCGTCAACCTCGCGGACATCGGCGCCAAGGTGCGACGCGTCGGCGCGGGAGAGACGGAGCTGCGCTTCCGGCAGCAGGGCCCCGACGACGAGCTGGCCGCCGCGCTGAACGGGATGATCACCGGGCTCGAGCGCGCCGGTGTCGAGCGCGCCGAGCGCGAGAAGCGCGAGGCCCTCGCGCGCGCCGAGACCGAGCGCGCCCGCGAGGCCGAGCGGCTCGCGCGCGAGAAGGAGCGCGAAGAGCGCACGACGCGCGAGCTCGTGTCCTGCGCCGAGGAGCTGAACGCCTGCGCGGCCGAGATGATCTCGAGCGCCGAGGCGTCCGCGACGGGCAGCACGCTGACCTTAGAGCGCGCCAAGGAGATGACCCGCAGCTCGTCCGTCGTCGCGCGCTCGACGGAGGAGATGACCTCCTCGATCCAGGACATCTCGAACTCCACCCACGAGCTCTCCGACGCCCTGCAGCGCGTCTCTCGGGCCGCGCGCGACTCGGCGCAGCGCATCGAGGGCCTGCGGCAGGCCAACGAGGAGATCGCGCACGTCAGCGGCAGCATCGCGGACATCGCCGACCAGACGAACCTGCTGGCGCTGAACGCGACGATCGAGGCCGCCGGCGCGGGCGACGCGGGCCGCGGCTTCGCGGTCGTGGCCTCCGAGGTCAAGGACCTGGCGCGCGAGACGATGCAGGCCACCGAGCAGATCCAGAAGCGCGTCGGCGACGTCACCAGCCGCTCCGAGGACGTGGCGCAGGCCGTCGGTGAGATCCAGGCGGTCGTGGAGCAGGTGGCGCTGCTCGCGGCGAGCCTGTCCTCGGCGGTCGAAGAACAGTCGGTCACGACGCGCGAGATCTCGACGGCCATCGGCGAGGTGGCCGGCGGCTCCGAGCGCATCAGCGGTCAGATGGAGGAGGTCGCGCGCGCCTCCGAGGCCTCCAACGACGCCGCGCGCGGCCTGCTCGAAGCTGCGGGGCACCTGCGCACGCTGTCGCAGTCGCTGCAGCGTTCCGCCTGAGCGCGGGCGGCCCACACGCCGCGCTGCGCGCGCACGATCACGCCCCGCGCGTCGCCCCAGGGAGGCGGCGCGCGGGGCGTGGCCCCACCCGGAGCGGGGCGCCTGGGAGCGGGGAAGGGCGCGGCGATTCGTAACGGGAGTCTTGGGTCCGCAATTCAGTCGCGCCGATGCAGGGGGGAACTCCTAACCCCCTGGTGTCCGTGCCATGACTCTCACCTCCCCCCGCGGAACCCTCGCTCGCCTCGAACGCCTCCCGCTGCGCTTCAAGCTCCTGGGCTTCGGCGTGTTCTCCGGCCTGGCCCTCGTCGCGGTGTTGCTCTACACCGTCAAGACGCTGCACCACCAGCGCGACGACGCTCGGGTGATCGAGATCGCGGGGCGACAGAGCATGCTGAGCCAGCGCTTCGCGCAGCAGCTCTACGAGGAGGTGGCGCTGGGCGGTGCGCCGCAGGCTTGCGAGGAGACCAGCGCGCTGTTCGAGGCCTCCCTGGCGGCCCTGCGCGACGGCGGGACGACCTGGTCGGACCTGGGGCGCAGCGTCGAGCTCACCTTGCCGGCCCAGGCGGACGCCGAGATCCTCACGGCGCTCGACGACGTCGGCGAGCACTGGCAGAACCTGCGCCGGCTCGGGGCGGAGCTGCGCCACCACCCGGCCGGGACCGCGGAGTTCGACGAGGACCTGACCGAGTTCGACGTGCAGCTCGAGCACGCGCTGAGCGCCACCAACGACACGGTGGCCGCGCTCGTCGCGGAGTCCAGCGACGACATCTCGGCGATGATGGTCAACGAGGCGCTGCTCACCGCGCTGATGGTGGTGGCGGGCACGCTCGTGTGCCTGTTCGTGATGCGCTCCATCTCGCGGTCCCTCGCCGAGGTGGGCGAGCGCGTCTCCGCGGTCGCGCTGGGGCGGCTCGACCTCGAGCCCGTCGACGTCGTCACGCGCGACGAGATCGGCCGCCTCGCGGAGCTGGCCAACCGGCTGCTGAAGAACCTCGGCGACATCGGCGCCAAGGTACGGCGCGTCGGCGCGGGCGAGTTCGGCCTGCGCTTCGACCCGCAGGGCGAGGGCGACCAGCTCGCCGGCTCGCTCAACGACATGATCGCGGCGCTCGAGCGGGCGGGCGCGGAGCGTGCCGAGCGCGAGCGCGTCGAGACCCTCGCGCGCGCCGAGCAACGCCGCGTCGAGGAGCAGCGTCGGCAGGAGGCCGAACGCGCCGCGGAGCAGCAGCGGCGTGACCTCGAGGAACGCCAGGCCGCGCAGGCGCGCGCGCTCGAGGAGGAGCGTCGCCAGGTCGAGGCGCGCGCCGAGGCCGAGCTGGCCGAGGCCGCGCGTCAGCGCGCCGCGCACGAGCACGCCGAGGCCGAGGCCTTGCGCGCGAGCGTGGACCAGATCCTGGCCGCGGTCGAGCGCGTGGCCGCGGGCGACCTCGCCGTCAGCCTCAGCCTGGACCGCACCGACGCGGTGGGCGACCTGGCGCGCGGCCTCGAGGCGTTCTTCGCGGGCTTGCGCGGCGACCTGTCGGCCATCGGCGCGGCGACGAACTCGCTCGCGGGCGCCGTGAAGGACCTGCGCGAGGTCAGCGACTCGCTCGAGGAGGCCGCGGTCATGGGGGCCGACGACGCGGGCAGCGTCTCGGCCGCGGCCGAGCAGGTCAGCGCGAGCATCCAGACGGTCGCGTCGGCCTCGGAGCAGATGAGCTCGTGCATCCGCGAGATCTCGGAGCGCACCGCGGACGGCGCCCAACTGTCCCACGGCGCGGTCGGCGCGGCGCAGGAGGCGCAGGGCATGATGCGCGGCCTCGGCGAGAGCAGCGAGCAGATCGGTCACCTGGTGTCGACGATCTCCAACATCGCCCGGCAGACGAACCTGCTGGCGCTCAACGCGGCCATCGAGGCCGCGCGCGCCGGCACCGCCGGGCGCGGCTTCGCGGTCGTCGCCAACGAGGTCAAGGAACTCGCGCGTCAGACAACGACACGGTGGCCGCGCTCGTCGCGGAGTCCAGCGACGACATCTCGGCGATGATGGTCAACCCGAGGACGCGACCAAGGAGATCGCCTTCATGGCCGAGCGCGTGCAGTGCGAGAACCGCGAGGCGATCGAGGTCATCGGGCGCATCGGCGTGGCCATCGGCGAGCTCGACGAGGTCCAGACCGCGGTGGCCTCGGCCATCGAGGAGCAGAACGCGACCACGTCGGAGATCGTGCGCAGCGTCACCGAGGCCGCCGGCGGCAGCGGCGAGATCGCCGAGCGCAACCGCGAGCTCGTGCAGCTCTCCGGGCGCACGCGCAGCGACGCGGAGCGCACGTCGCGTTCGGCGCAGGAGCTCTCCGGCCTGGGCGACGACCTCGCGCGGCTGGTGGGCAAGTACCGCTGGTAGGGGGCCGGCGAGCGCCGCGGGCGAGCGCTTCGCCCGTGGCGCTCAGCGCCGCGCCCCGCGCGCCGCGAGCTCCTGCATCAGGCGCTCGACCGCCGCGCGCACGAAGGCCTCGTCCTCCGCGCCCGCGTCGACCTCGACGTACTCGTAGCTCGCCGGCAGCGCGGCGCGCAGCTCGGCCGCGAAGGCCGCGTCGCCCGCGGGGTCGCGCAGCGGGCCGCCCTCGACGCCGTACGCGCTCGTGCCGCGCAGAGGCATCAGCACCGCGCCGGCGCCGCCCGCGCGCGCGAGCCGCGCGCCGATCTCGCGCGCGACCGTGCGCAGCTCCTCGGCCGACAGGCGCGGTGCGAGGATGATCGGGTTGTGGAAGGTGAGCTGGTGGTCCTTCCAGCGCTCGGGCACGGTGTTCGGCTCGACGATCAGGCCGACGTGCTCGAGGCCGCCGGGCACGATGACCTGCGGCAGGCCGAGCGCGCCGGCCACGGTCAGGCGTTCGGGGCCGCCGGCGCGCAGGCCGCCGAAGACCTCGTCGGCGATCTCGCCCAGGCCGTAGTCGAAGACCGCGTCGATCAGGCCCTCCTTCATCATCTGCTCCATCGCGCGGCCGCCCGAGCCGACAGCGTGGAAGACGATCACCTCGCAGTCGCGCTCGCGCAGCAGCTCGATCGCGAGCATCGCGCCGCGCGTCAGCACGCCGAGGTTCGTCATGCCGACGACGGTGCGCGGGTGCTCCGACAGGTCGAGCCCCACGCGCGTCGACGCCATGCCCCAGGCCGCGCCGGCCGCGTTGGCGAGGATCTTCCGCGTCACCGGGTTGAGCCCGAGGATGTCGCTGACGCTGAACATCATCGTGATGTCCTTGATGCCGACGAAGGCCGACGTGTCGCCCGAGGCGATCGTGGAGACCATGACCTTGGGCAGGCCGTAGGGCAGCGCCTGCATCACCTGCGTGCAGTTCGAGGTGCCCTGCGTGCCGCCCAGACCCAGCACGCCGTGCACCTCGCCCGCGGCGACCTTCTCGAGCAGCAGCTTCGTCGCGCCCGCGTTCATCACCGGCGACGCGGTCTGGCGCGTAGGGTGCTCGAGCAGCTTCGCGAGCGGCGTGCCGCCGGCCGCGGCGACCTCCTCGCGCGTCACGTCGGCGCGTGCGCCGGGCGCGCCCACGACGCCGACGTCGACGAGCAGCGCGCGCCCGCCCAGGGCCTCGAGCTCCTCGCGCAGGTACTGGGCCTCCTCCCCCTTGGTGTCGAGGGTGGCGAGCACGGCGATGGTCTTGGGCGCGGCGGTCATGGCGGCGGCGGGGTGGGGGACGCGGAGCGGTCGCCGGACAAGCTAGCGGATGGCCGCGGCGCCTGTCTCCTGCGCGCCTCGGCACGGCGCGCGCGGGCGCTATGCTGACGCGCCGACTTCACGCCCGTCCGCCGCGCTCCGACCCCCGCGTCGCCATGCCCAGCCCCTGGATCCTCGCGCCCGTCCTGACCGTCGCCCTGGCCGCGCTCGTGCCGCACGCCGCCGCACCGCAGGAGGACGCGCCCGCGCCGCAGCGCTGGGTGACGTACGCCGGCGGCGCGGGCCCCGGCGCCGGCAAGCACGTCGTGCTCATCAGCGGCGACGAGGAGTACCGCAGCGAGGAGGCGCTGCCGATGCTCGGCAAGCTGCTCGCGGTGCGGCACGGCTTCCGTTGCACGGTGCTGTTCTCGCAGAAGCCCGAGACCGCCGAGATCGACCCCGAGGAGCGCACGTACCTCCCGGGCATCGAGGCGGTCGACGACGCCGACCTCGTCGTGCTCTTCACGCGCTTCCGCAGCTGGCCGGAGGCGGACATGAAGCACTTCGCCGACTACGTCGAGGCCGGCAAGCCGCTGATCGCGCTGCGCACCGCGACGCACGCCTTCAACTACCCGGCCGACGCGCCGAACGCCTACGCGCGCTGGACCTGGACCGGCTCGGCCTGGGAGGGCGGATTCGGCAAGCAGGTGCTCGGCGAGACCTGGGTGAACCACCACGGCAGCCACGGACAGGAGAGCACCCGCGGCGTGATCCCGGCCGCGGCGGCGAGCCACCCGATCCTGCGCGGCGTGACCGACGTGTGGGGGCCGACCGACGTCTACGGCATCCGCGCGCTGCCGGCCGACGCGACCGTGCTGCTCGAGGGCGAGGTCTGCGCCGGCATGACGCCCGCCGCGCCGCCGGTCGACGGTCCGAAGAACGCGCCGCGCATACCGGTGACCTGGACGCGCGAGCGCGCGCTCGCGGGCGGGGTCACGCAGCGCATCGTCGTCTCCACGCTCGGCGCGGCGATCGACCTCGAGTCCGAGCACCTGCGCCGTCTGCTGGTCAACGCGGCCTACTGGTGCACCGGGATGGAGGACGCGATCCCCGCGCACAGCGACGCGCGCACGGTCGGCTGCTACGAGCCCACGATGTTCGGCTTCGGCGGCTTCGTGCGCGGCGTCTACCCGAAGGACCACGCGCTCGCGCAGTGAGCTCGCCGCGGTGCGCGGGTCGCGCCGCGTCGTTCGGAGTCCCTTGCTGAGGCCTCGTGCATCCAACCTCGTCGGCTGCCTGCTCGGCGGCGCCGTCGGAGACGCGCTCGGTGGAGCGTACGAAGGGCGTGTCGGGCCGATCGAGCTCGACCGCAGCCGGCCACTACGGCCGTCCGACGACACCCAGCTGACGCTCGCGACCTGCGCGGCGATCGAGGCGGGGGGGACGGTGACGCCCGAAGGCGTGGCTGCCCGCCTCCTCGACGGGTATCGAAGCCGGCGCTTCAGTGGCCTGGGGGCGAGCACGCTCAAGGCGCTGAGAGACCTCGACGCCGGGGCTCACTGGTACCTATCGGGCAGGGGCGGCGAGATGTCCGCCGGCAATGGCGCCGCGATGCGAGTGGCCCCGCTCGCCTTCGTCCTCGATCCTGACGACGCCGAAGGTCGTCGGCTGCTGCGAGACGTCTGCAGGATCACGCACCACAACGACGAGGCGTACAGCGGCGCTCTGGCGATCGTCTGCTCGATCCGGGCGATGCTCGCGGGGGACCGAGGTCCACACGGTCCGTGGATGCCTCACGTCGCCGAACAGCTCCCCGACTCGGCCGTGCGGGACGCTATCCGTTCCCTCGCCGCCCTCCCGAGCGAGACTCCGATCCAGGAGGTCGCCGCGCGACACGGATGCTCGGGCTCGGTGGCGGAGTCCGTGCCGCTCGCGCTCTACGCAGCTCAGCGCGTCGAAGCGCTCGGCTTCGAGGGCGTTCTGCGGGCCAGCGTCTCGGCGGGCGGCGACACGGACACCATCGCGTCCATGGCCGGCCAGGTGATGGGCGCTCGGCTCGGCGTGCAGGGGATTCCTGGCGAGCTGTCCCAGCGCGTCGAGGGGATCAACTCGGTCTTGCGAGTCGCGCGGGAGCTCGCGGCGCGTCTCGGCTTGCCCGAGTGAGCGCGCCTCCGAAGCGAGTCGCACGCCACGCCCGACCGGTGCGGGGCGTGGCGTGCGACTGCGCCGACGGGAGCGCCTACTTGTCCACCGGCGCCGCCGGCGCCAACGACTCGAGGTAGGCCAAGAGCGCCAGGATCTCGTCCCGCTGGAAGGTGTTGAGCAGGCCCGCGGGCATGGTCGAGACGTCGCTCACGCGGCGCGAGTCGACCTCGGCGCGCGGCAGCACCAGCTCGCCCTCCTGGTAGGGGTCGTCGAGGACGTAGAGGTTCTCCGCGTCCTGGTCGACCACGCGCCCCGCGACGATCAGGCCGTCGGTGGTGAGGAAGACCTCGCTCTCGTAGCCCTCGAGGATCGACTTGGAGGGCTCGACGATCTGCGTCAGGAGCTCCTCGCGCGCGTACTTGCCGACCACGTCGGCGAGCGGCGGGCCGGTGCGGCCGCCCTCGTCGCCGACCTTGTGGCAGACGAGGCACGTGGCCGCCTCGAGCACCTCGCGGCCGCGCGGCGCGGCGGCGGCGTCGACGCGCGCGAGGTGCGCGCGCAGGTCGGCGACCTTCCAGTCGCGCACGAACTCGCGCGCGGGCGCGGCGGGGGCCGCGGTGACCTCCTCGCCGGGCAGCAGCGTCGCCGCGGGCAGCTCGTCCACCACGTGCATCACGCCGTTCATGCGCACCCAGTGGCCGGGGAACGTGCAGACGTAGGGGTGGTCCGCCGGCTCGCTCGGCGCGACGAAGCGCAAGGTCTCGCGCTGGCCGGGCTGCAGCAGGTTCGTGTGCCAGAGGATCTCGGGGATCTCCGGGACGAAGCCCTTCGACGTGGCGTTCGGATCGGCCGCCATCGCCTCGCCGGCCTGGCCGACCACGGCGAGCGAGCCCGGCACGGCCACGACGAAGTTGTGCGGCATCAGGTCGACGTTGTGGAACACCACTTCGACCGGCCGGCCCGCCTGCACCGTGAACTCCTTGCGGTCGTACTGCAGCGCGTCGCGCACCGGGCGCAGCAGGATCACCTGCGGTCCGCGCGTGCGGCGCACCGAGTACAGCGCGAGCGCGTCCTCGCGCGGCAGCGTCGGGACGAGCTCGTCCGCGAAGGCCAGCAGCTCGCGGCCCTCGGGCCCCTCGAAGTCGCCCTCGCCGCCGCTCGCGAAGACGCGCGCGAGCGACGCCGCGAGCGCCTCGCGCGTGCCCGCCGGCCACTCGCGCTCCATCAGCGAGCGCAGCGCGCCGACGGTCGCCAGGCGCACGCGCGGGTCCTCGAAGCGCGCGAGCAGCGCGCCGAGCGTCTCGTCCAGGCGCGTGTCGAGGCTCGCCAGCGCGCCGATGGCCGCGCGGCGCACGGCGAGCTCGGGCGGCGTGACGTCGAGCGTCACGCTCGGGTTCGGCGCGGGCGTCGGCGCGGACTGGTAGACGACGCGGCGCTGCGCGTCGAACACGCTCAGCACGAAGCCGTCGAGGCGTTGCAGGAACTGCCCCTGGTTCTCGGTGCGGTTCCAGACGCGCAACGCGTCGACCGCGACCTCGCCGCCGAGGTCGAGCTCCCACCACGGGTTCGGCATGTCCTCGATGGTGTGCGTCTGCCCGTTCGCGGCGTACGTGCCGCTCGTGATGCCGTCGACCGCGCGCTGCGCGACGCCGCCCCACGCGACGGACGATTGCGTCGCCGTGCCCTGCGGCGCGACGTTCACGCCGTTCGACAACACCTCGACCTCGGCGAGCGTGAGCGTGCGTTGCTCGCCCGGCAGCTCGATGCGCACGTAGCGCCCGCGCGTCTCGGCGCGGCCGCCGCCCGCAGCGGCGAGCTCGGGCGGCAGCCCGTCGCAGAGCGGCAACACGTGCGGCCAGAGCTGCGCGCGCAGCGCCGGCGAGGAGAGGTAGGGCAGCGCCTCGAGCAGGCTCGTGAGCGCGCCCGGGCTCTGCAGCCCTTCGCGCCACGCCGCGCTCGGGTCGCCGTCCGCCTCGATGCGCGACGCGGTCGCCAGGCGGCGCGTCGACGCGCGCCGGCCGTCGCGCGCGCGAGCCGCGCCAGGTCGGCGCGCGGGAACTCGCTCGCCGGCAGGCAGCAGCGCAGCGCGGCGAAGAGGCCCATCAGCAGGTGGTCGGTGTGCCTGCCGGAGGTCGCGTCGGCGCGCTCGATCGCGTCGAGCAGCGCCGCGCTCGGGCGGCCGCCGGCGCCGGCCAGCGCGCGCGCCGCGTCCAGGTACTCGTCCGCGCCGAGCCCGTGGCGCGCGAGGCGCTCGCGCAGCACCGGCGGGTTCGGCCGCGCGCGACGCAGCTCGTCGGTGCCCAGCCGCTCGAGCAGGTGCGCGAGCCCGTCGGGGTCGTCCTCGGCGAACGCCTGGCCGGAGCCGAGCGCCGCGCGCCACTGCGGCTCGAGCGTGCGCAGCGTCTCACCGAGCGCGTAGTCGAGGAAGCGGTCGGTGGGGCGGCGCCAGGCGCGCAGCGCGAGCTCGGCCGCGCGCGGCTCGGGGAAGAACGAGAGCGCGACGACGGCCTCGAGGCGCACGCGCGGCGCGGGGTCGTCCACCGCGGCGGCGAGCAGGTCGAGCGGCGCGCTCGCGTGGTGGCGCTGCGAGCGCAGGAGGCGCACCGCGGCGGCGCGGGCGCGCGCGTCGGGGCTCGCGAGCAGCTCGCGCAACAGCGCCTCGTCGAGCACGTCGTGCTGCGCCTGCAGCCAGAGCAGCTCGAGCAGGAAGTGCTCGGTCGCCTCGCCGCCGCGCGCCGCGAGCGCGCCGTCGCGGGCCGCGCGCGCCGCGCGCACCACCTCGGCGTCGTCGCGCGCCGAGAGCTCGGCACGCGTCCGGTAGCGCACGCGATCCTGCTCGTCGCGCAGCAGCTCGACGAGCTCGCCCACCGGGCGTCCGGCGATCGGCGCGGGCTCGAGCAGCGGGCGCTCGGCCATGCGCACGCGGTACACGCGGCCGTGCGCCTTGTCGCGGCTGGGGTCGCGCAGGTGGTGCTGCATGTGGCCGATCAGCGGGTTCTGCCAGTCGAGCAGGTACACCGCGCCGTCGGGGCCGACCTCGATGTCGACCGGGCGGAAGCGCGGGTCCGCGCTGAACAGCAGCGGGTCGACCTCCTCGGCGCCGAAGCCCGAGCCCGCGTCGAGCACCTCGTACTGGAAGAGCCCCTGGAAGCCGATCACGTTCGCGATCAGGTAGTTGCCCTGGTTCTCCGCGGGGAAGTGCGGGCTCGAGAGGATCTCGGTGCCGCCCGCCGGGCGCGAGCGCTGGCGGAAGAACGTGTCGATGCCGCGGTGCTTGTCGGGCGGGATCGTGTGGCCGTTGAAGGCCAGCGCGAAGTAGTTCTGGTTGCCGGTGCCGTCGGTGACGAAGTCCTGGCCCCAGTGGTCGAAGACGTGGCCGTGCGGGTTCGCGAAGTTGTAGGGCACGTAGCGCTCGACCTTCCAGGTGCGCGGCTCGAAGCGCCACACGCAGCCGTTCTGGTTGCGCAGCGCGCCCTCGAGCGTCTCCACCTGCGACATGTGGAAGGTGCCCTCCTGGAAGTAGAGCGCGCCCTCCGGGCCGAAGACGAAGCTGTTGGCGGAGTGGTGCGTGTCGGCCGAGGAGAGGCCGTGCAGCACGCGCTCGCGTCGGTCGACGTGGTCGTCGCCGTCGGTGTCCTCGAGGAACAAGAGGTCGGGCGCGTTGGCGACGTACACGCCGCCGTTCCAGAACTCGAAGCCGGTCGGGTTGTGCAGGTCGTCGACGAACGTGGTGCAGCGGTCGGCGCGGCCGTCGCCGTCGGCGTCCTCGAGGATCAGCAGCTTGTCGTTCATCGGCTCGCCCGGCTTCCAGTGCGGGTAGGTCGGCCAGCAGGCCACCCACAGGCGGCCGCGCGCGTCCCACGACATCTGCACCGGGTTGACGAGCTCGGGGAAGGTCTCCTCGCTGGCGAACAGCTCGACGCGCATGCCCTCGGGCGTCGTCATCTGCGCGAGCGCCTGCTCGCCCGAGAGGAAGTCCCACGCGCCGCCGGGCAGCGGGCCGGGCTTGTTCGTCTCGACCGGGATCAGCGGCGGCAGGTCGCCGTGGACCGCGGCGGGGTCCGCGCCGCGCGCGAGCGCGTGGATGCGCTCGTCCTCGACGTCACAGGCGGCGTCGAGCACGACGAGTTCGCGCTGCAGCACGGTGAAGTTGGTGACGCCGTCGTACTCGAGCGAGCTGCGCCCGCCGTAGACGTTGTAGCCGTCCGTCGCGCGGTAGCGGTTGAACCACAGGAGGTTCTTGTGCAGCACGAGCGCGCGCAGCGCCTCGAGGTCGGCGGCCGCCGCGTCGTCGTCGCGCGCGCCGAACAGCGCGGCGACGATCTCGGCCGAGAGCAGGCGGTCGCCCTCCGCCGTGAGGTGCAGGCCGTTGATCGTGAGCGGCGCGTCCTGCGCGGCGTAGAGCGCGCGCGAGCGCTCGAACAGGTCGACGAAGGCGACGCCGGCGTCGGCCGCGACGCGCCGCATCGCCGCGGTGTAGCGCGCGAGCCGCGCGTCGTGCGCGCGCCCGTCGGGCAGGCTGGGGTCGTGCAGGTCCTCGAACGCGACGGGGGAGAACAGCACCACGCGCGGCGGGCCCTCGCCGGAGTAGTCCGCGCTCGCCAGGTGCTCGAGGTACTCGCGCAGGTCCTGCTCGAAGGCCGGCAGCCCCGCCTCGCCGCCGAAGGATTCGACCCAGCCGAAGAACGCGAACACCACGTCCGCCTCGACGCGCGCGAGGTGCTCGTCCGGCGTGCCGAAGCCCGCCGTGCGCTGGCGCACCGTCAGCTCGTCGCCCGAGAAGCCGAGGTTGCGGAACGACAGCTCGAGCTCGGGGAAGCGCGCCTGCAGCCGCGCCTCCAGCCAACCGTGGTGCTGCATGCGCTCGGCGAGCGCGTTGCCGACGAGCGCGACGTGGTCGCCGCGGTGCAGCTCGAGGGGCGGGGAGAGTTGCGCGGCAAGAGCGAGGAGGAGCGGGATCATCGCGGCGGAGGGGGCGTGGCCTCGCGACGGGGGAGCGGCGGACCCCGGCGAGGCGCGCGGTCCGCTCGCGGGCGCGCTACTCGATCGCCTCGGCCGCCTGGCGCTCGACCTCGGCGTAGGCCTTCTCGAGGTCGCGTACCAGTTTGTCGAGGTGCTCCTGCTCGTCGGGGTCGAGGTTCCCCGCGCACTTGTCCTGCAGCATCGTCAGGTCGTCGAGCACCATGCGCGCGTTGTCGAGGATCACCGCCTTCGTGCGCGTCACCGGGTTCTCGAGCAGGCCGAGCGACATCAGGCCCTGGTAGCCGAGGCGCGTGATGAACAGGCGGAAGTTGCCGCCCGGGAGCGGCAGGTCCGCGGCGCTGCGACCGTCGCTCACGCGAGCGACTCCACCGTCATCGACGGGCGGCCGCCGTTCGCGTGCTCCAGCGCGGCCTCGACGAAGCCGCGGAACACCGGGTGCGCGGCCAGCGGGCGCGACTTGAACTCGGGGTGGAACTGCACGCCCACGAAGAAGGGGTGCTCCGGCAGCTCGACGATCTCGACGAGGTCGCGCTGCGGGTTCAGGCCGCTGAGCACCATGTCGGAGGCCTCGAAGCGCGCGCGGTAGTCGTTGTTGAACTCGAAGCGGTGGCGGTGGCGTTCGGAGACGTGGTCCGCGCCGTACAGGCGGTGCGCGAGCGTGCCCGGGCGCAGCTCGCAGTCGTACGCGCCCAGGCGCATCGTGCCGCCCTTCTGGTCGACCTCGGCCTGGTCGGCCATCAGCGAGATGACCGGGTGCGGCGTGTGCGGCGAGTGCTCGAGCGTGTGCGCGCCCTCGAGGCCCAGCACGTCGCGCGCGTACTCGATCACCGCGCACTGCATGCCGAGGCAGATGCCGAAGAACGGCACGCCGTTCTCGCGCGCCCAGCGGATCGCCTGGATCTTGCCCTCGATGCCGCGCTCGCCGAAGCCGCCCGGGACGAGGATGCCGTCGGCGCCCTCGAGGATCGCCGTGCCCTTCACGAGCACGTCCTCGGCGCTGACCTTGCGGATCTTGACCTTGCAGCGGTTGGCGTAGCCCGCGTGGCTGAGCGACTCGTAGATCGACTTGTACGCGTCGTGGAGCTGGATGTACTTGCCCACCACGGCGATCTCGCAGGTCTTGTCGAGGCTCTTCAGGTTCTCGAGCATCTCCTTCCAGTCGCCGAGGTCGGTGTCCCGCTCGCACTCGAGGCCGAGGTTGCGCGCGACGAGCTTGTCGAGCCCCAGGCGGCACAGGTCGACCGGCACCTCGTAGATCGAGAACTCCACGTCGCGCTCCTCGATCACCGCTTCGGGGCGCACGTTGCAGAACAGGCTGATCTTCTGCGCCATCTCGCGCGTCATCGGCTTCTCGGTGCGGCACACGAGGATGTCGGGCTGGATGCCGATCTCGCGCAGCTTGCCGACCGACTGCTGGGTGGGCTTGGTCTTCATCTCGCCCGACGCGCGCAGGTAGGGCAGCAGCGTGACGTGGATGAAGAGCACGTCGCCGCGCGGCTGCTCGAGCGCGAACTGACGCACCGCCTCGAGGAACGGCAGGCTCTCGATGTCGCCGACCGTGCCGCCGATCTCCGTGATGGCCACGTCCGTGCCCGGCGTCGCGCCCTCGTGGATGGCCTCCTTGATCGCGTCGGTGATGTGCGGGATCACCTGCACCGTGCGGCCGAGGTAGTCGCCGCGCCGCTCCTTCGCGATCACGGTCGAGTAGATCTTGCCCGTCGTGAAGTTGCTCGACTTGGTGAGCTTCGCGTGCGTGTAGCGCTCGTAGTGCCCGAGGTCGAGGTCGGTCTCCGCGCCGTCGTCGGTCACGTACACCTCGCCGTGCTGGAACGGGCTCATCGTCCCCGGGTCGACGTTGATGTACGGGTCGAGCTTCTGCAGCGAGACCTTCAGGCCGCGGCGCTCGAGGATGAGGCCGATGGCCGCGGAGGTGAGGCCCTTGCCGAGGCTCGAGACGACGCCGCCGGTGACGAAGATGTGCTTGACCATGTCCGGGAGATCAGGGGTTGGCGCTGGGGTGCGGAGAGCGGTGTGCGGTGCGGGTCACGAAGGCCTCGTAGTCCGCGGCGGTGTCGATGCCCGTGGGCGCGTGCGCGGCGTCGAGCACGCGCAGCCGGCCGCCGGCTTCCAGCCAGCGCAGCTGCTCGAGGTTCTCGGCGCGCTCGAGCGGGCTCGGCGGCAGCGCGACGAAGCGCGCCAGGGCGTCGGGGCGGAAGGCGTACACGCCCACGTGCCGCAGCCAGGTCGGCGCGGCGCCCGCGCGGGCGTGCGAGGCGTCGGGGATCGCGGCGCGCGAGAAGTAGAGCGCGTCGCCGTTCGCCGCGCGCACGACCTTGACCGCGCTCGGGCGCGCGGCCTCCGCGGGCGCGAGCGGCGTGCAGAGCGTGGCGAGCTCGACCGCGTCCTCGTGGAAGGCGTCGACGAGGCGCGCGAGGTCCGCCGCCGCGACGTCGGGCTCGTCGGCCTGCACGTTCAGCACGACGTCGAAGGGGCCCTCGCCGGCCGCGGCGAGCGCGCGCCAGGCCTCGTGCACGCGGTCGGTACCGCTCTGGTGCGCGGCGTCGGTCATGAGCGCCTCCAGGCCCACCGCGCGCGCGGCGTCCAGGATCTCCTCGCTGTCGGTCGCCACCACCACGCGCTCCACGGCGCCGCCCGTCAGCACGTTGCGCGCGCTGTGCTCGAACAGGTAGGCGCCCGTCTCGCGCAACAGCATCTTGCGCGGCAGCCGGGTGGAGCCGAGCCGAGCCGGGAGGATGGCCACCGCGCGGAGGGTTCGGCGGGAACCCGGGGGCTGCGGGGCGGCCGGCGACATCACTTCTTGTGCTTGAGCGGCTCGGGCTTCTTGAAGACGCGCGTGCCGTCGTCGTTCTCGATGACCTGCGCCTGCATCACCGCGCCCTGCATCTGCAAGAACACCACGCGGCACTTGCGGAAGGCGTCGCAGGCGGGCGCGCGCGAGCCGTCGGTGACGAGGAACGTCGTGCCGCGCGGGGTCTCGACCTCGAGCGACTGCACCGCGGAGCCGCCGGTGGCCGGCGCGTAGCCGGGCGTGGCGTACTGCTGGTAGCCGCCCGCCTCGAACTCGCGCAGCATCGCCTGCATGTCGGGGTTCGAGGTGATCTTGGTGCCCGCGGTCGTGCGCTTCTCGCTGTAGAACTCGACCGGGTCGGTGTGCGCCTCGTTGACCAGCGTCATGCGCACGTGCGTGCGGTAGTCCACGAACGTGACGCGCACGGGGTCGTAGGAGCCCTTCGCGCTCGACGCGCTCGAGCTCGTCGAGGCGCAGGCGGCGAGGAGCAGCCCGCACAGGGCGAGCGGCAGGAACAGGAGCTGGGCGGCGCGCGGCCGGAGGCGTCGTCGGAGCATGGAGAGGCGGTGGGGGCAGACGTCCAGGGCCCTGTCCACCGCGCGAATCCGAGCTCGCGCGCGTCCTGGTTCCCCCGGCACGGAGGCTCCAGGATAGGCGCTCGGCGCGGCGATTCCAAGCGCGCGCGCGGCTCGTCGCGCGCATCTCGCCGCGGCGCCGGCGGGCGCCCCCGCTGCGGGTCAGTCGCGGACCGGTCGCCCGTCGTCGGGCACCGCGAAGCGCGGTCCCACGAAGAGCAGCAGCTCGCCGACGCGCACCAGCCCGTCGCGCATCGCCAGGTGCCCGTCGGCGCTCTCGAACACGTCGTCGGGCAGGCCCTCGGCGTCGCCGAAGACGAGTGGCGCGTCCGAGCCGGCCGCCACCGCGTGCAGCGCCGGCGCGTCCGCGCGCTCGAGCTCCTGCTCGGCCTCCTCCATGGGCACGCGGCACTTCAGCCAGAGCGTGGCCGGGATGCGGTCCCCGCGGCGGAAGTCGCCGCCGATGGGGTTGTACTCGGGCTCGAACAGCTCCTCGCCCGGGATCAGCACGAAGCCCTCGCGCAGCACCGAGCCGGCGGGCCAGGAGCTCGTCGGCTGGAAGCCGAGGCCGGGCTGGTGGTCGTTGCGCCACCACGACTTCATGTCGGGCACCGTCAGGCGGTCGATGAACGCGTAGTCGCGCTCGAAGCCGGTCGGCGTGTACCAGTGGTAGGTGATCCAGCCGAAGTCCTCGTTGGGCAGGCGCTCGTAGTCGTAGCCGAGCAGCACGAGCTCCTCGCGCGCGCCGCTGGGGCCGCGGCCGACGAAGGTCTGCGGCACGGGCAGCGCGTCCTCGAGCTGCTGCGCGCGCCGGTAGGCCGCGGGGTCGGGCGCGGTGACGAGCTCCCACGGGCGCCGCAGCCGCCGGCCCGACCAGGCGTAGCGCTCGGGGTCGCGCGGGTCGCGCGACAGGTTGCGCAGCACCTTCACGTCGCGCAGGCCCGGGTCGGTGTCCGCGTCCCAGAACGAGTTCGCCACCTCGAAGTGCTCGTCGAGCGCGCGCGTCAGGTCCTCGTGCAGCGCGAAGATCGAGTCGTGCACGATCAGCCAGTGCGAGGTCACGAGCTCGTGCAGCAGTTGCTCGTGCTGCGCGTCGTCGAGCGCGTCCCAGTCGTCGACGTGCTCGCTCAGCTTGGCCAGGCCGAGGTCGGCGCTGCCGCGTCCGAACACGGCCCAGTGGTAGGCGGAGCAGACGCGCACCTTGAACCACGGCTCGCCGCGCGCCTCGACGCGCGCGCGGTCCTCGGCCACGGCGCGGTTGACGAAGTCCATCGCCTCCCAGTACACGCCGTACCGTCGCGTGTTGACGGCGAGCAGCGAGCGCACGCCGAGCAGCGCCGACGCGGCGGCGAGCGCGAGGCCGCCCACCGGCCGCAGCCGCGCCCAGCGCCCGCGCAGCGCGTCCGCGAGCCAGCCCCAACCCCAGCCGCACAGCGGCGCGATCAGCGGCAGCAGCGGCAGCCACAGGCGGAAGGACTTCGAGCCCTTCACGCTCATCACGGCCACGCTGAGCGCGAGCGCGCCCAGCAGCAGGCTCGAGCGCCAGTTCACGCGCCACCACGCGTGCGCGAGGCCGAGGACGCCGAGCGCCATCACCGGCGGCACGAGCATCCAGGGCAGCTCGCGGAAGTACCAGCCGAGGCCCTGCAGCGAGCCGTCGCCCTCGGTCGGCGCGCTCTGCACCGCGCCCTCCATGTGGCGCAGGTTGATCTCGTAGAGGTCGCGCACCCACTGCTGGTCCGTGAGCCCCAGGTGCACGAGCGCCGACACCACCACGCCGAGCACGTTCTCGATCAGGTAGTTCTGGATGCTCACGCCCCACTGGCCGTAGCTCGCCTTGTCGAGCACGACCTGCGCGAGGATGCCGAGCAGGAACCCGCCGAGCACCGCGAGCACGTTCACGACGTGCTTGCGCCGGTCGCGCAGGAGCAGGAGCAGCACGAGCGCGCCGCTGATCAGCAGCGTCTGGTACGCCATCAGGAACGCGCCGCCGAGCGCGAGGCCGCCGAGCACCGCGCGCCTGCGCGAGCCGCGCTCGAGCAGCAGGTCGACGCCGAGCGCGACGCCCACCGCGGCCGCGACGCCGGAGACCGGCGAGACGCTGTACTGCAGGAAGGCCGGGTTGAGCGCGCACACCAGGCCCGCGGCCCAGCCCGCCTGCCGGCCGCCGAGCCGCGCGCCGAGCCGCGTGCACAGCAGCACGAGCGCGAGGCCGAGGCCCATCTGGAACACGCGCACGGCGGCGACGACCGCGTGCAGGTCCTGAAGCCCGACGAGCTTCGCGACGCCGAAGAACGGCACGAGCAGCGTCGAGAACGCGAGCGAGCGCACCGCGCCGCCGGCCTGCAGCTCCTGGTCGCTGACGAGCGCGAGCGCGCGCTCCATGTACTCGACCGAGTCGGCGAGCTGGTAGCCCTCGAGCTGGTACCACGAGAAGGCCTGCAGCGCGCACGTCAGGGCCAAGAGCAGCAGCGTGCCGCGCTCGCGCAGCCGCGGGAGCGCCAGACCGTCGGCGCCGACGCGGGCCCCCGGCGGGGGCGGGGCGGCGGAGCTGCGGCTGACGAACGGCACCGCGCCCGGCGCGGGGCGCTCGCGGCCGAGGTAGTCGCGCTCGTCGGCGTCCATAGGCGCGCGAGGATACGCGAGCCGCGGCCGTTCGCCTCCGCCCGAGCGCGCCGATCGCGTCGCGCGAGCCGCGCTCCGCGCCGCACCCGGCTGTGGATGTAGGTCGCACCCACACACCATCTGGTGGGAATCTCACCCTTTCCCTTTGACTCGCCTCCGCGCGGCTGGGATAACGAGCGGGTCTCGGGGGGCGCTCGCGCCGCGCAGGGAACGCCTCCGTAACCCTCCTTCTTCCAAGGATTTAGCTCCGCCGCCGCACCGATGGGGAAGTTCGAGAAGATCGTCGTTCTGGCCGTGTTCTTCCTGGTGACCGTGATCTTCGTGGTCGCGCTGAACCCGGGCTCCGACCGCGAGGAGGGCTACGGCATGGGGGCCCCCGGGAGCGTCGCCCAGGTCGAGGAGCCTGAGGCGCAGGACACTGCCGCCGAGGACCTCGCGCTGGTGCGCCGCGACCGCGACCCGAACCCGCGCCGCACGCGCGACGAGGGCACCGGCCCCCTGGCGCCGACCCCGCGTCCGTCCGCCGACCTCGGCGCCGGGCTGACCCTGCAGGAGCGCCAGCGCCAGGACCAGGAGGCCGCCGCCGCGCAGCGGCCCGACCTCCTGCTCGACGCCGGCGCCGACGTGCCGAGCCGCACGCGCGAGCTGCCCGCCGGCGCCGCGCTCGTCACGCTCGAGGGCCTGGCCGACACGTGGGAGGAGGACATCAAGGAGTACACCTGGCGCAAGGGCGACACCTTCGTGAAGGTCGCCGAGCGCTTCTACGGCGACGCCGCGATGGTCGCGCTGCTGCGCCGCTTCAACGAGGGCGTCAGCTACACCGCGCCCGGCGACAAGGTGCTCGTGCCGGTCTTCGATCGCCGAGACGAGCCGGTCGCCGCGGCGCTGCCCGACGCGAAGCCGAAGCCGGCCGCGCAGCTCCCCGCGGGCAGCAACTACACCGTCGTCGAGGGCGACAGCCTGTGGGTGATCGCCAAGAAGGTCTACGGCCAGGGCGCCAAGTGGGAGGCCCTGTACGAGGCCAACCGCGACCAGCTCGACTCGCCCGACGACGTGAGCATCGGCATGGTGCTGCGCATCCCCTGACGCGCGGCGCTCACGACGGACGCACGGCGGCCCGGCCCTCGCGCCGGGCCGCTTCGTTTCCGGCGCGCCGCGCGCCGCGCCGACTCAACGCAGGCCGTAGCGGTCGAGCTTCTTGTAGAGGTGGCTGCGCTGCATGCCGAGCTCCTCGGCCGTGCGCTTCACGTTGCCGCCGTTCGCGTCGAGCTTGCGCCGGAAGAACAGCGCCTCGCTGCGGTCCTTGAACTCCTCGAAGGTCCGGGCCTGGAACGGGTCGGCCTCGCCCGCGCCGAGCGGCGCGTCGGGCACGCTCATCGCCGGCCCGGCGGCGAGGATGCGCTCGAGGTCCTCGACGCGGATGACGCCGCCCTCGGCGAAGACGCTCGCGCCCTCGAGCAGGTTCTTGAGCTGGCGCACGTTGCCCGGGTAGTCGAGCTCGAGCAGGCGCCGCTCGGCGTCCGCGGCGAGCTCGAGCGGCGCGCGGCCGCTGCGCGCGCCGGCGCGCTCGAGGAAGTGGCGCGCGAGCGGCAGGACGTCGTCGCGGCGTTCGCGCAGCGGCGCGAGGTGCAGCGGCACGACGTTCAAGCGGTAGAAGAGGTCGAGGCGGAAGGTCTTCTCCTCGACGGCGCGCGCGAGGTCGGCGTTGGTCGCCGCGACGACGCGGATGTCGACCGGGATGTCGCGCGAGTCGCCCACGCGCGTGATCTCGTGGGTCTCGAGCGCGCGCAGCACCTTGGCCTGCGCACCGGCCGGCATGTCGCCGATCTCGTCGAGGAAGAGCGTGCCGCCGTTGGCCGCCTCGAAGTGACCGACGCGGCGCTCGTACGCGCCGGTGAAGCTGCCCTTCTCGTGGCCGAAGAGCTCGGACTCGATCAGCTCGGCCGGGATCGCCGCGCAGTTGACCGTCACGAACGGTCCGGCGGCGCGCGCGCTCGCGAGGTGCAGGCTGCGCGCGACGACCTCCTTGCCCGTGCCGTTCTCGCCCGTGATGAGCACCGCCGCGGCGGCCGGTCCGACCTGCTCGATCTGCGCCCGCAGCGCGCGCGTGGCGGCCGACTCGCCGACCAGCTCCCACGCGTCGCCGAGCTGCTTGCGCAGGCCGCTGTTCTCCTTCGCGAGGCGCTCGGTGTGCAGCGCGTGGCGGATCGTCACGAGCACGCGGTTGTCGACCAGCGGCTTCTCGAGGAAGTTCGCCGCGCCGCGCTGCATGGCCTCGACGGCCGTGGCCACGTCGCCGTGTCCGCTGATGAGGATGACCGGCGGCGCGTGCTCGCGCGCGCGCACCGCCTCGAGCAACTCGAGGCCGTCGACGCCGGGCATCTTGAGGTCGGTCAGCACGAGCGCCGCGCGGCGGCCGGCGGCCTGCTCGGCGTCCAGCCGCGCGAGTGCCTCCTTGCCGTCGCGCGCGGTCCAGACCTCGTAGCCCTCGTACTGCAAGAGCATCTCGAGGGCGAGGCGGATGTCCCCGTCGTCGTCGACCACCAGGATCGGCTTGCTGCGGTCCTTGTCCTGGGCCACGTGGGCTTTGTCCTGCGCCATGCGGAGAGCGTACCGTGGCGCGCGTGCGACGCTCGACGAGAAGGCTGGAGGAGGGGCGCGCCGTGGTGGCCGGCGTGCTGTCGGGCACCTCGGCCGACGGCGTCGACGTCGTGCTCGCGCGGCCCGCGGTGGGGGACGGGCACGTCACCGCGATCGAGGCGCTGGCCTTCGAGACGCGGCCCTTCCAGGCCGAGCTCGGCGCGCGCGTGCGCGCGGCGCTGGGCGGCGCGCCGCTGGACGCGCGCGGCGTGACGTTGCTCTCGCGCGACCTCGGGCGCGCCTTCGGCGCCGCGGCGCGCGCGCTCGCCGAGGCGTCCGGGCTGGAGCTCGACCTCGTCGGGAGCCACGGGCAGACCGTCTGGCACCACGACGACCGCGAGCCCAGCGGCCCGGCCAGCCTGCAGCTCGGCGACGGCGACTGGGTGGCCGAGGCGGCCGGCGCGACCGTCGTCAGCGACTTCCGCCAGCGCGACCTCGCCGCCGGCGGGCTCGGCGCGCCGCTCTCGGCGCTGGCCGACGACGCGGTCTTCGCCGCCGCGCCGCGACCGACCGCGGTGCTGAACCTCGGCGGCGTGGCGAACCTCTCCTGGCTGCCCGCGCGCGGCGAGCCGCTGGCCTTCGACACGGGACCGGCGGGCGCGCTGCTCGACGGCCTCGCGCGGCGCCTGCTCGACGCGCCCTGCGACCGCGACGGCGCGGCGGCGCTGCGCGGGCGCGCGCGTCCCGAGCTCGTCGAGCGCTGGCTCGCCCACCCCTTCTTCGGCGCGCCGCCGCCCAAGAGCACCGGGCGCGACACCTTCGGCGCGGCCTGGCTCGACGGGCTGCTCGCCGACGCCGCGGGACGTCCCGGCCGAGGACCTCCTGGCGAGCGCGTGCGCCGTCGTCGCCGAGCACGTCGCGCGCGCGCGCCTGCGCCTGGCTGCCCGCGCCCGCCGACCCGCTGTGGGTGGCCGGCGGCGGCGTGCACAACCCCGCGCTGCTGGCGGCGCTGCGCGAGCGCCTCGGCCCGGCGGGCGTGCGCTCGTCCGCGGCGGTGGGGTGGACCCCGACGCGCGCGAGGCGCTGGTCTTCGCCGTGCTGGCCGCGCGCTGCCTGCTCGGCGAGCCGAGCACGCGCCTGGCCGCCACCGGCGCCGCGGCGGGGCGCGTGCTGGGCAAGATCAGCCCGGGCCCTCGGTAGCCGGGCGGGCTGGTCCGGGTAGGCCCCCTCGTCCCGCGCGGCGCCCGCGCCGGCGCGGACGCGACCCGCCGCGTGCCCCGTCCGGGGCGCCTCGGCGCTTGATCCGCGGCACCCCGCCGTTATCATCCCGCAACGTTTTGCCCCGGCCAGGCTTGGGAGGCTCGCGGTGTCCCCGCGCGGCGCAGCCCCTCCCGCCCACCCGGACCACCGCCCGCCGCCCTGCGCGACCGCGAGCCCCAACCCCCTCACCCCCTCCCATGACCGGAATGCGACGCCACCTCGGTCTCCTCACGTTGGTGACCGCCATGAGCCTGCCCGCCATGGCGATGACCGTGGACGAAGCCACCGACCTCTTCAACGAAGGGGTCGCTCTCCTGAACCGCGGTGAGGACGAGGCCGCGCTCGAGAAGTTCACCGCCGTGCTCGCGCTCGACCCGAGCAACGAGGCGGCGTACGAGCTCTGGAAGGTCACCGACCACGAGGTCTGGCTGAACCTGCTCGTGAAGGGCGGTCAGTACGAGCTCGTCGCGAAGCGCCTGATGGACCGCGCGAAGCTGGGCAACGCCGAGCAGCGCGACGACGAGGCCGCCATCCGCGGGCTGCTGCGCGAGCTGCAGGGCGACGACGTGCTCGCGCGCGCCAAGGCCATCCGCGCCCTCGCGGCCGACCACGGCGAGTACGCGGTGCAGTACATGCTGCCGACGCTGGCCGACGAGAACGCCGGCGACCGCCGCGTCCTCTTCATGCAGACGCTGACCGAGATGGGCACGGACGTGGTCCTGCCCCTCGCGGCCGCCCTGCGCTCCGACGACGCCTACCTGCGCCGCAACGTGGCGCTCGTGCTCGGCTACATCGGCGACCCGCGCGCGGCCGCGGCGCTGACCTGGCACGCCTACAACGACGAGGACGCGGGCGTGAAGCTCGCCGCCGAGGAGGCCGCCAAGAAGTGCGGCGGCAGCGGCGACGCGCTGGCCCTGTTCCTGAAGCTGGGCGACGACTACCACCACCGCCGCGCCTCGGTGCTGCGCGCGGTCGACTACAGCGACGTGACCTGGAGCTGGCAGGACGGCGCGCTCGTCGCGACCGCCGTGCCGCGCTTCCTCTACAACGAGGAGCTCTCCAAGAACGCCTACTACGACGCGCTGGCGACCGACTCCGGCTCGCTCGACGCCCGCGCCGGCCTGGCCCGCGCCTACGTCGCCGAGCAGGCCGAGCTCGAGCTGCGCGCCGCGGAGGGCCTCGAGGACGAGGGTCTGGCCGGGCAGCTCGCGGAGGCCACCATCGCGGTGAACACCGCCGGCATCGACGCGCTCGACCGCGCGCTGACTTGGGCCGTGCGCGACACCGACGCCGCCGCCGGCGTGGGCCTGATCCGGGCCCTCGGCATGAGCTCGAACGCGCCCACCGCCTCGCTGAACGCCGCCCAGACCTCGGGCGACGGCGCCCTGCGCGGCGAGGCCGCGGTGGCCCTGGGCGAGATCGCCCTGCGCAGCCGCACCGCTCCCGGCAACGCGGTCGTCCACGGCCTCGGCGAGGCCGCCGGCCGTGAGGTCCTGCGCATCGGCGTCGTCATCGACGGCGACGAGGCCCGCGGCCGCGCCCTGGCCGACGCCATGGCCGCCGGCGGCATGGTCGTCAACTACTGGAACACCGGCGCCACGGGCCTGGCCCTGCTGAAGCGCGCGCCGGGCGTCGACGTGATCGTCGTGGCCGACACGCTGCCCGACCTCACCGCCGACCAGGTCGTCGACGAGATCCGCCGCGACGAGCGCACGGCCGCGACGCCGCTCGTGATGATCACCGCCGACGAGGACGCCGACTGGGGCGACCGCATCACCGCGACGATGGCGCCCGGCGGCGACCTGTCGGTGATCGAGGGCGCGATGAGCGAGGGCTTCGACGGGGACCGCGCGCGCGCCGACGAGCTGGCCGCCCGCGCCGCGCTCACGCTGGCCGGTCTGGCCCGCAGCGGCGCCGACGTCTCCGCCGCGCTGCCCCAGGTGGCCGCGAGCCTGGCCTCGCGCCCCGACTCGGTGACCGTGCCCGCGATGGAGGCCCTCGGGGCCGCCGGCACGAGCGCCGAGGTCGCCGCCCTGGCCGCGGTGCTGATGGACGACGGCCGCTCCGACGCGGCGCGCGTGGCTGCGGCCGACGCGCTGGCGCAGATCGCCGCGCGCGAGCGCATCGGCGGTCCCGACGAGCTGCTCGCCGGTCTGGCCGGCGTCGTCTACTCGGACGCCTCGCTGGAGGTGCGCGTGGCTGCGTCGCGCGCGCTCTCCAACACCGCCATCGACGACGCCACGCGCGCGGAGATCACCCGCCGCGCCCGCGTCGACGTGGCCCAGTAGCCGCCCCACGGGGGAGCGGGGAGAACCTCTCCGCTCCTCGGTGTCGCATCCGACGCCGACGGACGGTATGCTTCCGCTCCCGTTCGCCGAGGACGGCCGGCGCCGGTGCCCTCCGGCGCCGCGGCAGCGGCGACACGCGACGCCAGATTAGCTCAGCGGTAGAGCACAGCTTTCGTAAAGCTGGGGTCATCGGTTCAAATCCGATATCTGGCTCCATCCAAGGCCGGATCGCCTGCAGGCGGTCCGGCCTTCTTCGTGCCCGCGCCGCCGCCCCATTGCCGCCCGGACGGGCCCCTTCCGTGGCCCGCGTCGCCGCGCGGCGGATCGACCCGGCGCCCGAGGGGCACGCGGCGCGACGCGGTGCGCAGCGCGCCTGCGCCGCCGCGCGACCCCGGCCGAGGCGCACGTCCGTCCGCGGCGTGCCCACGAGCGCGGGGCCGTCCGCCGCGTTACCCCGCCGTGACCAAGGCGCGCGCTCCCGCGGCGTACCGTCGTCGGAGAACGAAGCCCCGCAGCCTCGGGGCCCACCGACGATGAAGCACACGCCTCGGCACCTCGCGACCCTCGCGGTCGCCGCCCTCCTGAACCTGTCCGCGCCCGCCCAGAGCCCCGTCGCGCCGCCGCCGCCGACGTGGCCCGAGCTCTCCAGCGTCAGCCACGTCGTCGTGCCGCAGGCGCGCGGCTTCGCGCTGGCGCCGGGCCGCACGCCGATCCTCGTCGACGCGGTCGCGGCCGAGGTCGAGTTGCTCGACCAGGCGGCGCGCACGACGCTCGACGTGCTGCTCACCAACCCCGGGACGAGCCGCGCCGAGGCCGTGCTGCTCCTGCCGGTGCCGGCCGGCGCGGTCGTCTCGGCCTTCGAGTTCGAGGGCTCGGCCGCCGAACCGACCGCGCGCCTGCTGCCGCGCGACGAGGCGCGCCGCACCTACGACGAGATCGTGGCGCGCGTGAAGGACCCCGCGCTGCTCGAGTTCGCCGGGGCGAACCTGGTGCGCTCGAGCGTCTTCCCGGTCGAGGCCGGCGGGCGCCAGCGCGTGCGCCTGACCTACGAGCACCTGCTGCCGATCGACGGCGGACGCGTGGACTACGTGCTGCCGCGCAGCGAGTCGCTGAGCACGCGCGTGCCGTGGCACGTGAAGGTCGACGTCGCGAGCAGCGCGCCGATCTCGATGGTCTACTCGCCGACGCACGACGTCGAGGTGCTGCGCCGCGAGGCCAAGCATCTCGCGCTGCGCGTGCGCCCCGCGGCGGAGGCCGCGCCCGGGCCGTTCCGGCTCTCCTACCTGCTCGAGCGCGACGACGTCACGGCTTCGCTCGTGGCGTACCCGGCGCCCGAGATCGGCGGCGGCTACTTCCTCGTCATGGCCGGGCTCCCGGCGACGCTGGAAGGGCGCAAGCACCAGCTCAAGCGCGAGGTGACGATCGTGCTCGACCGCTCGGGCTCGATGGCCGGCGAGAAGATGGACCAGGCGCGCGCCGCCGCGCTGCAGGTGATCGAGGGGCTGGCGCCCGGCGAGGCCTTCAACGTGATCGACTACTCGAGCCGCGTGTCGAAGTTCGCCGCGCAGCCGGTGCTGAAGTCGCGCGAGGAGGTGCTCGCCGCGCGCGCGTACCTCGACACGCTGCGGCCGACCGGCGGCACCAACATCCACGACGCGCTGCTCGAGGCG
Organism: Planctomycetota bacterium; assembly: GCA_020638875.1. Taxonomy (GTDB): domain Bacteria; phylum Planctomycetota; class UBA1135; order UBA1135; genus DUCM01. The sequence goes on from JACKHS010000016.1 coordinate 82,286, forward strand.
CTGCGCCAGCCGGCGCGCGAGGGCTACCTCGGCATCGTGCTGTTCCTGACCGACGGCCTGCCGACGGTGGGGCAGACCTCCGAGCGCTCGATCGAGGCGCTGGTGCACGCGGGAAACGTGCACGGCCGGCGCGTGTTCACCTTCGGTGTCGGCCTCGACGTCAACGCGCCGCTGCTCGACCGCCTGGCGGACGAGACGCGCGCCGTGGCGTCGTACGTGCTGCCCGGCGAGGACGTCGAGCTCTCGGTCGCGGGCGTCTTCGAGAAGCTCTACGGGCCGGTGCTGTCCGACCTCGAGCTCGAGACGCTCGACGCGAGCGGCCAGCTCACCACGCGCGCCGTGCGCGAGGTGCTGCCCGCGCGCCTGCCCGACCTGTACGAGGGCGACCAGCTCGTGCTGCTCGGCCAGTACCTCGGCGAGGCGCCGCTGCGCTTCCGCCTGAAGGGCGACTTCCTCGGCACACCGCGCACGTTCGCCTTCGAGTTCGGCGTCGAGGGCGCCAGCACGCGCAACGCCTTCGTGCCGCGCCTGTGGGCCGGCCGCAAGATCGCGTTCCTCGTGGACCGGATCCGGCAGGCCGGCGCGGAGCTCGGCGCCAACCCGATCGCCGTCGGCACCGACCTCTTCACCGACCCCCGCTACGCCGAGCTCGCCGAGGAGATCCTGCGGCTCTCGACCGAGTTCGGGATCCTCAGCGAGTACACGTCCTTCCTCGCGACCGAGGGCACCGACCTCGGCCACTGGGGCGGGCTCCTGACCGCGTGCAACGCGGAGCTCGACAAGCGCGCGGTGCGCTTGCGCGTCGGCGCCGGCGCCGTGAGCCAGAGCCGCAACTTCAACGAGAAGAAGGCGCAGACGCTGCTGAACTACGACAACGACTTCTGGGACGAGCAGAACCGGCTCGTGAGCACGAGCAACGTCCAGCAGATCTGCGACCGCGCCTTCTTCCAGCGCGACGGGCGCTGGATCGACTCGCGCCTGATCGGCGGCGACGGCGAGGTCGCGCCCGCCGAGGTCGTGACCTTCGGCAGCGCCGAGCACACCGCGATGGTGGACGCCCTGGCGAGCCAGGGGCGCTCCGGCCTGCTGTCGCTCTCGGGCGACATCCTCCTCGACTACCAAGGCCGCCACGTGCTCGTGAAGAACGGCGCGGGCGAGTGACGGCCCCGACCACCCTCACCAAGGAGACCTGACCATGAACGCCATCCTCCGACTGACCCCCCTGGGCCTGGGCTTCGCGGGCGCCGCGCTCGCGGCGGCGCACGGGCTCGCGCAAGAGAGTGCCGCCCCGGCCGTCACGACCAGCGTCGTGCGCGAGGTGAGCTGCGCGCGCTACGGCTGGAGCCCCGGCTGCGGCTGGAGCGAGGCGCCCTGGGCGCTCGCCGTCCCGCCGCCCGCGAACCCGCTCGTCGAGATCGCCATCTGCCTCGATACGAGCGGCTCGATGGACGGCCTGATCGGCTCCGCGAAGCAGAAGCTCTGGGCCATCGTCAACGAGTTCGTCTTCGCCGAGCCGATGCCGCGGCTGCGCGTGGCGCTGTACACGTACGGCAACGACGGCCACTCGGCGGAGAACGGCTGGGTGAACCTCGAGTGCCCGCTGACGGAGGACCTCGACCTCGTCTCCGAGCGGCTCTTCGCGCAGACGACCAACGGCGGCACCGAACTCGTCGGGCGTGTGGTCAACGCGGCCGCCGGTCAGCTGGACTGGAGCCCCGACCCCGGCGCGCTCAAGCTGATCGTCGTGGCGGGCAACGAGACGGCCGACCAGGACACCGTCGTGAGCTTCCGCGACGCCTGCGCGGGCGCCATCGCGCGCGACATCATGGTCGACGCGATCTACTGCGGTGCGCCCGGCGACGGCGACGCCGAC
>JACKHS010000017.1 GCA_020638875.1 Planctomycetota bacterium
CAAGGAGCTGACGAAGGACGCCAAGAAGGTCTCCAGCGACACCGAGCACCTCGTGCTGATGCAGCGCCTCGTCGCGCGCCTGAACGACGGGCACGCGGCGGTGCGGCCCGGTCCGAACGGCGCCGGCGTCGAGCCGCCCGCGGCGTGGACGGAGGAGCAGCGCGGCCCCGGGCTGTTCCTCTGCCAGGTCGGCAAGAAGTACTACGTCAAGAACGCCTGGTCGGCCGCGACCGACGTCGGCATCAGCGCCGGCATGGAGATCCTCGCGCTCGACGACCTGCCGATGAAGAAGTGGGTGCCACAGCGGCTCGCCGAGCTGCGCGACCTGCAGTCCTTCTCGACGGACCAGCACGCGCTCTTCTGGCTCCTGCACCGCGGCATGGCCAAGCCCACGGGCGCGACGCTGTCGGTCGAGTTCAAGGACCTCGAGGGCAAGAAGCACAAGCGCAGCCTCACCTACCGCAAGGCGAGCCTGGTGCCCGAGGGCCCGGCCTACACGCCCGCGGACTACGAGTCGCTCGGCGACAGCGTGCGCGTCGGCCACACGGCCGCGGGCCACGGCTACGTGCACTTCCGCCGCACCGGCGACAAGGTGCTCGAGGAGCTCGACGCCGCGCTCGCCAAGCTCGGCAACGTGCCCGGCCTCGTGCTGGACTTCCGCGGCAACTCCGGCGGCGGCTGCGACCACGACGCGTTCGAGGCGCGCTTCGTCCTGCCCGGCCACGAGCTCCCGCGCCTCGCGCGTCCGCCGCTGGCCAGCCAGGGCGAGCACGCCTACGGCGGCCCGCTCGTCGTCATCGTCGACGGCACGACGGTCAGCGCGGGCGAGACGACCAGCGGCATGTTCAAGGAGGACGGCCGCGGCTACATGATCGGCGAGAGCCCGACCGCGGGCATGTCCTCGCAGAAGACGACCATCGACCTGCCCTCGGGCCTGTTCCAGCTCTACGTCTCGACCGGCTCCAACCGCTCGAGCTTCAACGGCGGCCAGGGCATCGAGGGCCTCGGCGTCGCGCCGCAGGAGACGGTCGCGTTCGACCCCGCCGACCTCGCCGCGGGCGTCGACACGCTGATCCGCCGCGCCGACGAGCTGCTCGCCGACTTCCCGCAGAAGGACGTGCGCTACGACCCGCGGGACGCCGGCTGGGAGGCGCCGTGAGCCCGGCCGCGCGCCTCGCGCGCGACACCGCGCTCAGCGCGCTCGCGATCCTCTGCGCGACGTGGCTCTCGGGCGTCTTCTTCGGCGGCGACCGCGAGATGGACCCCGTGACGCGCGAGGTGCCGCCCTCGCGCGAGCACCTGCGCTTCTGGATGGTCGGCTTCACGACGCTCGCCGCGTTGACGTTCAGCGGCGTCGGCCCCGAGCGACGCGCGTGGTTGCACCAGCTCGGCGTCGCCGGGTGGCTCGGGCTCGCGGTGGTGGCGTGGGTGCTCGCCACGCCGATCGACCCGCCCTCGCATGGCGACGTGATGGTGGGGGACCTGCGCCCGCTGCTCCTCATCCCGCTCGCCGCACTGACGCTCCTGTCGCTCGGCCTCGCACCTGCCTTGCGGCGCGCGTTCCGCAAAGGGCGCTCATGAGCGTCGCGGGACCCGCAGGCTCGAGCGTGCACGAGGACGCGGACACGCGCCTGGGCCTCGCGCGCGTGCTGCTGCGGCTCGCGTTCGGGTTGGGACTGGGCGGGGTGTTGCTCTCGTTCCCGACGTTCTTCGCGTGGACGTACCTGTTGCTCCACACCGGCGGACCGGGTGGCCGGGGCACATACCTCCTGCTCGTCGCGCCCGTCGTCCTGTACCTCGTCGTCGTGGGCCTCGCCGTGCGCCGTCTCCCGCCGCGTGACCGGCGCTGGGTCGCGATCGGGGTCCTCCCGTGGTGCGCGATCTACTCCTACTTCGCCACCGTGCTCCTGCACACTCCGCCGAGGTGAGCGTTTCCAGAGGGGCAGTCCACTCGCCCTCCGGGGCGCGCGCGTGCTTCAGGGCGGTGGCGTTCTTGGCGCTCGGTGCTCTCGGCGCGAGCGCGGTCGCCGGCCTCGAGGTGCTCTGGCTACGCGTCCTGCCGCACGCGGGTCCGGTGGGACCCTTCTGGCTGCGCCGCCTCGTGTGCTGGGCGCCGCTCCTCGCGGCCAGCGTCGTCAGCGTGCGCCGGCTCCTGTTCGGGCGCCGCGCCGTGCTGCGCTGGGCGTACCTCGGCGCGGCGCCGGTCTTGCTCCTCGCGGCCCTCGTGCTCTGGCTGTCGGTCGAGGACTTGCGCGTCGCGCGGCGGCGCCCGTTCGACCGCGACGCTTGGCTCGCTTCCGGCGCGGACTCGTTCGACTCGTCCGCCTGGACGGAGCGTCAGTACATGGTGGACGAGCTGATCCGCACAGGGCAGCTCGACGGCTTGCATCGCGAGGAGGTGCTCGAACTGCTCGGGCCGCCCACCGACGAGGGCGAGGCGTGGGTCCAGTACACCCTCGGTGCCGAGCGCGGCATTCTGCCAATCGACGGGGAGGCGCTACTCATCGGTCTGAGCGAGGACGGACGCGTCGCGAGCGCGCGCACGCGCTCGGATTGAGCGACCACGGCACTCGTTCGTGACGGGGACGGCGGAGCGTGGGGGTTCGGCGGAGCTGAGGCGGAGGATCAGAGAGGGCGCGGAGCTTTATCGCAGAGGGCCGCAGAGGAACCGCAGAGGGCCACAGAGCCGCTAGCGCTGCGACTCCGAGTCGACGGCGAGCTCCGCGACCATGGGGCGAGCGTCGGGCAAAAGCGATGGGGGATCAGGCGAGCCGCCGGCGGGGCCGGCCCGGCGGGCCGGCCTCCGCAGGCGGTGAGCCTTCCGGTCGACTCGTTCCGTTCGCGTCGAAGACGCGCTTCGGACCGTCCGTACCTCACAGTGCGCCGGACCTTGCACCCCGCCGACCCCGTAGCGACCAGCGCTAGCGCCTCTGTGGCCCTCTGCGGTTCCTCTGCGGCCCTCTGCGATAAAGCTCTGCGCCCTCGCTCTCCCTCTTCGCCTCACGTCGCCGAAGCCGCGATGGGGCGATGGGCGCCTGCGCACGCTGGAATCGAACCACAGAGGACACAGAGGATCCACAGAGGGCCACAGAGCCGCTAGCGCTGCGACTCCGAGTCGACGGCGAACTCCACGACCACGGGGCGAGCGTCGGGCAAAGGCGATCGGGGATCCGGCGAGCCGCCTGCGGGCCGACCTCCGCAGGCTACGAAGCGGATGGACGACGAGACGCGCGGCTGGCTGGCGAACCGACTGCTACGAGGAACGACGCTCTCGCCGCCCGCGGCGGCGGCCCGAAGGGCCGACCGCCGCGGGCGGCTCGCCTGATCCGAAAGGCTCGGCCCGGTGCTCGCCCCGCAACGCTCACGGCTGCGTCTCCCCCGGAGTCCCAGCGCTAGCGGCTCTGTGGCCCTCTGTGGATCCTCTGTGTCCTCTGTGGTTCAAAGCCAACCCCCGAGGACGTCCCACTCGCCGGGCCTCTGCACCTGCTGCGACGCCTCAGTCCGCCGCCGCCATGTGCACGGTGACCTGACTGAACGGAATGCCCCAGCCCTCCGCGTTGCACGCGTCCACGGCCAGGCGTTGCAGCGCGCGCTCCAGCTCGTTGTAGCGCGGCGCGACCTGACCCTCGAAGTCGGCCAGCAAGGCGTAGTCGAGCGACGACGCGCCGGCCTCGAGGAACTCGACCTTCAAGTGGCGCAAACCGCCGTCCGGCAGCAGCGCGCGCAAGCCGTCGAAGACGTGCGCACGCAGCCGCGTCGGCACCTCCGTCGTGCACGTCGCCTGGTGCGCGTAGTCGATGCCGAAGCGGTGCTTGACGCGGAAGCCGCCCGAGAGGCGCTCCGCCCCCGCGCCGAGGAAGTCCGTGCTGGGCACGCTGGCGCCGCTGCCGCCGAGGAACTCGAGGCGCACGTGCTCGGGCGTCTGGTCGACGACCTTCGCGAGGCGCTCGCCGTACAGCACCCAGTCACCGCTCTGGGTCGGGAACCACGGCTCGTCCTTCGCGCTCGGCCGCGAGCGCAGCGACGTCATGTCGCGCAGCGGCACACGACGCCGGCCGCCGGACAGCTCGGGGTTGACGAGCAACACACCCATCGAGAGCCGCGCGACGCGCCACGGCAGGCCGTCGTAGATCAGCCGCTCACCCTCTTTCACCGCGCCGAGGTTGAGCAGCAGCCGGATCTGCTCGAAGAACAGCGGGATGGCCGCCTTGCTCGCCCAGGCGAGGCCGAGCAGCGCGAGGATCGCGACGCCGAGCATGGCCCAGTCGCCGGCCGAGTAGAGCACGATCAACGCCCCGCCCAGCGCCGCGAGCCCCGAGAGGCCGAAGTACAGGACGTCGACCAGGCGCGCGTAGAACTTGCGCTCGCCGCCGCCGCGCCGGCGCAGCGCGCGCATCACGAGGCGGTACAGCCCGCGCAGGAGGAGCAGCACGGCGAAGAAGACCGCCACCGACAGCAAGAGGTGCAGGCCCCGCGCGCGGAAGAAGTCGGCGAGCACGCCGCGCGTCGAGTCGAGCACCGACTTGCGCTGCGCGAGGCGCTGGTCGAGCTGGAACTGCGCGACCGTGCGTTGATTCTCGAGCTCCTTGACGCGCTCGTTCCAGCCCTGCGCCGCCGTGCTCAGCGCGCTCACGAGCGCGTCGCGCTCGAACTCCGCGCTCGCCGGCGCGGTGCGGGCGTCCTCGATCAGGCCTTCGAGGTGCGTGCGCGCCTCGCGCGCCAGCTCGAGGTGCTCCTCGGCGTCCTTGAGCTCGCTGCGCAGGCGCTCCATCTCGCGCGGCTCGGCCGTGGCCTCGCGCAGCTCCGACACGATCGGCTTGACGAGGTTCTCGACCTCGCCCATCAGGTCGAACTCCTGCTCGGTGCCGAGGTCGAACGCGCGCACGTCGATGCCGGTGGCGACCGACTGGAAGTCGTAGTCGATGCGCGAGAGCTCCTGCTGCACGGCGCGCACCTGCTCGACGAGCTCGAGCCGCTGCTCGCTGTCGAGGTCGGGCGTGAACCCCGCGCGCAGCGCGTTCAGCTCGGCGAGCTTGGACTCGCGCGAGTCGCGCAGCGCGTCGAGGGTCACCAGCGAGCGCTCGGCGCCCGTGACGACGAGCTCGCCCGCGTCGGGCACCACGGGCGCCTGCGCGCCGTCCTCGGCGGGGGACTGGAGCGGGAGCGCGAGCAGCAGCGCGCAGAGCCAGGAGGTCGGCGACATCCGCGGCAGCCTACGATGTTCGCGCGGCGGACACACGCGCCGCCCGCCGCGAGCGTGACGAGGTCGTGACACCGCGCGCGACGCCGCGAGCGTAGAGTCGAGCCTCCGCAGCCCGCTCCTCGCCACACCTCCCGCCATGAACCGACCCCTGCTCCAGCTCCTGCGCGTCGGCGCCGTCGCCGCGGCCCTCACCGTCGGCGGCTGGCTCGTGCTGCGCGCCCAGCGCCAGGCGAACCCCGCCGCGCCCGAGGAGGCGCTCCCGCCGCGCCTCGTCGAGCCCGCGACCGCGCCGGTCGCGGTCGAGACGCACCACCCGCGCAACGACGGCGACCCCTACCTCTCGAGCTCGAAGGTGCTGCTCACGGGCGAGCTGGCGCGTCAGCTCGGCGTCGTCGGCGACGACGCGCGCGAGGCGGACGCGGCGCCGCCGGCGCCGGTGCACCTCTTCAGCTCGAAGTCGCTCTCGCTCGACGACGCGAGCGTGCTCGTGCCCGACGACGTCACGCCGATCGTCCCGCCCGGCGCGCCGCCCGGTCGGCCGCTCGAGGCGGGCGCGTACTTCGACGACGGCTCCGACGCGCCGCAGGAGCGCGTGTACCTCGGCACCTCGAAGTCGGGCCTGCCCATCGAGCGCATCGAGCTCGCCGATCCGCCGCCGCCCGCGCCGGTCCCGCCGAAGGAGTGAACGTGGAGCGCGTCCTCGGCACCGCGGCGACCTTCGGCGTCCTGCTGCTGGTCTTCCTGCCGCTCGAGCGGCTCTTCCCCGCGCACCGCCAGCGCGTGCTGCGCCGCGAGTGGGGCACGGACCTGCTGTTCTTCCTCGGTCAGGCGCTGCTCTTCACGGTGCCGGTCGTCGCCGTGCTGACCTGGGTGCACGCGCACCTCGACGTGCTGCCGCTCGCCGGCGTGCGCGCCGGCGTCGCCGCGTGGCCGTTCTGGGCGCAGGTGCTGTGCGTCGTCGCGCTGTGCGACGTCGGCATCTACTGGGCGCACCGCCTCTCGCACACGAACGCGTTCCTGTGGCGCTTCCACCGCGTGCACCACACGGCCGAGCGGCTCGACTGGCTCGCGGCGTACCGCGAGCACCCGCTCGACAACCTGTACACGCGCCTCGTCGAGAACCTGCCGGCGATGCTGCTCGGCTTCCCGCTCGAGGCGCTCGCGGGCTTCGCGATGTTCCGCGGGCTGTGGGCGCTCTACATCCACTCGAACGTCAGCCTGACGCCGGGGCCGCTCGCGTACCTCCTGGGCTCCTCGCGCCTGCACCACTGGCACCACGAGCCCGAGCGCGGCGGCCGCGTCAACTTCGCGAACCTCTCGCCGCTGACCGACCTCGTGTTCGGCACGTACTACGACCCGGGGCACATGCCCGAGCGCTACGGCCTGGGAGCCGAGCCCTCGCCGCGCAGCTGGGCCGGGCAGCTCCTCGAGCCGCTCGTGCCGCGCGCCGCGTTCGCGGCGCTTCAGCGCTGGCGCGCGCCGTCCGCGTCGAACGTCGCCAGCCCGTCGCAGCCGAGCGCGACCGCGTGCGCGCCGGCGAACACCGGCAGGTCCAGCGTGCCGAGCGCCGACGCCTTCGCGGACGCCTCGGGCGCGACGCGGTAGAGCCGGCCCACGCCGCACTCGAACGCGAACCACAGCGCCGCGCCGTCCGGGCTCCACGCGAGGCGCATCGCCTCGAAGAAGTGCGCGCCGAGGAACTCCGAGCGCCACACACGCGCGAGGTCCGCCGCCGCGAGCACGCCGACCTCGGTGCCCTCGCGCGTCGAGTAGGCGAGGCGCGTCCCGTCGGGCGACCAGGCCAGCGCGGCGATCTCGTCGTCGTCCTCGGGGAAGAGCGGGTCGGGGTAGCGCTCCTCGCGCACGAGCGCGCCGCTCGCCGCGTCCCAGAGCTTCAGCGCGCAGCCGACGTGCCCCGTCGCGAGGCGCGCGCCGTCGGGCGACAGCGCCAGCGCGACCACCGGCGCGCCCGCGTCGAGCTCGCGCGGCGCGCCGTCGCGCGCGAGCGGCGCGCCGTCCTCCGCGCGCAGCCAGCGCACGTGCGCGCCTCGACGAAGCAGCGCGGCGCCGTCAGGCGTCCACGCGACCTGCGGCACGCCCGCGGGCCTGGCGAGCTGCCAGCGCGCGAGCCCGTCGCCGCTCGCGCTCCACAGCGACGCGTTGCCGCGGCGGTCGAGCACGACGAGGCGCGCGCTCGTCGGCGACCAGGACAGCACGCCGCCGAAGAGCGTGCGCCCCGTGTTCGACCAGGCGCACGCGGTGTCGTCGGTGCCCGCGCGCGGCTCGGCGGGCCGGGCAGCGCCTGGCGCGCGACGACGCGCAGCGCGTCCGCGGCGAGGTCGACGAGCCGCAGCGCGCCGCCCGTGTCGAGCGCGGCCAGCGTGCGCCCGTCGGGGGACGCCGCGAGCCACCACTGCGGCAGCGCGGCGCCTCGCGCGACGACCTGTTGCGTCGTGCCGTCCGTCCGCGACACGAGGCCGAACTCGCCGCCCTCCCACGCCACCGCGACGAGGTCCTCCGAGGGCAGCGCGGCCACGGCGCAGACGCGGCCGCGCACGGGGGGCGGCAGCACGGGCGCGGCGACCTCTTGCGCCGCGGCGGAGGTGACGAGCAGGGCGAGCGGAAGGGCGGCGGCGAGCGAGAGTTTCATCGAGCGCGGGGTCGGAGCACGCTCCCGGTCGCGTCCGGGAGCAGGAGCGGCGCCCAACGCGCGCGCACGCTCGAGGTTGCGCGCCGGCTCGGCGCGGCTCAGCCGACGATGCGCTTGAGCTGCTCGCGCAGCGCGTCGAGCTTCTCGACCGACGCCAGGTTGCGCAGCAGGCAGACGAGCATCTCCTCGATGAACTCGAGCCGCTCGCGGTACTCGCCCGTCTCGTCGAGCGCGCGCAGCGCGGCGCAGTCCGAGCGCAGCTCGGCCACGCGCCAGGCCTCGAGCCGCCCGGCCAGGTGGTCGTCCCGCAGCCGCTCGAGGCGGTAGCGGACGTCGTTCATGCGGGCTTCGACTTCGTGCATGGCGCGGTCCCCGACCGCGCGGCCGGATCGAGCAACCGTACCCCAGGATTCGGGGTGAGGTCGGGCGGAGCGGGCCGGACTTGCCCCGAGCGCGCCGGACGGGCCCTTCCGCCGGGGGGAGGGGCCTGCGAATTCAGGCCGTCGCCGGCAGCGGGCGCAGCGGCGGCGAGCCCTGCGAGGCGGCGAGGAACCAGAGCACCACCGGCAGCTCCACGATCCTCAGCAGCCACACGGGGCCCGGGTCCGCGCCCGAGCTGAGCAGCACGACCTCCAGGCCGATCAGCGCGACCCACGGATCGAACGCCCAGCGCAGCGGCTCGCGCGCGAAGTGCAGGCCGAGCCAGATCAGGCCGAGCGGCACGACTGCCTGCGCGAGCACGTCGAGCGCGGGACCGCGCGGCAGCACGCCGGCCCACGCTCCCGCCGCGTACGCCGCCGCGCCGAGCGCGAGGGTCAGCGACGCGCGATCCAGCCACGCCGTGCCGCTGGCGCGCAGGGCCCACACGCCGAGCAGGACCACCGCGCCGACGAGCGCCGGCGCCTGCTGGCCGAGGACGCCGAGACCGAGCGGGAGCAGCAGTAGCGACAGCGCGCCGGGCGAGAGGCTCGCCTGCGCCGCGCGCGGGCGCAGTGCGAGCGCCAGCGCGAGCGCCAGCAGCCAGGGCACGGCGATCCAGAGCAGCGGCGCGCGCAGGCCGAGGTCGGCGAGGCGCGCGCGCCAACCACCGCGTCGGAGCCAGTGTTCGCGCAGCGTCGACCACGCTTCGCGTGCGGCGGGCGACTCGCCGAGGTCCTGCGTAAAGGCGCCGACGACGTGGGCATGAACGTAGTTGCCCTCGTCGCGCTCGAGCTCGGCGGGCACGATCCGCTCGCACACGTCCAGCGCGGGGTCGAGCGCCACGACGCGTAGCGGGTCGAGGCGCGAGGAGAGGATCCAGCGCCAGTCGTCCCAGTTGGTCCCGCCCGGAGGCCTCGCGAAGAGGGGCTCCGCCTCCGCGCGCTCGGCGGGCACCACGCCGGCGGCCACGACGCACGCCAGGCGCCACGGGGTTTCGAAGGCGCCCTTCGAGCGGAAGCGCGCCGCCCAGGCCGCATCGGGGTGCCAGGGCACCACGGCCGCGAGTCTCGCGAGGGCAGCCTGCGCGTCGAGCTGCTCGCGAGCCGTGCGCGCGAGCTCCGCGTCGGCGAGCCCCACGGCGAGCTGCGCGAGCTCGAGCGCGGGATCGACCGGCGTGAGCAACTCGTCCGAGCCGCGGCTCGAGTCCTCGGGAGGGTGCTCGCGCGCCCAGGCGTCGAGGTCGTCACGCGTCGGCGGCGGGAACGCCAGCGCCGCGAGGGCGCGCTCGCGCCAAGGGTCGATGCGGTTCGAAGGCGCCTGCGGACCGCGTGCATCGCTCACGCCCACGAGCAGCAGCCACGCGTCGGCGCCGAAGGCGACGGCCACGCTCCCCGGACGCGCGGCGAGCCCGTGGCGGAAGAAGCTCAGCGTGCTCGAACTCGTGCGGCCGGGCGCCGCGAGGCGCTCGAAGCCCGCGGAGTCGAGGCGGACGAGGGCCACGCCGTCCGCGGTCGTGCCCTCCCACGACCCGCGCAGGTGCGCCGAGACGTTGGCGCCGAAGAGCGTGCTCGCGAGCGGGAAGCTCTCGCGGACGGTGACGGAGGACGACGCGGCGCGGAACCCCGGCGGGGTTCGCGCGCTCTCCAGCGCGAAGGACGCGGGGAACCCTGCGGGAGGCACCGTCGACTGGAAGTCGAGGTGCAGGTCGAACGGCTCACCTGCGCGCAGCTCGACGCTGCCGCCGACCAGCAGCGCCTCCTCGGGCGAGGCGCGGTCGAGGCGCAGCACCGCCGCGTCGAGCACGAGGCGCGCGTCGTCGTCCTCGCCATCGTCCGGCGCCGGCGCGTGCACCCAGGGTTCGGGCGGCGCGGTGAGCGCGGCGTCGCGCTCCGAGGCGCGACTCTGCTCGCGCCACGCGGTCGTCGCCGCGCAGAGCACCACGGCGACGAGCAGCGCGGCGAGGTGCGGGCGAGGTCGTGCGAGCGATCTCATCCGACTCAGGCTACTCGCCTACTCCCCGCACCGAAAGTCGTGCACCAACACCTCAAGGTTCGTCTGGCCCCGGAACGTGTTCCAGCGCGGCGAGTACACCACGTCGAGCGGCCGGCCCATGGCGAGCTCCTTCGCGCGCGCGGCCATCTTGAAGGCCATGCCCTTGAGCACGCGGTCGCCGCGGCGGAGCTGGAGGATCAGGTGCGTGCCGTCGGCGCCGACGACGCGCGGCGGCTGCGCGAGGCGCAGGTCGCGCGAGAGGAAGACCGGCGCCTCGTTGCGCTCGCCGTGCGGCTCGAGGCGCTCGAGCTGGCGCATGAGCTCCTCGCCCATGCCCTCGAACGCGAGCTCGCCGTCGATCACGAGCGGCGCGTCGGGCAGGCCGTCCGCGTGGCGCTCCTTGGCGGCCGCGTTGACGAGCGCGCGCAGCGCGTCCACGTCCGCGGCGGCGACGTCCATGCCCGCGGCCTGCGCGTGGCCGCCGTACTTGGGCAGCACGTCCTGCGCGGCGTGCAGGAGCTCGAGGATCGAGACGCCCTCGACCGTGCGCGCGCTGCCGCGGCCGTGGTCGCCGTCGAGGCCGATCACGATGGCCGGCCGCTGGTAGCGGTCGACGAGGCGCGCGGCCACGATGCCGATCACGCCCTGGTGCCAGCCCTGGCCGGCGACGACGAGCACCGGGTGGTGCTCGGCGTTCGCGTAGCGCTCGGCCTGCGCGACGGCTTGCTCGACGAGCTCGGCCTCGATGCGCTTGCGCTCGACGTTGAGCTGGTCGAGCTGCGTGGCGAGGTCGCGCGCGCGCGCCGCGTCGTCGCACATCAGGAGCTCGACCGCCGTCTGCGCCGTGCCCAGGCGCCCCGACGCGTTGAGGCGTGGGCCGATCTGGAAGCCGACGTCGTCGCCGCCGAGGCGCAGGCCGACGAGCCCCGCCACGCGCAGGAGCGCCGCGAGCCCGGGGTGCTGCGTCGCCTCGAGCGACTTCAGGCCGTAGCGCGCGAGGATGCGGTTCTCGTCGACGAGCGGCACGACGTCGCACACGGTCGCGATGGCGACGTAACCCATCGCGTCGACGAGGAAGGCCTTGAGGTCGTCGCGCACCTTGCCGCCGCCCGAGAGCTCCTGGCAGATGCCCCAGGCGAGCTTGAAGGCCACCGCGCCGCCGCACAGCTCGCGGAACGGGTACTCGCTCGTCGCGAGCTTGGGGTTCACGATCGCGGTCGCGGGCGGCAGCTCGCCGAGCGGCGGCTCGTGGTGGTCGGTGACGATCGTCTCGATGCCGTGCTCGAGCAGCTCGGTGATCGTCTCGCGCGAGGATGTGCCGTTGTCGACGCTGACGACGACCTTCGCGCCGACCTCGAGCGCCTTCGCGACCGAGTGCGCGCCGAAGGCGTAGCCGTCGGTGAAGCGGTTGGGGATGTGCCAGGCGACGTCGGCCCCCAAGGTGTGGAACAGCCGCACGAGCAGCGCCGTGCCCGTCACGCCGTCGACGTCGTAGTCGCCGTGCACGAGGATCGTCTCGCCCGCGCGCACCGCCGCGACGAGCCGCCGCGCCGCCGCCTGCATGTCGGGCAGCCGGCCGGGGTCGTGCAGCGCCATCAGGCTCGGCTGCAGGTGCTTGTCGACCGCCTCGGGCTCGCACAGCCCGCGCGCGACGAGCACGCGCGCGACGGGCTCGGGCAGCCCGCGCTGCCGCACCAGGTGCCGCACCGCCTCCTCGTCGAGCGTTCGCAGGGACCAGGTCGTGGGCGCGTCGAGGTCGGTGGGCATGGCGGGATTGTGCCGGAGCGGGCGGGGCGTGTCACGGCGGGCGCTACCGCGCAGTCAGCGGATAGGTCTCCGTCACGCTCGTGCGCACGGTGGCGCGCGCGCCGAGGTGTTGGTCGGTGGGCAGCAGCCTCGCGCGCGGCGCGTCGCTCGTCGCCTCGAGCACGTCGAGGCTCACGTCGAAGGTCGCCGGCGCGAGGTGGGGCAGCTCGACGCGGCGGCCGCTCCAGCGCACGCCCTTCACGGTCGCGCCGCTCCCGCCGCCGCGCAGCGTCAGCGCGACCCAGCCCGGCGCGGGCAGGTCGGGGCTCGACAGCTGCAGCGCGAGCGCCGTGCGCGGCGTCAGCGCCACGCCCTCCGGCAGCTCGAGCGCGAGCCCGCCGCACGCGAGCGTCACGATCTCGGCGCGCGTCTCGCCGGCGAGCGCGAGCAGCGGCGCCGAGGCGGCGCCCACGGGCAGGCCGCCGGCTGTCCAGACGTCGAGCGTCGTCGGGGCGCCGGGCGTCACGTCGAGGAGCAGCTCGCCCGTGGCGTCGGTGACGCCGACCGCCGTGCCGCCCGCGCGCACCTCGACGGCGGGGACGGCGCCGTGCGCGTCGCGCAGGCGGAGGGCGATGCGTGCGGGGAGCTCCGAGGTCGACGGCGCGGCCTTCGCCCGCTTGGGCCGGATGTGCCATCCCACCGCGCCCGCCTGTTCACCCCACTGCTGCGGGGCGTCCCCGAACTCGACGACGCCGCCGGCTGATGATCTCCGCACTCGAGCCGGCGCCAGTCGCCGGCGAGCCTCGAGGTCGCCGCCACTGGCGGCGGCGCGAGCGTGACCTCAGGCCCGTGACGGATCCTGGCCGCGAGGACGTCGCCGACCCGTGCGAGCGCTTTCCGCCGGCGGCTGGCGCCGACGCGTCGCCAGACCGGGCTCGCGGCGAAGAGTCGAGCCCGTCAACCGCCTGGACTGGTCGCACACGCCTGGCACGGGTCGGGCGAGAGGTCGCGCGACTCGCGAACAGATCGGCGGGGACCGGCTCTCCCGCGTCCCACCTCGGCCTGCGAACGTGATGCGCCAGCGCGAGCTGACGACGACGCGCCGATCGTCCGGTCCTGCGCACGTGAGCACGCCGCTCCAGTCGAGGTAGCCCGGCGCGACGACGCAGGCGCCATGGCCCTCGACGTCTCGCTCGAACGCAGGGCGCCGTCCGTGCGTGCCTGGTTCGGCTGGAGGGCCGGGGTGCCGGCTGGGAGCAGCCCCACGCTCACGGCGAAGCGGCGCACCGGCTCACGGTCGCGGCGTCGCGCACGAGCAGCACCGTCTGCCCGCGGTCGTCGGCGCGACGGTCGCTGCCGCGGGCCGTGCGCCGTCGCCGCGCGGGCGCGCGGAGCCCGTGCTCGCGAGATGCGGCGCGCGGACCCTCGGTCGCTCCTCCGGCCGCAGGCTCGAGGTCGGGCCCGGCGCCGAGCGCGCCCGCCACCCGCGGCTCGCGCACCCACGCGAACGCGAGCAGGAGCGCGAGCGCGGCCAGCGAGGCGAGGAGGGCGAGCTGCTTCATGGCGAGCGCGAGCGAGGCCCCGAGTCTACGCGTCCCGCCGCGCCCCGGTCAGCTCACGCCCCCCGAACTCGGCGCTCCCTTGCCCGGACTCGCTCTCGCAGGCGACACTCCTTCCATGAGCACGCCATCGAACGACCCCACCGCTCTCTTCCGCCAGCTCCCCGGCGTCGACGAGGTGCTGCGCATGGCCAAGGTCGGCCAGCTCGCCGCGCGCACCGGGCGCGAGGAGCTGACCGGGCTCGTGCGGCGCGCCCTCGACGGGCTGCGGCGCGAGATCGCCGACGGCGGCGTCGACGCGGCCGGCCTCGCCGAGCGCCTGGCCGGCGACGCGGTGGCCGCGCGCGTCGAGGCGCTCTTCCTGGCGGACCGCAAGAAGGGCGTGCGCCCCGCGATCAACGCGACGGGCGTCGTGCTGCACACCGGGCTCGGCCGCGCGCCGGTGCACCCCGAGGCGGCGGCGCGCATGGCGCGCGTGGCGGCGGGCTACTGCATCCTCGAGGTCGACCGCGCGAGCGGCAAGCGCAACCGCCGCGACGATCGGCTCTCCGAGCTCCTGCAGCGCTTGACCGGCTGCGAGGCCGGCATCGCGGTGAACAACAACGCGGCGGCGGTCTTCCTCGCGCTCAACACCTTCGCGGCGGGCGGCGAGTGCATCGTCAGCCGCGGCGAGCTGGTCGAGATCGGCGGCTCCTTCCGCGTGCCCGACGTGATGACGCGCGCCGGCGTCGCGCTGCGCGAGGTCGGCACGACCAACCGCACGCGCGCGGCCGACTACCGCGAGGCGATCGGCGACGCGACCGGGCTCTTGCTCAAGGTGCACACCTCGAACTTCCGCGTCGTCGGCTTCACCGAGGAGGTGGCGATGGACGAGCTCGCCGCGCTGGGCGCCGAGCGCGGGTTGCCGACGTGCTTCGACCTCGGCTCGGGGCTCTTCGAGTGCGAGGGCGCGACGCCGCTCGACATGCTCGGCGGCGAGACCGTCGTGCGTGACGCGGTGGCGAGCGGCCTCGACGTGGTGACCTTCAGCGGCGACAAGCTCTTCGGCGGTCCGCAGGCGGGCTTCCTCGTCGGCAAGCGCGCGCGCATCGAGGCGCTGCGCAAGAACCCGATGTACCGCGCGCTGCGCCTCGACAAGACGGCGCTCGCGGGGCTGGAGGCGACGCTCGAGCTGCTCGTCGACGGCCGCGGCGACGAGCTGCCCACGCGGCGCATGCTGCTCGCGACGGCGGCCGAGCTGAAGCCCGCCGCCGAGCGCCTGGCCGAGCGCCTCGACGTGCTGCCCGGCCTGCGCGCCGAGGCGATCCCCGAGCGCTCGCAGCCCGGCAGCGGCAGCGCGCCGCACGTCTACCTCGACACCTGGGCCGTGCGCGTGCAGCACGCTGCGCGCTCGGCCGAGGCGCTCGCGCGCCACCTGCGCATGGGCGAGCCGCCGGTCTTCACGCGCATCGCCGACGACTTCGTGCTGTGCGACCCGCGTACGTTGCTCGACGAGCACGACGAGGATCACCTCGTGGACGCCTTCGCGGCCGTCTGCCGCGCGGCGGAGGCGTGACCGCGATGTCCGCCCCTGCCACCCCGCGCTGCGAGGCGCGCGGCGAGCGCGAGCTCGTCCTCACGCTCACCGTCCACGCGCCGGCCGCGCGCGTCTGGGCCGCGCTCACCGAGCCCGCCGACCTGCGCGCGTGGTTGCCCGGCGCGCCGGGCTGGACGCTGGACGTCTGCACCTTCGAGCCGCGCGCCGGCGGCGCCTTCCGCTACGAGTGGGCGAGCGGCGACGGGCAGCGCATGGGCCTGAGCGGCGAGGTGCTCGCGGCCAGCGCGCCCGCGCGCCTCGTCGCGCGCGAGGTCTGGGACGAGCCTTGGTACCCCGGCGGCGCCGAGCTCGTGCACGAGCTCAGCGAGGCGGACGGCGCGACGACGCTCGTCTTCACCGTGCGCTACGACCTGCCCGAGGCGCGCGACCTCGCCGCCCAGCCGGACGTGGTGGCGGGCATGACGACGTCGTTCGCGCGGCTGGCGGCGCTTGTGGAGAGCTCGCGATGACGTCGACCCGGGCCGTGCTCGCCGCGCTGAAGAAGCGCGGCACCCGGCAGCAGCGCGAGGGTCTCGCGCGCTACGGCATCCACGTCGAGGAGGCCTACGGCGTGTCGATGAAGGACGTGCAAGCGCTCGCGAAGCAGCTCGGCCGCGACCACGCGCTGGCGCTCGAGCTGTGGGGGACGGGCGTGTACGAGGCGCGGCTCTTGTGCGCGTACGTCGACGACCCCGCGAAGGTCACCGCGGCGCAGATGGACCGCTGGTGCCGCGACTTCGACACCTGGGCGACGGTCGACACGCTCTGCTTCGCGCTCTTCGACCGCACGAAGCACGCGTGGGGCCGCGTCGCGAAATGGGCCGCGCTCACGGGCGAGTTCCAGCGCCGCGCGGGCTTCGCGCTGCTCGCCGGCCTCGCCGGTCACGACGCGGACGCGCCCGACGCGCGCTTCCGCGCGGCGCTCGCGCTCGTCGAGCGCCACGCGACGGACGAGCGCAACTTCGTCAAGAAGGGCGTGAGCTGGGCGCTGCGCCGCACGGGCATGCGCAACCGCGCGCTGCACGCGGACTGCCTCGCGCTCGCGCGCGAGCTCGCCGCGTCCGACGACCGCACCGCGCGCTGGATCGGCAAGGACGCCGAGAAGGACCTCACCAAGCCGGCGACGTTGAAGCGTCTGAAGTGAGCGGGCGCGGGGGCCCGAGCCCCTCACGAACGCGCACGCCTTCCTGAGAGGACTAGGCTAAGCTAGAGCCCTCGCGCACCGCTCGCCCCGCATGACTCCCGAAGCCCCCGACCGTCTCCGCACCTACGAGCTGGCGCTGCTCGGCGTCGGCCTCGTCGCCGCGGTCCTGCACCTCGTGCTCGTCGGCGCGACTCCGGCGGAGGTCGGCGCCCCCGAGCCGCCGCTCTTCGAGGGCGCCCTCGTGCTCGGCCTGCTCGGCGCAGCGTGCGGCTTCCTCGCGCGCGGCGTGGCGTGGGCGCGCGGCGCGGTGCTCGTGCTCGCGCTGGCCGGACTGGCGAGCTCGGGAGTCGGCCGCGAGGTGCCCGGGTGGCCCGCGCATGCGCTGGGCCTGGCGCACGGCGTCGCGCACGCCGCGGCCTGCGCGCTGCTCCTCGTCGACCTCCTGGCGGATTGGCGCGCGCGCGAGGCGCACGGCGGCGCGCCCGCGCCCTGGGTGCTCGCGCCGCGTCGGCCGCGGGTCGTTCGCGTCGCGCTGGCGCTCGTGGGCCTGTGGATCCTCGCGATCTGGTGGGTGGCGGTGAGGTCGCTCCCCGCCGCGCTCGCCTTCGGCCGGCCCATGGGCGTGCTGCTCGTGCTCCTGCCGACCTGGCTGTGCACGCTCGCCGCGCGCGAGGCGGGCCGCGGCCGGGCCTTCGCGCGCGGGAGCCTGATGCTGCTCCTGGCGCTGGAGTTGGTGTTGACGTCGCTGGTGCCCCTCGCGCTGGCGAACCTCGGGCCCGGGGACCTCCTGTTCCTCACGCTGCCGAACCTCGTGGGCCTCTGCGGGGCGGCGTTGCTCTTCGGGCGGGCGGCGAGCGCTTGGTTCGCCGAGCTCGCGCCGCGCTCGTTCCGCGACGTGCGCCGAGAGGTCGCGGCGGGCGGGGCCGTCTAGCCGCGTCCCGCGTCGCGGCGCTACGCTCTCCGTGCTCCGGCGGGGAAGAACCTCGCCCGAGTCGCGTCCCTCGAGCCCGTGCACGAACCCTCCCTGATCCAGCGCTTCGCGTCCCGCGACGCCCGCGTCGCCGTCCTCGGCCTCGGCACGGTCGGGCTGCCGCTCGCGCGGGCGTTCTGCGACGCGGGGTTCCGCGTGCTCGGCTACGACACCGACGCGGAGCGCGTGGCGCGGCTGGCGCGCGGGGAGAACCCGCTGACGTACCTGAACCACGGCGTGCTCGAGGCGATGCTGACCGGCGGGCGCTTCGAGGCGACCGGCGACCCCGAGCGGCTGCGCGAGGCGGACGCGCTCGTGCTGTGCGTGCCGACGCCGCTCGACGCCGCGCGCCAGCCCGACCTCTCGCACGTCGAGGCGGCGGCCGAGACGGTCGCGCGCGCGCTACGGCCCGGACAGCTCGTCGTGCTCGAGTCGACGACGTGGCCGGGCACGACGCGCGAGGTGGTGCTGCCGCGCCTGGCGGCGCGCGGGCTCGCGCTGGGCACCGACTACTTCCTCGCCTACGCGCCCGAGCGCGAGGACCCCGGGCGCGAGGGCGTGACGACGCGCCAGATCCCGCGCCTCGTCGGCGGGCTCGACGCGGCGTCGACGCGCGTCGCGCTGGCGCTCTACGCCGCGGCGCTCGACGACGTGCGCGCCGTGAGCTCGGTCGAGGTGGCCGAGGCCGCGAAGCTCTTCGAGAACACCTTCCGCGCCGTGAACATCGCGCTGGTGAACGAGCTCAAGCTCGTGCTCGATCGGCTCGGCGTCGACGTGTGGGAGGTGGTCGAGGCGGCCGCGACCAAGCCCTTCGGCTTCATGAAGTTCACGCCCGGCCCCGGCATGGGCGGCCACTGCATCCCGGTCGACCCCTTCTACCTCGCGTGGGCCGCGCGCCGCGCCGGCGTCGACACGCGCTTCGTCGAGCTGGCGGGCGAGATCAACCGGCGCATGCCCGAGTACGTGGTCGAGCGCGCGCTCGCGGCGCTGGCCGAGCGCGGCGTCACGCCGCCGCACGCGCGCGTGCTCGTGATGGGCCTCGCGTACAAGGCGAACGTCGACTCGCTGCACGAGGCGCCGGCGATCCGCATGCTCGAGCTTCTGCACGCCGCGGGCGCGCGCTGCCGCTACGCCGACCCGTGGGTGCCGCGCGCGCCGGAGGCGTGCGAGCCCTGGCTCGAGGAGCCCGAGGCGCTCGCGCTCGACGTCGAGACCCTGGCGGGCTTCGACGCGGTCGTGCTCGCCACCGACCACGCGGCGTTCGACTACGCGCTCGTGGCCGAGCACGCGCGCCTGGTCGTCGACACGCGCAACGCGTTCGCGCACCTGCTCGCGGGCGATTCGCGGTACGTGCGGGCGTAGGGGCCGAGCGTGCGGCGGCCGTGAAGGTGCGGCGAGGTGGACGTCCCCTGGCGATGGCTTTCTAACCACAGAGGACACAGAGGATCCACAGAGGGCCACAGAGCCGCTAGCGCTGGCCACCACGGCGGCTCGCGGATGGCAAGGGTTCGGCGGCGAGCGAGCGGCCGACGAGGACGAGTTCGAGAGAGGATCCAGGATCTCACCACCCGCCGCGGCCGGCCCGAAGGGCCGGCCACGGCGGGTGGTTCGTCTGCTTCAGTGTCGTCGGTCCATCGCAGGCTCCGAGTCGTTGCGCGGCCGCGAGCAGGAGTCGCAGCGCTAGCGGCTCTGTGGCCCTCTGTGGATCCTCTGTGTCCTCTGTGGTTAGAAGCCATCGCCCGAAGAGCTTCACCTCGCTGCACCGAAGCACCGCTCCGAACCGTCCCTCCCGAGTCACGGGCGCCGCGTCTCCGCATCTGGCCGCACCGTCCCACCCCGCCCGCTTGTGCGCACCAGCGGCCGCCCGTACAACTCTGCCTCCGCGGCGACGCCGCGCATACAGATGAACGATCACCCCGAGAAGAAGCTCACCGACTTCGCAGACTGCGCCGGCTGAGCGGCCAAGATGCCCCAAGGGCAACTCGCGCAGGTGCTGCGCGAGGTCTTGAAGCCGCGCGACGCGCGTTTGCTCGTAGGACCGGAGACCATCGACGACGCGGGCGTCGTGGTCCTCGGCCGGGGAGAAGGTCTGCCCGCGGGCGTCGAGCTGCACCTCGTGCAGACCGTCGACTACTTCCCGCCCGTCGTCGACGACCCGTACCTCTACGGCGCCATCGCCGCCGCGAACTCCATGTCGGACGTCTACGCCATGGGCGGGCGCGTGTTCAGCGTGCTCAACCTGGCGGGCTTCCCGAAGGACTTCCCGCAGGACTGGATGGCCGAGATCTTCCGCGGCGGATTCGACAAGGTCGCCGAGGCCGGCGCGATTGTCGCCGGCGGCCACACCGTGCAGTCGCCCGAGGCGCAGTTCGGCTTCGCGGTGACGGGGCTCGTCGAGCGCGCGCGCCTCACCTCCAACGCCGGCGCGAAGGTCGGCGACCGGCTGTACCTCACGAAGAGCCTCGGCATGGGCACGCTCACGACGTGCGCCATGCGCGGCAAGCTCGACCTCGCCGGGCTGCTGCCCGCGGCGCACCAGATGGCGACGCTCAACGCGGCCGCCGCCGAGGCGATGGGGGCGGCCGGCGCGCACGCGTGCACGGACATCACCGGCTTCGGCCTCGCCGGTCACGCGCACAACATCGGCGCGGCGAGCGGCGTCTGCCTGAAGCTCGACCTCGCGGCGGTGCCCGTGTTCCCCGGCGCCTACGAGCTCGCCGCCGCGGGCGGCACGTCGGGCGCGTCCAAGCGCGGACGCGCGGGCCTGGCCGCGACGGTGCGCCTCGCCGCGGACGTGGACGCCACGCGCGTGGCGATCGCGTTCGACGCGGAGACCTCCGGCGGCCTCCTGATCGTCGTCGCGCCCGAGCGCGCCGCGGCGCTGGAGCGCGAGCTCGTCGCGCGCGAGCAGCTCGTCGCGCCCGTCGGCGAGGTCGTCGCGCTCGACGGCGCGTTCGTCGAGCTCGCCTGAGATGGACGGCGCCGCGAGCCCGCGCGCGGAGGACGCGCCGCGCGAGCTCCGCGCCGAGGGGCCGCCCTGGATCCTGGGCGAGCGCGGCGCGCCGCACGCCGCGCCCGAGAACACGCTGGCGAGCTTCCGCGCCGCGCTCGACGCCGACCTCGACGGGCTGTGCTACGACCTGCGCGCGTGCGCCGGCGGCGACCCGGTGGTGATCGCCGACGCGCGCCTCGAGCGCACGACCGACGGTGCGGGCCTCGTGCGCGAGCACGGCCTGCCCGAGCTCTTCGGCCTCGACGCCGGCGGCTGGTTCGCGAAGCGCTTCGCCGGCGCGGGCGTGCCGCACCTCGACGAGGTGCTCGACCTCGAGGGGCGCGGCGACGTGCGCCACCTCGTGCGCGTGCGCGACGAGGCGCTCGTGCCCGAGCTCGCCGGCGCGGGGCGCTGGCCGCGGCGCGTGCCGCCGTGCTTCCTCTCGCGGCGTCGCGAGGTGGTGACGGCGCTGGCCGACGCGGGGCTCGCCTGCGGGCTCGTCGTCGCGACGGCCGACGAGGACACGCGCGCCTGGGTGCGCGACGCGCGCGTCGAGGTCGTCGCCACGGAGACGCCCCGCGGCTGGCTCAGCGAGGCCGGCGCGCGCGAGTGGGGCGCGGAGCGCTGGGCGCTGGGCGTGGACGAGGCCGAGGACCTGTTCGCGCTGATGCACCGCGGCGTCACCGGGCTCTCGACGCGCGAGCCGCGCCGCGCGCTGGCCGTGCGGGCGCTGCGCGCGCACGCGCCGCGGCTCGAGCGCTATCCGCTGGAGGTGCCGGCGCTGCTCGTCGACGCGAGCCACGACCCGCAGGGCGGCGGCGAGTGGAGCGGACACTGGGAGCCGCACGCCGTCGTCACCAACCCCTTCGATCACGGCGTGCGCGTGGCGCTCGACCTGTTCGTGCGCCGCGGCGCGTTCGACGTCGAGGGCCTGCCGCGGCGCTTCGACCTCGGCCCCGGCGAGGCGCAGCGCGTCGCGTTCCGCCTGCGCGGCGGCTCGTGGAGCCCGGGCGGCGACCCGGTGCTCGCCGCGCTCTTCGCGTGGGACGACGGCTCCCTGCTCGTCGACGCGACGCTGCGCCGCGAGCGCCGCGCGGTGGCGGGCGGGCTCACGCAACGCCTCGAGATGCTGCGCGAGAGCCCCGGCGCGCCGGCCGCGACCATGACGCTGCAGCGCCGCGGCCGCGAGCTCGTCGTGCGCGTCGAGAACCCCGGCGGTCTGGTCGGCGCGCGCGCGGTCGTGCACCTCGACGGCCAGGTCGCGACCGGCGCGCGCGCGCTGCGGCTGCGGTTGCCCGCGGGTTTCGACGACCTCGCGCGCGGCGTGGCGTTCTCGTGCGGCTTCGTCGGTCACGCGTCGGACGGCGGGCCGGAGCTGCTGCGCCGCTGGGCCGGCGGCTTGCCGCGCGAGGGCGATCACGGCGCCCCCGGCCGGCTCCTGGCTCGGTAGCAGACATTCGCGTCCCGCTGCGCTACCCTCGCGGGCCACGACGGGAGTGGATCCGTGCTGGTGTGCGGCCCGGTCTTCAAAGCCGGTGGGGCTTCGTGAACAGCGGGGCCGGTGGGTTCGATTCCCATGCACTCCCGCCACCACCTCCCCGGGCGCGGCGTGATCGACAGCCTCCACTTGCGCGAGTACGAGCCCGGCGACGAGGTCGCCATCGTGCGCGGTCTGGAGCGCGCCTTCGCGCCCGTGGACGCGGGCTTCCGCGCGCCGAGCCTCGCGCAGTGGCGCTGGCGCTGGCTCGCCAACCCCGCCGGCGCGCGCGTGACGCTGGCCGTCGACGACGCGGGCGAGGTGCGCGCGCAGTACGCGGCGCAGGGGCGCGAGGTGCTCGTGGGCGGCGCGCGCGTTCCGGCGAGCCACGCGGCGGACTCCTTCGTCGACCCGGGGCTGCGCGCGCTCGGCCGGCGCGGGCTGTTCGTGCGCACGGGCGAGCGCTTCGCGGCGACCTTCGGCGGCGACGCGGACGGACGCGACCGCTGGATGTACGGCTGGCCGGCGCCGGCGGCGGCGCGCATCGGCGCGCGCGCGCTCGGGTACCGCGGCGTGCGCGCGGACGCGCTGCTCGTGCGCGCGGCGGACGCGCCGGCGCCCGAGGTCGCGCCGGCCGTGCGCGCGCACGCGGTCGGCGCGGAGTACGACGCGCTCTGCGCCGAGCGCGCCGGCGCGTACGCGGCGCTCGGCGTGCGCGACGCGGCGTGGTTGCGCTGGCGCTTCCTCGACGCGCCCGCGGCGAGTACGCGCTGCTCGAGGCGCGCGTCGACGGCGCGCTCGCGGGCTACGCGGTCGGGCGCGCGCGCTGCGGCTCTTCGATCGCGAGCGCTGGGTGCTCGTCGACTGGCTCGCGCGGCCGCGCGGCGCGCGCGGCGCTGGTGGCCGGCGCCGTGGCGGCGGCGCAGGGGCGCGCGCTCGCGCTGCTCCTGCCGCCGTGGTGCGACGACTTCGCCGCGCTGCAGGAGCTCGGCTTCCGCGTCGAGCCCGCGCCGCTGTGGCTGGTGGGGCGCAGCTACGACCGGCGCCTGCCGCACGCGACCTGGCGCGCGGGGTGGTACTACACCCTGGCCGACGGAGACCTCGCGTGAGCGCCTACGAGCTGCGCGCGCTCGTCGCGGCGGACCTGCCCTCGCTGGCGCGCTGTCACGCGCGCGCGTTCGGCGCGGGCGCGCTCGACGCCGCTGCGCTGCGCTGGTCGAGCCTCGCCGCGCCCGGCGGCGCGCGCGCTTCGTCGCGCTGCACGACGGCGAGGTCGCCGCGGCCTACCTCGGCCGCGCGACGTCGACCTGGTTCGCGGGCGAGCGGCGCGCGTTCGTGCAGTCGGTCGACTCGATGGTCGACCCCGCGCACCGCGCGGGGCTGAAGCGGCCCGGGCTCTTCGTCGAGCTGGCGCGCGCGTACTTCGCGCACTACGGCGCCGCGGGCGGCGACGCGGTGCACTACGGCTGGCCGGTGGAGGAGGCCTGGCGCCTGGGCGAGCGCTTCCTCGACTACGCGCTGCTGCGCGAGGAGCTCGTGCTCGTGCGCGAGCTCGGCGGCGACGACGACGCGGGCGACGCGGCCCCCGTCGTCGGCGCGCTCGACGTCGACGCGCTCGAGCCCGACCTCGCCTGGCTGTGGGACCGCTGCGCGCCGCGCTGGGGCGCCGCGACGCTGCGCGACGCCGCGTGGGCGCGCTGGCGCTTCGCCGAGCACCCGACGACGCGCTACCGCCTGCGCGGCGCGCGCGACGCGGCCGGCGTGCTGCGCGGCTTCGCGGCGCTGCGCGCGAGCGCGTGGAGCTGGCCGGGTGCGCACGCGCTCGTCGACTGGCTCGTGCCCGACGAGGAGCCCGACGTCTTCGACGCGCTCGAGCGCGACGCGCGCGCGCTGGCCCGTGCGGCCGGCGCCGCGCGGCTCGTGACGCTGGTGCCGCCGTGGAGCGGCGCCTTCGCGCGCTTCCAGGCGCTGGGCTGGCGCGTGCGGCTCGCGCCGTACCGCTGCGCGGCGCGCAGCTTCGACCGGCGCTGCGACCTCGCGTGGTTGCGCGCGCACTGGTGGACCACCCTGGCCGACTCCGACCTGGCATGAACGCGCTCCTCTGCTCCCTCGTGCTCGCCTGCGGCGCCGCCGCGGACGAGCTGCCCCTCGTCGAGCTCACCGCGGACGACACCGTGCTGACGGCGTCCGCGCGCGTGCGCGTCGCGCCCGGCCTCGTGCTCGTCGACGACGAGGGCGACGGCGTCGTCCAGGTCGGCGCGGACGGCGTGCGGCTCGTGTTCGAGCCGGGCAGCGTGCTGCGCGGCGCGCCGGCGGGCGCGGCGCCCGACACGTTCGCGGGCGTGGGCGTGCGCGTCGAAGGTCATCGCGACGTGCACGTCGAAGGGCTGGTCGTGCAGGGCTACAAGGTCGGCGTGCTCGCCACGGGCGCCGACGGGCTGGTCGTGCGCGCCGCCGACGTCAGCGACAACTTCGCGCAGCGCCTGCGCTCGACGCCCGAGCGTTGCGACGACGGCGCCGACTGGCTCGCGTGCCACGACAACGACGCGGCCGAGTGGCGCACGCGCTACGGCGCGGGGATCGCGATCGAGCGCAGCCGCGGCGTCGTCGTGCGCGACTGCGTGGCGCGGCGCACGCAGAACGGTCTCCTGCTCGACCGCGTGAGCGAGGCGCAGGTCTACGACAACGACCTGAGCTTCCTGTCGGGCTGGGGCCTGGGCCTGTGGCGCAGCTCGGACAACGTCGTCGCGCGCAACGCCTTCGACTTCTGCGTGCGCGGCTACAGCCACGGGGTCTACAACCGCGGGCAGGACTCGGCCGGCGTGCTCGTGTTCGAGCAGTGCTCGCGCAACGTCTTCGCCTACAACTCGGCCACGCACGGCGGCGACGGCGTGTTCGGCTTCGCCGGCAGCGAGGCGCTGGGCCAGCGCCCGAACCTGCCCGCGGACTTCGACTGCACGCGCCGCGGGAACGACGACAACGTCTTCCTGGGGAACGACTTCTCGTACGCCGCCGCGCACGGGCTCGAGATGACCTTCAGCTTCGGCAACGTGGTCGAGGGCAACCGCTTCGTCGAGAACGCGATCTGCGGCATCTGGGGCGGCTACTCGCGCGGCATGCTCGTGCGCGACAACGACTTCGTCGCCAACGGCGAGGCCGGCTACGGGCTCGAGCGCGGGGGCGTCAACATCGAGCACTCGGTGGAGAACTGGATCGTCGGCAACCGCTTCGAGCGCAACGCGTGCGGCGTGCACCTGTGGTGGGACGAGGACGCCGGGTTGCTGGAGACGCCCTGGGCGCAGGCGAACAGCACGGCGTGCGAGGACAACGTCGTGGCCGGGAACCGCTTCGTCGGCGATGCGGTGGCGCTCGAGCTGCGCGCGTGCCGGCCGGTCGTCGTGCGCGACAACGTCTACGACCGCGTCGACGTCGAGGTCGAGGCGCCCGAGCGCGGGGTCGTCGCGGGCGCGCTGCCCGCGTTGCCGGCGCCGCTCGGCGCGCTCGAGCTGCCGGGCCGCAAGCAGCCGGTCGGCGCGCGCGCGCGCCTCGCCGGACGCGCGAACATCGTGATGGGGGAGTGGGCGCCGTGGGACCACGCGTCGCCCTTCCTGCAGCGCAGCGCGCGCGCGCCGGGCCGCGACGAGTGGACGCTGCACGCGTTCCCCGACGACGCCGAGGTGCGCCTCGTGGGCGAGGGCGTCACGCTCGAGCACCTGCCCGGCGAGCCGCGGCGTATCGCCGTCGCGCTGAAAGGGCGCGGCTTCGCGCCGTACGTGCTGCGCGTCGGCGACCAGGAGCGCCGCGGCGTGCTGCAGCGCCTCGATTGGGAGGTGGCCTGCTTCGCGACGCCCTTCGATCCGCGCGAGGACGAGGCCGCGTTCCGCGCCGCGGCGGCCGACGCCGAGCCGCAGGTGCTCGCCGAGCTCGCGCTCGACTACGCGATGGGCGGGCCGCGCGACCTCGGCCTCGACGTCGCCGACGACGTGGGGCGCGAGCACTTCGGCACCAGCGCGCGCGCGCGCGTCGCGCTGGCACCGGGGCGCTACGCGCTCACGGTGACGAGCGACGACGGCGTGCGCGTGTGGGTCGGCGAGCGCCTGCTCGTCGACGACTGGAGCTGGCACGCGCCGCGCACCGAGACGCGCGAGTTCGACGTCGAGGAGGCCGGCGAGGTCGAGCTCGCCGTGGAGCACTTCGAGCTCGACGGCTACGCGGTGCTGCGCCTCGCGCTCGAGCCGCTGCCGTAGGCGCTCGTCCTCGACGGGCGCGTGGCCGCGACGGGCTCGAACGCGCGCGCGTCGATCGCCCCGGAACGCGGGCGATCCCCTCGCGGGCCGCGACCGCGCGCGCCCCGCCGGCGGATCTCTTACGCGGGCGCTCGGTAGCGGGGCGCGCCGGCCTTGCTACCCTCGGGGACGACTCCCGGCGACCGCCTCCGTGATCCAAGCGGTGGTCGGTCGGGTGATGCTCCGGGGCTCCAGCTCGAGCCCCCTGTCCATGGTCCGGGTCGCACGACCCGAGGAGTCCTCCCATGACGCGCTTCCACGCCCTCGCGAGCGGCCTCGCCGCGCTCGCCGCCTGCGTCACGCTCGCCGCTCCGGCCCGCGCCGCTTCCGAGCCGCCGGTGCGCTTCCACCTCGAGGCCGGCAGCAGCTACCAGTTCGGGTGCCTGCCGCCGTGCCTCTGCCCGATCTCCGCCCAGGACGCGATCGGCGGGCTCGTGCTCACGCGCGTCGTGCCCTCGCCGCTCGGCCAGGACACCTGGATGATCAGCGACGTCGAGCTGTTCCTCCTGCCGCCCGGCGGCGTCGGCGTGCCGACCTTCGTCACCGGCAGCGGCAGCTACGTGCGCAGCACGCAGGTCGGCGTGCTGAACCGCATGCAGCTCGACCTGTCGATCGGCGGCGGGCCCGTCGTGCACTACGACTCCGGCTGGGTGTTCGACTTCGGCCTGTTCCCGCACTTCGAGATCTCTGTCGCCGAGAACGGCTTCCAGTGCCTCGACCAGGTCTTCACGCTGAACCTGGCGCCGGACCTCTACTCGAACTTCTGCCTCTCGACGCCGAACTCGACCGGGTCGCGCGCGGTCATCACGATGTCGGGCTCGAGCAGTCTGACGGCGAACGACCTCGCGCTGCACGCCGGTCCGGTGCCGAGCGGTCAGCCGGGCCTCTTCTTCCTCGGCCCGCAGGCGACGCAGGTGCCCTTCGGCGACGGCTTCCGCTGCATCGGCACGACGCTGCTCACGCGCCTACCCGTGGTCGCGGCGAGCTCGCTCGGCGAGCTCGGCTACGCCTTCGACAACACCGCCACGCAGGCGAGCTCGTACCTCGTGCCCGGCGTGACGTGGGCCTTCCAGGGCTGGTTCCGCGATCCGGCGGCCGGCGGCTCGGGCTTCAACCTGAGCGACGCGGCGACGGTGCTGTTCGAGCTCTAGTCCGTCCGAGACAGTCTGCTAGCGGCGCTCGAGCGCCCGTGCGCGCGGTGGCGAGCTCGGCTCGGCGCCGCGCGCGCTTACTTCGGCAGGTCCCAACGGCGCTCGTCGTCGACCCAGATGCCGTCCGGCGCGAAGCGCACGCGCGCGCCGTCCGGGACGTCGAAGCGCGCGCCGCCGAGGCGGAAGCCGCCGGCCTCCACCTCGAACGCGAGGCCGTTCACCGTCTGCGTCTGACGGTGCTCGGTGTTCGAGACGACGAGCTCCGACTGGTAGGACACGCCGTCGTCGAACTCGATCGCGAAGCCCGAGCCCTGCACGCTCGCGACGCCGTTGCTGATCACCACCTGGGGCGCTTCGGGTGCGGCGACGGGCTCGTCGCGGCAGGCGGGGAGGAGCGGGAGCGCGGCGAGCGCGAAGGCGAGGCGTGCGGTGGTGGAGCTCATGCGCGCAGTGTAGCCGCCCGACGAAGACGTCACCCGGCGCCAGGACGACGTCCTCCGCTCCGGTGCGGCGCCCGAGCGCCGCGCCGAAGGCACCGCTCCGCCTGCGTCTGCGCACGCCACACCGACGCGGAGGCCGTGGCCCGGGCCGCCGCAGCCCTGCATCGACGGGCGGCGGACCGCCCGCCCGCGCGCGCCGGCGCGTGGTCGAGGTGAATGCCGCGCCGGGGAGCGGCGTAGGCGTGCGCGCGGCTTGGTAGACTGCCGCGACACGCTCCGCGCTCCGATGGCCTCGTTCACGACCCCGCTCCGCCGGCTGCTCCTCGCGCTCGTCGCGTTCGCGTGCGTCGCGGGCGCGTCCGGCGCGACGCCGGGCGAGCCGCCGCGCCGCGCGCCCGGCGTGGTGCACCTCGCGATCGAAGGGCCGCTGGACGAGGGCACGCTCGGCCTCCTGCAGCGCGCGACGCGCCGCGTGCGCGACGAGGGGCACCGCTTGCTCGTCGTCGAGATCGACACGCCCGGCGGCGAGATCGGGCTGATGGTGCGCTTCGCGCGCCAGCTCCAGGCCGCGCGCCAGGACGGCGTGCGCACGGCCGCCTGGATCCACGGCGAGGCCAGCTCGGCCGGCGCGCTCGTCGCGCTCTCGTGCGATCGCATCTACCTGTCGAGCGGCGGCACGATGGGCTCGGCGACGCCCGTGACGCTCGTGCCGGGCGGCCTCGCGCCGGTGCCCGAGGAGGGCGGCGTGCGCGAGAAGCTCGACTCGCGCGTGCGCTCGGAGTTCCGCGCCGCGGCGCAGCAGGGCGGGCGCTCGGGCGCGCTGGCCGAGGCGATGGTCGACGCCGATCTCGTCGTGCGCCTCGCGGAGCTCGACGGCGAGGAGGTCGTGCTGGACGAGAACGAGTGGTCCGACGCGCGCGTGCTCGGCAAGGACCCGCGCCTCGTGCGCACGCTCGCGGCGCAGGGCGAGCTCGTCAACCTGACCGCGCAGGAGGCCATCGCGCTCGGCATGGCCGACGGCGTGGCCGACGACCTGGCCGAGGTGCTGCTGCGCTCCGGGCTCCCGGCCGACACGCCGGTGACGTTCCTCGAGCGCTCGAACTCCGAGGACCTGCTCGCGCTGCTCGCGACGCTCACGCCGTTCCTGATCGGGCTCGGCCTGCTGTTCGGCTACGCGGAGCTCAAGACGCAGGGCTTCGGCGCCTTCGGCGTCGCCGCGCTGGCGTGCTTCACGCTCGTCTTCGCCGGCCGCTACCTGGTGGGCCTCGCCGACGTGCCGCACCTCGTGCTGCTCGTGCTGGGGCTCGCGCTCGTCGCGCTCGAGCTGTTCCTGCTGCCCGGCCACGTGTGGCCCGGCGTGCTCGGCGGGCTGCTGCTCGTCGGCGCGCTGCTGGCGATGGAGGTCGGCAGCGACTTCGACTGGAACCGGCCCTGGGACCGCAGCGTCGCCTGGGAGGCGGCCTTCCGCATGACGTGCATCGGCGCGGGCACGGCGCTCGCCGCGTGGATCCTCTCGGCCTACTTGCCCGACACGCCGCTCCTGCGGCGCATGGTGCAGGTGCCCGACGGCGCGGCCGTCGCGGCGACACCGGCGACCGACGAGCTCGTCGGCACGTACGGCACGGCGCTGACCGACCTGCGCCCGGTCGGCAAGGTCGCGCTCGACGCGCGCGGCGACGCGGAGCTCGAAGCGCGCGCCGAGGGCGCGGCGCTCGACCGCGGCGCGCGCGTCGTCGTCGTGGCGACCGCCGGCGCGCGCCTCGTCGTCCAGGACGCCCGGGAGCTCCGCGCATGACCATCGCCCTGTTGCTGCTCGGTCTGGGCCTCGCGCTCATCGTCGCCGAGACGTTGATCCCGAGCTTCGGCGTGCTCGGCACGCTGGCCGCGCTGGCCATCCTGGCCGGCGGCTACGTCGCCTTCCGCACCGACACGGACACGGGCGTCACCTACCTGATCCTGTCCGGCGTGCTGATCCCGCTCAGCGTGCTGGCCGGCTTCCGCGCGCTGCCCAGGAGCCCGCTCGCCAAGTTCCTGATGGCGAGCGGCCCCAGCTTCGAGGACGGCCGCGCCACCGACCTGCGCGACGACGCGCTGCTCGGCGTCGAGGGCGTCGTCGAGGCGCAGCTGCGTCCCGCGGGCGTCGCGCGCCTGGCCGGCCGGCGCGTCGACGTCGTCAGCCGCGGCGCGCTCGTGCCGGCCGGCACGCGCGTGCGCGTCGTCGAGGTCGCGGGCAACCGCGTCGTCGTCGCGCCGCTCTCCGAGGACCCTCCGCGGGCCTGAGCCCGCACCCGCCTCCCCGACTCGCAGCCCCCCTGACCATGCACCTCTTCCTCGCCCTGGAGCTCGTCGAGATCGCCAAGAACGGCGCGATGGTGGTCGCCGCCATCTTCCTGCTGGTCTTCGCGATCGTCTTCTTCAAGTACGCGAAGCTCTACATGCGCAGCGTGCTGACCGGCGCGGGCATCGGGCTCTTCGACATGTTCGCGATGAGCCTGCGCAAGGTCGACCCGGAGGTCATCACCAACGCCAAGGTCATGCTCGTGCAAGCGCGCATCGAGGGCGTCGAGCGCCGCGACCTCGAGGCGCACCTGCTCGCCGGCGGCAACGTGCGGCGCGTCGTGCAGGCGATGATCTCGGCCAACCGCGCCGGGCTCGAGCTCGACTTCCGCACCGCCGCGGGCATCGACCTCGCCGGCCGCGACGTGCTCGAGGCCGTGACGACCTGCGTCACGCCCAAGGTGATCGACTGCCCCAACCCCGAGAGCGGCAAGACGACCATCGCGGCGGTGGCGAAGGACGGCATCCAGGTGCTCGCCAAGGCGCGCGTGACCGTGCGCACCAACATCTCGCGCCTGGTGGGCGGCGCCGGCGAGGAGACGATCATCGCGCGCGTCGGCGAGGGCATCGTCTCGACCATCGGCAGCAAGGACACGCACGCCGAAGTGCTCGAGAACCCCGATCACATCTCCAAGACCGTGCTCGCGCGCGGCCTCGACGCGGGCACGGCCTTCGAGATCGTCTCGATCGACATCGCCGACGTGGACATCGGCCACAACATCGGCGCGCGGCTGCAGGCCGACCAGGCCGAGGCCGACAAGCGCGTGGCGCAGGCGATGGCCGAGAAGCGCCGCGCGATGGCCGTCGCCGCCGAGCAGGAGTTCAAGGCCCACGTGCAGGAGAACCGCGCGAAGGTGGTGCTGGCCGAGGCCGAGGTGCCGCTCGCCACGGCCGAGGCGCTGCGCTCGGGCAACCTGGGCGTGATGGACCTCTACCGCCTGCGCAACATCGACGCCGACACGACCATGCGCACGTCGATCGCGGGGGACGGCGGGGCCGGCTTGGACGAGGCACCGCGAGGGGAGGGCTGATGCCGCTGCTCCCGCCGTTGGCGGAGGCGGGCGACCTCGTCGAGCTGGCCTTCGTCGTCCTGGCGCTCCTGTTCAGCGGGGTCGGCGCCGTGATCAAGCGTCACCGCGAGACCGCGCAGGAGCAGCGCCGCGGCGAGCGTCGCGAGCGCCGCGCCGCGCGGCCGGCCGAGCCGCGCCCGGTCGCGCCAGGCCCGACCTCGACGAGCTGCTCGCGCGCGCGACGCGCAAGCTCCAGGAGCACGCCCGCGGCGCCGCGCCTCGCCGCGCGTCGGCCCCGCCCACGCCTGCGGCGCCGGACGAGGCGCCGTCGCGCCCACCTCCGACGTCGCCACGTGGCGCGAGTTCCACGAGGCGGGGAGCGCGCCGATCGGGCTCGACCTCGCGCAGGTCGAGGCCGCCCTGCCGTCCGTGCACGAGGAGGCCTTCGAGAGCCACGCGTCCGACGCCGAGACCGCCGCGCCGGCGACCGCCGCGCTCGCGACGCGCGAGCGCCGCGCCCGTGCGCTGCGCGCGGTCGGCCCCGGAGGCGCGGCGCCGCCGGAGCGCCCTGCGCCGCGCCGTGGTCCTGGCCGAGGTGCTCGGCGCGCCCGTGGCCCTGCGCGACGACTCCCTGAGGCGCCCGCGCCCCTGACCCCGCCGCCCCCGCATGAGCTCTCGCCCCCGCTACTGGCTGATCAAGTCCGAGCCCGCCGTCTTCTCCTGGGACGACCTGTGGTCCGCGCCCGGCCGCCGCACGCACTGGGACGGCATCCGCAACTACCAGGCGCGCAACTTCATCCGCGACGACGTGAAGCGCGGCGACCTCGTGCTGTTCTACCACTCGAACGCCAGCCCGCCGGCCGCGGTGGGGGTGGCGGAGGTCGTGCGCGAGGCCTACCCCGACCCGACGCAGTTCGACCCCGCCGACGACCACCACGACCCCGGCAGCGACCCCGCCGACCCGCGCTGGCTGATGTTCGACGTGGCGGCGCGTCGGCGCCTGCCGCAGCCGGTCTCGCTGAGCGCCCTGAAGGCCGAGCCGGCCCTCGCCGCGATGCTGGTGGTCCAGCGCGGCCAGCGGCTGTCGATCCAGCCCGTGACGCCCGCCGAGTGGGAAGCGGTGCTGGCCCTGGGCGGCCTGGAGCCCGCCGGCGCGGCCCCGTCCAAGAAGCGGAAGTGACTTCCAGATAGCGGTTTAGGGGTGGCTGCCGCGCCTCGGCCGGGGTTGCCCCTGATCCGGGAAACCCGCTTCCCGGCCCTTTGGGGCGGGGGCCACCTTGATCGAAGCTGGACTTTGTGGCTAATGGAGCGCTCCAGGGGGGTCCCGGCGGGGCTACCGGCGCCTCCGAGATCACCTCCCGAGCCCCACCTAGCCGGCCGTCTTCACCCGAGGCCCCTGAACCAAGAGGCGCAGTACACCCCATGAGCGAGAACTTCGAGAAGCTCACCGCGATCATCGAGAGCACCCGCGAGGACGTCGAGAAGGCGGAGGCCGGCAACAAGGCCGCCACCTCGCGCGTCCGCAAGGCGATGCAGGACATCAAGGCCGTCGCCCAGGACATCCGCAAGGAGATGCTCGAGCTGCGCGACGCCGGCGGCAAGTAACCGCTCCGCGCTCCCACGGAACACCACCGCCTCGGGCCGACGCCGGAGGCGGTGTTGTTCGTTTCCGGGGCCGCCGCGGCCCCGCTCCCGCACACCGACCCACCGCACGCCATGCTCGCTCGACCCGACCGTCGCACGCTCCTCGCGCTCGCCCTCGCGCTGTTCGGCGCCGCCTGCGCGCGCCTCGAGGCGCAGGACGCGCCGCCGCCGCCGCCCGCGCCCGCCGTCGTGCGCCCCGTGACCGTGTTCCTCGTGCGCCACGCCGAGAAGGCCGACGAGCCCGGGTCCGACCCCGGCCTGTCGCCCGCCGGCGAGGCGCGCGCCGCGGAGCTCGCGCGCGTGCTCGACGAGGCGGGCGTCACGCACCTGTTCGCCACGCCCTACGAGCGCACCCGCCGGACGCTCGCGCCGCTGGCGCGCGCGCGCGGCCTCGAGGTCGCCGACTACGACCCGCGCGACCTCGACGCGCTCGCGCTGCGCCTCGCCGCGCTGCCGCCGCACGCCTGCGCGGTGGTCGCCGGGCACTCGAACACCACGCCGGCGCTCTTCGAGCGGCTGGGCGGCGCACCGGCGGAGCTCGTCGAGGTGCGCGGCACGCGCATGCTCGACGAGGCCGTGTACGACCGGCTCTACGTCGCCGTGATCGAGGCCGACGCGGCCGGCGGGCTGCGCACGCACGCGGCGCACGAGCTGCGCTACGGCGACTGAGGTCTCAGCGCGGCGGCGCGCCCGCGCCCGCGGGCCGCGCCAGGTCCGGCACGGCGCCGCCGCGCACCGGCCAGTGGGCCAGCGCGTCGGTCTCCTCCAGCGCGCGGTAGACGTGCGGGAAGAGCGCGCCGGCGCGCGAGGGCTCGTAGCGCAGCTCGGCCTCGACGCGCGCGGGGTCCAGCTCGAGCAGCCAGAGCTCGTCGCGCGGGTCGAAGTGCGCCGCGAGCGTGCCGGCGAGCTGGGACGCGAAGGAGAGGTGCACGAAGCCCTCGGCGGCGAGCGACGGCGGCCGCCAGGGCGCGCCCGCGGCGCGCGCGCGCCACGCCGCCGCGGGGGCGAGGTGGAAGAGCCGCGGCGGCGCGAAGACCTCGAGATCGGCCGCCTCGGGGGCCAGGAGCCCCGCGCGCCGCGCCTCGCGCGACAGCGCCGCCAGCGCCGCGCGGCCCGCGTCGCCCAGCCGGCGCGTGGAAGCGTTCACGTAGAGCTCGACGTGCTGGTCGAGCACCGCGTCGCTGGCCTCCTGGGCGTAGCGCCGCATCGTCGCGCGCGCGTCGTCGGGGTGCGCGCGGGCGTGGTCGATCGAGCGGCCGATGGCGAGCTCGAGCGCGGCCGTCACGTCGTCGCCGAGCGCGCGGCGCGCGACGATGCCGCCCAGCGGCAGCGGGCTCGCCGTGCGGCGCTCCCACGTCTCGCCGAGGTCCTCGAGCTTCACGAGCCCGCGCGCGGCGTAGGTGAAGCGGCCCTCGTGGATGCACACGCCGACGTCCGCGCGGCCGGCCTCGAGCGCGGGCAGGATGTCGGAGAAGACCACCTGCTCGGGCGCGGGCGCCGCGGGGTGGAACAGGCGGTAGAGCAGGTACGCGGTCGTGCCGGCGCCCGGCGCCAGCACGCGCGCGCCGGCGAGGTCCGCGCGCGGCTCGCGGGCGAGCAGCAGCGGGCCGTTGCCGAAGCCCAGCGCCGCGCCCGCGCGCAGCACGCGCACCTCGGCGCCGAGCTCGAGCGCGCGCGCGAAGCTGACCTTGGCGACGTCGAGCGCGCCGCGCGCGAGCGCGAGGTTGAGCTCCTCGACGTCGGCCAGCGTGACGTCGAGCGCGAGGCCCGGCGTCTCCACCGCGCCGGTCAGGAGGCCGTGGAACGCGAAGGTGTCGTTGGGGCAGGTTGAGATGCCCAGCGCGAGCCGCGTCGTCACGCGGGCTCCTCCCACGCGCTCGTGAGCACCTCGTGCGCGAGGCAGCGCGCCGCTTCGAGCGCGGCCGGCAGGCGCCAGTGCGCCGCGTCGCGGTCGCCGACGAGGTTCGACGCGCCGCGCACGACGCGCAGCGGCACGCGCGCCAGCGCGCAGGCCAACGCGACGCCGAAGCCCTCCATGTCCTCGCACAGCGCGGCGGGGAAGGCCGCGCGGCGACGCGCCGCCATGGCCGCGTCCGCGCTCGCCGCGCACGTCGTGAGCAGCAGTCCGCGCGCGCCCGCGCCGGCCGCGAGCGGCAGCGTGTCGTTCACCGGGTGCGCCGTCGTGCCGGGCGAGCCCGGCCACTGCGGGAAGCCGAGCGCCGGCGGCCCTTGGAAGCCCTCGCCCTCGCCCGCGCCGACGCCGGCGAGGCCCACCGCGACGAACTCTCGCGCCGCGCCGATCGGCACGGCGGCCTCGTCGTAGGTGCCGGCGATGCCGACCAGCAGCACGCGCGCCGGGCGCAGCTCGGCGAGCAGTTGCATCGTGCGCGCGGCCGCGGCGACCGGCCCGAAGCCGCACAGGCGCACGAGGCCGGCGCCGCGCGGCAGGCCGCCGAAGTCCTCGAGGCGGCGCAACTCGAGCTCGGTGGGCACGAGCACCAGGGTGGGGGAGCCGGGGGAGGCGGGCACGCCACGAGTGTCGAGCCTCGCCCGGCCCGGATCAAGGGCGCGACGGGCCGCGGCCTGCTAGCCTGCGCGCTCCCGCTCTCCAGCCCCGCACCGCCATGAAGCGCTTCCTCACGACCTCGCTCGTCTGCTCGCTGCTCGCCGTCTCCGCCGCCGCGCAGGAGGCCGCCGGCGCCGCGCTCGGGGTCGCGCTCGATCCGCACGAGCGCGCGCTGCTCGCGGCCGGCGACGCGCACGACGGCGCGGCCGAGATCATCCGCGCGCTGACGACGGAGCACCCGCGGCGCCTGACCGGCTCGAGCGGCCTCGAGCGCGCCGAGCTGTGGGCGCAGGAGCGCTTCGCGGCGCTCGGGCTCGACGTGCGGCGCGAGGCGTGGGGCGAGGTGCCGGTCGGCTTCGACCGCGGCGCGTGGAGCGGGCGCGTGCTCGGCGCGGACGAGCGCGCGCTGACCTTCGTCACGCCGGCGTGGACGCCCGGCACCGACGGCCCCGTGCGCGCGCCGCTGCGCCTGGGCGCCGCGAGCGCGGCGGCGGCGCGCGCGCCGGCCGGCCGACGCCGACGCGTGGCGCGGCGCGTGGGTGCTGTTGCCGCCCGCGGCGGCCGGCGGGCGCGAGCGGCGCGACGTCGAGTCCGCGTACGCCGAGCTCGGCGCGCTCGGGCTGCTCGCGCCGGGCTCGCGCGACGGGCGGCTGACGATGACCGGGAGCTGGGAGCGGCCGCGGCGCGAGGGCCCGCTCGACGTGCGCGTGCTGTACGACGACTACGTCGCGCTGCGCGACGAGCTCGAGGCCGGCGCCGCGCGCGAGCTCGAGCTCGACGTGCGCAACGCCTTCGTCGACGGCCCCGTGACGCAGTACAACGTCGTGGCCGACCTCGTCGGACGCGAGCGCCCCGACGAGTACGTGCTCGTGCAGGGCCACATCGACGCGTTCGACGGCGCGCAGGGCGCGTGCGACAACGGCACGGGCGTCGCGACCACGCTGGAGGCCGCGCGCCTGCTCGCGAGCCTCGACGAGCGGCCGCGGCGCACGATCCGCTTCGTGCTCTACAGCGGCGAGGAGCAGGGCCTCTACGGCTCGCGCGGCTACGTGCGCGACCACGCCGACGAGCTCGAGCGCGTCAGCGTCGTGCTCAACCACGACAACGGCACGAACTACCTGGCCGGCATCGGGCCGACGCTCGCCATGCTGGCCGACTTCGAGCACGTGTTCGCGCCCGTGCAGGCGCTCGACCCCGAGCGGCCGTTCGCGCTGCGCGTGAGCCCGGGCCTGACGCCGGGGCCGAGCGACCACGCGCCCTTCGTCGAGGCCGGCGTGCCGGCCTTCCACTGGGACCAGTCGCAGGAGGGCTACCGCCGCCTGCACCACACCCAGCACGACACGCTCGCCGAGGTCGACGACGCGGACCAGCGCCACAGCGCGCGCGTCATCGCGCTCGCGGCGTGGCGCTTCGCCGAGCTCGACCACCTCGTGGACCGCACGCGCCTGCGACGGCCCGAACCGCGCCGCATGGGCGTCTACCTCGCGCGCGAGGACTCGCGCGTGGTGGAGAACGTCGTGCCCGGCGGGCTGGCCGAGGGCGCGGGCTGGCGCGTCGGCGACGTGATCGTCGCGATCGACGGCATGGAGGTGCAGGACAGCAAGCAGATCGCGGCCGAGCTGCAGAAGGGCGGGCCGCAGAAGCGCGTCGTGCTCGAGCGCGGGGCGGAGCGCGTCGAGAGCGTGCTCGACTACACGGACGACCCGCAGGAGGCCGAGCGCCGCGCCTGGGAGGAGGAGCCGGCCGAGGCGCGCTGAGCGGCGGGGCCCCGCGCGCGCGGTCCGCGCGCGGGAAAGCTCGCCGAAAACCCGCCCCGCGCGGGCCTTCGCGCTCGGACTACGCGCCGGCTCGGCCCCACAGGCCTCGAGTCGGCGCACCGTGAGACACCCCCAGCACCTCCGCGGCCTGGCCCTCGCCCTGCTCGTCGCCTCGTGCGGCGGCGGTGGGGGCGGCGGGACCGCCTCGCCGCCCGGCGACACGGGCGGCCCCGACCTGTTCGTCCAGAGCCTCGACGTCACGCCCACGGACGTGGAGGTCGGGCAGCCGCTGCACGTCGTCGACGTGGTGGCGAACGCCGGCGACAGCGCCGCGAGCGCGTTCCAGGTCTCGATCTACCTCTCGCCCGACCCGTTCGTGAACAGCGCGGACGTGCTGCTCGGCGTGCGCAACCTGGGCGTGCTCGCGCCCAGCGCGACCTCGAGCGGCGGCGGCTTCCTGACCGTGCCCGGCAACGTCACCGCGGGCACGTGGTACGTGGGCGCGGTGGCCGACAGCGGCGGCGCCGTCACGGAGACCGACGAGGCCAACAACGCGCTGGTCGCGGCCGCGCCGGTGACCGTGCACGCGGTGGCGCTGCCCGACCTCGCGCCGAGCACGCTGAGCTACAGCCCGACGACGGTCGAAGCCGGCCAGCAGATCACCGTCACCGACACGGTCGCCAACCACGGCACCGGCGCCGCGGGCGCGTTCCAGGTCGGCCTGTACCTCTCGCACGACCCGCAGATCACGAGCGGCGACACGCTGATCGGGCTGCGCAACGTGCCGGGCCTGGGGCCGGGCGAGCTCTCCTTCGCGAGCTCGCCGGTGACCGTCCCCGCGAGCCTCGCCGCCGGCGACTGGTTCGTCGGCGTGATCGCCGACGTCGGCGGCGCGCGCGTCGAGAGCGACGAGTTCAACAACTCGCTGAGCTCCATCACGCCGCTGCACGTCACGCACCCGCCGCGCCCGGACCTCCTGGTCACGCAGCTCGCCTTCTCGCCGTCGCAGCTCGACGCGGGGCAGAGCTTGTCGGTGTCGGAGACCGCCGCCAACCAGGGGCTCGTCGCCGCGGGGCCCTTCCGCGTCGGCATCTACCTGTCGGCGGACGACGAGGTCACCGTCGACGATCGGTTGATCGGCTTCCGCGCCGTGGCCGGCCTGCAGGTCGGCGAGACCTCGGCCGCGTCCGCGCCGCTCGTCGTGCCGAGCGACACGCCCGGCGGAACCTATCACCTCGGCGCGATCGTCGACTACGAAGCCGGCGTGCTCGAGGAGAACGAGGACAACAACGCCACCGTCGCGCTGGGCCTCGTCGAGGTCTTCGTGCCGCCGATGCCCGACCTGCAGCCGGTCGCGGTGAGCTTCGGGCCGAGCGCGCTGCAGGCCGGCGAGGCGCTGACCGTCGTCGAGCGCGTGAAGAACCACGGCGTCGTCGCGGCGAGCAACGTGCGCGTGGCGGTCTACCTCTCGTCGAACCCGGTCGTCAGCACCAGTGACACGCTGCTCGGCGTGCGCACGATCCCGAGCCTCGCGCCGGGCGAGCAGAGCGAGGCGCAGAGCGTGTTCACGCTGCCGCTCGGGCTGGGCACGGGCTCGTGGACGCTGGGCGTGATCGCGGACGACCTCGACGCCGTGGCGGAGCCGAACGAGTCCGACAACCTGCTCGTCGCGCCGGGCCACGTCGACGTGACCGGCTCGAGCCAGCCGATGGCCGACCTGCACCTCTCGGTGCTGAGCTCGAGCCCGAGCCAGGTGATCCCGGGTCACCAGCTCACGATCGCGCACACCGTGCGCAACGACGGCGACCTGTCGGCGCCGGGCTTCGTGATCGAGTTCTACCTCTCCGACGACGACGTCATCGACGCCACCGACCACCTGATCGGCGTGCGCACGCTCTTCGGCCTCGGCATCGGCCAGGGCTCGGCGCAGAGCTTCCCGTACACCGTCCCGGCCGGGCTGCCGGTGGGCGTCTACCGCCTCGGCGCGATCGTGGACGCCGCGGGCGCCGTGGCGGAGTCGGACGAGAGCAACAACGTCAAGCTGGCCACCGGCACCGTGACGCTCTACGTGCCGCCGCCGCCCGCGCCGGACCTGATCGTGACGGCGCTGACCTTCGGGCCGACGCCCGTCGCGGCCGGCGGCACGCTCACGCTCGACGACGTCGTGCGCAACCAGGGCGACCTCACCGCGGACGCGTGCCACGTGAGCTACTACCTGTCGGTCGACGATCAGGTGGCCACGGACGACGTGTGGCTCGGCGACGGGCTCGCGCTGCCCGCGCTGGCGGCCGGCGCGCAGTCGCCCTCCTCGAACCAGTTCAACTTGCCAGCGGGCCTCGCCGCCGGCACCTGGCACGTCGGCGCGATCGTGACCCTGGACGCGGGCACGGCCGAGTCGGACACCGCCAACAACACCTTCGTCGCGACCGCGACGCTGGAGGTCACGCCATGAGCGCGCGCCGACTCGTCCTCTCCGCCGCCCTCGCGCTGCTCGCGCTGGCGAGCCTGGCCCTCTCGCGCGGCGCCGAGCACGCCGACGCGGGGAGCGGCGCGACCCTCGACCTCGGCGCGCCGCGCGTCGAACCCGTCACGCCCGGCTATCGGCGCGCGCCGCACGCGTGGCAGCGCGAGGCGGGGCGTGCGCCGGTCGCGGACCCCTCGCGCTACGAGGACCTGGGGCGCGCGCGTCCCTGACCTCTCCGAGCCTGCGCGCGCTCGTCGTCGTGGAATCCGGCGCGCGCCCGCTCGCGGGCGGGGCGTCGAGCCCGCCCGGCCGCGCGCCAGGCGTGCGCGCGTCGGCCGGCGGCGCGCGCGCGCGCCACCGGCCTGAAACGAGCGAAGGGCCCGCCGCGGCGAGCCCTTCGCAGGAGAGTCGTGCGCGGGCGGGGCCCGCGCCGGGGGTCACGGCAGGAACGTGATCGTGACGCCGTTGGAGAGGTTGAAGTTGGAGCCGCAGGGCGAGATCGCCGGGTCGCGGTACCACACCTGGAAGCTGCGCGTGTCGCCGGGCGTGTAGACGCCGACGGCCGACAGGGCCGGGCCCCAGCTCGCGTTGCCGCCCGCGTCGGGGACGCGCACGCCCATGCGCTTCACGCTGCCGCCGGCGCAGCGCAGGCCGTCCCCGAAGATCGAGCCGTTGCCGCCGTTGACCTGGTTCAGGCCGTTGAACAGCAGCGCGGGCTGGTTCGGGCGGAGCTGTTGCGCGTTGAACACGAGGTCGTCGGCCGAGACGCTGTCGCTGCCCGTGCCGAACAGGATCGCGCCCACGCCGGTCGAGTTGGCGCAGCCCTCGCCCGCGTTGCCGTTGTTGCCGCAGGGGCAGAACGAGCCGCTGCCGTCGCCGAAGCAGAACGCCGTGCCGACCACGCCGCCGGCGCACTCGTCCGGGATGCCGTTGCCGTCCTGATCCTGCGAGGTCCCGTCGGCGACGTCGAGGTCGTCCGGGACGCCGTTCTGGTTGCAGTCGTCGGCGGAGGTCACGTAGAGCAGCACGTTGTAGTCCTGGTCCGGCGAGCCGGGCGTGGAGAACAGGGTGTCGTAGCTGCCGTTGTTGTCGACGTCGTAGATGATGTTCGCGTTGACCACGATGCCGCCGATCGTCTGCGTGCTGGCGCCGTCGAGCAGGCTCGGGTTCGCGAGGTTGAACGCGTCCTGGTTGATCGAGTGCGACCACGTCGTCGACGGATCGCTCGAGTTGCCGTTGCTGACGCTCAGCGAGCGGATCTTGTAGTTCACGCCGCTGTTGCCGCCGGTGACGACGTCGCCTTCGATCAGCACGAGCTCGAGCTTGTAGCTGAAGCTCGTCGCGTCGTAGACGGCGCGCACGAGGGCGTTGTCGAAGAAGCTCGCGCCGTTGAGCAGGACGCGCGCCGTGAAGTACAGGTTGCCGACCGAGTCCATCATCGGCGAGCCCAGCGACGGGCCAGCGACGGTCGCGGCGGCGTCCTGGCCGACCAGGTGGCCGATGACCTGCGTGCCGAAGAGGCCGTAGACGTCCTTGCCGGTGGCGTTGAACGTGTGCGCCGCGACGACCCACGTGGTCGTGCCGCCGCTGTGACGCGCGACCGCGATCAGGTTGTTGTGGTTGGCGTTGCTG
The DNA here is from genome assembly GCA_020638875.1 of Planctomycetota bacterium. Lineage (GTDB taxonomy): Bacteria > Planctomycetota > UBA1135 > UBA1135 > DUCM01. The sequence goes on from JACKHS010000017.1 coordinate 41,017, forward strand.
ACCCAGGTGGGGTGGTGGACCTGGGCGGCGGCCAGCAGGCGGCCGGCCTGGTCCTCGCCCACGGCGATCGGGCCGTTGCCGCCGCGGAAGGGCGTCGAGCCGTAGTAGTTGGCGAACTCGGGCTGGCCGGCGCCGCCGATGTTCGAGGAGAAGCCGTCGGTCGGGTCGCTGACCACGGCCGGCAGCGTGAGCTGCAGGGTGCCGGTCGGGGCGCCGCTGGCGTTCAGGCCGAACAGGCCCAGGGTGTCCGACACCGTGTGCTTGACGATCTGCGCGCCGGTGCCGAGCACCGAGCCCGGGAAGAGTGCCGGGAAGTTGTGCTGCGAGAACGACACCGTGCCGCGCGTCGACGCGCCGCCGACGTGGGCCGTGGTGGCGGTCGCCGTGGTCGAGCCGTAGACGCACTCGCCGTTGAAGTTGCTGCCCAGGAAGACGGGCTGGCCGCCGGTGATGGAGCCGGAGATCATCGCCGCGGGCGAGTGCGTCGTGGCGCTGTTCGCCAGGAGCTGCAGCGTCGCCGCCGGATCGCCGGTGCCCGAGGTCGCCAGGTAGTTCACCAGCGCGCTGGAGCGCGCCAGCGTGTCGACGCGGAAGTAGTTGTTGCCGGTCAGCGCCAGGATCGGGCCGCAGTCGGCGGTCGTGAAGTTGTCGGCGCGCACGACGACCGTGCCGTCGTTGGTCACGCCGCCCATGCCGAACTGCGACACGTTGCACAGCCAGTCGGGCGAGTTCGTCGCCGCGACGACGCGCGAGACGTACAGGCGCGAGGGCAGGTCGACCTCGTAGTTCGCGGTGCCGGCGATGACCTGGCCCAGCGAGTTGAGCGTGACCTGTTGCGTCGAGTACTCGCTCAGCGTGAAGCCGAACTGGTTGCCGACGAGCGCCGCGGTGTTGACGGGCGAGCCGGGCGTGTTCAGCGACGCGTTGCCGTTGACGCCGGCGCCGGCCGCGTTCCAGTTCATGTAGCTCGAGCGCACGAACGGCGCGCCGAAGAGCGTGTCGTTGCTGATCGAGCCGCAGCTGATGCGCGCGCCGTAGAAGAGCGAGCCCTGGTCGCTGTCCATCGACGTCTTCGCCAGCGGGGCGACGCCGTAGACGCGGCCGGAGCTCGAGGTCAGCGCCGCCAGGTCGAGCACGTAGTCGTTGACTTGCTCGGTGACGTCGTGCGGGTCCAGCGTGTCGCCGGGATAGGCGGAGATCAGCGAGGTGCTGTCTTGCGCGAGGGTGGGCAGGGCCAGGGCGCAGAGCGCGACGGCGCCGGCCGAGGCGCGGGGAGTCACTCGTTTCATGAGGAGTTCAGGCTCGGGGGTTCCCAGGGAGGCAGGGAGGGTCGCCGGTCGGGTCCTCGGGGGCTCGACCGGGGCAGCGCCGCCTCGGGAGGGCGGGCCGGCGACCCGGGCTCGGGGGAGAGTCTAGCTCGGACCGCTCGGGGCGCTCCCCGCGGCGCGTGCCGGGCTGGTGATTTCCCCGTGAAGCGCGGCATTCCGCTCACGGTACGGGTTGACAGGAGCGCCGGATTGGATTGGGATATCCTACAGTATGGCGTCGGCCTCGCTGGCGCCCCTGGACCCGCGCGCGGCGGCAGCGGCCGCCCGGACGGGTCGACGACGGAGGAGCGGGCCCCGGGCCCGGAGGCGATCCCGCCGCAGGCGCGTGCGCGCTGCCGCGGCGGGGGAGCCGTGCCTGCGCCGGGGGCGGGGGAGAGGTGCGACGCGCCGCGGCCCCGCACGATCCCGGCCGCGGTCCATCCCGAGGAGAGCCCAATGAACCGCACCGCCCTGCCCTATTCCTGTATGGCCGTCGGCCGCGCCGCGAGCGTCCTGCTCGCCGGCCTCGGCGCCCTGACCTCGGCCGCGCAGGCCCAGGACACGACCTACACCACCGACGCCGACTTCGACCTCGGCGTGCTCCTGAACGTCAACCACGACGCGCCGAACAGCGACCAGCTCCAGCTCGGCACGCAGGACCTGCCGTTCCCGTTCGTCAGCGTCGCCAACTCGGGCAACGACACGGTGGTGCGCATCGACGCCCTCACCGGCGTCGTGCTCGGCGAGTACCGCACCGCGCCGAACGGCGAGGCGAAGGACCCCTCGCGCGCCACGGTCGACCTGGCGGGCAACACCTGGGTCGGCAACCGCGCCGAGGACCTGCTCGGCATCACCGGCTCGGTGACGAAGGTGGGTGTGGTGATCGGCGGGACGCGCGTCAACGCGGCAGGCGTGCCCGACGCGAACGGCGAGTTCCTCGTCGGGCCCTTCGAGTACAGCACGGCCGTCGACCGCGACGGCGACGGGCGCATCCGCACCTCGCGCGGCCTGGGCGACGACCTCGACTGGCCGGCCGGCTCGGACGTCACCGGCGGCGCGGGCGGCGGCCCGGCCCTCGTCCAGGACGCGCTCGACGAGCTCGTGCTCGTCTACCAGAAGACCACCGGCGTGCCGAACGTGCGCAGCCTCTCGGTCGACGCGCAGAACGACCTGTGGGTCGGCGGCTACACGATCACGCCCAACCGCTTCCGCCAGCTCGACGACGTCGACGGCTCGTTCCTCGGCGCCTCGTTCGACGCCAGCGTGCTGGGGTGCGGCGGCTACGGCGGCGTCGTGGACGCCAACGGCATCCTCTGGTCCGTGTCGCCGAACCAGCGCTCGTTGCTGCGGCTCGACACCGCGACGATGACGGGCGCGTGCATCAACTTCACGCCCTCGACGTTCACGCCGCGCGGCGTGGCGCTCGACGCGGCGGGCAACGTCTGGGTCGCGGGCGGCGGCGAGGTGCGACGCCTCGACGCGGCCGGCAACGAGACCGCCCAGTTCCCCGTGGCCGTCGGCGGCAACCTGCACGGCCTCGTCGTGCACCCGCTGGACCAGTCGATCTTCGTGGCCGACTTCGCCGGCGGCAACGTGTTGCGCGTCGACTCGGGTACGGGCGCCGTGATCGCCACGATCCCCGCCGGCACGCAGCCCAACGGCGTCGCCGTCGACGCGTTCGGCAAGGTCTGGGTGTCGTGTCAGGGCTCGGACGACGTGCGCCGCATCGACGACGCGTCGAACGCGGTCGACCTCGTCGTCCCGCTGGGCAACGGCTCGCAGCCGTTCAACCCCAGTGACATGACCGGCAGCGCGGCCTACACGAGCACGCTCCGCGTCGGTTCGTGGTCGGTGGTGACCGACGGCGGTCAGACCGGCACGCTGTGGGACAACGTGCTCTGGAGCGCGAACGTGCCGCAGGGCGCGCAGCTCGCCGTCTCGGCGCGCAGCGCCGAATCGCAGGCCGGGCTCACGGCGCAGGCGTTCGCGCCCGTCGCCAACGGCGCGGGGATCGTCCAGGTCGGGCGCTTCCTCGAGGTGAAGGTCGACTTCCAGAAGTCCGCCGTGGACGGCTCGTCGCCGGTGCTCTTCGACCTCACCGTCGAGGGCGACAACGACGCGGAGCCGCCGCGCGAGTGCGTCGAGATCGACCGCCGCCGCGCGGGCAGCTTGCTGCTGTACCCCGAGTTCGACAACCGCTCGGGCCGCATGACGCTGTTGACGCTGACGCACGTCGGCGACGCCGCCGACGTCACGGCGGAGTTCGTCTACATCGACGGTGACGACTGCAGCGAGTTCAACCGCACCGAGACGCTCACGCCGCACGACACGCTGACGCTGCTCACGCCGGCGCACAACCCGCAGCAGGAGCTCGGCTACCTGTACGTGTTCGCCAAGGACCGCCAGACGGGCGCGCCCGTCGCGGCGAACGTGCTGATCGGCAACGAGATCGTGCTCGACGGCCTCGACGCCTTCGAGTACGGCGTCAACGCCGTCTGCTTCCAGGCGTTGACCGCGGGCGAGACGGACGTCGACGGTGACGGCCTGCTCGACCTCGACGGCGTCGAGTACACCCAAGCGCCCGATCAGGTGCTGATCCCGCGCTTCTTCGGTCAGCTCGAGCCTCAGCAGCAGGCCGCGCCCGGCGCGCACCGCAGCCAGCTCGTGATGATCGCGTTGACGGGCGGCGCGCTGTTCGACACGACGCTCGACTTCCTGATCTACAACGACAACGAGGAGGTCTTCTCGGCCGAGCACACCTTCCGTTGCTGGGAGAAGACCGACCTGCTCTCGATCTCCGGGATCTTCGGCAACGGCTTCCTGCAGACGTGGACGAACGACGACCCGGACGAGATCCTGGGCGCGAGTCAGCGCGAAGCGGGCTGGTTCCGCATCGAAGGCGCGCAGGCGCAGTCGACGACCACGACGATCCTGAACCCCGCGTTCTACGCCGTGCTCGTCGAGCGCATCGGCCCGTACGCGGTGGCGGACCTGCCCTTCGAGTCGTGCTCGCAGCCCGGCGGCGTCCTGCTGCCGCGCAGTCTGACGGGCGAGTAGCCTTTCGCAGGAATCGACCTCGTCCTTCCGCCGGGGGCCTCGTAGTGGGGGATACTCCACGAGGCCCCCTCTCCATGCCCGCTGTACGCCCCCAGACATCGATGAAGCTCCAGCTCCCCGCCCTCCTGCTCGTCTCCGCCCTCCTGGCCGCCTGCGACCAAGACGCGGCCGTGCCCCAGGGCGCCGCCCCCGCTCGCCCTGCGGTCGCGGTCGAGGAGCTGTTGCGCACCGAGCGCTGGGACGACGTCGTGACCGCGCTGGAGCCGGCCCTCGGCGCCGGCGAGCTGGATGCCAAGGGCTACCTGGCGCTCGCGCAAGCGCGCCTGGCCCAGAACGAGCTGCCCAAGGCCGAGCGCCTGCTGCGCGACGGTCTCGAAGCCACGCCGGGCCAGCTCGAGCTGTCCATGGCGTTGGCCCGCCTGTACCAGCGCGTCAACCAGGTCGACCGTGCACGCGCCGCCCTCGACGGTGCGGCCGAGGCGGGCGCGCAGAGCGCCGAGTACCAGCTCGAGCTGGGCGTGGTGCTCGGCCGCCAGGAGGAGCTCGCCGGCGCCCAGGCGGCGTTCGAGCGGGCGCGCGCGCTCGGCGCGGACGGCGCCGACGTCGACTTCAACCTGGGCGTGATCGCCGCCGCCAACCACGACCACGAGGGTGCGATCGGCCACTTCCAGGCGGCGCTGACGGCGTCGCCCGACTCGCTGCACATCAAGCGCGAGCTCGCCAAGAGCCTGCTCGCCGCCGCGCCGCAGGACCCCGAGCGCGCGACGCAGGTGCTCGCGATGGTGGACGAGGTCGTCGACCACTCGCAGGAGGACTGGCGCGCGTGGGCGCTCGGCGCCGAGTGCGAGATGGTCCTCGGCGACCCGGTCGCCGCGCAGGCCTACGCCCTGAAGGCGCTGGAGTTCAGCCGCAACGAGCCCTCGATCGAGGATCTCTACCGCCGCGTCGCGCTCGAGGCGAAGGCGCTGCTCGAGTCCGAGGGGGTGCTCAGCCCGACCGCTCAGAAGAAGAGCGGGCCGCCGATCCCGGCGTCGATGCAGGAGCGCATGCGGCGGGCGGCGGAGAGTGCGCAGGCGGGCGAGGACGGCGCCGACGGCCGCTGACCGGACTGGCCCCCTTGAGTGGGCACGGCCGCGCGTAGACTTCTGCGGCAAGCCCAGTTGCGCGCGCGTCGCGCGTTCCGGGGTCGGCCACGGGCCTGGCGCGCGGCCGATCGGCCCTCGAGGCACCGCTACCGCGGGCCCCGCCTCCTTGGCGGAGCGGGCGTGCCCACGGAAGGGGGCCAGTGGGGGGGAGCGGGGGCGTGGCCTCCTTCCAGCCCACAGACTCCCGGTCGCGGCCGCCTACGCAGAAAATAAAACTTCCTACAAATCAGGCCACCTGGGACGCCTGGCGGCGTGCTAGCCTGGCCTCTTGTCCTGGAACGAGTGCCCCGACAGCTATGGGGAGCTTCGACCTGGACGGTCTCCTTCCCACTATCCACTCGCCTTCACGGGCGACGATCTCCATCTCAGCGGGGTCCGAGAGAGTCCCGCTAGCGCCTCGATCCGCGGCCGGCCCTTCCGCCGTCCGCTCCCAGCCCGAGGCGACAACCCAGAGCTATTGCAATGAGCACCTCGACGTTCACTCAGCGGGGACAGCAACCGAGCCCGCGCAGGTGGATCCTGTCCCTCGCCCTCGGCGCTCTCGCCCTCCTGGCTGGTTGCCACAACGGCACCAACTCGGGCGACGGCAGCGGTGGTCAGTCGGACACGATCGGAGCGCCGACTCTTTCGACCGTCGTCCCCGGCACCGGCGCGCCCTCCGGGGGCACGCTCGTGACGATCACCGGCAGCGGCTTCCTCACCGACGTCACCGGCGCGACGCAGGTCTCGTTCGGTGGTGTCGCGGCCACCAACGTGGTCGTCCTGGACGACGCGACGCTGACCGCCGTCACGCCGCCCGGATCCGCCAACGACGACGTCGTCGCGGTGGAGGTCACCAACTCGCGCGGCGTCGGGAGCCTGGTGTCGGGCTTCCACTACCTCGCCACCTTCGACCTCGTCAGCGACCTCAACGCCGACGGCTACCCCGACCTCGTGGTCTCCGCTGCGTACGACTCGACGGGCGGCGCCTTCGCGGGCTCCGTCTACGTGTTCTTCGGCGGGGCAGAGGTGAGCTTCGACGACCTCTCGGCGGCCGACGCCGACGTCAAGATCGTCGGTGGCGCGGGCGACCGCTTCGGCTCGAGCCTCGTCTCGGGGGACCTCGATGGCGACGGTGACGACGACCTCGCCATCGGTGCGCCGTTCGAGGATCTGGCTGCCGCCGACGGCGGCTCCGTGCGGATCTTCCTCGGACCTCTCTCCGCGGGCACCTTCGGCTACTCGGACGCGGACGTCGTCCTCGCCGGCGAGGGCTCCGTGGCGGGCGATCCCTACGGCAGCACCGGCGACCTGTTCGGTGAGGTGATGTCCATCGGCGACGCGAACGGTGACGCCGTGCTCGACCTCCTCGTCGGCGCGCCTGGTGTCGACGTGGCGCCCCACACGTCTGCGGAGATCGAGGACGCGGGGCGCGCCTACGTGTTCCACGGCGGACTCGAGCTCGTGAGCCGCGGCGCGGCGGACGCGGATGTCGTCCTCAGCGGCGAACTCCGCGACGAGGCGTTCGGCAGCGCGGTCTGCCTCGCCGATGTCAACGGTGACGGCATGGCCGAGGCGGCCGTGGCCGGACAGGTGACCTCCCCGCTGCTGTACGTGGGCGGATACGTGCACGTCTTCTCCGGGGCCGGCATGCACAGCGTGGGCCGCAGCGCCGCGACCTGGCGCCTCGAAGGCGAGGCCTACGGCGACCGCTTCGGTAGCTCCATCACCTGCGGCCTGCTCGACGGTGACGGCATCGAAGACCTGATCGTCGGCGCTCCGCGCGTCGACGGCCAGGCTACCGACACCGGCGCGGTCTACACCTTCCTCGGCGGCCCGGGCTTCCACGGCGGCAACGCCGGCCTGGCGAGCGCCATCTACGACGGCCAGCTCGCGTACGGCCGCTTCGGCAGCGAGCTGGCTTCGGCGGACGTGAACGGAGACGGCCATCAGGACGTGATGGTCGGCGCGCCCAACGCGTCCTTCGGTGCCATCAAGAACGGCCGCGTGTACGTCTTCTTCGGCTCGGACGTGCTCGTCGACGAGCTCTCCGAGTACAGCGACGTGATCTACACCGGCGAGTCGATCGAAGGTGGGCGATTCGGAAGCGCGATCGAGGTCCTCGACTACGACAGGAACGGAGTCGCCGACCTCATGTCCTCCGCCTTGGGCCTCGGCCAGGCGGCCGGGCGTGTGTACGTCTTCCGCGGCGCCGACGTGCTCCTCGATACCGAGGCCGTCGACGACGACTTGACGCTCACCGGCGAGAGCGAGGGTGGAAACTTCGGTTTCTCCATCTCTCGCGGGAAGTAGGCATTCGAAGCCCATTCCTCGGACCCCGGGATGCCGTCGCATCCCGGGGTCCCTTCGTACTGGCCCCCTTGAGTGGGCCCACAGGACCGGATTCCGTCGCAAGCCCGTTACCGCCGCGCGGTTCGAAAGTCCGCCTCTCGTCCAAGGCCCCGATGCCCCCGAGAGGAGCTCCGCGATGTTCGTCCCGCCTCGTTGCCCGAACCCTTCCTGCCCTCGTCACAGCGCGCCCACGCCGCGCTTCTACGTCCGCAAGGGGTGCTACCGGCCGAAGTGTCGTCCGCGTCCCGTCCAGCGGTTCCGGTGCAAGACCTGCGCACGCGGCTTCTCGCGCCAGACGTTCCGCGCCGACTACCGTGACCACAAGCCCCACCTGAATGTGGAGCTCGTGCGGCTGCTCTGCTCGGGCATCGGTTTGCGACAGTTGGCGCGACTCGTGAAGCTGACACGTCGGAACGCGCGCATGAAGTTCGAGAAGCTGGCGAGCCATGCAGCATGGCTCGACCACAACCTGAAGGTGGCGCGGCCGAAGTCGCGAGGGCGCTCGAGCTTCGAGCCGCAACGGCTGCACTTCGACGAGTTCGAGACTTACGAGTCGCGGCGCAACACGCGGCCGCTCTCGATCGCAGTGATGATCGAGTCGCGTACCCGACTCCTCGTCGCCGCGGTCGCCGCGCCGATTCGGCCTCGTGGGAGGAAGACGCCCGCCCGGGAGGCCGCGATCGCGCGGGAAACGGAGCTTCTGGGGGCCCGACGCGATCGCTCTCGCTCGGCCTGCAGGTGGGTCTTCCGTCGTGCGGCGCGGATGGGGTTCAGCGGTGTCGTCGTGCTGCGCACGGACGAGAAGGGCACGTACTCGAGCTACGCCCGTCGCGCGTTCCGCGGACGTCGACTCGTGCACCTTCGAACCTCGAGCAAGATCGCGAGAGATCGACGCAATCCGCTGTTCCCCATCAACCACACAGAGGCCGTGCTGCGAGATCTCATGGGGCGCCTGCGTCGCCGTTCGTGGTTGGTGAGCAAGCGGCGCCGGTTCCTCAACCTGCACTTGGCGCTCTACGCAGCGTGGCGGAACTGGGTGCGCCCGCGCTTCAACTCCGACGACCTCTGTCCTGGGGAACTCGCGGGGCTGGTGCCGCGACGACTCTCGGCGGGCGAGCTCGTCGGATGGCGGCAGGACTGGGGCGGCTCGAGTCCGTCGCCGAGCTGGACCGGACGAGCGCTGCCGCGTGCGGACTAGTGCGGATGTGACGAGGGCTCGGCAGGGGAGAGGCCTCCCCGCCGAGCCCATCGAAGGGGGCCAGTCCTAGCGGGAGCCCGGAGGACCGAAGGCCGCCACGTCGTTCAGATACACCCGCACACTCCCCGCCTCTGGCCGCATCTTGGTCGCGCCCGCGCCCACGACGACGTCCACGCGGCCGTCGCCGTTGACGTCGCCGAGGGACCCGCGTCCACCGGCGTCGCTGTTCGAGAGCATGCCCACCGGCGCGAACGCACCCGTGCCGTCTCCGCGGTAGAGCAGCACACCGATCCCCGGTCCGAACAGCAGCAGGTCCCCGTGCCCGTCGAGGTCGAAGTCCGCCGAGAGCACGTCGTGATAGGCCAGGTCACGCGGCAGGCCGCGGTCGATCTGCACCCAGGCGGCGCCGGTCCACTCGTAGACGCCGACGTCGTTGCGTTCGGACTCCTCGATGAGCGGGTCCGCGAGACCGCAGAAGGCGAGCTCCAGCGGGCCACCGGGGACGATGTCGCAGGGGATGCAGGCGTAGTAGAGGTTGCCGATGTTGAGCGGCTTGGGCAGCCCGATCGAGTGGTCCTCGAAGCGCAGCGCACCGTCGGGGCCGTCGTTCGTCGTCAGCAGCAGCTGCACGCCCCACTCGCCGGTGACGTAGATGTCGTCGAGGCCGTTGCCGTCGAAGTCGGCCAGCTCGACCTGGCGGCCGTTGCGGCTCTTGCCGGCGCGCGGCGGAGCGGCGTAGCGCTCGAAGCTCCCGTCGCCCTTGCCGAGGAAGATCGCCAGCGGGCTGTGCGTCGTCTGGCTCCCGACGAACTGCGCGATGATGACCGCGTCCAGGTGTTCGTCGCCGTTGATGTTGCCCAGCGCGACGTCGAGCCCGAGGAACGAGGAGTCGATCGCGTTGGGTACCTCCTCCCACAGGATGCTCTCGGCATCGTCGGGGTGGGGGCGGTTGAGGAGCACGCGGGGGCGCTCCTTGTGCGAGGCGAAGACGAGGTCCGTGCGCCCGTCGTGGTCGAGGTCCGCGGCCTCGATCCCGCCGTACATCAGCGTGCGCGGGATGCCGTCGATGGCGAGCTTCCACCCGCCGGCTCGGGTACGCAGCCAGACGTTGAGGCCGTCCTCCTCGCGGTTCGAGGCGGCGATGTCACCGAGCCCGTCGCCGTTCAGGTCGGCGAGCAGGGGGTGCTCGCGCCACGTGCCGTCGACCGGCAGGCCCTCACTCGTCTCGACGAAGCCGAGCACGGGGACCGTGCTGAGGTCGGCGCCCTTGCCGGGCTGCGCGCCCGCGAACAGGCCCTCGATGGTCTGGAGGGTGCGCTCGGGCACCTGCGGCAGCGCGGGAGGCTCCTCGACCGGCGCGACGACGGTGGGCTCGGCCGGAGGCGGAGGCGCGCTCGAGTCGCTGCAGGCGGCCAGGAGCAAGGCCGAGGCGGCGAGCAGGGGCGAGGGGACCAGGCGGGCGGGGACGAGGGGCAGCTTCATGCGGTGCCTTATCGGTAGGTGGAGAGGCGAACGTGACAGTCGCGTCGGGGATAGCGGAGCGGTCCTAGACGAGGTCCCCCGAGAGGGTTGCGGCGGTCCGCGGCGTGGCGGCGGCGCGCGACTCGGGGGACGACGGCGCGGTCTACGGCGGGGGTGGGGGGAGGCTGGCGAAAGGGCCGTGATTCCGCGGATTTGGGCTTGCGCGGGGCGCTCGCTCGGGTTGAAATGCGTCTTCCTGGATGGGGGGTGGGGATACCCGAGCCCCTGCTTCCGGGGCCTTTGAAAATCCCACAGTTCCAGGGCTTTTCAGAAAAAGCCTTGCCTGTCAGGGGCGCGGGATGATATCCAACATCCTTCGACTCAGACAGTGCTTGGAGGCCCGTCGCCTCTCCCCGTCGTGCGGGGGCTCGCGCCCATCCCTCGGGCTCGCTTCCCTGCCGGCGCCACGAGTAGGCGGGCTATCGCAACCACCAAGTAGATGTGTGTGCACCGATCGGTCCCTCCTGGGCCGGTCTACTGAATGTCACCTAGGCTTCAACTCCTTCCCAGAGAGAGCATCATGAGATTCCACAAATTCGTCCTTACGGGCCTCACCGCCCTGGCCGGTCTCGGCATGGCGTCCGAGGCGGTCGCCGGCGGTCGCAACCCGGGCAGCCTCCTGCTGTACCCCGAGTTCGACAACCGCGCGGGCACGGTCACTGTCCTGACGATCACGAACACTGCCGACTCCGGCAGCGCCGTCGACGTCGAGTTCGTCTACATCGGTCGCTACCAGCAGTGCGGCGGTCCCGGCTCCACGTCGGGCGGCCACTGCAACGTGGACTGCGAAGAGTTCAACCGCACCGAGCGTCTCACGGCGAACGACACGCTGACCCTCATCACGAACTTCCACAACCCGCAACACGAGCAGGGCTACGTCTACGCCTTCGCCCGTGACGGCGTGAACAGCCCGATCGCCCACAACTACCTGATCGGCAACGTGATGACCGTCGAGTCGCTCGAGACCTTCGAGTACTCGGTGAACCCGGTTGTCTACACCGCCAACAACCCGGCGGACGGCAACAACGGCATCCGTCTCCTCAACGGCACCCAGTACGAAGAGGCCGCGGACGAGATCCTGTTCCCCCGCTTCCTGGGTCAGGGCGGCAACTTCAACTCGGAGCTGATCCTGATCGGCCTCACGGGTGGTGCTGCGTTCGACACGACCGTCGACTTCCTGATCTACAACGACAACGAAGAAGTGTTCTCGAGCGAGTACACCTTCTACTGCTGGGATCGCGTGCACCTGCTCGAGATCTCGGGCATCTTCCACAACCAGTTCCTGGCTGACTTCACCAACGACGACAGCCAAGAGCTCCTCGGTGCCCCGCACGTCGAGACCGGTTGGTTCCGCATGGACGGCGCCCAGGCCTCCTCGACGAGCACCACGCTTCCGAACCCGGCCGTCTACGGTGTCCTGGTCGAGCGCATCGACCACAAAGGCGCTGCTGACCTGCCCTTCGAGAACGGCACGCAAGACAACGGCGCGCTGCTTCCCCGTAGCCTGGACGGCACCTTCTAGTTCAAGTCCTGGACTGTCGGCCCGGGAGCTGACGGTATGGCCGGGAGGCCCTCGGGCCTCCTAGCCGGTGGGGAACCCCACCGAATCCGGCGCGGATTCCCCGCACCGAAGACTCCCGTGAGCTAGATTTCGAGGGTCGGATGGATCGCCCATCCGGCCCTCGTTCCGTACCCGGCCCGCCGGGTGCGACGCCCCTCGTCGCGAACGAGATCCGGCACGGCTTCCCAACGGCTCCCCGCGGCGGACGTACGCCCGTCCCGTCCCGAGCCACCTCGATCCTCACGACCTTGCGAACCACCATGAGACTCGTCCCCTCCGCTCTGCTCCTCGCGCTCGCGCTGCCACTCGCTGCCTGTCACCAAGAAGTGGGTGCGCAAGGACCCGAGGCCGAGCACGCGGCTCAGGCCGCGACCCAGACCACCGACGCGCAGGCCGAAGCTCCGCGCGATCCCGACTACGCGACGGTCGCCACGCGCGCGCAACGGCGCTGGGACGAGGTCACGGCCGGCGAGTGGATGCAGGCGTACGACTACGTTCCGCCGAGCGTGCGCAAGTACATGTCGCTGGACTCGTTCCTGTCCGGCAAGACCTACCACGAGTACAAGAACCCCACCAAGCCGGTGCTCATCGCGCAGGACGGTGACGAGGCCTACATCGAGCTCACGGTCGTGTGGGAGCCGCACCACCCGCAGATCCAGACGGCCAACAACCTCGACGGGCAGTCGCTCGAGCAGGAGGTCCACATGGTCGAGACGTGGATGTGGGAGGAGAACGAGTGGTACTTGAAGTCGGTCGAGCGCCACAACGAGTTCCTGACCGCGCACCCCAAGATCGCGAAGGAACTCGCCAAGTAGTGCCGAGCCTCTCGCCGGCGCATGTCGGCGAACCTGCGAGCCGAGCGGTGCTGCACCGCTCGGCTCGCTCGATTTCGGCCCGCGCACGCTCGGCTCGCGGCGACTTCGAGTGATGCCAGGCGTCGCGCGCTCGCCGGCCCGCGTGCGTGCGGGCGCCGAGCTGCGTGGACCAGGCGCGTGCCCTCGCGAGGCTCCTCGAGTTGCGTGGTGGGGCAGGGCGTCTCGCGACTCCCCCGAGGCCTCCGCGCCGAACGTCGCGCGCTTGGAGCCGCTGCGTCGCGTCCTGGGAAGGCGGCGTGCCCTCGCCGGACCGCGTGCGCGCGTGCCGAGGTGGGGGAGCGAAGGCGTGTGCCCTGGCGATGCTCCTCTCGACTCGCGTGGTGGGGTTCGGCGCCTCGCGAGTCCCCCAGACCTCCGCGGCGAACGTCGCGCGCCTTGAGCCGCTGCGTCGCGTCCTGGCGAGGCGGCGTGCGCTCGCCGGAGCGTGTGCGCGGGGGCGCCGAGGTCAGGGATCGCGGCGCGTGCGCTCGCGACGCTCCGCGTGTCGCGTGGTGGGGTAGGGCGTCTCGCGAGTCCCCGAGGCCTTCGCGGCGAACGTCGCGCGCGACGAGACACCGTGCCCAGTCCTAGCCTTGCGGCGCGAGTGCTGAGGGCGCGAGGTTCGCCTACGCAGCACGTGGACGTCCACGCGCGTGTCCGCGCCGTGACCTCGTCGACCGTGTCCTCGAACGCGCGAGCAGCAACACGAGCGAGCGGAGAGAACAAGCGAGCGGCAACACGCGTGAGCGGCGAAGCGGAGTCCGTGATGCGCGCGAGCCGCGAAGTACCTACGACGTGGATCCCGCGCGACTTTGGGCACCGCGCGCGTCGACGAGGCGCCGGCTCGGTGGCGGTGTCGCACGACTTGGGTTCGCGGCGCGGAGCGACGTGGCGTGCGCGTCGCCGTGAGCAGCGCCCGAACTCCGACCTCGCACGCGTCCTCGCGCGACGTCGGGCGCTCTCCGCGCACGAGCTGCGCGGACTTCTCGGGCTTCGCGGTCCATCGACGCTCTGGGTCCCGGCGGCCTACCGAGGGTCCGTCGGCTGCTCCTGTGCGCACGCGGTCCATCACGCCGAGCCAGGGGGCAGCGCCGTGGCTCGTGTCGAAGGTCGAGTTCGCGACGGAGAGCGCGTCTTCCGCTCGATGTGGCACGATCGCGCGGGCGAGGCGCAGCGGGGTCGACACGGACTGCGCGGGCTGCAGGCGGTGACGCGCTACGACGGGGGGCGTGCGCGCGACGTCGAGCGTTCGACGGCCGCGGCCTGCTTCGCAATCGTCGTCAAGATCCCGACGCGGTCTCGTCGCGCGGTCTCGTCGCGTGGTCTCGTTGCGTGGTCTCGTTGCGTGGTCTCGTCGCGCGTTCTCGTCGCGTGGTCTCGTTGCACAGGACGATGCGGCGCCGTCCGCAAGGATGAGGAGGCGTACAGAGAGCCACGGCTTCGAGCTGGGCGCGCGAACGAGCGAACGAGCGGCCGGCGCGTCACGAGGACGCCACGCGCGCCGCGCGCACCGAGCGCGGACGCGCTGAGCGCCAACGCCGTGAGCGCCCGCGACGAGGAGTGCGAGTCGGCGTCGTGGCGGGGCGACCGCGGCTCGGTGCGAATGATGCGGGCCATGCGGACGTGCGGCGCGTGACGAGGTCCTCGTCGCGTGCGGGCGCCCCAGCGCTCGCTGGGCGCGCGCTCGAGGCGTCGCGCGGCTCGGAGTCGCGAGCTCCGCGCGCCGCGCCGCAGCGGGGCGTGGAGGCGCCCGTGGAGCGCTGCGGAGCCCTTCTCCGAGGCCACGCGCGGCGCTTCCCGCAGGGCTCCCGCCGCGCCGCGGCGAGCCGCCGCGGCGGGGGCGGCGCCGCCACTAAAAGCAACTTCCTATTTGTCGTGGCCGCCGCGCTTTGCGGCTTCCAAGGATTCTCTTCGAGCACCGAAGGAGTGTTGATTTTTCGCGCCGTCCATGGCGTCATGGAGTCATCAGCCGACACGACTGAGACCGCGGGTCGCAGCCTGAGCGACCCCCGAACCCGAAGGTGAGGAGGAGACAACGGGTCTCACCCATCGGTTACGAGAGGGCGAGGGGACGGGCTGCGAGACGTGGGGAGAGTTCAGGACGGGGTGGACCGCGAACTCTCTTGGAGGAGTATCCACCTTTGGAAGTAGCACCATGATTCACCGCATCATCGCGACCGGGCTCGTGCTCGCCTCCGTGGCCGGACCTGCCCTGGCCTCCGACGGACGCAACGCGGGCAGCCTCTTGCTCTATCCGGAGTTCGACAACCGCCACGGTACGGTCACCGTCCTCACCGTGACGAACGTCGACGTGGACGAGACCTCGAACCCGATCGAAGTCGAGTTCGTCTACATCGGCAAGTACAGCCAGTCGGGACACGACATCGGCTGCCTCGAGTTCAACCGCACCGAGGTCCTGACGCCCGCCGACACGATCACGCTCATCACCAATTTCCACAACCCGGAGCAGGAGCAAGGCTACGTCTACGCCTTCGCGAAGGATCCCAGCTCCCACGTGGCCGTGACGCACAACTACCTCACGGGCAACGTGATGACCGTCGAAGGTCTCGAAGCCTTCGAGTACTCGGTCAACCCGGTCTCCTACCGCGGGCACACGAACCCCGGGACCGCGACCGACCTCGACGGCGACGGCATCCTCGACATGAGCGGCTGCGAGTACACGGGGAACCCCGCGGAGATCCTGATCCCGCGCTTCCTCGGTCAAGGCGGCATGTTCAACAGCGAGCTGATCATGATCGGCCTGACGGGCGGCACGGCGTTCGACACGACGCTGGACTTCCTGATCTTCAACGACAACGAGGAGATCTTCTCCAGCGAGCACACCTTCCACTGCTGGGAGCGTCGTCACCTGCTGGAGATCTCCGGCATCTTCCACAACGCCTTCCTGGCGGACTGGACGAACGACGACCCGCTCGAGATGCTCGGCGCGCCGTACATCGAGACGGGCTGGATCCACATCGAAGGCGCGTTGGCCAACTCGTCCAACACGACGATCTTCGACCCGGCGGTGTACTGCGTCCTCGTGGAGCGCATCGACGGCCGTGGCGCCGCCGACCTGCCCTTCGAGAAAGGCCTGCGCATCAACGGCGAGCTGCTGCCGCACGATCCCTTCGGCGATCCCGGCACGGACGTCGTCTGCAACTGAGCTGACGGCGGGGAAGCTCTTCCCCGAGACTGCGTCCTCCTGTGGCCGCGCCCGTGCCTTCCCGCGCGGCGCGGCCTACCCGACCCCTCGCGAGTCGGGACACGCAGCGAGGACGTGATCCTTGGCCCACGTCGTGGCGGGCTCACCTTCCGAGCCCGGTGGTGTTCCACCCCGTCTGCCACCGACAGCTATGATCCGGGAGCGATCGGCTCCTGCCGATTCCTCGGCGTGTGGAAGGAGGCGCCGAGGCCGTCACTCGTGAGCTAGCCGCTCCAAGGCTCCGCGCCCTGGAGCGGCCCCTTCGTTTCCAGGCGACCGGTTCGCCGCACGCGCCCCGGCGGGCACACTCTGGCCCATGAGCCCCACCGACGCGGAGCTGCGCGCGCTCCTACGCGAGCGCTTCGGACACGACGACTTCCGCGGGCCCCAGCTCGAGGCGGTGCGCGCGACGCTCGCGGGACGCGACCTCCTGCTCTGCCTGCCGACCGGCGGCGGCAAGTCGCTCGTCTACCAGCTCCCCGCGCTCCTGCTCGACGGACTCGTGCTCGTCGTCAGTCCGCTCATCGCGCTGATGAAGGACCAGGTCGACGCGTTGCGTGCGCGCGGCATGCGCGCCGCGGCGGTGCACTCCGCCATGGATGCCGAGGAGCGCGGCGCCGCGCTGGCTGCGGCCGCCGCGGGCGCGCTGGACCTGCTCTTCGTGACGCCCGAGCGCTTCCGCAGCCCCGCCTTCCTCGAGGTGTTGCCGCGCCTGCGCGTCGCGCGTCTGGCGGTGGACGAGGCGCACTGCATCAGCCACTGGGGCCACGACTTCCGCCCCGACTACCACCGCCTCGGCGAGTATCGCGCCGCGTGCGGCGATCCGCCTGCGATGGCCTTCACCGCGACGGCTACGCCCGAGGTGGTGGAGGACATCGTGACCTCGCTGCGCTTGCGCGCCCCGCTCGTCGTGCGCGAGGGCATCGAGCGCCCGAACCTCTTCCTCGCCGCCACGCCGGTCGATCACGAGGAGGACAAGCTCCCGCTCCTCGCCGCTCGCATCGCGGAGATCGGCGGCGCGGGCATCGTGTACTCGACCTTGATCCGCGACCTCGAGCGCTTGAACGGCGAGCTCGCGCGCCGCGGCGTGCACAGCCTCGTCTACCACGGCAAGCTCTCGGCGGAAGAGCGCCGGCGCATGCAGGAGCGCTTCATGCGCAGCGACGAAGAGGTCGTGCTCGCGACGAACGCGTTCGGCATGGGCGTCGACAAGGCCGACATCCGCTTCGTCCTGCACGCGCAGCTGCCGCGCACGCTGGAAGCCTGGGCGCAGGAGGTGGGGCGCGCGGGGCGCGACGGCCGACCTGCGTGGTGCGAGTTGCTCTACTTCCAGGAGGACGTCGCGATCCAGCAGAACTTCGTGCAGTGGGCCAACCCCGCACGCGAGTACCTCGTCGGCGTGTACGAGACGCTGCGTGGATGGGGCGAGCGCGTGCAGACGAAGGAGCTCGACGACCTGCGCGACGAGCTGCTCGTGAAGAACCGCGCGGACAACCGCGTGTCGATCTCGCTCAAGTGGCTGGAGGTGCTCGGCGTCGTCACCGGCAGCTTCGAGACGCACGACCTGCGCGTCGCGCGCGAGCTGGACCCCGACGAGCTCCCCGAGTTCGTCGGCAGCCCCGAGAAGCTCGAGCACGACCTGCGCGGTCTCCTGACGATGGTGCGCTTCGCCTCCGAGGCCGTGGAGTGTCGACGCGTGACGCTCGCACGTCACTTCGGCCTGGCGCCGCCGGAGGCCGCCTGCGGGGCGTGCGACGTGTGCTGCGACCCGGCCACCTGGCGCGCGCGGCAGCTGGCGCCGCGCGCCCTGGCGCCGGCGGCCGAGGGCGCGAGCCGGGCCGCCCGCAGCGGGGCGGAGGCCGAGGGCGAGGGGCCGCGCTTCCAGCGCGGTGACTGGGTGCGCTTCGGGCGCGGCGGGCTGGGGCAGGTGGTGCGGGTCGAGGGGCGGGGGCAGCGCGCGCGGCTGGTGGTGGAGGATGCGCACAGCCTGCGGACGAGGACGCTGGATCCGAAGCGCGACCGCGTCCAACGCCTCGACCACTGACTGGCCCCCTTGCGTGGGCACGCCTCGGCCGCCCGACGCGCTAGGGCGTTGGCGGCGGGGGAGTTGCGACGGGTGCGTCACGTCGCAGGCCGTGCGGCCTCGACCCGCACGACTCCGCGCTGCCTCCGGGCGGCGTGGACGCGCGCGGCGCGCGCCCCGGGCCCACGCAAGGGGGCCAGTTCGGACCGAGCCCATCGAAGGGGGCCAGTCCCCCCCAAGGCGGCGAGCCGGCCCCCGGGAGCTGCTCCCCCGACCCTCCCGGGCCCAGGACGCTCCCGAGGGCCGGCTCGCCCTCGCACCGCAGCGCCGCAGCGCCGCGGTCTCCGCCGCCTCAGGGCAGCACGGTCAGCTTCACGAAGTTGTCCGAGAGGTCGCGCGGCGCGAGGCCGAGACCCTGGAAGTAGACCGAGCTCCCCACCCAGCTCGAATCGGCCGGGATCTGGAAGGGCGTGACGATCTCGTTGCCCGTGACGGTGCCCGTCGGCAGCCAGGAGAGCAGCTCGCGCTCGAGGTAGAGCGCGCCGGCTCCCGGGAAGACGGTCGGGGCCTGCGCCAGCACCGGCGAGACGAGGACGCGCGCCAGGGCGCTCCCGTTCAGGCGCTGGTGCAGGGTGACGGTCGAGCCGACGGACGGCACGCCCTCGAGGACGAGGTCGACCTCGGGCGCCTCGAAGACGCGGAACGAGCCGCCCTGACCGAACTGCGTGGCGTGGCACGCGCGCACCGCGGCGGCGACGTGTTCGCCGCCCGGCGACATGTCGAGCGACACGACCGAGCCCGGCAGGTCCTGCGTGGCGACGGGGGCGTCGAAGCCGGCCTGGAAGAACATCAGCTCGGGCACGTTGCCGAACTCGTCGCCCCACAGCGCCAGCGCGGCGCGCCCGCCGTCGGCGGAGACGGTCAGGCCGGACGCGAGGTTGAGGAGGTTGCCGCCGCCGTCGACGGTGTAGTTCACCAGCGACGCGCCCGTGACGAGGTCGAGACCGCGCAGGCCGGCCATGCCCTTCTGCAGCGAGTTGTTGACCGAGTAGTACAGCGCGTGGCCGTTGGCGGAGAGGGCGACCTTCGCCACCGTCTCACCGACGCCGAGCGTGGCCAACGAGCTCACCGCGTAGCTGCCGCCGACGGTGCGTTGGTAGCTGAGCACGCTCGAGCCCGAGGCCATGATGATGCGACGGCCTTCCGGCGAGCACGCCAGACCACCGCTGAACGAGCCGTTGGTGATGAACTCGTCGTGCAGCGCGGCGCCGGTCTGCAGGTCGACGATGAGGAAGCGCATGGTCGAGCGGAAGGCCGCCGTGGTGCCGTCCGCGGAGACCACGAGGCCCACCGGTGCGCCGAAGGTGTTGACCGTGATGTCGAGCACCGGCGTCGGGCTCGACGCGTCGAAGACGGTCACGTCCGTCGTCATCGTCCCCGCGTCGTACACCGCGCCGACGATGCGCGAGCCGTCGCTCGAGACGCGCACCTTGCTGTGCTCGGTGTTGTAGATCGGCGTGTCGAACTCGTACGACCAGTCCGGCGTCGCGGAGCTCGACGAGTACAGGCGCAGGATCGCGTGCTTCCAGCTCTGCTGCGCGTCGATGAACTCCTGGTGCATCGCAGCGTGCGTGCCGTACTGCGCCGACGAGGCGACCGTGCGGTTGAAGTTGAACTCGACCTGCTGGTCGGTCCAGACTGCGGTCGGCGGGTCGCTGTCGTGCGTCGAGAACAGCGCGCGGCTGTTCGCGAACGCGCCGAACTCGACGAAGACCTGCGTGCCCTCGTTGCCCAACGACACCGTCTCGGGCAGCCAGGAACCGTCGCTCTCGTACGACCAGACCTGACGCGCCGACTGCGCGACGGCGATCCCGCTCAACTGCGCGGTGACGCACCCGACGGTCACCGCAGCTACGAACCTTCCCTTCTCCCAGGCCATGGATTGCCTCCCGCTCAGTGGCTC
Organism: Planctomycetota bacterium; assembly: GCA_020638875.1. GTDB lineage: Bacteria > Planctomycetota > UBA1135 > UBA1135 > DUCM01. The sequence continues at coordinate 61,182 of JACKHS010000017.1, forward strand.
TCGGCCCCCGGGGCTACAGTGCCCCTCGGATCACGGGCCCCTTTCGTGCCCTGCCCGGAGCGGACTGAGCGCAAAGCCCAGAAAATGGGAGTTCCTACGGTGGAGGTATCGGGAGTGCAGCTCGGAGGCCGCCCGGAACGCCGCGAGGGCCCGCCGGGACGACCGGCGGACCCTCGCGAAGGGGCCGAGGCGGGCCGGGCCCGCGACGGGCGGTCAGGGGAGGACCGTGACCGTCGTGTAGTCGCGGCTGACGCCGCCGCGGACCTCGTCGTAGCCCTGGAGGTAGTAGGTGGTGCCGGGCGTCGCCGTCGCCAGCGAGAAGGGCACGTAGGCCGTGTCGGTCTCCGCGGCGGTGGCGTCGGGGAGCTCGACCAGCGTGGCGGGATCGAGGTACAGCAGGCCGTTGCCCCAGGCGTGGCCTTCGATGGGGGCGGGGGCCAGCGAGGTGGCCACGAGGATGCGCCCTTGCGTGCCGGCGCGCAGGTGGTGCTCGAGCGTCACCGCGCCGCCCGCGCGCGGCGCGCCGTCGACGGTGATCGAGACGTTGCCCACCCGGTAGAGCGAGAAGGAGCCGCCGCCGCCCCAGACGGACGCGTGCGTGCCCTTCGAGGCGACCGCGAGGTGCGAGCCGTCGGCCGAGAAGTCGAGGTCGAGCACCGAGCCCGGGAGGGAGTCGGCGAGGATCGGCTCGGTCGAGGCGATCGAGTAGACGAGCACCTCGGGGATCAGGTCGTCCTCGTCGCCCCAACTGCCGACGGCGAAGCGCTGGCCGTTGTACGAGCACTCGAGCTCGGAGATCAGGCAGAGCTGCCCGCCGCCGCCGTCGAGCTCTTGGTCGAACACCGGCTCGAGGGTCGCGAGGTCGAGAGCGAAGAGGTGCATGCCGTTGTGGTTGCCCTCGTGGTGCAGGCCGGCGACGAGCGTGGAGCCGTCCCCGGAGATGTCGAGGCGCCGGCAGTACTCGTTCGGCGCGACGTTCTGCACGAAGCTCACCGCGTAGGCGCCCTGTGCGTCGCGCGTGAAGAGCGTGAACTTGCCGCGCGTGCCGTTGGCGGCGAGGCCGCCGTCGGCCGAGAGCGCGAGCGCGCCGTACTGCGGCTGACCGGTGAGGAAGTCCTCGTACGCGACGCTGACGGTCGCGAGGTCGACCACGACGAGCTTCAGCGTCGACGCGATCATCAGCGTCGAGCCGTCGTCCGACAGCGTGTAGCCGCCCGGCGCGCCGAAGGTGCCGACGGGCGTCTCGGCGACGACCGCGCCGGTGGCGGGGTCGAGCACCGTGACCTTCGTGGTGAGCGTCGAGGCGATGTACTCGAGCAGGACGATCGTCGAGCCGTCCTGCGAGACCGCGACGCCGGTGTGCGCCGAGTTGATCGTGTTCTCGGACCCGCTGTAGGTCCAGTCCGGCACGCCGTTGGCGATGCCGCTCCACTTGCGCAGCACCGCGTGGCGGTACTGCTGGAAGGCGTTGGTGTACTCCTGGTGGACGGAGACGTGCACGTCGCCCGATTCGGAGGAGACGACCTGACGCGCGAAGTTCGACTGGGTCTGTTCGTTCGACCACACCACGTCGGCGAGGTCGGAGCCGAACGAGGAACGCAGCTCGATGCTGTTGGAGAGGTCGCCCCGCTCGGTGAAGACTTGCGCGCCGTCGTCGCCCAGACCGATCGACTCGGCGATCCACGACCCGTCGCTCGTGAAGCGCCAGCGCAGCGCTTCGGGAGTGAGCGTGAGCGACACGCTGCCGCTCGCGCTGGGCTGGTTCGACTGCTGCTGCACGAGTTGCAGCCCGCCGTCCGAGAACGTGGCGAGCGTGCGGTGACTGTGCTGCGTCTGCGCGAGGGCGAGCTGCGTGCCGACGAGGCCGAAGGCCGTGGCGACGAAGCCGAGGGAGCGAAGTCGAGACATGGGATTCCGAGTACCGGGGGAAGGTCCTCGTGACGTCGTAGGGGACGGGGGTGCGGCCGATGGAGGACGAGCCGAGGACTCGTTCGGTTCCGCCAAGTGCGCGCGAGGATGCCTTGAGTTACGGCCTCGAGAGGGATCGTGCAAGTGGGCTTTCGGCCCAGGTTCCGCGCGCGCGTCGGAGCGTCTCGGCGCGCCAACGAAGTTGCTTTCAATGACGCGACGCGCAACAACGGCGCGCGAGCGAATTGCGACTTCGATTGCGGTGCTATTTGCGACTTCGATGGCATCCCAAGCAACGCGCAACATGCGCGCGAAGCCGCGTCGAAACGTGCGCGCGGACTCTCGCGCGGCCGAGCGAAAACAGTACGATGCGAGTCCTGGCTGGCCCGCGAGTGACCGCCTTCCTCGTTCGTGTCGACGCACCGCAACTCGTCGCACGCATCGAATCCCGAGTGGCGCTCGCAACCTCTTGGATTTCCACACCAAAGGAAGGACTCCGCAGTTTGGGGACACGCGCCCCCCGTGCATCTACGGGAGGTCGAGCGTTCTCATGCGGCTGGAGTGACGACTCCGATGACCATCGATCGAGAAGGGCTCACCCCGCAATCCCACCTCGCCCGCTCCGACGCCCGCTCCCGCACCGTGCGCACGTTCGCGCGGCGGTTCGCGTGGCTGGGCGGCACCCTCGCGCTCTCGCTGCCGCCCGCGTTCGCGCGCCAAGCTCAGCAGGTGCCGCCGCCGCCGTCCGCCTCGAGCGTGACGTTCAGCGCGATCGCGCTGGGCCCCGGCACTTGCCCCGACGGCAGCACGCCGCTGACGCTGCCCGCGCAAGGTTGCTTCCCGAGCGACTGCACGAGCTTCCAGAACCTCGACTGGGGCACCGGCGGTGCTCCGGTGGGCGTGCTGTCCATCCCGAAGTTCAACCCGGCGCTCGGCACCCTGCAGGCCGTCCAGTTGACCTACAAGGCGGACTTCCAGGGCACGCTCTGCGCCGACAACACCGCCGCGTCGTGCAGCCTCGCCGAGCTCAACGCCGCGATCCTGACCACGGCCGTGCCCACGGGCACGAACTCGCCGCAGGTCACGGGTCTCGCGGTGGTGCAACTGCCCGGTCAGGCGACGCTGACGCCGATGGGCTTCATGCTCGGCGCCAGTGACGGTCAGAACGACTGCGCGTCGCCCTCCGGGCCGCAGGCCGACGGTGCGTGCCCCGGTACGGGGGACTACATCATCGCGCCCTTCGCGCAGAACTACACGACGACGCCGATCACGCTGACCGGCGCGGACCTCGCGCCGTGGATCAACACGGGCGTCGGGCCCGCGGACGTGAAGTTCGACACCACCGCCCTGGGCACGGTGTCGGGCAACTTCTCGTTCATGATCAGCATCAACCTCAACAGCAGTGCGAAGGTGCACTTCGATGTCACCTACCACTACTGCCCGAACGTCCCGCCGATCTGCAACGTCATCGGCAACGACGACACGCAGACCGACGAGGGTGTGCCGGTCGAGATCGACGTGCTGGCGAACGACCAGGACATCGACGGCTTCATCGACTGCACGACGCTGGCGATCGCGCCGGGTCTCGGCCCGCAGCACGGCACCGCGATCGTGCCGTCGGGCTGCGCGACGGCGCCGAACTGCCCGGACAACACCTGCCGCATCATCTACACGCCGAACCCCGGCTTCTGCGGGGTCGACCAGTTCAGCTACGTCGTCAACGACGACGACGGCGCGCAGATGACGGCCTGCACGGTGACGGTCACCGTCAACCCGGTGAACGAGCCGCCGGTCGCGCTGGACGACACGGCCACCACGCCCGAAGGCACGCCCGTGCTGATCGACGTGACGGCCAACGACTCCGACCCCGACAACGCCACGGGCTGCGGCGATCCGCTCGTCGTCACGAACAACGGCTACAACCCGTTCCGCAACTCGGCCGACACCGCGATCACGATCACGCCGCCGAGCTGCGGCGGCAACGCGGCGGCGGTGTTCAACGCCGGGCGCTGGCAGATCCGTCTCAACCCGCCGCCCGGCTACTGCGGCCCCTGCACGTTCACCTACCAGGTGCGCGACACGGGCACGCCGGCGCTCGAGTCGAACGTCGCGACCGTCACCGTGACGATCACGCCGGTCAACGAGCCGCCCGTGGCCGTGGACGACAGCGCCTCGACGAACGAGGGCACCCCGGTGCTGATCGACGTCACGGCGAACGACTCCGACCCGGACGACGCGACCGGTTGCGGGGATCCGCTCGTGGTCACGAACAACGGCTACAACCCGTTCCGCAACTCCGCGAACACCGCGGTCAACATCAGCGCGCCGAGCTGCGGCGGGACCGCGGCGGCCGTCTTCAACGGCGGTCGCTGGCAGATCCGCCTGAGCCCGCCCGCGGGCTTCTGCGGTCCGTGCACGTTCACCTATCAGGTGCGCGACACGGGCACGCCGGCGCTCGAGTCGAACGTCGCCACGGTGACGGTCGACGTGCTCCCCGTGAACGAGCCGCCGGTCGCGCTGGACGACTCCGCCACGACGCCCGAGGGCACGCCGGTGAACATCGACGTGACGGTCAACGACTCCGACCCCGACGGCGCCACCGGCTGCGGGGACCCGCTCGTCGTCACGAACAACGGCTACAACCCGTTCTCCGCGCCCGGCTCGATCGGGACGCCGAGCTGCGGCGGGACCGTGGCCGCGGTGTTCACGAACGGCCGCTGGCGCCTGCGCTTCACCCCGCCCGCGGGCTTCTGTGGGCAGTGCACGTTCACCTACCAGGTGCGTGACACGGGCACGCCGGCGCTCGGCTCGAACGCCGCGACGGTCACCGTCACGGTCACGCCCGTCAACGAACCGCCGGTCGCGCTGGACGACTCCGCGACCACGCCCGAGGGCACGGCGATCGACATCGACGTGACGGCCAACGACTCGGACCCCGACGGGGCCACCGGGTGCGGGGACCCGCTCGTGGTGACGAACGGCAGCTACAACCCGTTCTCCGCGCCCGGCTCGATCGGGACGACGAGCTGCGGCGGGACCGTGGCGGCGGTGTTCACGAACGGCCGCTGGCGCCTGCGCTTCACCCCGCCCGCGGGCTTCTGCGGGCAGTGCACGTTCACCTACCAGGTGCGCGACACGGGCACGCCGGCGCTCGGCTCGAACGCCGCGACGGTCACGGTGACCGTCGACCCGGTCAACGAGCCGCCGGTCGCGCTGGACGACGCCATCCGCACGACGGAGGGCACGCCCGTGCTGATCGACGTGACGGCCAACGACTCGGACCCCGACGGGGCCACCGGGTGCGGAGCGCCGCTCGTCGTCACCAACGGCAGCTACAACCCCTACGCCACGCCCGGCTCGATCGGCACGACGAGCTGCGGCGCGACGGTCTCGGCCGTCTTCAACGGCGGCCGCTGGAAGCTGCGCTTCGACCCGCCCGCGGGCTTCTGCGGTCAGTGCACGTTCACCTACCAGGTGCGTGACACCGGCACGCCGGCGCTCGGCTCGAACCTCGCGACCGTCACCGTCTCGGTCAACCCGGTCAACGAACCGCCGGTGGCCCAGGACGACAGCGCGAGCACGACCCAGGGCACGCCGGTCCTCGTCGACGTGGGCCAGAACGACTCGGACCCCGACGCCATCACCGGCTGCGGCGATCCGCTCGTCTTCACGGACCCGGCTTACAACCCCTTCGGCGCGCGCGGCATGATCGGCACGCCGAGCTGCGGCGGCACCGCGGCCGCGGTGTTCAACGGCGGGCGCTGGCAGATCCGCTTCGATCCGCCGGCCGGCTTCTGCGGCGTGTGCACCTTCACCTACAAGGTGCGCGACACGGGCAGCCCGGCGCTGGCGTCCAACCAGGCGACGGTGACCGTCGACGTGAGCTCGCCCAACAACCCGCCGGTGGCCGTCGACGACTTCGCGACGACCCCCGAGGGCGTGTCGGTGCACATCAACCTGATCGCGAACGACTCCGACCCGGACTCGCTGCCCTGCGGCTTCCCGCTGGATCCCGACAGCGTGACGATCGTCACGCCGCCGGACCCGAACTGCGGCACCGTCTCCGGGCTCGTCGGCGGGCGCGTGGACTTCCTGCCCGCCACGGGCTTCTGCGGCGTGTGCACGTTCACGTACCAGGTCTGCGACCAGGACCCGACCACGCCGCTGTGCGACACGGCGCTGGTGACGGTCACCGTCGAGCCGGTCAACGAGTGCCCGATCGCCGAGGACGACTCCGCGGAGACCTACGTCGACCAGCCGGTCGTCATCGACGTGTGCACGAACGACCACGACGCCGACGACGGCTCGTGCGGTGGTGCGCTGGACTGCACCACCGTGGTGGTGGTCACGCAGCCCGACTGCGGCGGCAGCGCCACGGCGCTCGGCGACGGGACGATCCGCTTCGTCCCGCCGGTCGGCTTCGTCGGCACGTGCTGCTTCACCTACGCGGTGTCGGACGACAACGTCCCGCCCTGCGTCTCGAACGCCGCGCTCGTCTGCGTGGACGTGCTCGAGCCGCCGTGCGAGACCGAGAACCGCCGGGCGCCGGGCAGCCTGCTGCTCTACCCCGAGTTCGACAACCGCGACGGCATCGTCTCGATCTTCACGGTGACCAACACCGGCTCCCGTGAGATCCAGGTCGAGTTCGTGTACCGCGAGGAGGGCAGCTGCCAGGAGTTCAACCGCAAGGAAGACCTCACGCCGCGCGACACCCTCTCGCTGATCACGAACTTCCACAACCCCAACCAGGACCGTGGCTTCCTGTACGTCTTCGCGCAGTGTCCGCAGACGAACAAGGCGGTCGCCTACGACAAGCTGATCGGTCAGGTGTTGACGGTGGACGGCCTGGAGAGCTTCTCCTACGGCATCAACGCGGTGTCCTTCCGCGGCATCGGCGGCACGGACATGGACTCCGTGTGCACGACGATGGCGCTGACGGACCTGAACGGCAACGGCAAGCGCGACCTCGACGGCGTCGAGTACGCGATGGCCCCCGACGAGATCCTGATCCCGCGCTTCTTCGCGCAGGACGAAGGCCTGCGCAGCGAGCTGATCCTGATCAGTCTCTCTGGCGGGGCGCACTTCACCACCACGCTGGACCTGCTCATCTTCAACGACAACGAAGAGCAGTTCTCGCGTGAGCTCAGCTTCCACTGCTGGGATCGCCGTCCGCTGTCCGAGATCTCCGCGGTCTTCTCGCGGAGCTTCCTCACCGCGGCGACGAACCACGATCCCGACGAGGTGCTGGGCGACACGACGCGCGAAGCGGGCTGGTTCCGCATCGACGGTGACGTGGCCGTCTCCACCGCCGCCTCCATCGCGGACCCCGCCTTCTACGCGGTCCTGGTGGAGATGACCGAGCCGGACCACTACGTGGCCGACCTGCCCTTCGAGTTCTGCAGCCAGGGCAACGGCATGCTGTACCCGACCGGCACGCTGGGCAACTAGGCGGCTCTCGCCGACGCATCGGGCGCCGGCTCCTCCCGCGGGAGGGGCCGGCGCCCTTCGCTTGGCGGCGCGTCGCGCGTCGCGTCACGTCGACGTCGGCGCGAGGAGCCGCGGGCCAGGGGCAGCTCGAGACGCGCTGGCGAGGCGCACCTCGCGACGTGCTGCCAGGGTGCCGCGCGACGCGCGGGCAGGGTGCAGCTCGCGACACCAAGTCAGAGCGCAGCTCGCGCGCGCGAGCAGCGCGTAGGTCGCGACGGACGGGCGGCGTAGCGCGCGACGCGCGGCGGCGCGCGCCTGCGGCCCGGTGCCGGCGCTCGGCGCGCACGGTGCGACGGGCAGCACGCCCTCGTCCTGCCGCCGGCGCGCCGGCCGCGCGCCGGGACGGAGTTCTGCACGCGGGGTCGCGAGTGGCGGCTCCTCGATCACGCGTCTCCGCGAGCGGAGCGACGTCGCCCGCCGCGGCGGGGGCTCTGCCGGACTCGCTGGCGACGCCGTCGACTCGGTGAAGGCTCCCGGGCGCCGCGGCGACGCGGCGGAGCCCACCCCGGCGCCGGCGGACGGCGTCGTCGCGCGGCTACAGCCCGTGCACCGGGCCCGCGCCGTCGAGCGCGGCTCGCAGCGTGCGGCGCACGAAGACGGGCACCATCTCGCGGCGCCAGTCGTCGTCGCCGGGGATGTTCGCGAGCGGTCGGCAGCGCTTGTGGGCGAGCGCCGCCGCGGCCGCGAGCGCGGCGTCGAGCTCGGCGCCGGAGGTCGGCGCGCCGACCAGCAGCGGCGCCACGTCGAGCGCGAGCGGCCGCGCCGCGAGCGCCGTCACGCAGAGCGCGGCGTCCGTGAGGCGACCGGCCTCGACGTCCACGCGCGCGGCGACGCCGAGCAGCGGGAAGTCGATCGACGCGCGGTCGCGCAGCTTCCCGTAGGCGCCGGCGCGACCGAGCCGAGCGGCGGGCAGGCGCACGTCGACGAGCAGCTCGCCGGGCGCCACGTCCTTGTTGGCCGCGCCGTCGGCGCGCCAGAGGTCGGCGATGGCGACCTCGCGTCGGCCGTCCGGGCCCTGGAAGCCCAGCGTCGCGTCGAGCGTCATCAGCGCCGGCGCGGTGTCGTTGCTGGCCGCGGCGACGCACTTCTTGCCGCCCTCGACCACGTGACAGACCGTGCCGTCCTTCTTGAGGCAGAAGCCGAGCGCCTGGCGCCAGAAGTACGTCTGGTTGTACCACTGGCAGCGCGTGTCGAGCAGCACGTTGCCGCCCAGCGTGGCCGCGTTGCGCAGCTGCGGGCCGGCGACCAGCCCGGCGGCCTGCACCAGCCCCGGCGCGAGCTCGGCGAGCTCCTCGTCGGCGGCGAGGTCGGCCAGGCGCGTCATCGCGCCGAGCACGAGGTCGCCGTCCGCGGTGCGGCGCACGCCGCGCAGCTCGGGCACGTCCTGCAGCGAGACGAGCACCTTGGGCTCGAAGAGCCGGTGCTTCATGTTCGGCAGCAGGTCGGTGCCGCCGGCGATCGGCAGCGCGTCCGCGCCGTGCGCGGCGAGCAGCTCGAGCGCGGCGTCCAGGCTCGCGGGGCGCGCGAGCTCGAAGGCGGGCAGGCGCAGCATCAGCGCGCGCCCCCCTGGGCGGTCGCGGCTTCGCGCTGGGCGCGCAGCGCGCGCAGCACCTTGCCGGGCGTGAAGGGCAGCTCGGTGAGGCGCACGCCGACCGCGTCGAAGATCGCGTTCGAGATGGCGGGCAGCGCCGGGTGCAGCGGGCCCTCGCCCGCCTCCTTCGCGCCGTAGGGACCTTCGGGGTCGATGCTCTCCACGATGTAGGCGTGCAGCGCGGGCGTGTCGGCCGCGGTGGGCAGGCGGTAGTCGAGCAGGCTCGGGCCGGCGTGCAGGCCGAAGCGGTTGACGGCGTGGCTCTCGAGCACCGCCTCGGCCGCGCCCATGTACGCCGAGCCCTCGATCTGGCCGGCGACGATCATCGGGTTCAGCGCGCGGCCGCAGTCGTGCGCGACCCAGATGTTCTCGAGCTTGATGCGGCCGGTCTCCTCGCACACCTCGAGCTCCACGACGTGCGCGGTGAACGAGTAGGCCGGCGAGGCGCCGATCGTGCCGCCGCGGTAGTCGCCGCCGAGCGTGGGCGTGTTGTACGAGCCCGTGCTGCCGAGCGTGTCGAAGCGCGTCTCGGCGAGCTGGAAGGCCTCGGCGGACGAGAGCGAGCGCTCGGGGTCCTCGAGGTCGATCGCGCGCCCCTCGATCAGGCGCACGCGGCGCGGTTCGACCTGCCACGCCTCGGCGAGCGCCTGCACGATCTGCGCGCGCAGCTTGCGCGCGGCGTCGATCGCGGCGTTGCCGACCATGAAGGTCACGCGCGAGGAGTACGCGCCGAGGTCCACCGGGCAGAGGTCGGTGTCCGCGGCCACCACGCGCACGTCGCGCACGTCGAGGCCGAGCTCCTCGGCGACCACGTAGGCCACCATCGAGTTCGAGCCCTGGCCGATGTCGTTGCCGCCGGTGAAGACCGTCACGACGCCGGAGCGGTCGAGCTGGAGCTGCACGCCGGCCTGCGGCATGTCGTTCGGGTAGACGGGGTAGTTCGTGCCCGAGATGTACATCGAGCCCGCCACGCCGAGGCCGCGCCCGCGCGGCAACTGGCCGTGGCGCTCCCGCCAGCCGCTCGCGCGCTCGACCGCGTCGAGGCACTCGAGGAAGCCGCTCGAGGTGATGCGCTGGCCGTTGACCGTGCGCGTGCCCGCGCCCTGCCAGTTGATGCGGCGGATCTCGATCGGGTCGAGGCCGAGCGCCTCGGCCACCTGGTCGAGCTGGATCTCGAACGCGAAGCGCGGCTGCACCGAGCCGTGACCGCGCTTGGGCCCGCACGGCGGCTTGTTGGTGAAGACGCGCGTCGAGTCGAAGCGGTAGGCGGGGAAGTCGTAGGGCCCGGTGAGCAGCTGACCCGAGTAGTAGGTCGTGACGAGCCCGAACGAGCTGTACGCGCCGCCGTCGATCAGGATGCGCGCGTCGACGCCGGTGATGCGGCCGTCGCGTTTGGCGCCGGTCCGGTAGTGCATCGACATCGCGTGTCGGCCGCGGTGCGCGTAGAAGACCTCCTCGCGCGTCCACAGCATCTTCACCGGCCGGCCGGTCTTCATCGCGAGCTTCGCGACGACGAACTCGAGGCTGAACGGATCCGACTTGCCGCCGAACGCGCCGCCGAGGTTGGGCTGCACCACGCGGATGCGTTGCGCCGGCAGCTCGAGCACCCGCGCGAGCGCGCGGTGCACGTAGTGCGTGATCTGCGTCGACGACCAGACCGTCAGCAGCCCGCGCTCGTCGTAGCGCGCCACCGCGCAGTGCGGCTCGATCGCGGCGTGCGTCGTCGAGTGGAACTCGTAGTCGCCCTCGACGACCACGTCGGCCTCGTCGAGGGCCGCCGCCACGTCGCCGAACTCGAGCTCGACGTGCTTGGAGACGTTGCCCGTCTTCTTGGGGTGCGGGTGGATCGACGGCTCGACGCTCGCGAGCGCCTCGCGCGGGTCGAAGAAGGCCCTCAGCGGCTCGTACTCGACGTCGATCAGCTCGAGCGCCGCGTTCGCGGTGTCCTCGTCGACCGCCGCCACCGCGGCCACCTCGTCGCCGACGAAGCGCACGCGGTCGACCGCCAGCGCGTTCTCGTCCTGCGTCCACGGGATGACGCCGTACAGGATCGGCAGGTCCTTGCCGGTGATCACGGCGTGCACGCCGGGCAGCGCCTCGGCGCGCGACGTGTCGATCGAGACGATGCGCGCGTGCGCGTGCGGGCTGCGCAGCGTCTTGGCGTGCAGCATGCCCGGGAGCGCGATGTCGTCGGCGTACACGGCGGCGCCGGTGGCCTTGGCCATGCCGTCGACCTTGCGGTGCGCCTTGCCGACGACGCGGAACTCGTCCCAGGGCGCGCCCGGGCCGTGGTTGTCGCGGGCCGCCATCAGCGGGCCTCCTCGTCGCGCGCCGTCGCCCAGCACGGCCGCGGGGCCTCGAGCCCGGCGCCCTCGTGCGCGACCTTCATCACCGCCTGGAGGATCTGCGTGTAGCCGGTGCAGCGGCAGAGGTTGCCGCCGAGCGCGGCGTGCACCTCCTCGAGCGTGGGGAAGGGCGTGCGCGCGAGCAGCGCCTTCGCCGAGAGGATCATGCCGGGCTGGCAGAAGCCGCACTGCAGCGCGCCGCAGGCGTCGAAGGCCTCCTGCAGCGGGTCGGCGCCGTCGCCGCCCGCGCGCCGGTGCGCGGGCGCGAGGCCTTCGATGGTCGTGATCGCGCGGCCCTCGGCCTCGCCCGCGAGCAGCAGGCAGGCCAGGACGGGCTCGCCGTCGACGAGCACGGTGCAGGCGCCGCAGTCGCCCTTGTCGCAGCCCTGCTTGCTGCCCGTGAGGCCCAGCGCGTAGCGCAGCACCTCCAGCAGGGTCCAGTGGTCCGGCGCCGCGAGCCGGTGCTCGTCGCCGTTGATCGAGAGTCGCAGGAGGCGCATCGCGCGCGGCATTGTCCCCGCGCGGTCCGGCAGGGTCAATTCCGCCCGGGCGATCCACGCCGGCACGACGCCGCGCGATTGCGGTCCCGCGGGTCCGCGGGCGGGCCGGAGGACGTCGCGGAGAGGCTCCTAGCCGAGCTGCACCGAGCGCTTGGTGAGCGAGCCTCCGTGCCACCAGCCGGTGATGGGGAAGCTCACCGCGCGCGCGTCCTCGGCCGCGCCGACCGCGACCAGCAGGGGCGCGTAGTGCTCCCAGGTGGGGTGCGCCTCACGCGCGCCGGGCGCGACCTCGCGGAAGCGCGCCAACGCGTCGACGTCGCGGCGCGCGAGCGCGTCGGCGGTCCACGCGTCGAAGTCGCGCGCCCAGCTCGGCACGCCCGGGTCGAAGGCGTGCGCGAGGTTGTGCGTCAGGAAGCCGCTGCCGAGGACCAGCACGCCCTCGGCGCGCAGCGGCGCGAGCGCGCGGCCGAGCTCGACGAGCGCCCAAGGGTCGAGGCCCGGCAGCGAGAGCTGCAGCACCGGCACGTCGGCCGCGGGGTACATCGCCAGGAGCGGCACCCACGCGCCGTGGTCCAGGCCGCGCGTCGGCGCGTCCGCCACCTCCTGTCCGCGCGCGGTGAGCAGCGCGCGCACGCGCTCGGCGAGCTCGGGCGCGCCCGGCGCGGCGTAGGTGCGCTCGTAGAAGCGCTGGGGGAAGCCGTAGAAGTCGTAGATCAGCGGGACCGGCTGCGTCGCGCTCAACGTCGCGGGCCGCCGCTCCCAGTGCGCCGAGAGCACGAGCACCGCGCGCGGCCGCGGCAGCGCGGCGGACCACGCGGCGAGCTCGGCCATCCACTCGGCGTCCTCGAGCAGCGGCGGCGCGCCGTGCGCGGCGAAGAGCACCGGCAGCGCCGCTCCGGGCGCGCGCGCGGGCTCGGCCGCTGGGAGCTCCTCGGACTCGCGCACGAGGCAGCCGCTCGCCACGAGGGGCAGCGCGCCGAGCGCGCGCAGGACGTCGCGTCGTCTCATCGTCGCGGGCGGCTCAGTAGTAGCCGGCGTAGGGGTCGGGTTCGAAGGCCAGCACCGCGCGCGTGACGGCGATCGCCACCGGCAGCGCGGCGAGCGCGAAGCCCAGCCACGCGCGTCGCGCGCCGCCGAGTCGCGCGAGGGGCGGCGCGAGCAGCGCGCACGGCGCCGCGACGCCGGCCGTGACGAGCAGCGCGTCGACGCCGGTGGTGTAGCTGTAGTAGTGCGCGTTGAGCAGCAGCGCGGCGAGGAAGAACAGCGCGGTCTCCGCGCCGCCGCGCGCCAGCGCGAGCCGCGGTCGCCACCAGGCGAGCACGAGCGCCGCACCGGCGGCGCCGGCCACGCCGCCCGAGAGCTCGCCGAGCAGCGCGCTGCCGGACAGCCCGGCCACGAGCGCCAGGCCCGCGGCGGGCGTCCACAGCACGAGCGGCGCGAGCGCGCCGCCGCGCGGCCAGCGCGTCGAGGCCGCCCGCGAGCGCGAGCCACGCGAGGACGAGGAGCGCGCGCTGGGGGACGCCCACCTCGGCCGCGTTGCGCAGCACGAGCAGCAGCAGCCCGCCGGCGAGCGCGCGCAGGACCCAGCGCAGCGGCGCGCGACCGGAGGCGCACCAGCGCCCCTGCGCCGCGCCGCACAGCAGCGCGCCGAGCCCGCCCCAGAACGTGAGGTCGAGCCCGGTCAACGTGCGGTCCGCCGCGGGCAGCGCGGGCGCGTCGGCGATCACGAAGAAGCCCACCGCGAACGCGCCGCCGAGCGCGAGCGCGCCGGCCCACAGCGGGCGCGACGCTCCCTCGCGGCGCCACAGGCGCCAGGCGAACAGGAGCACCGCGCCCGCCCAGAGGGCCGGCGGCAGCACCGCGGCGAGGATCGAGGCGGGCGTGGGCACGCGGTGCGCTCCGACCTACTCGGCCTTGGTCTCCAGGCTGACCCACAGCTCGACGCGCTTGCCGAGCGCGCCCTCGCCGTAGGTGATGCCGAAGTCGTTGCGGTCGAAGTCGAAGTGCGTGTGGAAGCCGACGACGCGCTCGCCGCCGCGACCCTTGCTCTCGCCCGACTTCTCGAACTCGATGGTCAGCGGCTTGGTGACGCCGTGCGCGGTGAGCTTGCCCGAGGCCTTCCACACGCCGCCTTCGCGCGAGACCGACTCGCTGACGAACTTCAGCTCGGGGAACTGCTTGGCGTCGAGGAAGTCGGGGCTCTTGACGTGCGTGTCGCGTTGCTCGGAGTTGGTGTCGACGCTGGTGGCGTCGACCGTGAACTCGACCGAGCTGTTCTCGGGCTTCTCCTCGTCGAACTGGATCTTGCCGCCGAAGCGGTTGAAGCGGCCGTAGAACCAGGCCGTGTCCATGTGCTGGATGCGGAAGATCATCGACGAGTGCACGCCGTCGATGGTCAGGGTCACGGGCGCGGCGGCGGCCGCCGGGGCGGGCGCGGGCGCGAGCGCGGCGGCGCTCGGCGCGGTGGCGAGGGCCAAGGTGAGGGCGACGGCGCCGGCGGAGGCGAGCGGGAGCAGGAGCTTCATGGGGGCTCGGATGGCTGAGGACAGGGGAGCGCCGCAGGGGCGCGGGACTCGGGCGAGGGAGCGCCGCGGGGGCGCACGCGAAGCGCGACCGCGCCGAGGCGCGTGTCTACGCCGCTCCTGAGTACCCGGGACGCCCGGCTCGCGTCAACTCGCCGCGCCGCCCGCGGCGAAGCGCGCGATCTCCTCGAGGAAGCGCGGACCGAGGTCGGCGGCCTTCTTCTCGCCGACGCCCTTGAGGCCCAGGAGCTCCTCCTCGCTGGTCGGCTTGGCGGCCGACATCAGCGCGAGCGTGCGGTCGTTGAAGATCAGGTAGGGCGGCACGCCGCGCTCGCGCGCCAGCTCGCGGCGCACCTCGCGCAGGTGCTCGAAGAGCGCGTCGTCGGGCTCGAGGCCCTCCTCGACGGCGGCGCTCGCGGCAGCGCGGCGCGCCGGGCGTTGCGCCTGGTGCGTGACGAACAGGTCGACCTCGCGCTCGCCGCGCAGCACCTCCAGACCGTCGCGCGTTAGGTAGAGCGTCGGGTACTGCCCGCCGGTCGTCGCCAGCAGTCCGCGGCCGGCGAGCTGCTCGATCCAGCTGCGCACTTCCTGCGCCGAGTGGGTCTTGAGCAGACCGTAGGTCGTGAGCTGGTCGTGGCCGGTCTGCCGCACGCGCGCGGTGTCCGCGCCGCGCAGCACGTCGGTCACGTGCCCGGCGCCGTAGCGCTGCTCGCAGCGCACCACGCACGAGAGGATCTTCTGCGCGAGCACCTGGCTCTCGTCGACGCGCGCGAGCTCGCCCAGGCAGACGTCGCACGCGCCGCAGCCCTGCGCGACCATCTCCGCGGAGGCGCGCTGCCCGAAGTACTCGAGCAGGAAGCGGTGGCGGCAGCTCGCGCCGGTCGCGTAGCCCCACAGGTGACCGAGCCGGCCTAGCGCGTGGTCCTTCTCCTCCTGCGCGCCGGCGATGCCGCGCTCGTGCGCCTCCTGGGCGCTGCGCTCCATCAGGTGCTTCCAGTTGTGGTAGTCCGCGCCGGAGTAGAGCAACACGCACTCGGCCGGCAAGCCGTCGCGGCCCGCGCGGCCGGTCTCCTGGCTGTACTGCTCGACGCCCTTCGGCAGGCTCGCGTGCACGACGAAGCGCACGTCCGTGCGGTCGATGCCCATGCCGAAGGCGACCGTCGCGACGACCACGTCGATGCGCTCGGCCTGGAAGTCGTCCTGCACGCTGCTGCGCCGCTCGGGCGTCAGGCCCGCGTGGTAGGGCTCGCAACGCACGCCTTGCGCGGAGAGCGAGGCCGCGAGCGACTCGGTGTCCTTGCGCGAGAGGCAGTAGACGATGCCGGCCTCGCCGGCGTGCTCGCGCACGACCGCGAGCGCCTGGTCCACGAGGCTACGGCGCGGCTTGACGCGGTAGGTGAGGTTCGGCCGGTCGAAGTCGCCGACGAGCACCTCGGGCTCGACCAGGCCGAGCTGCGCGATGATGTCGCGCTGCACCGCGGGCGTCGCGGTGGCCGTGAAGGCCTGGATCGGCAGCTGCGGGCGGCGCTCGCGCAGCTCGCCGATGCGGCGGTACTCGGGGCGGAAGTCGTGGCCCCAGTGGCTGATGCAGTGCGCCTCGTCGACGGCGAGCGAGACGATGCCGAAGGCCTCCAGCTTGTCGAGGAAGCCGTCCATCGCCAGGCGCTCGGGCGCGACGTAGAGCAGGTCGAGCCCGCCGCGCTCGAGCTCGCGGTAGACCTCGCGCAGCTCGTCGAGGCTCTGCGCCGACGTCAGCATGCCGGCCTGCACGCCGTTGGCGCGCAACCCGTCGACCTGATCCTTCATCAGCGCGATGAGCGGCGAGACGACCACGACGAGGCCGCTCTGCACCAGCGCGGGCGCCTGGAAGCACAGGCTCTTGCCGCCGCCCGTGGGCATCACCACCAGCGCGTCGCGGCCGGCGAGGGCGGCGCGGATCGCGCGGTCCTGCAGGGGGCGCAGCGTGGTGAAGCCGAAGTGGCGGCGCACCGCCTCCGAGACCTCGGCGAAGCGGGCATCGAGCTCGGCGGGGGAGGTGGGCACGGGGAGAGCGGGGCGGGCGCGGGAGAGCGGCGCGCGACCGCTCGGTCGGACCGATTGAAGCAGGATCCGGTGGCGGTTCAAGCGTCGGAAGCGGCGCATCGACGGGCGAAACGCCGCGCGCCCCGCGCCGAGGGGGTCTCGACGCGGGGCGCGCAGCGCGATGTCGGAAGGTGCGGGAGCGCGGACCCCGGCGCGCACCGGCCGGCCGCGGCCGCCGTGCCGAGGGTCGGCCGAGTGGCGAGGAGGCGCGCGCCTCCCGCGCGCTCAGCGCTTGTCCATGGCCTCGTCCTGCAGGAAGTCGGTGACCGTCTTGCTCAGGCGCTTGTCGGTGAGCGGGCCGCCGTCCTTCTCGGGCTTGAGCACCTTGAACTGCACGTACTCGACGCCGTTGTTGCCCTCGTGCGCCGCCTTCTGCAGGCGCTCGGCCTGCTGCCGGTCCTCACTGGGCGCGAGGATCATCGTGGGCAGGCCGCCGAGGTCGAACACGTCGCGGTACATGTCGTAGCCGTAGGCCTCCGGCTGCGGATCGACCAGCACGACCGCGCGGGCGTTCTCGTCCTGCAGCGCGTACTTGGTGACCAGCGCCGCGCCGGCGCCGACGCCCACGAGCGAGAGGTTGGAGTTGTGCACGCCGTCGCGGTCGCGCAGGAAGGCGGTGGCCGCCTCGAGGTCGCGCTGCGCGAAGGCCCAGAGCTTGGTCTGGTCCTCCTTCGTGCAGGCTTTCCAGTCGAAGTCGGCCGTGACGCTGCCGCCGTGTCCGCGCAGGTCGATGGCGAGCACGGCGAAGCCGCGCTTCTGCAGGCCCTCGGCGATCTTCTCGAAGGGGCTGCGGTTCGCGCCGGCGTCGTGCACGAGCAGCACCGCCGGGGCGCGGTTCTTCTTCTTGGAGGCGTAGAAGGTCGCGGACAGCTCCTGGCCGTCCTGCGTCTTGATCTTGACGTCCTCGCCGTCCTTCGAGGCCTCGGCGCGCGCGGCCGGGACCGTGGCGGCGCCTTCGAGGCAGAGGCCGGCGACGGCGGGGGAGGCGGGCGGCGCCTCGGGGACGCGGCTCTCGGCGACGACCGGCCCTGCTGCGAGCAGGGCGAGGAGGGCGAGAGCCGCGGTCTGGTGGATCAGGGTCATCTGCGTCGTGGATGGGGAACCGACCAGGATGAGAGGGAGAGGGGCGCGCGAGGTTCCGGCGCCGATCGGGGGGCCCCGCGCGGGGGCTGCGTCCGGCCCACGCGGGGACGGGTCTGTCTAGAACGGCACCTCCTCCGGCCCCTCATCGAGAGGTCCTGGAGGAAGGCTGAGGGGCAGGGA
Source organism: Planctomycetota bacterium (assembly GCA_020638875.1). Taxonomy (GTDB): domain Bacteria; phylum Planctomycetota; class UBA1135; order UBA1135; genus DUCM01. Next base: position 78,880 of record JACKHS010000017.1, read on the forward strand.
ACGGGGGGGACCGACCCGCGACGAGCTCCCGCCCGGGGGCGAGCGTCGCGAGGGGTGCGGGCCGGGCGTGGGATCCAGCATAGAGGGGCCTGGCGAGGTCCGCAACCGGCGCTAGTCCCGCGGCGTGAAGGAGTAACCGGGGAAGTGCGAGCGAGCCGTGCGCTTCCCGCGCGCGGGAGCCCACCGGCCCCTCAGCCGAGCTCGAGCTGGTGGCGCGCGTCGACCTCGTCGCGGTTCAGGCCCTCCATGGCCCGGCCCAGCGCGTGGTAGAGGTCCCAGTCGCGGTCGATCGCCCGGCGCACCTGGCGCATGAGCTGGATGGCCATGCGGAAGGCCCGGCACAGGTCGCCGGCGCTCGCGCCGCTCTCGGTCTCCAGCTCGTCGAACGGCGCGCCCTGCATCCAGGCCAGCACGGCCGGCGTCAGGCCCCACTCGGCGCGCTTGGGCGGCACCGGCAGGTCGAAGTGGTACGAGCGCCCCACGAGCTCGCGCAGCACGCGGTCGACCTGTCGGCGCAGGTCGCCCCAGTAGCGCGCGGGCACGCGCACCTCGCCGAAGCGCCGGCGCTCCTCGTGGATCAGGCCCACGAAGACCACCGCGAGCGCCTCGGGCGGCAGGTCCTCGAGCACGCCGCGGAACATCAGCTCGGTGATCTGCAGCTCGAAGCCGTTGATGCGCTGGGCGAGGCGCCCGCGCGGGCGCAGCTCGCCGCCCTCGTGGTAGCCCAGGCTCTCGAGGAAGTCGATCGCGCGGTCGATCTGCGCGTGCTGCAGGCGCGCGTTGCGGTCGCGGCGCTTGGCGCTCTCCTCGCGGTGCTGGAACTGATTGAACGACTTCTCCCAGGCCTCGTGCACGCGCTCGCGGCCGAGGCGCTCGAGCAGGTGCAGCAGCGTGCTGAACGAGAGGCGGAAGCGGCTCTCGATCGACTCGGGCCGACCCTCGAGCAGGCGCTTGAGCGGCGCCTCGTCGAGGTCCTTCGGGCTGAGCAGCGCGTAGACGAGGCCTTCCGCGTCGAGGCCCTGCCGCCCGGCGCGCCCCGCCATCTGCAGGAAGTCGCGCGTGCGCATGTAGTCGAAGTTGACGCCGTCGAACTTGCGCAGCGAGTGGAACACCACCGTGCGCGCCGGCATGTTGATGCCGAGCGCGAACGTCTCGGTGGTGAACAGCAGCTTGATCAGCCCCGAGGTGAAGAAGCGCTCCACCACCTCCTTGTGCGCCGGCAGCATGCCCGCGTGGTGGTAGCCGACGCCGTGCCGCGCCATGGCGAAGATCTCGCCGTCGGCGATGCCCTCGTCGAGCTGGAAGAGCTCGATCAGCTCGCCCTGCAGCGCGACCATGCGGCGCTCCTCCTCGCGGTCGAGCAGCTCGTGCTCGCGCGCGCGGCGCGCCATCGCCTCGCAGGCCTTGCGGCTGAACGCGAAGACCAGCGCGGGCAGCAGCCGTTCGCGCTCGAGCGCGTCGAACAGCGGCGCGACCTCCGGCGGCCGCGTCGGGTCGTCGCCCGAGCCGCGCCGTCCGCGTCGGCCGCGGCGCGCGCGCGAGCGGCTGCGCTTCTGCGGCGCGGAGGCCTCGCGGCGGCGCACGGCCTCGAGCTCGCGCGGCTCGAACGAGCCGCTGCGCTCGCTGAAGAAGCGGAAGTGCAGCGGCACGGGCCGGCGGTCGGAGCGCACCGTGACGATGTCGTGCCCGCGGATCTCGCCCAGCCAGTCGCCGAACTCGTCGAGGTTCGAGATCGTCGCCGAGAGGCAGATGAAGCGGATGTCGCGCGGCGCGAAGATCAGCGACTCCTCCCACACGGTGCCGCGCTCGACGTCGTCCATGAAGTGGACCTCGTCGAAGATCACGTACTCGACGTCGTGCAGCGAGCCGGGGTCCTCGAGGATCGAGTTGCGCAGGATCTCGGTGGTCATGATGAGCACCTGCGCGCCCGGGTGGAGCGTCACGTCGCCCGTCATGAGCCCCACGTCGATCTCCGGGTCGTCGCGGAAGTCGCGGTACTTCTGGTTCGAGAGCGCCTTGATCGGCGCGGTGTAGATGCAGCGCCGGCCGCGGTGCACGGCGTCGGCGATGGCGTACTCGGCGACCAGCGTCTTGCCCGCGCCGGTGGGCGCGGAGACGAGCACGTTGTGG
>JACKHS010000018.1 GCA_020638875.1 Planctomycetota bacterium
ATAGCGCGGGCCGGCCGGTTGCGTTCACCCTCTGGAGGTGATGGGGCCCTCGGCACCGTGCCTTCTGGCTCGTCGGCGGAACCGACTTCGCGGTGAGGCGGTGCGGCGAGAGCCGCGGTCGCACCAGGTGGCTCGCGCAGGACGCGGACAGGCGGTTCGAGGTCGCCGCGACTCGTGCTCCCCGCCTCCGACGAGGCTCGCGACGAGCACGTGTCCGCGCGGCTAGAACGAGTTGTCGCGCGGGTAGGCGGCGATGGCGATGACCACGACGACGAGCACGATCGCGCCGACGGTCAGGGCGATGGCGACGCCGAGGCTCATCGCGCGCGCGGGCTAGAGGCCCTGACCGCCGGGGGCGCGGTAGATCAGGATCGCGCGCTTGCCGAGCTCCTCGGGGAGCTCGTGCTCGAGCACGGTGTCGAGCGTGAAGCCGAGGCGCTCGGCCTCGCGCTCGCCGGCGCGCACCTCGCGCGACCAGGACGCGCCCTTCAGCATCACGAGGTCCTTCAGCGAGTGGCGCACCTTGCGCAGCGTGCGCACGTTCTCGCGCACGGACGAGATGGCGCGCATCACGACGACGTCGCAGCGGTTCGTCGCCAGCCACTCCTCCGCGCGCCCCCAGTGCGCGGCGGCGTTCTTGATGCCGAGCTGCTCGATGCAGTCGGCGACGAAGTCGACCTTCTTCTTGGTCGAGTCGATCAGCGTGACCTTGGTGTGCATCTCGGCCATCGCGATCGGCAACCCGGGGAAGCCCGGACCGCAGCCGAGGTCGACCACCGTGCGCCCGACGAGGCTCATCATCTGCGTGACGCGCCACGAGTCGAGGTAGTGCTTGGCCGCGACCTCCTTCGGGTCGAGGATCGCGGTCAGGTTGACCTTGCGGTTCGCCTCGAGCATCAGGTGCGCGTGCTCGGCGAAGCGGTCGAGCAGCTCGCCGGAGACGTCCTCGTTCTGGAAGGCCCACTCCAGCGCGGCGCGCAGCTTCTTGGTCGGCGGCGCCGGCACGTCGGGGCCGGGCGGCTCGTCCTCGTCGCTCGCCTTCTTCTTGCGGCGCGCGGGGGCTTCCTCGTCGTCCTCACCGCCCTCTGCGTCCTCGTCGCCGTCGTCCCCCTCCTCCTCGTCGAGGTCGTCGAGGTCCGCGGCGTCCAGGAGATCCTCGGGGTCGAGGTCCTCCTCGCCCTCGCCGCGCAGGTCCTCGTCCTCGGGGTCCGGGGCGGAGTCTCGCTGCTTGGGGCTCGGCCGCTTCATGGGATCGACGGGGGGGACGAAGGCCCCTCGGCCCGCGCCGGGCGAGCAGCGAGCGGGCGGGGCCAGGTCTGGCAGGGCAGCAGGGACTCGAACCCCGATCCTACTGATTTGGAATCAGTCGCTCTAACCGATTGGAGCTACTGCCCTACGGGAGCGCGGAGCCTAGCCCCCCCGCCGCCGCGCTGCAAGGCCCACGCGGGCAACCTCGCGGTTTGCGCGGCCGGGAGCCGGGATTACAGTGGTCGCTCGAATGCCCCCGGAGCGCCCCCTCGACCCCATGTCCGACGACCCCACCTCCGCCTGGCCCGCGGGCGAGGCGGACGCCGACGCACCGACCGCCCCCCCTCGCCCCAGCGGCGCGCCGCGCATCGTCGAGGCGCAGGAGCTGGTGGACGCGATCTCGGGCGAGCCCGCGCTGCGCGTGATCTCGCGCCTGCAGCGCCACGGCCACGAGGCCTACCTCGTCGGCGGGTGCGTGCGCGACCTGCTCGTCGGCCTGACGCCCAAGGACTTCGACGTCGCCACCAGCGCGCACCCGCGTCAGGTGCGCCGGCTGTTCCCGCGCAACAGCCACATCATCGGGCGCCGCTTCCGCCTCGTGCACATCCGCTACGGGCACGAGACGATCATCGAGACGGCGACGTTCCGCAGCGAGCCCGAGGGCGTGCGCGAGGACGACCTGCTGATCACCGAGGACAACACCTACGGCACCGCCGAGGAGGACGCGCGCCGCCGCGACTTCACGGTCAACGGCCTGTTCCTCGATCCGTCGAGCGAGCGCATCCTCGACTGGGTCGGCGGTCTCGAGGACGTCGAGGGCGGCCTGCTGCGCACGATCGGCGATCCCGCCGTGCGCATCCCCGAGGACCCCGTGCGCATCCTGCGCGCGATCAAGTTCGCGACGCGCCTGGGCTTCCGCATCGAGGACGCGACGTGGCAGGCGATGTGCGACAACTCGCGCGAGCTCGAGCGCTCCGCCCCGCCGCGCGTGCTCGAGGAGATCCTGCGCCTCGTGCGCTCGGGCACCGCGCTGGGCGCGTTCCGCAAGCTGCGTCAGTGCGGCGCGCTCGCCGTGCTGCTGCCCGAGCTCGACGAGCACCTCGGCCCGCTCGAGGGCGCGAGCGACGCGGACCACAAGCGCGCCGACGGCTTCTGGCGCCTGCTCGAGGCGCTCGACACGCACGTGCACGACGGCTACGAGCCGTCGACCGCGGTCGCGCTCGCGCTCCTGCACCACGACATGGCCGAGCGCGAGGCCGACCCCGAGACGCGCCGCGGCCCGGGCGGACCGCCCGAGTGGCAGGTCGTCTGCGGCGAGGTGCTCGAGCCGCTCTCCGGCAACGCGCGCCTCTCGCGCCGCGACACCGGCCGCGCGCGCCGCATCATCTACCAGCAGCGCAACTTCACGCGCGTCGCCGGCCGCCGCTTCCGGCCCAACCTGTTCTGCCTGGCCGAGGAGTTCCCCGAGTCGCTGGAGCTCTTCCGGCTGCGCTGCGAGGCTCGCGGCGAGGGCTGGGACCTGTACAAGGCGTGGGTCGAGCGCTCCGAGTCGGCCAGCGATCTCGGCGGCGACGAGCTCGAGGCGGAGAAGCGCCGGGCGCGCCGCGGGCGGCGTCGGCCGCGTCGCCGCAAGCGCAGCTCCTGACCGGGCTTCCGCGCGAACCGGAATTCGTTTCCGCATTTCCCGACCGCGTGTTGGGGCGGGGGTACATTTCGTTGGCTTCGACGGCGGGACGCTTCTCCGGGAGCACCGATCAACCTCGCGCGGCCCCTAGGGGCAGGACGCTCCACGGTTGCGGTGACCGAGTGCAGCGACCTGTGTGAGGATCTGAGCACGGTGCCCCAGCGCGGGGAGGAGCGGACCGCCCGAGCCACTGACCGAGACCCAACGAGGGCTCCTTCCCCCTCGCTCGGTTCTCTTGCCACCCGGGGAGCGGTTCGCAGCGCGGACCGCTCCCCCCTCCACTTCCGGGGGGGCGCTCGGGCGGCGCGACCGTCCGCGGCGTCGCGCTCAGCGGCGCGCGGCGCGCACGCGCGCGACGATGCGCTCGTGGTGCAGCGCGTGCATGCGGCCGAAGCGCAGCCACAGCGGCGCGGTCAGCGGGCCCAGTGCCTGGTGCGGGATCACCGCGCGCGAGGCGGCCAGGGACGGCAGCTCGGGCGCGAGCGCCAGCAGGTCGGCGTGACCGGACGTCAGGAGCTCGCCGAGGAAGTCGAGCTCGAACGCCTCCGGCGGCGTCACCATGCGCGGCGCGTCGGCCCCCAGCGGCAGGCGACCGCGCGCGAGGAGCGGCAGCGCCTCGGGGATCGGCAGGCCCGCGGGCGCGACGTGTCGCCCGCTGCCGCGCAGGAGCGTGCGCAGGTTGCGCACGACGAGCTCCGACGCGAGGCAGAGGTGGAAGCGGTGCTGCGCCGGCGACCAGCCCGAGACCTCGGGTGCGCGCTCGAAGAGCCGCGCCCCCTCGCGCTCGAGCTCGCGCAGGCCGCGCTCGTAGGAGCGCACGAGTCCGCCGTGCTCGCGCGCGCTGCGCGCCGCGGCGGTGTCCAGGAGCGTCGCGCTGGAGGGGTCCACGGGCGCATTGTGTGCCGCAAGCCGCGGCGCGTCCCGAACTTTCGGCGACGCCTCGCGCGGCCCGTGGAACCCGCCCGCGGCGGAGACTACCCTGACCGCCATGCAGCGCCCCAACGCCCCCCGTCGCCGCGCCTTCGCGGCCGCTCTCCTGGCCCTCCTGCCCGCCTCGTGCCTGGCCCCCGCCGGCGGCGAGGTCGACCTCAGCTCGGTCCAGGCCCACAACCAACGGCCCTTCATCGGCCGCGACACGCAGACCACGCCCGACTCGTTCTTCGAGCTCGAGGGCGGCGTGTCGAGCTTGACCGGCGACGGCCTCGAGGTGCCCGTCACGCTGAAGTACGGCATGGGGCCGCGCAGCGAGTTCTTCGTCGGCTCGAGCCCGTACAAGATGGTCGACCACAACGAGCTCGCGCCCGACGGCAGCGGCTGGGGCGACTCGATCCTCGGCGTGCGTCACCGCTTCCGCGACAAGGACATGTACTACCCCGCGGTCGGCTTCCAGGTCGCGACGAAGGTGCCGACGGGGCGCGAGTCCAAGGGGCTGGGCACGGGCGAGATGGACCTGCTCGGCATGATCATGGCCGAGCAGACCTACCAGGGCTTCGACGTCGCCGCGAGCTACCAGCTCGGCGTGCTCGGCGATCCGGTGGGCAACGGCTTCGACCACGAGCACACGCTCGCCGTGCAGGGCCGCCGCCCGGTGAGCCAGCAACTCGTCGCGTTCGGCGAGACCGCGTTCGTGTTCGCGCCCGAGCAGAACCGCGACGAGCTCACCGTGATGGGCGGCCTCGAGTTCGTCATCGACGACTTCACGCTGTTCGACGTGGCGCTGCGCGCGGGAGTCAGCGACGACGCGCCCGACCTGCAGCTCGTCTTCGGCTTCACGCGCACGCTCGGCCTGCTCGCCTTCCCGCAGGGCGACGCGCCGCGCTGAGCCGCGGCGTCGTGGTGCGCGCGCGCGTCGTGCGAGGCCTCGCGCTCGCGTGCGCGCTCGGGCTGGCCGCCTGCGGCGCGCGCGAGCCCGCCGCGCCGCGCCCGGACGTGCTGCTCGTCGTCGTCGACACGCTGCGGCCCGACCACCTCGGCTTCCAGGGCTACGAGCGCGAGACCGCGCCCTTCCTGGCGGAGCTCGCCGCGCGCGGCGCCGTCTTCGAGCGCGCCTTCTCGACCTCGAGCTGGACCGCGCCCTCGACGGCCTCGGTGTTCACGGGGCTCTACCCGCCGCGCCACGGCGTCGTGCAGGGCTTCTTCGCGCACTTCCACCAGGCGGGCGGCGAGCAGGCCGCGCCGGCCGACCTCGTGCTGCAGCGCCTGCCCGGCGACCACCCCACGCTGCCCGAGCTGTTCCACGCCGCGGGCTACCGCACGTACGGACTGGCGACGAACCTCAACATCGGGCCGGAGATCGGCTTCGACCGCGGCTTCGACCGCTTCGAGCGCCTCGACGACGTGCCCGCCGCGCAGGTGCTCGCGCGCCTCGACGCGTGGCGCGACGAGCTCGACGCGGACGACGGCCGCCCGCGCTTCCTGTACCTGCACCTCAACGACGTACACGCGCCCTACGTGCCGCGCAAGCGCTGGTACCGCGACGCGGGTGACGAGCGCGCGCGGCGCATCTCGGCGTACGACAGCGAGATCTCCTACCTCGACGAGCAGCTCCGCGAGGCCGCGCGCGCGCACGGCTTCGGCGCGGACGCGCTCGTCGCCGTCGTCTCCGACCACGGCGAGGAGTTCCAGGAGCACGGCAACTGGTTCCACGGCTTCTCGCTGCACCGCGAGCTCAACCAGGTGCTGCTGGTGCTCGCGGGGCCGGGCGTGCCCGCGCGGCGCGTGCCGGTCAACGTGAGCCTCGTCGACGTGCTGCCGACGCTGGTCGACCTCGCCGGGCTCGGCGCGGACGCGACGCGCGAGGCCGCGCGCAACGGGCGCTCGCTCGCGCCGCTCCTGGGCTCCGAGCCCGAGGCCGAGGCCGCGCTCGCGAGCTACGCCGAGCGCACGCTGCTCGCGCACCGTGAACAGCTCGTGAACGGCGAGCCGATGCACGCGTGGGTCGTGCTGCAGGGGCGCTGGAAGCTGTACGAACAGGGCGGCGTGCGGCGCCTGTACGACCTGTGGAGCGACGTGCGCGAACTCCACGACCTGCTCGCCGACGAGCCCGAGGTCGCCGCGCGGCTGGGCGCCGTGCTCGACCAGGAGAAGGCGCGCGGCATCGACGTGCACGGCGACGGCACGGCGGTCGAGCTCGACGCGGAGCTGCTCGAGCGGCTCTCTTCGCTGGGCTACGCGAAATAGCCCGTAGCGGCCTCCGGCGGCCTCCTTCCGGGGGATTGGGCTGGCCTCGTCCGCGGCCCGGATCTAGAGTGCCGAGCGTGCCGCGCGGAGGGCTTGGCAGCCCCCCCGCCGGCCGCCTCGCCGCGCTTCCACCGCCGCCGCCAATCGACCCCCCGAGACCGCAATGCGCACCCTCCTCAGTCAGTTCTGCGAGGAGTTCGACTCCTCGGTCCGCCCCCTGCTCGCTCCGCTCAAGCGCTCGGCCGAGACGCTCGCGGAGGTCGGCGACCGCCCCTTCGCCAAGGCGCTCCTGCCGACCTTGCTCGACGTCGCCGACCAGTTCACGGTGCTGGCCGACAAGGTGAAGGAGCAGCAGGCCTACGTGCTGATCTTCGGCCCGCTGAAGAGCGGCAAGTCGACGCTCATGAACGCCATGAGCGCGGCCTACGTCAGCGAGGTGACGAGCCTGCCGGCCTACCCGTGCATGGTGTACGTGTCGGACTCGAAGAAGCGCGAGTTCACGGTCACGCGCTACAACGGCGACCAGGAGATCTTCCACGACCCGGCCGCGCTGCGCATGCAGGTCGCGCGCGCGCACAAGGACCTCGCCGAACACACGCGCCGCGTCGAGGGCGAGGGCAAGGAGTTCGATCCGGGGCTGCACTTCGACGAGGCCATCCGCCGCATCGACGTCAAGGTGCCGGCCGGCGAGCTCGCGCAGTCCGGCTCGGTGCTGGTCGACACGCCGGGCCTCTACAGCCGCATGAAGTTCGGCTACGACCGCATGACCAAGGAGTTCCGCAACGCGGCGGCGTGCGCGATCTTCGTGGTGAAGACCGACAACCTGTTCCTCGAGCAGGTCTTCAACGAGTTCAACGAGCTGCTCGACCTGTTCAGCCGCATCTTCCTCGTCGTCAACCTCGACTCGACGAAGATGGACCTGATGCCGGACGGCACGCTCGCGCCGAGCCTCGAGAGCGACGACCCGATCCGCGTGGTCGAGGCCTTCGAGAACCTCGCGATGAGCGCGCCGCTCAAGGCCGCCGCCGACGAGGGGCGCCTGCGCATCTACCCGGTCGACCTGCGCAACGCCGCCTCGCGCCGCCTGTCGGGCGCGCACGACCGCGGCGAGGCCGAGGCCCAGGGCTTCAGCACCTCCGGCCAGGCCGACTTCGACGAGTTCATGCGCGACCTGTCGGACTACCTGAACAGCACCGACTACCTCGTCGCCTTCCTCGGCGACTCGCTGCGGCGCGCGCTGGGGCTGCTCGGCGAGGCGCAATCGGCCTGCGAGCACACCGCGGTCGAAGCGCTCGAGCGCGAGGTCGAGCAGCTCGAGGGCGAACAGGCGCGCACGCAGGCCAAGCTCGAGGCGCTCGAGCGCCTGCGCGCCTACGACTGGGAGGACTCGCTGGCCGACCTCAAGGCCGAGCTCCTGAACGTGGGCCGCGAGGTCTCCGCGGGTCTCTCCGAGAGCACCGCGCACGACCTCTCCGACGCGCTGGACCGCTGGTTCCAGGGCGACGCCAGCCTCAAGGCCCTCGTGCAGAACGACCTCGAGCCGCTGCTCGAGTCGTCGCAGCGCCAGCTCGCGCTGAGCGTGCACGAGCGCCTCACGCGCGACGTCGCCGAGGGCGCCGCGGGCGTGCGCCTGCCGCACCAGGTGGCGCGCGACCTCGTGACGCTGGGCCTGCAGTTCAACGAGTTCGGCCGCGGCGCGCTCGACCACGTCGACCCCGTCGCCGGCGTGCGCGTCGAGGGCAACCCGCTCCCGCTCGACGAGATCCCGGTCAAGAAGTCGCTGCTCGACTGGCTGTTCTTCCGCAGCCAGGCGCGCGTGCGCCGGCGCATGTTCGGCGCGCCCGAGTCGCCGTCGCTGCGCGTGCCGCGCGAGCACAAGCAGAAGCGCCTGGGCGAGCCCGCGCGCCGCGTCATGCAGGCGCTGCTCGGCGACTTCCAGCAGAGCCGCATCCCGGCCCTGCTCGACGCGCTGACGCTGCGCATCTACGAGGACTACGCCGACGCGGTCACGGCCGCGCTCGCGCAGCGCTTCGAGCGGCGCGCCAAGGAGCTCGGCGCCGAGCGCGCGCGCCTCGACGGCCTGCTGCGCGAGGACCGCAAGGTGCTCAACCGCCTCGAGGAGCTGGCCGTCACCGCCGGGTCGACGCGCCTCGCCATCGAGGAGCTCGCCGCGCGCTACCGCGAGGCCGACCCGAGCATGCTGGTGCAGCCGCTCGGTGCGCCCGAGAGCGCGCTGCCCAAGCCGGCCAACCTCCCCGACCTCTACGAGGACGAGGCGCCGGCCGACGCGCCGGCGGAGGCCGCGGCCGAGGTGGAGCTCGAGCTCGAGACCGAGGAGTGACGCGCACCGCGCGCCGCCCCCACCGCGCCCCGGCGCCCCTCGCGGGCGTCGGGGCGCGGTGCTTCAGGCGGCCTCGCCCTCCGCGGCCAGCCGCGCGCGCCCGCGCTCGACGTCGACGCGCGTGAGCAGCACGCCGCCGGCGAGGAAGAAGGCCGCGATCGGCACGATGCCGTCGCGCACGTCGCCGCGCCAGGCGACCGCCGCGGTGAACAGCGCCGGCCCGAAGAGCCCCGCGAAGCGGTCGAAGACGGCGAACAGGCCGAAGAACTCGCCCGACTTGCGCGCCGGGATCAGGCTCGCGAAGAGCGAGCGCGAGAGCGCCTGCGTGCCGCCCTGCACGAGCGCCACGAGGCCCGCCATCACGAAGAAGTCCGCCTCGCTGTCGAGCCCGCGCGCGAGCACGGCAATGACGAGGTAGGCCGCGACGCCGAGCAGCACCGCGCGCTTGGCCCCCAGCCGCGTCGCGAGCGCGCCGTACGCGAACGTCGCCGGCACGCCGACGAACTGCACGAGCAGCAGCGCGAGCATCAGGCTCTCGGGCTCGAGCCGGAGCTCCTCGCCGTACACCGCCGCCATGCGGATGACGGTGTTGATGCCGTCGTTGTAGCAGAGGAACGCGAGCAGCATCAGCGCCGCCTCGCGGTAGCGCAGCAGGTCGCGCAGCGTCTGGCGCAACGACGCGACGGCGGCGCGCGCGACGCCGCCCAGCTCGGCCAACCCCGGGCCGGCGACGGGCGGCGGCTCGGGAACGCGCCGCAGGAGCGGCAGCGAGAACAGCCCCCACCACGCCGCGACGAGCACGAACGCCGCGCGCGTCGGCAGGCTGCGCGCGTCCACCGAGGCGTCCGCCCCCGCCGCGAGGCCGACCAGCTCGGGCCGCGTGATGAACACGAGCGCGAGCGCGAAGCACAGGCCGCCGCCCAGGTAGCCGAGCGCGAAGCCCGTGCTCGACAGGCGGTCGAGGTCGCGCCCGCGCGCGACGTGCGGCAGCAGCGCGTCGTAGAACACGAAGCTCGCCGACGCGCCCACGTTGGCCAGCACGAACAGCGTCGCCGCCCAGACCCACTGCCCGGCGTGCACGGTCGCCATCGCCGCGCACGCCGCGACGCCCAGCGCCGCGAAGCCGGCCAGCAGGCGCTTCTTGTTCGCCGTGCGGTCGGCCACGACCCCGAGCAACGGCGCAGTGAGCGCGACGATGGCGAGCGCGATCGAGGTCGCCACGCCGAACACGCGCGTGGCCTCGCCGGGCGGCGCCGCGGGGTACGCCACGCGCGCGAAGAAGATCGGGAAGACCGCGGTGACGACCACGGTCATCATGGCCGAGTTGGCCCAGTCGTAGAGCGCCCAGGCGCGCTGCTCGGGGCGCGCCAGGGCCAACCGCTCGAGCACGCGCCGCGCGCGGCTCATGCGCGGCCGAGCCGGTCGGCGAGCAGCGCCGCGGCGGTCCAGAGCCGGTTCTCCGCCTGGCGCACCACCGCGCAGCGCGGCGCGTCGAGCACGCCGTCGGTCGCGATGACGTTGCGGCGGATCGGCAGGCAGTGCAGGAACCACGGGTCGGCGCCGCGCGCCAGCTTGGCCTCGTCGACGATCCAGCGCGCGCGCAGGTCGGCCGCCGGGCGCGCCTCCTCGCTCGGCCGACCGTACGCGTCCAGGCGCCCCCACGACTTCGCGCACACGACGCGCGCGCCGGCGTAGGCCGCCTCGACGTCGTCGGTGACCTCGAGCGCGCCCCCGGCCGCCTCCGCGCGCGTGCGCGCCGCGGCGAGCACCTCGGGCGCGAGGTCGTAGCCCTCCGGCCGCAGCAGCGTGACGCGCATGCCGAGGTCGGCCGCCGCGAGCAGCTGCGAGTGCGGCGTCGCCACCGGCAGCGCCTTGGGGTGCCAGGCCCACGTCAGCACGTAGCGCTCGCCGCGCGGCGCGCCCAGCAGCTCCTGCAGCGTCGCCATGTCGGCCAGCCCCTGGCAGGGGTGGAAGGCGTTGGACTCGAGGTTCAGCACCGGCACGTCGCTGTGACGCGCGAACGCGTGCAGGAACTCGTCGCGCGCGAGCTCGGCGTAGCTCGCCGACGCGCTGGTGGCCTGCGCGCCCGAGGTCATCAGCTCGGCCTTGCGGATGCCGACCGCGTCGCACATCGACGCGAGCACCGGCGCGAGCTCGGCCACGTGCTCCTGCGTGTCGCCGTCCATGACCGCGCCCGGCCGCGCCTCGAAGCGCCAGGTGTCGCTGCCCGCGGCGAGCGCCACCGACGTCCCGCCCAGGCGCGCCATCGCCGACTCGCAGGAGACGCGCGTGCGCACCGAGGGGTTGAAGAACAGCAGCCCGAGCACGCGGCCGGCGAGGTCGGGCGCGCCGGGGATGCGGCCGGCGCCGCGCCCGCGCCGCTTGAGCTCGAGGGCCGCCGCGGCGAGGCGCGCCAGCTCGGCGCTGTCGTGATCGAGGGTCGAGAGGAAGTGGCGCGCCATGGGCGCGCCATCCTCCACCCCCCCGCGGGCCGTTGCAACCGTCGAGCTACTCGCCCGTGAAGAGCCGCGTCATCGCCGCCGGATCGAGCGGGTTGGGCACGCGCGGATCGGTCGAGTCCAGCGTCACCGCTTCGAGGCGCGTGGCGCGCGCGGCCTGCTGCGCGAGGTACAGGCGCCCGCCCTCCGAGGCGTAGACCGCGTTGCGCAGCTTCGCCTCCAGGCCCTGCGCCGCGAGCAGCGCGCGTTCGCCCTCGAGCGCCTGCGCGGCGTACTCGCGCTCGGCGAGCGCGCCGCGTTCGCTGACGTAGCGCGCCGTCTCGCGCTCCAGCTCCTCGAGCTCCTGCTTCGCCGCGCGCTTGCGCTCCGCGTTGACGCCGTCGAGCTCGATGCGCCGCGCGAGCAGGTCGCGCTCGAGCGCCTGACGCTCGCGCCCCAGCTCGCGCTCGACGACGGCGACCTCGCTCTTCGCGGCGAGCATCTTCCCGCGCAACCCCTCGAGCTGCGTCTCCTGCAGCTTCTTCTCGTACGCCGCGGGGAAGCGCACGTCCTCGATCAGCACCGCCTCGGCCTCGACGTGCACGTCGGCCAACGCCTCGTCCAGGTGCACGAGCGTCTCCGCGAGCCGCGCCGCGCGCGCGTCGCTGTCGAAGAACTCCTCGGACGAGAGCCGCCCGAGCTCGGTCAAGAGCTGCGCCTCGCAGCGCGCCCGCACCTTGTCGCGCCAGTCGTGGCGCGCGCCGTCGGCGACGATGCGGTGCGCCTCGCCCGGGCGCACGTGGAACGGTACCGAGAGCGCGACCAGCACCTCGTTGCCGTCCTGGGTGCGCACGCTCAGGAGACCGCCCGCGCCCTCCGCGTCCGCGCGCCAGCGCGCCTGCTCGGTTCCCGCCGGCAGGGCGTACCACGCCTGCGCGCCGGGCAGGCCGAGGTACAGGCCGGGGCCGTAGTCGCGCAGCGCGACGCCGCCGCCCCACTCCGACACGCGCACGCCCACCTCACCGGGCGCGACGCGGTGCACGCACCAGCGCGCGCCGTAGAGCACGAGCGCCCAGACGGCGACGCCGAGCAGCGCGGCGCGCGTCAGCGTCCGCAGCGGGCCGGCGACGAGCGCGGCCGCGCGCGCGCCAGGCGCCGGCGAGCGGCGTCCGCCACGCGGCGCGCAGCAGCGTCCAGGTGCGGCGCGCGCCGACGGCGCACGCGCGGCCGCCCATGCGGGCGAGCGTCGCGGTCCGAAGCGCGAGCGCGCGCGCGCGGGTCTTCCCATCGATCGGTTGCGGTTCCTGCACGACTCAGTGACCTGCGGCGGCCAGGGAAGGGACTTCGGTGAGCTCGACGCCGCGCGGTGCGGCGTCGCGCGCGTACGGCGCGAGGCGGAACGGGACCTCGGCGAGGCGCTCGATCCAGGCCGCGCGCACGGCGAGCTCGCCGCCGGCGGCGAACTCGTCGACGACCGCTTGCAGCGCCGCGGCCTCGGCCTCGTGCTGGTCGACCAGCGCGAGCGCCTGCTGCTCGAGCTCGAAGCGGCGCGACTCGCCCGCGCTGCGCCGCGCGGCGAGGTGCTGCTCGGCCTCGTCCCGGCGCGTCTGCGCGGCGCGGCGCGCCTCCGCTCCGTAGCTCGTGATGGCGAGCTCGAGCGCGGCCAGCTCGGCCTGCTTGTCCTTCTCGAGGCTGGCGAAGCCCTCCTCGCGCTCCGCCGCGAGCTGCGCCGCCTTCGCGCGCAACCGCTCGACCTCCTGCGTGGCGACCTTGCGCCGCTCGACGGCCTCCTCGTGCGCCTCGGCGAAGCGCGGCGTCGGCGTGGCGAGCTCGACCACCGCGAGCCCGTGCGGCCGCAGCGCCGCGTCGAGCCGCGCGAGGCTGCGCGCCTTGGCGGCCTTCTGGTTCTCGTGCAGCACGACCTCGTCGGCCGTGTAGCGCCCGTACTCGTCGCGCAGCACGGCGCGCGCGTAGGCCTCCACCAGCCCGGCCGCGGCGTCGAGCTCGGCGCGCGTGTCCTCGAGGCAACGCGCCGCGAGGTCGGGCAGCAGCGTGAAGGTCAGGTGGTGCCGCTCGAAGCGGAAGCGCGAGCCGTCGGCGGCGCGCAGCTCGAGCGCGGGCACCTCGATGCAGTTCGTGCGCGCGTCGCCGGCGAGCACGAGCGGCACGGCGCTGCGCTTCAGCACGCGCGCCTCCTGCAGGTACGGCAGGAGGAAGCGCTTGCCCGGCGTGTCCACCTGCCGCGCCGCGCCGCTCCACAGGTCGTGCACGACGGCCACCTCGTCGTCGCCGACCGTCAGCACCGCGCCGTGGCGGCCTTGCGCGTCCTCGGCGAGGTCGACCAGCGCGACGAGCGGCGCCGCGAGCAGCGCCAGGAGGTAGACGGCGGGCGTCGCGAGGCGGCGCGGCCACGCGGCGCGCGGCCCGGGCGAGGGGTCGGTCATGGCAGGGGTTCCGGCGTGCCGAGGGTCGGGTCGGGCTGCACCCCTCCCCCGAACGCGCACGCGAGAGGTGCCACGGGGGGCGGGGAGCCGCGGCGCGCCGCAGGAGCGCGGCGCGCGAGCCCCGCCCAACAGCACCTCGCGCGGGCGGTTCCGCGCTCCGCCGCCGCCGGGGGTTGACGGCTCGGCCTCACTTTGCAACTTTCTAGATAGGGGCGGCGTCCGGTTCCGCGCCCCGCTTCGCGAACGAGATGCACCTTCCCAGTCCCTACGGCGCGGCCTCCTCCCGCGCCCCTCAGCACCCCGGAGACGCCGGGGCCGCCGGAGCGAGCGGCCTCCGGGAGGGCCTCGCCCGCTGAGCGGCGAGCGCCCACGGCGCCAGGGGGTACCGCAACCACCTCCTACGACGCGGTCCGCGTGGGACGAGAGTCTCGCTCGGGCCGCGTCCCTTCGAGCGCGCGGTCAGCGCGCCTCGGCGGGCTCCGCGGCCGCGACCCGCACGCGCGGGTGCAGCGTCCACGTGTCGAGCTCGAGCGCGTCGCCGCCCGCCTCGGCCGGCGGCCCGAGCGTGCGCAGCACGAGCGCGTCGGCGGAGACCTCGAGCAACGTGACGTGCAGGCCCGTGCCCACGTAGCCGGGCGGCGCGAGGTACCACAGGCCCTCGCGCGGCGTGCGCTGCGGCGCGCCCAGGCCGCCCTCGCCGATGTACGTCACGCCGGTCGGGTCCTGCGCGTCCGCGCGGATCGGCACGGTGCGCTTCACGACGTGCCCGTCGCTCTCCATGACGAGGTCGACGTCGCTGGCCTCGAAGAGCGGGACCCACAGGTCCTTCGCCGGCGAGGGGCTCTTGAGCGCCGGCCACATGGGCCGGTGGTACTGCACCAGCAGCCAGCGGTGCGCGCGCCGCAGCGCGGGCAGCGTCGCGGCGATCCAGTCGGCCTGCGCGCCGGCCGTCGGCGCGTTGGTGTCGAGCGTGACGAGCGCGAGCTCGGGCGCCAGCACGGTCGCGCCGTAGTCGCGCTCGGCCCCCCAGGGGTCGTCGAAGATCTCGCGGTAGAGCGGTCCGCCGTCGTGGTTGCCGCGCGCCGGCACGAGCGGCAGCACGCGCCCGTCCGCGGCCGTGGTGAGCTCGTGGTGCGAGAGCCACAGGCTCCACTGGGACCACTCGTTGCCGTCGGTGACGTAGTCGCCGCCGTGCACGAACGCGAGGAGGTCCGCGCGCTCCGCGGCGAGCTGCGCCACGAAGCGGTTCATGCGCTGGCGGTCGGCGTGCACGGTGCGCGAGTCGCCGCCGTAGACGAGCGTGAAGGCGCGGTCGTCGGCCGGCGCGGTGCGGAAGCGTAGCGTGCGCGAGCGCGCGCCGTCGGACTCGACCCGGAACTCGTAGAGCGTGTCGGGCGCGAGGTCGTGCACGCGCGCGTGGTGGTACCAGGCGCCGCCCTCGTCCGCGCTGCCGCTGTAGCGCCCGTCGCGCGCCGACGCGAACGCGAGCTCGTCGCCGCCCCCCGCGGGCACGAGCACGGCGCGGTTCACCTCGCTCGCGGCGCGCGTCGACCACGAGATCGTGGCGCGCGTCGACGGAGCGGTGGTCCACACGACGCGCACCTGCGCGGGCTGCGTGCCCGCGAGCGGCGTCCACGGCGCGGCCTCCTGCGCGGGCGCGAGGGCGAGGACGGCGGCGAGCAGGAGTTGGATCAAGGCGAGGACCTCGTACGCGGGGACCAGAGGAGGAGCAGCGCCAGCGGCGCCGCGGCGTGCTCGAGGCGCACGCCGGCCGCGGGCCACTGTACCCAGCCGCCGGCGGTCACGCGCGCCAGCAACGTCACGGCGCCCCACAGCGCCATGTAGCCCGCGACCGCGCGGCGGCGCGTCGTCACCACGAGCGCGGCCGCCGCCAGGTCGAGCAGGCCCACGACGACGAGCGCGCGCTCGACCGCGACCTCGCTCGGCGCGAGCGCCACCCGGCGCGCGCTCAGCAGCACGAGGTCGACGAAGCGCGGCACGCCGACGAGCGCCTGGACGCCGTGCACGGCGAAGGTCGCCGCCGCGCCGACGCGCAGCAGCAGCTCCGCGCGACGCACGCGCCCGCCCACCAGGGCGACCAGCGCGAACGGCGCCAGCCAGCGCGCGGCGTGCGCGGCGGGCTCCCACTCGACGAGCGGCGCGCCGCCCAGCCGCGCCTCCGCCACGGCCTGCAGGAGCATCCACAGCGCGGCGAGGCCCCAGGCGACGCGGCCGCGCTCGAACCACGCGCCGACGGCGGCGACCACGAGCACGACGGCCGCGCCGCGATCCACGCCGCGCGCCACGGCCTCGCTCGCGCCGAGCTCGAGGACGGCGAGCTCGTTCAGCGCGCTGTCGTGGGTCCAGGCCGCCCACGCGTAGGCGAGCGCCGCGCCGGCCAGGCCGAAGCGCAGCGCGCGGCGCGCGGCCAGGGTGTCGCGGGGCGGGCTCACGGCGCAGAGCGTAGCCCGCTCGCGCGACGAAGGCGTCGTGGGACGCGGCAACTCCGCTCCCGGCGGCGCGCGTCGCGCCGCGCTGCGTCGCGGCCGCCTCGGCCCCGCGCGAGGCCGCGGGCTCCTGCCGCGCGCGAGGTCCGCGCGCGGACGGGCCCGCGCGCGCCGGCCGCCGACTGCCCTGACCCGCGCCGCGCAGGTACGCTCTCGCGATGACGCGCCGCGAGCTCGAGCCCCTGCCCATCGACGCCGTGCTGCCCGAGCTGCTCGGCGCGCTCAGCGGGCCCAACGCGCTTGCGCGCGCCCACCGGCGCGGGCAAGACCACGCGCGTGCCGGCGGCGCTGCTCGACAGCGCGCCTGACGGCCAGGTCTGGCTGCTCGAGCCCTGCCGCGTCGCCGCGCGCCGGCCGCGCGGCGCATCGCCGGCGAGCGGCGCGGCGCTCGGCGGCGAGGTCGGCTACCGCGTGCGCTTCGACGACCGCACGTCGCGCGCGACGCGCCTGATCGCGATGACCGAGGGCGTCTTCCTGCGCCGCGTGCAGCAGGATCCCTTCCTCGAGGGCGTGCGCGCCGTGGTGTTCGACGAGTTCCACGAGCGCGGCCTCGACGCCGACCTCGCGCTGGCGCTCGCGCGGCGCGTGCAGCGCGAGGCGCGCGACGACCTGCGCCTCGTGGTGATGTCGGCGACGCTCGACCCCGCGCCGCTCGCGCGCTTCCTCGACGCGCCGCTGGTCGAGAGCGCCGGGCGGCTCCACCCCGTCGAGGTGCGCTGGCTCGAGCCGCACGAGCGGCCGAGCGCGGCGCGCGGCTGGAAGAGCTGGTGCGCCGCGGGGTGCTGCGCGCGCTGCGCGAGTCGCCGGGCGACGTGCTCGCCTTCCTGCCCGGTGTCGGCGAGATCCGGCGCGCGCGCGACCTGCTGGCCCGCGAGAGCGCGTTGACGGGCATGCGCCTCGTCGAGCTCTTCGGCGACCAGGACCCGCGCGAGCAGGACGCGGTGCTGCGTCCGGGCGGCGGCCGCAAGGTCGTGCTCGCCACGAACGTCGCCGAGACGTCGCTCACGATCCCGGGCGTCACCGCGGTCGTCGACAGCGGCCTCGCGCGGCGCATGAGCCACGACCCGGGCCTCGGCCTCGACCGCCTCGAGCTGGCGCCGATCGCGCGCGCGGCCGCGGACCAGCGCGCCGGACGCGCCGGGCGCGAGGCGCCGGGGCTCTGCCTGCGCCTGTGGACGGCGGCCGACGAGCGCGGGCGGGCCGCCGAGGAGGTGCCCGAGATCCGTCGCCTCGACCTCGCGCGCGTCGTGCTCGAGGTGTGCGCCTTCGGCGAGCCCGACCCGGCGCGCTTCGCGTGGTTCGAGGTGCCGCCGGCGGCGAGCCTGGCGCGCGCGCGCGCGTGTTGCTCGCGCTCGGCGCGCTGGAGCCCGCGGGCGGCGACGCGCTGCGCGTGACCGAGCTCGGCCGCCGGCTGGTGGAGCTGCCGCTCGCGCCGCGCCTCGGTCGGCTCGTGTTGGCCGGCGCCCGGCGCGGCGTCGCGCGCGAAGCGGCCGCGTGCGCCGCGCTGCTCTCCGAACGCCCGCCGTTCCGCCGCGAGGTCGGCGCGCGCGACGAGCGCCACGGCGCGCACGAGTCCGACCTGCTCGATGCGGTCTACGCGCTCGAGGCTTCGAGGAGACGGCGCCACTCACAGCGTCTGCGGCGAGCTGCTGCGCGGGCCCGCGCAGGCGTCCTGCGCGTGCGCGACGCGCTGCTGGGCGGCCTGCGCGACGAGGTGCGCGTCGACGCGCTCGCCGCGCGCGATGACGCCACGCGCCACGCGCTGTTGCGGCCTTCCCCGACCGCCTCGGCGCCAGCGCGCGCCGGGCGACGCGCGCGCCGTGATGGCCGGCGGCGCGGCGTGCGCCTCGCGCCTGAGTGCGGCGGCGCCGCGGAGCTGTTCGTGGCGTCGACCTCGACGCCGGCGGGCCGAGAGCCTGGCGCTCGGCCAGCGCGGTCGAGCGCGCGTGGCTCGACGAGCGCGAGGTCGTGCGCGCGCGCGTCGCGAGCTTCGACGCGCAGGTCGCGCGCGTCACGACGCGCGAGCTGGTCACGTGGCGCGAGCTCGTGCTCGAGGAGCGCGAGCTGCCCACCGTGCGCGACGACGACGCCGCGCGCGCTGTTCGCCGCCGCGCGCGAGGCCCGCGCGCGCGCTCGACCCGCCGCGCCTGACGCCGCCGCGCTCCTCGCGCGCTACGCCTGCGCGCGCGAGTGGCGGCCTGAGCTCGACTGGCCGGTCCGCCGGAGGCGCTGGTGCTCGGCGCGCTCGAGGACCTGTGCACCGGTCGCGCCAGCTTCGAGGAGCTGCGCTGCGCGCCGCTCGCCGACGCTGCGCGCGCGCCTCGGCTGGGAGCGCTGCGCGCGCTCGACGAGACCGCGCCCGAGCGGCTGCGGTGCCCAGCGGCTCGCGCATCGCGCTCGCGTACGAACCCGGCCGCCCGCCGGTGCTCGCCGCGCGCCTGCAGGAGCTGTTCGGCTGCGCGAGACGCCGCGCGTCGCGCAGGGTCGCGTGAAGGTGCTGCTGCACCTGTGCGCGCCGAACATGCGCCCGCAGCAGGTCACCGACGACCTGAGAGCTTCTGGAGCACGACCTATCCGGTGGTGCGCAAGGAGCTCCGCCGGCGCTACCCTGCACGCCTGGCCCGAGGATCCCTGGAGCGCGCAGGCGGTGCGCGGCGTTCCGCGGCGCAAGGACGGACCCGGACCCTCACGCGGAGGAACGACATGAACGCTCTGGCCCTCGTCACCGGAACCACGCGCGGCATCGGTCGCGCGGTCGCCGACGCGCTGCTCGCCGCAGGGTGGGACGTCGTCGGCATCGCGCGCGGCGACGCGCCGCCCGCGCTCGCGGACGCGGGCGCTACGCGCACGTGCGCTGCGACCTCGCGCGCGTGGACGCGCTGGCGAGCGAGCTCGAGCCGCGCCTCGCCGCGTGCTGGGCGCGCCGCGACTACGCGCGCCTCGGGCTGGTGAACAACGCGGCGGTGCTCGGGCCGGTGGGCCTCGTGCCCGACCTCGACCCTGTGGTCTTCGTGCGCGCGCTCGCGCTGAACGTCGTGCCCCGCGTGGCTTGCGGGCGCGGCGCTCCAGCTCGCCGGCGCGCGGCCGCTGCGCGTGGTCGACCTGTCCCGGGCGCTGCGCAGAACGCGTACCAGGCTGGGCCGCGTACTGCGCGTCGAAGGCCGGGCTGCGATGGTCGCGCGGCGGCGGCGCTCGAGGTCGAGGAGGCGCAGAGCCTCGCCGGCCGCGACGCGTGCTGGTTCTCCTACGCGCCGCACGTCGTCGCCACCGACATGCAGGCCGAGATCGCGCGATCGATCCGGCCGACTTCCGCGGCGCGCGCGCTTCGACGCACTCTACGCCGAGGGCCGGCTGGTCGACCCGCGCGGCCCGGCGCGCGAGATCGCGGCGTGGCTCGCGCGCGACGACGTGCCGCGCCACGCGAGCGCGCGCTTCGAGCCGCCGAGTTGAGCGCAGCGCGCCGCGCCGAACGCGCGCGGGCCGCTCCTCGCGCGAGGAACGGCCCGTCGTGCGAGACGCGCGAGGCGCGCTCAGAGCGTGAAGGTCACCTGCAGGCCCTGCGTCAGGTTGAAGCTCGCGCCGCAGGGCGAGCCGACCGGGTCGCGGTACCAGCCCTGGAAGTAGCGCGTGGTGCCCACGCCCCACGCGTGCGCGCCGGCGAGCCCGGTCGGCCAGCTGGCCTGCCCGGACGCGTTCGGGGACTGCACGCCGTGACGCAGCACCGCGCCGCCCGCGCAACGCAGGCCGTCGCCGAAGAGCACGCCATTGCCGCCGTTGTTGGCCAGCGAGCCCGAGAAGAGCAGCACCGGCTGGTTCGGCAGGAGCTGCGTCGCGGAGAGCTGCAGGTCGTCGCTGGTGATGCTGTCGGAGCCCGCGGCGTCGAGGCGACCGCCGAGGCCCGAGGAGTTCTGACAGCCTTCGCCGGCGGTGCTGCCGTTGCCGCACGGGCACGGCGTGCCGCTGCCGTCGCCGTAGCAGTAGGTCGTCCAGGTCTGCGACTGGCACGAGGTGATGCTGGAGACCGCGATGCAGCCGTTGCCCTGCAGGCAGATCGTGAAGCAGCCCGTGTCGAGGTCGCCCTGCACGCGCGCCGTGTCGCCGAGCTGGTGACCGCCGTAGGTGTCGAGCAGGTACATCTGCCCGTCACCCGTCTGGAAGAACATCGGGCAGGTGACGCCCTGCACGAAGGTGCCGCACTGGTCGAACGGGGACTGAGCGCTGGCGGGCAGCGCCGCGGCGCAGGCGGCCGCGAGGGTGAGGAGGAGGCGTCGCATGGGAGGCAGGCGCGCGAGGCGCGTCGAGTCGAGGGGACGGCCGGGCGGCCGCCGTGGCGGCGGCGCGTTCCCGGCGGCCTGAGCCCACCGTACGCGGCGCCACGGCGTTGTGCGGAAGTTTCCTGGAAACTTCTACCTCCCTCACCCGAGCTGGAACCGGACCCGCCGCGCAGTACCCTCTGCGCGTGTCCTGGCTCGTCTACGTGCTCCTCTCCGCCCGCGACGGCCGCACCTACGTCGGCGTGGCGCTCGACGTCGAGCGCCGCCTGGCCCAGCACAACGGCGCGCTCCCCGGCGGCGCGCGCGCTCGACCCGCGGCGGCCGTCCGTGGGTGCTCGGCGCGACGCACGGGCCGTACCCCGACCGCGGCGCCGCGCAGCAGGTCGAGTTCCGCCTCAAGCGCGAGCGCGGCCTGGCTCGCCTGGGTTGGGCCGACGTCACGCCGCCCGCCGGCGCGCGGGACGAGCCCGCGCGTCGCGCGCCGCGCGAGGTCGTCGCCTCCGCGGAGCAACTCGCGCGCGCTCCGCGCGTGCGCCGCGGCGTCGAAGCCCCTCTGCGCGTCAAATAGTCTCGGGGTCCGCCGTAACGCGGGCCCCGAGTTCGCTGCAACCCCAGGACGACTCCCATGCTGCACCCCGCCCCCTCGCGCCCCCTGCTCGGCGCTCTGCTCGGCCTCGCCCTCCTGTGCCCCGCCTGCCTGATCGGCTCCGATCGCGACATCGACACGACCGGTGTCTACGTCAGCGACCAGTCGCTCGCCAAGGTGCGGCCGGGCCAGTCCTCCGACTACGTCCTCGAGCTGCTCGGCGAGCCGTCGCGGCGCGTGATGAGCGGCGAGGAGGGCGTCGAGGTCTGGCGCTACTCCTACTCGAAGGAGGTGCGCGACGAGACCCACGTCTTCCTGATCATCAACTCGGAGTCGACCACGCGTAGCGACTCGACGGTCTACGTCGAGTTCCAGGACGGCGTGGTGACCAAGACCTGGCGCGACTAGCCCGAACTCACGACGCCGCGCGGGGCGGCCGGAGGCGCACTCCGGCCGCCCCGCGCGCGTTCACTCGGCCGGCGCGCGCCAACCGAGCGTGTAGCGCGCGTTGACCTCGCTGCGCGGCTGCCAGGCTTCCGCGCCGTCGAGGCGGTAGCGGTAGGCGTCCACGCCGAAGGGGCCGAAGTAGCCCGCGCGCGCCAGCGCCTCCCCCACCCGGCGCGCCTCGCGCTCCAACGCGTCCGCGACGGACGGCGCGAGCTCGCCCGGCGCCAGCGCGCGCGACGCGCGCCACGCGCCGTGCGCGTCGCACTCGAGGCGGCGCGGCGGCCCGAGGCGGCACGCACCGTCCTCCGCGACCCGGCCGTGCACCGCGCACTCCTCGAGCACCTCCACGAAGGGCTCGAGCTGCACGCCGCCCTGGCGCAGCGAGGCCTCGAGCCAGGCGCGCTCGGCCGCGTCGCGCGCGCCGCGCCGCAGCTTGCGCCGACCGCGCCTGGCCACGCCGAAGGCGCGCTTCGCCAGCCAGTCGCGCGGGCCTGCGGGGTCGGCGAGCGCGCCGCGAGCAGCGGCTCGAGCGTGGTCGCGTGCAGCGCGTGCGGCAGCGTCTGGCCGAGCGCGGCGCAGAAGGCGCGGTCGTTCACGGCGCGCAGCACGTCGACGGGCGGCGCGGCCTCGAGCGCCGCCCCGCCGCGCGGCGCGCGCGCGGCCGGCGTCGGGCACCAGGCGCGGCCGACGAGCTCGCACGCTGCGGGCGCGGGCAGCGCGTCCTCGCCGAGCACGAGGTCGCCCGCGGCGAGCACGCCGCGCGCCGCCGCGCGGTGCGCCGCCACGAAGCGCAGCACGTCGCGCGTCGGCGCGTAGCGACCGCGCGCGGCGAGCTCGTACTCCGCGTCGAGGTTCAGGTCCCAGACGCAGACGCGCGCCACGCCTCGAGCTCCTCCACGAAGGCCTCGTCGAACCCCGCCGCGCAGCGCGCCGCGCGCGCGAGCTCGGGGCCGCGCAGCACCAGCGGCGTCAGCGGCGCGGGCAGGCTCGCGCGCCAGCGCGCGAAGTCGAGCCCGCCGGTCCACGCGCGGAACCACTGCACGGCGAAGCGCACGTGCTCCTGCTCCTCGACGCCGATGAGCCGCTGTACCGCGGCGGACTCACCGTCGCCGGCGTCCGCGAGGTGGCGCGCCCAGCGCTCGGCGTGGTCGAGGTTCGCACCCTCCAGCCCCAGGCCCATCAGCGCGACGAACTCGAGCGGCGTCGCGCAGCTCGGGAAGCGCTCCCAGAACCAGTCGCGCACCGGGTACGCGCCGAAGCGCGAGCCGAGCGCGACGAGGCGCGCGACGAGCAGGTTCAGGTGGCGCAACTCGTCGAGGCACAGGCGCACCAACCCGCGGCGGAAGGCCTCGGGCGCGTCGGGGAAGGCGAGCAGCGCCCACGCGAAGAGCTCGGCCGCCTGCAGCTCGTGGTGCGCGAAGGTGTGCAGCAGGCGCGCGCGCGCCTCGGCCGCACGAGCGCGCCGGGCGCGGCGCCTTTTGCGCGCGCGCGCGCGCACCTCCAGCTCGGGCGGGCGCCCTGGCGCGACGAGGCGCAGCGGCGCGACGTCTGCCGCGAACGCCGCGGGCGGCGGCGGCGGCGCGAGCTTGGCTGCGAGCGTGCGCGCGCTCGACGAGGTCGAGCGCCCACGCCTCGAGCGTGCCGGCCGGCGGCCTCATGCGTTGCCGCGCACGACGCGCTGCGCGCCGCGCGCCTCGAGCCAGCTCGCGACGCGCTCGACCAGCGCGCCCTGCACGACGAGCTCGTCGCCCTCGACGCGCGCGCCCGCGCCGAGCGCTTTGCGCAGCTCGCGCGCCAGCGCCTCGCGCTCGGCCTCCGCGCCGCCCAGGCCGGCGATGCACGTCACGGTCTTGCCGCCGCGGCCCTTGGCCTCCTTTGCGCACGACGAGCTTGCCCGCGAGCAGCGCCGCGACGGACTCGGACGCCGCGGCGCGGGCAGGGCGACCTCCGGCGGGCGCGGCGCGGGCGCGGGCGCCTCGCCCCTGCCGCCCGCGAGCGCGCGGAAGGGGTTGTGGGTCAGCGCGCCGCCGGGAGAGGTCGGGCGCGCTCCTCGCGCTTCTTCGCCATGGCGACCATCATCGGTCCGGGGCGCGGGCGTCGAGGCGCGAGCTTGCGCGCTCCGCCGGCGACGACGACCATGCCGCCGTGGACGCCCCCGACCCGAACTGCCTGCGCTGCCGCCACCACTACGTGACGTACGTCGCGCCGCGGCCGCACGGGTGCCGGGTCTACGGGCTCGAGTCGCGCGAGCTGCCGGCGCAAGGTGGTGCGCGCGAGCTCGGGCGAGCCCTGCCGCGCCTTCGAGGAGCGCCTGCCGCGGCCATGAGCGGCGACGCGTGGCGGCGGCGCGCGGCCGAGCTCGCGCAGTGCGAGAGCGCCGGCGGACGGCGCGCGCTGGGCGGCTACTCGATCGAGGGTCTGCGCCTGGTCGAGCGCGCGCTGCGCGCCGGCGTCGCGCTCGAGTGGGTGCTCGCCGCGCGCTCGCTCGTCGAGCGCGCGCGGCCGCGCGAGCGCGAGCTCCTCGACGCGCTGGCTGCGGCCGACGTGCTGCTGCACCTCGCGCCTGACGCCGAGCTCGCGCGCCTGGTCGCCGGGCGCAGCTACGGCGCGCTCCTGGGCTTCGTGCGCGCGGCGCCCGAGCTGCCGCTCGCCGCGCCGCGCGGCGACGAGCTGTGGGTCGCGGTGCACGACGCGGAGGATCCGGGCAACGTCGGCGCGCTGGTGCGCACTGCGCACGCGGCCGGCGCTGCCGGGCTGGTGGCGCTCGGCGCGAGCGAGCCGTGGCATCCCAAGGCCGTGCGCACCTCGATGGGCAGCGCGTTCCGCCTGCCGCTGTTGCGCCGCGCCGACCCGGCGGCGTTCCTGGCCGAGGCGCGCGCCGCCGGCCTCGCGTCGGTGGCGGCCCTCGCGCGCGGCGGCGCGCCGCTGGAAGCGTTCGCGCGCCCGGCAGCGCCGCTCGTGCTGTGGCTGGGCAGCGAGGCCTTCGGGCTGCCGGCGGCGCTCGCCGCGTCGCTCGAACACCGCGTCAGCATCCGCCAGGGCGCCGACGTCGACTCCTACAGCCTCAACGCCGCGGCGGCGATCCTGTGCCACGCGCTCGCGCCGCGCGGTTAGCCGCGCGCCCGCTGTCCCGCTCCGCGGGCACGCCGCGGGACCTCCGAACGCTCTCCGCGAAAACGTCGAGCGCCCGCCGTCCACGGGGACGGCGGGCGCTCGCGCGAGGCTTCGAGGCCAGAGGTCAGGCCGGGTTCTCGTTCCGGTACTGCTTCTTGTCCTCGACCTCCTTGAACTCGTCGGCGCCGTCCATGGCGTCCTTCTTCTCGGTGATCTCCGGCCAGATCTCGGCCATCTTCGCGTTGTAGTCGACGTAGTCCGCCCACTTCTCGGGCAGGTCGTCCTCGCTGAAGATCGCCTCGGTCGGGCACTCGGGCACGCACGCGCCGCAGTCGATGCACTCGT
Organism: Planctomycetota bacterium; assembly: GCA_020638875.1. Lineage (GTDB taxonomy): Bacteria > Planctomycetota > UBA1135 > UBA1135 > DUCM01. Next base: position 24,609 of record JACKHS010000018.1, read on the forward strand.
CGGGGTTGATCACGAGCGTGTTCTCGCCCTCGCGGAAGCAATCCACGGGGCACACGTCCACGCAGTCCGTGTACTTACACTTGATGCAGGGTTCGGCGACGATGTAGGCCACTGGTTCGCTCCTTGGTATCGCGGATCGAGGGGGGTCGCGGGTCGGGGGCCGTTCAGGCGGGGGGAGATCCTAGAGCCTCGCCCCGCCGTCGACCACCCGGCGCCGGAAAAAGCGGCGGGATCCCGACCCGCCGCGCGGGTCACAGCTCCAGGGTGTCCCCCTGCAGCCCGTCCAGGACGCGCAGCACGACCCGCACCACCCGTCGGATCTTGTCGCAATCGATCTTCTCGACGTCGTCCGTGGGCTGGTGGTAGTCCTCGTGGACGTCGGAGAAGAGGAAGGCCACCGGGATGTGGAGGTTGCGCGAGAAGTTCGCGTGGTCCGAGCGGCTCCAGTACTCGTCGCAGCTCCCCAGCGCGGGGAAGCCCTCGAGCGGCGCGGCGACCTCCGCCATGCGCACGAGGCCGTTGTACTCCGGCCGCTCCTTCGTCGGCGTGATGAGCAGCTTGTCGGGCGCGTTGCGGCCGATCATGTCGATGTTGAGGTCGGCCACCGGGCGCATGCCCTCGGGCAGCCACGGGTCGCGCGTCCAGGCGTCCGAGCCGAGCAAGCCCTTCTCCTCGCCCGAGACCCACATCAGCATCACGGTGCGGCGCATCGGCCCGTACTCGCTGAGCGCCTCCGCGAGCGCCATCAGGCCGGTCGTGCCCGAGCCGTTGTCGTCGGCGCCGTTGTAGATCTGCCCGTCGTCGCCCACGCCGACGTGGTCGTAGTGCGCCGAGACGATCAGCACCTCGTCGCGCAGTTGCGGGTCGCTGCCCGGCCAGAGCGCGCACACGTTCTCGAGGCCCTCCTCGGCCCGGTCGCGCGTCGCGCGCGTCTCGGTCAGCGCGACCGTCCACACGTCGCCGGGCTGCGGGTCGCTCACGCCGGCGAGCTCCTCGAGCGCGGCGAGGCCGCCGGCGCTCAGGTAGACCGACGGCAGTCCGCGCCCTGCGCGGCCGCCGCGCAGGCGCCCCTCGACCGCCTCGGCGCCCCACGTCTCGACGCGCGCCTGCATCTCGGCGGCCTCGAGCCCGGGACCGGGCACGTAGACGATGCCCTTGGCCTTGGCCTCGCGCACCGCGCCCTGCACCTCTCGGCTCTGCCCCTCCGTCGTCGGCAGCACGAGCCAGCGATCCTCGAGGTCGAGCTTCGCGATCGCCTCGGCGTCGCACCCGCCGCCGTAGACCAGGCTCGCCGCAGCGACCTCGGACTCGCGCAGCGCGCGCGGGTGGAAGGTGTAGTCGCGGCCCAGCACGAACGTCGCCTCGCCGCGCGCGCCCTTGGCGACGAGTCGGCAGCGCGCGGCGTCCGCGCCGACCATCGGCACCTCGTACTGGAAGAACCAGCCGTCCTCGTTGCCGGGCTGGAAGCCCAGGCGCTCGACGCGCGCGGCGATGTAGCGCGCCGCGATGCGCTGCTCGTGCGAGGGCGTGTCGCGTCCGCGCATCTCGTCGGAGGCGATGAAGGCCAGGTCGGCGTGGATCTCCTTCGCGTCGACCGTGGCGAGGCCGCGCTCGAGCGCCGCGGTGGTGTCCGCGGCGGGCGCGAGCGCGAGGAGCAGAGAGAGCAGGGTGCCGTGGAGCATCGGGATCGGGCGGGGGTCGGGGTGTGGGCCGGGATTGTAGGCCGCGCGCGCCGCGAGGCACGCCGCCGGCCGCGCGCGGGCGGCGAATGTACCCCCGCGTTACGCGCCCGCGGCGGCGCGAGGCGTCCGCTCGGGGCTGTCCCCGCCGCGCGCCCGCGGTACAGTCCCCGCCATGAGCACCCCCGCGACCCACGCCGCCGTGCGCATGGCGGAGTTCATCGACGCCTCGCCCTCGCCCTACCACGCCTGCAGGAGCGCCGCCGCGCTGCTCGAGACCGTCGGCTTCACCCGCCTCGCCGAGGTCGACGCGTGGACCGGCGCGCCGGGCGCGCACTACGTCGTCCGCGGCGGCAGCCTCGTCGCCTGGTGCACGCAGGAACACCACCGGCCGTGGAGCGGCTTCCGCGTGCTCGGCGCGCACACCGACAGCCCCAACCTGCGCGTCAAGCCGCGCCCCGACCGGCGCCGCTCCGGCTTCGCGCAGCTCGGCGTCGAGGTCTACGGCGGCGTGCTGCTGAACTCCTGGCTCGACCGCGACCTGGGCCTGTCGGGCCGCGCGCACGTGCGCGCCTCGGGCGGCGTCGAGGAGCGCCTGTTCCTCGTGCAGCGCCCGCTGCTGAAGATCCCCCAGCTCGCCATCCACCTCGACCGCGAGATTCACACCGACGGCCTCAAGCTCAACAAGCAGACGCACATGTCACCCGTCTGGTCGACGCTCGACGGCGACGAGCGCGGCTTCGTCGCGTGGCTGGCGTCCGAGCTCGACGTCGACGAGGAGGACGTGCTGGCCTGGGACGCGATGGTGCACGACACGAACCCGTCGTGCCTCTTCGGCCAGGCGAACGAGCTGGTCAGCGCGCCGCGCCTCGACAACCTGTGCTCCTCGTTCTGCGCGCTGACGGCGCTCGCCGGCGCGGTCGAGCGCGGCGCGGCGCTCGAGTACGTGCCCGTCGTCTCGCTCTTCGACCACGAGGAGGTCGGCAGCGGCTCGGCCGCCGGCGCCGAGAGCCCGCTCTTGCGCGGCCTGCTCGAGCGCACCGTGCTCGCGCGCGGCGGCACGCGCGAGGAGTTCCACCGCGCGGTGGCCGACTCGCTGTGCGTGTCGATCGACATGGCGCACGCGACGCACCCCAACTACGCCGACAAGCACGACCCCGAGCACGAGGTGCGCGTCAACGCCGGCCCGGTCATCAAGCTGAACAGCAACATGCGCTACGCCTCGGAGAGCGAGTCCGTCGCGCGCTTCCAGCTCGCGTGCGAGCGCGCGGACGTGCCCTGCCAGAAGTGGGTCATGCGCAGCGACCTCGCGTGCGGCTCGACCATCGGCCCGCTGACCGCGCAGAACCTCGGCATGCTGACGGTCGACGTCGGCAACCCGCAGCTCGGCATGCACTCCTGCCGCGAGACGTGCGGCTCGAAGGACCCCGGCTACCTGCTGCGCGCGCTCGGCGAGATCCTGCAGTAGCGCGCGCGACGCCCGCTCAGGCGAGCTCCGCGCTCGCGCCGCGCGGCGGCTCGATCCCGCGCTGCACGACGCCGTCCGCGCGCCACACGAACTCGACGTTCTTCGAGCGGTACATGTCCGCGCGGCGGAAGGTGCGGAACGGCAGGCCGAGCGCCTCGACGCGCGCGCAGGCGTCCGCGTACGCGTCGGCGCTCACCGCGAGGCGCGCGGCGTTCGGCGCGCCGCCGCGGCCCCACGGCAGGAAGCGGTAGAGGTGCCACGCGTGGACGCGGCCGCCGCGCGCCTGGTAGCCGCGCAGCGCCTCGGCGAGCGGCGCGACGCCGGCGAGCGTCTCGCTGCACAGGACGGTCGAGAGCGTCACCTCGCGCCCCGCCGCGCGCAGCGCCTCCAGCCGGCGCAGGATCAGCGCGTGGTGACCGGGGCCGTGCCGGCGCAGGCGATCGTGCACGGCCGCGTCGGCCGACTCGAGCGGCAGCACCCAGCGGTCGATCGCGTCGTCCGCGGCGAAGCCCGCGGGCAGCGCGATGCCGTTGGTGCCCACCTGCACGACGAGGCCGCGCGCGCGCGCCGCGCCGGCGAGGCGCAGCAGGTCGCCGCGCCACGCGAAGGGCTCGCCGCCGCCGAACACGACGGTGCGCAGCCCGCGCGCCGCGAGCTCGTCGACGAGCGCGTGCGCCTGCGCCTCGTCCAGCGCCTCGAAGGCGTCGTCGGGCGTCACGCAGAAGCTGCACGTCATGTTGCAGCGCGGGTGCAGCAGCACGACGGCTACGAAGACGTCGCGCTCCGTTGTCGGTGCGGGGGGCTCGCTCACGCCGCCATCTTGGCCGTCCCGCGCGCGCGCTCCAAGCGAATCCGCGCGCGCCGCGCTCAGGCGCGCTCGCGCTCGGCGAACAGCACGCCGCCCTCGGCGAGGTCGTGACGCGCGATCTCGCGCAGCACGACGGTCACCGAGGCCGCCGGCACGGCCAGGCTCTCCGCCGCCGCCGCCGTCAGGCGCTCGACGAGCGCGCGCTTGGTGGCCACGTCCCGTCCCTCGAACAACGTCACGTCGATGATCGGCATGACACCACGCTAGCAACCGCAGTAGAATCGCGCCCGACATGACCGTCGACAGCCAAGAGAGTCCCGCCCCGCGCAGCGCCACGCCGCGCGGTCACTCGGACGTCACGACCGAGGGCATCCGCGTGCGCGTGGGCGCCCAGTACCTGCCCGGCCGCTCCGACCCCAGCCTCGGCCACTTCACGTACGCCTACCGCGTCGTCCTCACGAACGTCGGCGAGCGGCCCGCGCAGCTGCTCTCGCGTCACTGGATCGTGCTCGACGCGGACAACGACCGCCGCGAGGTGCGCGGCGAGGGCGTCGTCGGCGAGCAGCCGCGCCTCGATCCAGGCCAGAGCTTCGAGTACGTCAGCGGCTCCAGCCTGCCCACCGAGTGGGGCACGATGGAGGGCAGCTACCAGATGATCCGCGACGACGGCGAGCTGTTCCGCGCCGCGATCGGGCGCTTCTTCCTGGCCCCCACCGCCGCGCCGCTCGCCGCGCACTGACCGCGCGCCGTGATCGAGCGCTACTGGACCCTCGCGGCCGAGCTCGAGCACGAGATCGACAAGGTCAAGGGCTCGCGCTTCCTCGCGACGGTCGCGCCGGTGCGCAGCCCCGAGGAGGCGCAAGCGCTGCTGGAGCGCGTGCGCAAGCGCTACCACGACGCGCGCCACCACGGCGTCGCGTGGCGCCTCGGTCCGGGCGGCGCGCGCGAGCGCTTCAGCGACGACGGCGAGCCGGCGGGCTCCACGGGCCGCCCGATCCTGGCCGAGCTCGCCGGGCGCGAGCTCTCCGACGCGATCGTGGTCGTGACGCGCTGGTTCGGCGGCACGAAGCTCGGCGTCGGCGGCCTCGTGCGCGCGTACGGCGGCGCCGCCGCCGCGGCGCTGGACCTCGCGCCGCGGCGCGAGGTCGTGCTGTGCGAGCGCGTGACGCTGGCGCACCCATACGAGTGCGCCGGCGCCGTCGAGGGCCTGCTGGCCGAGTACGCGCTGCGGCCGGTCGCGGCCGACTACGGCGCGGCGGTGGCGCTCACCCTGGAGGTGCCGCTCACCGCCGTCGAGCCGCTGCTCGAGGCCTACCGCGACCGGACGGCCGGCCGCGGCCGGGCCGCGCGCGTCAGTTCGTGAAGCCGACCTCGAGGCCGTTCGTCAGGTTGAAGGCGCTGCCGCACGGCGACGCGATCGGGTCGCGGTACCAGACCTGGAAGCGCTTGGTCTGACCGGCGCTCCAGCCGCCCTGCGCCGCGAGGCCGGGGCCCCAGTGCGCGGCGCCGAGCGCGTCCGGCACGCGCACGCCGAGGCGCACGATGTTGCCGCCCGCGCAGCGCAGGCCGTCGCCGAAGACCGTGCCGTTGCCGCCGTTGACCGCGTTGTCGCCGACGAACAGCAGGGCCGGGCGGTTGGGCAGCAGGCCGCCGGCCTGGAACACCTGGTCGTCGACCGACGCGCTCGTGCTGCCGATCGCGCCGAGCGTCGCGCCGGCGCCGCTCGAGTTCGCGCAGCCCTCGCCCGCGCCGCCGGCGTTGCCGCAGGGGCAGGCCGTGCCGCTGCCGTCGCCGAAGCAGTAGCCCGTGAACGGCGAGCCGCTCGAGGTCTGCACGAGCTGGAAGCCGATCACCTCGCCGCCGCTGCCGCTCACGGCGCTGCGCGCTTCGACGACCAGCGTGCCGCCGCTGACGGTCACCGCGTGCAGCGCGTAGGTCACGCCGAGCACGTGCGGCGAGCCGAGCCACGTACCGCCGACGAGCTGCTCCGAGCCCGGCATCGACGGGATGCGCACCTCGGTCAGCACCCCGGAGCCCGCGGCGTCCCACGCGTACGTGTAGACGAGGTAGCTGCCGTCCGCGAGGCCGCTGAACGTCCACGTCGCGGGCGTCTGCAGCAGCGCGTCGAGCGCCTGACCGTCGGCGGTGAAGGCGTCGTCGTCGCCCGTGAGTCCGCTGAACGGCCAGCTGTACGACATCGTCTCGGTGGTGGTCACGCTCACGCCGGTCGGCGCGCCGGCGAGGTCCACCAGCGCCGTCGGCAGCAGCGAGGGCGGCACGGGGTTCCACACGCCGGCCTGCCCCGCACCGGCCGCGTAGCTCGCCGAGGGCGCGGGCCACAGGATCAGGTTCGGGCCGACGTCGACGTTGAAGTCCTGGGCGACGGCGGGGCTGGCGAGGAGCAGGAGGGCGAGGAGGCGCTGGGTGTTCATCACGTTGCGGGGGGGGTGGAGGTCCGACGGGTCCGCTTCCAGCGTACTCGCGCGCGCAGGGCGCGGGTGCGAGCAGCGTGCTTAGCGAGTAAACTCTGCGCCCCCGGTCCACGCCGCGTGGGTCGTTCACCCCATTCGATCGCTCTCCGACCATGTCCGACGCCGCCGCTCCCCCGAACCCGCTCCTCGCCCCCACCGGCCTGCCCCGCTTCGCCGACTTCCGCGCCGAGCACGTGGTCCCGGGCGTGCGGGCGATGCTCGCCGAGCAACGCGCGGCCCTCGCCGAGCTGGAGGCGAACGCGGCGCCCACCTGGGCGGGCGTCGTGCTCCCGCTCGAGCGCATCCACGACCGCATCCACTTCGTCTGGGGCCTGGTCAGTCACCAGATGAACGTGCGCAACACGCCCGAGCTGCGGGCCGCGCACCAGGAGGTCCAGCCCGAGGTGATCGAGCTGAGCATGGCGCTCGAGCAGTCGCGGCCGATCCACGACGCGCTGCAGGCGTTGGCGGACGCGCCGGACTTCGCGCGCCTCGACGCCGGCCAGCGGCGCGCGGTCGAGTGCCTGCTGCGCGACGCGAAGCTGGCCGGCGTGGCGCTCGACGGCGAGCCCAAGGAGCGCTTCAACGCGCTGCAGCGCGAGCTCGCCGAGCTCTCGACGCGCTTCTCGAACAACACGCTCGACGCGACGAAGGCCTTCTGGCTCGACCTCGCGAGCGAGGACGAGGTCGCGGGCCTGCCGCCGAGCCTGCGCGCGCTCGCCGCGAGCGAGCACCCCGACGAGGGCGCCACCGCCGAGAAGGGCCCGTGGCGCATCACGCTCGCGTTCCCGAGCTTCGGCCCCTTCATGTCGCACGCCAAGCGCCGCGACCTGCGCGAGCAGGTCTACCGCGCCTACTTCACGCGTGCGAGCTCGGGCGAGCACGACAACACGCCGCTCGTGCGCGAGATCCTGCGCAAGAAGCGCGCGCTCGCGCGCCTCCTCGGCTACGGCACGTACGCCGAGCTCTCGCTCGCCAGCAAGATGGCGCGCGACGTCGGCGCGGTCGAGACGCTGCTCGAGGAGCTGCGCGTCGTCGCGCTCCCGGCCGCCGAGCGCGACCTCGCCGAGCTCGAGGCCTTCGCCCGCGCGCACGGCCAGAGCGAGCCGCTCGCGCGCTGGGACATGACCTTCTGGGCCGAGCGCATGCGCGAGCAGCGCTTCGACTACACCGACGAGGAGCTGCGGCCCTACTTCCCGCTGCCGCGCGTGCTCGAAGGCCTGTTCGACCTGACCGAGCGCCTGTTCGGCGTGCGCGTGCGCGCCGCGCAGGGCAAGGCCGCGACGTGGCACCCCGACGTGCTCTACTTCGAGGTGCTGAACGGCGACGGCACGCCGCGCGCGGCCTTCTTCCTCGACGCCTACGCGCGCAGCGCCGACAAGCGCGGCGGCGCGTGGATGGACGACTGCCTCGGCCGCACGACCGCGCACGGCGGCGTGCGCCTGCCGGTGGCCTACCTGACCTGCAACTTCACGCCGCCGCTCGCGGGCAAGCCGGCGCAGCTCTCGTTCGACGAGGTGCTGACGCTGTTCCACGAGTTCGGCCACGGGCTGCAGCACATGCTGACGCAGGTCGACCACGGCCTCGTCGCCGGCATCGCCAACGTCGAGTGGGACGCGGTCGAGCTGCCCAGCCAGTTCATGGAGAACTGGTGCTACCACCGCGCCACGGTCCTGGGCTTCTCGGGCCACGTGGACACCGGCGAGCCGCTGCCCGACGCGCTCTTCGAGAAGCTCGTCGCCGCGCGCACCTTCCGCGAGGGCACGGCGCTCCTGCGTCAGCTCGACTTCGGCCTGACCGACCTCGAGCTGCACCACCGCTACGACCCCGACGGGGCCGAGTCGCCGGAGGACGTGATGCTGCGCATCCGCGAGAAGACCGCGGTCGGCCCGGCCTTCGCCGAGGACCGCTACCTCAACACGTTCGGGCACATCTTCGCCGGCGGGTACGCCGCGGGGTACTACTCGTACAAGTGGGCCGAGGTGCTCTCCGCCGACGCCTTCGCGGCGTTCGAGGAGGAGGGCCTCGAGCACGAGGCCGCGCTGGCCGACGTGGGCCGGCGCTTCGCCGAGACCGTGCTGGCGCTCGGCGGCAGCGTGGCGCCGATGGAGGTCTTCAAGGCCTTCCGCGGCCGCGAGCCGAGCACCGAGGCGCTGCTGCGCCACGCCGGCCTGGCGCCCTCGGCGTGATCCTCGCGCGCTCGACCAGCGCCGACTGGCTGTCGAACAGCTGGCTCGTCGGGGACGCACCCGGCGGCAGCGCCGTGCTGATCGACAGCGGCGCGCCGATGGAGCCGATCCTCGCGCGCCTGGCGGCCGAGCGCCTGACGCTCACGCACGTGCTGTGCACGCACCACCACCACGACCACGTGCTGCACAACGCCGACTACCGCGAGCGCTTCGGCTGCCCGGTCTGCGGCCACGGCGCCGAGCGCGAGCGCTTCGCCGAGCTCGACGTCGAGCTCGCCGACGGCGACGAGCTGCGCGTCGGCGCGCTGACCGTGCGCGCGCTGCACATCCCCGGCCACACGCAGGGCCAGCTCGCCTTCCTGGTCGACGAGGCCGCGGTCTTCACCGGCGACACGCTCTTCCGCGGCTCGGTGGGCGGCACGCGCGCGCCCGGGCACGGCACCTTCGCGGAGCTGCAGCACTCGGTGCTCGAGGTGCTCTTGCGCCTGCCGCGCGAGACCGCCGTCCACCCCGGCCACACCGACAGCACCACGATCGGCCGCGAGTGGGAGGAGAACCCCTTCGTGCGCGCCTGGACCGGCCGCCAGGCGCTGGGCGAGGCGCCCTGCACGGCCTTCGGCCGCCCGGCCACGCTGCTCGTCGAGGCGCGCGACTACGACGGCGGCACCAAGTGCCAGGTGCGCTTCGCGGACACCGGCGAGGTCGACCTCGTGCCGGGCTCGCGCGTCGTGCGCGGCTGACCCGCGGCGCCCGGGCCGGCGGTGCCGCCTGCGCTCGACGGGCCCGGCTCGGCGAGCGAGCCCAAGAGTCGGAGCGCGGGCCAAAGAGAGAGGCGAGGTACCCCCCCCGGGTACCTCGCCTCATGTGTGAGGGGTGTTGGCCCCTGTGCTCTCTGGCGCGTGGAGCGTCCCTGAGGTCGCTCCCACCCCCTCGCAGCAGGGAGTGCCCGCGTCAGCGACAGGTTGGGCGAAGGGCGGGCCGGAAATGTTCTCCGAGATTTGGACAAATTCACGGGAACCCCACCCCGCGGCTCCGGTCCCCTTCGAGCCATGACTCCGAAAGCCACTCCCCCCGCCCCCGACGAGCTCGAGCAGCGCCTGCGCGCCACCGTGGACGCCGTCCCGGCGGGGTGCGTCACGACCTACGGCCGCATCGCCGAGGAGGCCGGGCTGCCGGGCCGGGCGCGGCGCGTCGGGCGCCTGCTCAAGGAGCTGCCGGCCAAGAGCCCGCTGCCCTGGCACCGCGTCGTCGGCGCCTCGGGGCGCTCCAGCCTGCCGCCCGGCAGCCGCCCGTTCCGCGAGCAGCGCCGGCGCCTGAAGGCCGAGGGGGTGCCGATGGACCCGCGCGGCAAGGTCGACCTGGTGCGCTACGGCTGGCGGCCGTGACGGGCCGTCGGTGCCGGCGCCGCGCTCACTCGCTGGGGAGCTCGGCCCAGTCGCTCGGCGAGAAGTCGTAGTCCGCCCCCGGCGCGAGCTTGTGCGTCTCGTCCCCGACGCGCACCTCGTCCCCGCGCCAGTGCACCTCGCCGCCGTCGAACAGGAAGGTCCACGTGCCGGTCACCTGCTCGAAGCGGTAGTCCACGCGCTCGCCGCGCGGCGCGTCGTGGAAGCGCGCGGTGACGCCCTCCACGGTCAGCACGAGGTCGCGTCCTTCGAGCACCATCGACCAGCTCCGGCCCGTCGAGATCAGCGTCGCGATGCGCCCGCGAGGGAACAGCGAGCCCACCGTCACCACGGTGGGCGCGTCGCCGTCGCGACGCGGGCCGGCGCAGGCCGTGACGAGGAGCAGCGCGGCGAGGAGCGGGGTCTTGGGCGTCTGCATGCGCGGAGCTTGCCGACTCGGCGCGCCGCGCGCCAGCCTCGCCCGGGGCTCAGGCGCGCGCGCGGTGCCGCAGCACCACCAGGATGCCCGTGACCACCAGCGCCGCGCCGAGGTAGCCCGCGCCCCCCACCGCGTCGGCCGGCGCCCAGCTCGCGCCGCTGGCGTGCAGGACCACGGTGGCGGCGAGCGTGATGAGCGGGTTCAGCGTGATGACCACGCTCACCTGGTAGGCCGGCAGGCGCTTGAGCGCCTCGCCGATCGCGCCGTAGGCGAGCAGCGTGTTCGCGCCCAGGAAGCCCATCAGCGCCCACATCCCCGCGCTCAGGCCGGCGAGCGCGCTCCAGTCGACCAGCGGCCAGAGCGTCAGCGTCGGCACGAGGTACAGCAGCAGGTTCAGGTCCTGCGGCGCGAGGCCGCGCCCCGAGAGGTGCTTCTGCAGCGCGGCGTAGCCGACCCACGCGACCGCCGCCGCCAGGATCAGCAGGTTGCCCTCGCGCAGCGCGCTCGCCGCGACGACGCCGCCGCGCGCCTGGTCCCAGGCGAAGAGCGTGAAGCCCGCCAGCGCGGCCGCGCAGCCGACGACCTGCTTGCGCGTGAGGCGCTCGCGGAAGACCACCACGCCGACGAGCGCGAGCATCAGCGGCGCCGTCTGGATCAGCACCTGCGCGTTGCTCGGCGTCGTGCGCGCGAGGCCGGCCAGGTAGCCGAGGTAGTTCGCCGTCAGGCACAGCGCCGCGACCAGCCCGAGCAGCGGCGGGCGGCGCAGGATCCCCAGGCGCGAGCCGTCGCGCCGGCCGACGAACAGCGCGAGCAGCGCGAACGCGAAGGCGAAGCGGAACCACACGATGGTCAGCACCGGCACCTCGCGCGTGGCGACCTTCATCGCGATGGCGAGGAAGCCCCACAGGAGCGCCGTGAAGCCGGCGGCCAGGAGGCCCAGGCGCCGCTCGCGGTCGGGGGTCGTGGAGCTCGTCATGGCGCGCGCCGCGGCGCGCGCGGCGCCACATCCCAACGCGCGGCGGCGCCGCGTCAAGGCCCCGGCTATGCTCTCCGGCCCCCCAGGCCCCCGGAGCGCCCATGCAGACCGACGACAGCGACTACTTCCACGGCTACGCCAGCGCCGAGGTGCACCGCATGATGCTCGCGGACCGCGCGCGCACCGACGCCTACCGCCGCGCGATCGAGGCGGTCGTGCGCCCCGGCGCGACGGTGCTCGACGTGGGCGCCGGCACGGGCATCCTGAGCCTGTTCGCCGCGCGCGCCGGCGCGCGCCGCGTGTACGCCGTCGACGAGTCCGAGATCCTCGAGACCACGCGCGAGCTCGTGCGCCGCAACGGCTACGCGGGCGTGATCGAGTGCGTCGACGGCCGCGCCGAGGAGGTCGACCTGCCCGAGCGCGTCGACGTGCTGGTCTCGGAGTGGATGGGCCTGTTCGGACTCACCGAGGCCATGTTCGAGTCGGTGGTCGCCGCCACCCACAAGCACCTCGCGCCCGCGGGCGTCGTGATCCCCGGCGCGCTGCGCCTGTGCCTCGCGCCCGTCCGCGACGACGAGCTGTACGCGCGCAAGGGCCTCGGCTTCTGGACGCCCGACCTCTACGGCTTCGACTACACGCCGATGGTGCGCCACGAGCTGCGCGACCTCGAGACCAACACCGTCGACGGGCGCCGGGCGATCCCGCTGGCCGCGCCGCGCACGATCGCGCGCTTCGACGCCTACACGACGCCGGCCGAGGCCTACTGGTTCGACGAGGAGGTCACCTTCGAGGTGCTGCGCGGCGGGCCGTGCCACGGTTTCCTCGGCTGGTTCGAGGCCGAGCTCGCCGAGGGCGTGCTGCTCTCGACCGCCGCGGACCAGCCCTACACGCACTGGCGGCAGTCCTGGTTCCCGCTCAAGGAGCGCGCGCTGCAGGCCGGCGACCTCGTCGAGCTGCGGCTGCGCGCGACGCGCGACGTCAAGGTCGACGCGCGCAAGCCGCTCTACTTCGCGCACGGCCGCGTGGTGCGCGCCGGCGCCGTCGTGGACGAGTTCCACTACGGCTACGCGAGCACCTACGCCTGACGCGTCACTCGTCGTCGAGGTAGCCGATGCCGTCGAGCAGCTCCATCGTCGCGGCGCCGCCGCCGATGTGCAGGCCGTCCCGGCGCCGCGTGCGCTGCTCGGCGAGGCTCTCGCGGATCGTCGCCTCGAGCCGCGCGGCGATCTCGGGGTGCTGCGCCGCGACGTCCACGCGCTCCTCGGGGTCGCTCTCGACGTCGTAGAGGCGCGACTGCCCGCCGGGCGGCGCGTCCTTGGCCGGGACGCCGAAGTCGGAGCCCTCGGGCGCGAGGTGCAACACCCAGCGGCCCTCGCGCACGGCGTAGATCGGCTGACGCCCGACGCGGCCGTTCCAGTGGCCGTGCGTCGTCGCCGAGAAGACCGGCCGTTCCGGCAAGGTGTCGGGGTGCGCGAGGTCGAGGAAGTCCACCCCGCGCGTGAGCTCCGCGCCGCCCAGGCGCGCGAGGGTCGGCGCGACGTGGCGGTTCGAGACTGGCGTCGCGACGCGCACGCCCTGCGGCAGCCCGGGCCCGGCCATCACGAGCGGCACGTGCACGAGCTCGTGGTGCACGCTCTGACCGTGCGCGAGGTAGCCGTGGTCGAGCCACTCCTCGCCGTGGTCGCTGGTGAACACGATCACCGTCTCGTCGAGCAGGTCGTGTCGCTCGAGCTCGCTCACGACGAAGCCGATGAACTCGTCGCCGGTGAGGATCGACGCGTCGTAGAGGCTCTCGAGGTGGCGCACGTTCGGCAGCGGGACGAGCTTCTCGAACTCCTGCTCGCCGAGACCTTGCTGCTGCGCCCAGTACGCCGCCTTGACGTAGCCGGCGTGCACCTGCTGCCCGGGGAAGCCCTCGGGCGCGGGCTCGCCCACCGCCGCCATGGCGTCCTCCTCCGGGAAGTACGGCGAGTGCGGGTCGACGAGGTGCAGGTACAGGAAGAAGCGCAGCCCCGCGTGCAGGTCGATCCAGTCGCGCACCTCCGCGACGAGCTTCTGGCTCTTCAGGAACTGCGCGCCGCCGTTGACGAAGGTCTCGAAGCCCTGGTGGAAGTTCTTCTGCTTGGAGACGAGCGGGTTGCAGGTGAACGCGCCGGTCGTGTAGCCGCGCGCCTGCAGCGCCTCCGCGAGCGTCTCGTTCTCGCCCAGCAGGTAACAGGCCGAGTCGTCGGTGACGCCGTGCTCGTCGGGCAGGAGGCCGGTGAGGATCGACGCGGTCGAGGGCCACGTCCAGCTCGAGGCCGAGCGCGCCTCCTCGTACGTCACGCCGCGCGCGGAGAGCGCGTCCAGCGCCGGCGTCGTGGCCTTGCCGTACTCGTAGGTCGAGCTGTGGTCGGCGCGCATCGTGTCCTGCACGACCAGCACGATGTTCGGCTTGTCCGGGCTCGACTCGCGGCGCTGCACCTGCGTCGTGGAGCGCAGCGTCACGCCGCCGAAGCCCACGCGCAGCGGCGCGCCCTTGCGCACGTCCTCGTCCTTGAAGCCCAGCACGGCCGTGCGCAGCGTCACGACGTCGCCGGGCTTCAGCTCGAGCTCGGGCGCGTTGCGCGACGCGCGGCGCCAGTGCGGGTCGAACTCCTGCCCGCTCTTCGCGCCGTGCACCTCCTGCAGGCTCATGAAGACGCGCTTGTCGTTGACGCGCACCTCGAAGCCGACCTTGATCGAGCGCTTCGCGAGCGCGACGGGCACGCTCTGGTCGACGCCCGCGGCGAAGTCGAGCCGCACCGGGCCGTCCTCGGGCTCGACGCGGAACTCCACCGTCGCCGGCGGCGGCATGATGAGCGCCGGCAAGTCGCCGCCGTCGACGCGGTAGTCCACCTTCGGCGTCAGGATGCCCGGCGCGGGCGCCTGCGCCGGGTGCTGATCGAGCACGGTCCAGGTCTCGGGGGCGAAGGCCACCTCGCGGCGCACCTGCTGCACCTCCATCCACGGCAGCTGGCGCGCGTGATACAGGCGCGAGCCGATCGGCACCAGCGCCAGCAGCGCCGCGCCGAGGACGGCGGCGGCCGTCCAGGCCCGCGCCGACCAGCGCGGTCCGGCCTGCGCGCTGCGCACGGCCGCGACGAGCGCGATCGCGGCGACGAGCGCCGTCGCGGCGAGCCCCTCGAGCGTGAGCAGCGTCCCCGAGGGCAGTTGGTCGAAGCGCTGCTCGCGCGGCGCGAAGGGCAGGCCGACGACGCCGCTCCACGTCGCGCAGAAGGCGAGCGGCAGGGCCAGCCACCAGTGCGCGCGCCGGCCGCGCAGCAGCGGCCAGACCAGCAGGCCGGCGAGCGCGCCCCAGGCCATCGGCCAGCCGTACTCGGCGCCGATCGCGAGGCCGAGCCGCCACTGCCGCAGCTCGAGCGTCAGGCCTTCCGCACCGCGGCAGCCGAGCTCCAGGAGCGCCTGCCCGCGCCAGAGCCCGACCAGGGCTCCGATGCAGGCGCCGATCCACGCGGCGGTCAGCGCGCCGCGTGCGCCAGTCGAGTTGTCGTCGGGGGAGTCAACCATCGAGCCGGGGGTCGAGGGCGCCACAGCCTACCAGTGACCCGGCCGAAGGGGCGGCGCAGAATTCCGCCGACCTCGAAGCGCGCCCTCAGCGCGCGCGGCGCCGACCGAACGCGAGGTACAGCGGCAGCCCCGCCGCGACGGTCAACGCGCCCCACCCGGCCGCCGCGGGATCGCGCACGACGAAGTAGGCCGAGCTGCCCAGCGTGAGGGTCAGGTACACGAGCGGCGTCAGCGGCCAGCCGCGCACCGCCACGCGCGCCGCGCCCTCGCGCCGCCGCAGGGCCACGAGCCCCGCGATCGTCGCGGCGCTCGAGACGCCGAGCGTGAAGCTCGTGTAGTCGAGCAGGTCCTTCAGGTCGCTGCGCAGCACCGCCACCGCGGCCAGGAGCGCCTGGAACGCGACCGCCGCCGTGGGCACGTCGCCGCGGAAGGCGAGCCGCTGCGGGAACAGCCCGTCCGCGGCCATGCGCGCGTAGACGCGCGGGCCCGCGAGCATCAGCGCCGAGACGGAGGTGAACAGCGCCAGCCCGACCACGGCGCCCACGACGCGCGCCGCGCCCTCGCCGCCCAGCGCACGCGCGGCGACGAGCGCGACGTCGGCCTGCCCCGCGAGCTCGCCCGGCGGCGCCGCGTACAGGAAGATCGCGTTGAGCACGAGGTAGGTCAGCGTCACCGCGCCGCACCCGAGCAGCAGCGAGCGGCCCGCGTTGCGCTCGGCGTCGCGCACCTCGCCGGCGACGTAGATCGTCGCGTTCCAGCCCGAGTACGCGAGCGAGATCCACACCAGGCTGACCGCGAAGGCGCCCACGCCGCCCGTCGCGCCCGTGCTGGACGCGGCGCTGGGCTCGAGCCGCCACGCGGCGAGCAGCGCCAGGCCGGCGAGCAGCGCGAGCTTCAGCACGACGGCCGCGTTCTGCAGCGCCAGGCCCGCGCCGCGCCGCCAGCCGTGCAGCACGAAGGCCAGCGCGAGGCTGCCGAGCGCCACGCTGCCGTGCGGCACCTCGACGCGCAGCGCGGAGCCGAGGTAGACCTCGAGCGCGAGCGCCGCGAACGCGAGCGGCGCGGTGAAGCCCGCGAGCAGCGAGACCCAGCCGGCCAGGAAGCCCGCCGCGGGGTGCGTGGTGCGCGAGAGGAAGGTGTACTCGCCGCCCGAGTCGGGGAAGCGCCGCGCGAGCGCCGCGTAGCACAGCGTGCCGCACAGCGCGACGACGCCGCCCACCGCCCACGCCGCGAGCACGAGCGGGCGCGAGCCGAGGTCGGCCAGCGCGAAGCCCGAGGTGGTGAAGACGCCCGCGCCGATCATGCTCGCCACCACGAGCAACGTCGCGCTGCCGAGGCCGATGCGGGGCGTCGCGTCCATGGCGCGCAAGCTACTCGACGGGCGCGCCGCGCGCGCGCACGAAGCGCGGGGGGAGCGCGCGCCTCAACCGCCGGCCTGGCCCGCCTCGAGCTGCTCCCAGCGCGCGTAGGCGGCCACGAGCTCCGCGGCGAGCTCCGCGTGCGCCGCGGTGTCGGCGGCGATCGCGTCGCCGTCGCGGCGGTAGAACTCGGGCGCGGCCATGGCCGCCTCGAGCGCGGCGCGGCGCTCCTCGAGCGCCTCGATGCGCTCGGGCAGCGCCTCGAGCTCGCGCTGCTCGGCCCACGTGAGCCGCTTGGGCCGCTCGGCGGTCTTGCGCGGCGGCGGCGGCGCCTCGCGGCGCGGCGCGGCCTGCGCGCGCGCCTCGCGCTCGACCTCCGCGCGCCAGTCGCTGTAGCCGCCGACGAACTCGCGCACGCTGCCGTCGCCGGGCAGCACCCACGTGCTCGTGACGACGTTGTCGAGGAACTCGCGGTCGTGGCTGACGACGAGCAGCGTGCCGTCGAAGTCGGCGAGCAAGCTCTCGAGCAGCTCCATCGTCTCGAGGTCGAGGTCGTTGGTCGGCTCGTCGAGCACGAGCACGTTGGCCGGCCGCGCGAGCAGCTTGGCCAGCTTGAGCCGGCTCTGCTCGCCGCCCGACAGCCGCGTGATCGGCCCGCGCGCCTGCTCGGGCGTGAACAGGAAGTCGGCGAGGTACCCGAGCACGTTGCGCGTCGAGCCACCCACCGTGACCGTGTCGCCGCGGTCGACGACGTTCTCCTGCACCGTCTTGGCGGGGTCGAGCTCGCCGTGCAGTTGGTCGAAGCGCGCGATGCGCGCGCCGCTGCCGACGCGCACCGTGCCGCCCTGCGGCGGGCGCTCGCCGAGCAGCGCGGCGAGCAGCGTCGACTTGCCGGCGCCGTTCGGCCCCACGAGGCCCACGCGGTCGCCGCGCATCACCTCGAGGTCCACGCCGTCGAGCACGACGCGCTCGCCGTAGGCTACCTTCAGCCCCTGCGCGCGCAGCACCAGCTCGCCGGTGCGCCCGGCCTCGTTGAGCCGCGCGCGCGGCCCGGCCTGCACCTCGCGGCGCGCGGCGCGCTCCTTGCGCATCGCCTCCAGCGCGCGCACGCGGCCCTGGTTGCGCGTGCGCCGCGCCTTGATGCCGCGCCGCAGCCAGGCCTCCTCCTTGGCGAGCTTCTTGTCGAACTGGCGCGCGGCCTCCTCCTCCGCGGCGAGCTCGCCCTCGCGCCGCGTGAGGTACGTCGCGTAGTCGCACGCGTAGCTGCGCAGCCGGCCGCGGTCGAGGTCGACGATGCGCGTCGCCACGCGGCGCAGGAACGCGCGGTCGTGCGTGACGAACACCACGGCGCCCTCGTAGCGCAGCAGCGCCTCCTCGAGCCGCTCGGTGGCCTCGAGGTCGAGGTGGTTGGTCGGCTCGTCGAGCAGCAGCACGTCGGGCGCGAGCGCCAGCGCGCGCGCCAGCAGCACGCGCCGCCGCGCGCCGGCCGAGAGCGTCGCGAGCGGCACGGCCGGGTCGACGCCCAGCGCGGCCACCGCGCGGTCGAGCTCGCGATCGCGCTCCCAGTCGTGCTCGAGGCCCAGCTCGTCGAGCACCGCGACGAGCAGCTCGTGCGCGGTCCCCGACAGCGCGCCAGGCACCTCCTGCGCGAGCCGCGCCACGCGCGCGCCAGCGCGGCGCGTCACGCGCCCGCGTCGGGCACCTGCTCGCCCGCGAGCACGCGCATCAGCGTCGACTTGCCCGCGCCGTTGTCCCACGAGCGCGACGCGCTCGCCGCGTTCGAGCGTGAGCTCGACCTCCTCGAGCAGCAGCGCGCGCCGCCGAAGCTCAGCGTCACGTCCGCCAGCGCGAACTCCAGCCACGGCGCCCTCCGCGCCGCGCGCGCGCGCGCTGGCGCCACGACGCGCGGGCCCGCCGCGCCGCCGCGCCGCCGCGCGCGCGCCCGCGTCGCGCGGCCCCGCGCCGGCCCGCCCCCGCGGGACGCGGCGCGTCGCCCTCGCCCGCGAAGTCGCGCATCCGCCGCCGCGGCAAGGGCTCGCCCAGCGCCGCCTCGAGCTCCGCGACGAGCTCGCGATCGGCGTGCGTCACGAAGGTCAGCGCCTTGCCGACGGCCTCGCCGCGGCCGGTGCGCCCGAGGCGGTGCGTGTACGTCTCGGCCGTGCCGGGCACGTCGTAGTTCACCACGTGGCTGACGCCCGCGACGTCCAGCCCGCGCGCGGCGAGGTCGGTGGCGACGAGCACGTCGTAGCGCCCCTCGCGGAAGCCGCCCAGCGCCTCGTCGCGCTGGCGCTGCGTCAGGTCGCCGTGCAGCGCGGTGCAGCGGTGGCCGGCCTCGTCGAGGTCGCGCGCGAGCTCCCGCGCGCGTTGCTTGGTGCGCAGGAAGACGATGCCCTTCTCGAAGCCGCGCTCGCCGAGCACCTCGGTCAGGAGGCGCAGCTTGTCCTTCGCGCGCACGGCGCACAGCGCGTGCTCCACGCCCGCGGCGGGTGCGTTGGGCGCGAGCTCGACGCGGTGCGGCGACGAGAGGAAGCGCTCGGCGAGCGCGCGCACCTCGTGCGGCAGCGTGGCCGAGAAGAACAGCGTCTGGCGCTTGGCCGGCAGCGCCTCGAGCAGCTCGCGGATGGCCGGCAGGAAGCCGAGCTCGAGCATGTGGTCGGCCTCGTCGAGCACGACCGCCTCGACGCGCCCGAGGTCGGCGCGCTCCTTGTTCAGGAGGTCGAGCAGGCGCCCGGGCGTCGCGACGACGAGCTCGGGCCGCGCGGCGAGCGCCTTCGACTGCGGCCCGGTCGGCACGCCGCCCACGACCAGCGCGGCGCGCAGGCCGGTGTAGCGCCCGAGGCGCTCGGCCTCGGCGTGGATCTGCGTCGCGAGCTCGCGCGTCGGCGCGAGCACGACGAGCCGCGGCCCGCTGGCGCGCCGGCGCGACAGGCGCTCGAGCAGCGGCACGAGGAACGCGGCCGTCTTGCCCGTGCCGGTCTGCGCGAGGCCGAGCAGGTCGCGCCCCTCGAGGATCGGCGCGATGGCCTTGGCCTGGATCGGCCGCGGCGACTCGTAGCCCGCCTCGGCGAGGCCCTTGCGCACCTTGGGCCCGAGGCCGAAGGTCTTGAAGCTCTGCTTGCCCATGGACGCGGCGCGGTCGCCGTGGCGCCGCGGGCGCGGAGGGTAGCGCGCCTCCCGCGCGGCGAGAAGCGCCGCCCTGCGCGCGCCGTCGTGGCCTCGGCGCGCCGCGCTCGCTATCCTCCCCGCCATGCCGGCCCCCCTCTCCCTCGATCGCGTGCGCCAGAACGGCGTGGTGGGCGCGGGCGGCGCGGGCTTCCCCACCTACCAGAAGCTGGCCGGCGCCGCCGAGGTGGCGATCCTGAACGCCGCCGAGTGCGAGCCCCTGCTGCACAAGGACAAGCAGCTCCTCGAGCGCTACGGCGACGAGGTGCTCGCGGGCCTGCGCCTGGCCGCCGACCGCGTGGGCGCGTCGCGCGTGGTGGTCGCGATCAAGGACAAGTACGTCGACCTGATCGCCGAGCTGCGCCGCAAGGCCGCGCCGCTGGACATCGAGGTGCACCTGCTCGGCGACTTCTACCCGGCCGGCGACGAGTTCGTGACGGTCTACGAGGTCACCGGCCGCGTGATCCCGCCCGGCGGCCTGCCCGGCCACGTCGGCTGCGTCGTCACCAACGTCGAGACCGCGCTGAACCTCGTGCGCGACGTCCCCGTCACGCACAAGTACCTCTCGGTCGCCGGCGCGGTGCCCGAGCCGGTGACGGTGCGCGCGCCCGTGGGCCTCGCCTTCGGCGAGCTGCTGCGCGGCGCAGGCGTCGACCCGGCCGAGGTCGGCAGCGTGCTCGTGGGCGGCGTGATGATGGGCCGCCTGATGGAGAGCTTCGACGAGGTCGTCACGCGCACGACCGGCGCGCTGCTCTGCTTCCCGCCCGGCCACTCCCTGCCCGCGCGCTACGCGACGCCCGACCCGATCAAGGCGCGCATCGGTCGCTCGGCGTGCGACCAGTGCAGCTTCTGCACCGAGATGTGTCCGCGCTACCTGCTCGGCCACCCGATCGAGCCGCACAAGGCGATGCGCGGGCTCGGCTTCCAGAACCTCGGCGAGGGCGCGATGCTCGGCAACGCGTTCTGCTGCGAGTGCAACCTGTGCTCGCTCTACGCGTGCCCCGAGGACCTGTTCCCGATGAACGCGTGCCGCGACACGAAGCCCGCGATCCGCGCGTCGGGCAGCGCGCACCCGCTGAAGGGCCAGCCCACGCAGCCGCACTCGATGCGCGACTACCGCCGCATCCCGCTCAAGAGCCTGATCCAGAAGCTCGGCCTCTCCGGCTTCCGCAACGTCGGCCCGCTGCGCGAGATCGACTGGCGCCCGCGCGAGCTGCGCGTGCCGCTCGCGATGCACATCGGCGCGCCCGCCGTCGCCACGGTGAAGGTCGGCCAGCGCGTCACCGCCGGCGACGTGCTCGGCGCGCCGCCCGCCGACGCGCTCGGCGTCCCCGTCCACGCCCCCGTCGACGCCGTGGTGACGGCCGTCGGCGACGCCGTCGTCCTCTCCACCACCGCCTGAGCCATGACCGCCCCCATGACCGCCCTCGGCATGCTGGAGCTCTCCTCCATCGGCGTCGCGTACCTCGTCGAGGACACGATGCTGAAGGCGGCGGACGTCGAGCTGCTCGTCGCGCGCACGATCTGCTCGGGCAAGTACATCGTGATGGTCGGCGGCGAGACCGCCGCCGTCGAGGCCAGCGTCGCCGCCGGCAAGGCCGCCTCGATGGAGGCGTTGATCGACTGGCTCGTGATCCCCAACGTCGACCAGCGCCTGTTCCCGGCCATCTCGGGCACGGTCAGCCTGGACGAGCGCGACTACGACGCCCTCGGCATCCTCGAGGCCTTCAGCGTGACGGCCATCGTCGAGGGCGCCGACGCCGCGGTGAAGGCCGCCGCCGTGAAGCTCTTCCGCATCCACGTCGCCATGGCGATCGGCGGCAAGGGCTTCCTGCTGCTCACCGGCGAGGTCTCCGACGTCGAGGCCGCGATCGAGGCCGGCGCGCGCGAGATCGGCAAGCGCGGCCTGCTCGTCAGCCGCGTCGTGATCCCGCGCCCCGAGCCGCAGCTCTTCGGCGAGCACCTGTAGCGCGGCGCGTCACTCACCCCCCAGCAAGCTCGCGCACGCCGGGTCGGCGTAGAGCTCGCTCCAGTCCTCGGCGAGGCGCAGCTCGGCCAGGCCGTCGTAGCCCGCGTCGAGCGCTTCGGCGAGCAGGGCCGCGGCGGCGGCGCGGAAGCGCGCGGCGAGCTCCGCGTCGGCCTCGCGCATCGCCGCCGCCGCGCCGTCGCTCGCGACCTGCAGCGCGCCGAGCACGATGCGACCGCCGGCGGGACCGTAGCTCGCGTAGCGCACCTCGCCGAGGACGCGCGCGCAGGTCTCGAGCTCGTTCTGTCCGAGCAGGCTCAGCGCGAGGTTCGTGCGCGCCACCTCGCGCACGCCGGCGAGCTCGGCGCTGTCGGGCAGGAGCGTCGCCGCCTCGTCGGCGCTGGCGAGCGCGCTCTCGAGCGCCACCTGCGCGTCGTCGTAGCGCGCGAGCCAGAGCAGCAGCGCGGCGTGGTTCGCGCGCAGCCCGGCCAGCCGCAGCAGCGCCTCGCCGCTGCGCGCGCCGCCGAGGAAGACCTCCAGGCAGTCGGCCGCGGCGCCGAAGTCGCGCTCCGCCGCGTCGTAGCGCCCCTGCCGGCTGAAGACGTTGCCGCGGTTGTTGTAGGCGCCGAGCAGGTGACGGCGCGTGGCCTCGAGCGCGGGGTGCTCGGCGAGCAGGCGCTCCCCGGTCGCGATGGCCGCGTCCAGGGCGACCCGCGCCTCGTCGAGGCGGTCCTGCTGCAAGAGGTGCGCGCCGAGGTTGCACCCCAGGCCGACGAGGTCGCCGCGGTGCGCGGGCCGCGCGGGCTCCTCGACGGCGAGCGCCTCGGCCAGCGCGAGCGCGCGGCGCAGGTCGACTTCGACGCCGTCCTCCTCGCCGCGCGCGAGCCGCGCGGTGCACGACTGCTGGAGCAGCGCGACGTGCTCGGCGCGCAGCGCCGCGGGCGACGCACTCGTGACCTCCGCGTCGAACAGCGCGAGCGTCTCCCCCAGCGCGGCCTCGGCCTCGGCCCGCGCGCCGCGCTCGGCGAGCAGCGTCGCGAGGTGCCGCCGCGGTGCCGGCCAGCGTCGCGAGGGCGCGCGCTCGCGCTCCCCGCCTCGCGCGCGCCTCGGCCAGGAGCGCCGCACCGGCGGCGGCCGCCGCGCGCGCAGCTCGGGCTCCGCCTCGGCGACGCGCCCGGTACGTTGCAGCGCGAGGCCGACGAGCGTGCCGGCGAGCACCTCGAGGTGCCGCGCGCGGCGCTCCTCGTCGGGCGCCAGCGCGCCGCGCGCGGCCACCAGCTCGCGCGCCGCGCGCGCCTCGCGCAGCGCCGTCTCGTCCTCGCCGAGGTCGTGCGACAGGTGCGCGACGCGGTAGTGCGCGACCGCCTGGCGCAGCGCGAGGTCCGCGCTGCCCGGGTGGCCGTCGAGCAGGTCGCGGTGCAGCTCGAGCGCGCCCTCGAGCAGCGCGCGCCGCGTGGGCTCCGCCGCAGGGATGCCGAGCAGGCGCTCGCTGCCCAGGTCGGTCAGCAGGTCCACCGCCGCGAGCGCGCGCGCGAAGTCGGCGTCGGCGCGCTCGCGCGCGGCGTGCTCGGACGCGGCGAGCCGGCGGCTCTCGCGCGCCTGTCGCACCGTCACGACGAGGAACGCGCCGAGCAGCAGCGCGAACGACGCGGCCACGACGAGCGCCGCGCGGTGGCGCCGCAGCGAGCGCTGCATGAGGTACAGCCGCGAGTCGGCGCGCGCGACGATCGGCGCGCCCGCGACGAAGGCGCGCAGGTCGGCGGCCAGCTCGGCGGCCGACCCGTAGCGGCGCTCGGGGTCGCGCTCGAGGGCCTTCAACGCGATGGTGCTGAGGTCGCCGCGCAGCGCGGGGTCGAACGCGCCCGGCGCTTCGATGGGCTCGTCGAGGATGCGCCGCACGGCCTGCGGCACGGTCAGCCCCTCGAGGCGGTGCGGCGCGCGCCCGCAGACCAGCTCGTAGAGCATCGCGCCGAGCGCGTACACGTCGGCGCGCACGTCGACGAGCTGCGCGTCACCCGCCACCTGCTCGGGGCTCATCGACGCGAGCGTGCCGACGAGCGCGCCGTCGGCGGTCTGGCGCGTGGCGTCCTCGCCGCCGACGACGCGCGCGATGCCGAAGTCGAGCACTTTGGGCTGGCCGACCACGCGCGCGCCGTCGCCGCGCTCGACGGCGGTCGACTCCTCGGTGGTGACGAGCACGTTGTCGGGCTTGAGGTCGCGGTGGATCACGCCGCGCTGGTGCGCGTAGTGCACGGCGTCGCAGACGCGCGCGAGCAGCTCGAGCCGCGCGGCGGTGGCGAGGCCGTGCTCGCGCGCGTAGCGCACGAGCGGAACGCCGCGCACGAGCTCCATCGTGAAGTACGGCACCTCGCGCGGCACGCCGTGCGCGTCCGGCACCTCGGCCGTGCCCGCGTCGTAGATGCGCGCGACGCCCGAGTGCTGCAGGCGGCCGAGCACCTCGATCTCGTGGCGGAAGCGCCGCAGCGCGTCGGCCGAGACGCGGCCCTCGCGCAGCACCTTCAGCGCGACTTCGCGCCGCGGGAAGCTCTGGCGCGCGGCGTAGACCGTGCCCATGCCGCCCTCGCCGAGCCGCTCGAGCACGTGATACGGCCCGATGCGCGCGCCCTCGCGCGAGCGCGGCGCGGGCTCCTCGCCGGCGAGGAAGTCGACCGGCGCCGCGGCGTCCGCGCGCAGCCAGGCCTCGACGCGCCGGCGCGTCGTCGCGTCCACATCGGCCAGCGCCGCGGCGCGCGCGGCCGGCTCGAGCTCGACGACGCGCAGGAAGAGCTCCTCCTCGTCCTCGCGCTCGTCGCGCGCGGCGTCGGCCGCGCTCACGCGTCGTCCTCCGCGCCCGTCTCGCTGAGCTCCGCGAACAGCTTGGCGCGCGCGAGCCGCCACTCGCGCTGCACCGTGCGCTCGCTGACGCCGAGCACCTCGGCGATCTCCGCGCCCGAGAGCCCGACGTAGAAGCGCAGGTGCACGAGCCGCGCCTGCTCGGGGTGGCGCGCCTCGAGCTTCGCCAGCGCGTCCTCGAGCGCGAGCAGGTCCTCGGCCGGCGCCTCGACCGCCACGGTCAGCGCCTCGGGCCCCGCGCGCCGCCACGCGCCGCCGCGCTTCTGCGACGCCTTGCGCCGCGCCTCCTCCACGAGCACGTCGTGCATCGCGCGCGCCGCCGCGAACAGGAAGTGCTTGCGCCCCTCGAAGCTCTGCCCGTCCTTCTCGACGAGCCGCAGGTACGCCTCGTGCACCAGCGCCGTCGGCTGCAGCGTCTGCCCCGCCGGCAGCTTGCGCAGCCGCGCCCGCGCCAGCGCGCGCAGCTCGCCGAACACCGTGCGCATCAGCTCCTCCCCGGCGCCCGCCTCCCCGCGCTCGAGAGCGCGCAGCAGCAGCGTGACCGACGGTTCGGGATGCGAGGCGGGCATGGGCGGAGCCGGGCGAGACCGGGTCCGCATCCTAGGGCAAGCCTCGCGAGCCGTCGAAGGCACCGCCTCTATCGGGTCGAGCTCCGTCACCGGGCGGAGTGCCGCAGGACGCCGGGGTGGAGCGACAGGAATCCGTCGGATCTCGGCGGCCGATCACTCCGTGGGCAGGCGGTAGCGATGCACCCGCAGACGCTGGAGGTCGATCGCCCACAGCTCACGCCCGTCGGGCGAGAAGCCCAGCCGCCACCACCCTTCGGGGAGCTCGAAGGTCGCGGGCTCGAGCGCCTCCCGCTCCAGGTCGTACAGGTAGACCGAACGTTGCCCCAGCATGGCCGCCCAGCGGTTCGACAGACACAGCGAGCCCGCGGGGTGCCTCAACTCGAGCTCGCGCTCGGGCGCGCCGGCTCCGTCGTACAGGCAGAGCCACGGACCGTCGCCACCGTACGCGCCCACTTCCAGTACGGCCAGGCGCGCGTCGTCCGGGGCGAGCGCGAACGCCGCCACGCGGCGAAGCCAGTGGCCGCCTGGGCGTCGAGCGACTTCGAGCGACTCCGCGGGCGCGGGCCGTACCAGGCTCATCCGCGAGGCACCCGAGGTCACGACCCAGCGTCCCTCGCCACGGCGCAGCGTCTGAACGGCGTACCCACCGAGGTCCACCGCCGCCCCCGCCCGGCTGCCGGCCGTGAAGCGTCGATGAGTGCGCGGCGGGTCGAGCGGCTCGAAGGGCTCCTCCAGCGGGACGAGGACGTCACCCGCGCGCGTGATCGTCGGCACGACGAAGGCGTCGAAGTCGTCGCGCCCCTGCTCGCAGACGAAGAGCTCGCCGCCCTGTGCATCGAACACGTGCCACGCGCCCGAGCGATCATCGTGCACCAGCACGCGCCCGAGCGGGTCGACCCACGCGGCATCGGGCTCGTCGATGCCGGTGGCGCCGGGCGGGCTCCCGAGGACGTGCAGGAGCTCCCCCGTCGCCGACCAGCCGAGTACGACGCGCTCGTCGAAGCACCACAGGGTGCCGTCGGGCGCGACACTCGAGTCGTAGAGCTCCGCGGGTGCGCCGTTCGGGTACCTCAGCTCTACGGCCGCGAGTCGCTCGCCGTCCTGAGTCGCGTGGACCAACGTCTCGTCGTCGACGATCCAGAGGCCCGCGGCGCCGTCGTTCGACACGCGATGCGGGTACTCGGGCGCGGACTCCCAGACCCGGTCGAGTTCCGCTCCGCCCAGGAAGGCCCCGTCCGCGGAGAAGCGCTGCAGCGCCGTCCGCACGGTGTCGAGGACCACGAGCGAGCCGTCGGGCAGGGCGCAGAGGTCCGCGGGCGCGAACAGAGTGTCGAGCTCCTCGGGCGCTTCGTACGACTCCCCGCGCGACCAGAGCTCGTCCCCCGCGTCGTCGAGCGCGAGCAGGAGCTCGCGGCTGCCGTTGGCGTTCCCGATCGAGCCGAGCAGGACGCAGCCACCGCCCACCCGCGCGATCACGCGTTGCACCTCGACGCCGCGGGCACCCCGCAACTCGCGCGCGTTCCCCGTGGCGACGTCGACCGCCCAGGTCCGCCGCGCGGAGGTGTCCGCGCCGGCGCGTCGGCAGGCGAACCAGCGCTCGCCCCCGCCATCGAACCACGTCAGCCCGCTCGCGCTCCCCTCGGGTGCCGCGAGGGCGACCTCGCGCAGCACGTCACCTGCGCGCGTCAGCTCGACGTAGCGGAGGCCCTCGGGCTCTGCGCGAATGAGCTCGAGGCGGCCCTCTGCACCGAAGCCCAGCGCCACGACGTCGTGTACTGGTCCCAGCTCCTCCGAACCCGGCTCCCCGAGCCCGACGACACCGAGCTCCGACAGCTCGAGCGCGGGCCACGCGTGCGGCACCCGCGCGGCGGCGGGGTCGTACGCCGTCCGTCCCGTCTCGCGCACGTGCGCCGCAGCGCCCGCGCCCTCCACGGCGAAGCTCACGCGCTGACCGTCGGCCGGCAGCCAGAGGTCGAAGCTCGCGCCCGTCGCGGCGAGGACCATCCCGTGTCGCTCGGCCTGATCCCGGCGGCGCATCCACTCGTCCGCGTCCCCCCCGTCGAACTCGGTCGCTCGGTCGAGACGCCAGACCGCGTCCCCCGACACGTCGAGCAACGCGAAGCAAACTCCGTGGCGCGCTTCGGACGAGCAACTCCAGGCGATCAGCGTCAGCTCCGAGTCCGCCACGGCGCGCGCGTCCAAGATCGACGCGATCGACGCGCCGCTCGCGCCCGGCCATCGCGGTTGCCAGGGCTCGAGTCGCTCGCCCGTGGAGACGCGGTAGCTGCGCCACGGCCCGTCCCTCGACGTCTCCCGGTCGAAGTCCCGCAGGAAGGCGCGATCGAGCCGGCCCTGTACGACGAGCTCGCGGCCTTGCGGCAAGGGCCAGCCCGACATGAAGGTCGAGGCGTGCCGCGGCTCGACCTCGTGCGCCACCACCTCACCGGACGAGTCGAGGCTCAGCACGTCCAAGGTGCCGTAACGCCGCAGGCCCTCGCTGTAGGCGAACCCGAACACGCGCCCCTCGTCGGTCACGCCGGCGTCCCACAGGCTGACCGGGAGTTCCCGCTCCCACGCGAGTTCGCCACCGCACGTCATGCGACAGCTCGCCGGCCCGCTCCCGTCGCGCCGGCTCGGGTCGACCTCGAGCCGCCACTCGCCCGATGGCGAGACGTGGACCGCTGGCTGGAGTACGTCGGCGTAGGTCGGTGGGCCCGGAGAGTCGAGCAAGGCGCAGGTGGCGAGCAGGGACAGCACGAGCATGGGGACCTCCAATGGACAGAGCTGGAGCCGGCTGTAGCGCGCCGCCACGCGAAGACCTACCCGCGCGGCTTCTCGATCACCCCGCGCTGCTCCTGGGCGCTGATGCGCACGTCGAGCGGGGCGGCGAGGCGCAGGCGGCGGGTGAAGGCGGTGGACTCCTCGGCCGGCTGCGCGGCGAGCCAGGCCCAGTCGACGGACTCGCCGGGGGTGCCGGGGTTCACGGTGAAGTAGCCGACCTGGCTCGAGGAGAGGTTCTGGAAGAAGTGCGTGCCCTGCGAGGGCTCGACGACGAGGTCCTTGAAGCCGCACTCGACGATCACGCGCGCGCCGCAGATCTGGTTCCACGAGACGGGGATGCCGAGCAGCGGGTCGGCGGAGCCCCAGCGGCCGACGCCGAAGAGCGCGTAGGGTCGGCCCTCGCGGCGCAGCCAGGCGTCGAAGCGCGCGACCTCGGCGGCGATCTCGACGCTGCGCGAGCGGTCGAAGCTGTCGACGTCGACGACGACGAGGTCGCGCAGGCCCTCGAGGTGGCCGTTGCCGAGCACGCGGCCGCTCTGGCACAGCACGCGCGCGGGGTCCGGCGCGCCGATGGAGACGGCCTCGCCCTCGCCCGACACGGCCAGGGGGCGGAGCTGCAGGAAGGCGAACTGCGGGCGCTGGCCCGGGCCGCCGAGGTTGCCGGCGAACTCGATCTCGACCGGCGCGCCGGTGCCGCGCTCGCAGCGCTCGAGCAGGTGGTTCAGGATCGCGGCCAGCGGGAAGGCGCCGTGCTTGAGCACCTGCGCGAAGCTCACCAGGCGCACGCCGGCGCGCGAGATGCCGTCGACGATGCGCAGGTCGTCGGGCAGGTACGTCGAGCCGATGAAGGTCAGCGTGCCGTCCTGCTCGGCCACGTCGAGCGGGTACTGGCGCAGGCCGACGAGGTCGGTCACGCGCTTGCTCGAGTCCAGGTCCAACGCCCAGAACGCGCGCTGCGAGTTCGCGAGCGCGGCCTCGACCGAGGAGAAGGACACGAGCTCGCGCGGGTAGCGCGGCGAGAAGCGCAGGCAGGGGCTGCCGTCGACGACCGTGCGACCCATCCCGAGCGCGACGGCGGCGACGCCGTCCTCGGGGCGGTGGCCGGGCTCGGGGTAGTAGTTGTAGCTGCGCGCGACGCCCGAGAAGTCCGGGTAGAAGCGATCGCCGTGCTGGCGGCCGACGAGCTCCTGCACCATGACCGCCATCTTCTCCTCCTCGAGGCGGAAGCTGGTCATGTCGAGGAAGGCCTTGGACTTCGCGCTGAAGGCCGACGCGTACACGCTCTTGATCGCGTTCTTGACGCGCTCGAGCCGCACGTCGGCGTTGTCGTCGTTGTTCGCCAGGAAGTGCGTGCGGTAGACGCCGGCGAAGGGTTGCGCGAGCGAGTCCTCGAGCAGGCTCGAGGAGCGCACGGCGATCGGATAGCTGACGCGCTGCAGGAAGGCGCGCAGGTCGGCCACCGCGCCGCGCGGGAAGGGCGCGGCGAGGAACATCTCGAGGATCTCCTGGTCGGCGTGGTCGCCCAGCGCGAACTCCTGGATCCACTCGTACTGCAGGAACTCGTCGTACGTCCCGGTGCCGAAGACGATCGACGGCGGCACGAAGACGTCCACGCTCGGGAAGGCGGCGTCCACGCCCGAGGCGCGCAGCAGGCGGTTGCCGAACGCGAGACCGCGCGCCTTGCCGCCCAGCGAGCCCTCGCCGACGCGCGTGATGCCGACGGTCGGGTCGAACTTGGCGCGGTCGAACTCGGCGATGACGGTGCGGTTGCGCTCCTCGCGCGCGCGCTGGATGGCCTCGCTGGCGAAGCGCCGCATGTCGTCGACGGTCGGGAACTCGTCGACCGACTTGGGCCGCAGGCGCTCGGCGAGCGCGAGCTCCGTGCGCGCCTTCAGCCACAGCGAGAAGTGGTTGCGACTCGCGTGGTGTACGAGGCTCTCCGCGGGCACGTCGAGGATGCGCTCGGCCAGCTCGCGCGGGTCGTGCGCCGTCGCCACGACGGTGCCGTCGGGCAGCCGGAAGGTGAAGTCGCCGAAGCCGAAGCGCCGCACGAGCAGCTCGCGCAGGTCGGCCAGCAGCGTCGGCGAGCCCTTCTGCAGGAACGACGCGCCGAGCGAGTCGGCCAGCTCGCGGTTCGCGGCCACGCTCGACTGCAACACGAGCCGCACGTCGCGCCGGCGCGCCTTCACCGCCGCGCAGAGGTCCACGCCGGCGCGCGGGTCCAGCCGCCCGCCGCGCGGATACTCCACGTCGGAGATGACGCCGAGCGTCTGCGCCTCGTAGCGCTCGAAGTCGCGCCACGCGTCCTCGTAGGTCTCGCACAGGAGCACCTTCGGCCGCGCGCGCATGTGCATCATCTTCTGCGAGAGCGAGAGGTCCTCCGACAGGAGCGCCTGCGTGTGCCGCAGGAGCTCGGCGTAGATCGCCGGCAGGAAGGACGAGTAGAAGCGCACGTTGTCCTCGACGAGCAGGATCAGCGGCACGCCCGCCTCGCCGGTGTCGTGCGCCACGTTCATGCGGTCCTCCACGCTCTTCACGATGGCGAGGAAGATGCGCACGTCGCCCTGCCACAGGAACACGCGCTCCAGCGGCGCGCGGTCGTGGTGCTGCAGGAACGCGCGCAGCTCGTGCCCCGTGTAGGCCAGCGCCACGACCGGCTGCTCGTGGCCGGCGGCCTTGATCGCGAGCGCGAGGTCGACCGCGCTCTGCCCGCCCACCTCGAGGCTCGCGATGACGAGGTCGAACGAGTCGTCGCGCGCGAGCAGCGCCAGCGCCTCGGCCCCCGACGGCACGCGCAGGATGTCGGGGAAGTGGCTGAGGTTCAGCGCGAGGAAGTGCGTGAGCAGCGTCTCCTGGAGCTGCCCCTCCTCCGACATGATGAAGGAGTCGTACAGGCTCGAGACGAGCAGGATGCGGCGCACGCGGCGGCGCATCAACGCGTGGAAGCTCTGGGAGGTGGAGAGCTCCAGCTCGTGTGACTCGGGCGCGCCGCTCGTCATGTCCCCCATTCGACAGCGCGCGGCGCGGCGCCTCCAGGAGATTCCGGGAGGCGCCGCGCCGTCACGAGCACGCGGAGATCAGACGAGGCCTTGGTCGATCATCGCGTCGGCGACCTTCAGGAAGCCGGCGATGTTCGCGCCGTTGACGTAGTTGCCGGGCGTGCCGAAGCGCTCGCCCGCCGTCACGCACGACGTGTGGATGTCCGACATGATCATCTGCAGGCGCGTGTCCACCTCGTCACGCGTCCAGCCGTAGCGCATCGAGTTCTGCGCCATCTCGAGGCCGGACACGGCCACGCCGCCGGCGTTGGCGGCCTTGCCGGGCGCGTACAGGATCTTCGACTGCAGGAACACCGAGACGCCCTGCGCGGTGGTCGGCATGTTGGCGCCCTCGCTCACGACGGTCACGCCGCCCTTGATGAGGTTCTTGGCGTCCTGCTCGTTGATCTCGTTCTGCGTCGCGCTCGGGAACGCGCAGTCGGCCTCGTGCGTCCACAGCGGGTTGTGGCCGAGGCTCGGATCGAACGGCGTGAACTTCGCGCCGCGCACGTACTCGGCGTACTCGCTGATGCGGCCGCGGCGCACGTTCTTGAGCTGCATGACCCACGCGAGCTTCTCGGGGTCGATGCCCTCGGGGTCGTAGACGTAGCCCGAGGAGTCGGAGAGCGTGACCGCCTTCGCGCCCAGCTCGTTGAGCTTCTCGACGGTGTACTGCGCCACGTTGCCGCTGCCCGAGACGAGGCAGGTGCGGCCGGAGAGCTCCTGACCGCGCGTCTTGAGCATCTCGCAGGCGAAGCAGACGGCGCCGTAGCCGGTGGCCTCGGGGCGGATGAGCGAGCCGCCCCAACCGAGGCCCTTGCCGGTCAGCACGCCCGAGAACTCGTTGGCGAGGCGCTTGTACTGGCCGAAGAGGTAGCCAATCTCGCGACCGCCCACGCCGATGTCGCCGGCGGGCACGTCGGTGTTCGGGCCGATGTGCCGGTAGAGCTCGGTCATGAAGCTCTGGCAGAAGCGCATCACCTCGGCGTCGCTGCGGCCCTTCGGGTTGAAGTCCGAGCCGCCCTTGCCGCCGCCCATCGGCAGCGTGGTGAGCGCGTTCTTGAACACCTGCTCGAAGGCGAGGAACTTGAGGATGCCCAGGTTCACCGAGGGGTGGAAGCGCAGGCCGCCCTTGTACGGGCCGATCGCGCTGTTCATCTCGATGCGGAAGCCGCGGTTCACCTGCACGTCGCCGCGGTCGTCCATCCACGGCACGCGGAACATGAGCACGCGCTCGGGTTCGACGGCCCGCTCGAGGATGCGCGCGCTGCGGTACTCGGGGTGACGCTCGAACACGAGCTCGAGCGACTCCACGACCTCGTGGACCGCCTGGTGGAACTCCGGTTCGGACGGGTTCTTGGCGACTACGTCCGCCATCAGTTGTTGGACATACTCGGACATCGCTCGGCTCCTTTGCTCAAGCAGTTGGCTGGGGAGAGGACGCGACGCGCGGCGCGCCGCGGATCGGGATCGCGCTGATCTACCGCATCGGTCGCGCGCGGCGCGCGCCTTCCGGCGGGAAATGCGCGCGGAGCGCGCGCGCTGCGCCCACTCGCCCCGACGCCGTACGAACCCTGTCGGAGCGGCGGCCGCGCGCGCGCGTCATTCGGCCGCGGGCAGCGCGAGCAGCTCGCGCACGCGCGGCTCGAGGCGCGTCATGCCGGCGCTCTTCGCGAGCTCGAGCGCGCGCTCCGCGGAGGCGCGACCTTCGTAGAACTCGCCGAGCCCGTACAGCGCGCCGACGCGGTTGGAGCTCGCGCAGTACACGAGCACCGGACGCTCGCACGTGTCGAGGATCTTCGTCAACGCGCGCGCGTTCGCCTCGGTCACGTCGGGTGCGCCGCCGATCGCGAGGTTCGCGTAGGTCAGGCCCAGCTCGCCGACCACCGCGGGTTCCCACCCCGTCCCCTGTTCGGTCGTCGGACGCAGGTTGACGAAGGTCTTGTAGCCCTGCGCGGCGAGCTCGCGCAGTTGCGCCTCGCTCGGCTGGCCGGTGCACAGCACGCCGGGCTCGGGCGCGCTCGGGTTCTTCAGCTCCAGGCTCACCGCGGAGGCGAGCGCGGCGTCGGTGGACGGCAGCTTGGGCTCGCTGCGGCAAGCGAGCAGCGCGAGCGGCAGGGCGAGGCAGAGGGCGGCGACGTGCGTCTTCATGGTCGTGCGGGGGGCTCGGGCCTGATGTGGAGCGCGCCATGCTAGCCCATGCGTCCACGCGGCTCCCGCACCGGCTGCGAATCCCGGGCGCGCCTCCCGCGAAGACAGCCGAGCCGCGCAACGGGACGGCCCCCGCCGGCGCGCGCCGACGGGGGCCGTCCTCGACCGGGGAAGCGTCGCGCTCAGGGTCCGAAGACCAGCTCGACGCCGTGGCTCAGGTTGAAGTTCGAGCCGCAGGGGCTGCCGCCCGGATCGCGGTACCAGACCTGGAAGCGACGCGTGTCGCCCGAGCCCCAGCCGCCGATCGCGCCGAGGCCGGGACCCCACGTCGCGGTGCCGCCCGCGTTGGGCACGCGCACGCCGAGGCGCAGCACGGTGCCGCCGGCGCAGCGCAGGCCGTCGCCGAAGACGACGCCGTTGCCGCCGTTCACCGCGTTGAGGCCCGAGAACAGCAGGCCCGGCTGGCCGGGCAACAGCTGCGCGCCGTTCATCACGAGGTCGTCGGCCGAGGCGCTGACGGATCCCGCGATGGTGAGCTTCGCGCCCGCACCGCTGGAGTTCGCGCAGCCCTCGCCGCTCCCGCCGGGGTTGCCGCACGGGCAGGCCGTCGCGGTCCCGTCGCCGAAGCAGTAGTAGATGCCGCTGCCGGCCTCGTACTCGACGACGTAGCCGCTCGAGGTGCCGACCGAGGTGAGCGCGTCGTTCCAGCCGTAGGCGACGCCGCACACGTTGACGATCAGCTCCATGTGGTCCTCCGGCAACGCCTGCGCGCAACCGCAGCTGTTGTTCGGCTCGGGGCAGCCGGCGTTCCAGTTGAGGTAGCTCATCGGCTCTCCGGTGACCCACTCCCAGCCGCCGGCCGGCTCCGCGAAGCTCGGGCTCGCCGTGTTCTGGAACCCGCCGACCCAGCGCTTGTGCACGCCGCCGAGCTGCGAGATGAAGGTGTCCTCACCGGCGTCGTTGATCGTCGCGAGGTGGCCCTGCAGGCCCATGTAGCTCATGGCCTCGGCCGCGAGGCGCGCGGAGTCCCAGTCGAGGCCGGGCGCGTCGACGAGCTGGTAGTAGTGGCCGTTGGCCGCGTACTGCGCCGGGCTGCCGTCGTCGATGCGGAGACTGCCGGTGCCGCCGCCGCCGACGGCGAACGTGCCGATGCGCAGCAGGTAGGTGTTGCCCGCGGTCGCGGCGAAGCTCAGCGAGGACTGCAGGCCGCACGAGTCGTCGTTGCAGTCGAGCACCGGCCCCGCGCACGAGCCGTCGAGCACCGCGCACTTCGTGTCGACGGTCGTCAGGCCGCAGCAGTCGACGGTGATCACGCCGCTCGCGGCCGCGGTCCACGCGAACCACACGTCGTCCTGGACGTCGGAGTTGCCGAACGAGTAACAGAGCGGGTCGGGCACGCCGTCGAGGGTGGCGGCGGAGTTGTCGAAGGCGAACAGGCCGGTGCCGCCGATGACCTGCGCGGTGGCGCAGGAGTCGCTGCCTTGCGCCGACGCGAGGGCGCCGAGCGCGAGGGCCGCGCCGAGGAGGAGAGTGCGTCGCATGGAGAGAAGGGGTTCGGAGTCGGGCGCGGCCGGCGAGGTCCGGGCGCCGCTCCCGCGAAACTAACCGCGGAACGCCCCGCGCGGGCGTGCGACCTGTGTACGAACGCGGGACGGCCCCCGCCGGCGCGTGCCGACGGGGGCCGTCCTCGGCCGTGGAGGCGCCGCGCTCAGGGCCCGAAGACCAGCTCGACGCCGTGGCTCAGGTTGAAGGCCGAGCCGCAGGGGCTGTTCTGCGGGTCGCGGTACCAGACCTGGAAGCGGCGCGTGTCGCCCGAGGCCCAGTCGCCGTTGCCCGCGCCGAGGCCGGGGCCCCAGGTCGCGTTGCCGGAGCCGTCGGGCACGCGCACGCCGAGGCGGCGGATGTTGCCGCCGGCGCAGCGGATGCCGTCGCCGAACACGACGCCGGTCCCGCCGTTCACCGCGTTCCAGCCGCTGAACAGCAGCGCCGGCTGCGACGGCAGCAGGTTCGAGCCGTGGAACTGCACGTCGTCCGCGCCCACGCTGCTCGAGCCGGTGCTGGCCAGCTTCGCGCCGACGCCCGAGGAGTTCGCGCAGCCCTCGCCGGCGCCGCCCGGGTTGCCGCACGGGCAGGCGGCCGCGGTGCCGTCGCCGAAGCAGTAGCCCTGCGCCGAGCCGGTGTCGAACTCGACGATGTAGCCGGCCGGGTGCTCCTGCTGCGCGGCGTCGTTCCAGCCGTAGGCGCAGCCGCCGACGTTCAGGATGATCTCCATGTAGTCCTCGGCCCCGAACGCGCCGGTGTTGTTCGGCTCGGGGATGCAGGTGTTCCAGCCGGTGTAGACCATCGGCTCGCCCGTGACCCACTCCCAGCCGCCGGCCGGCTCGGAGTAGTTCGGCGACAGCGTGTTCTGGAACCCGCCGGTCCAGTGCCAGTGCGTCCCGGCGAGGCCCTGGACGAAGGCGTCCTCGCTGGCGTCGGTGATCGTCACGAGGTGCCCCTGCACGCCCTGGAAGGTCAGACCCTCGGCCGCGAGCTTCGCGGCGTCCCAGGTGATGCCCGCCGCGTCGACGACCTGGTAGTGGTGACCGCTGTTCGGATCCTGGAGCGGGCTGCCGTCGCTGATCAGGAAGCTGCCGGTGCCGCCGGCCGCGCCGGGGAAGGTGCCGACGCGCAGCAGGTAGGCCGTGCCCGTCGTGCCGAGCCAGCTCACCGAGGACTGCAGGCCGCACGAGTCGTCGTTGCAGTCGAGCATCGTGCCGGCGCAGCCGCCCGACAGCACGCCGACCTTCGTGTCGACCGCCGTCAGGTTGCAGGTCTCGAGCGTGTACACGGCGTCGGCCGGCGCGGTCCACGTGAACCACACGTCCTGCTCGACGTCCGAGCTCCCGAACGCGTAACACACCGAGTCCGGCACGCCGTCGGTCGTGGCCAAGCTGTTGTCGAAGGCGAAGCTGCCGGTGCCGGTGATGGCCTGCGCGGTCGCGCAGGAGTCGCTGCCTTGAGCCGCGGCGAGCGCGCCGAGGCCGAGGAACGCGGCCAGGAAAGGGGTCGGTCGCATGGTGAGGAGAGTCCGGGGTGAGGGTCTACGGGCCGTCCCGCCGAGGCGGGGTCCGCGCCCAACTCTACCCCAGTCGACCTCGCGGCGGGAGCTCCCCTACGCAAGCCGAACCGCCCGCCGCCCCTGGACCCGCCGCGGGCATCGGCTACGCTCCCGCGATGCCCCGCATCAGCGCCTGCATCATCTCGTACAACGAGGAGGAGCGCATCGAGGACTGCCTGCGCAGCCTGCGCGGGGTCGTCGACGAGATCGTGCTGGTGGACTCGCTCAGCACCGACCGCACGCTCGAGATCGCAGCGCCGTACGTCGACAAGCTGGTGCACCAGGCCTTCCTGGGTCACGTCGAGCAGAAGAACCTCGCCTTCGACGAGGCCAGCCACGACTGGGTCCTGAGCCTGGACTGCGACGAGCGCCTGACGCCCGAGCTCGCCGCGTCGATCCTGGCGCACAAGGAGGCGCTCGAGCGCCACGCGGCCTGGGAGCTGACGCGCAAGACCTTCTACGTCTACCGCTGGCTCGACCACGCGTGGTACCCGGAGTGGCGCGTGCGCCTGTTCGACCGGCGCCGCGCGCGCAACGGCGGGACGAACCCGCACGACAAGGTGATCGTGCGCGAGGGCACGGTCGGGCGCCTGGACGGGGACCTGCTGCACCTGTCCTACCCGAGCCTCTCGCACCACCTCAGGACGATGGACCACTTCACCGAGGTCGCCGCGCGCGAGCTCGTCGCGAAGGGCAAGCGCGTCTCGCTGCTGACGCCGTTCACGCACTCGACGTGGAAGTTCGTGCGCCTCTACGTGCTCGAGCGCGCCTTCCTCGACGGCTTCGCGGGCTTCACCGTCTCGCTGCTCTCGGGCGTGCACGTCTTCGTGAAGTACGCGAAGGTGCTCTGCCTGCGCTACCGCGACGCCGCTACGCGCCCAGGAACGCGCGGCTGACCTCGCGCGCCGCGGCCTCGACGTCGATCGCTTCGAGGTCGCTCTCCCCCGCCGCGACGTCCGGGCTCCAGGCGAGCCGGCGCCCGGCGCGGTTCAGCGTCTGCCAGCGCAGCGGCGTGGACGAGCGCCGGCGCGGGTAGAACGCGGCCGTCGGCACGTCGAGCGCGCCCGCGACGTGCAGCGTGCCGGTGGAGCCGGCCACGAAGACGTCCGCGGCGGCGACGAGCTTGGCGAACTCGACGAGGCCCGCGCGCGACTCGTGCAGCACGACGCGCAGACCGGCGAGTCGCGCGGCCAGCGCCTCCGCCGCGGGGCGCTCGCCCGGCCCGGCGGTGAGCACGACGGCGTGCCCGCGGTCCGACGCGAGCGCCCGCGCGAAGCGCGCGTAGCCCGCGTGCGAGAGGTTCGCCGCCGAGCCGCCGCTGCCGGCGTGCAGGAGGACGAGGCGCTCGTCCGCCAGCCCGTGGCGCGCGCGGAAGTCGGCCTCGACCGCCGCGCGCTCGGCCGGCGGGAACGTCAGGTAGGGCGGCGCGGGCTCGACCACCGCGCGGCCCAGCCGGCGCACGTAGTGCCGCGCGAGGTCGGCGTTGTACTCGAACTCGGGCTTCGCGCTGCGCGAGCGCCGCTGGATCAGGCGCTCGCCGTAGAAGACCTGCGCGAGCTTGGTCGCCGGCGCCAGCCGGTACGGCACGCGCGCGCGCCACAGCGCGAGCCCCACGCGCGTCGTCGAGAAGAGCGTCAGCGCCGCCGCGTAGCCGCCCGCGCGCACGACGCGCGCCAGCGCACCGCTGCCCGCGCCGGGTCCCGGGTCGAGCACGACGCCGTCCACCGAGGGACAGGCCGCGGCGAGCTCGCGCGTGTACGCGGGCACCAACACGTCGAGCCGCGCCTCGGGCAGCGACGCGCGCAACAGCGCCAGCGCCGGCCAGGCGAGCACGAAGTCGCCCAGCTTGTCGTTGCGTACGACGAGGATCGGCCCGGGCTTCACTCGCGCGGCCCCAGCGGCCCGTTGTGGTACAGCATCCACGCGCAGAAGGCGTCGAGCGCGTCCTTGCGCCGCGACAGGCGCGCGAGGTCTTCGGGCCGCGTCTCGGTGACCTCGCGCACGGCGCCGCCCGGCAGGCGGTACTCGTACAGGCGGCGCGAGCCGTCCGGCAGCACCTTGAGGCACAGCTCGTCGTCGAGCAGCCCCGTGTACAGGAACGCGAAGTGGCGCTCGGCGCTGCGCGGCACGAGCAGGTCGCGCCCGAGCGCCTGGTAGTCGTAGGCCTTGCCGATCAGCCCGAGCGCCGTGGGCAGGAGGTCGACCGAGCTGCAGGCGAAGTCGTAGCGCTGCGGCGTCGTGACGAGCTCCGGCGCGTACACGAGCAGCGGCACGTTCGCGGTGCAGAGCTGCAGGCCCTCCCACGGGATGCCGTGCGGCGCCGGCACGCCGTGGTCGCCGTACATGAGGAACACGGTCCGGCCCCACAGGCGCGTGCCCTTCAACACCTCGAAGAAGTGCTTCAGGGAGTGGTCCATGAAGCGGAAGCCGTTGTACGCCTCGAGCGAGGGGAAGCCGCCGGCGAGCAGCTGCGCCTCGCTCAGCCCCTCCACCACCTCGAAGCCGCGCGAGTCCTCGGGGATCGTGTACGGCCGGTGGTTGCCCGAGGTCTGCAGGAAGGCGAAGACCGGGCCGTCGGCGGCGTCGAGCACGCGCGCGGCCTCCTCGAACAGCACGAGGTCCGAGATGCCCCACACGTCACCGCGCGGCGCGTCGTAGTCGCCCTCCTCGTGGATCACGAGCCCGGGCACGTTGTGCGCGAGCAGCCCGCGGATGTTGGCCCAGGCCGCGCTGCCGCCGAGGAAGTAGTGCTTCTCGTAGCCGTCGAGCTCGGCGATCAGCGTGTGCTGGTCGACGATGCGCGGGTTGCGCGAGGCCGTGCGCGGCTCGTTCACGTCGGGCAGCCCCGTCACCATCGCGAACACCGAGCGGGCCGTCGGCGAGCGCGGGATGAAGAAGTCGGTGAACAGCAGCCCCTGCGCCGCGATCTCGTCGAAGAACGGCGAGGGGTTCAGGTCGTTGGGCGGGTTGAGCGCAGCGCCGAGCACGCCGGTCTGGAAGCCCGACCACGACTCGAGGTGGATCACGACGAGGTTCAGCGGCTCGCCGTCGAGGTCCCGCGCGAGGCCCGCGCGCGCGGGCACGTGCCGGCGGAAGTCGAGCGTCGCGGCGTCCGGGTGCTCGACCTCCAGCAGGTCGGCGAGCTCGGCGTAGTGCGCGCGCACCAGCGCCTCGTCGTAGGGGTGCCCGCGGTCGGGCAGCGAGTCGACGAAGAACAGCACGGGGTTCAACGCCAGCGCCGTGGTGAAGGTCGTGCTGTTGCCGTACGCGTCGCTCCAGCGCAGCGGGTACCAGCTCGCCTTGCCGTAGATGCCCGCGGCGGTGAACACCGCGAGGCCGCCCCACGCCAGGCGCGCCCGGCGGCGCGCGACGGGCGCGCGGGGCTCGCCGATCGGCGGCAGCACGAGCCGCGCGAGCAGCCACGTCCAGAGCGCCGCGGCGACCGCGAGCCCCAGCAGCGTCCACCCCACCGGGTAGGACTCGAACACCATCTGCGCGGCGATGTCGGTCTCGACCGCGTTGTCGAGCAGGCTGACGTTCAGGCGCTCGTGCAGGTAGTCGTAGTGGAACAGGTCGACGACGTGCAGCAGGGTCAGCAGCGTGCCGATCAGCGCGTACAGCGCGAGCCAGGCGCGGCGCGCGCCGACGCGGCGCGTGGGGTCGAGCGCGGGCACGAGCGCCAGCACCAGGAGCGGCAGGCTCACCACGAGCACCAGCCGCAGGTCGAACTTCGCGCCGGTCCACAGCGCGCCGAACACCTCGCCCGCGTCGAGCTCGCCCGCGCTGCCGCGGAACCAGAAGTAGAAGACCGCGCGCAACAGGTACAGCAACCCGAGCTGGGCGGCGACCAGGCGCAGGGCCAGGGCGACGCGCGGCGGCAGGGCCGGCGGGGCGGCGCTCGTGCGGCTCGACGGGCTCATGGGCGGAGGCGCGCTCAGGCGGCGGGCAGCGCGGGCTCGCGGTGCCGCGCGGGCAGCAGCGCCGGCAGCAGCAGCACGAGGCGCCACGGAGCGAAGGCGAGATTCTGGTAGAGCGCCAGGCCGAGGACCACACCGAGCACCCAGAACACGGTGAAGCCGCCGAGCGGCGCGCGCAGCAGCCGTCGCGCCGGCGCCTCCACGCGGCCGAGGCCGAGGACGTAGTGCAGGAGGCCGCCGAGCGCGAAGCCGGCGAGCATCACGTGGAGCGGGTGCGGGCCCCACGCGCGCCAGAGCGCGGCCGCGGCGAAGTTCAGCGCGCCGATCACGATCCACCCGCCGCCCTGCTGCCGCCCGCCGACGCGCAGCCCGGCGAGCGCGAAGGCGAGGCCGAGCGGCGCGGCCCAGGTCGCGATCCAGCGCCCGTCCCACAGGCCCAGGAACAGGTCGACGCCGAGCAGCACCGCGGCCCAGGCCTCGAAGCCGCCGAAGCGCGCCTCGAGCGCGGCGTCGCCGCGCGGCCGCGGGCGCACCGCCGCGCCGAGGCCCAGCGCGACGCCGAGCGCGAGCAGCGGCAGCAGCGGGTAGAGCCAGGCCGTCGACCAGACGAGGCCGACGAGCACCAGCGCGCCGGCCACCTCGCGCGGCGCGAGCGCGCGGTCGCGCGGCGCCGCGGCGAGGCGCGCGGCCGACCACGCGAGCAGCCCGAGCGCGCACACGCCCGCGGCCTGACTCGTCGCGTGCTCGTCCCACCAGCCCAGGTGCAGCGGCGCGTAGGCGACGCCCGCGACGAGCGCGGCCGCGAGGCCCACCGCCGTCTCCGCCCAGGTGCCGGCGAGCCGCGCGACGCGCCGCCCGACGAGCGCCTCGAGCGCGAGCAGGCCCACGAGCAGGCCGAGGAACAGCCGGCCCGACCACGCGTCGAAGTCCGAGCCGTAGACGCCCAGGCCGTACACGCACAGCGGCAGGTAGACCAGCGGGAGCTGCAGCAGGGCGAAGGCGCGCATCATCGCTCGCCCTCCACCAGGGTGACCTGGACCTCGCTCTCGCGCGGCACGTCGACGCGCACCGTGTAGCGCGTCCGCCCGCCTTCGAGCAGCACCTCCTCGAGCGTGCCCACGTCGGGCACGAGCCCGGCGTTCTCCTCGTCGATCCACAGCCGCACGCGCGCGCGGCGCAGGTCCTCGTGCAGCTCGTTCTTCACCGCGACCGTGCGCGGGCCGTACTGCCACTGCGTGAGCTGGCCCACCGGGATCGACGCGCACGGGTGGCGCACGCCGTCGCCGTCCTGGTCGTAGGTGTAGTCGCTCAGCACGCGGCGGTGGAAGCGCAGCAGGCGGTACCCGTGGTGCAGCTCCGAGTCGGAGGTCTGCGGCCGCAGGTCCGCGCCGGCCGCGGTGGTGACGACGTACTTGGTGCCGGGGAAGTCCGGCGTGTCGCGCCGCGGCGTGCCGCTGCGGTCGAACACGTAGTCGCCGTGCCAGTGGCCGGTCAGCACCGCGGGCACGCCGTACAGCGCGCAGAGCTCCACCAGCCGATCGACGTGCACGTGCAGCTTGCGCGTCCAGAAGGGCGGGTGGTGCATCTGCACGAGGGGGACGCGCGCGCCCTCGACCGGCGCGGGCAGCTCCTCGCGCGCAGCGTCCGCGTCCTGGCGCGGCGCGCCCACGCTGCCGCTCAACGCCGCTTCCAGGAAGGCGAGCTGCGTCTCGGTCAGCTCGTCGCGCCCGTGGCCCGAGTCGAGCGTGACGATGCGCCAGCCGTCGAGGTCGACCACGTGGTGCAGCGGCCCGAACAGCGTGAAGAAGGCGGCGAGGCCGCGATACTCGTGGTTGCCGATGCCCGCCACGACGGGCGCGTCGAACGCCTCGAAGTGCTCGAGCGCCGCGCGGAAGTGGTCCCAGGAGCCGACGTAGGCGATGTCGCCGCTGATCAGCACCAGGTCCGGCGCGATCAGGTTGACCTCCTCGACGATGCGGCGCATGAGCAGGTCGCCGCGGCCGTCGCCGAGGAAGGTCGGCAGGTCGGCGAGGTGCACCACGGTCAGGTCCTCGAAGTCGTCGGGGCGCGCGTGCACGTGCACGGCCTTGGGGTGGTCGTGGCGCCGTCCGTGCAGCTCGACCTCGATCCCGTAGGCGCCCAGCGCCAGGTCCTCGGGCAGGCGGGCGACCGCGGTGCGCACGGCGCCGCGGCGCTCGAGCTCGAGCAGCTCGAGCTCGAGCGGCGCCGGGCCGAGGAGGCGCACGCGCGGCGCGGGGCCCTCGTCCCACGGCAGCGCGTCGCGCAGCTCGACGCGGATCGACTCCCCGGGCCGCACGATCTCGGGGATCCCCAGCCGGGGCCGCACGAGCTCGAAGTCGCGCGCGCCGAAGCCGTGGGCCACGGCCCAGGCGACGGCGGCGAGGGCCAGGGCGAGGCGCAGGACGGTGCTCATCGCCGCACATGGAACCACAGCGCCGGGGCGACTTGAAGCCGCCGCGAAGCGCGCCCTCTCCGCCGGCCACTCGGGCCGCCCCGCGGTTGCGAGGACAGGCAACGAGCGTGCCGTCCGCCGAGTCGCCGCGTCGCTGGAGGCGAGTTCCTCGGAACCGTCTGGAACCTGGACCCTCCGAAAGCCGTCCCAGGCCCGTCACCTGCGGACTCCTCCGCCGGGACCTCCTCGCGGCCCTCTCACGCCGCCTCCCGGAGCGTCCCGAGCCCCAGGCACCTGCGGAAGCACGTGGTGGCGACATTCCCGGGGGTTACCTCCTACGTAGATCGTGGTAGGTTTCCCTGAGCGGGTCCTCCGGCAGGGGGCCCCGTGCCTTCCTCAGACTGACGCCGGTTCCTCCCCTACCCAGGTCCAACAGACTGCGCAGGATCCCTACATGAAACTCCCCCTCTCGCCTCTCGTCAGCGGTGCCGTGCTCCTCTTCGGCGCCAGCGCCCTCGCCCAGGTCGGCCCCGACATCACCGTCCTCCGCGTCGCGGGCACCAGCAACGACATCGCCGAGTACGGCACGGGCAGTGGCTACGCCGCCTACTCCTTCGGCACGACGTCCTGCAACCCGGGTACGCAGGTGGTCCAGTGGACCAACGCCGACCACCCGGTCATCGGTCAGAACTTCTTCCGCCTGAAGGACGGCCGCTTCGAGCAGATCGGCCAGTCCTGGCTGAAGCACGGCTTCTGCGCGGTCAACGAGTCCGGCTGCGGCTCCTGCCAGTCGACCCCCTGCGACACGCTGGGCCTCGGCTGCGCCGACACCTACGGCTCGGGCCTCAACGACGGCAAGTTCGGCGGCCCGAAGTACCTGGTGAACGCCAACACCGGCATCCACTCGGAGAACTACCCCTCGCCCAGCGGCGACGCCACGATCCGCGGCCGCCTGCAGGTCCTCACGACCGAGATCGACCCGGCCCTGAACGCCGGCGCGATCTACTTCGCCGAGGGCCAGTACGTCTCGGCGAACGAGTACCTGGCGGGCAACGGCAAGAACTCCGTCTCCTGGCGCCGCATCAACGTCAACTCGGTCACCAACGTCACGACGAACGGCAGCACGATCGTCGGCCAGGCCGCTCCGCACGCCTGGAAGTCGATCGACAACACCGTCACCGTCCGTGAGGTCTTCCTGCCCAACGAGGGCGGCGCGGGCGTGCACGGTCACTTCGTGGCGGCCTACAACGTCGTCGACCTCGGCGGCGGCGTCTGGCGCTACAACTACGTCGTCGAGAACCTGACCTCCGACCTCGGCGCCGAGTCGTGGACCGTGCCGGTGCCCGGCGCGGTGGTCGTGAGCAACGTCTACTTCCGCGACGCCTACTACCACTCGGGCGAGATTCAGGACAACGTCGACTGGACCTTCAGCAACACGGGCGGCAACGCCAAGTGGCAGCTTCAGGTCGGCTCGAACAACATCCTGAAGTGGGGCACGATGTACTC
Organism: Planctomycetota bacterium; assembly: GCA_020638875.1. GTDB lineage: Bacteria > Planctomycetota > UBA1135 > UBA1135 > DUCM01. The sequence continues at coordinate 68,384 of JACKHS010000018.1, forward strand.
GTTCGGCTTCGACGCGACCGCCGCGCCGCAGGCCGCGACCGGCGTGATCGACATCGCCAACTCCGCCTCGGTGGTGAACGTCGACATCCAGGCCCCCTCGGGCGCCTCGACGACGACCGGCACGGTGTTCTGCTCGGGTGACGGCAGCGGCACGGCCTGCCCCTGCAACAACCACGGCGGCACCGCCCAGGGCTGCCAGAACTCGAGCGGCCTCGGCGCCAGCCTGACCGCCACCGGCACCGCCTCGGTGTCCGGCGACTCGGTGGTGCTGAACTGCATCAACCTGGTCAGCGGCCAGCCGGGCCTGCTCTTCCAGGGCACGACCGCGGTCAACGGCGGCAACGGCGTCCAGTTCGGCGACGGCCTGCGCTGCGCCGGCGGTAGCGTGATCCGCCTCCAGGTGGCCTTCGCCAACGGCTCCGGCCAGGCGAGCTCGAGCGTGCCGATCGCGCTGTCGGGCTCGGTCAACCCGGGCGACACGATGCGCTACCAGTTCTGGTACCGCGACCCGCAGTTCAGCCCCTGCCTGAACCTCTTCAACCTGTCGAACGGTCTGGAGATCAGCTGGCAGCCGTGATCTGAGGCGGCCCGCCCGGCCCGCCCGGGTGGACCACGACACGACCGGGGCGGCGACCTCCACGCGGGGTCGCCGCCCCGGCGCATTTCAGGAGACCCTCAACCGGGAGACGGGCGGCGGTCGATGAGGGCCGAACTCCCCGGTCGTCCCCGGACCGGGAGCCCGCCGTGCTGACCTGGCTCAAGAACCTCCTGTCGCGCCGCTCGCCGGCGCCGTCCCGTCCCAAGCCCCGCCCCAGCGCGCGCCCGCGCCTGGTCGAGGACGCCTCTGCGGACCGCGCCGCCGGCGCGGACGGCGACGCCGGGGACAAGCCCCGCCTGGTCAACAAGCCGGCCCTCACGAACCTGGACCTGGCCGCGCAGCGCCGCGAGGGCCTGCCGCCCGAGGAGCGGGCCCTGCTCGAAGGCCTGACCGCGCGCCTGGAGCGCGGGGAGTTCGACCTCCCCCACATGCCCGCGACGAGCATGGCCCTGCTCAGCCTGGCCGGCAAGGCGAACGCGGAGGTGCCGCGGCTGGTCGAGCTGATCAGCTCCGACCCGTCGCTCGCCAGCGAGCTGCTGCGCACGGCCAACTCGGTGCTCTACGGCGGCCAGGTGCCCGCCCAGACCCTGGAACAGGCGGTCATGCGCATCGGCCTGCGCGGCCTGCGCTCGCTGATCTTCACGGTCTCGGTCAAGGGCACCGTGATGCGGCTGGGCAAGCTGCAGCGCTTCTCCGAGGAGATCTGGCGCCAGGCGTTCTCGGTGGCCAGCATCGCGCGGCGCATCGCGCCGATCCTCGGCGAGGATCGCGAGCACGCCTTCCTGATCGGCCTGCTCCACGACGTCGGCAAGATCGCCCTCCTGGCGATGCTGGCCAAGGAGCTCGCGCCCGACGCCGACGTCTCGCCGCACACGGTCGGCCGGATGTTCTACGCCCACCACGAGCGCGCCGGCGCCGCGCTGGCCGCCAAGTGGCGCCTCAGCGACGAGCTGGCGAGCATCGCCGGCTGCCACCACCGCTTCGCCGAGAACGAGGCCTTCGGCCGCGGCGCGGCCATGGCGAGCCTGGCGCACAAGCTCGACCTGTGCCTGGGCCTCGACGACCCCGAGGAGCTGCAGGCGCTCGCGTGGAGCGAGGAGCTGGAGTTCCTGCAGGTGCCGCAGGAGCGGCGCCGCAAGCTCCTGGACGAGGCCCGCGCGGCCTACCAGGAGAGCCTGCGCGAGAGCGCGCGAGCGGCGGCCTGAGGCGGACGAGGGCGCCGGGCGCTTCGCTCGCGCCCCGCTCTCCCCTGTTCCGTCCATGAGGCCTATCGCCTGTCCGTCGGCTGCGCCTACCATGGGCGCGCGGCACGTCCGCACTCGCACCATGTCGAGCACCAGCGATTCGGCCGGCCCCGCGCCGTCGCCCGAGCCCGCGGACCCTCCCGAGGGGCTCACGACGCGGACTCCTGCGGCCGAGGTCCAAGGCCCTGCGGCAGACGACCAGGACGCGGCCGAGTTCTCCTCGGTCAGCTCCATCGATCTGGTCCGTCGCGCGCAGGCCGGCGAGTATCAGGCCCTCAACGACCTGGTCGGGCGCTACTACGCGCGCGTGCTGCGCATCGTGCGGCTGCGCCTGGGGCGCTCGCTGCGCGGGTTCCTCGAGTCGGACGACATCCTGCAGGAGACGTTCATCGCCGCCATCCACGGCTTCGATCGCTTCGAGATGCGAACGGAGTCGAGCCTGCTGCACTGGCTCGCGCACATCGCCGAGAACCAGATTCGCGCCGCGGTCGACTACCACGGCGCCAAGAAGCGCGACCGACGCCGCGAGACCTCGCTGCGCTTCGCCCGCGACGCCATGGAGAGCGGCGAGATCGTGGTCGAGCCGCAGAGCCCCGGCCCGCTCCCGCTCGACGGGCTCGTGCGCGAGGAGGACGCCGAGGCCGTGGAGGGCTGCATCGCGGAGCTCTGCGACGAGAGCCGAGAGCTGATCCTGCTGCGCCACTACGTGGGCGGGAGCTGGGAGCAGGTCCGCGAGTGGACCGGCGGCACCTCCGTCGACGCCGTGCGCATGCGTCACGCGCGGGCGTTGACCGAGCTCTCGCGCCTCGTGCGTCGCCGGGTGGTCGAGTGAGCGCGACGGCAGGCCGCCGACGCGGCGCGGCCCCGCGCTCCTGAGATCGCGGGGCCGGCCCTGGCGGCGACCACCGTCGCCGACGAGCGCTCAGGACTCCTGCGAGAGCGCCTGCGCGAGGTTGCGCAGCTGCTCGGCGGCCTCGAGCACGCCTTGCGCGGTGTGGTTCGAGGTGGCGGCCGCGCGCGCGACCTCCTCCATCTGACCGGCGATCTCGTCCGAGCCGCTGGCCACACCGCCGATCGCGCCCGAGATCTCGCGCGTGGTCACCGACTGCTCCTCCACCGCGCCCGACAGGCTGGTGGACAGCAGCGCGACCTGCTCGATGACGCTGTTGATCTCCGCGACCGCGCGCGCCACGTCCTCGGAGCGCGCCGTCACGTCGCGCACCTGGTTCTTGATCAGCTCGGTCGCCTGCATGGTCTCGCGCGCGAGGTCCTTGACCTCCGACGCGACCACGGCGAAGCCGCGCCCGGCGTCCCCGGCGCCCGCGGCCTCGATGGTCGCGTTGAGCGCCAGCAGGTTGGTCTGGTCGGCGATGTCGGCGATCGTCTCGCTGACGCGCGAGATCTCCTCGTTCGCCTGGCGCAGCACTTCCATGCGCTGGGCCGAGTCGCCGGCGGCGCGCGCGGCGCGTTGGAGCGACTCGGACAGCTCGTGCGTCGAGTTCGAGATGTCCTGGATCGAGGCCGACATCTCCTCCGTCGAGCCCGCCACGACCGTGGTGTTCTGCGTGACCTGCTTGGCGCGCTCGAGCGTCAGGGCGCTGGAGCTGGCCGAGGCGTCCGCGCTCGCGATGAGCTCCGTCGCCGAGACGCGCAGCTCCTCCGCGCATGCCACGAGCTCGGCGCGCAGCTTCGCGTTGGTCTGCTCGGCCTTCTTGCGCGGCGTGATGTCGTTCGCGTACTTGACGACCTTGAAGACCTGGCCGTCGCTGCCCTTCAGGGCGCTGTAGCGGCCCGAGATCCAGACGTCCTCGCCGCTCTTGGACTTGCGGCGGAACTCGCCGGCCTGCGGGATGCCCGCGCGCAGATCGGCCCAGAACTTCGAGTACTGCGGGCTCGACGCCTCGGTCGGGTCCATGAAGATGCGGTGGTGGGACCCGCGGATCTCCTCGACGCGGTAGCCCATCAGTCCGAGGAAGATCGCGTTGGCGTCGAGGACCTTCCCGTCCAGGTCGAACTCGATGCGCGCGCTGGTGGTCGAGACGGCGTCGATCTCCGCGAGGGCCTCGAACGCGTGGCGCTCGGCCTGTTTGCGCGCCGTGATGTCGGCCGCGAACTTCACGACGCGCTCGACCTTGCCGTTCGAGCCGCGCAGCGCGCAGTACTGCCCCTCGATCCAGAAGCGCTCGCCGCCCTTCTTCACGCGCTGGAACTCGCCGGCGATGGACTCGCCACCGGCGAGGCGCGTCCAGAACTGCTCGTACTCGCGACTGGCAGCGTACTCGCGGTCCACGAACATGCGGTGGTAGGACCCGACGAGCTCCTCGAGGCGGTAGCCCGTGACCTTCAGGAACAGCTCGTTCGCATCGAGGATCCGCCCGTCCGGCTCGAACTCGATCATCGCGAAGGTGTCGGACACGGCCCGCAGCTTCTGCTCGAGGCCCTCCCGCGAGGTCTGGGAACCGGAGGTGTGTTGCGGCGAGAGGAGGCTGGCGAGGATACCCAAGGTGATTCTCCGTGCAGGGCTCCGGCGGGGTGCCGAAGGGTGGATGGGGACGACCGACGGCGACGAGGCGGCTCGCGACCACGGCGCGGAGGAGGCACTCGTTGCTGCACCGGGGATCGGGTAGGCCGCGCGAGGCGCTGAAGCGGATTCACCCGCCGCCCGGCCGATCCCTGGACGATCCCTTGGATCGCCCGATCCGTTTGTGCGCTGCCGCTGCCGGCGCCGTCGCTACGAAAGACCGCGGGCCCGCGACCGAGTGGTCGCGGGCCCGCGGTGGCGGCTACCGTCCCGAGCGTGGCTCAGGCGTCCTGGGAGAGCGCCTGCGCGAGGTTGCGCAGTTGCTCGGCGGCCTCGAGCACGCCTTGCGCGGTGTGGTTCGAGGTGGCGGCCGCGCGCGCGACCTCCTCCATCTGACCGGCGATCTCGTCCGAGCCGCTGGCCACACCGCCGATCGCGCCCGAGATCTCGCGCGTGGTCACCGACTGCTCCTCCACCGCGCCCGACAGGCTGGTGGACAGCAGCGCGACCTGTTCGATCACGTTGTTGATCTCCTCGACCGCGCGCGCGACGTCCTCGGAACGGGCCGTCACGTCGCGGACCTGGTTCTTGATCAGCTCGGTCGCTTGCATGGTCTCGCGCGCGAGGTCCTTGACCTCCGACGCGACCACGGCGAAGCCGCGCCCGGCGTCCCCGGCGCCCGCGGCCTCGATCGTCGCGTTGAGCGCCAGCAAGTTGGTCTGGTCGGCGATGTCGGCGATCGTCTCGCTGACGCGCGAGATCTCCTCGTTCGCCTGGCGCAGGATCTCCATGCGCTGGGCCGACTCGCCGGCGGCGCGCGCGGCGCGCTGCAGCGACTCGGACAGCTCGTGCGTCGAGTTCGAGATGTCCTGGATCGAGGCCGACATCTCCTCCGTCGAGCCGGCGACGACCGTGGTGTTCTGCGTGACGAGCTTGGCGCGCTCGAGCGTCAGAGCGCTGGAGCTGGCCGAGGCGTCGGCGTTCGAGATCAGCTCGGTCGCCGAGACACGCAGCTCCTCGGCACAAGCCACGAGCTCGCGCGTGGTCCGCTCGTCGCGCTCCTTGCGGCGCACGTTGTCGGTCACCAGCTCCCAGGACAGGATGGGGCCGGTGTAGGTGCCGTTGGCGTCGAAGCTGGCCGCCACCGACAGCGCCAAGTGCTCTTCGCCGAGCTGGATGGTCGACTCGTACGGCAGGTTCGAGGGGTCGGACACGATCCGCCGGACGCGGCCCGGATCGCGGTGGAAGATGTCGATCGACTGACCCGCGAGCTGGTCCACGGGTACGCGCACGTACTGCTGCAGGCGGCGCAGCGTGTCGACGCTGGCCTTGTTGACGTACTCGATCTCGAGGTCCGCGTTGGCCTTGATCATGTTGATCGGAGCCTGCTCGACCATGCCGGCCAGCACGGCTTGCTCGTGCTCGAGGCGACGCTTCTCGGTGACCACGGACCACGTGACGCAGGGGCCGACGTAGGTGCCGGACTCGTCGTAGAGCGCCTCGACGTGGAGCGCGAGGGTCTCCTCGCCCAGCTTGATCTCGGCGTTGTGCGGCAGGTTCGCGGGGTTCGAGAGCAGCTTGCGCTGGTACTCGGGGTGCTTGTGGAAGCGGTCGATCGAGCTGCCCTCCAGGTTCTCCACGGAGAAGCTGAAGAGGTGCGCGAGCGAGGCCAGCGTGCGCTTGGACGTCTCGTTCTGATAGACGATCTCGAGCTTTGTGTTCGCGACCATCACGTTGGTCGGAACGCGGTCCAGGATCGCCGCGAGGTTCGGGCGACCGCCGGTGGAGGAGCTGGAGTCGGCGCTCCCGCGCCAGGGGAACCAGGAGGAGGACTTGGCGGACATGCTTCGGGGACGGTAGGGGGTGGGCCCGCGTGCGGGCGACGGGGGGGCAGTAGCCAGTCCCCCATCGGTGACCGTCCTCGACTGCCTTGAGACCAGAATCTCCCGCGATCTGGATCTCAGCTGGTTCTCCACCGTCCCTCGCGCGGGGCTGTGCGAGCACTTTGGCCGGGAGCCTTTCACCGCGAGCGGCGAACTGCCGACAAGGGGGAGACGCTCAGGAGAGCCCCCACACCTTCTGTCCCCCCCCTCCTCTCGCCCCATGCACGACGAGATCATCGGTGAGTTCGTAGTCGAGTCCCTGGAACACATCCGGGACGTCGAGCCGCTCCTGCTTCAGATGGAGCAGGCCGGCGGCGCGGAGATGGACGATCTCAACTCCATCTTCCGGGCTGTCCACAGCATCAAGGGGGCCGCGGGCTTTCTCGGGCTGACGGACATCCAGCGCCTCTCGCACTCCGGCGAGACCCTGCTCATGCGCCTGCGCGACGGCGAGCTGCAGTACCAGCAGGACATGAGCGATCCCCTGTTGCGCTTCGTCGACGAGCTGCGCGGCATGCTCGAGTCGCTGCCCGACGAGAGCAGCAGCTTCCCCGAGGAGCTGCTCACGCAACTCGAGGCGTTGGCGGCCGGGCTCGCGCCGGCGCCCTCGTCCACCCCGGCGAGCACGCACGCGGCCGAGCCGGAGGAGGCGGGCGCGCCCACGCCCGAGCCGACCGTCGCCGAGGCGGCGGGTGGCTCGCAGGAGCACGAGGAGGACGAGGCCTCCGAGCTCCAGCGCCTGAAGTTCGGCGAGATCGGGGTCGACCTCGGCCTGCTCGACCACGCCGACGTCGCCAAGATCATCGGCCTGCAGAACGCGCAGACCCCCCGCGCTTCCTTCGGCGCGATCGCCATCGAGCAAGGGCTGCTGAGCCCTTCCGAAGTCCAGAACATCCTCGAAGAGCAAGTCATTCGCAGAGCCATGGCCCAGCAACGTGCCGCGATCCAAGAGATGCGCGAACTCGGGACGCGTGGTCGCGAGAAGACGCCTTCCGGTCCGCGCGCCGAAGCCGCCGGCGACACGGCCAAGGCCGTCGCGAAGAGCGGCGACAAGCGCCACGACACGGTGCGCGTGAGCGTCGGGCTGCTCGACGAGCTGATGAACCTCGCGGGAGAGCTCGTGCTCGGCCGCAACCAGCTCGTGCAGGCCCTGGACTCGGTCGACGTGCCCGGCCTGAAACGCATCATGCAGGGCATCGACCTGGTCACCAGCGACCTGCAGGAGCACATCATGCACACGCGCATGCAGCCGATGGCCCTGGTCTTCGACCGGCTGCCGCGGATGGTGCGCGACATCTCGCAGAAGCTCGAGAAGAAGGTCGACCTGGTCATCGAGGGCAAGGACGTCGAGCTCGACCGCTCGATCCTCGAGGCGCTCGGCGACCCCATGACGCACCTGATCCGCAACTCGCTGGATCACGGCATCGAGAAGCCGGAGGCGCGCGCCGCGATCTGCAAGCCCGAGAAGGGCACGATCTGGGTCCGCGCGTACCACCAGGGCGGACAGATCGTCGTGGAGATCGAGGACGACGGCAAGGGCATCGATCCCGAGCGCCTGCGCCGCGTCGCCGTCGAGCGAGGCCTGTACGACGAAGCCGGCGCCGCTGCGCTCAGCGACAAGGAAGCCATCCAGCTCATCTTCCACGCCGGCCTGTCCACGGCCGAGCAGGTCACCGACATCTCCGGCCGCGGCGTCGGGATGGACGTGGTGCGCGCCAACATCCAGAAGCTCGGCGGCCAGATCGTCCTGGAGAGCACGGTCGGCGTCGGCACGACGCTGCGCATCAGCCTGCCGCTGACGCTCGCGATCATCCCCTCCCTGACCGTCTCCGCCGCGGGTGAACGCTACGTGCTGCCCCAGGTGAACCTGGTCGAGATCGTGCGCATGCACCGCCAGGAGTTCGAGGACCGCGTCGAGTCCGTCTGCGACGTCGAAGTGATGCGCATCCGCTCGAACCTGCTGCCGCTGGTGCGCCTCGACCGCACGCTCGGCCTCGAGCGCGCGGAGAACGAGACGTCGGCGAGCGTGCTCGTGCTGCGGGCGGGCTCCAAGGAGTACGGCCTGGTCGTCGACCGGCTCCACGACAACGAGGAGATCGTCGTCAAGCCGCTGTCCAGCTTCGTCAAGAACTGCAAGTGGTTCGCCGGCGCGACGATCCTCGGCGACGGCTCCGTCGCGATGATCCTCGACGCCAGCGGCCTGCTCGCCAAGTCGGGCGTCCACCTCGAGATGATCGAGGAAGAAGTGGCGCGCCTCGAAGCGGAGCGCATGGAGGAGGACACGCTCGAGTCCCGCTCGCTGCTCATCTTCGGCAGCGGCGACTCCGAGCAGTTCGCCCTGCCGCTGCGCGAAGTGCGACGCCTCGAGCGCATCAACCCCAACGACATCGAGCGCGTGGGCCACATGGAGTTCGCGCAGCACCGCGGGCGTTCGATCCCGCTCGTGCGGCTCGAGTCCGTCCTGCCCGTGACGCCGCCCTGCGGCATGGAGCAGGAGCTCTTCCTGCTCATCCCGCGCAGCGCGCGTGTCGAGGCCGGCATCGTCGCGACGCGCATCATCGACACCGTCGAGTCCAGCGCGGTGCCGGAGGCCGGCCAGGTGCGCCAGCCCGGCCTCCTCGGCTCGAGCATCCTCGACGGCCGCATGACCCTGTTCCTGTCCACCGAAGAGCTGCTCGCGAGCGCGGGCCTTGGAGAGTAGCCCGATGAAGCGCAACGCCGAGACCGAGTACCGCTACTGCACCTTCTACATCGGGGAGCACCGCTTCGCCGTCGACATCCTGGCCGTGCGCGAGATCAACCGCGACATGGTGGTGACGCCGGCACGCGGCGCCGACCCGATGGTCCGCGGCCTGCTCAACCTGCGCGGTCAGGTCGTGACGGTGGTCGACCCCGCCATCTCGCTGGGCATGGGCCCCGTCTCGATGACGCGGGAGTCCCGCTTGATCGTGCTCAAGAACAACGCCGAGCTCGAGCAGAAGGGCCTGACGCACCTGCGCATCTGCGACGACCTCGTCGGCCTCCTCGTGGACGCCGTCTCCGACGTCGTGACCGTGCAGGGCCGCGAGATCCACCCGCCCCCGGCCGGGCGCGAAGGCGCGCCGCACTC